>NZ_ABLD01000070.1 GCF_000172415.1 Paraburkholderia graminis C4D1M
ACCACCCCGGCACTGCTTCGTTGTAAGGCGCTGCATCAGCAGCAGAGAAGCGAGATTATGAAGAACTTCCGTCGCGCCGTCAACAGGTTTTTGCTACTGCCTGAACCTGCCGCCACCGCTGGAAGCCTTGCCGCTATTGGCTCTCCCGCTTCCCGTGCCCCGGCGTCCGGAGCACGAAAGAGCGAGATTCTAGCGAGCCGGCCGGCGCCTTGCAAGCGTTATTTCCACATAAGGAAATTGCCCCAAAACGATTGTCACGAGCTATGAAAACCGGACCGTTCAAACTCCCGCAATCGCGCGCTTACGCATGACGCGCTCCACTACTGCGAGGTAGTGATCGATATCCGGCGTCGCGCGATTTTCTTCTTTTGCGCGGTCGTCCCATTTACGCAGACGCAGCGCGTCCTGTGCGTACGGCTTCTCGAGAAACGCTTCCGCTTCGTCGCGGCTGAAGATCCCGCCTTGCAACTGCAGACTTCGCACCGAATCGGCGGAAAGCTGGTCGAAATACGCGTCGTCGATGGCGCAAAGGCAGCGCTTCGCGTCCACATGCAGACGAATCGGCTCCAGTACCGCGTCCGGCAGCACGGCGCGCAGAAACGGCAACGCGAAGTACTGATGCAGATCGTCGATGCCCCGCTCCGTCGGCGTCGCGCCTTGCAGATTGAGCAAATGCCCGAGGTCATGCAAAAACGCAGCAGCGACGAGTTCGTCGTTCGCGCCAGCCTCTTCCGCTAACACGCCGCTTTGCAATGCATGCTGGAGTTGCGTGACCGGTTCGCCGCTATAAGCGATGCCGCCATATTGCTCGAATAGCGAACGGATGTCGCTCACACTCAGTGCCACGCCGTCACTCCCACGGTAAAGAAAAAGTTTTCAGATTGGTAAAGCTCTTCATCGCTTCCTGAACGCCTTCCTTGTATCCGAGCCCCGAATCCTTGATTCCGCCGAACGGCGTCAACTCGATCCGATAGCCCGGCACTTCCCACACGTTGACCGTGCCCACCCGCAACTCGTTGATGAAACGCGTGATCGCGTCCTGTCGGTTCGTGCACACGCCCGACGACAAACCGAATCGCGTGCCGTTGCTGATGCGGATAGCGTCGTCGAGCGTGTCGAACGTGATGATCGGCGACACCGGCCCGAAGGTTTCCTCGCGCACCACGCTCATTTCCGGCTCAACTCTGTCGAGCACCGTCGGCGAATACAGCGCGCCATTGCGCCGATTGCCGGCAAGCAAACGCGCGCCGCCCGCAATCGCCTCGTTCACGCGCGATTCGAAAAGCTGCGCCGCCGCGACGTCGATGACCGTGCCCATCTGATTCGCCGCATCGAATGGATCGCCGAAGCGCCAGGCCCGCGTCTTCTCGACGACCAGCTCGGCGAAATCCGCCGCGACGCGCTGTTGCACGAGCATCCGCTTGACGGCCGTGCAGCGTTGACCCGAGTTCTTGTACGAGCCCTGCACGGCGAGCGTCGCCGCGCGCTCGAGATCGGCGTCGTCGAGCACGATCAGCGGATCGTTGCCGCCCAACTCGAGCACGACACGCCGATACGCCGCCTTCGCCGCGATGTATTTGCCGATCGCCACGCCGCCCGTGAACGTGACGAGTTCAGCCAGCGGATGCGTGATGAGTTCATCGGCGATTTCGCGCGGGTCGCCGGTCAGCACTTGCAACATCGGCGCGGGCAAACCGGCCTCATACAGAATGTCGGCGAGATAAAGCGCCGACAACGGCACCTTCTCCGACGGCTTCACCACGACGCGATTATTCGTCGCGATTGCCGGCGCGATCTTATGCGCGACCTGGTTCATCGGATGGTTGAACGGCGTGATGGCGACGATCACGCCGGCGAGCGGCTCGCGCTGCGAAAACACGCGCCGCCGCTTGCCGTGCGGCGTCAGATCGCACGCGAAGCTCTGCCCGTCGTCGCGCAATGCTTCCATCGCGGCGAACTTGAACACGTCGGCGACGCGGCCAATTTCATAGCGCGAGTCCTGCTTCGACAGACCCGATTCC
>NZ_ABLD01000069.1 GCF_000172415.1 Paraburkholderia graminis C4D1M
TTGCTGGCGGTCGCTCTCATGCTTGCTTTGGCGTTGCTGATGCGCGGCCGGGGCCGCGCCGGCGAACAGGAACAGTTCGACCTGCTGAACGAACGCATCGACACGGCAGCCGATGCGCAGGCGCACGCGTATGAGCGCCTCGAGCGGCAATTGCGCAACGACATCACCGAGACGGCGCGCGTGTCGCGCACCGAGCAGAGCAGCGGCTTCGCGCATTTCCAGCAGACGCTGGCCGCGCAATTCAGCAGCATGACGACGGTGCAGGGCGGCAAGATCGACGGATTCGCGCAACAGCTCGACGCGGTGCGTCACAGTCTGCAACAGCAGGCGCAACAGGCGCGCGATGAACAGGGGCGCTCGCTCAAGCAGTTCGGCGATACGCTCAGCCTGCAACTCGGGCACCTCACCGAGGCGAGCGACCGGCGCTTCGCCGAAGTTCGCGCGACCATCGAGCAGCGGCTGAAGGACATCGAGGCGAACAACGCGAGCAAGCTGGAAGAAATGCGCCGCACCGTCGACGAAAAACTGCACGCCACGCTCGAACAACGCCTGGGCGAATCGTTCAAGCTCGTGTCCGACCGGCTCGAGCAGGTGCATCGCGGCCTGGGCGAAATGCAGACGCTTGCGGCCGGCGTCGGCGATCTGAAAAAGGTGCTGACGAACGTCAAGACGCGTGGCACTTGGGGCGAAGTGCAACTCGAGGCATTGCTCGAGCAACTGCTCACCGCGGACCAGTACGCGAAGAACGTGGCGACGGTGCCGAAAAGCGCGGATCGTGTGGAGTTCGCGATTCGCTTGCCGGGGCGGGTAGAAGCGGGCGTGGCGGGCGCGGCCGGTGCCGCGGGCGGCGCGGCGGCGCCGGTGTGGCTGCCAATCGACGCAAAATTCCCGCGCGAAGACTACGAACGCCTGATCGACGCGCAGGAAAGAGCCGACCCGCTCGCGGTAGAAGAAGCGTCGCGCGCGCTAGAAGCGCGGATTCGCGCGGAGGCACGCAGCATCGCCGAGAAGTACGTGTCGCCGCCGCACACCACCGACTTCGCGCTGCTGTTCCTGCCGACCGAAGGTTTGTACGCCGAAGTGCTGCGTCGGCCGGGGCTCTCGGATCTGCTGCAACGCGAGTATCGCGTGACGATTGCCGGTCCCACCACGCTGACCGCGTTGCTCAACAGTTTGCAGATGGGTTTTCGCACGCTTGCCATCGAACGGCGCTCGAGCGAGGTGTGGCAGGTGCTCGGCGCGGTCAAGACGGAGTTCGGCAAATTCGGCGATGTGCTCGCGAGGACGAAGGCGCAGCTCGAAACGGTCACGCGTTCCATCGAAGCGGCGGAGACGCGCACTCGCGTCATGAACCGCAAGCTGCGCGACGTGGAGGCGCTACCCGGCGAGGAGGCGAATGGTTTGATAGGCGGCGGTGCAGTGCCGGGCATCGAGCCCGATGAGCAATGAGGTAACAAGAGGCTGACGCCACGCGTGGGCATCGGCGGTCCGCGCCTGCTGCCCGACCGGGCCCGCGCTCGCGGGCTCGGCAGCAGTGACGCGGAACGCAGCGCGCGTCATGCTTCTTCGGGTGCGTCGGTCAACTGGATTTCAATGCCGCCGAAGCGCGACGCCACCCAGTTGTACGCGTGGCAGGCGATCCACAGCAGGATGAAGCCGAGAATCGCATTCAGCAGCAGCGCGCTGAACACCGTGCTCAGTTCGACCGAACCGTAGCGCACGAACGCGACCAGCACGCCCAGCAGCACGATAGGCACGGAGAACGTCAGGTAGACGAGGATAAGTGCTTTGGCCGTTTGTCCCGGTGCAATGAACGAGATCTGTTTTTTCATGTAAGTCAAACCCGCATGTCGTAGTGGTAATGGGTAAAACAAATGCGCCGGTGATGACAGCGCCGGATCGCGAATATTCGCCGAACCGTTAGATCAGGCCGTGGAACAGCATGATACTGACGCGCTCGCCCTCGGCAACGTCGCCGTCTTCATGGCCGAGCACGATGAAACAATTCGCCTCGCTCATCGAACTCAGCACGCCCGAGCTTTGCGACTCTGTCGGCGTGACCTGCCATTGGCCGTTTGCATGCTGGGCGGCGATGCC
>NZ_ABLD01000068.1 GCF_000172415.1 Paraburkholderia graminis C4D1M
CTTACCGATGCATCGACTTCAGCGAATGGGACACGGACATCACACCCGGCCCCGCGGTGACGATCATCAGCGCGGGAAGCAGTGTCAGGATCATCACGCCGGTCATCTTCACCGCCATCCGGCCGATCCGTTCGCGCAGCATCGCGCGGCGCGTTTCGCGCAGGCGGTCGCCGAACTGCTTGAGCGGTTCCTGCACCGCGCCGCCGTGGCGGTCCACCTGAATCAGCAGGCGCACCACGGCGCGCAGGTCTTCGTTGTCGAAGCTGGACGCAAGCCGCGACAGCGACTGCTCGCGCGTGCGGCCCGCGGCAAACTGGCCTTGCGCGATTTCGAGTTCGCTCGCGAGCACGGGCAAGACGCCGCGAAAATCGTTGACCATCACCTGAAGGCTTTGATCGAGCGAGAGGCCGACGCCCTGCAAGAGGCGCAAGAGATCGACGAGCATCGGCAATTCGTCGACGACC
Source organism: Paraburkholderia graminis C4D1M (assembly GCF_000172415.1). Lineage (GTDB taxonomy): Bacteria > Pseudomonadota > Gammaproteobacteria > Burkholderiales > Burkholderiaceae > Paraburkholderia > Paraburkholderia graminis. The sequence continues at coordinate 465 of NZ_ABLD01000068.1, forward strand.
GCGCCGCGACGCGCCGCCGCGCGCCGGCGCAACACCAGCTTCGGCGCCATCACGCCGCACATGAACGCGACGATCACGACGAGCACATAACGGGGACCGTCGACATGCGCGTGCGCGATCGGGCCGGCGACGAGCGGCAGCATGATCGCGCCCGCGATCCGCGCCATCAGGAACAGTCCGCGCGCGCGGGCATCGACGAAACCGCACTGTTCGAGAAGCCGCCGGTCCTCCTGCGCGACGACCTGCCGGCCAACCGATGTGTCGAGCCAGCGCGTGCCGGCGTCGGCGCATCGTTCGAGCAGGCCTTTCATGCCGCGTGCGCGCTTGACGTTGGCCGAAGTGCCGCGCGAGGACGATGTATTCAGCGCGTGCGCGGCATTGGACGCATTGGGCGCGTGCGACCCGCTAGCCACGCTTGCCACGCTCGATGCGTTCGCAGCGCCGCCGCGCTGCGCGGCATTCGCCGCATTGCCCGCCTGCGCGCCACGAGCGCCTGCGGCCGCCGCGCTTTGCAGCGCGCGTCCGTCGAGTGCGTGCGCGAGCGTGCGAGCGCTGCGGCGTGCCGCGGCAAGACGCGCGACCAGCAAGCCGGCAAGCAGCAGCAAGCCCGCGGCGGCGAACGCAAGCGCAAGAGCGAAGAGTTCGTTCGGGCGCATCGTCATGCCTTCAACCGGGCGAGCCGGTAGAGCAGATACGCGCCCGTCAATTGCAGCGCGAACGCGAGATAGAGAATCTGGCGGCCGCCCGGATCGAACCACATGGAGCCGAAATAGCGCGGGTTCGTCAGAATCAGAAAGCCGCCTATGCCGACGGGCAACATGCCGAGCACCCACGACGACAGCCGCGTTTCCGACGACATCGCGACGAGTTCGCGTTCGGCCTGCTCGAGATCGCGCATGAACGACGACATGCGGTCGAGCATGACGTCCGCGCGGCCGCCGTATTTAACGGAGAGCCGCAGCACCGCGCCCACCAGTTCGAGTTCGCGCGCGCCGTACAGGACCGCGACGTGAGACAGCGCGCGGTCGATCTCGACGCCGGATCTGAGCATCCGCGAAACGTGGTCGAGGCATTCGCGCAGCGGCGCCTCGGTGGTTTGCAGCGAGGCCTGGAACGCGGCGGGCACGCTGTTGCCGAGCGTGATCAGACGCACGATGCCGTCGAGAAACGACGGCAGTTGCCGCACGATCGCCTGACGGCGCCGGCTTGCGCGCATCGACATCACGAAGTAGAGGAACACCGCGCAGCCCAGCAGCGTGACGCCGGCGGCGAGTGGGCCGCCCTGGCTGCCGGCCACGAGACACAAGGTCACGATGACGGCTGCAACCGCGGCGAGCGACGCGCGCGCGTTGCGCAGTCCGGCGCGGTTGAGCCTCGCGCCGATTGCATAGCGCATGCGTGCGCCCAGATAACGCAGATGCGCGTCCCAGCCCGCGTCGGCGGCCGGCGCTTGCGGCGCGAACGCGACGCCGGGCGCGGCGCGGCGTGCGGAAGCGGACGCCGATCCCGCGGCCGCGCCCGAAGACGAAGACGAAGCGCCGCCCGAAGACGATGCGCCACGCGGCGCGCTTGCAGCACCGCTTGCACCCGCTGCGCCCGATGCCATCGCCGCGCCGCTCATCGCGGCCGTCGACGCGACGCTCATCCGGCTGTCGATAAAGCGCTCCGCGCTCGTCTGCTTCTTTGCGTTGCGCGCCGCGCTGCAGATGAGCAGCGCAGTGTCGTGCACAGCAGCGTGAGCGCGGCAAAGACC
>NZ_ABLD01000067.1 GCF_000172415.1 Paraburkholderia graminis C4D1M
AGGAACGCTTGCCGCGACTCCGAGAACAGGAAGCTCTTGTCGCCCATCAGTGCGAGGCCGGCGTCGCTGCGCTCCTGCGCGCGCACGATGCGCGCCGCGTCCTGCAAATCTTCCGGCGCGGGCTTCACGAAGTGGCCCGGCGCGGGACGCAGCAACTGCCAGAACGAGAACGTCGCGGCGAACAGGCTCGCGGCGAGCGTTGCGCGCAGCGCACGCGGCGCGCGTTCGTCGAAGGCGAATTGCCACCACAGGTCACGCGTATAAGGAACGTCGCGGAACGCGAACAGCATGACCCACGTCGCGAGCATCAGCACCATCGCGACCGAGACGAGCCAGCCGGCCGTGAAGCGCTCGGCGAACAGCGACGAATGACGATTGAAGCGCCGGCGCGTCGCGAGCAGCAGCACGATCAGCGTGCACAACACACCGGCTTCGACGAATGCCAGCCCCTTGGTCAGCGACAACGCGAGGCTCAGCACCGCGAGCAGCAAGGTCATCCACCAGGCGGCATCGAGACGCCGCAGCAGCCCGCGCGCGACGAACAGCAGCAGCACGCCGAGCACGCTGCACAGCATCTGCGAGCTTTCGAGCACCCACAGCGGCAGCACGTCGCGAAGAATATGAAGGCGCTGCCAGAACGCGGGCGTCGCACTCGAGATCACCAGCATGCCGCCGACCACGAACGTGACGAGGCTCAGAAACAGCGGCGCGAGTTTCGACGCGGCCGCCGCATGGCGCAGCGGCAAGCGGCCTTTCAGCGCGCGGCCCTCGAAACCCGCGAGCAGCGCAGCCGACACGACGAGCGGCGCGCCGAAGTAGATCGCGCGATAAGCGAGCAGCGCGGCGACCATCTGCTGGGTCGCGACGCTGCCGTTCAGCGTGAACACCATCGCCGCTTCGAACACGCCGACGCCGCCGGGCGTATGGCCGATCAGGCCGAGCAGCATGGCCGCGGCATAGACGGTAATGAAGGTGACGAAGCTCACGTGTGCATGCGGCAGCAGCGCCCACAACGCGAGGCCGGCGGCGATCACGTCGACGACCGCAAGGCCGACTTGCTCGAGCAGATCGCGGCGCGCGGGGATATCGAACGAAAGCCATTGCCAGCGCGTGCGGATCGCGCGCGTCTCGGCGCGGCATGCGGCGGTCAGCAGAATCAGCGCGGCGAGCAGAAACGCACCGACCCAGCGGACGGTGCCGGGCGAAAGATGCAGCATCGGTGCAAGCGGGCCGGCGAGGCAGACCATGCCGAACGCCGTCATCAGGACCAGCGCGAGCGCGAGCGAGACGCTCGTGAAGACCGTCATGCGGCCGATCTGCGCGGGCGTGATGCTCGAGGCGCCATACACGCGGGCGCGCACCGCGCCGCCCGTCAACGCGCCGAAGCCGGTGGCATTGCCGAGCGCGGAGCCGGCCGTCGCGCCGATCCATAGCGCCGGGCGCGGCACGCTTGCACCCAGGTAGCGCAAGCCGACTGCATCGCGGCCGACGAGCGCCACGTAGCTGAGCGCGGTAGCGGCCAGCGCGGCGGTCCACTCCGAGGCAGACAAGAGGCGCAGCTCGTGCATCACCGAACGGTAGTCGACGGCCTGCGACAAATGCTGGAGCACGCCGAGCAGCAGCGCGCAGATCGCCAGCGCGAGCACGGGCGAGAGCAATCCCCTGATGCCTCGCGCTTTGGATGCGCGGACGAACATCGCGCCCAGCCGGTCGAATTTATTCTTATATCGATGGAACATGGTCAATGCGGGCCTTGCGTGGAGCTGTCAGCTGTCGCGGCGACGGGCCGTCTGCCGCCAGGTCGCCTTGCGGCGATTACAACTGGATAACGGCAAGCAGATCAAAAGGTTGACACTGCGGGCCTTTGCGCCGGGGTTTAACCTGGGCGGAACCCGCGCCGCGCCGGCCGGCCCGGAAGTCAGGGGGCTGAAGTTTAAACGCTAATCGTGGACGGTCAACGAAGATTCGTCGCGGGTTGACGTGAGCTGTGAGCCACGGCTGGCTAAGCTTTTTGCCGCAAGTGCCGTAATCGCACGCAATAGCCTCGCGAGATGCGATCCGTTGGTCGCACAAACGGGGCACTTGACGGGAGAAACGATGATGGCCGAACAGGATTGGATGATGGCGGGCTTGTATCTGGCGGCCCTCGCGTCGACCGTGCTGGCGATGAGCGCCTGGTCCGCGCGAGCGGCGAAAATGCGGCGAACGGTTACGCTTATCCGTTTGCCGCGTCGTTCGGGCGAGTAAGCCGCGAGTCAGCCGCGAATAAGCCGCGAATAAGCCCCGGGAAGCGCGCGGCGTTCACAAAGCAAAAGCGGCGCGAAATGCGCCGCTTGTTGCTTGCTGACCCGCGTTCGTTGTCACGCGCGACCGTCTTTAACGCGCGACCGTCGACAGCGCCTTTCAGCGCGCCCGGCCGCGTTTGCCGCTTACTGCGGGCGGCGATGCGCTTCAGCGATCACGGCGCAGTTTTGCAGATGCAGATTCAGTGCGTGCAGCGCGAGAGCGCGCAGTTTCGCGAGCCAGTTGCCCTTGGCGGCAACGGTGTTACGGGCGGCTGCAGCGTTCGCGGCGGTGTTCATATCGAGGCTCCCGTATAGGGTTTCTACCTCGGGAATAACCCGATTATAGTCCTCTCGTCGCGCAGTGCAACAAAAAATAAAGCTGTTGCGCAAGAATCACAGCGGCGTC
>NZ_ABLD01000066.1 GCF_000172415.1 Paraburkholderia graminis C4D1M
CGTCACGGCAAATACGGCTTCGCGCGCCTCGCCGACTTCGGCGCGCTCGGCGACGAAACGCATCCGGTCGAAGTTCATGTTCGCGCCCGACGTGATCGCGATCAGCGTCTGATTCTCGATGCCTTCGCGCTCGGCATACTGCTTGGCTCCGGCGACCGCGAGCGAGCCCGCGGGTTCTAGCACGCTGCGTGTGTCCTGGAATACATCCTTGATTGCGGCGCAGAGTGCGTCGGTGTTGACCAGCAGCACGTCGTCGAGATATTCGCTGCACAGCCGGAAGGTTTCTTCGCCGACGAGCTTGACGGCAGTGCCATCGGAGAACAGACCAACCTCGTTCAACGTCACACGTTCGCCCGCTTTCAGTGATGTCGCCATCGCGCACGAATCGTCGGTCTGCACGCCGATCACCTTGATCTCCGGGCGCACCGATTTCACATACGCCGCGACACCCGCTGCGAGTCCGCCGCCGCCGATCGGCACGAAGATCGCGTGAATCGGGCCTTGATGCTGGCTCAGAATTTCCATCGCGACCGTACCCTGGCCGGCGATCACATATGGATCGTCGAACGGATGCACGAAGGTCAGGTCGCGCTCTTTCTGTAGCTGCACCGCGTGGCCGTACGCATCGCTGAACGATTCGCCGAACTGCACGACTTCGACCGTCGGCCCGCCATGCGCGCGCACGGCATCGACCTTAACCTGCGGCGTTGTCACCGGCACCACGATGATCGCCTTCACGCCCATGCGTGCCGCGGACAGCGCGACGCCCTGCGCATGATTGCCCGCCGACGCGGTGATTACGCCGCGCGCGAGCGCGTCGGCGGACATATGCGCCATCTTGTTGTACGCGCCGCGCACCTTGAACGAGAACACCGGCTGGTTATCCTCGCGCTTCAGATACACGGGATTACGCAGACGCGCCGACAGATGCGGCGCGCGTTCGAGCTCGGTCTCGCGGGCCACGTCGTAGACGCGCGCGGTGAGGGTTTTTTTCAGGTAGTCGTGACGAAGCGCGACATGGTCGACGGCTTCATCGAGCGGTTGTGATTCGCGTGAGGGCAAGGCAAGCTCCTGTGCGGCAAGAACGTGTCATCGAAAGTCGACCAGGAGGCGGAGCAAGCGGACATAAAAAAACCCGCCTCGTGGGGCGGGTTATGTGTGACTGCTATCAGACGCGCGCTAACCCACCATTCGATGAATGATGCTAATAATCAGCGCAATACGGATGTCGAGGCAGTTCATGCCGACGATCATCGTTGACTGGTCGGGATTTGTCAATGCAAGTGTGCCGCGAGTACGCCGTGCGAAACGAGCGCGCGATCAGCGCACTCAATCCCGCACGCCGCTCTGCTTCTTGAACGAACTCAGAATGCGCCGCTCGAGCGCGTTGTAATCGCCGCCGAAATGATGGTCGCCCGACGTGCGAATCACTTCGATGCCGGTCTTCGTCAGCGTCGGACACAGCGTGTCCTCCTCGTTCTGGCCGTAGATGCATTGCACGATCGCGGGCGGCACACGCGCCAGTTCAGGGCGCACTTTCAGCGCCTTGTCGCTCGCGGGCATGCCGAGCCAGCCGCCGACGCGAATCTGGAAATCCGCGTCAGGCGCAAAGCCGAGCAGCGAGATCAGCGACACCTTCGCGCGCAACGCCTCGGGCAAGCGGTTATACGCGAACGGCATCACGTCCGCGCCGAACGAATAGCCGATCAGTGCAATGTGCTCGGCATGCCAGCGCGCGCCGTAGGTTTGCATCACGCGCGCGAGGTCGCGGCTCGTTTGCGCGGGCGGCTTCTCGCTCCAGAAGTAGCGCAGACTGTCGATGCCGATCACCGACACGCCGTCTTTCTGCAACGCCTGGGCGATGGTCTTGTCGAGATCGCGCCAGCCGCCGTCGCCGGAAATGACGACGGCCATCAGGCCGTTCGGATGCGCGGCGGGCAGTTCGATGAGCGGCAGATCGGAGACGTCCTCGTCATGCGTCGACACGGTTTGCAGATGCGGCGCGATCAGCGCGACGAGACGCGCGCGGTCGGCGTTGCCCGCATTGCCTGCGTTGCCCGTCGATGCCTTTTCGACGAAGCCCGGAATCTTGTCGCGAATGATCGTCGAATCGGGCGGGCACGGCTTGAAGCGCGGATCGAGCGTGTGCTCCGCATCCACGACGACAGCCCCGGCGATCGTGTTCGACGGCGCCTGCTCCAGCACCTGCATCGCGAGCGTCGCGCCCTGGCCCGTGCCCGCGACGATCGGCGCGAAGTAATGGTTCGACAGCGACTGCCGCTCGAGTTGATGGCTCAACGCTTCGGCATCGCCGACGAGTTGATGGCAGGCTTCTTTCTTCTGCACGGGATCGGTCGCGAGCTTCGCGGCATAGCGCGCGGTATCCACGCCGACGGTCAATGCGCCCTGCTTCGCCAGCGCGTCGGCGCTTTGCTGATCGGCCGCGCTCCAGCCGCTCGCCTGCGAGTAAAGCACCACGAAGCCGCGCAACGGACCGGCCGGCTGCGTGACCGTGACGTTGCCGTAGCGGCCGCCGGAAATGGTGGTCGTCGCCGCGTTTGCGAGGGTGCCGCCAGCCACGAGGCCCGCCACGACGGCGAGCCTGAAAAACGATTGCAAAGTCATGAACGCCGGCCTCCTGCCAGCAATGACAGGTCCGCGAGCGTGAAGACCACGCCCACCGAACCCGACGCCGCGAGATAGCGCGGCTCCCAATGCGGCTGGAACTTGCTCTTGAAAGCGCGCAGTCCGCGGAAGTTATAGAAGCGGCCGCCGAAGCGCCACACGATGCCGGCAA
>NZ_ABLD01000065.1 GCF_000172415.1 Paraburkholderia graminis C4D1M
TGGCGGCGGTGCTGCCGGATACCGCGCGCCAGTTCGGCCGCGCGATCATCATGCCGAACCTGAAGCCGCCGGTCACGACGACGGCGATGGCCCAGGCTTACCGCGAGCGGATCGTCGCCGCCATTCCGGCCGGCGCGCAGTTCGAGCCGCTGATGACGCTGTACCTGACCGACAACACGCCGCCCGATGAAATCCGCCGCGCGCGCGAAAGCGGCTTCGTGCACGGCGTGAAGCTCTATCCGGCGGGCGCGACGACGAACTCGGACGCGGGCGTGACCGACATCATGAAGTGCGCGAAAACGCTGGAAGTGATGCAGGAAACCGGCATGCCGCTGCTGGTGCACGGCGAAGTGACGGATTCGTCGATCGATCTGTTCGACCGCGAGAAGGTGTTCATCGACCGGGTCATGACGCCGCTGCGCCGCGAGTTTCCGGCGCTGAAGGTGGTATTCGAGCACATCACCACGAAGGACGCCGTCGACTACATCCGCGAAGCCGGCGTCGCGCCGGAACTGCTGGGCGCGACGATTACCGCGCACCATCTGCTCTACAACCGCAACGCGATTTTCCAGGGCGGCATTCGCCCGCATTACTACTGCCTGCCGGTGCTCAAGCGTGAGACGCATCGGCTCGCGCTCGTCGAAGCGGCGACGTCGGGCAATCCGCGCTTCTTCCTCGGTACGGACAGCGCGCCGCATCCGAAGGGTTTGAAGGAACACGCGTGCGGCTGCGCGGGCTGCTACACGGCGCTGCACGCGCTCGAGTTGTACACCGAGGCTTTCGACAAAGCCGGCGCGCTCGACAAGCTCGAAGGCTTCGCGAGCTTCTACGGCGCGGATTTCTACGGTTTGCCGCGCAACGCGGGCAAGGTCACGCTGCGTCGCGAGGAATGGACGTTGCCGGCGGAGTTGCCGGTCGGCGATACGCCGGTCGTGCCGCTGCGCGGCGGTGAATCGATTGGCTGGCGCCTGATCTGACGCGTGGGTGACGCGGAGATGGCGGAGCCCGAGGCGAGGCGCGAAACGGCGCCCGCAAACGACTGAACCGGTACAACTCGACGTGAGCGCGCGCCACGACGAAGGCCGCGGCACCGGCAATGAAGCGCTCCCGCCAGGCGCGCGGTCGGGCTTCGCCGCAATCGACTGGTCGAAGCCTTGGTTCGCGCCGTTCGCCGAGCGCGGCCAACGCTGGCAGCGGGCCGCGCTCACGAGCTACGCCGCGTTGCTTGCCGAAATGAACGCCGACGCGTCGAAGGCGCGGCAAGTGACAGGCCGCGGCCAGCGGCTCGCGTTCATCGCGCAGGACGAGCTGCCGCCCGGCGCCGCCTACGAGGCGCACATTGCGTCCACCGGCTGCGTGCCGACGCGCCACAATCTGCACGACTTCTTCAACGCGTCGATGTGGTTTGCGTTTCCGCGCATCAAGGCGGCGCTGAACGCGCGGCAGTCGGCGGCCATCGACTTGCTGGGCGTCGGGCCGACGCGCGGCGGCGTGCGTGACGCACTGACGCTCTTCGACGAAAACGCGCTGCTGTTTGCTTGCGCCGATCCGCGCTTGAGCGCTGCGCTGCGTCAGTTCGACTGGCGCACGCTGTTGCTCCAGCGGCGCGACGCATGGGGCGCATCGGGCGCGAGTTGCGAGGTGCGCTGCTTCGGCCACGCGCTGCTCGAAAAGCTGATCGCGCCGTTCAAGGCGTGCACCGGGCACGCGTGGATTGTCGACGTGCCGCCAGCGTACTTCGAATGGGACGCCGCTTCGCGCGACGCGTGGCTCGACGAGGCGGTCAGCGCCGCGTTGCTGAATACGGAAGCGTTGACGAGCCGTATGTTTGCGCCGCTTCCGGTGCTGGGCATCCCCGGCTGGTGGCCGGAAAACGAGACACCGGCCTTCTATGACGACACGTCCGTATTCCGCGCGGGCCGGCGCGCAGATGCTAAAATCGGCGCCAGCAAAGCAGGCCAGGCAGTCGCGGCCTCGGCGGCTTCGGCCAAAGAGGGCGAGGAAAGTCCGGACTCCACAGGGCAGGGTGATGGCTAACGGCCATCCGTGGCGACACGCGGAACAGGGCAACAGAAAGCAAACCGCCGATGGCCCGGCGCAAGCCGGGATCAGGTAAGGGTGAAACGGTGCGGTAAGAGCGCACCGCGGCTGCTGCAAGGCAGACCGGCACGGTAACCTCCACCCGGAGCAATTCCAAGTAGGCAGGCGCGCATCTTCGAGATGCAGGACGGGGCCCCCGTCTCGTCTGCGGGTAGGAAGCTTGAGCGCGTCAGCAATGGCGCGCCTAGAGGAATGGCTGCCACGCGCGTCGCGTCTTCGGACGTTGCGCGTGCACAGAATCCGGCTTATCGGCCTGCTTTGCCACCACACAAACAAATGCCGGCGTCTTTTAGGGACGCCGGCATTTTTCGTTGATGCGGCCCGCGGGCCGCGGCACTCAGTTCCGCTGGTTCAGCTCGGCACGATATCGAACGAGTGGGTCAGTTCGGCCGTCTTCGCGATCATGATCGACGCCGAGCAATATTTGTCGTGCGACAGGTTGATCGCGCGCTCCACGGTCGCCGGGTTCAGGTTCTTGCCCGTCACAGTGAAGTGAAAGTGAATCTTCGTGAACACTTTCGGATCTTCGCTGGCGCGCTCGGCCTTCAGCGTCACCGAGCAGCCGGCGATTTCCTGACGGCTTTTCTTCAGGATCATGACGACGTCGTAGGCCGTGCAGCCGCCCGTGCCGAGCAAGACCATTTCCATCGGACGCGGCGCGAGATTGCGGCCGCCGCCTTCGGGCGCGCCGTCCATCGCGACCAGGTGGCCGCTGCCCGTCTCGGCCGCGAACGCCATCCCGTCTTGCCCCATCCAGCTTACTTTGCATTCCATGCTGTGCTCCACCGCGCTTCGACTATCGAGACGGCATTGTAGCCCGGCGTTTCGGTGTCCGCCCGAGGCGACGTCGGCGGGAAATTATGCGCAATCGCCGCTTGTATGTTGCAGCGCGGCATGGACGGCGGCAGGGTGGAGTTCGAGGCGGGTTTAGGGGTTTTACTCTAGAGCGCGTCGTTCACTCAGGGCGGAGCAGTCGGCGGACGCCTTTATTTGCAAGCCCCACAA
>NZ_ABLD01000064.1 GCF_000172415.1 Paraburkholderia graminis C4D1M
CACGCTTGCAGTGCTCGACAAGCGTTACCCCGCGCTCGCCGATACGCTCGCGCCGGAGCGTTTGCCGCGCACTATCCTCACGCTGACGCCTGCATCGGCGGCCGCGCTGATCGAACGCGAAGCAGGCGCCGCGCTGCCGGCCGATCAGGAGGCCGTATTCCGCAACGCGTCGCGTACGCATTTGACGCCGAAGCTGCGCGCGCTCGCGCACTATCCGGCGCTGTCGTTGTCGTTGTCGCTGCCGCAGAGCTTGTCTGGCTCGACGGGCTGGGTGCCGGTCGAGTGGTGGTTCGATCGTGCGAAGAGCGATGCAAACAGCGATGCCAGCGGCGACACCGCGTCGAACAACGCCGCGACTCAGGCGCCCGCGGATCAGCCCGGCACCGAGGGCGATTAAGTGCGCCGCCTTCGTGTAGCAGGCGCTATGCGTGCGCCTCGCGAGGCGCAAGCGGCGCGAGGAGTCGCGCTCGCGGCCCGGGATGCGAACACCGCAAGCGTCACCACTGCTTCGCGCCGCGCATGCCTCTCGCGCATCGCCACGTTTTTCGCGCTAACCGCCGCTGCGCCCTACGCACACGCGCTCGGCATCACCACGACAGCGCCCGATCCCGACGCACTCACCACTCAACAATCCGCTGCGTTTCGCGCGTGGTTCACGCGCATCGTCGATCAGCAAATGCGCCGCGGCCCGACGCCGCGCTGGACGCAACGCGACTGCGCGGGCCTCGTGCGCTTTGCCGTCGGCGAAACGCTGCGCATGCACGACAGCAAATGGCTGCGCGCGAACGGCATGACCGGTCTTGCGGACACAAGCAGTCTGCCGCCCGAACTGCAACTGTCCGCGTCGCAACGCACGATCGCGAATCGCTGGACGCAGATCGACGGCTCCACGGGCGCATACGCGTCGGCGATCGCGCTGATTCAACGCAATAGCCGTTTCGTTTCGAAGGACGTCAACCAGGCGCTGCCGGGCGACCTGCTGTTCTTCGATCAGGGCGACGACCAGCATCTGATGATCTGGCTCGAGCGCTACATCGCTTATCACACAGGCACCGTCACGCCGACCGATACCGGTCTGCGCGCGGTCGCCGTTTCCGACCTGATGCAATGGAAAGATTCCCGCTGGCAGCCGCTCGACGGCAATCCGAACTTCGTCGGCGTATCTCGTTTGGACTTTTTGACACCATGACCCGAATGAATTCCGTTGTCGCGATGAGCCACTGGTTGCGCAGCACGCGCCGTCGCTCGGCACTTATCCTGGCGACGCTGCTTGCGGCCATCGCGCTCGCGGCGACAAGCAGCGTCGCGTTCGCCGGCGACGATGCATCGTCGAGCGCGGCCGCGGCCGAGTCCAGCATCGCAGCGAATCCCACATTGAACGCCGCGCCGACGAGCAACTACAGCTCGCAGAAGGTGGACGGTCAACCGTTCTTCCTGCTCTCGGATGCGAGCTTCGGCAGCAATCAGACCGCGCAGGTTCGGCTCGAAGCGCCCGGCCGCGATTTCAAGGACGCATTGCAGCCCTACGGCGGCGCGGACATCGTCGTGTATCGCGTGGGCAAACCGCTCGACTTTCTGAAGGCGCAGAAGAATTTGCATCGGCTGAATGTCGCGCCGAATTATCAGGGCGAAGGGCTCGCGAACACGCTCGCTTATTTGTGGGACCGCTGGTTCACCGAGGCGCGCCGCGCATGGCAGCGTGTGCTTTCGTTCGCGACCCGCAGCAAGGCAACCGAAGCCGCGCCGCAATTCAGGCTCGGCGAGCAAACCGGCAAGCAGACGCAATTTGAACAGAACTCGCAATTCGCGCCGCTGAAGGGCTATGACATGGTCGCGCGCTTTCGCTATCCGATCTGGGACGCGAAAGTGATCGAGCCGCCCAAAGGCGTGAACCTCGCGGGCAGCAGCAGTAACTTTATCGAGGCAAGCGCGGGCAACGTGATGATTCCGGTGGGCAAGCTGCCGCCGGGGCTTTATATCGTCGAAGCCGTGATCGGCAACTATCGCGCGCATACGCTGCTGTTCGTGTCGGATACCGTCGCGGTCGTGAAGGCGGCATCGAGCGGAATGCTGGTGTGGGCCACGCGGCGCGACAACGGCAAGCCGGTCGCGAATACGGACGTGAACTGGACCGACGGCGTGGGCGTTTTGCAAAGCGGCACGACGGGCGGCGACGGCGCGCTTCTGTTGCAACACGTCAGCCCCGAGCGCAGCTATGTGCTCGGCGTCGATCCGCAGGGCGGCGTGTTCGTGTCCGAGAATTTCTATTACGACAGCGAGATCTACAACACGAAGATCTACGCGGTCACGGACCGGCCGATGTATCGTCCGGGCGACCCCGTGCATGTGAAATTCATCGGGCGCACGTTCCAGAACGCGACGCAATCGTCGGCGCCCGCGGAGGCCGACATCAAGCTCGACGTGCTCGATCCGAACGGCTCGCCGGTCGCGACCACGAAGGCGCATTTCGCTTCCGATACAGGCGCGGACACGTCGTTCACGCTGCCCGCCGACGCGACCGCCGGCGGCTACACGCTGCGCTTCGACTACAACGGCGACGTGTATGGCAGCGCGTTTCGCGTCGCCGAATACGTGAAGCCGCATTTCGACGTCAACCTGTCGATGGATAAAGCCGACTACGCAACCGGCGAGCCGCTGAAGGGCAAGATCCAGTTGCGCTATCCCGACGGCAAGCCAGTGCGCGACAGCAAGATTTCGGTCACGCTGCGCGCGCAGAAAGTGACGATCGTCGACGGCGAATTGCGTTATGCGGGGCTCTTTCCCGTCAAGCTCGAGCAGCAGGAACTGAAGACCGACAGCGACGGCAACGCAAGCCTCACGCTACCGGCCGCGACCCAACCTAGCCGTTACGCGCTGACGCTCTTCGCGCAGGACGGCGCCGCGTACAAGGTGCGCGTGACGCGCGAAGTGCTGATTGCTCGCGGCGCGACGCCGTATCGCCTGACGACCGCGAAGTCGTTCTCGCAGCCGAAGGAAGAGGTGAGCTTCGATCTGCAAGCGCTGGCCGCGCTCGACCCCGCAGCGCATGCGCCAGCAAAATGGGAATGGACGCGCCTCGAATCGCAAACGCATGCCGCAGGCACGTTGAAGAGCGAAGCGAATAGGGAGTCCAAGAGCGCAGGCGGCAAGCTGTCGTTCACGGTCCAATTCGATCAGCCCGGTTCGTACATGCTGTCGGTGAAGGACGATAGCGGCAATCTGCTCGCCGCCGTCAGCCATTGGGTCGCGGGCGAC
>NZ_ABLD01000063.1 GCF_000172415.1 Paraburkholderia graminis C4D1M
GTTACCGTCGGGATGCCAAGCTCGCGCTCGCCTCCATCCGGCTTCGGTATCGTCACCCGACGTACCGGGCTGGGCCGGTACGTCCCCTTGAGCAACTGTTCACGGATCGCGGGCCACGCCGTCACCAGATGACGCGACGTCTGGTCAACGTCCAGACCGTCCACGCCAGCGGCTCCCTTGTTGGACCGGACCCGTTTGAACGCCTGCTTCAGGTTCTCTCCTGTCAGCGCCGCTTCCAGCAGCGCCGACCCTGTGTCCCCGGATTCATGTCGCGGGCAGCAGGCTTCATCGCTAGTCGGTGTACGCCGTGCAGCTTCACCGCACGTGACCCCCACCCGCCCCGCTTGCGCGGGCATCTGACGCATTGCCTGTCGCATCGACATGACGCTGGACACTCCTTCCCGTTTAGCCCTTCGTCACCAGCTTCGGCCTCATCAACCTGTCCTGTGACTACTACGGCCTCTGCTGACTTCTCGCTCCGGCTCGACGCCGTTGCCCTTTCAGGCACGAGGCGAGATCTCCCCAGGTAAGAACGCAATCCTTCACCGCACAACCGCCGCATTTACGTTGCCTGATCCTTGACCACGAGAGCTTCGCGCTTCTTTGCACGCTCGCCCTGATCGGCACCGCCTCATATCCGGTTCTTGTTCATCGGCTCGCGGTTTCGCTCCACGCTTCCTCCCCACGCTCGGTCGCCCTCACGCAGTTGCGCTTCACTTCGTTCGCTGTGGTCAACTCACGATGGGACTTGCACCCACAAGACTGCGCCCATGCTGGGCGCACAAAGTAAAAGGCCTTCATCGTCGGATGAAGGCCTTTTTTTGTGCGCGCTCGGCGCCTTCGGGCGGCGGGATCATTTGCCTTCGGTCGAAGACTGCTGGCTCGGATCACCGCATGCGACAGCCGTGCTCGACACGGACAGCGCGGTCAGCCCTATCAGGCTCGCTATGATAGCGGCCATGAGTTTTCGCATAAGAGACTCCTTAGCGAAGGGATTTCAATATAGCGCCGTGAGCTCGCGCATTCAAGCAAACGCTGATTGAAAGTACTCATGACAGGCCACGCTTCAATGCTAAAAACGATGCCGCACAGCGCGCGATCTGCTAGGGCGACACCACCGCCGCAGTTCGCGAAACGGGCCGCTCGGCCGGCGCCGGGCATTCGGGCAAGATGTGCTTGCCGTCATCGGGATCGAGCATCTCGACCAGATAATCGACGAAAGCGCGCACGGCCGGCACCATCCCCTGCCGCGACACGAATACGGCGTACAACTGCGGCGCCGGAAAGGTCCAGCCCGGCATGACCGGCGACAATTGCCCGGTGCGCAACGGGGCGCCGTACATCATCTCCGGCAACGCGGCGATGCCGACGCCGCACAGCACGGCTTCGCGAATCGTCGACAGATCGGCGGTCACGAGACGCGGCTCGTGTTCGTGCACGTGACGGCTGCCGTCGGGCGCGATCAGGTGGTAGACGTGGCGGCCGTCGGTCGTCGGCACGTCGAGCGTTTCGAAGCGCGCCAGATCGTTCGGCTGCAACGGCGGCGCGTTCTGCTGCAGCAAGCTCGGCGCGCCCACCAGCATCTGCTGCGTGCGCCACAGCGGACGCACGACGATATTGGCGTTTTCCGGCGGATCGGAGCGCACGCGCAATGCGACGTCGATCGAATCTTCGAACAGATCGACGACGCGGTTCGTTACGCGCATGACGACCCGCACTTCGGGATACCGATGCATGAATTCAGGCAGGATCGTCGACAGAATGGTCTGCGAGACCGTGACGGGCACGCTCACGCGAACGGTGCCGCGCGGCGACGAGCGTAATTGCTGCACGACGTTCACGGCCGCCTGCGCCTCGCTCAGCATCGCCTGGCAATGCTGGTAGAAAAGCTGGCCGGCTTCGGTGAGCGCGAGCTTACGTGTCGAGCGCTGCAGGAGCCGCACGCCAAGCGACGCTTCGAGCTCGGTCAGGCGGCGCGACAGGCGCGATTTGGAGATGCCCAGCACGCGCTCGGCGGCGGAAAAGCCGCCATGTTCGACGACCTGCGAGAAATACATCAGGTCGTTCAGGTTGTGTGAATCGATCTTCATCTATCGTTCCAGTAATAGAACAATCCATTGCGTGGCGGCGGCTGGCGCCCCGAAAAACGGTCCCTATAATAGCCCTATGTTTCAAAAACAACGCTATTCCCGAATTTTCGAGGTGACATTGATGAGCACGACACGCACGATCGAACGCACGTTTCCCGCCGTTCGCACGACTGAAGGTGGCGGCTTCGTCGTTCACCGCCCTTTTCCCACCCGCATGCTGATGGACTTCGATCCGTTCCTGCTGCTCGACGAAATGGGACCGATCGACTACGCGCCCGGCGAAGCCAAGGGCGCGCCGGACCATCCGCACCGCGGCTTCGAAACCGTGACGTATGTGCTCGAAGGCCAGTTCGGCCACAAGGATTCCGCAGGCCACTCGGGCACGCTGCAGGCCGGCGACGTCCAGTGGATGACCGCCGGCGCGGGCGTCGTGCATAGCGAAATGCCCGACCCGTCGTTCGTGCGTACCGGCGGACGCGTGCACGGCCTGCAACTGTGGGTGAACCTGCCGCGGCGCGACAAGATGATCGCGCCGCGTTACCAGGACGTGCCGTCGGCGAAGATTCCGGTGGCGACTTCCGCGGACGGCAAGGTGCGCGTGAAGGTGATTGCGGGCGAGGCGCTCGGCGTGAAAGCCGCCGTTGAAACGCGCACGCCGATTCTCTATCAGCACTTTTCGTTGCAGCCGGGCGCGACGATTCGTCAGCCGGTGCCCGCCGACTATCGCGTGTTCGCGTATGGCCTGTCGGGCAAGGGCTTTTACGGCGAAGGCGAAGCGCGCCAGGAAATCGACGCGCGCAAGATGGTGGTGTTCGGCGACGACGGCGACGCGGTCACGCTGACAGCGGGCGCGGAACCGCTCGAGGTATTGCTGCTCGGCGGCGTGCCGTTGAAGGAGCCCGTGGTGCGTTACGGTCCGTTCGTCATGAACACGGAAGATGAAATCCGCCAGGCGGTGGTCGATTATCAGGCCGGCCGGATGGGCGCGATCACGCATTGAACGGACCGCGCGCGGGCGGCGCCACGCCGCGCGCGTGCAACCACAGCCACTTCTACCCAGCCTCGCGCCAAAGTACGGTGTGAGGCGGCCTCATGGCGCAAATGCCGCCGACTTCGTTCACAATAGCGATTCCTGCCGCGCGCCCGTCTCTCCGACCTTTCAGGCCATAGAACCGCCGCGCGCGGCGATTTCGGTCCCTGCATAGGAGCGCGCATGGCAGAAGCCACCGTCACCGCCCATATCGGTTCGACGAATTATCAGGTCCATTTCGACGACGGCAAGCACACGTGGCTCGCCGACGAACCCGAATCGCTCGGCGGCGGCGATCGCGGCCCCACGCCGGTCTCGCTGCTGCTGTCGAGCCTCGGCGCGTGCACGTCGGTCACGCTGAAAATGTACGCGCAACGCAAAGAGTGGCCGCTCGACGAAGTGCACGTCACGCTGAACATCGAAACCGGCGACGAAGCTCGACCATCGACCGCAAAATCACGCTGCACGGCGAACTGTCCGACGAACAGCGGGAACGG
>NZ_ABLD01000062.1 GCF_000172415.1 Paraburkholderia graminis C4D1M
GCGTGCAGATTACGGACAACGGCGATACGCGCTTCATCCCGGGCGAACAGGTCGAGCGGTCGGATATGCTCGACGAAAACGACCGTATGATCGCGGAAGACAAGCGTCCGGCAACGTACGAAAACGTGCTGCTCGGTATCACGAAGGCCTCGTTGTCGACCGATTCGTTCATCTCGGCGGCGTCGTTCCAGGAAACGACCCGCGTGCTGACCGAAGCGGCGATCATGGGCAAGCGCGACGACCTGCGCGGTCTGAAGGAAAACGTGATCGTCGGCCGTCTGATTCCGGCCGGTACGGGTCTCGCGTTCCACAAGGCGCGCAAGAGCAAGGAACTGTCCGACCGCGAGCGTTTCGATCAGATCGCAGCGGAAGAGTCGTTCGAATTCGGTACGCCGGAAACCCCGGCCGCCGAACAGCAGCACTCAGGCGAGTAAGTCCCGGCGGCGTAAGCCGCTTGGGCTCTAGCCAGCGAAGCCGCTCAGTTTCGACTGAGCGGCTTTTTTTATGCGCCTTTTTGCCGCGCGACGTCGCCGATTCCTAGCCCGGATGGCTAACGTTGTCGCAAAGCGCGGGCGCAGCACGAATGCGTTGGTAAAATTCGTGTCACCGCTTTACGCCGCCTCTCTCAAATTCATGTCCCGTCCGCTCGAAATCCTCAACGAAGTTTTTGGTTACCCCGCGTTCAGAGGACAGCAAGGCGAAATTGTCGAGCACGTCGCCGGCGGCGGTGACTGTCTCGTGCTGATGCCAACGGGCGGCGGCAAATCGCTGTGCTATCAGATTCCGTCGCTGGTGCGCCGCGAAGGCGGCTTCGGCACGGGCATCGTGGTGTCGCCACTGATCGCGCTGATGCAGGACCAGGTGGCTGCGCTCACCGAAGTCGGTGTGCGCGCGGCGTACCTGAACTCGACGCTCTCCAGCGCCGAGGCGATGGCTACCGAACGCGCGCTGCGCGACGGCGAGATCGACTTGCTCTACGTGGCACCCGAGCGCCTGATGACGCCGCGATTCCAGGAACTGCTGGAACGCACGCGCATCGGGCTTTTCGCCATCGACGAAGCGCATTGCGTGTCGCAATGGGGGCACGACTTCCGGCCGGAATACATTCAGCTTTCCGTGCTGCACGAGCGTTTCCCGAACGTACCGCGCATTGCGCTGACGGCGACCGCGGACGCCATCACGCGCGACGAAATCATTCATCGTCTCGCGCTCGACGACGCTCGCATTTTCGTCTCGAGCTTCGATCGACCGAACATTCGTTATCGGATCGTCGAAAAAGACAACGCGCGCACGCAGTTGCTCGACTTTATCCGCGCGGAACACATGCGAGCCGACGGCACGACCGACGCCGGCGTCGTCTATTGTCTGTCGCGGCGCAAGGTCGAGGAGACGGCCGAGTGGCTCAAGGAAAAGGGCATGCGCGCGCTGCCGTATCACGCCGGCATGGAATTCGAAACGCGCCAGAAGCATCAGGAGATGTTCCAGCGCGAGGAAGGCATTGTGATGTGCGCGACGATCGCGTTCGGCATGGGCATCGACAAGCCGGACGTGCGGTTCGTCGCTCACCTCGATTTGCCGAAGAGCGTCGAAGGGTATTACCAGGAAACCGGCCGCGCGGGCCGCGACGGCATGCCGGCCAATGCGTGGATGGCCTACGGCCTCGGCGACGTCGTGCAGCAGCGCAAGATGATCGACGAATCGGACGCCGACGACGCGCACAAACGCGTCCAGACCGGCAAGCTCGATGCGCTGCTCGGCCTGTGCGAGGCGGCGACGTGCCGGCGCGTGCGGCTTCTGGCGTATTTCGGCGAATCGAGCAAGCCTTGCGGTAACTGCGACAATTGTCTCGAGCCGCCCGCCACATGGGACGCGACGCGCGAGGCGCAAATGGCGCTGTCGTGCGTGTTCCGGGCGCAGCGGGCGAGCGGTTTTCACTTCGGCGCCGGCCACCTGATAGACATTCTGCGCGGCAACCGGAGCGAAAAAATCGTTCAGCGCGGTCATGAGAAGCTGACCACGTTCGGCATTGGCGCGGCGCTCGGCGAGCCGGAGTGGCGCGCGGTGTTTCGACAGCTCGTGGCGTTCGGCTATCTGACGGTCGACCACGAGGGCTTCGGCTCGCTCGTCCTGACCGAGGCGAGCAAGCCCGTTCTGAAAGGCGAACAGAACGTGACGATGCGCCGCTATGTGAAGCCGACGCGCACGCGTCAGTCGTCCGGACGAACCAGCGAGCGCGCGGACCCGACCATCGGAATGGGGCCGCGCGAGCGGGCGCGCTGGGAGCGTCTGCGAACCTGGCGCACGGAAACCGCGAAGAGCGACGGCGTGCCCGCCTATGTGATCTTCCACGACGCGACACTCGCGGAGATCGCGCGCAACGGCCCAGACTCGATCGAGGACTTGCGAGGCATTCCAGGCATGGGCGCGCGCAAGCTGGACCGTTTCGGGGACGAACTGCTCGAAGTCGTCGCCGCGGACTAAGCCGTCCGCGGTCGCCGCAACAGGTCCACAGGTCTGCGAAACATTGCAACCTGTTGACTCGCTTAGTATTTTCGGAATATTATGCTAGGTTCCGGTTCTTGGGATGCTTGCGCGCGGACTCTGTTCACGCGCTCGCGGTCGCAGCCGGAAGTTCGATGCGCAGTCGTTTTCGCTTTGCCCGAAAACAGATGCGTCGATTTTGTTCAATTTCAGGAATAGACAATGCCAACCATCAATCAACTGGTTCGCAAAGGCCGCACGTCGGAAACGACGAAGAGCAAGAGCCCGGCCTTGCAGGACTGCCCCCAGCGTCGCGGCGTGTGCACCCGTGTGTACACCACGACGCCTAAGAAGCCGAACTCGGCACTTCGTAAGGTCGCGAAGGTGCGCCTCACGAACGGTTTCGAAGTTATTTCGTACATCGGTGGTGAAGGCCACAACCTGCAGGAACACTCGGTCGTGCTGATTCGCGGCGGCCGTGTGAAGGACTTGCCGGGTGTGCGTTACCACATGGTTCGCGGCTCGCTGGATACCCAGGGCGTCAAGGATCGTAAGCAGGCTCGCTCGAAGTACGGTGCGAAGCGTGCCAAGGCCGGCAAGTAATTCGCCGGTCAGAAGCAGTTCAGGTCGCCTGCAAAGGCGGTAATAGCGGTGGTGCCGGAATCGCCGGTGCTGTCGAGTAAGTGGTCACCCGACCAGGCTGGTAAGTCGTAAGAGATGAATCGGGTTAGTTGGTGGCCGCGGGGCTAAAAGTAGCTCCAACTGAAAAGTTAAAGGAAGAAACATGCCGCGTCGTCGCGAAGTCCCCAAGCGGGAAGTGTTGCCGGATCCGAAGTTCGGTAACGTAGATGTAGCTAAGTTCATGAACGTGCTGATGCTGTCCGGCAAGAAGTCTGTTGCCGAGCGCATCGTGTACGGCGCTTTCGAACAGATCCAGACCAAGGGTGGCAAGGACCCGCTGGAAGTGTTCACGGTAGCGCTCAACAACGTCAAGCCGGTGGTCGAAGTGAAGAGCCGCCGCGTTGGTGGTGCGAACTATCAGGTTCCGGTCGAAGTGCGTCCGTCGCGTCGTATGGCATTGGCGATGCGTTGGCTGCGTGAAGCCGCGAAGAAGCGCAGCGAGAAGTCGATGGCCCTGCGTCTGGCAGGTGAACTCTCCGAAGCGGCCGAAGGCCGTGGCGGCGCAATGAAGAAGCGCGACGAAGTTCACCGGATGGCAGAAGCCAACAAGGCGTTCTCGCATTTCCGTTTCTAAGCTTCCCGCATCGGGTTAGCAGAAACAACGGAAAGAAATTCCGGGCGGGTGCGCTTACAAAGCGCCTCGCCCGTTTGTGTTACAGCGCGATGGGTATTTTTCTCGCATCGCGTTATCCCAATA
>NZ_ABLD01000061.1 GCF_000172415.1 Paraburkholderia graminis C4D1M
ATCGGCGGTCCGCGCCTGCTGCCCGACCGGGCCCGCGCTCGCGGGCTCGGCAGCAGTGACGCGGAACGCAGCGCGCGTCATGCTTCTTCGGGTGCGTCGGTCAACTGGATTTCAATGCCGCCGAAGCGCGACGCCACCCAGTTGTACGCGTGGCAGGCGATCCACAGCAGGATGAAGCCGAGAATCGCATTCAGCAGCAGCGCGCTGAACACCGTGCTCAGTTCGACCGAACCGTAGCGCACGAACGCGACCAGCACGCCCAGCAGCACGATAGGCACGGAGAACGTCAGGTAGACGAGGATAAGTGCTTTGGCCGTTTGTCCCGGTGCAATGAACGAGATCTGTTTTTTCATGTAAGTCAAACCCGCATGTCGTAGTGGTAATGGGTAAAACAAATGCGCCGGTGATGACAGCGCCGGATCGCGAATATTCGCCGAACCGTTAGATCAGGCCGTGGAACAGCATGATACTGACGCGCTCGCCCTCGGCAACGTCGCCGTCTTCATGGCCGAGCACGATGAAACAATTCGCCTCGCTCATCGAACTCAGCACGCCCGAGCTTTGCGACTCTGTCGGCGTGACCTGCCATTGGCCGTTTGCATGCTGGGCGGCGATGCCGCGCTGAAACTCCGTGCGTCCGGGGCGCTTGCGGATCGAGCGCAGGCTTGCCGCGTGGATCACCGGCAGCGGCTGCGGCGTGGCGCCCGACATCAGCAGCAAAACCTCGCGGACGATCTGATAGAACGTCACCATGACGGCCACCGGATTGCCCGGCAGACCGAAGAATAACGCAGGCAGTCCGACGCCCGGCCGCTCGCCGGACCAGATGCGGCCAAATGCGAGGGGGCGGCCGGGGCGCATGGCGAGCCTCCAGAACGCGACGTCGCCGAATGTTTGCAACAAGCGCCTCGTCACATCCGCCTCGCCGACCGAGACGCCGCCCGAGGTCAGCACCACGTCCGCGCTCGCCGCGGCGCTGCGCAACGCGGCTTCGAGCGCGGCGGGTTCGTCGCGGATCACGCCGAGATCGAGCGTGTCCACGTTCAGGCGGCGCAGCATCGCGAAGAGCGTGTAGCGATTGCTGTCGTACACGGAGCCGGCTTCGAGCGGCTCGCCGAGCGAGCGCAACTCGTCGCCGGTCGAAAAGAACGCGACGCGCAAACGCCGCCGGACATTGATTTCGCCGATGCCGAGCGAAGCCAGCAAGCCCAGATCGGACGCGCGGATCACGCGGCCCGCGCGCAACGCCGCGTGGCCGCGGGCGAGGTCCTCGCCGGCCAGGCGCCGGTTGGCGCCGGCCTGCACGGCGTCGGCTGCAAAACGGATCGACGCAGAATCGGCGCTGCGCTCGACCAGCTCCTGCGGCACGACCGTATCGCAACCGTCCGGAATGCAGGCGCCCGTCATTACGCGCACGCATTGCGCCGTTGCTTCGACGCGGCCCGCGAACGGATGGCCCGCCAAAGCCTTGCCGACCACTGCGAGTTCGACGGACGGCGCGCCGCTCGTCAATGCGGCGCGGTTGAACGCATAGCCGTCCATCGCGGAATTGTCGTGCGAGGGGACGTCGATCGGCGAGACGATGTCTGCGGCGAGCACGCGGTCGAGTGCATCGCGCAGTGCCACGCGTTCGACCGCGGCGACGGGCGTGGCCCACTCGCGAGTAATCGCCTGAGCCGCCGAAACAGGCAGCGCATGAGGATCGTACTGCGCGACGCAGCGGGAAAATTCGTTTTGCGTGGTCATGAAGAAGCGGGACGTCGCGGCCGGCGGCGGGCGTGGCGCTTGCCGTGCGGCGGAGCGGGATTTCAGCCGGGACCCCGATGACGCTCGAGGTCGGCGAGTTCTTGTAAAGAATTGATATTGTAAAACGCGCGCTCGTCGGTAAAGGCGACTTCCACGGTCGTGTGGCGCGCGTACCACGCGCGGACCTTGCGCTCGCCGGCCTGAAGAAAGTCCGCGAGGTCGTCGGCGAGACGGGTGCGCAGCAGCGCGAAGACCGGGTGGAGTGATGCGTTGCCGCCGGCGTCCGAGGTCGTGACGGTGGCGATGTCCGCCGCGCTCGACTCGAGCGCTTCAGCGAGCCGTGCACCCAGATCCACGGGTAGCCACGGCGTGTCACACGGTGCGCTCAGCAGATAATCGCTTTGGGCCGAGCGCAAACCGGCGAGCAAACCGGCCAGTGGGCCAGGAAAGTCGGGCAGCGTGTCGGCGACGATCGTTGCGCCGAACGGCGCGCCGAGTGCGGCGTAGATGTCCGTGTGACGGTTCGCGCTGATCAGCAGCGCGCCGGTTTGTGGCGCGAGGCGCTTCAGCACATGCGCGGCGAGCGGTTCGCCGTGCAGCGGCTGCAAGCCCTTGTCGACGCCGCCCATGCGGGTGCCGCGCCCGCCCGCGAGCACGAGGCCGGTGATCCGTTCGCGTGTCGGCCGCCGGGTTGGCTCCATGCGCCGATCAGCCGCCGATGTACGACATTTCGACGCGGCGGGCATCCTGCGCGCCCGGGTCGGCCGCGTTGCTGCCGCGCAGTTGCGAGTAGCGGTCGCCGCGGCCTTGCCAGATTTCGGCGACGGCGGTCGCGATGTCGGCGTCGCTTGCTCCGGCGCGCAGTAGCGCGCGCAGGTCGTGGCCCGCCGATGCGAACAGGCACAGGTACAGCTTGCCCTCGGTCGAAAGGCGCGCCCGTGTGCAGCTTGCGCAGAACGCGCGCGTCACGCTGGAGATCACGCCGATCTCGCCGCTGCCGTCCGCGTAACCCCAGCGTTGCGCGGTTTCCGCGGCGCTATGCGCTTCGAGCGGCGCAAGCGGGAAATGCTCGGCGATGCGCGCGACGACATCGGCGGAAGGCAGCACTTCGGTCATGTTCCATCCGTTCGACGTGCCGACGTCCATGTACTCGATGAACCGCAGCACCGTGCCCGAGCCTTTGAAATGGCGCGCCATCGGCACGATTTCGCTGTCGTTCGTGCCGCGCTTGACCACCATGTTGACCTTCACGGGCGCGAGTCCCACCGCCTGCGCGGCGGCAATGCCGTCGAGCACGTCGGCGACCGCGAAGTCCGCGTCGTTCATGCGGCGAAACAGCGTGTCGTCGAGCGCGTCGAGGCTGACCGTCACGCGAGTCAGGCCCGCGTCTTTCAGGCTGCGGGCCTTGCGTGCGAGAAGCGAGCCGTTGGTGGTCAGCGTCAGGTCGAGCGGCCGGCCGGCCGGCGTGGTGAGTTGCGCGAGCCGCTCGATCAGGAATTCGAGGTTCTTGCGCAGCAGCGGTTCGCCGCCCGTCAGACGAATTTTCTCGACACCATGCGCGACGAAGAGCCGCGCAAGGCGTTCGATTTCCTCGAAGGTCAGCAACGCGCTGTGCGGCAGGAACGCATAGTCCTTGTCGAACACGGCGCGCGGCATGCAGTAGACGCAGCGGAAATTGCACCGGTCCGTCACCGAAATGCGCAGGTCGCGCAGCGGGCGCGCGAGCGTGTCATGCAGCGCGCCGCTAGGCGTTTGCAGCGGACCGGAGATGACCGGCGCCGCGCTAAGATCGGCAACAGGGATGATGCGTCGTGACATGGGTTGCTTGGGTTGCGCCAAACCGGGAAGGCGAGTTCTTCATTCTATCGGAAATGCATGTTCCAGCAGGGCGAGGGCGGGCGCCTTCGGGGTTTACGGGGAGGGCTACTGGCTGCGGGCTGACTGCGGTTCTTCGGGCGAAAAAAAGCCCGCCGGTGAGGCGGGCTTTTCGAAAGCGGCTTCGCAGACTTACTGCGGATGCCTGTTGGTTTCAACTTGCTGCATCGGCGCGCTGTCGGTCGGCGGTAACGGCTTGCGTTCGCGCACGACGCGCGGCGGCTTCGCCGTCTGCGCGGCCGCTTCCTGCGCGGCGCGCAGCTTGTCGGCGTCCGTATTGACCCAGACGAGACCGGCTTTCTCCAGCACGGGCTTCAGCGCTTCCGCCGAAACCCCGCCGTTGAACGACGCCTGAGCCGGCTTGGCCGCATGCGACACCTCTGCTGCCTGCGTGGCTTGCACGGCTTGCGACGGCGCTGCAATCGCCGGCTCCACTGCCGGCGCGGCTTC
>NZ_ABLD01000060.1 GCF_000172415.1 Paraburkholderia graminis C4D1M
ACGGTTCTGATCAAGAAGGCAGCGAAGATCGACAAGGGTTCGAGCAAGCCGCATACCGACAAGGTCGGCAAGATCACCCGCGCTCAAGCTGAAGACATCGCCAAGACCAAGATGCCCGATCTGACGGCAGCTGATCTGGACGCAGCGGTTCGTACGATCGCTGGTAGCGCCCGCTCGATGGGCATCACCGTGGAGGGCGTGTAAATGGCTAAGCTTTCGAAGCGTCTGCAAGCATTTGCAGCAAAGGTTGACCGTCAGAAGCTGTACCCGATCGACGACGCTTTGTCGCTCGTGAAGGAATGCGCAAGCGCAAAGTTCGATGAGTCGATCGACGTCGCTGTTCAACTCGGCATCGACGCAAAGAAGTCGGACCAAGTGGTCCGCGGTTCGGTCGTTCTGCCTGCAGGTACAGGCAAGTCGGTGCGCGTGGCAGTGTTCGCGCAAGGCGAAAAGGCTGAGCAGGCTCGCGCAGCCGGCGCTGAAGTCGTCGGTATGGAAGACCTGGCTGAACAAGTCAAGGCCGGCAATCTGGACTTCGACATCGTGATCGCTTCGCCGGACACGATGCGTGTTGTTGGTACGCTCGGTCAGATCCTCGGCCCGCGCGGCCTGATGCCGAACCCGAAGGTCGGTACGGTCACGCCGGACGTCGCGACTGCGGTCAAGAACGCCAAGGCTGGTCAGGTGCAATTCCGTGTCGACAAAGCGGGTATCATCCACGCCACGATTGGCCGCGCTTCGTTCGAGCCGACGGCTCTGCGCAGCAATCTGAGCGCGCTCATCGACGCACTGCAAAAGGCCAAGCCGGCAACGAGCAAGGGCGTGTACCTGCGTAAGGTCGCTCTGTCGAGCACGATGGGTGTCGGCGTTCGCGTCGATCAGGCATCGCTCGCGGCACAGTAAGTAATTCATCGCCTCGATGAAAATCGGGGCGGTTTATGGGCTTTGGGCGGTTGTGAGGTGGCAGTTCGCATCAAGCAACCGGTTGTCAAAGACCGTTGGCGGGCACGCAGCAGGTAGGCGGACCCTTAATGCAAAGCCAACGCAGATGGCGAACCCGAAAAGGTTTTGTAGTGATGAAACCGGTTGGCATCCGCAGCAATGCGTGTGTCGGGCGGTCGAAATACTCCTGACTGGTCGGACGCCGTTATTGAACGCGGTACACAAGGCGCACGCTGCGTGTATCGAATCTGGAGGTTAACCGTGCCACTCAACAAAGAAAGCAAGCAGGCCGTCGTCGCTGAGGTTGCCGCGCAAGTCGCGAAAGCCCAGACCGTGGTTCTGGCTGAGTATCGTGGGATCACGGTTGGCGATCTGACCAAGCTGCGCGCGAAAGCGCGTGAGCAACAGGTCTACCTTCGCGTGTTGAAGAACACGCTGGCGCGTCGCGCTGTCGAAGGTACGCCGTTCGCTCCGCTGGCAGAGCAGATGACTGGCCCCCTGATCTACGGCATCTCGGAAGATGCAATTGCCGCTGCTAAGGTCGTCAATGACTTCGGCAAAAGCAATGACAAGTTGGTCATCAAGGCTGGTTCCTACGAAGGCAAGGTGATGGACAAGGCTGGCGTGCAAGCGCTGGCAAACATCCCGAGCCGCGAAGAACTGCTCTCCAAGCTGTTGTACGTTATGCAAGCACCTGTTTCTGGCTTTGCGCGCGCTCTGGCCGCGCTGGCAGAAAAGAAACAAGGCGAAGAAACCGCTGCGTAATGTACTTCAGTCGAGCGTGATTGATCGCTGGCTGTATCCGAATTCAATTTAGGAGTATTTCAAATGGCAATCGCAAAAGATGACATCCTCGAGGCAGTAAGCTCGATGTCGGTTCTGGAACTGAACGAACTGGTCAAGGCGTTCGAAGAAAAGTTTGGCGTGTCGGCAGCTGCTGTTGCAGTGGCAGGCCCGGCAGGCGGCGGCGCTGCTGCTGCAGCTGAAGAGCAAACCGAATTCACGGTCAACTGGTTGACGTTGGCGCGAACAAGGTTTCCGTCATTAAGGCAGTTCGTGAACTGACGGGTCTCGGCCTGAAGGAAGCGAAGGACCTGGTCGACGGCGCACCGAAGCCTGTTAAGGAAGCGGTACCGAAGGCTGCTGCAGAAGAAGCCAAGAAGAAGCTGGAAGAAGCCGGCGCGAAAGCTGAAATCAAGTAAGTTTCAGCGCGCTGTGCGAAGGCTGGCGGTTTTTCACCGCCGGCCTTTTTGTGCTTTGTGGGGGACGCGTTTTTGCCTCGCTGTACGGCAATAATGTGACTCCCAGAAGCCAAAGAAAACCGCCTATCGGCAACATTGACCGGCGCTTCTCTTTGTCTTCTGAAGCGACTGCAGAAGGCAAGTTTGGTCGGGTAGCGGGCAACATAGGCATCCGCTGCCGTCAGCCAGCGGTTGGTAGCGGCCAACCACCAAGCTTCTAGGCTCGTTCAAGCCATCGGACGGCCATCGGGTCTCAGTCGGTGAACACTCGGGTTGTCTCATCAAGGTATCCTGCCTCGACAACAATGCCCGCCGTGATTCGGAGATCGTATGCAATATTCCTTCACCGAGAAGAAGCGCATTCGTAAGAGTTTTGCGAAGCGCCCCATCGTTCACCAAGTACCTTTCCTGCTGGCTACCCAGCTTGAATCATTCAGCACGTTTCTGCAAGCAGACACGCCGTCTACGCAGCGCAAGCCGGAAGGCCTGCAGGCTGCGTTCACATCCGTTTTCCCGATCGTTTCGCACAACGGGTTCGCACGTCTTGAGTTCGTCAGCTACATGCTGTCGCCGCCGGCATTCAACATCAAGGAATGTCAGCAGCGCGGTTTGACGTACTGCTCGGCGCTGCGCGCGAAAGTGCGTCTGGTGCTGCTCGATAAAGAATCGCCGAGCAAGCCGGTCGTCAAGGAAGTGAAAGGAACAGGAAGTGTACATGGGCGAAATTCTGCTCATGACGCCGACGGGTTCGTTCGTCATCAACGGTACGGAGCGTGTGATCGTTCGCAGCTGCACCGTTCTCCTGGCGTGTTCTTCGAACACGACAAGGGCAAGACGCACAGCTCGGGCAAGCTCCTGTTCTCGGCGCGTATCATTCCTTACCGCGGTTCGTGGCTCGACTTCGAGTTCGACCCGAAGGACGTGCTGTACTTCCGCGTCGACCGTCGCCGCAAGATGCCGGTCACGATCCTGCTGAAGGCAATCGGCCTGACGCCGGAACAGATCCTCGCAAACTTCTTCGTGTTCGATAACTTCACGCTGATGCCGGAAGGCGCGCAGATGGAGTTCGTGCCGGAGCGTCTGCGTGGCGAAGTCGCGCGCTTCGACATCACGGACCGTGACGGCAACGTGATCGTCCAGAAGGACAAGCGGATCAACGCAAAGCACATCCGCGACCTGGACAACGCGAAGACCAAGTTCATCTCGGTCCCGGAAGACTATCTGCTCGGCCGCGTGCTGGCGAAAAATGTCGTCGACGGCGACACGGGTGAAGTCATCGCCAACGCGAACGACGAAATCACTGAAACCGTCCTCGAGAAGCTGCGCGAATCGAAGATCAAGGACATCCAGACGCTCTACACGAACGATCTGGACCAGGGTCCGTACATCTCGTCCACGCTGCGTATCGACGAAACCGCGGACAAGATGGCCGCGCGCATCGCGATCTACCGCATGATGCGTCCGGGCGAACCGCCGACCGAAGAAGCGGTCGAGGCGCTGTTCAACCGTCTGTTCTACAGCGAAGACGCATACGACCTGTCCAAGGTGGGCCGTATGAAGTTCAATCGTCGCGTGGGCCGCGACGAGATCATCGGACCGATGACGCTGCAAGACGACGACATCCTCGCCACGATCAAGATCCTGGTCGAGCTGCGTAACGGCAAGGGCGAAGTGGACGACATCGACCACTTGGGCAATCGTCGTGTGCGTTGCGTCGGCGAACTGGCGGAAAACCAGTTCCGCGCAGGTCTCGTGCGTGTCGAACGTGCTGTCAAGGAACGCCTCGGCCAGGCCGAAAGCGAAAACCTGATGCCGCACGACCTGATCAACTCGAAGCCGATTTCGTCGGCGATTCGCGAGTTCTTCGGTTCGTCGCAGCTGTCGCAGTTCATGGACCAGACCAACCCGCTGTCGGAAATCACCCACAAGCGCCGTGTTTCGGCACTTGGGCCGGGCGGTTTGACGCGTGAGCGCGCTGGCTTTGAAGTCCGCGACGTGCATCCGACGCACTACGGTCGTGTGTGCCCGATTGAAACGCCTGAAGGTCCGAACATCGGCCTGATCAACTCGCTGGCTCTGTACGCGCACCTGAACGAATACGGCTTCCTCGAAACGCCGTATCGCAAGGTCGTGGACAGCAAGGTGACGGATCAGATCGACTATCTGTCGGCGATCGAAGAAGGCCGTTACGTGATCGCTCAGGCGAACGCGGCCGTGGCTGAAGACGGCTCGCTGACCGACGAACTGGTGTCGTCGCGTGAAGCCGGCGAAACGCTGATGGTCACGCCGGACCGCATCCAGTACATGGACGTGGCGCCGTCGCAGATCGTGTCGGTGGCTGCATCGCTGATTCCGTTCCTTGAGCACGACGACGCGAACCGCGCGTTGATGGGCTCGAACATGCAGCGTCAGGCTGTGCCGTGTCTGCGTCCTGAAAAGGCCGTGGTCGGTACGGGTATCGAGCGCACGGTGGCGGTCGACTCGGGCACGACGGTTCAGGCATTCCGCGGCGGTGTGGTCGACTACGTCGACGCAGGCCGTATCGTGATTCGCGTGAACGACGAGGAAGCGGTGGCTGGCGACGTCGGTGTCGACATCTACAACCTGATCAAGTACACGCGTTCGAACCAGAACACGAACATCAACCAGCGTCCGATCGTGAAGGTCGGCGACAAGGTTTCGCGCGGCGACGTGCTGGCTGACGGCGCATCGACGGACCTGGGCGAACTGGCCCTTGGCCAGAACATGCTGGTCGCGTTCATGCCGTGGAATGGCTACAACTTCGAAGACTCGATTTTGATCTCTGAGAAGGTGGTGGCCGACGACCGTTACACGTCGATCCACATCGAAGAACTGAACGTCGTGGCTCGCGACACGAAGCTCGGACCGGAAGAAATCACGCGCGACATTTCGAACCTCGCTGAAGTGCAACTTGGCCGTCTCGACGAGTCGGGCATCGTGTACATCGGCGCGGAAGTCGAAGCAGGCGACGTGCTGGTCGGCAAGGTCACGCCGAAGGGCGAAACCCAGTTGACGCCGGAAGAAAAGCTGCTGCGCGCGATCTTCGGTGAAAAGGCTTCGGACGTGAAGGACACCTCGCTGCGCGTGCCGTCGGGCATGAGCGGCACGGTCATCGACGTGCAAGTGTTCACGCGTGAAGGCATTCAGCGCGACAAGCGTGCGCAGC
The DNA here is from genome assembly GCF_000172415.1 of Paraburkholderia graminis C4D1M. Classification (GTDB taxonomy): domain Bacteria; phylum Pseudomonadota; class Gammaproteobacteria; order Burkholderiales; family Burkholderiaceae; genus Paraburkholderia; species Paraburkholderia graminis. The sequence goes on from NZ_ABLD01000060.1 coordinate 5,371, forward strand.
AGATCATCGACGATGAACTGAAGCGCTACCGCCTCGACCTGAACGACCAGCTGCGCATCGTGGAAGGCGACGCGTTCCAGCGTCTCGCACGGATGCTGACCGGCAAGGTCGCGAACGGCGGTCCGAAGAAGCTCGCCAAGGGTACGAAGATCGAACAGGCTTACCTGGAAGATCTCGACCACTACCACTGGTTCGACATCCGCCTCGCGGACGAAGAAGCAGCGGCACAGCTCGAAGCTATCAAGGACTCGATCGAACAGAAGCGTCACCAGTTCGATCTGGCGTTCGAAGAAAAGCGCAAGAAACTCACGCAAGGCGACGAACTGCCGCCGGGCGTGCTGAAGATGGTCAAGGTGTATCTGGCAGTCAAGCGCCGCCTGCAGCCTGGCGACAAGATGGCCGGCCGCCACGGTAACAAGGGTGTCGTGTCGAAGATCGTCCCGATCGAAGACATGCCGTACATGGCCGACGGCCGTCCGGCTGACGTCGTTCTGAACCCGCTCGGCGTGCCGTCGCGGATGAACGTGGGTCAGGTTCTCGAAGTGCATCTGGGTTGGGCCGCGAAGGGTCTCGGCTGGCGTATCGGCGAAATGCTGCAGCGTCAAGCGAAGATCGCTGAACTGCGCGAATTCCTGACGAAGATCTACAACGAGTCGGGCCGCGCCGAAGAGCTGGACAGCTTCACCGACGAGGAAATCGTCGAACTGGCGAAGAACCTGCGCGAAGGCGTGCCGTTCGCAACGCCGGTGTTCGACGGCGCGACGGAAGAAGAAATGTCGCGCGCGCTGGATCTGGCTTTCCCGGACGACATCGCGAAGAACCTGGGCATGACGCCGTCGAAGAATCAGGTGCGGCTGTACGACGGCCGCACGGGCGAAATGTTCGAACGTTCGGTGACGGTCGGCTACATGCACTACCTGAAGCTGCACCACCTGGTCGACGACAGATGCACGCGCGTTCCACGGGCCCGTACTCGCTCGTGACGCACAGCCGTTGGGCGGTAAGGCGCAGTTCGGTGGCCAGCGTTTCGGTGAAATGGAAGTGTGGGCGCTCGAAGCGTACGGTGCATCGTACGTGCTGCAGGAAATGCTGACGGTGAAGTCGGACGACGTGACAGGCCGGACCAAGGTGTACGAGAACCTGGTCAAGGGCGATCACGTGATCGATGCAGGCATGCCGGAATCCTTCAACGTGCTGGTGAAGGAAATCCGCTCGCTCGGTATCGATATCGACCTCGACCGCAACTAATCGGACTACTGGAGAGAAGCGATGAAAGCTTTGCTCGATCTATTCAAGCAAGTCCAACAACCTGAAGTTTTTGACGCGATCAAGATCGGTCTGGCCTCGCCGGACAAGATCCGTTCGTGGTCTTTCGGTGAAGTGAAGAAGCCGGAAACCATCAACTACCGGACGTTCAAGCCGGAACGCGATGGTCTGTTCTGCGCGAAGATTTTCGGGCCGATCAAAGACTACGAATGCCTTTGCGGCAAGTACAAGCGCCTGAAGCATCGTGGCGTGATCTGCGAGAAGTGCGGCGTCGAAGTGACGCTCGCCAAGGTGCGTCGCGAACGGATGGGCCACATTGAGCTGGCCTCGCCGGTCGCGCACATCTGGTTCCTGAAGTCGCTGCCGTCGCGTCTGGGCATGGTGCTCGACATGACGCTGCGCGACATCGAACGCGTGCTGTACTTCGAAGCGTATGTGGTGATCGACCCGGGCATGACGCCGCTGAAAGCGCGGCAGATCATGACTGAAGAGGATTACTACAACAAGGTCGAAGAGTACGGTGACGAATTCCGTGCCGAGATGGGCGCGGAAGGCGTTCGCGAACTGCTGCGTGCGATCAACATCGACGAACAGGTCGAGATGCTCCGCACCGAACTGAAGAACACGGGTTCGGAAGCGAAGATCAAGAAGTACGCGAAGCGCCTGAAGGTGCTTGAGGCATTCCAGCGTTCGGGCATCAAGCCTGACTGGATGGTGCTCGAAGTGCTGCCGGTGCTGCCGCCGGAACTGCGTCCGCTAGTGCCGCTGGATGGCGGCCGCTTCGCGACGTCGGACCTGAACGACCTGTATCGCCGCGTGATCAACCGTAACAACCGGTTGAAGCGTTTGCTCGAACTGAAG
>NZ_ABLD01000059.1 GCF_000172415.1 Paraburkholderia graminis C4D1M
AGCCGCCGCCGAAACCGCCACCACCGCCGCCGCTACCGCCGAAGCCCACACCTCCCAGCGGCTGACGGAAGCGTGCGAGCTTCGGCGAATGCGGATGAATGCCGAGCGACACCCATTGATCGAGCTCTTCGCCGTCCGCGGACAGCACCGGCTCGTAGCGGTACAACTCCTGCGTCGCGATGATGTTGTCGGACAGGCCCGTGACTTCGGTGATCGACAGAATGCGGCGGCGGCCGTTCGAAAGCCGCCCGATCTGCACGATGAAGTCGATCGCGTTGGCGATCTGACGGCGCAGGCTCGACTCGGTGCCCTGGAAGCCCGCGAAGCCCGCCAGCATTTCGAGCCGGTACAGACACTCGCGCGGCGAGCTTGCGTGAACGGTGCCCATCGAGCCGTCGTGGCCCGTGTTCATCGCCTGGAGCATTTCGAGCACTTCGCCGCCCCGCACTTCGCCGACGATGATGCGGTCCGGGCGCATGCGCAGCGTATTGCGCAGCAGGTCGCGGATCGTCACGACGCCCGCGCCGTCGAAGCCGCCCGGACGGCTTTCGAGCCGCACCACATGTGGATGGTTCAGCGACAGTTCGGCCGTGTCCTCGATCGTCACGACACGCTCCGGCTCGGGGATGTGAAAGGCGAGCGCGTTGAGCAGCGACGTCTTGCCCGAACTCGTTCCGCCCGACACCAGCACATTGCAGCGCGCCATGACCGCGGCTTCGAGCAGCGCGCCGATTTCGGGGCTATAGGTGCCGTTGCCGAGCAGATCGTCGGGACGCAGCGGGTCCTTGCGAAACTTGCGGATCGACACGATCGGCCCGTCGATCGACAGCGGCTCGATCACCACGTTGACGCGTCCGCCGTTCGGCAGGCGCGCATCGACCATCGGATTCGATTCGTCCAGACGCCGGCCGATCGGCGCGAGAATGCGCCGCACGATGCGCAGCAAATGCGCGTTGTCGGCGAAGCGCACCGGTATCTTCGTGAGGATGCCGTGGCGCGACACGTACACGTCGTTATAGCCGTTGATCAGGATGTCTTCGACGGCCGGATCGTTGAGCAGATCCTCGATCGGTCCGAAACCCGCGAGCTCTTTGGTCAACGCGTCGGCAATCGCGCGCACCTCGGCCTCGTTGATCGGCACGCGCCGCAGCCGCACGAAGCTGTCCATCTCCAGATCGACGAACTGATTGATCGCGTTGCGCGACCAGCGGCCGAACTCCGAGCCGAGTTCCTCGATACGCGTGAGCAGATGTTCGTGCGCGGCGTTCTTGATGTCCTGGAACTGCTGGCTTTGCGCAAACGACGGCGCGTTGTCGGCGAATTCGATTTCTTTTGCCATCGTCTATGACCGTCTGGAAGAAGTTGGGATGAAGCGTTTGAGCGCGCCCAACGCGGACTTGCCGCGCGCCGGCGCGCTCGTGTGTGCCGGGCCCGCGAGCCGCTCGATCAGCGGTTCGAGCGCGCGCACGTACGGGTCGCGCGCGGCGGCATCGGCGAGCAGCAAGCCCTGGTTCGCCGTCTGCCCGAGCGCCACGCGGCGATCGGGCAAGCTCGCGACGAGCGGAATCTCGAGACGCTCCGCGATCTGCGCGGCGGCGAGCCCGAGGTCCGGGTCGAACTTGTTCACGATCAGCCTGACGTTGGCGGTGTCCGTGCCCGCATCGCGCAATGCCTCGAGCACGCCGACCGCCGACACAATCGACGCCACGCCCTGATCGCAGACGAGCCACGCTTCGTCGGAAGCACGCACCACGTGCGCGATGAATTCGATGTTCGAGAAGCCGCCGAGGTCGATGATCTGCTGGTCGAAAAACGCGCGCAGCCGGTTCAGGAGACTGATCGACGACGAATAGGAAATCTCGCGCATGTCGGCGAGATTCGGCGGCAGCGTGGTGAATGCGAGGCCGCTCGTGTGATGCGAAAGCGCCGTGTGCACGAAGGTCTGATCGAAGCGCCGCAGATTGCGCACGGCTTCGACGAAATGAAAGTCGCTGCGGGTGTTGAGCATCAGCAGGCCGTCGCCGGCGGGCAAGCCGAGATCGAGTAACGCCGCCTGCCTGCCCTGCTGCGCGTCGCGCCGTTGCAGCATGACCGCGAGATTGGTCGCGAGCGTGCTCACGCCCATGCCGACACGCGCGCCGAGCAGCGCCGTCACGCGGCCGTGCCGGCTCACCGGTTCGACCAGGTTGTCGAGCACCTGCTGCGTGATGCGCAGCGCGTCGGCGGCGGGCGCGGTCAGATCGATGAAGTCGCGCACGCCCGCGCGCAACGCAGCCAGCGCGCTCTCCGGCTCGGCGAGCGAACCGATCGCGACGATCTGGAGCCCCGGATACTGCGCGCGCACCGCGTTCGTCGCCGCGCTCGCCGCCGCGCCGCGTCCGCCCGAAAAGTCGACGAATACGAGCGACGGATTGAGCGTCGCGATGCGCTGCGTGAGGATCGACGGATCGAGCGTGACCGCCTCGACCGCGCCCGCGGCTAGCAAGGTCTCCGAGAGCCAGTGCACATGTTCGTCGGCGAGCGACGCAAACATGAAATAGTCGGTGACGGCCCGGTCAGTCAACGAGTGCGTTCTTGCGTTCATCGTGCCCATCCTCTTGCGGCATCGGCGCAACGACGCGTGCCTTTGCCTTTCGTTGCCCGCCGCAGCCTAACTGCGGCAGACGCGCGCCGATCTTGCAGCGGCAAGCCGTGCGCGCGCCGCGAGCTGCCGCCTGGCCGCGCGCGTTCATTTCGAAAATCCCGGCGCCGCGTCGCGCGCCGCCACGCCGCCGATCAGCGAGCGCCACACCGGCGCGTTGCGCTGCTCCGACTGCTCGCCCGGCGTGGCCGGCAAGGTCGCGCCTTTCGCGAGCGGCGACACCAGATGCGGCGTGACGATGATCACCAGTTCCTTGTCGTTCTGCTGATAGTTGAGCTGCTTGAAGAACGCGCCGATCACGGGCAGGTCGCCAAGCAGCGGCACCTTGGCCACGTTGGAAATCGTTTCGCGATCGATCAGCCCGCCGATCACGAAGCTCTCGCCGTCGCCGAGTTCGACCGTGGTGTCGGTACGGCGCGTGGTGATCGCGGGCACCGATACGCCGCTGATCGTCACCGCGTTCGCGAAGTCGAGTTGGCTCGCTTCTGGCGCGACCTTGAGCGCGATGCGCTGCGGGCTCAACACGGTCGGCGTGAGCGTGAGACCGACGCCGTACGGCTTGTATTCGATCGACGTCGTGCCGAGACCTTGCGGAATCGGCACCGGAATTTCGCCGCCGGCAAGAAAGCTCGCGCTCTGACCGGACAGCGCGACGAGCGTCGGCTCGGCCAGAATTCGCGCGAGGTTGTTGCTTTCCATCAGGCTCAGGTCGGCGAACAGGCCGTGCGTGGCCGAGTTGAACACGAGATTGAACGCCGATGAAATCGGCGCGACCGAACTGAACGACGGCGTGGGGCCGTAGGTCGCCGAGGTCAGCGCCGACGGCGCGAAGGAGCCGAACGTGAAGCCGTTGTTCTGCTTGAGAATGTTCAGGCCGACCTGCTTGAGGACCGTGCGGCTGAACTCCACCACGCGCACGTCGACCTGGACGACCGAGCGGGTCGCGATTGTCGAGGTGTCGTAGATTTGTGCGTTGTTTGAGGCGCTGTTTGCGCTGCCGTTTGGTCCGCCGTTTGCACCGCTTTTTGCTCCATCGGCAGTGCCGATGCCGCCCGCGCCGCCCAGCGCCGCGCGCTGATGTGCCTCGATCTCGGCGGCAGCGGCTGCGCGGTGATGCGCTTCCATCGTCGGCGCGGCGCCCGTGATCAGTGCGGTGTCGCCGAGCACCTTCACGGACGGCGTGCCGGGCCCGAGCAAGCTTTTCGCGGCCGGCGAGCTCACGTTCACGACATACGACAACGGCGCGTCCTTGCCCTGCTCCCACAACATGACGTTCGTCGTGCCCGGCGATTTGCCGATCAGCAGCACGCCGCCCGTTTTGTCGCCCTTGATGATGAGCACGTCCGCGACGCTCGGATCGCCGATGGCGACGCGCCGCAGCGTATGGCCGCCCGCAAGCGACTGCTGCGAGCCGACGGCGATGTCGAGCTGCTCCGCGCCGCCCGCCGCAAAACTCGCGGACGACATCGCCATCGACGAGCCGCACAGCAGCGCCGTTAATCCGTACCCGAAAATGCGTTTGTTCATTTTTTTATGGACGCGCGTGGCCGCGCGGCTCCCTGAAACCGCTATCGGGCGACCGTTTCGGCGCGCCCACCCCGTATCACTTCGATGACGCCGCCCGCGCTTCCCGCATGATTCACGACGCGCGTGACGGGCGGCGCTGCATGCGGTGCGGCGGGCGTGCGTGGCGCGGCATTGCCCGCGCCGCCCGACAGCGCGTCGAGCGAGACGCCGGCGGCCGCGCGCGTTAAATCGCCGGACGGCGCGGCGTCGCCCGCTCGCGTCGATGTCTTCAGCACCGCGGGCAGCGGCGCGAACGCCGCGGCGTCGATTATTTCGGCATCCTTCGGATTGCGCAGCGCGAACACGAGCCGCCCCGAACTTTCGGCGAGCGTCAGACGGTCGACATCGGCAACCGGCACCGCGAGAACCGCTGTCCTGACCATGCCGTTCGGATCGCCGGACGTGTCGCCGGCAGCCGTCGCGTTGCCGAACGCGAGCACGCGCACCTTCGACATCAACAGACGCGCCTGGGTACGCTCGATCTCGCCGCCGCTGCCCATATTGCCGTCGCGCTTGAGCGTGAAGAACACGTCGACGAAATTGCCGGGCCGCAAGCGGTTGCCGACCGCATTCGATTCCTCGACGCGCACCGCGACCGCGCGCTCGCCCGGCTCGATCCGCTCGGCGAGACCGGACGACAGTTGCTCCTCGAGCACCGGCGAGTCCGCGCCGATGTCGGCGGCGGGCACGCGCCCCGCGACCAGCGAAGGATCGGCAAACGCGCCGTTGGGGTTGATCGGCAACGGCTGAACACGCAGCGCATCGGCGCCGATCGGCTTGCCCGCGGGCAGCACGCGCGTCGCCACCACCACCGGAAACACCGTTTGCTTGACGGACGCGACCGGCGCGGGCGCGGGCCGGCGCAGCAACATCACGGCGAATACGCCGAGCAACAGCGCGACGGCAATCAGCGCGCCGGCAACGATGCGGGTCAGCTTCAGCATGACCGGGCGCGCCATGAATCGCGCGAGGCGGTGTGGCCGTCATGCGCGGACGAGCGAGCCGGAGTCGACGGAATCGGAGCGTGTGCGTCAGTCAAAGTATGTTCACCGGATTGAGTTGCACCGTGGCGGTACTGGTCAGGTTGTCGGGCAGCACGAGCCCGAGCAGAGGCAAGTTCGGCACCAGCGGATGCGCCGCGTAGTTGTAGGTCAGGGTCACGGCAATGCAGGTCATGGCCGGCTGGTAGCTGCATGCGGCGGGCACGGTCTGGCATGCGGCGGTGCTGATCATCTGCGCGACCATGTTTGTGGCGGTCGTGCACGCGGCCGCGGCGCGCAGGCTGATGGCGGCGGGGACGTCGTTCGCTTTCTGATAGTTCAGCGCGGCGCGCGCGCCCTCTTCGCTTGCCAGCGTGAGACTCTGCTGCGCGACGAAGATCAGACTGAAGGTCACGATCGCATAGAAGACGCAGAAGAAGAGCGGGAACACGAGCGCGAATTCGATCGCGGTAGCGCCGCGCTGGGAACGGCGGGGGTGTGTGTTGCGTGCGTGTGCGTTGCGTGCGGGGACGCGCGGCGCGGCGTCGATACGGTTGGAGGGTATCGAGGCCAGTCTCGAGGCGGGTCTCGAATCGGCCCGCCTGCCGCGTTGCGGACGCGCGATCATCGGGCGCCTCCTACAACGAGTTGCGCGGCGAGCCATACCATCAACGGCACGGTGAGGCATGTGGCGAACGGCGTCGAGCGGCGACCGGCCAACTCGAAGGTAGGCGCCCGGCGTTGCAGCAGCGCGGCCACGCGCGTGCGCGTCGCGACGAGCACCCACAGCGCATGCAGCCCGGCGGCGACGCTCGCCACCGCCCACAGCCCGAGCAGCGCATGAACGCCGCACCACGCGCCAAGCACCGCGAACACCTTGACGTCTGCGGCGCCCATCATGCCGAGCGCGAAAAACGGCAACAGGGCGACGAGGCCGACGGCGGCGCCGGCCGCGGCCTGAGCGGCGGAAATACCGAACGGAGAAATGTTAAACAGAGCGCACAAAACCGCCGTTATTAAACCGACAACGACAAGCACATTGGAAATATGCCGGCTGCGGTAATCGCAAATGGCGACGCATGCACACCAGAGCATGAATACGAGAAGCACGAAGGATACTTGCATATTAGAACTCGACAGACGCATCAATTCACCCGGATTGCAATCGCAATCCGGGTGCGCCTATCAGGCAAGATCCCGGCAGGAATAAGAACGTAAAACGTTAAATTAATAATGCCTTACGCCGTGCTTGCCGAGACCCCATTGCTTTATTTGCTAATGAGGCAAAAGCCCGGCGATCGTCTGGAATGCCGTATTGAGCTGCGTGCCCAGACCCTGCACTGTCGAACCGATAACGACGACGATCAGACCTGCGATCAGGCCATATTCCAGCGCTGTTACGCCCCGGTTATCTCTCAGGAAGCTTGCGGTGAACTTTTTCATTGTTACCCTCGATTTTCGATTTATTCGTCATTCTGTGTGCCGCGTGTTGCAGCCAGGTCCAGCACGCACTGCACCGTTGGTCTCTCGTTCCGGTGCGCGTTGCTACCGTGCAGCATCTGAGCGTTGCGGCCGCCCCCAATAAAACGGATGTGCATGAGCTGTCTGTTCGATAACCCACCTCCCTCGTGAATCCGTCCGGCTTTTGGGCTTTATAGCTGAACAATCTTTTTTAAGCAATTCTCGTGTGCCCGCACGGATGATTGCCCGTTGGTTCTTCCCGTACACATAGGTTAACGGCTGTTCGTGCGTTGCAGCACATAGTATTAACCATAATTTTGAATCGGTGCACTAATTAACTATTTGAAAGGATGTTTCAAGCGGCACACGCCGCGATATGCGCTCGCGTTACGGCGAATTCCGTAACGGCGTCCCCGGCCCGTTACGTTACGTCGCTATCGCCAATGCGCCGCGGCGCCTTTTTCCCACGCATTTTCCGATTTAGCGCTTGCTCCATCGAATTCGGCAACGCCTTATTCGATAAGGCATTGCGACGCCTATTCGAAAATCTTCGCTATTGGTCAGTCGAAATGGCATGGGTCGTGCAGAGAGAGCCCGCAGCAGGACCACACACAACACATGCGATGCGAGGGCGACATGAACATTCAAACAATCGGCACGAACCACACGACCAACCTCAACGGAACAATCCGCATCACGAAGGCGGCGAACGTCGTCACGTTGCGCACCACGCTGATCGCGGCCGGCGTGGCGGCGCTGCTTTCGCTCGGCGCGTGCGGAGGCTCGGGAAGCCTCAGCTCGGGCACCGGCAGCAAAGGCAGCGGTTCGGCAGGCGGCACGCTGTCGACCGGGAGCGGCAGCGGCTCGATGGGCTCGGCCGGTTCCGGTAGCGGCGGTTCGGGCGGCCAATCCAATACGAACACCAGCACGAATACGAATACCGATCCGAACACGCACACCGATCCCGGCACCGACCCAAGCACGACGCCGGTCGCGAATGCGATCGGCACCGTGGTCGGCAACTCGGGCGGCGTGATTGGCGACGTCGGCTCGACGGTCTCGGGCGTCGGCACGGTAATCGGCTCACAGACGCTGCCGGGCGTGAGCCCGCAGACCACCCAGGCCGCAGGCGGCATCGTCAACGAAGTCGGCGCTGCCGTCTCCATGCTCGGCGGCGGCGTCACGCAGGGGCTCGGCCAGCTCGGCACAGGCGGCAACGCGGTCGGGACCACGGTGTCGAGCCTTGGCGGCGTCGTCGGACATGCCGGCGGCGCAGTGACGGAAACCGGCAAGCTCGTGACGAGCCTCGGCAGCGGCCCGCTCGCTCCGTTGTCGGCACTCACGACGCCGCTGGGCGGCGCGGTCGGCACGCTGGGCGGCGCGGTCACGAACGGCGGCAGCGTGCTCGGCACGGCGCTGTCGACCGGTCCGGTGCAGCAGGTCACGCAGACGCTGAGCACGGCGATACGCC
>NZ_ABLD01000058.1 GCF_000172415.1 Paraburkholderia graminis C4D1M
GGGAACGGGCGGCAACCCGCTCGCGCCGCTGACGGGCGCGTTGGGCGCGTTGGGCGCGTTGGGCGCGTTGGGCGCGTTGGGTGGGTTGGGTGGGTTGGGTGGGTTGACGGGGGGAACGGGTAGCGGGCCGCTTGCGCCGCTGACGAGTGCACTTGGTGGGCTTACTGGCGGAACGGCTAGTGGGCCGCTGGCTCCGGTTACCGGCGTGCTTGGCGGGTTGACTGGCGGAACCGGTAGCGGGCCTCTTGCGCCGGTTACTGGCGTGCTTGGTGGCCTGACGGGCGGCGCTGGCAGCGGGCCGCTTGCGCCAGTTGCCGGCGTACTCGGTGGCCTGACTGGCGGCACTGGCAGCGGGCCGCTCGCCCCTGTTGCCGGTGTGCTCGGCGGCCTGACGGGTGGAACGGGTAGCGGGCCGCTTGCGCCAGTTACCGGTGTGCTCGGCGGCCTGACGGGCGGCACTGGCAGCGGCCCGCTCGCCCCTGTTGCCGGCCTGGTCGGCGGACTGACGGGCGCGGTCGGCGGCGCATCGGGCGGCACCAACGCGCTTGCACCCGTGACCGGCATTCTCTCCAGTGTGACGGGCGGACTCAGCGGCGCTGCCGGCGGCGGCGCCACCAGCAGCCCGCTTGCACCCGTCACCGGCTTGCTGTCGACCGTGACCGGCGCTATCGGCAGCGCCACTGCGCCTGCAGCGGCAACGTCGAGCGCGCCGGGCGCCGCGCCCGCGGGCGTGTCGCTCACGGCGACCTCGGGTAATGCGACCACGAACAATCCGCTCGCGCCCGTGACGTCGCTGGTGGGCGGTCTGCTCGGCGGATTGTCGAAGAAGTAAGAAGCGCAACCGCTCGCGCGTCGCCGCGCGCTCAGTGCGGCTGGCGCGGCACGCGCCGGGCGGCGACACGCACGAGATGAACCTGCAATCGACTCACATCCGCACAAGCTCGCCTGCGGCACGGACAGCGCCGTTCAACGGCAGCCTTCGCGCCTGCTTTTGAATGCAGTTTCACGGATTTGGGCACAGCGTCGAACAGGGCTTCAGATACGGCTTTGAGCACGCTTCCAACCGGGCTCGACACACGGCTTCGAATGCAGCTTCGAACACGGCTTCGAACCCGGCCTTAAACACCACGCGCCGCCACCCACCACACAAACGGCGCGTTCCAGCAGCAAACACGATCGCCAGAAAAGGCATTGAGGAGCACACATGTCCACGCACCGCCTGTTTAACCGCCGCCCCGCCGCGAGCGCCTTTCTGTCGCTGCGCACTCCGTTGATCGCGGTGGCCGTCGCCGGCCTGCTCGCCGCGTGCGGCGGCAGCACCGTCAACTCGCCGCCGACAGCGAGCACCGGCACCGGCGGCGGCTCCGGATCGACGGGCGGCGGAGGCACCACGACGACCACGACCGGGACTTCCGGCGCCGTCACCGGCGCGGCCAAGACGACCAACGACCTGGGCGCGGTGATCGCCGCGCAGACGATTCCCGGCCTCAGCCCGCAAGTCACGCAAGGCCTCGGCAACGCCGTGTCGGGCACGAGCGCCACGCTGAACTCGCTTGCCAATGCGGTGACGAGCGGCGTCGGCCAGATCGGCGCGACGCCGAACCCGGTCGGCACGACCGTCGCGGGCCTCGGCTCCGTGGTGAGTTCGACGAGCGGTGTCGTGCAAGGACTGAGCACCGCCGTCGACGGCCTCGGCAGCGGTAATCTCGCGCCGCTGTCGCCGGTGACGACGCCGCTGGCCGGCGCGCTCTCGACCACCGCGACGACGCTCAACGCAGGCGGCGCGACGCTCGGCAATACGCTTGGCTCCGTGCCCGTCCAGCAGGTCACGCAGCCGCTCAGCACCGCGATCACGCCGATCGTCACGACCGCGGGTCTCGTCACCCAGGCGGCCGGCACGCAGACGGGCCTGGGCGCGCCGGTCGGCGGTCTGCTGGCTCAGGTGGGCGGCGCGCTCAGCTCGGCCGGCTCGCAGATCGGCGCGGCGAGCGGCAATCCGGTCGGCGCGGATGCGGGCGCGCTGGTCGCCTCGCTCGGCAACACGGTGACGAACGCCGGCGGCCTCGTCAATCCGAACGGCCCGAACGGCGCACTGCCGATTCCCGGCCTGATTACGAGCCTCGTCGGCAACACGAATCTGAGCGTGGCCAACGGACCGCCGTCGAACAGCAGCCCGTTGAGCCCGCTGCAAAGCGTGCTGGCCAGTCTCGGTCTGGGCGGCAATCCGCTCGGCTCGGTGTCGACGCTGCTCGGAGGCACGCCTCTCGCCGGCCTCGGCTCCGGCCTGAGCGGCGCACCGCTCGGCTCGCTGACATCGACGCTCGGCGGCACGGGCAGCGCAGCGAGCCCGCTGTCGTCGCTGTCCTCGCTGGGCGGCGCGCTGTCCGGCGTTGCAGGCGGTACGGCAAGCGGTTCCGGCGGCGGCGCTCAGGCGCTCGGGCCCGTGACGGCTCTCGTCGGGCAACTTACCGGCACATTGAGCGGCGCGGCGGGCTCGACGGCTTCCGGCGGTTCCGCTGGCGCGTCGGGCAATCCGGCGAGCGGACTGACGACGCTGGTCGGCGGCCTCCTGCCGGTTAATCGTAAGTAGTCCGCATAAGCGGTGCTGAGGCGCGGATGCGGCGCGAGCGGCATCGGCCGGAACACTCCACGGTTCCCGCCGATGCCGCTCGCAAAGACAGTGAGACTCATCGCGCGACGCCTGCTGAAACGAACACGCTTCGATTGCGCGGCTGCGAGGCATCGCCGTCGATGCCCGCGACACTCCGCGCGATGGGCGCTGCATTCAAGCTTCGCGCACTGCATGACGTAATACATGGTGGGACGGCAAAGTTCGTCCGGCCATACATAAGCGGGCGCCGTCAGGCGGCAAGGCCATGCCGCGCATCGACAGGCGCCCGTAAAACAAGATGGCATACGAGGACAATCCGATGAAACTCGGGTACGGCAGCACCTGGACCTTCGTGCTCGCGGCGCTCGCCGCGAGTGCATGGCAAGCACCGGCGCACGCGCAATCGCGCCCGGCACCGACGGCAGGCGGTAGCACGCTGGGCGGCAACCCGCTGGGCGGCAATCCGCTGGACTCCCTACCCCAGATCAAGGCACCCGACAAAGGCCCGAACGTGACCGTGCAGGTCGCGCCCCAGGCGCCTCAACTCCAGGAACTGCTCGCGCGCCATCTCACGCCGACGCGCGTGCAGGTCGAAGGCGTCAAGTCCATTCCGTTCGACGACGTCGCGCAGCGCTTCACGCCGCTCGTCGGCAAGGACACGACCATCGGCGATCTGATCCAGGTGGCCAATGGCGTGACGAAGCTCTACCAGGACCGCGGCTTCGCGCTCTCGTTCGCATTCATCCCCGCGCAGACATTCGACGACGGCATCGTGCGCGTGACCGTCGTGGAAGGCTACGTGTCCGCGGTCAAGGTGACCGGCGAGGCCGGCGCCGTGGAAGACCGGATTCGCGCGATCGCCGATCGCATCACCGCCGACCGGCCGCTGCGGCGCGCGACCTTCGAGCGCTACATCAACGTGCTCGGACTGTTGCCCGGCGTGAAGGTCGCGGCCAACGTGCCACCGCCGCAAAACACCGACGGCGCGACCACGCTCGCGCTCAACGTGGAGCGCAAGCCTTTCGACGTCAGTACGGGCATCGACTTCAATCATCCCGGCGTGCAAGGTCTGCTGACCGCGACCGAGAACGGCCTCACCGCGCTCGGCGAGCAACTGAGCGTGTCGGCGCTGCTGCCGAAAGGCCGCGACAACGTCACCTATCTGGCCGCGCATGCCTCGGTGCCGATCGGCAGCAACGGCCTTATTTCGAAGCTCGACGCGTCGCACTATCGCGGCAATCCGGTCAACAATCCGGGCTTGCCGTCGTATGTGGAGCGGACGGTCATCAACGACAAGATCGGCGGCTCGCTCACGTATCCGCTTCTGCTGAGCAATACGCAAAGCGTGATCGGCACGGCTTCCGTCTACGCGTCGCGCAACGAGGACCGCTATCACAATCAGGTGAACGGCGCGCAGATCGGTCTGCGCTCGCAAGTGCGCGTAATGCAGATGCAAGCCGATTACGCGAGCGTCGAAACCGGTCAGGTGCGCCGCGCGAGCATCAACGTGGCGAAGGCGTTCGACATTCTCGGCGCGTCGAAATCGGGCGATTCGAACGTGCCCGGCACCAGCATCAACAATCCAGCTTCGATCAATTTCGTGCGCACAGGTGCGAGCTTTTCGCAAACCAACGAGTGGCCGCTCAAGATCGGCACGGCGATTTCGCTGACGGGGCAGTACAGTGCGGTGTCGCTACCCACGTCCGAGCAGATCGCCTTCGGCGCGCAGCGTTTCGCGCAGGGCTATCAGCCGGGCGAAGCGTCGGGCGATTCGGGTTGGGGCGCCATGTTCGAGATCAACCGCGCGTTCACGCCGGGCTTCACCTATCTGCGCACGTTCACTCCGTACGTTTCGTTCGACATGGCGCGCGTCTATCTGCACGCGGGCACGCCGTCGCCGTCGCGGCTTGCGTCGATTGCGTTCGGCTTTCGCCTCAGCGACGCGAAGTATTACAGCCTCGATCTTTCCGTGGCGAAGGCGGTCGGCGATGCTCCAGTGGAAAGCGCGTCGCGCAGTCCGCGCATCAATGCGACGTTCTCGTATCAGCTCAATTGAGCGGCGAGTGCGCTGCTCCGATTAGAGGTTCCACTATCAAAGCGTGCGCGCACTTTCGCGCGCACATCACGTATTCTGCATCGATCTCATCAAGCGGCCGCCCCAGAGCCGCCAGCCGAGCCCCGTGTGCGGCGCGCGTCGGGAGACCTGAAGGGCATCACGCGGCTCGCGCCTCACGCGATGCCAATAACGCTGCGCGACCACGATCGCGCCGTCTTTTATCAAGGAGGAAGACAATGATGCAGTTCACCCAACGTGCCCGCGCGATCGCGCTTCGTACAGCGAAACAGGCTGCGCTCGCCGGCGTGCTGCTCGCGAGCGCCGTCACCGCGATGGCGCAAGCCGACACGCCGGTGGGCACCTGGCAGACCATCGACGATCACACCGGCCAACCGAAGGCGCTCGTGCAGATCGTCGAGACCGGCAACGGCACGCTGAGCGGCAAAGTGATTAAAGGACTCGGTCCGAACGACCAACCCGATCGCCGTTGTACCGCCTGCACCGATGCGCGCAAGGATCAGCCGATTCTCGGCATGACGATCATCGACGACATGAAAAAAGACGGCGATGCCTGGGATCACGGGCAGATTCTCGACCCGGAAAACGGCAAGCTCTACAAGTGCAAAATGCACCTGGAAGACGGCGGGAACAAGCTGGTGGTGCGCGGGTATATCGGCGTGTCGCTGCTCGGGCGCTCGCAAACGTGGGTTCGTCAGCAGTAGCGAAGACGCGCTAACCCGGCGCGCGAGCGAAAAAAGAAAACGGCCGACGAGATGATCGTTCGGCCGTTTTTTCTACGTGATGTCGCGTGATTTGAATCGTCATGCAGCGTGTTTGAAGGGCGACGTGAAAGCAAACGGAGACGACGGCAACGGATTGACCGGCGGCGGGGTATATACCGCAGGGGCCACCGGAGCCGGCGCTTTCTGCGCTGCGGCGACGTTTTTCTTTTCCGCGCTCAGATGCGTGCGCATGCGTGCTTCCATCATTGCGCACAGTTCTTCGCTGGCGGCGCCGAACAACTGTTCCATGACGCGCTTGAGCACGCCGGACTGATACCACGCCTTGAAGCGGCGATGACAGGTTTGATACGACGGGTACTTGCGCGGCATGGCCGACCAGGTAGCGCCGCTGTACATCACCCACAGCACGCCGTTGAGCACCGACCGGGTGTTGGCCAGCGGGCGGCCGCGCAATTCGGAGCGCGGACGCAGTTCGGGCAGCAACGGCGCGATGCGCTGCCATTCTTCGTCGTTGATGTCGCGATAGGGATTCATGGTTTCTCCTTTGTCAGATACCCGACAAAGATAGCCAGTCACCCGAAGGCAAAACATCGGAGCAATCCGAATCTTGAAAATACGCCGTTAGGCCTAGGCCGCTAGGCGCAGGCGATGTGACCTATCGCAAAAGCACGCCCGGCAGCTTGCGAACGCGCTCGCCGCTGCGCCGGCTTCAAGTCAGCGACGTATCGACGATCCGCCGCGGCGCATCGAGATACTCCTTGCTCTGCATCTCGACGATGCGCGACACCGTGCGCGTGAATTCGTTGGCCATCGGGCCGTCCACGTAAAGCTGCTCGGGCGGCACCGCGGCCGACATCAGCAGCTTCACCTTGTGGTCGTAGAACACGTCGATGAGCCACGTAAAGCGGCGCGCCTCGGACGCCATGCGCGCCGACATCTGCGGGACCGCGGACAGAATCACCGCGTGAAAACGGCTCGCCAGTTCCAGGTAGTCGTTCTGCGAGCGCGGACCGCCGCACAACGTCGCGAAGTCGAACCAGACGACGCCGTCGGCCTTGCGCAGCGCCTTCAACTCGCGCTTTTCGATGTGCAGGATCGGGCTTTCGTCGGGCACCGCGGCGAGGCGCGCGAACGCGTCGCGCAACGACTTGTCGGCGGCCGCGCCGAGCGGCGTGTGATACACCTCGACCTGCGCCAGCGTGCGTTGCCGATAGTCGATGCCCGCGTCGACGTTGATCACGTCGAGCTTCTGCTTGATCAACTCAATCGCCGGCAACATGCGGTCGCGATGCAGGCCGTCCGGGTACAGCGTGTCGGGATCGTAGTTGGACGTCATCACGAACTGCACGCCGTTCTCGAACAGCTTGTCGAGCAGGCGATAAAGAATCATCGCGTCGGCAATGTCGGACACATGAAACTCGTCGAAACAGATCAGCCGATAACGCTTCGAGACGCGCCGCGCGAGTTCATCGAGCGGATCGGCCTGCCCTTTCAGTTCTTCGAGCTCGCGATGCACCTCGCGCATGAACTCGTGAAAATGCAGCCGCGTTTTGCGCTGCACCGGCACGATCATGTAGAAGCTGTCCATCAGAAAGCTCTTGCCGCGCCCTACGCCGCCCCACATGTACACGCCGCGCGGCTGCTCAGGATGATTGATCAGCTTCTTGAACGCATTCGAGCGGCGCGACTTGTACTCGACCCACTCTTCGTAGCACCGCTGCAGACGATCCACCGCCGCGCGTTGCGCCGGATCGGATTGATAACCCCGCGTCTGCAGTTCTTTCTCGTAGTATTCGGTGACGTTCATTGTGTTGCTGCAAAAGTGTTGCTGCAAAAAGAAAGGCGGGAGGGATTGAACCCGCCCGCCTTGTGATGCCAGAAATGCCGAAGTTGCGTTCAGTCAGGCGTGCGCGTTTACATGTTCAGCGCGCGCTTGTCCACGGCGAGCGCCGCTTCACGCATGACTTCCGACAGCGACGGGTGCGGATGGCAAATGCGGCCGATGTCTTCCGACGCCGCCTTGAACTCCATCGCCACCACGGCCTCGGCGATCAGATCCGATGCGTTTGCCGAGATGATGTGCACGCCGAGCAGTTCGTCGGTCTTTGCGTCGGCGATCATCTTGACGAAGCCATCCGCCTTATTGATGCCGAGCGCGCGGCCGTTCGCCATGAACGGGAACTGGCCGGTCTTGATCTCGCGGCCTTCCCCCTTCAGTTGCTGCTCGGTCTTGCCGACCCACGCGATTTCCGGCTCGGTGTAGATCACCCACGGGATGCAGTTGTAGTCGATGTGCGGCTTCTGACCGTCGATGATCTCGGCCACCAGCACGCCTTCGTCCTCAGCCTTGTGCGCGAGCATCGGGCCACGCACCACGTCGCCGATCGCGTACACGTTCGGCACGGCCGTCGCGCAATGATCGTCCACGTCGATAAAGCCGCGCTCGTTTGCCTTCAGACCGATTGCTTCGAGACCGAGGTTGTCCGTATTCGGCACACGGCCGATCGACACGATCAGGCGGTCCGCTTCGAGCTTCTGCGCGTTGCCGTCCTTGTCCGTGTAGTTGATCGTGACGCTGTTCTCAGTGGTCGTGACTTCGCCGACCTTCACGCCGACGTGAATGTCGAGGCCCTGCTTCTTGAACTGCTTGGCCGCTTCTTTCGCCAAAGCCTGGTCAGCCGCGCCGAGGAATTCCGGCAGCGCTTCGAGCACGGTCACTTCCGCGCCCAGACGACGCCAGACCGAGCCGAGTTCCAGCCCGATACGGCTTGATCAGCTGCGCCGATCACGCGAGCTTCTTCGGAGCGGTGTCGAAAGCGAGCGCGCTTCGTGTCGGCGACGATCTTGTGTCGACCGGGAATGTTCGGCAGATGGCGCGCTTTCGAACCCGTCGCAATGATCACGTTCTTTGCCGTGACCACTTCGGTTTCGCCTTCGCCGCTCACTTCGATCTGCACGCCGGCGTCCGTCTTGCCGGTGAACTTGCCGTGGCCCTTGAGCCACGTGATCTTGTTCTTGCGGAACAGGAATTCGATGCCCTTCGTCATCTTGTCGACGATGCCGTCTTTACGGGCCATCATCTTCGAGATGTCGACCTTCACGTTTTCCACGGAAATGCCGTGGTCCGCGAGGTGATGCGATGCGTTTTCAAATTCTTCCGACGACGCGAGCAGCGCCTTCGACGGAATGCAGCCCACGTTCAGGCAGGTGCCGCCGAGCTTCAGCGCGCCGGCCGGGTTCTTCCATTTTTCGATACATGCGACGGTCTTGCCGAGCTGCGCTGCGCGGATCGCGGCGATATAACCGCCAGGGCCGGCGCCGATCACGACGACGTCAAATTCTTTGGACATGACAATCCTTTTGATGACGGAACGGCGCGGCCACGCTTATTGGCCACACTTGGTGGCGCGGCTCGTTCCAGTACTGCGGAATGCGAAAGACGTATTGCTCATCTGGAGCCGGCTTGCGTGTTTTACAAGCCGGCTCCGGTCGGACCGTTGCTTACAGGTCGAGCAGCAGACGCGCCGGATCTTCGAGCGCGTCCTTCATGGCAACCAGCGACAGCACCGCTTCGCGGCCGTCGATGATCCGGTGGTCGTACGACAGCGCCAGATAGTTCATCGGGCGGATCACGATTTTCC
>NZ_ABLD01000057.1 GCF_000172415.1 Paraburkholderia graminis C4D1M
GATGATCAGCGCCCCGAGCACCGTGCCTGCGAGACTAAAGCGGCCGCCGAGCAGCGACGTGCCGCCGAGCGTCACCGCGAGAATCGCGTCGAGCTCCAGGAGCAGGCCGGCGTTGTTGCCGTCGGCGCTGCGCACGTTCGAGCTGATGAGAATGCCCGCCATCGCCGCCGTCAATCCCGAGAATCCATACACCGCGAAAACCAGCGCTTTCGAGCGCAAGCCAACAAGGCGAGTCGCCACCGGATTCACACCGATGGCGCGGATAAAGAGCCCCAGCGCCGTTCCCTCGACGAGCGCCGCGGTAGCCAGCACAGCGAGCGTCGCAATCCACACCGAGCATGGCACGCCCAGCCAGTATCCGCCGCCGACAAACAGATAGCCCGGCGCGCCGATCGGAATGATTTGCCCTGCTGTAAGTAGTTGCGCGATGCCGCGTCCCGCGACCATCAGAATCAACGTTGCGATGATCGGCTGCATACCGACAAACGACACGAGCACGCCGTTCCACATGCCGCTCAGCACGCCGACGATCAACGCCGCAAGCAACGCCTGCGCGATCAGGCCGCCCGTCGGCACGGGTTGCGTGGCGAGGATCGTCGCGGCCGCCGCGCCTGCGATGGCCACTACTGCGCCGACCGAAATGTCGATGCCGCGCGTCGCGATGACGAGCGTCATGCCCGTTGCGACGAGCACGAGCGGAGCCGCACGATTCAGCACGTCGATTGGCGCGCCGAACAGATGGCCGTCGAGCATGCGCAATGACAGAAAGTGCGGATTGACCCAGAGATTGAGCGCACACAACAACGCCAACGTCACGCATGGCCAGATCAACGGACGCTCGACGCCATCACGCGCGAGCCAGTTCGATAGCTTCATTCGCCGCTCCCCGCGATGAGTCGGTAGATATTGTCTTCGTTCGATGCCGTGCCTTTGACTTCCGCAATTTTGCGGCGGTCGCGCAGCACGGCTACCCGATGACTGACGCGCAGCACTTCACTGATCTCCGACGAAATGAACAGAATGCTCAGGCCGTTCCCACACAGTGCGAGCAGGCGATCCATGATGTCGAATTTCGCGGCGACGTCGATGCCGCGTGTGGGCTCATCCAGAATCAGCAGCTTCGGATCGGTCGCAAGCCAGCGCGCAAGCAGCGCTTTTTGCTGGTTGCCGCCGGACAGCAGACCGATAGGCTGCTCCGCGTCCGAAGCCTTGATGCCGAGCCGCTCGATCCACAGATCGGCCAGCTCGCGCGCGCGCTGACGGTTGATCTTGCGCCACCAGCCACGCCTCGCCTGCAACGCGAGAAGGATGTTCTCGCGGATCGACAGGTCGGCGACGATGCCCTCTTTCTTGCGATCTTCGGCGCAGTACGCAATGCCGTGGCGCACCGCATCGTGCGGGGATCGCAGGCGCACCGGCTTGCCGTCGACGAGCATCGTGCCGCTGTCGGCACGGTCTGCGCCGAACAGCAGCCGCGCGGTTTCCGTACGCCCGGAGCCGAGCAGCCCGGCGAGTCCGAGTATCTGACCGCGCTGCACGTCGAGGTCGATTGGCTGCAAAGTGCCGCGTTTGCCGAGGCCGCGTAGTTCGATAAACGGCGGCGCGCTGTGATCGTCTTGCGTGTCGTCGCTGGGGTCGCATGCTTCGTGAGCGGCTTCGCGCAGACGCTCGCTCATGCGCTCGTGACCGACCATCTTCGAGACGAGCAGATCGGCGGGCAAATCGCGCGCGAGATATTCCCCCTCGCGTTCGCCGTTGCGCATGACCGTGATGCGGTCGGAAATGGCATACGTCTGCTCGATGAAGTGCGTGACGAACAGTATGGCAATACCCGATTGCTTAAGATGCCGAAGTATTTTGAAGAGTTGCGCGACCTCACTGTCGTCGAGGCTCGACGTCGGCTCATCGAGGATCAGCACGCGGGCATCGACGGAAAGCGCTCGTGCGATCGCCACCATCTGCTGGACCGCGATCGGATAAGCGTCGAGCGAGCGTGTGACGTCGAGCGTGATGTCGAGGCGCGCAAGCGCGGCTTGTGCGCGGCGCTTGATGTCGGGCCAGTCGATCGCGCCGAAGCGCCGCGGCTGCCGGCCCGCAAAAATGTTTTCCGCGACCGACAGGTTCGGGCACAGATTCACTTCCTGATAAAGCGTGCGCACGCCTGCCGCTTCGGCTTCCTGCGGCGACGCGAAGGCCACGACTTCGCCTGCGAGACGGATCGTGCCGGAGTCGGGCGCGAGGACGCCTGTCAGCACATTGATCAGCGTCGATTTGCCGGCGCCGTTCTGTCCCATCAACGTATGGACTTCGCCGGGGAAAAGCCGGAAATCGACGCCCTGCAGCGCCTTCACGCCAGGGAATGTCTTGGTGACGCCGGTTGTTTCGAGGATCGGCTCGTGCGCGTCGCCGTGGTCGGCGGACGCAGCGGCGGCGGACCTTGTCGTGCTCGTGGCCGGCGGTTTGGGTTCGGAAGCGGGATGCGTCATAGACCTCGCTCGAGCGGCGGTGCGTGGGTGGTCTGGTGCCTGCGTGCCGTGGTGCCTGTGTGCCGTGGTGGCTTTATGCGGCACGTTTCGGCATCGGGTGAAAAGAGACCGTCCGCTGCCCAAGCAATCGGACGGTCAGGCACCGCTGGAGAAACGTTACGTGCTGGTTTGGCTGTGTGCGCTTGCTTGTTTCGCTTGCTTGTTTCGCTTGCTGCTTGTTGCTTGCTGCTGCGTTATTGCCTGCCGGTGCAACTCGCATGCAAGTATATTCGCAAGGATGCCTAACTACTTTTTCCTAGTACTTTCGCGTCGGCAAGGTCTGCGCTGCGACGCTCATCGGGAACACGGTCTCTTCCGTCAGGATGCGCTTCGGCAAAGGCTTGCCGGCTACCACGTCCTTGACCGCCGACATCAGTTGCGGTCCGAGCAGCGGGCTGCACTCCACGTCGACATTCATCTTGCCTGCGGCCATGGCCTGGAAGCCACCCTTGGTTGCATCGAACGAAACGACCACGACGTCCTTGCCCGGATGCATGCCCGCCTCTTCCATCGCCTGGATTGCGCCGAGCGCCATGTCGTCGTTATGCGCATAAACCACGTTGATCTTGTTGCCGTAGCTCTTGATAAACGCTTCCATCACCTGCTTGCCGCCGGCCAAGGTGAAGTCGCCGCTTTGCGACGCAATGATCTTGAACTTCGGATCGCTCTTGATGACTTCGATCAGGCCGGCGTGCCGGTCATTCGCCGGCGCGGAGCCGACCGTTCCCTGCAATTCGGCGATGTTGACGGGACCCTGTGCGTCCTTATAGTGATCGGCGAGCCATTTGCCGCCGCGGCGTCCCTCTTCCAGGAAGTCGGAGCCGATCATCGTCACGTACAGCGAGGTATCTTTGACGTCGATGTTGCGGTCCGTCAGGATCACCGGAATCTTCGCGGCCTTCGCCTCACGCAGCACCGGTTCCCAGCCGGACTCGACGACCGGCGAGAAAGCGATCACATCGACTTTTTGCGCGATATACGAGCGGATCGCCTTGATCTGGTTTTCCTGCTTTTGTTGCGCGTCGGAGAATTTGAGTTTGATCTTGGCGTCGGTTGCCGCGGATTTCACCGACTCGGTATTGGCGGTCCGCCATGCGCTTTCCGCGCCGACCTGCGCGAAACCCAGCGTGATCTGTTTGTCCTGCGCGTGTGCGCCGGGGGTTGCCAGCGTCAGCGCGCCGACACCCGCGCACAGCGCGAGCGCACCCAACGCACGACATGCGGCGCGTCGTGTATTCGCCATGACTGTCTCCTGATCGTTGTTGTGTAGGCGATCCATCGAATCCGACCGGCCGTTGCGGCCGCCGCGAAGCGTGGATCGTGATGTAGCGTAGTGTGCCGGGCGTTAACAGTCCAATCATATGATTCGCGGGAGCAATATCAATTTTGGTATAGACGGGGGTGGGGGCTGTGCGGGTGTGTGCGGGTGTGTGCGGTAGTTGACGTGGTGGTTACGGCTTGGGGGTCGGCTGGTCGTTGCTGGTTTTTATGCGCTTACATTGGCGAGTCGAGCCGTGCGTCGCCTGGTTGGCAGGTCGCAGGGTGAAGTTGAGATGGGTGGTTCGGGTGCTTCCAGTGCCTCCGGTGCATCGGGTGCATCGGGGTGCATCGGGTGCATCGGGTGCGGTCTGCGTTGGGTCGGGTTGCCGTGGGGTCTGCCGTGGGGTCTGCCGTGGGGTCTGCCGTGGGGTCTGCCGTGGGGTCTGCCGGTGGGTCTGCCGTGCGGTCTGCTGTGGGCGTCTGCGGCAAGTCTGCCCTAGGCCTGCCGGCGGCGGGTCCGGTCCCGGCGAAGAACTTTGCAGGCGCACATCGCCGCCGGATTTAGCCGCGCGACGGTCCGCCGGCCCGCGTATGAGGCGCAACCCACCGGAAAGTCAAATTAATGCGTTCGCCGACAACCCGTGGCTCTTTCGGCACCCGATGCCGCCATTCCGCCTGTGTCTTGCCCTTCATGACCAGCAAGCTGCCGCCTTTGAGCGAGAACGACTGGACGGCGCCGGTCTTGTTGTGCCGCAAGTCGAATGTGCGTGCCGCGCCCAAGCTCACCGATGCAATTACCGGTTCCGGTCCCAGTTCCGGCTCGCGGTCGGCATGCCAGCCCATGCTGTCCGCGCCGCTTCGGTAGCGGTTGAGCAGGACGCTGTTGAATCGGGCTCCGCAAGCCGCCTCAGCATCGGCCTTCAGTTCGGCGACGGCTGCTGTCCACGGTTGAGGTTCGTTACGGATACCGGAATAGACATACACAGCGTCGGCGTCGCCCTGCCATGCCGTCAGCCGCGGCAGCGCGACGCGACCGCCGGGCGTGCCCATGGTGTCCTGCCGCCATTCCACTTCGACGATGAGTCGCGCGAGGAACTGCTCGGCCGTTTCGGGCGCCAGCCAGTCGGGATACCAGTCGACGTCGGGAGCCGGAAGATCATTGAAAAGATCCGTCATGTTTGTGTGTGCGAGCGCAGCGCGGCGCGGCGGTAGAACGTTGGCTATTATGGCTGCAATGGCCGTTAGGAGTTTCGCGGCATCGTGGCGGCTTCACGGCAGTCTTGTCGCGGCTTTACTGCGGCTTCGTTGTGGTCTCTTGCCACTTCACCGCAGCTTCGTTGTGGCTTCGTCGCGCTACTGTCGCTGCTCGACTGCGGCCGCCTGTGGTTTCGGTTCCCGCCTGCTGGCGCTATTTATTGCGCGTTGCGGATGCGTCTATGGCGCCGCCTGCCGAAGTTTTCATTCCGCAGACTTCTTCCCGCCAACGCGCTTCCAGTATCGGTTCCTTGAGTGGACAACCATCATGACTCTTTCGGATCAAGCACTCGACCAACTGTTCCGCCAAGCGCGCACGCACAACGCCTGGCAGCCGAAACCCGTCGATGACGCGCTGCTCGGTCAACTTCTCGAACTCACGCTGCTGGGCCCCACATCGGCCAACTCGAGCCCGGGCCGTTTCGTCTTTGTGAAAAGCGCGGCGGCCAAGGAGAAGCTGCGGCCGGCATTGTCGGCCGGCAATGTCGATAAAACAATGGCGGCACCGGTTACGGCGATTGTCGCAATGGACATGGCGTTCTATGAGTATCTGCCTAAGCTTTTTCCGCACGCCGACGCTCGGAGCTGGTTCGCTGGTAACGACAAGGCGATCGCCGAGACCGCATTTCGCAACTCGACGCTGCAGGGCGGCTACCTGATTCTGGCGGCCCGCGCGCTCGGCCTCGACACTGGCCCAATGTCAGGCTTTGACGCGGCGAAAGTGGACGAGGCGTTTTTCGCGGGCACGACAGTGAGGTCGAACTTCCTGGTCAACCTCGGCTACGGCGATGCGTCGACTCTGTTTCCGCGCAGCCCGCGCTTCAGCTTTGACGAAGCCGCGCGGATAGAGTGAAGCGCCGCTTTAGCTGAAGATCGCGATGTAGAACACCACGACGCCGATCACTGCGCCGACAAAGCAGAAATTCTCTTCTGTGCCGTCGCCATTCGAACGCAGCCACGCGCCGACCACGCCGAAAAGCCCCGCGATACCGAGCGCGACGCATAGCATGACGATGTAGAAGAGCGCGCTCTTGCCTAGTTCGGAGAAGTCGACGTTGCGCACGCCGAGATACAAACCCAACGCCATCACCGATATGCCAACGAGAGGGAGCATGACATGGCTGCCCTCATATCCAACGTGATGCGCGCGGTGCGCAGAGTCCCCGTGATGAAAACGATGGCCTGATCCGAGCAGTTTCATGATCGCCTCCCGCCTCGCCGTTCCAGGCGATAACAACAATCAAGCCGGGCCGCTGTTTGGTCAGTCGATTTGGCAGCGGCTCTTGATGCCGACCGGCTCACTTCCAGAATACTCCACCCGCATCGGCAATTCAAAGCCCATTTAATTATGGTTATCCGGGAACTTGCGGACCTTTTCGACCCGCTGGGACCGTGGATTGAGCACGCCCGTTGCATGTCTCAACAGCACTGCTGCGCAGCAATACAAGCTGGCGTCGCTTTGCACGCTCAGTGTTTTTGCAGCCGTCTGCGCACGAGCGCGCATGCCGGTAGAATGGCCTTCGCCCTAGCCTTGGTCGCTCGCCGCGTCGCTACGGCAACTGGCCGCCGCCGTTCAGCTCATGCCCTCCGGCTCTTACCCGCCCTCACCTTCCCTATGCGCCGCTCATCGTTTCTTGTACGCCTCATCTTCATTGGCATTCTGCTGCACATCTATGTGGGCTTCCGCCTGATCCCCGACATGCCGGTGAGCATCACTGTCCGCTGGCTATCGGGGTTGTGGCTTGTGCTGTCCGTCTTTGTGATTCCGCTGGGCATGCTCGCGCGCACCATCAAACAGCAGCCGCTGGGCGATCGGCTCGCGTGGGTCGGCTTGCTGGCGATGGGTTTCTTCTCCTCGCTGCTCGTGCTGACGTTTGTGCGCGACCTGACTCTCGCCTCACTCATGACCGTGGACGCGATGCGGCCTGGCACGATCCCTCTCGAACGTTGGCGAACCGGCACTGCGGCGGCTGTGCCATTGCTTGCATTACTGTCGACGCTGATCGGCCTCTTTAACGCTCGCCGTCGCGCAAGAGTCGTGACAATCGAGGTCCCGATCGACGACTTGCCCGCTGCCCTCGACGGCTTCACCATCGTTCAGATCAGCGACATTCATGTGGGCCCCACCATCAAACGGCGCTATGTCGACGCTATTGTCGACGCAGTGAATCGTCTGAAGCCTGACCTCATAGCCGTAACGGGCGATGTCGTAGACGGCAGCGTGCCCGCAGTTGACTCACCACACGCAGCCGCTCTCGCGGTTGGCTGCGCGTCACGGCGCATACCTTGTACAGGCACACGAGTACTACGCGAGAGCCAATGCATGGATCGACGAGTTCCGTCGGCTCGGACTCCACGTGCTACTGAACGAGCATGTGGTGGTCGAGCACGACGGCGCCCGCGCCATAATTGCCGGCGTGACCGACTATTCAGCCGGCCATCATGATCCCCTTCATCGCAGTGACCCAATGGCCGCAATCGCGGACGCACCAGGCGACGTGCTGATCAAGGTACTTCTCGCCCACCAGCCACGGTCCGCCGAAGCAGCCGCTGAAGCGGGCTTTACACTGCAGCTCTCAGGTCATACACACGGTGGTCAGTTCTTCCCGTGGAATTTTTTTGTGCGGTTTCAGCAACCCTTCACCGCCGGCCTCGCTCGCCTGAACGGGCTGTGGGTGTACACGAGTCGCGGCACCGGCTATTGGGGACCGCCAAAACGGCTCGGCGCACCATCAGAAATCACACGATTGCGCCTTGTGCCCGGCCAGCCAGACTAAGGCAGGAATCTAGCGAAGGCGACTGTGACGCTGAAAGGACTACGCCTTATTAGCTTGGACGCCAGTCAATCGTTATAGGCGCAACATGAATATGCGCTTTACTGCACGGGCGCCACGGCGACACTGACTTGCGGCGCAAACGCGACCAACACCTGCATCCCCGGCGTTACATTGACGAGTTTTGCCGGGTCGCGGCCCTGAATGTGGAACACGGCTCCGTTCGGCCCTTTCAATGCCATGACACCCGACGCGTGGTCGATCGCCTGGACTTCTGCACTGACATTCTGTTCCGGCTTCGCTTGCCCGATCGACGCCGCAACAGCGGCCGCACCCTGTCCATCAGCACCGCGCGTAACGCTGACCACGGCATTGCGCATCATGCGGATATGGACTTTGCCGCCTTGAGCTATTCGCGCAAGATCTCGCGTATCCGTAATATCGAACGACGCCTCGCCACCCTGCGGGTCGCGCACAGTCACTGAATGCCTTGCGTGGTCGACGGATTTCACCACGCCCTCGGCCTGCAACGTGCTGCTCCCTTCAAACGGCGCGGGCAGCCCTGCAGCGAACGACGCAAAGGAAGCTGCGGCGACGAACGCACCAGCAACGATCCCAAGAGCTTTACGTTTCATACATTCCTCATTGACGTGAACGGACTCAAACCGGCGCCGTGGTGCCAACCGGTATCGTGCGCCGAGGCTTATAACGTTACCGCGCGCGCAGATACGGGTGTTTCGGATAGTGTGTTTTTAATGATGGCGGACGTCAACGTTTGGACTCCGTATCGTCTTGTCGATTGGTCTGCATCGACCATGGAAATTTCCCAGAGACGCCGGTACACGTTTGGTCTACAGCTGACTTACAAGACATTGAGACAATGTTAATTCTGTATCCTGAATATGGACTGCCCAGGAAGCTTCGACTAAGCTCTGTCACCGCGCATTGTTCACTTAACTATGGAGTCTCGATTATGGAACACAGCATCATTGCATGGCTTATCATCGGCGCGATCGCAGGCTGGCTTGCTGGCGTGCTCGTTAAAGGTGGTGGGTTCGGGCTTATCGTCGACATCATCGTCGGGATCGTTGGCGCGTTCGTCGGCGGTTGGCTCGCCCGCGTGCTGCACATCTCGCTCGGGAGCGGCTGGATCGGTTCGATCATCACCGCAGTAATCGGCGCAGTCATTCTGCTGTTTATCATCCGGCTCGTCCGAC
Source organism: Paraburkholderia graminis C4D1M (assembly GCF_000172415.1). Taxonomy (GTDB): domain Bacteria; phylum Pseudomonadota; class Gammaproteobacteria; order Burkholderiales; family Burkholderiaceae; genus Paraburkholderia; species Paraburkholderia graminis. Next base: position 9,031 of record NZ_ABLD01000057.1, read on the forward strand.
GAGGCAGTTGAGTTCAGCGTGAGCCTCTCCGGCGTCAGCGGCAATGCCGCTGGCGTCGGTCTCGCGCTCTTTTCACCGGCCTTGCGCTTTTTGTAGCGGTCTCGAGCTTGCACCGCTTTGCGGCCGGTTACACCTTCCCTTCGCTGCGTCGGCAACATTGATTACTGCTTGCCGCAGCCGCCTATGTCAGCGTAAAGCAAGTTGCAGCCGATGCGGGTGGTCCTCCGCTCTCTGCGCATCTTGCAGCACTAACGACATATCTTCCGATATTGCTGATGCGCTCTGTCTTGAATATCGGGCATGACGCGTCTGCGCGGCGCGAGGTTTCGCAGTCGTCGTTGCGATTGAGTCGACGTCGCGTTAGTCATGTCGACGATGCAGAGCCTCCAGCACTAAATTCAGAATGCGACTGCGTTCGCAAATGACTTCGTCGCAAACATGACGCGTCCCTTATTGCCTTAAAGATCGCGTCGCCCGCGGGTGTCATTCATCTATGTGTGCCACTCGTACGTGTGGCTTTTGTCCGGTTGCGACCGGACAAAAGCCACTGAATGACTTGCGGACGATTGTTGAGCTCGTGTGGCGTAGCAGGAAGCGACGGCAGTGACGCTCGAGTTCGCTCAACACTAATGCGTAAAACGCAGCCGGGAAAACTCTATCGGCTCCGGATGGCGAGCTTAAGCTTGCCGACATGCTTGAGTTCAACCTCAAACGCGCGCCACACTTCTTCAATAGTTTTCGATGGCGCAAAGACGCACATAGACGATGCGCCCGTACTATATCCACAATCGTACTGATCCCCGCCTGGAATCGCTGCAAACGTCGAATGGAATTGCGCGAACGTGCAGTCCTGAATTTGTCACTTACGGCACCGTACCACCGCTTTTGTGAAGCCTCGTCGAGGCGGCAATGCTTTGGGACTATCTGGCCGGGGCCGGCGATTCGCCTTCCCATAGTACCGCTATGCAGCTCGATCCGCTGATGGACGACCAGGAGCTGGACTCGCGGCAGTCGACCGGCGCGGTGTACTGGGAAGGCGCGGCGCGGGTGAGCCGCGATGGTACGCAGCTCGGGCGGGCGTATCTGGAACTGACTGGCTATGCGGGCGCTCTGCGCATGGGCGGGCCGTGACGGCGCCGCATTTTCCAGCGCTGTAAACGCAGAAACCCCACCTTTGCGGGGTGGGGTTTCTGACACTGCTGGGGAGCCTGACGATTACCTACTTTCACACGGGTAATCCGCACTATCATCGGCGTGGAGTCGTTTCACGGTCCTGTTCGGGATGGGAAGGGGTGGGACCGACTCGCTATGGTCATCAGGCATGACTTGTTGTCGTGCTGGGTTTTGGGCCAACACAACCAATCGGGAAGAAGTAGTTTCTGGTGATGCTCACCAGGGTAAAGCTGTTGGGCTGTGTTGTTCGAGGCACAACATCGATCACTCAACCGTGTGTGGTCTGCATAAGACCCTGCGCGTGGCGCAGGGTGGGGCATCCATAAGTGCTGAAGCACTAACGGCTGCCGACACACACCTGTTATAGGATCAAGCCTTACGGGCAATTAGTATCAGTTAGCTGAACGCATTACTGCGCTTACACACCTGACCTATCAACGTCCTGGTCTTGAACGACCCTTCAAGGGGCTCGAAGCCCCGGGGATATCTCATCTTAA
>NZ_ABLD01000056.1 GCF_000172415.1 Paraburkholderia graminis C4D1M
AGGGTTCGCTTACACCGCTCGCTTGCGTTTTTGCGCGGTGGGGGCCATCGGCTTCGCCTCGGCGACGCGCCGTCGGGGGGGGATCGTTTTGCCCTGGCCGAAACCTTAAGTGCCTGCGTTCCAATCGAGCATTTGGCGAGGCGGCGGTGGAACGCAGAAACGCGTGAGATGCCGCGATGGTTCGCGGCGCGGGAAACCGCAGAACCCTCGCGACGACTCGCGGCCCGCGACACGGCCGAACGCGCGATGGTTTTGGGAACGACCGCTGCGGCGCGCGAAGCGTCGCCGGAAGAATGACTGCCTTGTCACTAACGTCGAATGCGCGAGGACACGGATGTAAGGCGCACCACTGCCCACTCCGAACCGGGGAACCCACCTACAAGCTGGCGGTGTGAGCCCGCTTTCTTTGCTTACTTTCTTTGCGGCGGCAAAGAAAGTGAGTGCCGCCCCGCACAGGGGCAACGCCAATAGACCACCATGAAATCAAGGAAAGGCCAAAGCGAGCCAGTGGGGCCCACTTATAAGCCACCGGTGCTTTGCGGCGGCAAAGAAAGTGAGTGCTGCCCCGCACAGGGGCAACGCCAATAGACCACCGCGAAATCAAGGAAAGGCCAAAGGGGTAAAAAACAGCGCCCCCGGCAAAGCAAAAGCTCAGGCAAACGTATCCACAAGCCCAACACTACGCCGCCCACCGGCATCACCAGCAGCCACAACCACCCCGGCCCCGGCGGCCCCAGCCTCACCCCCAAAACCCCGCGCGGAGCGCCCCCCGCCAGAACTGGCACTTTGCTGCTGCTGCCCACCCTGCCGCCCAAACCCATCACTGACACTCGCGCTGCCGAGCCCAATCCCATTCGCCTCCATAGCCTCGCGCAGCTTCGGCAAAGCGGCCTCCACGGCCTCCCGCACCTGCTGATGCTGCGAAACAAACAACGCATGCGCATGGTTATCGGCGACCTGCAATACAACCTGCAACGGCCCAAGATCCTTCGGATTCAACGTCAGCTCGGCGCTCTGCGAATGCGCATTCGACAGGAACACCACCTTCTGGCTCAACGCCTCCTCCCAGTCGGTCGTGCCGACCTGCGGTCCCAGTGCATTCGCCGCGGCCGCCGCGCTCGCGGTGCCCGTCGTTTGCACGGCCGCCGTGGTGTTTGCGGCGCTCGCGGCCGCCTGGCTCGCGGCCAGCGCGGCCGTCGCCGCGTCGGCGGCATTCTTGAACGATGCCAGGTCGTCTGTCTGCGCGCCCGCCGCTCCCGTCGATGTCAACGCGCCCGCCACAGCGGCCGATGCCGCCGCCGTCGGATCGGCAACGGTCGTACCGTTCGCCGCCGTCCCCAATGCGCCGCGCGCCCCGGCCGAGCCCTTGCCGCCGCCGGACGACCCGGCCTCCAGCGTCTTGCTCGTCGCGTCGTTCAGCGAAGCGTTCGCGCTCGCCAGACCGTTCGCCGCCGCGGCGGCTGCCGCGCCGCTCGCGAGAGCCTGCGACGGAGCCACAGCCTGGCCGTTCGCCAGCGCCGCGAGCGCGGCCTGCAACGAGTCCTGCAGCGATTTCGGATCGGTCGGCGTCTTCTTGCCGGGCGTGCCGGCAGGTGCGGTGTCGGTGGCCGCGCCGGTTGCGGTCGGGTCCGCGTTCGTCGATGCCGCCAGATTGACGCCGGCCGGATCGGCGGCGCTCGCGTCGGCCTGGGCTTGCGCCTGCGCCTGAGCGGCAGCGGCAGCGGCTGCGGCGCCGGCGTCGTTTGCGCTCGCGGCATTGGCCGGCTTCGGCGGCGTGTCGCCGTTCTTGTCCGTCGATGCCTGCTGCGGCTTGTCCGCCGGCGCCGCGGACGATGCCGCGTCGGTCGCGCTGCTGTCCTTGCTGTCGCTCTTCGCGTCGTCGGCGCTCTTCGTCGTGGAATCGTCCGGCGGCGGCGCGTCGTGCACGCTCGAGCCCTGCGAGATGTCCGCGGAAGAGGGCTGCGGCACGGCGGCCTTCACGCTTGCAGCGCTATGTGCGGCCGCACTTGAAGCCGCACTGTTCTGCAAATCAATGTTCTGCTGCAGCGTTTGCGAAAACGGCTTCGCGCTAGCAGCGGCAAGCGCCGCCGCATTGCTGGACTTACTGGTGGAGCTGCTGCCGGTCGAGCCGAGCAGCGAGCCGATCTGTGAAAGAAACGACATAAGTGTCCTGTCAATCCGTCAAAGGGTACGGTGTCGAGTCAGTGTGTCGAGGCGGCGCGGGCGTCAGGCGCCTTCCGCGCGCATCCTCAGGATTCGTGCCGCGTGTTCGTCGGCGTCGCGCTGATCGCGCCGCGCCACGACCTTCGCCTCGGCGGCTTCGCCGCGCGCCTGCAGCACTTCGTACGAGCCGAGCTTCTGCTTCTGACGCTGCCAGTCGGGCTTGGCTGCCTCGACTCGCGCGTTCGCGGTCACGAGCAGGTTACGCTGCTGCTCGATGGCCGCGTCGAGTGTGTCGATGAACGCCTGGAAATTGCGCATGTTGCCGGCGGGCATGCCCGCTTGCGCGGTCGCGGTGAAACGCGCGTGGTATTCGTCGCGGTACTGCACGAGGGCGTTCAGCTGCGCCTCGACGTCGTTGCGCTCGCGCTGCGCGCGGCCAAGACGTTGAGCGGCGGCGTCGACATCGTCCTGCGCGAGGCCAATCAGCGTCTTGATCGGAAAGTGTTTCGCCATCGTCAGGCTCCTTGGGCAAACAGCGCGTCCAGCATCTCGATACTCGGTTCAAAGTTCGCGCACTCGCGAAAGCCCTGTTGCAGGAAGGCTTCCATCCGCGGATACAGCGCGATCGCGCGGTCGAGCAGCGCGTCGCGCCCGCTCGAATAAGCGCCGACGTTGATCAGATCGCGGTTGCGCTGATAGCGCGACAGCATCTGCTTGAACATACGCGTTTTGTCCAGATGGTTATCGTCGATCAGCGCGGTCATTGCCCGGCTAATCGACGCTTCGATGTCGATCGCCGGATAGTGGCCGGCTTCCGCGAGCGAGCGCGACAGCACGATATGGCCGTCGAGAATCGCGCGCGCGGAATCGGCGATCGGGTCCTGCTGGTCGTCGCCTTCGGTCAGCACGGTATAGAACGCGGTGATCGAGCCGCCGCCCGCCGGCCCGTTGCCGGTTCGTTCGACGAGCGCCGGCAGCTTCGCGAACACCGAAGGCGGATAGCCCTTGGTGGCGGGCGGCTCGCCCACGGCGAGCGCGATCTCGCGCTGCGCCATTGCGTAACGGGTCAGCGAATCCATCAGCAGCAGCACATGCTTGCCCTGATCGCGGAAATATTCGGCGAGCGACGTCGAATACGCGGCGGCCTGCATCCGCAAGAGCGGCGACACGTCGGCGGGCGCGGCGATCACGACGGAGCGCGCGAGACCTTCCTCGCCAAGAATCTGTTCGATGAATTCCTTCACTTCGCGGCCGCGTTCGCCGATCAGGCCGATCACGATCACTTCGGCGCTGGTATAGCGCGCCATCGTGCCGAGCAGCACCGATTTACCGACGCCCGAACCCGCGAAGAGGCCCATGCGCTGCCCCCGTCCGACGGTCAGCAGCGCATTGATCGCGCGCACGCCGACGTCGAGCACCTTGTGAATCGGCTCCCGATTCAACGGATTGATGACCGGCGCGGACAGCGGCGCATCGGCGTGCGCGCCGAGCGGGCCGAGTCCGTCGAGCGGACGGCCGGACGCATCGAGCACGCGGCCGAGCAATTCCCAGCCGACCGGCAGGCGCTTCGCGCCCGCCATCGGGTCGGCAATCGGCGCGCTCTCCAGCGGATAGACACGCGCGCCGGGCAACAGGCCGATCACTTCGGTGGTCGGCATCAGAAAGAGTTTGTCGCCGGAGAAGCCGACCACTTCGGCTTCGGCCATCGGCAGCGAACTGCCGAGTGGCAGTTCGATCATCACTTCCGCGCCCACCGAGAGGCGTAGGCCGACTGCTTCAAGCACGAGACCCGCGGCGCGCGTGAGGCGTCCGCATGCGCGCATCGGCTTAGCGATCGCGTTGCGCGCGCGCAGCGCGTCGAGCCGACCGCGCCACGCTTGCATGTGCGGATTGCTGTCGAGCGCGGGATCGTAGGGCGCGGCAGCCGTTGCTTTCGAGGCGGCGCGCGCGAGACCTGCTGCGTCCGGTGCCGACTCGCGGCTCGCGGCGGCGCCCGTCAGCGGATGCGCGTGATTGGCAGCAGCCACGTCTTCAGTCGCTTGAGCGAACACCGCGGCGTCCGGAGCGGCGTCCGCAAACGACGTTTCGGCAAGCGCCTCCGCACCGAACGACGCCAGCGCCAGTTCGCGTTCGAGCGGCGTCAGGTCGCTTGCGCGGATTTCCTCGAGCGTCGGCTTCACCATGTACTCACTTTGCCGAGCGCCGCGGCGACGCGTTCCCAGCGTGTATCGATGCCGGCATCGACTTCGCCGCTCGCGGCCTGCGCGCGGCAGCCGCCGCGCTCCACGGCCGGGTCGGTGCGCACGGTCCAGCCGCGCGTTTGCAGTTCTTCCATCAGATACGCTTCGACCACGGGCAGATCGGCGGGACTCACGATCAGCGCGGGCGCGCCCGTCAACGCCGGTTCGGCGGCGAGCACTTCGCGCGCGGCGGCGATCAGCGCGGTCGGGTCGTGCTGCACATGCTGGCGCACCACCTGTTGCGCGATGTCGAGCGCGAGCGAGACGAGCGTCTCCGAGATCGCGCCTTGTGCGCCGTCGAGCGCGGCCTTGAACGTTTCGGCAAGCGCCGCAAGCCGCGCGGCTTCCTCGCGCGCTTCGCTTCGGCCTTGCTCGAAGCCCTGCGCGTGGCCTTGCTCGTAACCCGCCTGGTAGCCGAGCGCCTGACCGGCGACGTGGCCGGACGCGATGCCCTGCGCGTGCGCGGCTTCGCGCAGGCGCTCGAGTTCGGCTTCGAACGCGGCTTCGTCGGCCTCGGAATTCGGCGGCGCGGGCGGCACCGGATCGAACGAGGCCATCTCCCAGCGCTGGTAGGCCGAGAGGGTCGCCTTCGCCGCGGAGTTGCGATTAGACATATGCATCTTCCGCCTTGCCGCCAATCACAATCTGACCGCTTTCCGCCAGATTGCGCACGATTTGCAGGATGCGGCGCTGTTGCGTCTCGACTTCGGAGACACGGACCGGGCCGCGCGCGTCGAGGTCTTCGGCGAGCAGTTCGGCTGCGCGCTGCGACATGTTCGACAGGAACTTCTGACGCAGCGCGGGCGCCGCGCCCTTCAGCGAGATGATCAGCGCTTCGGACTCGACTTCCTTCAGCAGCAACTGGATCGCGCGGTCTTCCAGGTCGAGCAGGTTCTCGAACACGAACATCTGATCAACGATCTTCTGCGCGAGTTCCGCGTCGTACTGGCGGACGTTCTCGATGACGCCTTCCTCGTGATTGCTCGACATGAAATTGAGGATTTCCGCCGCCGTGCGAATGCCGCCCATCGGGCTGCGCTTCAGGTTGTCGCTGCCCGACAGCAGGTGCGTGAGCACGTCGTCGAGTTCGCGCAGCGCGGCCGGCTGAATGCCGTCGAGCGTTGCGATTCGCAACAGCACGTCGTTACGCAGACGCTCCGTGAAGCACGCGACGATTTCCGAAGCCTGATCGCGGTCCAGGTGAACGAGGATTGTCGCGATGATCTGCGGATGCTCGTTCTTGATCAGTTCCGCGACCGCCGGCGAATCCATCCACTTCAGGCCCTCGATACCGCTGGTATCGCTGCCTTGCAGAATGCGGTCGATGATCGCGCCGGCCTTGTCGTCGCCGAGCGCCTTCGTCAGCACCGAACGGATGTACTCGTTCGAGTCGAGCGACATGCCGGTGTGCTTCTCCGCCTCGCGCACGAACTCGTGCAGCACGACGTCGATCTCCTCGCGGGTCACGGCTTTCATGGCGGCCATCGCGACGCCGATCTTCTGGACTTCGCGCGGTCCGAGAAACTTGAATACCTGCGCGGCTTCTTCTTCGCCGATCGACATCAGCAGAAGCGCGCTCTTCATTACGCCTTCAGCGCTCATCGGTCACCCAATTCTTGACGACAGTTGCAACGATCTTCGGATCCTGGCGCGCGATGCTGCGCGCGAACTCCAGGTTCCGCTCATATTTGTGTTTCGCGTTTTCCAGCGCCTGCAGCTCTGCGTCGCCGTTGTCCATTTCGAGCGCGGCGTTGCCGGCCCGCTCGGCGGCCGGAATGCCGTCGAGCAGAATCGGCTCGTCGGGCGACGGCAGCGCTGCGGCGACGACCGGCTCCGGCGGCGGGAACGCGCGGCGCAGCGCCGGCTTCACCATCACGAAGTACAGGAACAGGGCCACTGCGCCGATGCCGAGATACGTCGCGATCTGCTTGTAGAGCGCCAGCATGTCCGGCGTGCGCCACCACGGCAGGTCGGCGTTCGGGTCGAGCGCGGTGGTGAACGGGCTGTTGACCACGTTGACCGAGTCGCCGCGCTGCGCGTCGAAGCCCATCGCGTCCTTCACGAGCTGGTTCACTTGCGCGAGCTTGTCGGCGGTGACCGGCTGCATCGTCGCGTGACCCTTGGCGTCGACCACGCGCAGATAGTTGACCACCACCGCCACCGACAGACGCTTGATGCCGCCCATCGGCTGCTCGAGGTGACGTACGGTTTTGTCGAGCTCGTAATTGGTCGTCATGTCCTTGCGGTCGCTGACCGGCGTCGTCGTCACACCGCCGCTCGCGCCGGCGGGCGCATTGATCGGTGCGGAGGCCGGCTGCGGCGGCTGGTTCGACAGCGCGCCCGGCACGCCCGAGGCGCCGCCTTGCGACATTTCGGTCGCTGTGCTCGATTGCTGGCTGCGAATCGCGGCCTGTTGCGGATTGCCGTTCGGGCCGTAGTTTTCCGACGTCTGTTCGCTGCGCGAGAAGTCGATGTCGGCGCTCACCTGCGAATGCGCATTACCGGAGCCGAACAGCGGCGCGAGGATCGCGTCGATGCGCTGCTGCGTGCTGCGCTCGATCTGCTGGCGATACTTCAGTTGCGACGCGTCGAGCCCGCCGCCCACCGACGGCTGCGTCAGCAGATTGCCGTCCTGGTCGAGAATGGTCACGCCCTTGACCGGCATTTCCGGCACCGCCGACGACACCATATGCGTGATCGCAAGCACCTGACCTTCGTCGAGCGCGCGGCCCGGATACAGATTGACGAGCACCGACGCCGATGGCGCTTCCTTGTCGCGCACGAACACGGATGGCTTCGGAATCGCCAGATGCACGCGCGCCGACTTCACCGACGAAACCGATTCGATCGTGCGTTCCAGCTCGCCTTCGAGCGCGCGCTGATAGTTGATCTGCTCGGCGAACTGGCTGATGCCGAACTTCTGGTTGTCCATCAGTTCGAACCCGACCGAGCCGCTCTTCGGCAATCCCTGCGATGCAAGGCGCAGGCGCATCTCATGCACCTGCTCGGACGGCACGAGGATCGCGCCGCCGGCCTCGGAGAACTTGTACGGAATGTTCGCCTGCTGGAGCGCCGTGATGATGGCGCCGCCGTCGCGGTCGGACAGGTTGCTGTAGAGCACCTTGTAGTCCGGCGCGCGCGACCAGAGGAACAGGCCCGCCACGATGGCGACGAGCAGCGCGACCGCGAAGATGAGCGGCGCGCGCGGGTTGCCGCGCATCTGCGCGAGACCGGACAGGCGCTGACCAAAATTGCCGCCGAGGCCGCCACCGAGGCCGCCCAGGTCTGCATTGCCGCTGGGCTGGCCGGCGCCCGCCGCCGCCGCGCCGGGCTGCGCGCCGGCGAGGCCCATGCGGGCGTCGGGGTTGATCAAAGAGTTGGCTGACGAATCCATGCGTCGGGTTTCTCCGGGATGCCTTTGCGTTCTGCCGCTATGTCGCGCCGAGAGCCGGCGGGAGTATGGACAGAGACTTTCACGACTGAAATTATCCGCACGGCAGACGCGCCCGATTGCTTGAATAGAGCCGGGTTTCCCCCCTAGTTTCGGGGCTTTCCCGTAAAGCCCGCTGCTATGCTTTCGTCCAGATCGGTACGGTTTGGTCGTGCCGCTCGTCATTACTGGAGAGAACATGACTTTGCCCGTGAACGCGATTTCGTCGGCGCTGCAACAGTTGCATTCGATGGCTGCGCAGGCGACCGGCGGCAGCACCGCGGCGACCGGCGCTTCGGCCGCAGGGGAGTCCGGCGCGGCCACGGCCGGCGGCTTTGCGTCGGCGCTCAAGGCCTCGCTGGACAAGATCAGCGGCGATCAGACCAAGGCGATCGGCGAATCGCAGGCGTTCGAGCTCGGCGCGTCGAACGTGTCGCTAAACGACGTGATGGTCGACATGCAGAAGGCCAACGTCGGCTTCCAGTTCGGCCTGCAGGTGCGCAACAAGCTGGTGTCCGCCTACAACGACATCATGCAGATGCAGGTCTGAACGCTGGCGGCCGCGGCGGCAAGAATGTTCCGCCCGCCACGGCCGCAACCTGCTGCATGCGCCGCGTCGCTCGCCTGAGCATGCGCGAGCACGCGCGGCCTGACCCCTTAATCCTCCTTACACCGGCCTAAAGCTTTCTCGCTGCGTATCCGATAACCAGATACAGGCATGAATCCGGGACGCGGCGACGCATCCCGATGGGCTGCCACGACCAACCGTAGTTGCAATTGAGGAGGAGCGCCGATGTTTTCCCCAGGACACTCTGGAGCCAATGCGTACGCACGCGTGGGCGTCGAGACAGGGGTGATGGGCGCGAGTCCGCATCGTCTGATCGTGATGCTGTATCAGGGAGCCAGGCAGGCTATCGCGCAAGCACGGATGCACGTGCAGCAGGGCAATGTCGCCGGTCGTGGAGAGGCGATCGGCAAGGCGATTCAGATCGTCGAAAGCGGGCTGCAGCAGTCGCTCAACCTTGAGGTGGGCGGCGAGATTGCGCAGCGGTTGAACGCGTTATATGGCTATATGTCGCGCCGGCTGCTGGAAGCCAATATAAAAGCGAGCGAGGCAATGCTGGTCGAGGTCGACGGTCTACTGGCGACGCTCGAAGAGGCATGGATCGGGATTGCCCCGGAGATAGCGCGGATGGCTGCCCAGCCGGCCGCGGAAAGCATGAGATGACATCGAACGCAGAATATTTTGCCCGCTACGAGGCCATCGCAGCGTTGTCCTGCCGCATGCTGATGGCTGCCCGACGCGCCCTGTGGAACGACCTGGTGCACTTGCAGGAAGAATACCGGCAACTCGTGGACGCGCTGAAAGAGGCGGAGACGGGCGTCAAGCTCGACGAGACGGAGCGCCTGCGCAAGTACGCGCTGATCCGCCAGATTCTCGCCGACGACGCCGCGATCCGCGACCTCGCCAATCCGAGCCTTGCGAAGCTGTCGGCGTTGTTCGGCGGACGGCCGTCGCGGGTGCTGAAGGAGCTTTACGGCGCGCGCTGACGGTGGCCGCGATCTAGCCGCGATGCAGCCGCGAGGCGCCTGACTGAACGAATTTGAGCGCGCTGCCGCCAATGTGACCAAGGAATCGGCATGAACGGAATCGACACGGCCCTCGCATCGCTGCTCGCGACCCGCGTCGACAGCCTGCTGAACATTGGTCCCGGCAGCGCCGCCACCACGCAAACCGGCGCGCCGGACGTCGAGACCGCGCCGACCACTTCGGCTCCGCTCGCCCCGCCCGCGCCGCCGCAGCCTTCGGCGCAAACGGCCTTGTCCGCTGTCGCGCTCACGCTCAACGCGATCGTGCGTTCGGGCGGCGAGGCGACTCCGGCGATTGTCGGCCAGACGCCGATCTGGCCCGCCGCTCCCGCGCTCGACGTCGAAGTCGGCGCTTTGCCGCTTTTCGACGCGCCTGCTGCTCCTAATCTCGCTTCGAACGCCGCTGCATCGGCGGCCACTGCCAATGTCGCGGCGGCGCAAGTGCCCGTTGCGGCGCTCGCGGCCGCGCTTGCGCAGACGGTCGGCAACAGCGGTCTCTTCTACGAAGCACATCTCGCCCAATGGCTGAGCGGCCAGCGCTCGCCGGAGACGCTCGCCGGCGAGGCGCAGAACAAGCTCGTGGCGGCGTCGGCGCAATTGCCGTTGAACTGGGGAAGCGCTGCCGGCGATGCGTCGTCCGCGGCTGCTGGTGCCGGTGCCGGCGCCAAGCCGGGCATGGGCGCGGCGCCGAACGGGGCGGCTGACGGTGCGACGCCGAACGCGGGCAATTTCGCGAATTCCGCGAACTCGGCCAATGCGAATGCCGGCACGAGCGCCGGCCGCGCGATGCCGTCGATCGACACGGCGCACGCCGCGCGTTTCGCCGCCGGTGAAGTGCTCGCGAGTTCGCTGTCCGACCTGAACGGTCAATCGACGCATGCCGGTTTGCACAACGCCGCGTCGGCAGCGGCGGACGGCAGCTCGCAGCAGACGGCGCAAGCCGCCGCGGTTCATCCGGCGACGGTGCCGCTTGTGCGTCAGCAGCTCGATCTGCTTGCGACCGGCCAGTTTCGCTGGACCGGCGAAGCGTGGCCCGGCGCGAAACTCGACTGGACCATCGAACAGGACGGCGACGAGTGGGACCGCAGCGGCGGCGGCACGGCGAGCGAAGAGGATCAGCCGTGGCGCACGCGGCTGACGCTGTCGCTGCCGACGCTCGGCACCGTCGACGCCGAATTGACCTTGACCGGCATGCGCCTCGTCGCGCGCGTGCAGGCAAGTCTCGGGCGCGCGGCGCGGCTTGCGATGCAGGCGAGGGCTTTCTTCAGCGGCTCGCGGCGGCGGGCATCCAGTTGCACG
>NZ_ABLD01000055.1 GCF_000172415.1 Paraburkholderia graminis C4D1M
TAGCGTGTGAGCTTCGGCTGATAAGCCGCGGCGTAGTTGAACGCGGCGCGCACATCGTCGACGCTTGCAAGCGCCGCCGTGCCCACGCGCGTACCCGTGTACGGATCGAACACGTCGAACGAGCGAGGACGCGCCGCGCGTTCGCCTTCGAGCCGCAGCGTTTCCGCCCGGAAGGCCGGATGGTCCCGCAGCGTCGTGTTCATGATGCCGACACGCGGTTCAATGCGACGTCGAAGATATCGAAGTTGCGCAGCCGCCGGCCACTGTCCGCGGTCGGCAATCCCTCTACGCGCCGATTGAAAAGCAGCGGCACTTCCTGTTCCGACAAGCCGCCATGCGAGCGCAACGGCACGGTCAATCCGGAAAGATCGTGCTCGTCGCAGCGTGTGCCGAGCACGACATGCTTCGTGCCGATCACGACGATGTCGCCGACGCGGTCTTTGGGCAATTCGAAGCGTTCGCACGCGGCGCGGTTATCGAGCGCGAGTTCGACTCCCGCCAGGCCGCGAATGCGCTCAATGACCTGCGCGGCGCTCACATCGCGCGGCAAATAGATCGTCGCGAACGAACCGAGCGCACCGTGATGCACCACGTACGGGTCCGTGATCGGCAGAATCACGCGTGCCCTGCGAGCGCCGAGCCATTCGTCCAGCACGTCCTGCAGATAGATCACATTCGGCTCGCCGGTTTGCGGATCGTGCTTCGCGTTCATGCCGTGATCGGCGGTCAGTCCGATCACCCAGCCGAGCGCGTCGAGTTGCGCGAGATAGCCGTCCATCATCGCGTAGAACGCGTTCGCGCCTTCGGTGCCCGGCGCGAATTTGTGCTGGATGTAATCGGTCGTGGACAGATACATCAGGTCGAGCGTGCGCGTTTGCGCGAGCCGCACGCCCGCCGCGAACACGAACTCCGACAGCGCCGCGCTGTACACGTCGGGCAGCGGCAAGCCGACCAGATCGAGCACTTCGTCGATGCCGTTTTCCGCGCGCGTCACCGTGTCCGCTTTTTCCGCCGAAAAGCAGATGCCGTTCAACTGCCAGCCCAGCAAGCGGCGCAACTTGTCTTTCGCGGTGACGACGGCGACCGCCGCGCCGGCTTCGCTCGCGGCAGCGAGCAACGTGCCGACGCGCAGATAGGCCGGATCGTTCATCATCACTTCGGCGCCCGCGCCATCGTTCGCGTCCGGGTCCCAGAAGTAATTGCCGCAGATGCCGTGCACCGAAGGCGGCACGCCGCACACGATCGACAGATTGTTCGGGTTGGTGAACGACGGGATCACGCAATCGCCCTTGAACGCCGCGCCGCCCTTCAGCATCTTGCCGATGAACGGCGCAACGCCGGCCGCGACCGCCGCCTCGAGATAATCGAACTCACAGCCGTCGACGCACACCACGACCGTCGGCCGCGACGGCAGCCTGTAGCGGCGGCCGTTGACTTCGATCATCCGCCCAACCGTTTCTTCGTTCGTGCTTGCCATTGTTCCCGTCCCTGCGTGCCGCGCACGCGTGCTCGAGCCAATCGGTTATGACCACTTCATCGCTTCACTCGTCCGACGCCGGCGTAAATCGCGCCGCATCCAACTGGCCTGCCGCGGCACCGCCTTCCTCGCACGCCGCATGCGCGCGCTGCAAGCCGCCGTGCACATGAGCCTGCATCAGCGCCGCGGCACGCGCGGCGTCGCGTGAAGCCAGCGCGGTCAGAATCGCGCGATGCTCGGCCAGCGAGCGCTCCATCGCGTCGGCATGCACGACCAGCGCCGCGCGGCGAAAGAGACTCAGCTCGCTCACCAGCCTTCGATACGTCTCATACAGCTTCACATTGCCGGCCGCCGCCACGATCGCATCGTGAAACGCGACGTTGGCACGCGCATACGCGTCGGCGTCCTGCGTGTCGAGCGCGGCGCGCATCGCGTCGAGCCAGTCGCGCAGCACCGCCAGTTGTTGCGCGTCGATGCTCGCGGCCAGCATGCGGCACGCTGCCTCCTCGAGCACTGCGCGCACCGCGTAAATTTCGTCCGCCTCGGCGAGCGACACCGTCCGTACGAACACGCCGCGGTTCTTCTCGGTGCGCACGAGCCCCGCCTGCTCCAGCGCCCGAAACGCCTCGCGCACCGGCCCGCGCGACACCCGCAGACGCGCGGCCCACTCCGCTTCGTTGAGCTTGTCGCCCGGCGCAAGCTCGCCCTCGACGATGTGCCTTTCGATTTCGTCGCGGACCAGCGCCGTCAGCGAATGCCTGCGCACAACCTCAATCGGATCGACAGAAGCAGTTTGCATATATTCGGTCATTTTGACAAATTTCGCCACATCGAAAAGGACATTTGCGCGACGGCGTCTCGTGAGCCAGACGCGCAACGCAAGCAGGGAAATCGTGAATGCGGGCTCAGTCGATCCGGCGACGCGGCACGCGCGCGGCAATGACGAGCAGCGCGGCAAGCGAAACGAGCAGCAAGATCAGCGACAGCGCCGACGCCGGCAAGTAATAACCACGCTCCACCTGACCGACGACCACGATCGGCACCGTCGCGAAGCCCGGCGGATAAACCGTGAGCGTCGCGCCCAGTTCGCCGAGCGACAACGCGAAGCCGAGCGCGAGACTCGCGCGGATCGCCGGCACGAGTTGCGGCAGCACGACGCGGCGCAGCACCATCGACGGAGGCGCGCCGAGGCTCGCGGCCGCTTCGCGCAGAACGGTCAACTCGGGGCGCAGCGCGGCGGCCGCGCATCGGTAGCAGAACGGCAGGACCAGCGCGAGTTGCACGAACACGACGATCGCCGCCGAGCTCGACAAATCCACCGGCCGCTTGTGATATGCGATCAGCACCGCGAGCCCGAGCACGACGCTCGGCACGCCGTTGGGCATCATCGCGATGGTGTCGACGAAAGCACCGAGGCCGCGCCGGTCGCGTCCTTCGAGCGCAAGCGCGAGCCAGAGCCCGAGAATCGTGCCGAGCACGGCGACGCCCATGCCGATTTCGAGGCTCGTCGTCAGCGCGTCGAAGTCGCTCGACGAGAGCCGCTCGAACCAGCGCGTGCTGAAGCCGTCGGGCAGGATCGTGCCCGACCAGTGAGCCGCCACGCTCGAAAGCGCGACCACGATCACTGGCAACACGAAAAGCCAGAAGCACAACAGCGCCGCAAAGCCGAGGAACAATCCGCCGAGCATTCTGACGACGAGACTGCGGCGCACCGGCCGCGCCTTCATGTGCATGACCGGCAGCACGGTCGGATCGAGTTCATCGGCCATGACCCGCTCCTTTCGCTTTGCGACGATTGACCTGGCGGTACAACGCGTACAGCGACAAAGACATGACGAGCATCACGACCGCGCCGGCGGCAGCCGTCGGCAGATCGAGATCGACGGTGGCCGAACTGTAGATCGCGACCGGCAACGTGATCAGATGCGCGCTGCCGAGCACGAGCAGAATGCCGAACTCGTTGAGCGTGAGCAGAAAGCACAGGATCGTGCCGGCCGCGATGCCCGGCCACGCGAGCGGCACGATGACTTTGAACGCGACCATCCAGCCGCTTGCGCCGAGACTGCGGGCGGCTTCGATCAGACGCATGTCGAGCGTCGCGAACGAGGCCAGCGTCGGGCGAACGACGAACGGCGCGTAGAACACGACTTCGGCGAGAATCACGCCGCCCACGCCGAACAGAAAATCGAGCGGCGGCGCTTGCAGATGAAAGAGCCGTTGCAAGCCGATGCTCACGGAGCCCTGCGAGCCGTACAAAAAGATCAGCGTGAAGGCGACGAGGAACGACGGGAACGCGACGAACAGTTCGAGAAAGCGCGTGACGAGGCGCGCGCCGGGAAACGGCTTGAAGAACAGCAGCGAGGCAAGCGCGACGCCAAGCAGCGACGCGAGTCCGGCGCTTGCAAACAGAATCCACAACGTCGTGCCGATCACGCCGCGCGTTTCCGGATTGCCGAAGAATGCCGCGTACGCTTGCAGACCGAAGCCATGCGGCCCGCTCAAACTCAGCGCCACCAGCCGCACGAGCGGATAGATGACGAGCGGTCCGAGCACCACCACCGCAATGAACAGCAGATGCCATTGCGCCGCGCGATGGCGACGCTTCACCGCGGCGCGATGCGAGGCGGCGCTCGCGCTGCGGCGAGCATCGGCGGCTGCGGAAGCGGACGCCGACGCCGACGCGGTCAGCGAAGCCGGCGCCTCAGGGCTTGATAAGGACGACATCGTCAGCCTCATAACGCAGGGAAACACGCGCGCCTTTCTCCGGCATCATGCCGTGGCCGCGCTGCATCGTGACGAGCACCGGTTCGTTCGGCATTGCATCCAGCATGACGGAAACCGACAACACCGCGCCATACCATTCCACCGACGCGATCGCGCCATGCAAGTGCCCTTCGCCGAGCGGCACGATGCGCAGCGCCTCGGGCCGCAGACAAGCGACGCGCTCACGCTCGTTATAACGCGCGTCGTCCATGCTGAAAGCGACTTGCGGCGGCAGCAGATTGGCCGCGCCGAGATAGCGCGCGACGAACGCGTCGGCCGGCGCGTCGTATAACTGTTGCGGCGTGCCGAGTTGCGCGATGCGTCCGTCGCGCATCAGCAGCGTGCGGTCCGAGAGCACCAGCGCGTCGTCCTGATCGTGCGTCACGCAGACAATCGTCAGATGCGGCAGGCGCTCGTGCAGTGCCTTGAGTTCGGAGCGCACCGACGCGCGCAGGTTGGCGTCGAGTGCGGACAGCGGCTCGTCGAGCAACAGCACGTCCGGCTCGATCACCAGCGCGCGGGCGAGTGCCACGCGCTGCTGCATGCCGCCAGAAAGCTGCGCGGGCATCACATGCCCGGCGTCGCCGAGTTGCACGAGCTTCAACGCATCGGCGACGCGACGCGTGATGTCTTTCGCCGATATGCGCCGCGCGCGCAAGCCGAACGCGACGTTCTCGAACACCGACAGATGCGGAAACAGCGCATAGCTCTGGAACAGCAGACCGAGATTGCGCTTATGCGGCGATACGTGCGTGAGATCGTGACCGGCAACGGTCAGCGTGCCCGACAACCCGTCCGCCTCGATGAAACCGGCGATGAAGCGCAGCAGCGTGGTCTTGCCGCAGCCGCTGCGGCCGAGCACGGTCAGCAACTCGCCGCGCTGGATCGTCAGCGACAGATCGTCGAGCACGGTGCGCGAGCCGAAGCGCACCGTCAGATGGTCGATCTGCACGCCGCCGGGCGCGTCCGAACGCGCCGCGCCGAGGGCGTCCGGCGACGCGCCAAGCGCGCCTGGATCAGCAAGACTGGCGGTATTCACCGGGTTCATCCTCCAACAAGATTGATGCGCGTGCAGCGCCGTGGCGGCTCAGAAAGATCGCGCAGGCGCTGCATGTTCCAGGCTTACTTCGTATGCAAACTTACTTCGGCTTGACGACTTCGATCTGCTTGCCCGACGAACCGACCACGTCGTTCTTCCAGCGCGCGGTCCAATCGGGCTTTCTTCGCCATGACCTGATTCCAGTCCACCGGAATCAGCTTCACGCCCGCGATGGCCTTGCTTGACCGTCTCTCCGTTCTTGCCGGCGAGCGGCACGTCGGTGCGGCCAGGAATGCCGAAGATGTCCGGCACCTTTCGCTTGCACTTCCGTCGACATCAGATAGTCGATCAGCTTCTTGCCTTGCGCTGGTTCGGACCGTTCTTGATCAGACCGATCGCGTAAGGCAACTGGAACGTGGTCGGCTGGCCGCCGGCGCCGCCGCGAGAAACACCGGCTTGAGCGACAAGCCGCCGTTGGCCGCGTCGTCGAGATCCATTTGCAGATCGCCGTTCGCGAACGCGATTTCGTTACGCGAGAGCAGCACGTCCAGATAGCCCGTGCCCTTGGTGTGGAACTTGGCGCTTTGCTCGAGCTTCTTCAGATACTCGAACGCCTTGTCCTCGCCCATCAGCGACGACGTCAGGATGATCACGGCCATGCCGTCGCCGGCCGTCGCCGGATTCGAGTACGCGATCTTGCCGCTGTAGTCGGGATGCAGCAGATCGGCGAAAGTCTTCGGCGCGTTTTTCGTGACTTCAGGATTGATCGCGAACGAGAAGTAGTTGTTCACGAAGGTCGCCCACGCGCCATTGGATGCCTTGGCGATCGCCGGGACGTTCTTGTAGTTCGCGCTCTGATAAGCCTGCAGCAGACCGTTCTGGTCCGCTTGCTGGATGAACGGCGGCAAGGTCACGAGCACGTCGGCCTTCGGCTGATCTTTCTCGATCGTCGCGCGGTTCACCACTTCCCCGCTGCCCGCCGTGACGATGTTCACCTTCACGCTTTCCTTCTTTTCGAAGGCCGGCAACACGTCCTTGTAGAGATTTTCGAGGCCGTCGGCGGTGTAGAGCACGACGGCGTCGGCCGCGTGCGCCTGTATCGCCGCGCCGCCGAACAACGTGGCGGCCAGCAGCGCCGGCAACAGCTTGCGTGCGAGGCCCGTGGCTTGAGAGGAATTGGTCTTTGTCATGTCGCTTCTCCGAAAGGCTTAAAACCAGACGGCCGGGAAAACCCGATACCTGTTGTGATTGAACGGCGCGTGGGCCGCGCCGTTTGCGCTTTTATCTGTTGCCTGCGTGCTGCTTGCGTGTTCGCTGCGTGCTGCTCGCTTGCTGGTTGCGTGCTGCTTGCTTGCTGTTTGCGTAACCGTTGCGTGCGTGTTGACTGCTCGTTTGCCTGCATGTTGCCCGGCGGCGGCGCCGCTGTCCCGTGTAGATTGCAGATTGCCGACAACCCGGACGCGTGATGTTTGCCCCGGCATACAGCTTCTTACGACCTTCGCGCTGCCTGCCACGCCTGCATGGGCAC
The DNA here is from genome assembly GCF_000172415.1 of Paraburkholderia graminis C4D1M. Lineage (GTDB taxonomy): Bacteria > Pseudomonadota > Gammaproteobacteria > Burkholderiales > Burkholderiaceae > Paraburkholderia > Paraburkholderia graminis. Next base: position 6,808 of record NZ_ABLD01000055.1, read on the forward strand.
GGCAAGGATCACAGGTTTCGATGACAACGCCATGACCATTCTGTCGAATTCCAAAAAACGACACAATTCGCCAATAATAGCCAAGCTGCAACGAAGTGCCAGGAGAACATGCTGGGGAATTCCGACGTTGCCGCCGGATGCGTGGCGGGTATCAGCGAACGAATCGCGCGGACGCGTACCGGGCGGTTGTGTGGGCGTGTTGCATGCGCCTTTTTTGCAACCGCCGCGCGTCGTACTGCGCGGCGGCCTGGGCATCCGCCTGCTTGCGCGCCTCGCTCAGGCGATCACGATTTCCGGACCATGATCGGTGATCGCCTTGCCGAGCGAGCGCTCGGGCGCCAGTTCGGTCACGAGATAGCGCGCCGATTCAATACCGTTGATGCGCACAGGCGTCACGCGGCCGAACTTCGAATGATCGGCGACGACCACGACCGTGTCGGCGGCGGCGATCATGCGGCTGCGCACCTCGGCGGCCATGCGGCTGTAGTCGGTCAGATAGCCGTCGGGCGAGATGCCGCCCGCGCCGATGAAAGCGAAGTCCGCGTGATATTGCGTGAGCTGGTGCACGGTATCGAGCCCGAACGTCGCGTCTTCGATGTCGGAAAGCTCGCCACCGAGCAGCGTGACGCGGTTGTCATTGCGCCGGCCGAGCAAGAGCGCGATGCGCCAGTCGTTGGTATAGACCGACAGGCGGTGGCGGTCGAGCAAGGCTCGCGCGACGGCCTGCGTGGTGCTGCCGGAGTCGACGATCAGCGACGCGCCGTCCGGAACGAACTGCGCGGCGCGCTCGCCGATCGCACGCTTCGCGCCCGCATTCGCGGCTTCGCGGGTGTCGAGGTCGGGTTCGCGCCGGTCGCTCGATAGCGCGCCGCCATGCGTGGTGACGAGCAGGCCGCGCCCGGCCAGCGCGTTAAGGTCGCGGCGGATCGTCTCGCGCGACACGTTCAATTCGCGCACCAGTTCGGCGACCGAAAGCGCGCCGGTTTTGGCGACTTGCGCCAGGATGTATTGATGACGTTGTTCTGCCAGCATTCAGGACGGTTCCTTCGTCTTCCCGCGAGAGGCGTGTCGCGCGGGGTGCTTCTTTGTCAAATGCCCTTGAAACAAGGGCTTTTCGTATCAGTAGTCGGTCGTCTGCAAGTTGCTGAGTTCAAGACGTTAGCGTAGCTTTTTTCACTCGCCAGCCGAAAACCTGCGCCGACCATGAGGTTCGATGCCAAGGCCGCGGAACAGCTAAAACGACGGCCGGATGCGTCGGCAAAAGCTGGGCGAGTGGCAAGACGTTCGCACGCGCCACGACGCTGGCGACGCCCCCGTTCCTGCTCGCAAGGCACGAAACCAGCCTGTGATAGCTTCGCCGCCGGAATCATACACGGAGCGGAAACTGTGCGAGGACTTCGTCACGGGCCACATCGCCCGCAGGGCCCTTGCTCCTCGTGCTGCCGACATGACCAGCCCAAGCAGATCCCATTGCGATAAAACCTGTATGGACGTACAGTATTCCACACGGAACCGCCGCTATTGCGCAGGCTGCCACGGCTGAGGCATGCATCAGCCGATGGCTTGCAAAAAGTGGCAGCAATGACAGGCAGGCAGGGGGAATCGTGAGAAAACTTGGACTTGCGTTACTGACCGCGGCGTTCGCGCCGATGGCTTTCGGGGCCGGCACCTATTCGGAGGTGTGGAATCCGCCTGAGGCGCGCGCGACTGCCCCGCACCGGGTGGCTACCGCACACAGGCTCGCAGTACGACGCCATGTGGCCTTGCACGCGAAAAAGGTGCGGTCGCCGCGCGCGCTGGCAACTGCTCCACGGCTCGTGGCGAAGCAAGGTATTGCGCAAAAGACCTTGCGCAACGAAGAACCGGACATGTCCGAGATTCCGCGGCAAACCACGCCGGAAGGCAACGTGCTTCGCGTGAGAGGCCACGCGGCATCCGCTCACGTCGTGCGCTAATGCAATCGCAGAAGTAACGCGGCCATGACGTATGGAGTCGCGCCATCGTTGAGCAAAACAACGGCGACCTCCGGTTTCCTGCGGAATTTGTTGCTGCGCGGCTTGGCCCATACAGACAACCAGCCGTCGCTGCTCAATCCCGAGCGACTCCAGTACCTCGAACCGCCGCTTCGCGGGGCGCGGCAGTAAGCGGCGCGTTCTCGAGATCGGCCGTCTCCACCACGACGCGCTGAAGCGCCCTGAACGGCGCGAGACACGCCTCGTCCGCGACACTCGACGTAATGAGCCGCCAGTCGCGCTCGAGGGGAGTCCAATGCTGCTGCCGCGAGCGGCCGAGCTTATCGGCGTCCGCGAGCACGATGACCTGCGCCGCGCGCCGGATGATGCAGTCCTTCAGATACGCCTGCTGCGCGCTGGCCTCGCAAAGCCCGAAACCGGCAACCACGCCGTCGGCGCCCAGGAACGCCTTGTCCACGCTCAAACGGCTCAGCGAAAGTTCGGCGAGCGGCCCGAGCGTGCTCATGCTCGAGTTGCGCAGATCGCCGCCGATCAGCGTCAGATGCACGCCCGGTGCATTGGCAAGCGTCATGACGGCAAGCAGGTTGTTGGTAACCACATGAAGATCAGCACGCGAGCCAAGATGCCGCGCGAGCGCTGCACAGGTGGTGCCGCCGTCAAGCAATACCGTATCGCCGTCGTGCACGTGCGCGGCAGCCGCACGCGCAATCGCTTCCTTCTGATCGCGCTGCGTCGCCTTGCGCTCCTCGAGCGACGCCTCCGGTTCATGCGCGCCGATAAGCGCGGTCGCGCCGCCATAGGTGCGTACTAGCCGCCGCTGATTGGCGAGCGTCGTCAGGTCACGCCGGACGGTTGCCTCGGACACGCCGAGCGCGGCGCTCAGTTGCTCTACGTTGGCGTCGCCGGTCAGGACGAGTTCGAGAATCGCGCGATGGCGCTCGGACGCTTTCATGGGTGTGATTCTGCTGTAACAAGGCTGCCGATGTTACACCACGGTTCGCACGCGATCTTCGGCGTTAATTGCGCGGGTTCAGCCGCGCCGCGTCGCGAGTTCCGCGCCCTGGCGCAGTGCTTCGAGCAGGCTGCGCTCGTCGGCAATGCCCTTGCCCGCGATGTCGAATGCGGTGCCATGATCGACCGAGGTACGGATGACTTCGAGACCCACCGTCACGTTCACGCCGGCTTCGAGACCCAGCACCTTCACCGGGCCATGTCCCTGGTCGTGATACATCGCGACGACGAGATCGAAGTCGCCCCGGCCCGCGCGGAAGAACAGCGTATCCGCGGGTAGCGGGCCGGTCACGTCCAGGCCGCGCTCCTGCAACACTTTCACTGCCGGAACAATCTTCTCTTCTTCCTCGCCGTAACCGAACAGGCCGTTCTCGCCCGCGTGTGGATTGATGCCGCACACGCCGATACGCGGATTTGCAATGCCGGCCTTGACCAGTGTCGCGTTGCCGCGCTCGATCGTGCGTTGCACGAGGCCCGGCTCGATCTTGCGGATCGCGTCGATGATGCCGATGTGCGTCGTCACGTGGATCACGCGCAGTTGCGGCGCTACCAGCATCATCGACACTTCATCGACGCCCGTCAGGTACGCAAGCATTTCAGTGTGGCCGGGAAACTTGTGCCCGCCCGCGTGCAGCGCTTCCTTGTTTAACGGCGCCGTGCAGATCGCGTCGATCTGCTTCGCCTCCGCGAGTTCAACCGCGCGCGCGATGAACCGGTACGCGGCGTCGCCCGCGACTGCCGACAACTGGCCGAACGGCAGATCGTCGGGAATCAGATCGAGGTCGATGCAGTCGATCGTGCCCGGCTCATAGCGCGCTTCGGCCGCTTCCTTGATACGGCGGATTTTCGCCGTGCCGCCAACGATCTGAGTCGCGCGTTCGAGCCGGCGCGCATCGCCGATCACGAGCGGACGGCACTGCTTGTAAACGATGTCGTGCGCAAGGCTCTTGACGACGATCTCCGGGCCGACGCCCGCTGCGTCGCCCATTGTGATGCCGATTACGGGAAGGTAGTTGCTCATGGTGTTTTGCCTGGTCCTTGATGTCTGTGCTGTCCTGCCAGTCCTGCCTGCCTGATTACGCCAACGCGGCGATCAGGCCGAGTCGTGTAATCCGGTTCCGGCGGCTGCCGGTGCTGCGGATGCTGCCGGTTCTGCCGGCGCTTCGTGCAGATAGCGCCAGGCGGCGAACAGCGCATGATCGGTGCCGAAGGCGCCCGCCTTCGTGACGATACGCAAATGCGGCCGCAA
>NZ_ABLD01000054.1 GCF_000172415.1 Paraburkholderia graminis C4D1M
CGCGGGCAGCAGCTTGCGAACGACAGGTCGCCGGTGCCGCCGAAGATGATCATGTCGAGCGGAAGCTCGGGAGTCGCAGAAGCGTGTTGAGTCGTCATAGCGCGGTCGCAGCGTGGTGAGAAGGAAGGCGTCGTCGGATGCCGAAGAACCAGCGACAACCGCTGGCCCTGGGCAAAGGCGGAAGAAGCCGATGCTGGGCCTGACGGCACCCATCGGCAGGTTTTTCCGGCAAACGCCTATGGTGCAACGTTTTGCGATTGTTTGCACGGCAACATGCGCCGCACGTTGGCGCAATATGCCAACGCGGGCGGCAAGGCGCTGTTTTTAAGGCGTTTTTCTGGCGCGAGCCTCTCGCTGTCGCTCGCTTATCCGCGCGACCACGCCTCGCGCGCGACGCGGCAGGCCGCCAGATCCCACGCCGCACAGCCGACGCTTTTGAAAACGACCGGTGTTTGGGCAGGCGCCCGAGCAGACGTGTCCAGCACCGAAGCAATGCCGCGCACGCTGGCCCAATCCACGCCGGCCTGGATGAAATCGCCGGCCTCGTGTTTCGCGCCCGCCTCGTCGTCGACGAAAAGCGCGCTGCCCGCAATGGTGCGCGCGCCGATCTCCACCATCTCGGGCGTGAACGCGCCGACGCCGATCACGAGGCGCCCCGCGCGCGCCGCCTCGTCGTAAACCGGCTGACGGCTCGTGGTCAGCGCAATCACCGTGTCGATCGATTCCGGCAGCGGCGCGTCGGGCTGCGCAAGCGGCTGCAACTCCGACACCTTGCCGCGATGCGCGGCGCAAAACGCCTCGGCGCGCGCCGGCGCACTGCCCTTCACCCAGACGCGCGCCTCGGGATAGAGCTCGCCGATCGCTTGCAGATGATTGAGCGCCTGCGTGCCCGTGCCGATCAGCAGAAACTCGCGCGGCCTGGCCGCGGCAAAGGTGGCGACGCCGAGCATCGACATGGCCGCGGTGCGGCGGCCGGTCACCGTCGGGCCGTCGAGGATGAAAAGCGTCTCGCCGGTGTCGGCGTCGAATGCCATCACCTGGCCGTGGATGGTCGGCAAGCCGCGCGGCCCGTTGCGCGGGCACACGCTGACCAGCTTGTGGATCGCGAGGTCCGGCGCGGTCGCGGGCATCGACAGCAGAACGCCGCCTTCATTGAGCGGCACGACGAGGCGCTCGGGACTCGCTATGCGCCGCTGCGCGTAGTCGATGCTGGCGCGCTTTAACGCGTCGACGAGCGCGGCGTACGGTGTGAGCCGCGCGGTCGCGTCGGCGTCGAAAATCTGCGTGGTCGGACGGGTCATGGGCGGGTAGGTGGTCGCAGTCGGAATAGCCGATTCTACGACGCGGGACGGCGTGCGCAGCGCATCACGGCGTGCCGCGCCGATGCGCGACGCGCTTCCCCGCGCGTCGCGCACGCTGTTTCGCTCAAAGCGGATTTATTGCGCCGCGGTCGACTTCCCGTCGCTGTCGCCGGACTTCTTGCCGCCTTTGAACATCGCGCGGCAAGGCGGACTCAGTTCGTCGACGTGCTGCTTCATGCACGCCGTGATCTTCGCCTTGTTCGGAATCTCGGACGCGCAAAAGTGCATGGCGTCGCCGCGGCAGGCCTTGGCCTGTTCATCGTGGGTGGCGGCATGCGCCGCGCCGACGGTGCTGAGTGCGACAAGGCTCGCGGCGAGCAGGGCTTGAGTTTTCTTCATGTCGGGTCCTGTATCGCAGATGTCGATACGGACGGTCGAGCAGAAAACGGGCCTGATCGGCAGCGGCTTGCCGCCGCTCAGCGCCCCGGCCAACTGAGCGTCATCCCGCGTCCGGCGTAGAACCGCGTCATCGTCGCGAACGGCAGATAGACGTCCGCCTGCTGCGGCCCGATGCCCGAAGGATTGTGAAACCACACGCCGCCGGCATCGCGTCCGTGCAGCAAAACGAGGTGCCCGCCCTGGCGCTGGTTCGGCTCGTCGGGATAGCGGATCTCCGGGCTCACCGACACGATGGCGAGCGTGCGCGCATCGAGACGCGCGGCGATTTCCTCAATGGACGCCTGCGGCAACACGTCGACGCGTACGCCGAACGCCTCCTGCACCCATGCCGCAAACGGACGATAGATCAGGCCGTCGACGCCGCCGTCATCCCGCATGCGATATACGCCGTGCCGCAACGCTTCGTCGAGCAGCGCGGCGCGCGGCGCGTGTTCGATACGCCAATAGTCGAGCGCCGATTCGAGGCACGTCAGCCCGCAAAGGCGCTTCGCCCAGAAACGGTAGCGCTGCGGGTCCGTGAAGCCGCTCGTCTGCCAGCCGGGATCGTCGCAAGGATCGGCTGCCCGCTCGACGATAGCGCGCACCCAGTCGGGGCTGCCCCACTGGGTGTAGTACGGAACTCCGGCGTGACGCAAAGTCGGTTCGTTCATGCTGACGTGATCGGAAGAATGCGGGCGGAGAAAATCGGCAGGCGCGCTCATAGCATGCTGCGAGGCCGCTGCATCGTGCCGTCGAAGAAACGCTGCAAACGGAACGCGGACAGGTCGAGCGACGGCTGCCCGCCGTCGTTGATCTCCGCGAGCAGCTTGCCGACGATCGGGCCCATCGCGAAACCGTGCCCGCAAAAGCCGGTGGCAATGGTCAGACCGCTGACTTGCGGCGGCGCGTCGATGACCGGAATGCCGTCGGGCAGCACATCGATCAGGCCGGCCCACGACTCGACCACCTGCGCGTCCTTCAACGCGGGAAAGAGCGCGCGCAGCTTCGCCAGCGCGCGCGGCGCGTGGCTCGTGTTCGGCTGCGGATGCGGATCGCGCGGATGCAGCACGCGCTCGCCGGGCGGCACGGCGCCCGGCAGACGCTCACGCAAGTCGCGCAGACACGCGCCGTTCAGATGAAAGCTGAACTTCTCGCGCTGACTCCAGAGCTCCGGCAGAAACCATTTGAGCGCACGAAAATGGCCGAGCGTCATGTCGACGTCGACCTGCATGTCGTCGGCGAGATTGATCGCCCCGTTCGCGCGCTGCCGCACGCCGAGCCCGTGGCCCCAGAAAGTCGACGCGCTCACATGCGGCAACGGATTCGTGCGCATGCAGGTGCCGCGCACCGCCTGCTGCGGCAGTTCGAGGCTCAGCGTCTTCAGCAGACGCCAACTGCTCGCGCCCGCGGCGCAAATGAAACGCGGCGTGCGGACCGTCCCGCGCTCGGTCACCACGCCTGCAATCGCACCGGCCGCGAGTTCCACGCCCAGTACGCCGCAACCTTCGAAAAAGAGCGCGCCGGCTTGCGCGGCCCGCGCCGCGAAAGCGGCGGCGGCGCGGCGCGGCTCGGCCTGGCCGTCGCTCGGCGTGTAGAGGCCGCCGAGCGCCGGGCCTTGCATGCCGGTCACCACCGCGTCGATCTGCTTGCGATCGAGCGTGCGCGTGTCGAGCCCGTGCTGCCGCGCGACGTCCATCCATTGCTGGAACGAGGTCCAGTCGTCCTCGTCGGTGGCGACATAGAGGCAACCGCCCTGACGCCACTCCAGATCGAAATCCAGTTCGCGCTCGAGGCTGGTCCACAGCGGAATGCCCGCCATCATCAGCGGAACTTCCGCCGATTCGCGGCCCTGCTGGCGCACGAAACCCCACGCTCGCGACGACTGCTGGCCGGCAATGCGCGACTTGTCGAGCACGACCACCGACAACCCGCGCCGCGTCAGATAGTAGGCCGCCGCGCAACCCATGATGCCGGCGCCGGCGATCACCACGTCGGCGTGGTGCGGAAACGGTTGGTCGGCGGAGGTGAAGCCGGCGTGCAGCGGATAGGTTGTCGTCATCGGGCAAGGAGGTTTTAAGCGCGGACATCATCTTCGCAGGACAGGCGGTTGCCTGCAACGCCGACCTGCGCAAAGCGCTGGAAAGCCCGTCCGCATTGAGTTTGGCGGACGGACGACGGAGCGTGAAAATTATCTGCAGGACGAATAAATGGCAAATATCCGTGTGGCAGATATTTTGCACGCGTATTCGTCTCGCGAATATTTGCCAAATATCCGCGAGACGAATAAAATGCATTTATTCGCCAAACGGATATTTGACATGCTGCATCTCATCGCCACCCCGAATCAGATTGCCCAGTTGCTTGCCGCGAGCAGACGGCAGGCAGGTCTCACTCAGGCGGAAGCCGCCGCGCGGGTGGGCGTGAGCCAAAGCCGCATTTCCACCTGGGAAACCGACGCAGCCGCGCTGACCGTGGCTCAACTGCTCGCGCTATGCGGCGCCTACGGGCTGCAGTTACAAATGCGCGACAAGAACAAGCCGGAGTTTGAGCCGGCGCCGTTGATCGAGTGGTGAGCATGACCCGCCCTACACATTCGCGCGCACTTTCCGTTTGGGCAAACGGCGAGCGCGTCGGCGTCTGGCGGATTCCGGCGCGCGGTCCAATGGAATTTTCCTACGACGCAGCGTGGATCGCCTCGCCTGCCGGCAGGCCGTTGTCGCTCTCGCTGCCTTTCGCGCCCGGCAACCTGGCGCACAAAGGGCCGCGCGTCCTCAATTACTTCGACAACCTGCTGCCCGACAGCGAGGTCATCAGAAAGCGCATCGCGCAGCGCTATCAGACCGAGACGCTCGACGCCTTCGATCTGCTGCAAGCCATCGGCCGCGATTGCGTGGGCGCGGTGCAGTTGCTGCCCGAAGACGACGTGCCGGAGCACGTCGACCGGATCGAAGGTACGCCGCTCTCGGAGGCCGAAATCGAGACCATGCTGACGCGCACGGTGAGCACGCCCACGCTCGGCGCAGCGGACCAAAGCGACGACGATTTCCGCATCTCACTCGCCGGCGCGCAGGAAAAAACCGCGCTGCTGTGGCACGAAGGACAATGGAAGCGGCCGCACGGCGCGACGCCCACCACGCATATCTTCAAGCTGCCGCTCGGACTCGTCGGCAACAAGCTGGCCGATCTCAGCACCTCGGTCGAAAACGAATGGCTGTGCCTGCGCATCCTGCGCGCCTACGGTTTGCCGGTCGCGAACACGGAAGTCGTGACGTTCGGCAAACAGCGCGTGCTGAGCGTCGAGCGCTTCGACCGGCAACTGCATTCGAGCGGGCAATGGCTGTTGCGCCTGCCGCAAGAGGATTTTTGCCAGGTGTACGGCGTGCCGTCGCATCGCAAGTATGAGAACGAAGGCGGTCCCGGCGTGCTCGACCTCGCGCGCGTTTTGCAGCAATCGGTCGCGGCCGCGCAGGACATCGAAACGCTGCTCGCCAGCCAGATTCTCTTCTGGATGCTCGCCGCGCCGGACGGCCACGCGAAGAACTTCAGCATTCGCCTGCTCGCGGGCGGCCAATACCGGCTGACGCCGCTTTACGACGTCATGTCGATCTGGCCCGTCGAAGGCAGCGGGCCGAACCAGTGGTCGTGGTTCAAGGCGCGCCTTGCGATGGGCATGTGGTCGCGCAGCAAGCACGACGCGTTTCGCGACGTGCAGCGGCGCCACTTCAACACGATGGCGCTCAAATGCTCGTACGGCGCGAGCGCCGAACCGCTGATCGAGCGCCTCATCGAACAGACGCCGAACGTGATCGACCAGGTCTCGGCGGATTTGCCGGAACGGTTTCCGGCCAGGGTTGCCGAGCGGATCTTCAAAGGACTGAGGAACTCGGCGGCCAAACTCGCCAAGATGCCGGCGAACTGACGCCGTTCACAAGAGCCCTGGGTGGATATGGCCCGGTTTCATCGGTAAAATGGGGTTATGCAAAGCGCATAACACAAAAAGCCGACTGCTATGTTTTTTGCGGTACATTTGCTGTCCCCCGCGTAGCTGCGTCGCGCCGTGTCCATGATGCATGGCCGCGTTACGCCTGCCGTATCGCCCACCACAGCCCTTTAAGACGGCGGATTCTCACGCAGTATGACCAACGAAACACACTCACCTGACTCCATCGCAGTCGCCGAGCGCGTGCGCGAGTTGATGAGCCGGCACGGAATCGGCAAGCGACAGCAAACCACAGAACTTTGCCGCATCCTCGATCTGAGCTTTTCGCAAGGGCACCGCAAGCTGCGCGGCAATAGCCCGTGGACGCTGTCGCAAATCAAGAAGGTCGCCGAGGTGTACGGCGAGCCCGCCGCGCAGCTCTTCGGCGCGCAGTCGCTCGACCCCGGCATGGTCGGCGCGATCGCGCAGGAAGCCGTGTTCTGCATCGGCGCGATCGAATTGCCGTGCACCGCCTGGGTGGGCGCGGCGCTGGAACCGGGCAGCCGCCCGGACTTCGTCGCCTACTCGAAGCTCGGCCAGTGGCGCGTCGCGCGGCACGACGGCGCTCTGTATCAAAGCGCGTACGAAGTCCACAAGATCGAGATCTATCCGCGCCGCGCGGAGACCGACAAGCCGACCATCGCCGTGGTCGACGACGATCACGCGAGCGCCGACAATCTGCGCGATTACCTCGAGCGCAGCGGCTTTGCCGCCGTGGCGATCTACGGACTCGCGGCCTTTGCCGAGCAACTGCAAACACAGGTGTTCGACGGCATCGTGATCGACTGGCTGTTCGGTTCGCAAACCTCGGCGGCCGCGATTCGCGCGGTGCGGGCGTCGGAAAATCCTGACGCGCCGATCTTCGTTCTGACAGGCGAATTGCTGACCGGCAAGGCGAGCGAGTCGGAGATCAGCCAGGTGATCCGTAATTACGACGTCGCCTGCTATGAAAAGCCCGCGCGGATGGCGATTCTCGTCGCCGATCTGTCGAAACGGCTGAATCGGCCCTGAGGCAGTAGTCCTGCGCCTGGGCTTGTGCCCAGGCTTGTGGGCGCCCTCTCACGCGGTATGCCGCGAAGCCAGCGCGCGCTGCAATGCGTTGCGCAGATCGCCGTAATGTACTGGCTTTAATAACGCTTCAAAAAACGGCTGCGCGCCGCTTCTCTCTTCCTCCTGTTGTTCGCCGGGCTCCGGCGCATAAGCGCTGACCACGATCACCGGCACGCCTGACGACGGCCCGCCGCGCGCGGCGAGATCCGCGAGTAGCGCGTAGCCGTCGCGCCCCGGCATATGCAGGTCGAGCAGCACGACATCGCAGCGGCGCGCGTCGAGCCACGCGAGCGCATCGTCGGCGTTGGCGACGGCGTGCGCGTCGTAGCCCATGTGCGCGACCATTTCGCTGAGCGACTCGCGAATCAGCCGGTTGTCGTCGACGATCAGCACGCCTGGCCGCGCGTCGCCCGGCCCGGTTTGCGCCGCGGCGTCACGCGAAGGCGCGGGCGCGACCGGCGTGACTGGAATCGTCACGGTGAAAGTCGTGCCCTCGCCCACCACGCTCGCGACTTCGACGGTGCCGCCAAAGAGCCGTACGAGTCCCTGCACGATAGTCAGGCCCATGCCCGCGCCTTCGAAGCGGCGCGTACGCGAGCCGTCCAGTTGCGTGAACTCCTCGAAAATCAGCGGGATTTGCGCCTGGGGAACGCCCGGCCCCGTGTCGCTGACCACGAAGCTCAATAGCGCCGGCCGCTGCATCAGCTTCACGCGCACCGTGCCGGTTTCCGTATAGCGGATCGCGTTGGTCACCAGGTTGTTGACGATCTGGCGAATGCGGTGCGGGTCGGAATCGACGAGACCCGTCACGCCGCTTGCCTCGCTTTCGAGCTTGAGGCCGCGCGAGGCCGCGGACATCGCATGTTCGTCGACGATCGACGCCAGCAACTCGCGCGGCTCGAAGTGCTCGTGACGCAGTTCGAGCTTGCCGGCGCCGAGCCGTGCGTAATCGGTCAGGTCCTTCATCTGCGCTTCGAGATGCCGCGCCGCGGTTTCGAGCCGCTGAATCACCTTGCGGTCGGCTTCGGAGTGATAGTTGAAGCCGAGCAATTCGATCGACGACACGATCGCATGCAACGGCGTGCGCAGCTCGTGACTGATCATGCCGAGAAACGCGTCTTTCGCGAGACTCGCCTCGCGCGCCGCGCGGCTCGCCTGGTGCTCGGCCTGAAGCGCCGCGTGCTGCTGATGCATGAGACGCGTGCGGCGCCGGCCGTTGACCACGAGCAGCAACGTGGCCGCCGCGGACAGCAGCAGCAGGATCATGCCGCCGGCAAACAGCAGCCGGCGCTTGTCGATGAAGTCGCGGTTCATCGCTTCGCGGTCGGCGACATCGGCGAAACGGCGGCTCAGCGCGAGATCGTTGACTTCGTTCCAGTGCTGGCGCAATTGCGCGACGATGCGGTTGACGCCGCCCCGATCGGTCGGCAGCGCGGCGACGTCAGGCGCGAGACCGGCGAGCATGCGGTCGAGCGCGTGGATTTCATCCAGTTGCCGCTGCACCAGCGCGACCTGCGTGGTGAGCCGGCGCGTGGAGCCTTCCATCACATGCAACTTGGATTGCAGCAACTGATAGCGCAACGTCAACCGCGGGTAATCGTCGTCGACGCCGGCCTGATACAACAGCAACTGGTTCTCGAAGCGCGCGTAGGCGATCTGCAACTGCGCCGCGTCCCAGTAGAAGCCGTCGTAAGAGCCCGTCAGCGACTCGGTCGTGTCGGGATTGAGCAGGTTCGCGTAGAGCAGATAGCCGATCGCGCCGGCGGGCGCCGCAAGCGCGGTGAGCCAGATCAGCACATAAAAAAACCGGCGCCCAGGACGGCGCTTTATTTGACGATGAGTGCCTTGATCTGCCATACGAATTTCGAATCGCCCGAGGCGCCCGCGAGTTCATCGGGGAACGCATCGCGCGGGTAGATGAGAAACAGCGGACCGAAGTCGCTGATTTTTAGACGCCGGCCGTTGATGCTGTACGCCAATACAACGCCGTAGCGGTCGCAATCTGAGACGGGCACCGTGTACGTATAGTCGTCGAGCGTGTGGATCTCGATCTGCGTGCCGTACGCGCCGACCGTCTTCAGAATATCCGCCAGCAGCGGTCCTGTGAAGCTCGAACGCGGTGTCCAGGTGGTCGAGGTGGTGATCGAACGAGCCGGCAGCGCCAGCAATTGCGCCTCGTCGAAGTGATAGGAACGGTGCGCGGCGTCGTTGGTCTTGCCGATTTTTCCCGTGACGTCGAGCGCGAGCGCCGTCGCGTCCGTCTGCGCCTGCACGCTCCACGCGGTCAGCGCGAGGATCAACCCCATTGCCCAGCGCACGCTCGCAGGCGCGCCGAATCCTCGTTGCACTGTTGCTGTCGCTTTGGTCATTTCTTTTTATCCGTAGCTGTTCTTTTGCGGCGCCGCCGCTCTCGCGGAACGCAGCGCCCCGGCTTGCCGTAACGCGCATCACCCCGACGCGCGATTGCCGAACGGCATGCATAATATGTCAAAATTCTTTGCAGGAAAAAACGAAGGCTCGCTAAAGCGCCCTTCGCTAGCGCGTCGCGCCGCTGGGCGGCCGCCTTCTCACTCGCGTTAAGCGACTCAACGAGCGTTATGAACAAGCCGGTTTTGCCCCTCACGTACGAGCAACTCGATCACTGGATTGAATCGCTGCAACCCGCGTTGCTCGCCGAAGGTTTTGCGATGGCAATCGGCATTCTGCGCGGCGGTGCGCCGCTCGCGCTGATGGTTTCGCATTCGGCCGGCGCGCCGGTTGCGTTTCTGCGCTACGACCGCGCGTCGCGCAAGGTCGCGTGGGACTCGACGCTGCCGATCCCGCCCGCCGGCTCCAAGGTGCTGTTGTGCGAGGACATTGCGGGGCGCGGTTTTACGCTCGTCGATTGCATCGCGTTCCTCGAGCAGCATGGCCTTGTCGTGAGGGCGCTGACCGGCGCGGTCGACGACCTGAGCCGCACGCAGCCCGACTACGCGATCGACGCACGCGGCTACTTCGCGCTATTTCCGTGGGAGCGCCAGGCCTACACGCAGCGTTATCGCGACGACTGGGCGCGCGTTGAAGCCGGCGAAGCGCCCGCGATGGCGGACGACCATCACTACGCAACCTACGCAATCGATCTCGACGGCATTCTGCTTCCCGACGTGCCGCTCGCGCGCTACGACGAAGACCTCGCTGCCGCGCTGCTCGAACGCGACGCGTTGCTGCCCTTCGAGGTGCTGCCGGGCATCGACCTGCAACGCGTTCGCACGATCATCACCGGCCGGCCGGAAACGGACCGCGCGCGTACCGAGGCCTGGCTCGAGCGGCATGGCTTCGACCATATGCAACTGGTGATGCGCGTGCCCGGCACGCACGACGAAAGCCCGGCCGGCGCGGCCGCGCATAAGGCGTCGGCGGCGCTTGCGGGCGGCGTCACGCACTTTGTGGAAAGCGATCCGGTGCAGGCCTTGCTGATCGCGCAACAAGCGCCGCTGCTGCGCGTGATCTGGTGGGACGCGCACACGCGCAGCGGCATGCTGGTCGCCGCGCGCGCGTGGCCATGAACCCGCGCAACAGCTAGCGCTAGCGCGCGTCAGGCTTCGCGCGTCTCCCGTTCCTTGCCGTCCTTCGCGTCGCGCAGATGCAGATGCCGCGCGGCACGCTGCGAAGCGACGATGATCAGCTTCATCGTTGCGCGCGTCGCGCCGACGAACAGCTTGCGCGCGATACGCTCGTCGAATGTATCGAAGTCAACCTCAGTAAGGATCACGCACGGCGCCGCCTGGCCCTTGAAGCGATAGATCGACTCGAACAGAACGTCGCCGTCACGATATTCCGGATTCCCAAACAAATCGTACTTGCCCGTGAAGCTGCGCAGCCGATGCGGGCCGAGATGATCCTGCGCGGTCATCGCGGAGCCCTCGCGTCCGCGAAACGACAGCACTGCGATGTCCTGCTTGCGAAAGCCGAGCGACAGCGCCTGCGTGATGGCGCGCTTGGTCGCCTCAATGGCGCCCTCCGCCGCGTTCGCTTCGTCGTAGACGGACAGGGAGATGTCGGAGCCGTCGAACGGACTGCCTGACGCCAGCGCCGCCGCGCTCGACACCGAGCCGCCGACCACCTCGCGCACGTAATCGAGAATGTCGCGCGGGCTGCGGTAGTTGGTGGTTTCCTTCAGCGTCGTCCAGCCGGGCAAGGCGACCGGTTCGCGCATGTACAGGTTCTGCAGCGGATCTTCGAGCCACCACCACGCGCCGCCGGGGCTCAGCAGACGTTCTAGCGCAGCGACCCACGGCTCCTGAAAGTCCTGCCCTTCGTCGACGATCAGCACGTCGAATTGCCAGCGCGCGTCGATTGGAGTTTCGGCGAACATCGCTTCGAGCTGATCGAACACCTGGCCCGATTGAAAATCGGGCTGACGGCCCGCATCGCGCGCGATCCAGTCGCACAGTTGATGATAGTTCGCGACCTTCGCCTCGGGCGGCGCGACGCGCGCGATGTGATCGGCGAGCGGCCGGTTGAAGCACACATACAAAGGACGTTGGCCGCGCGCGACGGCGTCTTTCATCACCTGCACCGCGAGTTGCGTCTTGCCTGAGCCGGCCGTGCCGATCACGCGCAGCCGGAACGGCGAGAACTCGAGCCGCCGCGCCCACGTTGCAAGGCCGCCTGCGAGCCGCGTGACGAGCGTGCCCGCCTGACCGACGAGCGCGCTTGCGTCGGGCGTGAGCGCGAGTTCATCGGCGAGAAAGTGATGGATTTTCGACGCGCACGGCAGGCGCGGCTCGTCGGCGGGCAGCGCTTCACGAATCACTGCGGCGAGGCGATCGCGCCGGGTTGCGTCGACGATCCGCGCCGGATTCACGCCCGCAATCGCCGCGTCCTTCACGATATGGTCCGGGCAATACAGCAGTTCCTCGATGAAATAGGTGCCCGCGCCGAATGCCGCGGTAAAGCGCCGGTGCAAGCCTTCGATGGTATGCGCGAGCGCGATCGCCACGTTGCGCTCGGTTTGCAGATAGACCTTGACGAGCCCCTTCGGCGTTTCGCGCAGAAAGCCGGTTTTCTGCTCGACGATCATCACGCGTCCGGCGGGACTGACGATCACGAAGTCGGCCTCCCGAACACCGAGAAGTTCTGGTTCAGACGCGTCCAGTGCACGCCGTGATAGACGGTGTAGTTTTCAGGCAGCGCCTTTTCGAGCAGCGCAAGGGTTTCGCGTTCGCGCGCCGCCGCGCCGGTGGCGGCGAGGCTCTTCCAGTCGTCGGGGACAATGCGGGCCATGCGGTGCCTCGTCGTTTTGCGGTGCGCTCATTGTACGCAACGCATCATGCCGTGCGCGGCGCGCTCGCATGCAAAGCATGCGCATCGTGTATCGTTACTGGTTGAACGCCGCGCGAGGCGCGGCTTGCCAACTGTCGACAAAAAAGGATGACCGGATGATTACGATCTGGGGACGCGCGAATTCAGTCAACGTGCAAAAAGTCTTGTGGTGCTGCGATGAACTGGTGCTGCCGTACGAGCGCATCGACGCGGGCCTGCAGTTCGGGCGCAACAACGAACCCGCCTACCTTTCGATGAACCCGACGGGCAAGATTCCCACGCTGGTCGACGACGACTTCGTGCTGTGGGAATCGAACTCGATTCTGCGCTATCTGGTGCTGCAATACGGCGCGGCGAGCCCGCTTTATCCGGACGAGCCGAAATTGCGCGCGAGCATCGACCGCTGGCTGGACTGGTCGCTGTCCACGCTGCAACCGGCGGAGCGGCCGGTATTCTGGGCGCTCGTGCGCACGCCGCCGGAACAGCGAGACGCCGCGAAGCTCGCCGACGACGTGCGCAACGTCACGGCGCTGTGGCATCTGCTGGACACGCATCTGCAAGGACGCTTTTTCCTCGAGAGCGACAAGTTCACGCTGGCCGACATCGTGATCGGTGCGTACGCGAAGCGGTGGTTCGGGCTCGATGGCGTCGAGCGTCCGCCGCTGCCCAATCTCGAGCGGTGGTATTCGCGCATCGCGACGCGTTCGGGCTTCAAGAAATACGTCGACTTTCCCTTGACGTGAGCTTCGACCGCGTTGCCTCGGCCAGGTGGGAACGTCCAGGGCCGGACGGCGATGCTATTTGCGCCCCGGCAGCAATAGCGCGTTGGCCTTTATAATCGACGCATGAAGAACGCCAAGCCCGCCGCGAACGCCGCCCATTCCGCCAGTCCCGCGAAAACGGAGAAACCCGCCGCTTCCGCCGACGCGCATGCTCATACGCACGCGCCGGCGCACACGCATGGCGAGTCACCCGAAGCGGCGCTCGCCCTTGCCGAGGAATATTGCCGCGAACGCGGGGAAAAGCTCACGCCGCTTCGCCGCAAAGTGCTCGAATTGCTGCTCAATTCGGGCCGCGCGACTAAAGCGTATTCGCTGCTCGACGAAATGCGCCAGATTCATCCGGGCTCGGCGCCGCCCACGGTTTATCGCGCGCTGGACTTTTTGCTGTCGGCGGGGCTCGTGCATCGCATCGAGTCCATCAACGCATTCACGGTCTGCCACGACCTGACGCAATGCCAGCACGGCATTCTCGTGGTCTGCCAGCAATGCGGCAACGTGACGGAACTGCATCAGCCGAAACTGCGCCAGGCGCTCATCGAGCAGATCGAAGACGCGGGTTACCGCGTCGCCAGCGACGAAATCGAATTGAAGGGATTGTGTTCCGCCTGCCAGGCGGCAGAGGCCGCCGCAGCGGTTTCTTCAAAGGCGGGAGCAACGGCGCCCGTCGCCGCGAAATAACGGCGGTTTGACTGTAATGGCGGCGCAAAGCGGCATCGGCTTCGCGCCGCATTTCGCGGCGTTTGGAGCGCCGCCGGCCAGGGCGGCGTGCCAGGGCGGCGTGTTAATTCACCTACTCAACGCGCCGCACGCGCGCCAATCGCGTCGTGCAGCAGCGTCACCAGATCTTCCGGCAACGCAGGTTTCGTCATGAAATGCTGGAAACCCTCGCCGATACTTCGCAGACGGTAAGCGTCATCCGTATGGCCTGTCAGCGCAACCGCCACCGACGGCGCATGATCTCCGCGAATCTCGTGATCACGCAGACGCTGGATCAGGTAGAAGCCGTCCATGGCGGGAAGTTCGAGGTCGCATAC
>NZ_ABLD01000053.1 GCF_000172415.1 Paraburkholderia graminis C4D1M
CCGCTGAAAGCATCTAAGCGGGAAACTCGCTTAGATGAGATATCCCCGGGGCTTTAAGCCCCTTGAAGGGTCGTTCAAGACCAGGACGTTGATAGGTCAGGTGTGTAAGCGCAGTAATGCGTTCAGCTAACTGATACTAATTGCCCGTAAGGCTTGATCCTATAACAGGTGTGTGTCGGCAGCCGTTAGTGCTTCAGCACTTATGGATGCCCCACCCTGCGCCACGCGCAGGGTCTTATGCAGACCACACACGGTTGAGTGATCGATGTTGTGCCAGAAACAGCACAGCCCGCACGCATAGACGTGCAAAACGAGAGGCATCCTCTCAGCTACTTCTTCCCGATTGGCTGTACTGCTCCCTGAGCGCTACAGCAACCCGTCAAAGCCTGATGACCATAGCGAGTCGGTCCCACCCCTTCCCATCCCGAACAGGACCGTGAAACGACTCCACGCCGATGATAGTGCGGATTACCCGTGTGAAAGTAGGTAATCGTCAGGCTCCCCAGCAGTGTCAGAAACCCCACCCCGCAAAGGTGGGGTTTCTGCGTTTACGGCGCTGGAAAATACGGCGCCGTCACGGCCCGCCCATGCGCAGAGCGCCGGCATAGCCGGTCAGTTCCAGATACGCACGCCCGAGCTCAGTACCATCGCGGCTCACCCGCGCCGCGCCTTCCCAGTACACCGCGCCGGTCGACTGCCGCGAGTCGAGTTCCTGATCGTCCATCAGCGGATCGGGCTGCCAGGTCAGCAGGCCAGGTAAGTCATCCCCGCGTTCCTGAACCGACGGACACACAACACATCGTCCCGTCCCCGACTTTCCGTCCTACTTCTCTACCGCCAGAAACCGCTGCGCAAGCCGCACCCAATACGTCGAGCCGATCGGCAGCAACTCATCGTTGAAGTCATAGCTCGCGTTGTGCAGCATGCAGGGGCCTGCACCGTGGCCGGCGTCGCGATGGCCGCCCTCGCCGTTGCCAAGAAACGCATAACATCCCGGCTTCGCCAGCAGCATGAACGAGAAGTCCTCCGCGCCCATCGTAGGTTCGACCGAGTCGTCCACCTTTTCTGCCCCGACAACTTCCTTCATGACGGCGGCCGCAAACCGCGCTTCCTCACTGCTGTTGATAGTGGGCGGATAGTTTCTGTGGAAATGAACGTCGACCGTGCAATCGTAAGCGTCCGCCGTGCTTTGAGCGATTTTGCGCATGCGCGCTTCGATCAGATCGAGCGTTTCAGTCGTAAAAGTCCGTACGGTGCCCGCGATCCACGCATCGTTAGGGACGACGTTGACTGCATCGCCGGCATGAATTTGCGTGATCGAAAGCACAGCCGTATCCAGCGGCTTCTTGTTCCGCGTGATGATGCTTTGCAAGCCATTAGCGATCTGCACAGCGGTAAACACCGGATCGCGTCCGTTGTGCGGCAGCGCTGCGTGCGAGCCAACACCTTTAATCTCAATGCGGAATTCGTTGCTGGACGCCATGATCGGCCCTTCGGTTACGCCGAAGTGGCCCGCCGGCATGCCCGGCCAGTTATGGATGCCGAACACTGCATCCACAGGAAATTTTTCGAAAAGGCCGTCGTCGATCATGGCCTGCGCGCCGGCGCCGCCTTCTTCGGCCGGCTGAAAAATGAAAACGATGGTGCCGTCAAAATCGCCATGCTTCGCCAGATGCCGGGCTGCGCCGAGCAGCATCGCCGTGTGTCCATCGTGACCGCACGCGTGCATTTTTCCATCGTTTTTCGACCGATGTTCGAAGCTGTTCAGCTCCTGAATCGGCAACGCGTCCATGTCGGCGCGCAGCCCGATCGAGCGCTTGCCATTGCCACGCTTGAGCACGCCGACAACACCTGTCTTGCCCAGTCCGCGATACGTTTCTATACCCCATGACTCGAGCGTCTTCGCGACCAGCTCCGAAGTCGCTGTTTCTTCATAACGCAGTTCGGGATGAGCGTGGATCGTTCGTCGAAGAGTCTGGATTTCTCCGTGAGCAGCCTGAATTTCGGGGATCAGTTTCATAATAGAGTGCCGATGTGCTTGCGCTTTGACTTGCATGGAATCGCTCGGGCGACATGCGCCCGGGCGCAGTGCTAACGATTCTACGCCGAAGGCTTTTTGGCGGCAGCATGCAGGCAACCGCCGGCGGACGTAATAAAATCCCGCGTTGCGCCCTGCTTACCGTCTCCTGAATGGTTACCCAATGAACGCTCCGATCGAATTCGCTCGCGCAGTTTGCCCGCACGACTGCCCCGACACCTGCGCGATGCGGGTAACAGTCGAAGGCGACCGGGCAATCAAGGTCGTCGCCGATTCAGATCATGCTCCGACCCAAGGCGCGTTGTGTACCAAAGTCAGCCGCTATGCGGAGCGCGTTCATCATCCGCAACGCCTGACGACGCCCATGAGGCGCGTCGGCCGCAAGGGCGAGGGCCGTTTCGAGCCGATCGGCTGGGAAGAAGCGTTGGAGCTGGCTGCAAAGCGCCTGCGGGAGATAGCCGGCCGCGCGCCGCAAGCCATCCTTCCATATAGCTACGCGGGCACGATGGGCCTCGTCCAGGGCGACAGCATCGCGCAGCGCTTCTTCCACAAGCTGGGCGCGTCGCAACTGGACCGCACCATCTGCGCGGCAGCCGGCGCCGCTGGCTTGAAATACACCTACGGCGCGAGCATCGGCATGCTCACCGAGTTTTTCGAGGAAAGCGAGGTCATCCTCATCTGGGGCTCCAACCCGATTGCGTCGAACCTGCATTTCTGGACGCGCGCGCAGCAGGCCAAGCGCCGAGGCGCGCGCCTCATTGCAATTGACCCGTATCGGTCGCTCACGGCGGAGAAGTGTCATCAGCACATTGTGCTGAAACCGGGCACCGACGGCGCCTTGGCGCTCGGCATGATGCACGTCTTGATCTCGGAAGACCTGCTGGATCACGCTTACATCGCCGCGCACACGTTGGGCTTCGCCGAGCTGAAGGCTCGTGCGCTCACCTATCCGCCGTCGCGGGTGGCAGAAATTTGCGGCATCGACGAGCAGGTTATCGTCGACCTCGCGCGACTTTACGGCAGCACGAAGAAAGCGGCGATTCGCCTGAACTATGGTCTGCAGCGAGTGCGCGGCGGCGGCAACGCGGTGCGCGCAATCGCGTGCCTGCCGTCGCTCACCGGCGCGTGGCGCGAGCGTTCGGGCGGCGCCTTGCTGTCGTCGTCCGGTTGGGCGCCGGTGGACTCGCATGCGCTGCAGCGTCCGGACCTGATGCCCGGCTGGCCGGCGAGCCCGAGCCGCGTCATCAATATGAATGCAATCGGCGACGCGCTGCTGCACCCAGGCGACGCCGAGTTCGGTCCGAAAATTGAGGCGATCGTCGTGTATAACTCGAATCCGGTTGCCGTCGCGCCGGATTCGGGGCGCGTCGCCGCCGGCTTCGCTCGAGAAGACCTCTTCACGATCGTGCTGGAGCACTTCCAGACCGACACCGCCGATTACGCCGACCTTCTGCTGCCCGCCACCACGCAGCTCGAGCATCTCGACGTGCATAAGTCGTACGGCCACACGCACGTCATGGTGAATTTGCCGGCGATTCCGCCGGTCGGCGCGGCGCGTCCCAATACGGAGATCTTTCGCGGCCTCGCGCGCCACATGGCGCTGGATGAACCGGCGCTCTTCGAAAGCGACGAAGCCGTTGCTCAAAACGCATTCCGCTGGCAGGACAAGAAGCTCGAAGGCGTGAACTGGGAAGCGCTCAAGCAGGCCGGCTGGGCAAAGCTGAACCTGCCCGACGCGCCTTTTGCCGAAGGCGGCTTTCACACGCCGTCGGGGAAGTGCGAGTTCTACAGCGAGCGGCTCGCGCAGCAGGGCCTCGACCCGCTTCCGGATTACCTGCCGCCCTATGAGTCGGCGGAATTCGCGCCTGAACTGGCTGCCCGCTATCCGCTCGCGATGATCTCGCCGCCCGCGCGCAACTTTCTGAACAGCACGTTCGTCAACGTCGAAAGTCTGCGGTCGACGGAAGGCGAGCCGCATCTCGACATCCACCCGGCCGACGCCGAGCCGCGTCACATCGCCGACGGCGATTACGTGCGCATTTTCAACGACCGCGGCTCGATGCAGGCGCGCGCCCGCGTCACCGACCGTGCGCGCGAAGGCCTTGTGGTCGGCTTGTCGATCTGGTGGAAAAAGCTCGCGCCCGACGGCCGCAACGCCAATCAGGTCACGAGCCAGGCGCTTACCGATCTCGGCGGATCGGCAACTTTCTACGACTGCCTCGTCGAAGTGGAGCGCGTCTGACGCGCTCTTGCAACATCGCGCAAGCCTCGCCAACAAGGCTTCCAAAGGTTCGAGGCAGCAGTCTAACGCAGCCGTTTTTCGCGAATAGCGCAGGGACGCCCATGCTACGATGCGTTTTTAGCACGACCATTCGAAAATAAAGAAGGAGACGCTGCATGGATAAAATCTGGCTGAAATCCTACCCGCCCGGCGTTCCCGCAGAGATCGACCCGACCCGCTATTCGTCCGTCGCCGAACTGCTCGAGGAAGCATTCCGCGAGCACCGCAACAAGCCGGCGTTCGTCTGCATGGGAAAGGGCATCAGTTACGGCGAACTCGACGCGCTTTCGCGCAAGCTGGCCGCGTGGTTTCAGTCGAAGGGCCTTGCGCGCGGTGCCCGCATCGCAATCATGATGCCGAACGTGCTGCAATATCCGGTCGCGATTGCGGCGATTCTGCGGGCAGGTTATGTGGTCGTGAACGTCAACCCGCTCTATATGCCGCGTGAGCTCGAGCATCAGTTGAAAGACAGCGGCGCGGAAGCAATCGTCCTGCTAGAAAATTTCGCCGTCACGTTGCAGGCCGTCGTACGCAATACCGCTGTCAAGCACGTCGTGGTCGCCGCAATGGGCGATCTGATGGGCGTGAAGGGCGCTGTCGTGAACTTCGTCGTGCGCCGCGTGAAGAAAATGGTGCCCGCCTGGAGTTTGCCCGGTCACGTCAAATTCAACGCGGCTATCGCCGAAGGCGAGCGCCAGACTTTCAAGCCCGTCCAGCAAGGCCCCGACGATGTCGCGTTCCTTCAGTACACCGGCGGCACGACCGGCGTGGCGAAGGGCGCCACGCTGCTGCACAGGAACCTGATTGCGAATGTGCTGCAGTCCGAAGTGTGGCTCAATCCGGTTCGCGCAAACCGCACGGACATCGAGCAGTTCATCACGGTTGTGGCCTTGCCGCTGTACCACGTGTTTGCGCTGACGGTGTGCGGCCTGCTGACCATCCGCACAGGCGGACTCGGCGTGCTGATTCCCAATCCGCGCGATATTCCCGGCACGATTAAGGCACTGCAGGGTTACGCAATTACCACCATCCCGGCAGTCAACACGTTGTACAACGCGCTGTTGAACAGTCCTGACTTCGACAAGCTCGACTTTTCGAAACTGATCGCGGCAAACGGCGGCGGAATGGCCGTCCAGGAAGCTGTCGCAAAGCGCTGGTTCGAGCACACAAAGACGCCGATCATCGAGGGCTACGGTTTGTCCGAGACGTCGCCGTGCGTCACCTGCAATCCCGTGACGGTGACCGAATATAGCGGCACGATCGGGCTGCCGTTGCCGTCGACCGAAGTCTCCATCCGCGACGACGACGGCAACGAAGTGCCGCTCGGGCAACCGGGCGAGATCTGCATCCGCGGCCCGCAGGTGATGGCTGGCTATTGGAACCGGCCGGAAGAAACCGCGAAAGTCATGACGCCGGACGGCTTCTTCAAATCGGGCGACGTCGGCTTCATGAACGACCGGGGTTTCGTGAAGATCGTGGACCGCAAGAAGGACATGATTCTGGTTTCCGGCTTCAACGTGTACCCCAACGAAATCGAGGATGTGGTCGCGAAGCTACCCGGCGTGTTCGAGGTCGCGGCGGTCGGTGTGCCGGATCAGCACTCGGGTGAGGCGGTGAAGTTGTTTGTCGTCAAGAAAGACGACGCGCTGACGGACGCCGACATATTCGCCTACTGCAAACAGCAGCTAACCGGCTACAAGCGGCCGAAGATCGTCGAGTTCCGTACCGAGCTGCCCAAGAGCAATGTCGGCAAGATTTTGCGTCGGGAACTGCGTGATGGGCGGGCGTGAGCGGAAGCCCAACATCGCGGACGCTGACGCGTCGTAACGCGTAGGCATCAGCTGCATTCGAAGGCCCGGCTGACACGACAAGTCAGCCGGGCTTTTTCGTTTCCGCGCATCCTACGACGGCCATAAAAAAAAAGGCGCCCGAAGGCGCCTTTGAGGCAAACTGCGTTTTTACGACTTATTAGAACTTGTGGCGGATGCCGACGCGAGCTGCGAGCTGGTTCTGGTTCGACGAGCCCGACAGGCCGTTGATGCCAGCCGTTGCCGTGACGACGGCGCCTGCCGCATTCACGGTTTCGCCCGTAGCGTGCTGGTACACACCGATCACGTAGACGTCGGTACGCTTGGACAGGAAGTAGTCCACGCCCAGCGCGCCTTGGTGGTACTGAGCGCGCGAGTTGCCGTTGACTTCCGAACCGCGCGTGTAGTCATACGCTGCGCCGACCAGCAACGCCGGGGTCAACTGGTACTTGAAGTTGACTTCCGCGTTGTTGAACGTAGCCGTTTGGCCCTTGAACGGCGATGCGTACGACGCGCCCAGGTTTGCAAAACGGATGTTCGAGTACGTCAAGCCGAGGGTTGCTGCGCCGAACGTGTAAGCACCGCCTGCACCGATAACCTGGTACGTGTTAGCCGATGCGAAGCCAGCGTAGACCGGCGACGTCACTGCGCCAGCCGGCGTAGCTGCCGTGCCGCCGTTGTTGAACAGACCACCCGAAGCTGCCGGCGTGCGCGCGTTCAAATAACCAACGCCCAAGACCAACGGACCGTTGTTATAGCCAGCGCCCAACGACCAGATCTGGTTCTGCGAGAAGTTGCCTGCAACACCGCCGAAGCTATACGTGCCGCCGAACTTCAGGCCGCCGTAATCCGCGCTCGTGTACTTGACCGTGTTGTTCGTACGGTATGCGTTGTTGAAGTTGTCGATGTCGCCCGGGTGAGCAGCGATGTAGCCGCCCCACTGGTCGCCGGCTTCCAGCGGACCGACGTAGTCGACGACGGAGTCGTATTGACGACCCAGCGTGACCGTGCCGAACTGGCTCGACAGACCGACGTAAGCTTGACGACCGAACATCAGGCCGCCTTGACCCAGCTTGCCGTTGTTCACGTCAAAGCCGTTTTCCAACACGAAGATTGCCTTCAGACCGCCGCCCAGATCTTCCGTGCCGCGCAGGCCGAAACGCGAGCCTTGCATGACGCCGCTGGACAGGTTGTACAGGTGCTTGCCACCCGAGTTGGTGTTGATGTTGAAGCCTTCGTCAATGATACCGTACAGGGTCACGCTGCTCTGAGCATGTGCGACGCCTGCGAATGCGCCCAGTGCTGCGAGAGCGAGAAGCGACTTTTTCATCGAATGATCTCCAAGGATTACGAATCTTTTTTACAAGGCGAATATTTATGTAGCGTTGAGGCCTTGCTTGTCCAACTTCGCGAGAAGTTGCACGTAATGTAACAAAAGGGCTACATGGCACAAAGAAAAAGGACGCTGCCCGGACGGCTCCTGTTTCGTTTACGCAACATGATCTAAAATCGAAATCTTGATGCCTTCAGCGGCTGGATCAGCCCGGCGCGAAGGCCGTGTTTTTTCCCGCGAAGCCTTGTCGCCCGGGCCACGAAGAACGCGAAGCAAGTTGTCGAATCACGGAGTGCCGAATGTTTCTGGACGAGTTGATTACTGAATTTGATCGGGGTTTACGCTCAATGACGGGCGTTTCGCGCATGAGCCGTCCTTTGCCAGTTCCGCAAGAATCGGCGGCTTCGGCCGAGGCGCCCGAGCTCTCGCCGGCCGAGCGCGCGCACTCCGCGGGTCTGATGCGCGTGAACCATGTCGGTGAGGTCTGCGCGCAGGCGCTTTACCAGGCACAGAAGCTCGCGACCAGTTCGCCGTCGTTGAGAAGCGTGTTCGATCGCGCCGCAGTCGAGGAAGAAGATCACCTCGCATGGACGGCGAAGCGTCTCGAGGCGCTCGACTCGCGTCCCAGTCTGCTGAATCCGCTTTGGTACGCAGGCGCGCTCGCCATCGGGCTCGCGGCCGGACGCATGGGCGACCGCGTGAGCCTCGGCTTCATGGCCGAAACCGAGCGGCAGGTCGAACAGCATCTGGACAGCCACCTCGATCGTCTGCCGGTCGGTGATCGCGAATCGCGCGCGATTGTCGAGCAGATGCGCGTCGACGAAGCCGGACATGGAAAAGCCGCAATTGACGCCGGCGGCATCGAGTTGCCGTTCCCCGTGCGCGCCATGATGCGCGCGATGTCGAAAGTGATGACCCGCACCGCGTACTACATATAAGAACCGCCGAGTTTCCGTCTCACCACGCAAGGTGGGACGACGCCCCGCGCGTCGTCCCCGCGTAGCCGCCGAAAACCCCGCCGCACACCTTCCAGACGCCCTTCACGATCGCTTACGCCCCGCGCTGTTCGCCCGCACTTTTCACGTATCACCTTCAGAAGCCTCAGTAGTCCCTTCATTTATAACGATTTTCCGTTTTTCGTCTGACATGAAGGACTCGCGCTAAGTCCTTGTTCTAACAAACAAAATTCGCTCGAAAACGGCCTGTCTCCCTTGACCCGTGTTTAGCGTTCCTCTAAAGTGGGAGACAGTGTGAGAAAGTGTATTTTTGTGTGATCTCACGGGTGGTTTCGGGTAGATTTTTACGAATTGGGCAGCCGGCGCAAAGGCGCGGGCCAAGAGGGAGAGCGAAGTGTTCCAAGGGGCGTCGGCGCTGACGCTCGATGCGAAAGGGCGGATGTCTATTCCGTCCCGCTATCGGGATGCGCTGCAAACACAGGCAGAGGGCCGGGTGACGATCACCAAGCACCCGGACGGCTGCCTGTTGCTCTTTCCGCGCCCGGAGTGGGAAATCTTCCGCGACAAAGTCGACAAGCTGCCCATGAACGCAGCCTGGTGGAAGCGCATCTTTCTCGGCAATGCAATGGACGTCGATATGGACGGCGCGGGCCGCGTGCTCGTGTCGCCGGAATTGCGCGCGGCCGGTTCGCTGGAAAAAGAAGTGACGCTGCTCGGCATGGGGCGCCACTTCGAACTGTGGGACGCACAGATTTACGCCGCGAAGGAACAGGCGGCCATCGCCGAGGGCATGCCCGAAGCGTTGAAGAACTTCACGTTCTGATCGCGGCATACATATATGGCATCTGCGATGAGAAACGAATTGCAGCATCGCACGGTGCTGCTGGAAGAAGCGGTAGCGGCGCTGGTCACGCGCGCGGACGGCGTCTATGTCGACGGCACGTTCGGGCGCGGCGGCCACAGCCGTCTGGTGCTGGAGAAGCTGGGGCAAGCGGGGCGTCTGATCGCGTTCGACAAAGACCCGCTCGCCATCGCCACGGCGCAGCAGATCGGCGATCCGCGCTTTGGCATCGTGCACGAGAGTTTTGCTTCACTGCGCACCGCGATTGCGGAGCGCGGGATTGAACGGGTGTCGGGCGTTTTGCTGGATCTGGGCGTGTCGTCGCCGCAAGTCGACGATCCGGAGCGGGGTTTCAGTTTCCGCGCCGACGGCCCGCTCGACATGCGGATGGACCCGACGCGCGGCGAGTCTGCCGCTGACTGGCTGGCGCGGGCCACGGTGCAGGAACTGACGGAGGTGATACGAGATTATGGGGAAGAACGGTTTGCTTTTCAGATTGCAAAGGCGCTTGTTGCTCGCCGGGCAGAGTCCGACCGTCTTGGGCCTCTCGTCAGCACGGGCGAGCTTGCCCAAATCGTGGCTAACGTCGTCAAAACCCGTGAGAAGGGCAAGGATCCGGCAACCCGCACCTTTCAGGCTATACGGATTCACATCAATCAAGAGCTTGCGGAGCTGCAAGTCGTTTTAGAAGCAGCGTTGTCGCTGCTGGAGCAAGGGGGGCGGCTGGTGGTCATCAGCTTTCATTCGCTCGAGGACCGGATCGTCAAGCGATTCATGCAGGCACACGCCAGTGCGCCCGCGGTCGATCGTCGTCTGCCGATTCGTGCCGTCGACCTGCCGAGCCCTCCGCTCAAAATCATCGGCCGCGTGTTTGCGAGCGACGCTGAAGTCGCCGCGAACCCGCGCGCCCGTTCTGCCGTGATGCGTGTGGCGGAGCGGATCGCACCATGAATCGCCTCAATATCTTCCTGCTGATGATCGTGATGGGCTGTGCGTTGTCGGTTGTCAACGCAACGAACCAGCAGCGCCAGATCTTTATCCAGTTGCAGCGCGCGCAGTCGCAGGAGCGCCAGTTGCAGCAGGACTATTCGCAGCTTCAATATCAGCAGAGCGCGCTCTCCAAGACGTCGCGCATCGAGCAGTTCGCGACCACGTCGCTGAAGATGCAGGCGGTCAGCACCGGGCGCACGCAATACCTGACGCTCGACCCCGGCGCCGCAAAGGCCGAAGACGCGCCGATTCCGACTTCGGCTCCGGCATCGGCGCCGTCGGCGACTCGCAGCGGAGGCGTTCGATGAAAAAATCGTCCAGCCGCAAGAGCGTCGCTTTCTCGGCTAATCCGATCCTGTCCGTGCGCCTGCCGATGTGGCGCTCGAAGCTCGTCGTGTTCCTGCTCTTCATGGCGTTTGTCGCGCTGACCGCGCGCGCCTTCTGGATTCAGGGACCCGGCAACGCGTTCTATCAGAAGCAGGGCGAAATCCGCTATCAGCGCCGCCTCGAATTGCCGGCCACGCGCGGCAAGATTCTCGACCGCAATGGCCTCGTGCTGGCCACGAGTCTGCCGGTGCGTGCGATCTGGGCGATCCCGGAATCGGTGCCGGACGACCTCGGCGCGGACAAGCTGAACTCGCTCGGCAAACTGCTCGGCATGACCGATAAGGAATTGCGCAGGAAGCTCTCGGAAGACAAGAACTTCGTGTACGTCAAACGCCAGGTGCCGGTGGATATTGCCGAGAAGGTGAAGGCGCTCGACATCCCCGGCATTTACGCGCGCGACGAGTACAAGCGTTTCTATCCGGAAGGCGAGATCACGGCTCACCTGATCGGCTTCACGAACGTCGAGGACGAAGGCCAGGAAGGCGTCGAACTCGGCGACCAGAAGCTGCTCGCGGGCATGTCGGGCAGCCGTCGCGTGATTAAAGACCGCATGGGCCACATCATCGAGGACGTGGACGAGCAGGTCGTGCCGCACAACGGCCAGGACGTGGATCTCTCGATCGACAGCAAGATCCAGTACATCGCGTACACGAACCTGAAAGCGGCCGTCGAAAAGTTCAAGGCGAAGGCCGGCGCGGCGATGGTGATCGACGTGCGGAGCGGCGAAGTCCTCGCGCTCGTCAATTACCCGACCTACAACCCGAACGACCGGTCGCACATGACCGGCGACCAGTTGCGCAACCGCATCCTCACCGACACGTTCGAGCCGGGCTCGATCATGAAGCCGTTCACGGTGTCGCTCGCGCTCGACCTGCACCGCGTCACGCCGACTACACTGGTTGATACAGGCGGCGGCCGCTTCGTGCTCGACGGTGCGCCGATTACCGACGACAGCGCGTTCGGTGTCCTGACGGTCGGCGGCGTGATCCAGAAGTCGAGCAACATCGGCGCGACGAAGATCGCGATGCAGTTGAAGCCCGAAGAGATGTGGAACATGTACACCAGCATCGGTCTTGGCCTCGCGCCGAAGGTCGGTTTCCCGGGTGCGGCGGCGGGACGTCTGCGTCCGTGGAAGAGCTGGCGCCGTATCGAGCAGGCGACCATGTCGTACGGCTACGGCCTGTCGGTGTCGCTGTTCCAGCTCGGCCGCGCGTACACGGCCATCGCGCACGACGGCCAGATCATGCCCGTGTCGATTTTCCGCACGCCTGGCGACCAGCCGGCAACCGGCCCGCAAATCTTTTCGCCGACCACCGCCCGCGAAGTGCGCGCGATGCTCGAAACCGTCGTCTCGCCGGGCGGCACGTCGCCGGATGCGGCGGTGCCGGGCTATCGCGTCGGCGGCAAGAGCGGTACGGCGTATAAGCACGGCCCTCACGGCTACGATCACTCGAAGTATCGCGCGTCGTTCGTCGGCATGGCGCCGATGCCGAATCCGCGCATCGTCGTCGCGGTATCGGTCGATGAACCGACGGCGGGCAGTCACTTCGGCGGTCAGGTGTCGGGTCCGGTGTTCTCGGGCATCGTCGGCGATACGCTGCGCTCGCTGAACGTGCCGCCGCAAATGCCGGTCAAGCAGATGGTCGTGTCCGACGACTCCGCGTCCGCTGCGCCTTCGGCCACTCCCGCGCCGTCCGCAACGAAGAAGATTTCGGCGAACGCGAGCGCGAAGAAGATGACGATTTCCGCGAATGCGAAGACCCATGCGGGAGTCGTTCGATGAGCGCGCTGCGCAACAATCATCCGTCGCATCGGCAAATTGCCGAAGCGTTGAACTGGCTGCAAGCGCACCTGCAGCGAGGCGCGCATCTGCACGCGGACACGCGTTCGCTCACAGCCGGCGACGCGTTTTTCGCCTACGCCGTGGATGGCGCGGACAACCGCGCGTTCATCGACGGCGCGCTTGAACGCGGCGCTGCCGCGGTGCTCGTTCAGCCGGAAGGTTTCAGCGGCGCGATCGACGCGTCCACCACGCTCGCGGTGCCCGCGTTGAACGAGCTCGCGGGCTCGATTGCCAGCGCGTGGTACGGCGATCCGAGCGACAGCATGCTCACGGTCGGCGTCACGGGAACGAACGGCAAGACGTCGTGCAGCCAGTGGATTTCGGCGGCGCTCACCGCGCTTGGCAAACGTTGCGCGATCATCGGCACGCTCGGCACCGGCTTGCCGGGACAACTCGTGCACACCGGCTTCACGACACCCGACGCGCCGCAACTCCAGCGCAGTCTCGCGCAGTTGCGCGACGCGGGCGCAAAGGCCGTTGCAATGGAAGTGTCGTCGCACGCGTTGCACCAGGGGCGCGTGAACGGCACGGCGTTCGACATCGCCGTGTTCACGAATCTCACGCAAGACCATCTGGACTATCACCACACGTTCGAGGCGTATGAGGCCGCGAAGGCGCGCCTCTTTGCCTGGCCGGAACTGCGTGCGGCCGTGATCAATCGCGACGACGCGGCGGGTCGCCGTTTGCTGGCAAGCACGCAAGGCCACGCACGCACGATCGCGTATGGTCTCGATTCCGCACAACAAAGCGCGCCGCAAGCCGACGCGTCGCTGCTCGCATCGAACGTGCGCGCGACGCCCACCGGCACCGCGTTCCACCTGAGCACATCAGACTGGGGCAATGCCGAAGTCGAAGTGCAAACGCTCGGCGCATTCAACGTCAGCAATCTGCTCGGCGTACTCGGCGCGTTGCTCGCCGCTGAGATTCCCTTCGATGCCGCCCTCGCCGAACTCGCGAAGCTCGAATCGGTGAACGGCCGCATGCAGCGCCTCGGCGGCCGCTTGCAAAACGACGAACCGCTCGTCGTGATCGACTACGCGCACACGCCCGACGCGCTGGAAAAAACACTCGAAGCGTTGCGTCCGATGGCGGCCGCGCGAGGCGGCGAACTGATCTGCATGTTCGGCTGCGGCGGCGATCGCGATGCAACCAAGCGTCCGCTGATGGGCGCCATCGCCGAAAAGATGGCGGACGGCGTGGTGGTCACGAGCGACAACCCGCGCAGCGAAGATCCGCAATCCATCATCGAGCAGATCGCAGCGGGAATGAAAGACGCGTCGAAGGCACGCCGCATCGAGGACCGCGCGAGCGCGATCCTTCAGGCGATCCGCGGCGCCGCGCGCGAAGACGTCATCGTGCTGGCTGGCAAAGGGCACGAAGCAACACAGGAAATCATGGGTAAAAAGCGCGCTTTCTCCGACCAGGACCACGCCCGCCTCGCGCTCGCCGCGCGGGCCACGCAGGCACGCGGAGGTGGCGAATGAGCGCGCAAGGCAATGCGATGTTCACGCTGCGTGAAGCGGCCGCGCTGATTCCAGGCGCAACGGTTATCGGCGACGACAGCGTTGCGTTCGAACGCGTGTCGACCGACAGCCGCAGCGCAGGTCCCGGCGATCTGTTCGTCGCGATCAAGGGCGATCGCTTCGACGCGCATGACTTCCTCGCCGACGTCGCCGCGCGCAACGTGAGCGCCGCGCTCGTCGCGCGCGTGCCCGGCGGCTGGAGCGTGCCCGCCTTGCGCGTGGCCGACACGCGCGTTGGACTCGGCGCGCTGGCTCGCGGCTGGCGTCGCAAGTTCAGCATGCCGCTCGTCGCCGTGACCGGCAGCAACGGCAAGACCACGGTCAAGGAAATGATCGCGTCGATTTTCGCCGCAGCCGTCGGCGTCGATGCGCGCCTTGCCACCGCCGGCAACTTCAACAACGACATTGGCTTGCCGCTCACGCTGTTTCGTCTGAATGCCGCGCATCGGTTGGCGGTCGTCGAACTCGGCATGAATCATCCGGGCGAAACGTCGCTGCTCGCGAAAATCGCCGAGCCGACCGTTGCCGTGGTGAACAACGCGCAGCGCGAGCATCAGGAATTCATGGCGACCGTCGAAGCGGTCGCGCTCGAGCATGCGAGCGTGATTCACGCGCTCACGCCTGATGGAATCGCTGTCTTCCCCGCCGACGATGCCTACGCAAGCATCTGGCGCGTGGCGGCCACGGGCAACCGCATCGTCGACTTCGCGCTGAACACGGCCGAGCGCACAACGGAAGCGGCGGTTACGGGCACGTTCGACGGCAAAGTACTCAGCATCCAAACGCCCGAAGGCCACACAAATATCACGCTGCAAGTGCTCGGCAATCACAACGCGCACAACGCGTTAGCTGCGACGTCAGCGGCGCTTGCCGCAGGCGTTTCGCTCGACGCTATCAAGCGCGGCCTCGAATCGTTCGGCGCGGTGAAAGGCCGCCTGCAGGTCAAGCACGCCGCGCTCGGCACGCTCGCGGGCGCGACCGTGATCGACGACACCTACAACGCCAACCCCGATTCGATGCGCGCCGCGATCGACGTGCTCGCGTCGCACGCATCGCCGCGTGTGCTGGTGATGGGCGACATGGGCGAAGTCGGCGACAACGGGCCGGAATTTCACCGCGAAATCGGCGCCTATGCGAAGGAACGCGGTATCGACGCGCTGTACGCAATGGGCGACGCCTCGCGCGACGCCTGCACCGCGTATGGCGCAAGCGCCCATCACGTCGCCGACGTCGGCACGCTGGTCGCGCAATTGCAGCAGGCCGGTTTCGGTCCTGCTGCAACGCTTCTCGTGAAAGGCTCGCGCTTCATGCAAATGGAGCGCGTGGTGGACGCCGTAACGAGTCCACAACCCAACGCAGCGGGCAGCGCGCCCGCTGCACACTGAAATAGAAGGACCGAAGCATGCTACTGGCGCTGGCGCAATGGCTGCAGAATGACGCAAGCTTCTTGCGCGTGTTCAGTTATCTGACTTTCCGCGCGGTGATGGCCACCATCACCGCGCTGTTGATCGGGCTCGTCTGCGGCCCGGCTGTGATCCGCAAGCTGACCGCGATGAAGGTCGGCCAGGCTGTCCGTAAAGACGGCCCGCAAACGCATCTCGTGAAATCCGGCACGCCGACGATGGGCGGCGTGCTGATTCTGCTCGGCATCGCCGTCGCTACGCTGTTGTGGGCCGATCTGACCAACCGCTTTATCTGGATCGTGATTCTGGTCACGTTCGGCTTCGGCGTGATCGGCTGGGTCGACGACTATCGCAAGGTCGTCTACAAGGACCCGCGCGGCATGTCGTCGCGCGAAAAGTATTTCTGGCAGTCGGTGATCGGTCTCTTCGCCGCCGTGTATCTCGCGTTCAGCGTGTCCGAAGCGAGCAATGTGCGCGTGTTCGATCTGTTCATGGCGTGGGTGCGCAGCGGTTTGTCGATGGGCTTGCCCGCGCGCGCCGATTTGATGCTGCCGTTCGTCAAGTCGATCAGCTATCCGCTCGGCGTGTGGGGCTTCATCGTGCTGACATATCTGGTGATCGTCGGCGCGAGCAACGCGGTGAATCTCACCGACGGCCTCGACGGTCTCGTGATCATGCCGGTCGTGCTGGTCGGCGCATCGCTCGGCGTGTTCGCTTACGTGATGGGCAGCTCGGTCTACTCGAAATACCTGCTGTTTCCGCACATTGCAGGCGCAGGCGAATTGCTGATTTTCTGTTCGGCGATGGGCGGGGCCGGCCTCGCGTTCCTCTGGTTCAACACGCACCCGGCGCAGATGTTCATGGGCGACGTCGGCGCGCTCGCGCTTGGCGGCGCGCTCGGCACGGTGGCGGTGATCGTGCGTCAGGAAATCGTGCTCTTCATCATGGGCGGCATCTTCGTCGCGGAAACGCTTTCGGTGATGTTGCAGGTGACGTGGTTCAAGTTCACCAAACGCCGTTTCGGCGAAGGCCGGCGTCTCTTCAAGATGGCGCCGCTGCATCACCATTTCGAATTGTCGGGTTGGAAGGAAACGCAGGTGGTCGTGCGCTTCTGGATCATCACATTGATGTTGTGTCTGTTCGGATTGTCCACGCTCAAGCTGCGTTAAGCAGAAGGTATTAAAGGGAAGCAGACGATGTTCGGCGAGAAGTTTCGGGATCGGCAAAAGCCGATGGTGCTCGTGCTGGGACTGGGTGAATCCGGTCTCGCGATGGCGCGCTGGTGCGCGCGGCACGGCTGTCGGCTGCGTGTGGCCGATACGCGCGAAGTGCCGCCGAACCTGTCCGCGCTGGAAGCGCACGGCGTCGACGCTGCGTTTGTCGGCGGCCCGTTTTCGCCGGTGCTGCTGGAAGGCGTGGAACTCGTCGCGATCAGCCCCGGTTTGTCGCCGCTCGCCGCCGATCTGTTGCCGCTGATCACGGCGGCGCGCGAGCAAGGCATCCCTGTGTGGGGCGAACTCGAACTCTTCTCGCAAGCGCTGAAGACGCTCGGCGAAAGCGGTTATGCGCCGAAGGTCGTCGCGATCACCGGCACCAACGGCAAGACCACGACGACGAGCCTCACGGGGCTGCTGTGCGAACGCGCGGGCAAGAAGGTCGCGGTCGCGGGCAACATCAGCCCGGCGCTGCTCGACAAACTGAGCGAAGCCATCGACAACACCGCGCTGCCCGACGTGTGGGTGCTCGAACTGTCGAGCTTCCAGTTGGAGACTTCGCATACGTTCGAGCCGGACGCGGCGGCGATCCTCAACATCACGCAGGATCACCTCGACTGGCACGGCGGCCTCGATGCGTATGCCGCTGCGAAAGGCCGCATCTTCGGTACACAAACCGTGCGTGTGCTCAATCGCGACGACGCGCGCGTCATGGCGCTCG
Organism: Paraburkholderia graminis C4D1M; assembly: GCF_000172415.1. GTDB lineage: Bacteria > Pseudomonadota > Gammaproteobacteria > Burkholderiales > Burkholderiaceae > Paraburkholderia > Paraburkholderia graminis. Next base: position 17,339 of record NZ_ABLD01000053.1, read on the forward strand.
CGCCTTCGGAGCCGGGCGATGTCGACGTGGTGACCTTCGGCGTAACCGAACCGAAGAACGACGGCGATTACGGTTTGCTGCGCGATAACGCGATGATCTGGCTCGTCGAAGCACACGATCTCGACGCGAGTGAAGACATCACGCCGAAGCGCCGCCGCAAAAACGAAGCGGTCACGCCGCCGAATATTGCGCTCAAGCGCCTGATGCCTGCCGACGCGCTGCGCATTCGCGGTCTGCACAACGCGGCCAACGCGCTCGCCGCGTATGCGCTCGCACGCGCGATCGGCTTGCCCGCCGCGCGCCTCTTGCACGGCTTGCGCGAGTACCGCGGCGAGCCGCATCGCGTGGAATTGATTGCGTCGATCGACGGCATCGACTACGTGGACGACAGCAAGGGCACCAATGTCGGCGCGACGGTCGCCGCGCTCGACGGCCTCGCGCAACGCGCGGTGCTGATCGCCGGCGGCGACGGCAAGGGCCAGGACTTCGAGCCGCTCGCCGCGCCGGTCATGCGCTGGTGCCGCGCGGTGATGCTGATTGGCCGCGACGCGCCGCAGATTCGCGCGGCACTCGAAGACACCGGCATCGCGATGACCGATCACGCGACGCTCGAAGAAGCGACGCGTGCCGCCGCTGCACTCGCACAACCTGGCGACGCCGTGCTGTTGTCGCCCGCTTGCGCGAGCTTCGACATGTTCAAGGGTTACGCGCATCGCGCCGCGGTGTTCCGCAGCACGGTGGAAGAAATCGCGGCCGAACGGGGGACGATGATATGAGCTGGTCCGAACGATTCGGTTCGCGCACAGGCGCAGGCGCCGGTGACACGGCCAACGCAGCACGCGTCGGTGGCCGCACGGGCGGCAGCGGTCTCGCGAGCGCCGTCAATGGCGTGCGGCCGCTGCGCTCGCGCATGCTCGACTACGATCATTCGCTGCTGTGGGTGGTCGTCGCGCTGCTCGGGCTCGGCGTCGTGATGGTGTATTCGGCGTCGATCGCGATGCCCGATTCGCCGAAGTACGCGTCGTATCGCGACTACGCATTCCTTGTGCGTCAGATCATCTTCGTGACGATGGGCGCGGTGGTCGGCGTCATAGCGTTCCGTATTCCGATTTCGACGTGGGACAAGTACGCGCCGAAGCTCTTTCTGATCGCGCTCGTCGCGCTGGTCATCGTGCTGATTCCGCACGTCGGCAAGGGCGTGAACGGCGCGCGCCGCTGGATTCCGCTCGGCATCACGAATATGCAGCCGTCCGAAATCATGAAGCTCGCGGTGACGATCTACGCGGCGAACTACACGGTGCGCAAACAGGAATACATGCACAGCTTCGCCAAAGGCTTTCTGCCGATGGCGATGGCGGTCGGCTTCGTCGGCGCATTGCTGCTGCTCGAGCCGGACATGGGCGCGTTCATGGTGATCGCGGCGATCGCAATGGGTCTGCTGTTTCTCGGCGGCGTGAACGGCAAGCTGTTCGGCGGCCTCGTCGCCACGGCGGTCGGCACGTTCAGTTTGCTGGTGTGGGCGTCGCCGTGGCGGCGCGAGCGGATTTTCGCGTACCTCGATCCGTGGGACGACCGTTATGCGCAGGGCAAGGCGTATCAACTGACGCACTCGCTGATCGCATTTGGCCGCGGCGAGTGGTTCGGCGTGGGACTCGGCGGCAGCGTCGAGAAGCTCAACTATCTGCCCGAAGCGCATACCGACTTCATCCTCGCTGTTATCGGCGAGGAGCTCGGCTTTGTCGGCGTACTCATCGTGATCGTGATGTTCTACTGGATCGTGCGCCGCGCGTTCGAGATCGGCCGCCAGGCGCTGGCACTCGACCGCACGTTCGCGGGTCTCGTTGCGAAGGGCGTCGGCATCTGGTTCGGCGCGCAGACGTTCATCAACATGGGCGTGAACCTCGGCCTGCTGCCGACTAAAGGTCTAACGTTGCCGCTCGTCAGCTACGGCGGCTCGGGCATCGTGCAGAACTGCATCGCCATCGCGGTGCTGCTGCGGGTGGATTACGAAAATCGTGTGCTGATGCGAGGAGGGAAAGTATGACCTCCACGCAGCAACGCACGCTGATGGTGATGGCCGGTGGCACCGGGGGACACGTGTTCCCTGGGCTCGCGGTCGCGCACCTGATGCAGGCGTGGGGCTGGAAGGTCGTATGGCTCGGCAATCCCGCGGGCATGGAAGCGACGCTCGTGCCGAAGCACGGCATCCCGATGGAATACGTGCGCTTCGGCGGACTGCGCGGCAAGGGCCTGAAAACGAAGCTGATGCTGCCGCTGAATCTGCTGCGCGCATGCACGCAAAGCTTGAGCGTGCTGCGTCGCGTGAAGCCGGATGTGGTGCTCGGCATGGGTGGCTACATCACGTTTCCGGCCGGCCTGATGACCGCGTTCAGCGGACGTCCGCTCGTGCTGCACGAACAGAATTCGATTGCGGGTCTCGCAAACAAGGTGCTCGCGAAGCTCGCCAAACGCGTGCTCGTTGCGTTTCCGAATGCGTTGCCGCACGGCGAATGGACCGGCAATCCGATTCGTGCGGAACTTGCGCGCGCGATTGCGCCCAAAGCACGCTATGCAGAACGCAACGGTCCGTTGAATGTGCTGGTGGTCGGCGGCAGTCTCGGTGCCGCGGCGCTCAATGAAGTCGTGCCGCGCGCGGTCGAGCTGCTGGCCCCGAACGAACGTCCGCGCATCGTGCATCAGGCGGGCGCAAAACATATCGACGCGCTGCGCGAGAACTACGCGGCAGCCGGTTTGCAAACGGGCGCTGACGTGCAACTCGTGCCGTTCATCGACGACATGACGAGCGCCTATGCAAGCGCGGACCTCGTGATTTGCCGCTCGGGCGCGATGACCGTGTCGGAGATTTCAGCGGTAGGTGTGGCCGCGTTGTTCGTGCCGTTCCCGTATGCGGTGGACGATCACCAAACCACTAATGCAGCGTTTCTCGCCGACAACGGCGCGGCGCTGGTCGTGCAGCAACGCGATCTGTCGGCGGAAAAACTCGCCGGCTGGTTGCGCAGCCAGACGCGGGAAAGTCTCGCGGAGATGGCGGAGCGTTCGCGCTCGCTCGCGAAACCCGACGCCACTGAACAGGTCGCGCAGATTTGCGCGAGCGTGGCGGGTTCGATTTCGGGCGCGAGCCCAGAAGGAAAGCAATGAAACACATCGTCAAACATATTCACTTTGTCGGCATCGGCGGTGTCGGCATGAGCGGCATCGCGGAGGTGCTGCTCAATCTCGGCTATCAGGTGAGCGGCTCGGACTTGTCGAGCAACGCTGTCACGGATCGCCTGGCCGCACTCGGCGCGCGTATCGCAATCGGTCACGCGGCGGAGAACATCGAAGGCGCGAACGCGGTGGTCGTCTCGACCGCGGTGCGCAGCGACAACCCGGAAGTGCTGGCCGCGCGTCATCGACGTATTCCGATCGTGCCGCGCGCGGTCATGCTCGCGGAACTGATGCGCCTGAAACAGGGCATTGCGATTGCCGGCACGCACGGCAAGACCACGACCACGTCGCTGGTCGCAAGCGTGCTCGCTGCGGGCGGGCTCGATCCGACCTTCGTGATCGGCGGACGGCTGATCAGCGCGGGCGCGAACGCGCGGCTCGGCACGGGCGACTTCATCGTGGCCGAAGCGGACGAATCGGACGCGTCGTTCCTGAATCTCTTTCCGGTGATCGAAGTCATCACGAACATCGACGCCGATCACATGGACACCTATGGCCACGACTTCGCGCGGCTCAAGCAGGCGTTCATCGAATTCACGCACCGTCTGCCGTTTTACGGTATCGCCGTGTTGTGCGTCGACGATCCGAACGTGAAGGAGATTCTGCCGTTCGTGTCGAAGCCGATCATCCGTTACGGCCTCGCACCCGACGCGCAAGTGCGCGCGGTCAACGTCGAAGCGCGCGACGGCAAGATGCATTTCACCGCGATGCGCGAAGACGCGGCGCCGCTCGACATCGTGTTGAACCTGCCGGGCGAGCACAACGTGCAGAACGCGTTGGCCGCGATCGCGATTGCGACTGAACTCGAAGTGAAAGATGCCGATATCCAGCGAGCGCTGGCGGATTTCAACGGCGTGGGCCGGCGCTTTCAGCGCTACGGCGAGGTGCCGGTCACAAGCGACGGCGAGCCGCGCGGCGCCTACACGCTGGTCGACGACTACGGCCATCATCCGGTCGAAATGGCGGCGACGGTCGCGGCGGCGCGCGGCGCATTTCCGGGGCGGCGTCTCGTGCTCGCGTTCCAGCCGCATCGCTTCACGCGCACGCGCGATTGCTTTGAAGATTTCGTCAAGGTGCTGTCGACGGTCGATGCGCTCGTGCTGACCGAAGTGTATTCGGCCGGCGAAGCGCCCATCGTCGCCGCGGACGGTCGGGCGCTCGCGCGCGCGTTGCGCGTCGCGGGCAAGGTCGAGCCGGTGTTTGTCGATACGGTGGATGAAGTGCCGGACGCGCTCGCAGCATTGGTGCGCGACGGCGATGTGGTGATCACGATGGGCGCGGGTTCGATCGGCGGTGTGCCGGGTCGCCTCGCTCAGGAAACGAAGGTGTGAGATGAGCAGTATCGACCCGAAAAATTTTGGCAAGGTGGCCGTGCTGCTCGGCGGCAATTCGGCCGAGCGCGAAGTGTCGCTCAATTCCGGGCGCCTCGTGCTGCAAGGTCTGCGCGACGCCGGCATCGACGCGCATCCGTTCGATCCGGCCGAGCGTCCGCTCGCCGCATTGAAGGACGAAGGCTTCGTGCGCGCCTTCAATGCGCTGCATGGCGGCTACGGCGAAAACGGCCAGATTCAGGGCGCGCTCGATTTTTACGGCATCAAGTACACGGGCAGCGGCGTGCTCGGCTCGGCG
>NZ_ABLD01000052.1 GCF_000172415.1 Paraburkholderia graminis C4D1M
GGCATGCAGGCCCCGCAGTATTAACAAACCGCACCGTACAGGTGCAATAATGACCCCTTTGCCTGCGACCCCCCGCCGCAGCTTTGTCCATGACCGCCGCCCGCACCGCCCTGATAGCGCCTCTGATCGTCGCGTGCGCGATGTTCATGGAAAGCGTCGACGCCAACGTGATCGTCACCGCCCTGCCCGCCATGGCGCGCGACTTCGGGCGCGACCCGGTGGCGCTGAAAATCGCGGTCACGAGCTACGTGCTCGGGCTCGGCGTGTTCATCCCCGTTTGCGGGTGGCTCGCCGACCGCTTCGGCGCGCGCACCGTGTTTCGCACGGCAATCGGCATCTTCGTGGCCGGCTCGCTGCTGTGCGCGGCGTCGAATTCGCTGGCCACCTTCACGCTCGCGCGCTTCGTCCAGGGCGTCGGCGGCGCGATGATGGTGCCCGTCGGCCGCATCATCATCTTCCGGGTCGTCCACAAGGTCGACTTCATCCGCGCGATGAATTATCTGAGCGTGCCCGCGATGCTCGGTCCCGCGGCCGGCCCGCTGCTCGGCGGCTTCATCACGACTTATCTGCACTGGCGCCTGATTTTCTTTATCAACGTGCCGATCGGCATCCTCGGCATCTATCTGACGAACAAGCACATCGCCAACACGCGCGAGCCGCATCCCGGCCCGCTCGACTGGATCGGCTTTTTTCTGTCGGCGGCGGGCGCGGTGCTGCTTCTGCTCGGGTTGTCGCTGATCGGTGGCGAGCTGATCGCCAATCGCGACGCGTTCGGCATGTGCGGGATCGGCGCGGTGCTGCTGGTGCTTTACGTCGTGTATGCGCAGCGCGCGCGGCTGCCGCTGCTCGATTTGCGCTTTTTCAAGGTGCCGACGTTTCAGGCGAGCGTGCTCGGCGGATCGCTGTTTCGCATCGGTCTCGGCGCGCTGCCGTTCCTGCTGCCGCTGATGCTTCAGGAAGGACACGGCATGAGCGCGTTTCAGTCCGGCCTGATTACCTGCGCGTCGGCATTCGGCGGCATGTTCATGCGCACGGTCGCGTCGCGCGTGCTGCATCGCTATGGTTTTCGCTCGGTGCTGGTGGTCAACGCGGCGCTGTCGGGCGTTTCGATCGCGGCGTGCGGGCTGTTTTTTCCCGGCACGCCGACGTGGATCATCTGGGTCGTGGTGCTGCTCGGCGGCTTCTTTCCCGCGCTGCAATTCACGAGTCTCAATTCGTTGACCTACGCGGAAATCGCGAGCCGCGACGTCGGGCGGGCGACGAGCCTCGGCAGTGTCGTGCAACAGATGTCGCTCGGTCTCGGTGTGACGGTCGGCGGCATCGTTCTGCAGATTTCGCGCTTGATGAACGGCCACGACGCGATCATGTGGTCGGATTTCTGGCCCGCGTTTCTCGTGGTGGGATTGTGCTCGTTCGCGTCGATTCCGGTGACGTTGCGGCTGCCGCGTGGCGCCGGGGAAGAAATCTCGCGCGGTGGGCGCGGCTGACGACGAGCGGATAGCGCGGTCGGCGAGGGCTAGTGGGTTGGCGAGCTGGTGACTTACCTGTCGCGCTGCTGGTCTGCCGCGCTGCTTGTCTGCGGCGCTGCTCGTCTGCCGCGCTACTTGTCTGTCGCGCTGCTCGTCTGTCGCGCTGCTCGTCTGTCGCGCTGCTCGTCTGTCGCGCTGCTCGTCTGTCGCGCTGCTCGTCTGTCGCGCCGCAGGTCTCCCGCGCTGCTCGTCTGCCGCGCCGCAGGTCTCCCGCGCTGCTCGTCTGCCCCGCTGCCCGCGGCGCCGAATTCACTGCTCCTTGCGGATCACGCTCACTTCGCCGTTGCGCTCGAGAATCGCCGCGGCGACCTTGTCGAGCGAGCGGGAGCCGATCTTCTGCCGCACGCTTTCCCGCACATCGTTCGAGGTCATCAGCGCGGCCCGCATTTGATCCTGGTTGAATGCGCCGTTGCTGACAGCTCGCGCTCGACGCCGCCGACCAGCCGCTCGATCGCATGCGAGCGCATGCAGATCCACGCAAGCAGGCGATGGCAAACGACGATCACGAGCGATGCCAGCACCGTGGCGACGAACGGCGACGCGCCCACGATCGCGCGGCTCAACGTGGCGCCCAGCAGAATCACCACGACCGAATCGAACGGCGAGCGCTGTCCCAACGAACGCCGTCCGGAGATCCTGATCAGCACGAGTGCGATCAGAAACACGACGACCGCGCGCAGGCTCATCTGCAGCGGGTCGAGATCGCGCCCTTGCCCGAACAGCAGATAAATCGCGTCCATCATTGTTTTGTCCTCCGGGTCCGGCCCGCCTCCGTTCGATGAAGGCAAGGCCATGCGCAGTACCGGCAGCAGATGCCAAGGAGAAGCAAACCATGTGCCGATCGCCGGACGCGGCGACGCTTTTTGAAGCGCTATTCGAGACGCTATTCGAGGCGCTACTTCCCCAGCTTCGCCCGCACACGGGACACATCGCGCGACGTCACCGGCGCAGCCGCGTTGCCCCACGTATTGCGGATAAACGTCAGCACGCGCGCCATTTCGTTATCGGTCAGTTTGTCCGTGAACGACGGCATCTTGCGCGGCTCCGGACCGCTGAGTGTGTGCGGGCTCTCGCCGCCTTCGACCAGCAAGCGCACGAGCGATGTACTCGATGCCCCAAGCACGGCGGGATTGCCCGCCAGCCGCGGATACTTTTGCGGCACGCCGGCGCCGTCCATCTGATGACATCGCGCGCAATACGTGGCGTAGATCCCGGCGCCGGGCCGCTCGACGTCGCCGGTTCTGAGCGCCCGCACGGTCTGCTGCGCGGCGCGCGAGTTTGCATTGAAGCGGCCGTTCGGCGCGCGCGGCGGCAGGCTCTTCAGATACGCGGCGATGGCGGCGCGGTCGGCATCGCTCAGGTACTGGGTGCTGTCTTCGACCACTTGCACCATGCTGCCGAAAGTCACGAGTCCGCCGCCGTGGCCGGCTTTTAGGAAGGCGGCGATGTCGTCGGCGGAAAATCGGCCGAGGCCCGAGCCGGGATCGGCGGTGAGGTTCGAGGCGAACCAGTTGTCATTGGTGCCGCCCGTCAGATACGTCGAACTCGAATGGCTGTAGCCGCGCTCGTTGAACGCGGGGCCGCGCGGCGTGTGGCACGCGCCGCAATGTCCGAGCGATTGCACGAGGTAGGCGCCGCGGTTCCATTGCGCGTCATGCGCGGGGTCCGCCCGGTACTGTCCGGTCGGCGCAAAAACCCAGTCCCAGAACAGCAGCGCCCAACGCTGGTTGAACGGGAACGGCAGACGCGTCGTCGGCGCGGGTGTCGGCACAGGCTGCACGCCGTGCATGAAGTACGCGTAGAGGGCGTGCATGTCGTCGTCGGTGATTTTCGAAAACGATGGGTATGGCATCGCCGGATAAAGCCGCTTGCCGCCTCGCGCGACGCCCTCGCGCAACGCGCGCGCAAAGTCTTCGTAGCTGTAGCGGCCGATGCCCGCTTGCGGATCGGGTGTGATGTTCGACGAATAGATGGTGCCGAACGGCGAGCCCATGCCGAGGCCGCCCGCGAACGGCGGCGTCGCTACCGGCTTCGCGCCAGGCTGGGGGATGCGCGGCGGGGCTGTGTGGCAGCCGGCGCAATCGGCGGCTTTCGCGAGGTAGGCGCCGCGGGCGATTTCGGTGGGGTTGGCGCTCGTTGTAATGCTCGCGTTGATCTCGCGCGTGGCCGTGCTGTTCGTTGTGCTGTTCGTTACGCCGTTGTCCGCCCCGCTCGCCGCGGCTTCCCGTGCATGGCTCGCGGCATCGTGCAACAACGTGCCCGTCAGCGCGAGCGCGACCGCGGCGACACCGACCGCACGCCAACCTCGCCGCACCAAGCCGCCGCCACGCATCACGATAAAATCACGAAGGCCGCGCATCGTCACCACCACTTGCACGGCGAGACGATCGCGATGGCGGCGTCGACCGCAATCAAAGCGACCAGAAACAGCGTGCTGCACAACGCCGCGACCCTCAGCAAAAAGCGCTGCAGCCCCACACGTTTACGGCGCGCGGCATCGAGCGCGGCCCACTCGACCGGCGCAAGCTGCCGCATTTCGCGCCACGCGACCCAGGTGCCGAATGAGCCCGCCGCAAGGCACAATGCGCCGAGCACGATGAGCGCTGTTTTCATCCACGGCAGAATTGGTTCGGATAACGGATGATCGAACGGATAACAGCTTTGCGCAGCGAGCATTTCGGCGACGGTCATCTGCAAGAGCCAGGCGAGCGGCGCGACCAGCAGACCGATCAGCACATGGCGCAGCGGGTGCGGCGCGCCGGGCAATGGGCTCGTCGAATGCGTGTTCATGTCCTGGGCCATGACCACTCCTGAAAGAGGTAAGGCGTCAGATACAGCGTGCTGAAGATGAACAGCCAGACGATATCGACGAAATGCCAATACAGTCCGCCGATCTTCAACGCCGCGCAACGCCGCTCGTCGAAATAGCCAAGCGCCGTCCATAACAGCAGCAACAGCAACACGACGATGCCGACGGCGACGTGCGCCATATGAAAGCCGGTGATCGTGAAGTAGAGCGAGCCATACAGATGCGTCGTAAGCCCGTAAGGATGGTCGTGCCACTCCGCAAGCTGAATGCCCATGAAGACGATGCCGAGCACGACACCCGTGGCCATTGACGCGACTGCACAGCGCACGCGTCGGCGGCGCACGCAACGCTCGCACAGCCAGACGAACACGCTGCTAGTCAACAGAATGACTGTGTTGACGACGCCGAGCGTGAGTTTGGGCAAACCTTCCGGCGGCCAGTGCTGCGGATTTTGCGAAGCGAGATACAGATACGTGAAGATCAGGTATCCGAACAATGCGCCTTCGGTCAGCACGAGCGTGAGGCAGCCCCACCAGCCGCCCGAACGCTCGCCGGCGCTGCCTATCGGCAATACGCCGGCCGGTTCGTCCGGCTCGCGAGGCTCACCTGATGAGCGCTGCAGGTTGACGGCGTCGCTCATGTCAGCCTCCGGCGTCGTGGACGGCAACCGGTTCGCGCTGAATCAGTTCGCGCTCCGGCCACAGCCATACGATGATCGACACCGCGCAGCCCGCCAGCATCGCGCCCGCGAAAAGCCACGCCGCGAGCGCGAGCGCCGCGAAGAAAAGCGCGGCGAACAACGCAAGGAAGAACGGCGCGTACGAGTCGCCAGGCATCTTCAGAATCACGTCGGGATTCGCTTCGAGCGCGGTCGTGCCGAGCGCCTCGCGCCCTTCCGCCAGCAGATAACCTTCGTCGATTTGCGAGCGCACGTTGCCCGCGTTGCCGGGTTCCTCGATACGGCCTTCCCACAGCGGATGGCGGCTCGCGAGCGTCGGCACCACGGCGAAGTTGTACGGCGGCGGCGGCGAGCTCACGGCCCATTCGAGCGATGGTGCGTCCCACGGATTATTGCCCGCCGGCTTGCCGCGCTTCAGACTCACCGCGAGATCGGCGAGAAAGATCAGGATACCGAACGCAAACAGAAAGGAGCCGAGCGACGTAACGAGGTTCACCGTATTCCAGCCCATATCGGCGGGATACGTGTAGATGCGGCGCGGCATGCCGAGCAGCCCCGCGATATGCATCGGGAAAAAGCCGATGTTGAAGCCCGCGAACATCACCCAGAAACCGAGCTTGCCAAGACGCTCGCTCATCATCTTGCCGGTGAACTTCGGGAACCAGAAGTAGATGCCGCCGATCACCGGGAACACGTTGATGCCGAGCAGCACGTAATGCAGATGCGCGACGACGAAGTAGGTGTCGGTGAGTTGCCAGTCGAACGGCACGGCCGCGGTCAGCACGCCCGAAACGCCGCCCACCACGAACAGAAAAACGAAGCCCGCGAAAAACAGGAACGGCACGCGAAAGACCGGCCGCCCCGTCCAGATGGTGGCGATCCACGCAAACGTGGCTACTGCGCTCGGGATCGCGATCACCATGCTCGCCGCGCCGAAAAACGACAGCGCGAGCGCCGGAATTCCCGTCGCGAACATGTGGTGAATCCACACGACGAAACCAATCGCCATCGTCGCGACGGTGGCGAGCGCGACAGGACCGTAGCCGACCAGCGGGCGCCGGCAGAACACCGGCAACGCATCGGACACGATGCCCATCGCCGGCAACACGACCGCATAGACCCACGGATGCGCGAAGATCCAGAACAGATGCTGCCAGAGCAGCGGCCGTCCGCCGTTCAGTACGTCGAAGAAATGCGTGCCGATGCGGCGGTCCATCCACAGCAGGAAAAATGCGAGGCTCACTGACGGCACCGCGAGCAGATTGCCGGCCGATGCAGTGAGCGTGCCCCATACGAGCACCGGCACGCGATCGAGCGACATGCCCGGTGCGCGCATGCGCAGCAACGTTACGACGAAGTTCATCGAGCCGACTGTCGTTGAAATGCCGAGCAGCACCATGCCGAGCGCGTAGACATCGATGTTGGGTCCGGTGCTGTATTCGAGGCCCGAGAGCGGCGCGTAGTTGAACCAGCCCGCGTCGGGCGCCTGGCCGGTCGGAAAGCTCGCGTACAGGAAGATGCCCGCGAATAGAAAGATCCAGTACGACAGCGCATTGAGCCGCGGAAAAGCCATGTCGCGCGAACCCAGCACAAGCGGCCACAGGTAGTTCGAGAAGCCGGACAGCACAGGCAGCGCATACAGAAAGATCATCGTCACGCCGTGCATCGTGAAGAGCTGGTTGTACTGCTCAGGCGTGAGCACCGTCGCATTCGGCCGCGCGAGCTGGACGCGCATGATGAGCGCTTCGACGCCGCCCATCAGCAGAAACACGAACGCGGTCACCAGATAGCGCAAGCCGATCGTCTTGTGATCCACCGACGAAAGCCAGCCGCGCCAGCCCGGCGGCGTTTCCCAGATCTCGCGCAGGCGTTTTTCGTCGGCGCTGCCAGGCGGCACGCGGCCGCGCCGCGGCCGGCGCGCGAGGCGCGGCGCATGCGTTGCCGCTGCCGCTGTCTCTGCCTCAGCCGCCGATGAAGACGATGCGCTCGAACTCGGCGCGTCGGCGTGATCGGACATCGAAATGCGCTCCTTACGTTAGGCGGTCGCGCAAACTCGCGACCGGCTCGGGTTCAATGCAGCGTCGCGAGATAAGCGGACAGCGCGGCGGCATCGCTCGTCGTCAATGCGATGCTCGGCATCAATGCTTCCGGTTTGATTCGCTGCGCGTGCTGTACCCAGTCGAGCAGATGCTCGGGCGTGTTCGTCAGCGCACCGGCCGCGATCAGACGTCGCGAGCCGAGATGCGTGAGGTCGGGCGCTTGCGAGCCGTGCGCGTCGGTGCCGCGTATCGCGTGGCAGCCGGCACAGCGCTCGTCGAACAGTTTCTTGCCCGCGCTGAATTGCGCGCCGTGCGCATCGTGCGCCGATGCCTGCGTCTGCATCGCGTTGCGCCCTTGCGCGTCTCTCCACGCATGGAAATCGGCGGCGCTTTGTGCGACGACTTCGAAGGCCATGTGCGCATGCTGCGCGCCGCAGAACTGCGAACACTGTCCGCGATAGATGCCGGGACGATCGGCCTGAATCCATTGCTCGTTCGTTTGACCGGGAATGGTCTGCGTCTTGCCGGCAAGCTGCGGCACCCAGAACGCGTGGACGACATCGGCGCTTTTTAACCGCACCTTCACGGGCTCGCCGACAGGAATATGAATTTCGTTGGCGGTACTGAAGTTTCGCGCGGCGTCGGGGTCGTCGGCGTAATCGACTTTCCACCACCAGTCGTAGGCGGTCACGGTGATGACAAGCCGCGCATGCGATGCGGGCGAAGCGACGGATTCGAGCGTCGCCATCGTGTAGACGAGCATGCCGAGCAACGCCACACACGAGGCACCGGTCCCCACATAAATCCAGCGCAATCCGCCCGCTTCGGGACCGATCGTGTCCGCCGGTTCAGCAGGCCGCTTGCGAGCGAGCGCCACGACAAGCAAGCCGCTCACGATCAGCACCACCAGCACGACGATTGCAGTCAGCACCCAGCCGAGGCGCATCGTCGGCGCAGCAGCGGGCCCTGCGGTGTGGAGAAAATACGCGAGGGGCGCGGAGTCGGCAGAAGCGGTGGATGGAAGAACAGCGCTCGCAGACAACAGGCTCAGCGCGGGCCACGCGCTCTGACGCGCGAAAAAGTTTGCCCCGTCCGATGTGATTCGCGCGGTCCTCGTGCGTGGCATGCCGCTCGGCTCCGATTGCGTTTCGACCTGGGACTCACGCTGCGCGGCGCGGCGCTCGCCCCTCGTATGAAGTGCCCGCACGTCGTCGAGCAGCGCTCATCGCGCAGCAAGAAACGAACCTTTCAGACCGCTAAACACGGGTCAGGTCTCGCACTTGCTTTATCGACACACGATCAATTCAACATCAGGAGCTTGCCTTGAAACATGCCTCTCTCGCCACGGCTCTCGTGGTTTCATTCGCGTTCGTTCACGCCGCGGCGCATGCCGAAGGTTGCACTAAAGGCGCGGTGGTCGGCGGCGTCGGCGGACATATTGCGGGTGGCCACGGCGTGGCCGGCGCAGCAGCAGGCTGCGCGATCGGCCATCATGAAGCAAAGAAGAAAGACAAGGCGGCCAGCGCGGCGGCGGCCGCGAGTCAGCCTGCGGGGAAATAGCAGCTTGTGATGTAAAAAAGACCCGCTGGGATCGGACCATCTTGCAATCGTGCGGTCTCCAGCGGGTCTCTTTCAATCGTCTTGCACGCTCAGCCTGCCGCGCTGACTTTTTCCGCGAGCTTCGCGTCGTAACTCGAATGGACGTGCACGCGTTTGCGCTCGGGATACGCATACGAATACGCTTTGCGCAGCGCGAGCGACGCCTCGTGAAAGCCCGACAGAATCAGCTTCTGCTTGTTCGGATAGTTGGCGATGTCGCCGACCGCGAAGATGCCTGGCCGCGAGCTCTCGTAGTTGGACGTATCGACATCGACGCGGCCGCCGTGCAGGCTCAAGCCCCACTGCCCTATCGGACCGAGGTCCGCGACCAGTCCGTATAGCACGACGAGCTGTTCCGCCGGCAACTCGGTCTCGCCCTCGATATGTCGCAATGTGATGGATTTGAGTGCAGCGCTTTCGGCGTTCTCTTGCGCGTCGCTTTGCACCTTCAGCCCTGAAATCGCGCCGACAATAAAGTCCATCTCACCGGCTTCGACCGCGCGCCGCATCAACTCGACGCTTGAATCGGCGGCGCTGAATCCGTTGCGCCGATGCACGAGCGTCACGCGCCGCGCGACCTTGCGCAACGCGAGCGCCCAGTCGAGCGCGGAATCGCCGCCGCCTGCCACGACCACGGTTTTGTCGGCGAAATCGGCGAGACGCTGCACGCTGTAGTGCACATGGCGCGATTCGAGCGGCACGGCTTCGGCAAGCGGCAGCTTTTGCGGCACGAATGCACCGTTGCCCGCGGCCAGCATGATTGCCGCGACGTCGAACACAAGGCCGCGATCGGTGCGCACGGTCCACCGGCCGTCGCTGCGCTGCTCGACGGATTCCACACGCTGCTCGAGATGAATCGGCACGTCGAACGGCTTGCATTGCGCGAGCAGGCGGTCCACGAGTTCGCGCGCCGTGCATGACGGAATCGCGGGAATGTCGTAGATCGGCTTGTCGGGATAGAGCTCGGTGCATTGGCCGCCGATCTTGCCGAGTGCATCGACGATCTGGCAGGACAAGCCGATCACGCCGGCCTCGAAAGCGGCAAAGAGCCCAACGGGACCCGCGCCGACGATCAGCACGTCGGTGCGGATAGGCGGTGAACCAGGTTGCACAACAGGCTCGGCGGCGGACGTCATTCGCTATCTCTTCATAAGGTGATGACCCACCATACCGAATCGCCGTGAGCGCGGCAACGATGCCATTACAGCCAGCAAGGGCGCTTAAGCGGGGGTTCGCAGCCGGTTGCGGACATTCAAGTGGCCACCTACAAATCGTCGAAAATGGCCATTTTGCAAAGCCAATGCCAAGACTAGTATTCACTCATCGCATCACCGGATGCGTCCCACCAAAGCGAAGGAGTGAATCATGAAACAACGTCTCAACTACTACAAAGCCAGTCCCGCCGCGATCAAGGCAATGCTGGGCCTTGAAGAACGCATCGGCAAATCGTCGATTGAAAAGTCGCTCGCGGAACTGGTTCGCCTGCGTGCGTCGCAGATCAACGGCTGCGCGTTCTGCGTGGACATGCATACCACCGACGCCCGCAAAGGCGGCGAAACCGACCGGCGTCTTGCAACTGTCGTGACGTGGCGCGAAACGCCGTTCTTCACGGATCGCGAACGCGCCGCGCTCGAATGGACGGAAGCGTTGACGCTCATCTCGCACCATCACGTGCCCGACGCCGTGTGGGAAGCGGTCCGCCCTCACTTCAGCGACGAAGAACTGGTCGACCTGACGCTGCTCGTTTCCACGATCAACGCCTGGAACCGCTTCGCGATTTCGTTCCGCTCGATGCCTGAATAAGCGCGTCACTGTACATAGCAGCACCGCTGGCGCAGCGCCTCTTTCAACTCGGCTGGATCACGCGATTCAAAGAGGCCGCTCGCGCTGCGCACTCGTACCGCACACCTCCACCGCTCGCACGCCCTCCCCATTCCCCGCCTTGCAACACCGCTCAATGCCGTATCATTGAAGCGTTTGCTGACAAAAAACTCCGCTTAACCGGCGCCCGCGCGCCGCCGCTTGCCATCACATGACCAGGGATTCGTCGCATACCGCGCTGCTGTGGATCGTCGCCGCGGGCTTTTTCATGCAGTCGCTCGACACGACGATCGTGAACACGGCGCTGCCGTCCATCGCGCACAGCCTGCATGTCGCGCCGCTTGCGATGCAGCCGATCGTGGTCGCCTACACGTTGACGATGGCGATGCTCACGCCCGCCTCCGGCTGGCTCGCCGACCGCTTCGGCACGCGGCGCGTCTACTTCGCCGCGATCCTCGTCTTCGTGATCGGCTCGATTTGCTGCGCGAGCGCGCACACGCTCGGCGAACTCGTGCTCGCGCGCGTGCTACAAGGCGTGGGCGGCTCGATGCTGCTGCCGATCGGACGCCTCGCCGTGCTGCGCAGCGTGTCCAGCGAGCAATACGTCGCGGCGCTCGCGTTTATTTCGGTCGCCGGTCAACTCGGCCCGATTGTCGGACCAACGCTCGGAGGCTGGTTCGTCCAGGCGATCACATGGCACTGGATCTTTCTGATCAACGTGCCGATCGGCGCCGCCGGTCTCTACGCGGTGCAGCGTTTTTTGCCGCCGCACGGCGAGACCCAGGCGCCGCCGTTCGACTTCATCGGCTGCGGGTTGTTGTCGCTTTGCATGATCGCGTTTTCGCTGGCCGTCGATGCCCCCGTGCCGACGCATCAGGCGGCGTGGTCCGCGGCGCTGTTCGCGCTCGCGGCGGTGAGCGCGCTCGCCTACATTCCGCACGCGAGGCGGCGGCGTAACCCGCTCTTCAAACTGTCGCTGTTCAGCGAGCCGAATTTCAGCGTGGGGCTGGTCGGCAACCTCGTGTGCCGCATCGGCTCGAGCGCCGTGCCGTTTCTCGTGCCGTTGCTGCTGCAGCTTCAGCTTGGCTACACGCCGCTGCATTCGGGGCTGATGATGCTGCCCGCGGCGCTCGCCGGCACGGTCGCCAAACGCTGGATCGCGCCGCTCGTGCGGCGCTACGGCTATGACCTCTTCCTGCTGGTGAATACGCTCATCGTCGGTTCGTCGATCGTGGCGTTTGCGTCGATCTCGCGCGGCACGCCGCTCATCGTCGAAGTCGTGATTCTCGCGGTATTCGGCGCGGCCAACTCCATGCAGTTCGCGGCGATGAACAGCGTCACGCTCAAGGGCCTCTCGCACGAAGACGCCGGCAGCGGCAACAGCCTCTTTTCGATGGTGCAGATGCTGGCAATCGGCCTGGGCGTGTCGATCGGCGGCGGGCTCGTGAAGCTCTTTGCCGCGCAATGGGGCTCGGCGGCGCTCGGCTTCCGGCTGAGCTTCGTCTGCGTCGGCGCGATCACGCTGCTGTCCGCGTGGGTGTTCCGCCATCTCGACGCGGCGCCCGCCGTGCGCGCGCCGGCTAGCCAGGGCGCGGGGCGCTGATTCGCGCTCGGGTTCGGGTTCGGGTTCGGGTTCGGGTTCGGGTTCGGGTTCGGGTTCGGGTTCGGGTTCGGGTTCGGGTTCGGGTTCGGGTTCGGTAACGTTGCAACTGAGCCCGCGCCGCCGCGTTGCTTTCACACGCTGTCGCTTCTCATATGCGCCGCGCATGACGGACCCGCGATCCTTCGTGGACGGGCTCCCCGCCGCGCGTTTCGCGTTAGCATGTACCGCGTCAACGAACAAGAAAAGGATTCTCCGATGCCATTTGACGAGCGCGTGCTGAACGGCATGGGCGTGCTGACGGCGATCGTCGATTGCGGCAGCTTCGCGGCAGCAGGCGTTGCGCTCGACATGTCTCAATCGGGCGTGAGCCGTTCGGTGGCGCGGCTCGAGGCGCGGCTCGGCATCCGGCTATTCGATCGCACCACGCGCTCGGTCACGCTCACCGACGAAGGCCGGCGCTTCTACGAACAGATCGTGCCGCTGCTAAGCGGCCTCGAGGACGCGGCGGCCAGCGCCGCCCGAGGCGCGACGGCCGTGCGCGGACGCCTGCGCGTAAACATGGACCCGTTCTTTTCGCGCCTCGTGCTCGGACCGAGACTCGGCGGTTTCGTCGACAAACATCCCGATTTGCAGCTCGAACTGATCACGCGCGACCAGTTGGGCGATATGGTCGGCGACGGTTTCGACGTCGCGATCCGCTTTGGCGAGCCGCCGGTGTCGTCGCTGATCGCGCGCAAGCTGCTCGACACGCGCATTCTGACGGTGGCCGCGCCGTCGTATCTGAAGAAGCATGGGCATCCGGCAAATCCTGCGGAACTCGAAAGCGGCCAGCATGCGTGCATCAAGTTTCGCGATCCGCTGACCGGTTATCCGTTCAGTTGGGAGTTTCATCGCGGCCGCAAGAAAATCGTCGTCACGCCGCAAGGCCGCCTGACCGTCAACGATGTGGGCACCTTGCACAGCGTGTGCGCCGCGGGCCAGGGCATCGCGCAAATCCTCGCGCTCGGCGCGGAAGCCTTGCTCGCGAGCGGCAAGCTGGTCGAGCTTTTCCCCGAATGGGGCGACGAGCTTTATCCGCTCTACGCGCTCTATCCGTCGCGGCACCATCCGCCGGCCAAGGTGCGCGCCTTCATCGATTTCATCATTTCGCTGACGGGCGCCGCTCACGCCGAGTGAAGTGCGGGCCCAGGCTTTGCTTCCCGAGTTAGGTCTTCAAGATCAGGAGAACGCCATGGCCGACCCCAAGCAAGGCAACGACAAGCCCGACGACATCGCCCATCCGCACCCCGCGGTACATAGCGACAACGAAAAGAGCAAGCTGCCGGAGCGCGGCGACGCCGACCGCGATCAGTCGCCGGCGGACCGTCCGGGTCAGAAGCCGGGTGAAGGCGAGCCGTCAGTCGGCTGAAATTAAGCGCAGGTCTGGAAGCGGCTTTGCTGCGTTGGAGCGCGCAAAGCCGCATAAATTTTTCCCTTTCCGCAGCTTTCATACAGCAGACATTTTTTCCGCTTTTTTACCGAATATTTTTTCGGCGCGATGCACTACTTTTCTGCTTGCAGCGATGTATGCGAACAAGCAGCCGGCTGCCGCCCCTTCAACAGATAACAAAGGCGACGCCCATGTCCATTCCCGTGCCCTCCGCCGAGCCAGCCAAAGTGTCGATCTGCGTGCCGACCTGCAACCGGCCGGAGCTGATCGTCGAGTGCATCGACTCGTGTCTTGCGCAGACCTACGGCAATCTGGAAATCGTGATCGGCGACGATTCAAACGATGCGCGCACCGCGCAACTGCTTGCGTCGCGTTATCCGCACGAGTTGAGCGAAGAGCGCATCCGTTATGCGAGGAACGAGCCGCCGCTTGGCCAGGCGCGCAACGTCGCGAGCCTGTTCGAGCGCGCGCTCGGCGACAAGATTCTGCTGCTTCACGACGACGACCTGCTCACCACCGACGGCGTCGAAAAACTCGTGTCGCTGTGGAAACTGCATCCACGGCTCGATGCCGCGTTCGGCGCACAGTACGAGGCGGACCATGACGGCGCGATCGATCTCGAGGCCAGCGCGCGGCTCAACGCGGCGTTCAGGCGCACGAAGGACGCCGAAGGCTTGCAGCCGCTGCCGGGCAGAACCGGGCTCGTTCAGATGTTCCCGAACAACGGCTGGATGGCGGACGCGCGGCTCGTCCGACGCGTCGGCTATAAGGAGCAATATGGCGCGTGCTGCGACTTCGTGTTCGGCACCGAGCTGTGCCTCGCGGCGCGAGAGGTGTTTTATCTGCACGATTACGTGTCGGTGTATCGCAAGACCGCCACTTCGATTTCGCACAGCACGCGCGGGACCGCGGCGGCAGCCACGCTCAGCGCCTACGGGTTCGTCAGGAAGCTGAAGTTGCCGCCGCAGCTCGAGCCTTCGCGCAAGCTCGCGCTCCGGCGGCTCGCGCCGATCGTCGTGTCGGTGCATGCGAGGAATCGTCAGGCGCGGCTCGGGTTGAAGATCGCGCTGGGTCATCTGTTCGCGTATCGGTATGGGTTCAGCGCGCGGCTTTACTACCATCTGCTGATGCTTTCGCGGGCTGCGGTGAATGCGCGCGGGCGGGCGGGGATTGCTGCGGGGGATGTGGTGATGGCGGAAACGGAGAGCGTGGTGAGGGCGAGCGCCGCAGCCACGGTTACGGCAGCAGCAACGGTGGCTGCAACCGCCGTGGCAACGGCGGCTCCTGTTGCAGCCTTGCCCGGCGAACCCGGCATAACCATGAAAGAGCTTGTCGCGGAACTCACCGCCGATACGACCGAATCGCGCTGATCGCGGCGACGTCGTCGGCGGTCGTCGCCATGCGCCGTCAGCGCGTTTTCTGCTAAGCATCCTCTGCTTAGCAAAGGCGTATTTGTTGCTTGGACTGGCGCGCGCCGCTGATTACGATGAGCCGGACACGTCATGAAGTCCGAGGTGATTCGCCATGTCCGACAGTGCCTGTTTCAAGCCGCGTGTGATCGAGCCGGTCGCCGCCAATCAGCCCGAGGGATTGGGACTGGCGGTGGAATTGTGGCTCGCTCAACCGATCGACGGAATTGCCGGGCGAGCCGTGCAGATCCACCTGCGCAGCGACGCGAAGATGGCGCAGGCCGAAGCGCTGCGCGACCTCCTGCACGTACTCGGCACCGAAATCGTGGTGGCGTGAGCGCGCACTGAGCACGCACTGAGCACGCACCTAAGCACGCGCCCGAGCGCGCGCCTCGGCTCACGGTTCGTGACGCAAATACCCTTCTTTCGACGGATCGCGCATGCGCAGCGCGACGATGCCGGCGATCGCGCACATCAAGGTCACGTACCAGTAGAACATCGGTTCGCTGCCGGTCGACTTGAGCCACAGCGCCACGTATTCGGCCGAGCCGCCGAAGATCGCATTCGCCACCGCATACGAGAGGCCCACGCCGAGCGCGCGCACTTCGGGCGGGAACATTTCCGCCTTGATGAGGCCGCTGATCGACGTATAAAAGCTGACGATGGCAAGCGCCAGCACCACGAGACCGAACGCCGCATACGGGCTCGTCACGTCCTTCAGCGCATGCAGAAGCGGCACCGTGCCGATGGTCGCGAAGAGGCCGAAGCACAGCATCGAACGACGCCGGCCGATGCGATCCGACAGCGCGCCGAACAGCGGCTGAAGCAGCATGTAGACGAAGAGCGCCGCGGTCATCACGTTGCTGGCGGTCTTCGCATTCATGCCCGCCGTGTTCACCAGATACTTCTGCATATACGTGGTGAACGTATAGAAAATCAGCGAGCCGCCCGCCGTGAAGCCGAGCACCGTCATGAACGCGACGCGGTGCTGCCACAAGCCGCGCAGCGTGCCCGCTTCCTTGCGCTGACGCGTCGCGGCGGTAGTGGTTTCATCGAGCGATTTACGCAGATAGAGCGCGACCAGCGCCGCGATCGCGCCGATCACGAACGGCACGCGCCAGCCCCAGGCTTTGAGTTCCGCGGTCGAGAGCGTCTGTTGCAGGATCACCAGCACGAGGAGCGCGCACAACTGGCCGCCGATCAGCGTCACGTACTGGAACGACGCGAAGAAGCCGCGCCGCCCTTTCAGCGCGACCTCGCTCATATACGTTGCACTGGTGCCGTATTCGCCGCCCACGGAGAGTCCCTGGAACAGCCGCGCGACGAGCAGCAGCGCCGGCGCGAGCGCGCCGATCTGCGCGTACGTGGGCAGCACGGCGATCACCAGCGAGCCGCCGCACATCATGAAGACCGAGATCATCATCGCGGTACGCCGGCCGTGCTTGTCGGCGAGACGGCCAAAGAACCAGCCGCCGATTGGCCTCATCAGAAAGCCTGCCGCGAACACGCCGGCCGTGTTCAGCAATTGCGTGGTGGTGTTGCCGCTTGGGAAGAACGCGGGCGCGAAGTACAGCGCGCAGAACGAGTAGACGTAAAAGTCGAACCACTCGACGAGATTGCCCGATGAAGCGCCGACGATCGCGAAAATGCGGCGCCGCGTGTCGTGGGCGGAGGCCACGCTGTGGTCTGTGAGGTCGGTCATGTTGTCTTCCTTGTCTCTTGAACGGAGGCGACGGTCGTGGCGCCGCCTTCAGCACGCGATTTTTAGCGTGGGCGAATTTTACAGAATCGCAAGTGAAAGTTGGGGGTTTGTTGGCAAGCGCTACGGCGAGCGCCGTCGCCAGTCCGGTCCCGGCACAGTTCGGAGCTCATTCCTGGTTTATCCCTCGGGTTTAATCGTGAGGTGTAAATTTGACTGTTGTGAATTTATACCTTAATGCTCAATCACAGGGTATAAGGAGACGCCAGCAATGGCCAGCTTCCACAACGACGCATTGCAAACGCTGTATTCGTCCGTCACCGAGCGCGCCGGCGCACAAGGTCATATTCCCCTGCACTCTCCGGGCTCGGCGGCGCAGAAGACCGTCGACGGGAAAACGTACACCTATTGGCGCGTCTATCTGGCATCGGGAAAGCATAAGGAAACGTCGCTTGGCCGCGCAGGCGAGCCCGCTACCGAGGCTGCGCTCGAGGCGAAACTACTCGAGAGCGCGGAGATGCGCGCGCTTGCCGCCGAGGTCCAGATACTGCGCAAGGCGAACTTTGCCTCCGCGGACAACTCTTCGGCGCTCACGCTGGCAACGCTCTTTAACGCGGGCATCTTCAGCCACGGCGGAGTGCTGGTCGGCTCCCACGCCTTCGGCGCGCTTCTGAATAGCCTGGGCGTGCGGCTGCCTGCGAACTACCGGACGGAAGATATCGACATTGGCAGCGCCGGGAGCATTTCGGTGGCTATCCCCGAAGAGCGCAGCTTTCTCGACATCCTTCGTGATAGCGGCATTCCGTTTCTCGAGATGCCGGAACTGCACTCGCGAAAGCCGTCCACGTCGTTCAAGGTGCGTGGACAGCACCTCAAGGTGGACTTGCTCGTGCCGGGTACGGAAGCGTACGAGACGAAGGCCTTGCCGCACTTGCGCGCCCACGCAACCGGACTTCCCTACTTCAGGTATCTGGTAACGAACCCTACGCAAGGCTTTATCCTCGGCAAGGAACACGTGGTGCCGGTCATGCTGCCCGACCCCGCCAGATTCGCGCTTCACAAGCTTGTCGTCAGCACGCTTCGCGACCCGTCGCGTGCGCTCAAGGCAGACAAGGACCGGCGGCAGGCCGCCGTGTTGATCGACGCACTCGCGGAGAAGTTTCCAGACTGGTTGACGACAGCCGCCGACGAACTCGAGGAAAACGCGCGCCCCAGGGTCGGCACCGCGGCCGCCCAGGCGCTAAACCTCGCGCCGGGCTTGTCGGAACGCGCCCGCGATTTTCTGGCTGATCTGGGTGCCCACGCGTAACCCGTGACGAGTAATCCGGTTCGCGCGCCGCCCGTCAGGAGTCGCCGTCGCGTGAGCCATGCACGGCTTCGACACCATAAAGACTGGCGCGCCGGCCACGACAGTGGCGGGCGCGCCCAAGAGACCCTCACGCCGTGAGACGTCCTCACGCCCTCACGGCGGGCGGCACGTAGCGGCACTCGTAACGCTTCCTGACCGTGCCGTTTTCGTCGACGCTTTCCAGATACACGTCGAACTGCCACAAGCGCGCCATGTGCTTGAGCACCTCGTCGCTATCGGACGAAAGATGCCGGTTGTCGCTCATGAAATGCCGCAGCGTCAGACTGCGGTCGCCGCGCGTATTCACCGACCACACCTGAATGTTCGGCTCGCGATGATGCATGTCGTACTGCCGCGACAACGCCTGGCGCACGTACTGATAGCCGCTGTCATCGTGGATCGCGGAGACTTCCAGCGCGTCGCGCATGTCGTCGTCGAGTACCGAGAACAGCCGCATTTCGCGGATCAGATGCGGCGACAGATATTGCGCGACGAAGCTCTCGTCCTTGAAATTGCGCATCGCGTAGTGCATGGCGGGCAGCCACGGACTGCCGGCCAGTTCCGGGAACCACTTGCGGTCTTCCTCCGTCGGGTTTTCGCAGATGCGGCGAATGTCGCTCATCATCGAAAAACCCAGCGCGTACGGATTGATGCCGCTGTAGTACGGCTTGGTGACGGGCGGCTGATAGACGACGTTGCTGTGCGAATGGAGGAACTCCATCATGAAGCCGTCTTCCAGCTTGCCCTGGTTGTACATTGTGTTGAGCAGCGTGTAGTGCCAGAACGTGGCCCAACCTTCGTTCATCACCTGCGTCTGCCGCTGCGGATAAAAATACTGCCCCACTTTTCGCACGATGCGGATCACCTCGCGCTCCCAAGGCTCGAGCAAAGGTGCGTTTTTCTCCGCGAAATACAGCAGATTTTCCTGTGGCTCAGGCGGATAACGCTCCTCGATTTCCTCGGGCAACGGCGTATGCCGCGTGGGCAGCGTGCGCCACAATTCGTTCACCTGCGATTGCAGATACGCCTCGCGTTCGCGCCGTGCGGCGAACTCTTTTTCCAGCGACAGCTTCTGCGGACGCTTGTAGCGGTCCACGCCGTAGTTCATCAGCGCGTGGCACGAATCGAGCAGTTCTTCCACGCGGTCGAGCCCGAAGCGCTCCTCGCATTCCGCAATGTAATTCTTCGCGTAGACGAGGTAGTCGATGATGGCATGCGCATCCGTCCACAGCCGGAACAGATAGTTGCCCTTGAAGAACGAGTTGTGCCCATACGCCGCATGCGCGATGACGAGCGCCTGCATCGTCATCGTGTTCTCTTCCATCAGATACGCGATGCAGGGGTTCGAGTTGATCACGATCTCGTACGCGAGCCCCATCTGCCCTCGACGGTAGCTTTTTTCGGTAGAGAGAAAGTGTTTGCCGAACGACCAGTGCCGGTAATTCACCGGCATGCCGACGGACGCATACGCGTCCATCATCTGTTCAGCGCTGATGAGTTCGAGCTGGATCGGATACACGTCGAGTTCATATTGCTCTGCAACACGGGCAATATGGGAGTCGTACTCCTCGATCAACTCGAAGGTCCAGTCGGACGGGCACGGCAAAGGCCGTCTATCGGCTACGTTCATACGGACTTCCCTTTGCCCCTCGATGGGCGTTCCGGTGTGTCCCCGTGCGTCAGCGTTGTCGACTGCTCCGGCTGCGGCGGCCCGCTCTTCGTCCGCCCCTGCCTCGGCATGCCCCGACTCACGCTGCGGCACGCCTGTCCCACGCTCCGGCTGATAGCCGCGCGCTTCGTTATGCAAATGTTTGGTCGTCATGACGACGCCACCTGCTTTTCAAACAACTCGCGAAACACCGGATAGATGTCAGCCGCGGTTTCGACCTTCTTCATCGCCATATGCGGCTGGCTGAGAGCCAGTTGCGCATATTCGAGCCACAGGTTCTGCTCTTCGGGCGTCACCTGAATATACGCAAAATAGCGCACCTTCTCGAGGATGTCATCCGAGAGTATCTTGCGGCACTTCGGCGAGTCGTCGGTCCAGTTGTCACCGTCGGACGCCTGGGCGCCGTAAATGTTCCATTCAGTCGGCGAATAGCGCTCGTCCATCACCTTCTGCATCAGCTCCAGCGCGCTCGATACAACCGTGCCGCCGCTTTCGGTCGAATGGAAGAACGTGTCTTCGTCGACCTCTTCGGCGCGTGTGTGGTGGCGGATGAACACCACCTCGATCTTTTCGTAATTGCGCTTGAGAAACAGATAAAGAAGGATGAAGAAGCGCTTGGCGAGATCCTTGCGTTGCTCGTCCATCGAACCGGACACATCCATCAGACAGAACATCACGGCCTGGCTCGACGGCGTGGGCTGCTTCACGCGGTTCACGTAACGCAGGTCGAACGGGTCGATAAACGGAATGCGCCAGATGCGCCCGCGCAGATGATGGATCTCGTCTTCGAGCAGCTTGATTTCTTCGCGGCGATCGTCGGGGTCGGCCTTCAGCACCTCGAGTTGCCGCTCCATTTCATGCAACTGGTTGACGAGCGGCGCGCCGAGCGCGATGCGGCGGCCGAGCGCGCTGCGCAGCGAACGGACCACGTCGATGTTGTTCGGCGTGCCTTCGGCCGCCCAGCCCGCGCGGATGCTCTTCCATGTGGGCACGGCCATCAGATGGGTTTTGACGAGCCGCGGCAGTTCGAGATCGTCGAAGAAATACTGCATGAATTCTTCGCGGCTCAGCTCGAACACGAAGTCGTCCTGACCTTCGCCTTCGTTGCTCGCCTGACTGCCGCCGCCTCCGCCGCCACCGCCTTGCGGACGCTGAATCTTGTCGCCGCGGATGTAGTCGGAGTTGCCTGGATGCACCATTTCGCGCCGGCCGCCCGGTCCATGCCGGAACGACGGCTCCGCGATGTCCTTACGCGGAATGGTGATGCTCTGGGTGTTCTGAATGTCTTTAATGCTGCGGTCGCGCACCGCTTCCGAAACGGCGCGACGAATGTAGTTCTTGACGCGGCGCAAAAAACGCTCGCGATTTGCAATGCTTTTGTTCTTGCCTGCCAACCTGCGGTCGATGATTTGATGAAGCACGCCCGGTCTCCCATACTGCCCAAATTCGGGTGCGCGAGACGCACGCTGGATGGCCCGATGCTATGTCCATGCAGCTTGCGGCTCGCAGGGTGCTCGCGCGGTCGGACCGCGCGAGCGGCACGCAGTGCGTATCATGACGACTTGCGCACGCGCAGATACCAGTCACACAGCAAGCGCACCTGCTTCGGCGTGTAGCCCTTCGCCACCATCCGGTTGACGAAGTCTTCGTGCTTGCGCTGTTCTTCCGCCGAACCTTTGGCGTTGAACGAAATGACCGGCAACAGTTCCTCCGTATTCGAGAACATTTTCTTTTCGATCACGACGCGCAGCTTTTCGTAGCTGATCCATGCAGGATTTTTCCCTGCATTCGCAGCACGCGCGCGCAGCACGAAGTTCACGATCTCGTTGCGGAAGTCCTTCGGGTTGCTGATGCCCGCGGGCTTCTCGATCTTCTCCAGCTCGGCATTGAGCGCCGCGCGGTCGAAGCTCTCGCCGGTGTCGTGATCGCGGAACTCCTGATCCTGAATCCAGAAGTCCGCATACGTCACATAGCGATCGAAAATGTTCTGCCCATATTCGGAGTACGACTCGAGATACGCCGTCTGGATCTCCTTGCCGATGAATTCCGCGTAACGCGACGCGAGCACGTCTTTAATGAACGACAGGTACTTCTGCTCGGTCTCCGGTGGGAACTGCTCGCGCTCGATCTGCTGTTCGAGCACGTACATCAGATGCACCGGATTGGCCGCGACTTCGGTCGAATCGAAGTTGAACACGCGCGACAGAATCTTGAACGCGAAGCGGGTCGACACGCCGGTCATGCCTTCGTCGACGCCCGCGAAGTCACGGTATTCCTGGTACGACTTCGCCTTCGGATCAGTGTCCTTCAGATTCTCGCCGTCGTAGACCTGCATCTTCGAGAAGAGGCTCGAATTCTCGGGCTCCTGCAAGCGCGTGAGCACCGACATCTGCGCCATCATCTTCAGCGTGCCGGGCGCGCAGACCGCATTAGCCAGCGACGAATTGCGCAACAGCTTCTCGTAGATCTTGATCTCTTCCGAATAGCGCAGGCAGTACGGCACCTTCACGACGAAAATCCGGTCGAGCAAGGCTTCGTTGTTGCGGTTATTGCGGAAGGCTTTCCACTCCGACTCGTTCGAGTGCGCGAGGATCACGCCGTCGAAAGGAATCGCGCCGAAGCCTTCCGTGCCCTTGAAGTTGCCTTCCTGGGTCGCGGTGAGCAGCGGGT
>NZ_ABLD01000051.1 GCF_000172415.1 Paraburkholderia graminis C4D1M
GCGGCTCGCGCGTCGAAGCTCCGCTGCTCGAGCAGCTGATTGCTCACGCGCCTCCAAACGAACCCGGCATTATTGGCCGGGAAGCGCGCGGGGATCTCAAACGCCTTTCCAAGTTCCGTCTACTGGGCGGCGTTAGGGATCTGGGGGATGCGGCGCTCGCGTGTTTCGCTGCAGCAGTACTTCGCTCTTGCAGACCGTCGACACGCGCAACGTCGCACTCTGCGCAAGCGCGACGATCATGAAAGCCACGATGGAGATCAGACCGGCCGCCCATGGGACGAAAAGCTCGTGGCATTGCGCCCTGAAGGCTTTCCGCTAACGGCGAGCCTGCAGCTCACGCGGGATGAAGCCGCATTCCTGCTCGACCGCTGGACGCTGAAGCATCGTGATTCGCTCCTCACCCGGCTCGCGCATGATCTCGCGAAAGGCGCGGCGGTATCCGATGCAGCGCAGATCTGGATGCATCCGGACGGGGAGCAGTTCCCCTCGGCGATCCGGTCGCTGATCGCCGATGCCCATCGCCTGAGCGTTCTAATCCGCGGCGCGGCACTTCTCTACAACCTGGAGCTTGCCAGGCTCGCACCGCGGCGCGAGAACATCATTGACGAACGTGCGCCGGAACTCGCGGCATGGGCGGAGGAGGAGTTGCCTCTTTGCGCCGGTTGGGATCTCGATTCGTTCTGGGGGCGCGTGGTAGGCAAGGGTCACACAATTACCAAACCCACGCAGGATTTTGTGCGCAACTGGCTCTTCCTAGCACTGCGCGAACACAAGGGGGTGGCCGAATCGAGCGATTGCCGCCAGCTCATCCGGTCCCGCGAATCAAGCATCAAGATCGGTGGCAATCGCTCGCGCTTTGAGAACACGGCCGCGCGCGCGCAATGGAGCGGCAAGGCAGGGCTCGTACCTCTCAACTATCGCTGGCCTGTGGCGCGTGATTTCCTTCGCGAATGGCACGACGGCTGGATTGCCGCATGATCAATCCAGACCAACGCAGCCTACTCACCGATGCGCTTACGCCGCCCGATCGCTATCGCTATGAATGCGGCGTCGCGACGACCTATTCGCTCGACCTGATCACGCTGCTGACCTTGCCTCTACATCTCGCGCGCCGTGATACCGAGGATACGTCGCCTGACCGGCATGATCCGTTGCCGGTACTGGATGCGCTCAGACGCATGGGCGACCGGTTGACGGTCGTGTGCCAGCGCGGACGTCTGCAGGTTCCGCGCAAATCGAACGCGCTGCTGGGACTGCTCGAGGACATGGTCCATGAAACCCAGGCACCCCATGAAGGCGTCTTCCACCCGAAGGTGTGGCTGTTGCGCTTTGTACCGGACGAGCCGGACGAGAAAGCACCGACGCTCCTGCGCCTGCTCGTTCTCACCCGGAATCTCACCGACGACCGTTCCTGGGATCTCTCGTTGTGGCTGGAGGGCGAACGCGGCAAAAAGCCCGTCGGCCCCAGCAGGCCGCTTGCCGCTTTCATTGAATGGCTGAGCCGGACGGGCAAAGAAACGATGAGCGTCGCACGGCGCGAACAGATCGAGCGGCTTGCCGTCGATGCCCGGCATACCCAATGGACAGCGCCTGGCAAGTTCATTGAAGTGCGCTTTCATCCGCTCGGCATCGGCGCAAAGGCGACGCAATGGTTCCCAGAGCCCGCGAGCGGCATGCCGTGGGACGAGCTCGGCGTGATCGCGCCATTTGTGTCGGCGGACGCGCTGGACGCGCTCTCCTTGCGTGCCAGAGAGTCGCTCTTTCTGGTTTCACGTGCCGAGGAGCTCGACCGGTGCGCTTCGCACGGGAGTTTTTCGGACGTGCGGGTCTTGAGCGACCACGCGACAAGCGGTGACACGGAAGACGATGCTGTGCATCGTCAACGTGGCTTGCATGCGAAGGTCTATATCGGCAGGCGGGCTTGGGACACACATCTGTTTGTCGGATCGGCCAACGCGACGGGCGCCGCGCTCGCGGGAGGCCGCAACGTCGAGTTTGTGGTCGAACTGGTGGGCCGGACAAGCAAGGTCGGTGGACCGTCCGACTGGCTCGGCGGCGACGGCATCGGACCGTTGCTGGAGCCCTATGTCCGCTCGGTGCCTGTTGACGAACAGGCCATCAAAGACGAACGCGCACTGGAGCATCTGCGCGACGAACTCGCCCGTGCACCCTTGGCACTCTATTGCGAAGAAGCAGACCAGTGCTGGCGTGTTGTACTTCGGGGCATCGACGGCGTTAACTGGAACGGCGCGGCGGCTCGCGCATGCCTCGTGTCAACAGACGAAGCGCTCGCCGTCCCGGTTAATCCGCGACCCGCGAACGTCACGCAGGATTCGCTGCAACAAGGTGTTGCTCTTGGTGAATTCGCCCCTCAGTACATCACGTCCTTCACAGGGTTCTCGCTCGCGCGGGGCGACGCCGCGTTGAGTTTCGCCCTAAAACTGCCACTTTTCGGTGGACCGGAGGAGCGGGATCTGGAAATCCTTCGCGCGGCAATCCGCAATCGTGACGGACTAGTCCGTTATCTGATGCTGCTGCTTGGCGACTGGGCGGGTGACGATGGCAACGGGCCGGGCGACGGGGCGTCGCCCGGCGATGAACGACGACCCTCATTCGACGATGTGCCGCTCTTCGAAATGCTTGCCCGAGCCTATGCGCGTGAACCGGAACGCCTCGTGCAGATCCGCGATCTCGTGGAACGTCTGCGACGTCCCGACTCCAACGAGGGCGACAGGGAGCCCATCCTTACGGCCGACCTGATGGAACTCTGGTCGGTCTTCGAATCGGCGCTGGCAGAAGGGGAAAACAGATGACGCGCAATATTTCTGCCAGCATGGTCCTCAAAGGACTCAAAGACTTCCAGCGGGACACCGTCGAATACGTGTTCAGGCGCATGTTCGACGACGCTCAGCCCGCCACGCGCTTTCTCGTCGCGGACGAGGTGGGCCTGGGTAAGACGATGATTGCGAAAGGCGTGCTCGCGAAGACCATCGATCGCTACGCGCAGACGGATGAGCGCATCGACATTGTCTACGTCTGCTCGAACGCCGAGATCGCGACGCAGAACATCAAGCGCCTCCTGTTGCCAGGTCAGTCAGCGATGTCGAAGGCTAACCGGCTAACACTGCTGCCTCTTTACACCCGGGATCTCGAGCGGAATGCGGTGAACGTTATCGGCTTCACGCCTAGCACAGCGCTACCGTCGAACAACGGAGCGGGGCGGCGCACCGGGCGCAAGGAGGAGCGCCACCTGATCTATCAGATGCTGCGTGGGCTGCCCGGTCTGTCGGAGCGTGGCCTGTGCCGCGCGCTGAAAGCGACTGCTGGCGACGATTGGGAAGTCGAGGCAAGAGAACCGCTTGAGTATGACCGGGGCATCGAGAAGGCCTACCGGCAAGCGCTCAGGGGCGATCGGACGCTTTACCGTGAACTGCGCGACATCGCAGATATTCACCATGATGGACGCAGGACCGTGAGCGATGAGGACAGGGAGCGCCGGGCGGCCCTCACAGGCGAACTGCGTACGCTTCTCGCGCGAACGTGTCTCGTCGCGCTCAAGCCCGCGCTAGTGATTCTCGATGAATTCCAGCGCTTCAATGATCTGTTCGACGATCCCGCGGAGACCGAGAATCCTGCCGCTGAACTCGCGCATCAGTTGTTTAACTACGAAGCGCGCACGCGCGTGCTGCTGCTATCCGCGACGCCGTACAAGATGTACGCCCGCAACGAGGAGAGCGAAGATCATTACGACGACTTCCTGCATACGCTGAAATTTCTCTATCCGGGCGAGCAGGCGAAAGTCGATGCGCTGAAAGACGACATCAGCGCCATGCGCACGGGCCTGCTTGGCGCTCGTGGAATCGGGGATTTCGCGGCGCTTGAACCAGTCAAGGAGCGGATCGAGCGTACCCTGCGGCATGTCATGTGCCGGACGGAGCGAGTCGAGGCCACGCGGCGCGCGGACTCGATGGTCCGCGAAAGCCTGCTTGTACCGTCTCTGCACCCAGGCGATCTGGCTGATTTTCGCGCGCTGGAGTCGATCGCGCGGGCCATCAAGGAGCCGGAGACGATCGAGTACTGGAAATCAAGCCCCTATCTGCTCAATTTCATGCATGGCTACAAGTTCAAGGAGACCGTGCGTGAGCAGATTGCACGCACGGCTTCCCCGGTTCATGCAGCGTTTGCGCAACGTGGACTCGCGCTGCTGAGTCAGAATGATCTCGACAGCTACCGCGAGATCGACCCCGGCAATGCGCGGCTTCGCGCACTGATCGGGCGCATCGATGCGGACGGCCTCTGGAAGTTGCTGTGGATGCCGCCGTCACTGAACTACTGGCGGGCGGCCGGCGAGTACGCCGACGTCGGTCCGGTCAGCAAACAACTCGTATTCTCGGCCTGGAACGTCGTGCCCGACGCGCTCGCCGCGCTGCTGTCCTACGAAGCGGAGCGACGGCTGACCCGGAATTCGAAGCGCACCGTGACATACGCTAGCATGCCCGATCGTTTTGCGCAGCAGCTGCGCTTCTCGATCAGACGCGGTAGCGGGCCGTCCGGCATGTCCGCGCTCCTTCTCGCGTTTCCTTCACAAGCGTTGGCGCGGATGGTCAACCCCGTTGCGCTGCACGCCGCCGCGGGCGCGGACGTAATGCCAGGTTATTCGGAGCTACGCGAGCGGGCAATGGCCATCATCGGACCTGCGATCGAACCGCTCATCGATCGGAGCGTGAAGGAGGGTCCGTTCGACCGCCGCTGGTACTGGCTTGTGCTCGCCCGCCTCGAGGCAGGCGTTCATCCAGCGGCACGCGAATGGTGCGCTCTTCACTGGGCTGAGGCGCGCAGGGTGCGTGGCAATGAAGAGGAGGATACTGAAAGTGCGTTCGATGCACACGTCAGACTGTGGCTGAACGCATGGGACGGCAAATCCGAAGACCTGGGTCGCGTGCCCGATGATCTCGTGACCGTTCTTGCAAGCGTCGCGCTCTGCGCACCGGCTACCTGCGCGCTTCGGACCCTGCAGCACGTTTGGCCGCACGACATGGCGCCCAGGGCCATGCTGGACGCGGCGGCACGCATCGCGGAAGGTCTGCGCAGCCAGTTCAACTCGTCGCGCGCGGTCGCCATACTCAAGACTGTCGAGGACGAGGATTCGTACTGGCAGAGCGTATTGCAATATGCCGCTGACGGCAATCTGCAGGCACTGCTTGACGAGTACGCGCACATACTCTTCGAGTCGACCGGGCTCGCTGATCGCACTGCGGAGGCCGGCTGTGAGATGCTCGCCGATGCGATGTATGAAGCCATGTCCCTGCGCAGCGCACCGTTGCAGCCTGATGAAGTGGGGTTCAGGAACGACCTGCTGGACATCAAGCCATTTGAAACGCGAATACGCACCCACTTTGCTTTGCGCTTCGGTAACCAGCAGGGGGAAGACGGCGCGCTTGCACGCAGGAAGGTCGTGCAGGCAGCGTTTAATTCGCCGTTCTGGCCGTTCGTGCTGGCGTCGACGTCCGTCGGTCAGGAAGGGCTCGATTTCCACAACTGGTGTCATTCCGTCGTGCACTGGAACCTGCCCTCCAATCCCGTCGATATGGAGCAGCGTGAAGGGCGTGTGCATCGCTATAAGGGTTATGCGGTGCGCAAGAACGTCGCTCGCAAGCATGGACCGGCAGCATTGCGGAACACGCGCGGCGATCTCTGGAATACCCTGTTCGATCTCGCCGTCCAGGAACGTGAGCCCGGCACCAACGATCTGATCCCCTACTGGATCTACGAAGATGATGACGGTGCATATATCGAGCGAACAGTGCTGACGCTACCGCTCAGCCGGGACGAGGCCCGCTACCGGCAGCTGAAACGCAGTCTCGCGCTGTACCGTCTGGTGTTCGCGCAACCACGGCAGGAGGACCTTCTATCCTGCCTTGAGCAGAACCTGAGCGGGGAAGATGCAGCGGCTTCCGTCGGGCGCTGGCGCATTTCGCTTGGCCCACGCCGCGCTGACGGCGAGGGTGGCGGTGACGGCGTTGACGGATCGTTGAAAGGCGACCGGGCTACATGATTTCCCGACGCCACGTCGAAACGCCTGGGTTAGCCGGGCGCTGTCTCGCCCGGTGTCGTCCCGTGTGCTGAATGAACGCCGTGCACGGCAGCGGTTGTCGAATTCAAGATCCGCTGAATAATGCCGATAAACCGCTTGCGTGCAGGAAGCGTTTCCTGCGCGATTGAATCCGGGCCGAAGACAGATCGAGAATATGCCGCTTACCATTCATACGTTGAGTAACCGCGCTCCCTTCCAGTATGAAGGCTCCCTGGCGACGGGCTTTCACTTCTGGATAGGAGCCGATGGAACGCACGACTTTGTCGCTTCCGAACTGCTTGAGCGGCTGATCGGGCATTTCCGTGCTCAGGCGAGAGCAGTCGCCGTCGGTGCGTCCCGCGACAATCCGCCGGCCGGTTCGATCGGCGCATGGTGGATCGAGAACCGGCCCGGCCGGCAGCTCGCGTCGTATGTTGCCGCTGTCCTCGTTGAAGAACGGCTTGCGATCATGGCAGGCGACCGGCTCGCCTTCCCGGCGCCGACTCGCTGAAACCCGTAACAGCCAACTTCGCGCGCGGCCGACAGGACGCACATCGGGCCGCGCGCTCACCGGGAACACGGCAGTGCTGCTCCGCAGTCAGAAAAAAGGTGACGCCTCCTCAACATGACCGCAGAAGACTCTACAGGGTCGAAGCATGGTAGTGCTTCATCTAACATACAGTTCGGCGTCTGGCTCCCATTGCAGTGCTACGAGCTGAAGATCCGGCACAAACTGCTCGCACAGCTCGGGCGCATTTCGCATTTCGTTATCCTTTGCCAGAGCCGAAGCGACACGAATCCTGCTGAACTGTCAGCCATCACGTCTCTCGGTCGCGCGCAACTCGAGCCCGTGCTTGAACGTCTTCGTGGGCTGCGAATTCTGGATGATTCGGGGCTGACGCGTTCTGGCCGCCAGTACGCGCATATACTCGCGACACTTCACGAGCAGAAGGCGCGACTCTGGATGGACACGCAGCACGACCAGGCGCCCGCACTGTTGCATGGTACCCACCCGTCTGTCACAACGATTCCCCCGGATGAGCTCGTTGCGAAAGGTCGACGCCAGCAGGACGGGCGTACGCCAAGGGGGCGCCGGTTCGATCTCGAACGCCAGCTCGCCCGCATGAGGCATTACGATTTCCAGTGCGCGTGGCTGCCTTTTCTGTTTCCGTCGTTCGCAGACCTTGCTCAGCAACCGGACGAAGGCTGGTGGCGCGAGTGGGAGATGGAACTGACACACTGCAGCGACGCCTTTACGGAACATGCAAGCGGTGCCGCCAGCGATGCCGTCGACGGCATGCACGGACCGGACGCCGGGCTGCGCGGCGTGGAACTGACGCTGTCCACCGGGACCGAAGCGCAGTGCTCCCAGCCCGCACTGGAACTGGACAATGCGGTTATGGAGTTGCGCACGCGATACGCAGTTCCCGATGGTTTGCCCACAATCCTCGCGCCCATCGTCCCCGATGAGTGTGTGCTCTACTACGACTTCCTTGACGAATCCGTGCTGCAGGCGCAGCCACCCGTCGGCGACGGCACCGGTTATACGCTCGTCTTTCCCGACGAAACGCTGCACGAGGACGTCGCGGTGAGCGCACTGTTCGCGGCGCAACGGCCACCCGGCTCGAAGGAACTCGACATGCTCAATCGCATGCACGTGTTCACGCCGCGGTGGCGCAGGCGCGCATTTCCGTGGACGGCCGTCTATTCCGCGCTCGCCACGTTGGGTGACGTCTGGATACCTCAGAATCATGAGAACAGTTGAGATCTTCAGGCAGATGGGCGACGAGGTGCTCGACGACCCACGCGTGCTTCGCTACGGGATGATCCTTGCGAAAGGCGGTGTCAGGGGCCTACGAGGTCTGGACCCGGTTGCGGTATGGATCGACGCCGCTATCGCCGTGTTCGACGCCTGCGGCAGCTACATGCGGTATCTCACGCAGAAAGAGCTGAACAGGCAGCTCGAGATAGCCAATGAAGAGTTGCGCGAGACAGCGAACGGCTATCTGCGCATGCTCGAACTGGATCGCGAGACGATCCGCCTCGACCACGAGCACCGGGAGGCGGCACTTGCGAGAAGTCTGGAACGGCATGCACGGGAACGCGCGCAGATCCTTGAAGCGATCAAACGCGAGGTCGAACTTGTTTTCCGCGTTCATCGCATGGTTTGCGAGGCACGCCTGCATGGCTACACGCAGGAACTGGACGATCTGCAGTCGAGCCTCGATACGCTGGTCGGATCGAGCCTCGCCTGTCTGAACGAGAACATCCGATAAGCAGTACCTATCCCTGAGAGGACGACATGGTCAAGTCTGTGAAACCCCCCATCAACACTCGGCGCATGCCCACGGTCAATAAGTCAGGCGGTCTTCTGTCGAAGGTTGAGCCTACGCACGTCATTCAGGCCGTCGATTCGGCCACAGGCATGTTCAAGAGCATCGCGGACTACGGCGCGGAAAGCCAGCGCACCGAACGGGCGCGGATCGAAGCCGAGACCAAACGCCTCGAAATCAAGGCCGACGTGCTAAAGCATGGAATCGACTTCGAAGAAAAAAAACAGATACTGGAGAACGAACGGAAGCGCGACGAGGATGGGCACATCCGCGATCTGCGCCGGATCGACAATCGCCACGATCTCGCCATGAAAAACGAGAGCGAGCGATCGCGGCTTCTGGACATGCTGGAACGAGGGGAAATCACGGCGGAGGAGTGTCGCACGCTGCTGGATTCACGCGATTTCACCAGCCATACTGACACGGACAATCACTGACCCATGTGGCCGCTCATCGGACTCGCCGTCTTCGTCGCGGCGAAGGTTGTCAAGTGGATCTTCAACTCGATGTCCGAGGAGGAGGCCGAACGCAGTGAGACGCTGCGGGAAGAAGCGGAAACCATCTACCAGGAGTATGAAGAGGCCTGCAGGACGAAGCAGGCGGACCTCAAACGGTGGACGACGGAGAAGGCCGGTCACTGGCGCAGAAAACTGCTGCAGGCCCTCAGTGATAACCGCGACAAGATCGCGCCGATCCGCGAAGGCCTGGACAGTCTGTACGAGGTGGTTCGCATAGAGATTGGCGCGGACACCACGAGTCCATTCCGGCGCCTGGCGTTGCAATACGCGTTTTGCCGAATTGAAGATGCAAAGCTCAGGCTGGACGCGTACGCCGCGTATCTCGACCATGCGGAAGCCCAGATCGCACGTGTGACCGACGGGGCAGCCGTGCTCAAGCTACGGCCGACCGAGCCATTGCTGCCGGATGAGTGGCTTTACCGCGGCAAGCTGGTGGTCGTTAGCCTTGACGAAATCAGAAAGCCGCTGCCGCGGTTCGGGCACCGGCTGCTGTTTGGACGTCATGAGAGCAGGCAACTCGCGCTCGCTGTGCCATTCGGCGACGAGATTCCCGTGATGATCACCGGTGCACACAAACATCAGGAAGGCGCATTCTACGGATGTGTCGCGCGTGGTGCCCTTTATTATGAGCACATCATTCCGGGCGAGCCGGTCGCGATGAACGTCACCCATGCGAATCGCATGGAGGTGTCGGGCACCGCATTCGACGAGTTTGTAAAAATCTCGGTGCCCGTCACGAAACTCACGCACAAACATATGCTGCCGCTTCCCGGGCAAGCGCTGTTCGTCTATCCCGATGCATTCAATATCACGCTGGACAGCAACCCGCTCGTACCGGAGTCGAAGCGACGCGCGATCGGTGCATCGCAACTGCCTCCGCCCGAACTGGGCGCGTCCTATCAGCATCCGCTTTTTGTCCGTGTGCCGGAGAAACTGCTCGACGCAGTATCCGACAGCCAGTTTTTCAGCCCCCTCACGCAGTGGAACCTGATGGTTAGCGACCCGGAGAGCAACCAGTACGTGCTTGGCAAGTCGCATGTGCGTCTCGTCGCGACGTTCGGCGAGCGTGTTACGGGATTGCAGGTCGAACAGGTGATCCAGACGGAACACATGCAGATCGGTCACCAGCTTCCTTTTTCGGTTACGCTTGTCACCGACGCGATCGATATCCGCGCGTTGCACTGGCAGCCGGCCATCGATACGTTCCGGCAATACGCCACGCAGATCGCACTGAACGACGGGCATGATGCCGCGCGACGCGCGCAGTCCGTCTTCATGCGCCGGTGGCAGAGCGTGCTGGATTATCAGCGAGAGGCCGAGAGCGTACGTGCCGTGACGTTCGACACGACACCCATTGCGATCGACGACCGGCTTTCGACGCTCCATGTCAGTGCAGCACAGATGCGAGAAGAAACACTTGATGCATCGGCGTTCGATTACCTGCGTCAGGTCGACAAGGACAGCATGCTCCGCCGGGAGCATTGCCTGCGCATCGAACGATGGGACAGTGAGCGCCTTTCGTATATTCCGGCGGTGCCGGAGCGCCATCGGGGATCGCTCGAATACGAACTGACCGACGAGGGAACGCTTGCGATGCGCGGACAGTTCCCGCGCGAATGGCAGGAGTCTGAGGGGCGCTACCGCTTTCGCGTGCAGTTGCCAGCGACGGCGCTCAGGCGCCAGCAGCGTGCGCTCGACGATTTCATTCATGATCGTCTGGTGCAGCCAGCGCTGAAAGATATCCTGCTGTCCCCACAATCGTATCTGCCCGTGGATGACCCGTTTTGGACAGGGCGCGAAATCCACTGGCAAGGAAAGCTCTCGCCGTCGCAGCGGGAAGCAGTCAGCATGGCGCTAAAGGCAAAGCACGTTGCGCTGATCCAGGGGCCGCCCGGTACGGGCAAGACGACGGCCATCGTGGAGATGCTGTATCAACTTTTCACGGCGAACCCGAATTGCCGGGTGTTGCTGGTTTCGCAGCAGAACACCGCCGTGGACAATGCCCTCGAACGCTTCATCCAGCGTTTTCCGGACCTCGTGCAGACAGCGGTGCAGGTCATTCGCATTGGCAACCCCGACAAGGTAAGCGCCAGCCTAAAGCGTTACCAGTTCGACGAACGGTACGCACAGTTCGTCGAACGGCTGTCGCAGGATGCGCGCAGGAAGGTGCTGGAAACGGGCAGCGACAGGCACGACATCGCGTGCCAGTGGTCGACCGTGATCGACTACGTGATGAACACGCCGGACAATCTCCTCGACAGGCCGACGCTTGAAGAGCTCAGCACGTTATTGCTTGCCGACAAGAATCTGGTGGGCGCGACGTGCGTGGGCCTGTCCACCCCGAAGGGCGGAGTGGATCATCTCGTGTTCGATGTGGCCATCATCGATGAGGCCGGCCGCGCGACGGTGCCGGAACTTCTGATTCCGCTGCTTCGCTGTCGCAAGGCGATCCTGATCGGTGACCATTACCAGTTGCCACCGTGCGTCTCACCGCTGCTGCGCGAGGATTCGGCTCGCGACGTGTTACCGTTTCTGCGCGAGGCATTCCTTGAGACGAGCTTTTTCGAACTACTTTTCGAACAGTTGCCTACCGGGTCCAAGGCGATCCTGAAGGAACAGTACCGCATGGCGCCTGAGATCGGCGATCTGGTGGGAGAGCTTTTTTACACGCGCAAGAAGGCCCGCACCCTGTTCAATGGCGTGCCCGCAGGCGATTGGGAACGCTCGGCGCTGATGACGCACAGCCTGAACTGGATGCATGTGAAGGGGCGCCAGACGCGACCCGCGAAAAGCAGGAGCCTCTGCAACCTTGCCGAAGCGGACGCCATTGTGCATTTCCTGGCGAGTGTGGCTGAGTTCGCGGAACCGCACACTGAGGTCGCCGTCATTACCCCGTACGCAGCGCAAAAGAAGCTCGTTCTGGACAGGCTGAATGCCTACTGCACGACTCATCCGGAACGGGTTGGCGTGCTGGGACGCTTGGCGATCAAGGTTGACACCGTCGACGCGTTCCAAGGTAGCGAAGCGGATCTCGTCTGCTATTCGACGGTGCGCACACAGGGCGCCTTGCAATTCCTGCTGGACCGCAAGCGTCTGAACGTCGCCTGTTCGCGCGCCAGGCATCATCTGGTGTTTTTCGGCGATGCCGGTTTCCTCGAAAACGCCCGCGCGGGCGGAGCAGGGGAGAACTACTTTGCGACGATACTTAAGCGTGCGCACCGGCTGAACTCCCAGGTGCCGGTGCAGCGTGACGCGCCAGGAAAGCGACGCGATCGCCAGCGCGTGCCCGCATGAGGACTTCGCGCACGCCGGCCCCGTCACATGGTGCAGTGGATGCGGGGTTGGCGTGCGCCCCGGCAACGGCCGCAGTCCCTGTTTGCCGCCGCAGGCGTTGCGCATCAGTGAACGTACGCCTAGCACAGGGAAGTGGGGGGGGGCAGCGTCAACGTTACTGCCTGGGTGCATTCGGTCGCAAAGACACCGGTGGGGGTGGCATGAAGTCAATGTCCATCGTGTCACCTGTCGAAATTCGCACACCCGCCGCGTACAATCTCCGGCTGACATAAGGCAGCCTCGCAAAGAGCGGGCCCTCGCGCAAAATGATGTGCGCGACGCGATGCTGTGCGTGTGCCCCGCGGCCCCGCGCTTCGGGCGGCCCTTCGCCGACCTTGCAGGCTGTTTTATATATGGACTTTTCCTGGAGACAGCGGATGGCAGGTGTAACCCCTGCGCTGCGAGCGCCATCGCGCGTAGCCGGGAAACGGCTCTGCTTTCGCCTTCACTGCTCCTGACTGGTTTTTATCCCATGTCGCTTCCCGATATTGACTTCAAGAAAATCCGCGTTCATCGAACCAGCCAGGCCGACGCATTCGAGGAGCTATGCTGCCAGTTGGCGGGCGATGAACCGCTGACGGATCGCATCCGCTTCGACAAGAAGGGACGGGGAGGAGACGGCGGCATCGAGTGCTTTGCCACTCACGCCGACGGCTCAGAAACCGGATGGCAGGTGAAGTTCTACTGGGAGATTGACAGTCTGCTCAGCTCGCTCGACGGATCACTAACGAAAGCGCTTGTAAAGCATCCTGACATGCACCGGTTCATCGCCTGCTTCCCGTTCGATCTGGCGGATTCTCGCCGCGCTGACGTGACGACGGCATTCGCAAAATGGACTAAGTGGCGTGAGCGGCGGATCAGCGAGGCCGCCGCAGCCGGCAGGACGGTCGCGATCGATCGCTGGGACGCGCACGAGATCAAACAGAGGCTGACAGACAGCAATACGAGATCGGCGGGGCGGATAGCCTTCTGGTTCGACCAGGAGTTGTTGACCGCCGACTGGTTCCGGAAAGCCTTCGAACGAACAGCGGATACCTTGGGGGATCGCTACAGTCCGCAAACCCACATCGACATACCGGTGCGGCAGTCGATCCTCGCAACGGTGCGCGACCCCGTGATCTTCAAAGCGCTGAAACCGCTCGCTGCGCGAATAAGGCATAGCCTACAACAGACGCCAGACAGCGCGAACAACGCTGCGCGCACCGCCGCGCTGGGCGTTGCGACCGAATTGGACACACTCGCCGATGAGCAGCCGGATTCATTTCCGCTGCTGGAACTGCGCGGCAGGATCGATGCTGCTGCCGATCTGGCGACCGCGTGGCATGGCGAACTCCGGGACCAGCGGCAAGGTCGTGAGCGTAGCCCGGAGCTGATCGCCGTTTCCAATCTGATGAACGCGTTGCGCGCCTGCGCTCGCAATGTCCGCGCGGATCACTGGACGCATCTTGACACGCGGGCGCTTCTCGTGTCCGGTGATGCCGGAAGCGGCAAGTCACACCTGCTAGCTGACGCCTGTGCACACCAGATCGAGAACGGTCGACCGGCAATGATGGTGCTCGGTGGCAAGCTGCCGGATGCAGAGCCGTGGGGTGAGATCCTGCGGGATCTCGATCTGCCGCGCCACCTTCAGGTGGGACAGTTCCTTGGTGCACTCAATGCCGCCGGGGAGGCAGCAGACGTTCGCGCGCTCGTCGTGATCGACGCACTCAATGAGAAGAACGGGCAGTTGATCTGGCCGGAGCGCCTCGCTGGCCTCCTGAACGACGTCAGGCAGTTCCCTTGGATAACCGTCGTGCTGTCATGCCGGACGACGTATCTGGATGTCGTGATCCCAGACACACTGGATCCATCGAAGTTGCCGCGAATCGAACATGAAGGCTTCGATGACGAGGATGTAATGCGCTATCTGCATCGGCGCGGCATCAGCGTACCCGAGGCTCCCCGTCAGCTCGACGAACTGCACAACCCGCTTTTCCTCCGGCTGGCCTGCGATGCCCTGAATTCCGAAGGCGAAGTATTAATGACGGAGAGCCTGAGCGGGATTTCCGAAGCGTTCCGGCTCTTTACCTCGGCCGTCACACGACGTATTGAAGCGACAACGAAGGTATCGCCGCACCGCAAGCTGGTTTCGAAAGCGATCGAGGCATTGACGACGGAGATGTCCAGGACAGGGCGTGGGGAGGTCGGTTTCGAGCGCGCTGACGAGCTCGTGCGCTCGATCTACGATGGCAATGAGATCGCGAGTGACATGCTGTTCCAGCTGGAAAGCGAAGGGCTTCTCGCAGTGGAGCAGGACTCGTTTTCCAGCGTCGAATCCAGGGAGGTTGTCCGTTTCACGTTCGAGCGAATGGGTGATCATGCGATTGCCGCCAGTCTCCTGAATGGCAGCATGACGTCCGAGGGAGCGGGTGCTGTGTGCGCTCCCGGGACACCACTTCACCAGGCGCTGGCTGATCGGCATTCCCGGATCGTTCCGGGGCTTCTGGAGGCACTCGCGATCCAGTTGCCCGAGCGGCTGGATCTGGAGCTTCCGGATCTGGCCGACATACCGTCACGGTCATGGGTGGACGAAGCATTCGTTCAGAGCCTCCTCGCCCGCCGACCGACGGCCTTCCGCGACAGGACCTGGCAGCTCGTGGCTGAAATGGGCGACGAACGCCTCCGGTTCGACACGCTGATCGCATTGTCAGCAGAGCCGGAGCATCCGTTCAATGTGCGTGTGCTCGATAGCGAGCTCCGGTGCCTTGCAATGCCGCAGCGGGATGCCCAGTGGTCTGTCCATCTCGCTGATTCAGACCGTGCAACGACTCTGGTCGACTGGGTGTGGAACGCCGATCAGAAACGCGTCACGTTCGCCCGCGCGGAACTGGCCGCCATACAGCTGACCTGGTTCCTCACGACCAGCTTCCGTCCCCTTCGAGACAGAGCGACGAAGGCGCTTGTCGCACTGCTTGCCGGTCGTCCAAGGCTCGCAATCAGCCTGTGGAGCGGGTTCAAGAATGTTGACGACGGGTATCTGACCGAGCGCCTGATCGCCGCTCTCTACGGGGCGGCCATGCAGGGCGTCTGGGAGGATCACGATCTGTCGGCCGTCGCCATGACCCTCTACCGTGATCTTTTTGCGAACCGTACGCCCCCGGCGAATTCGCTGCTGCGCGATCATGCCCTCGGACTGATTGCATATGCCATGCACCGCGGCGTGACGAGTAGCGCAATTGATCCCGAAAAGCTCAACGGTCCCTTCCTCAGCCCCTGGCCGATCGAGCACGTACCCGATGAAACGATCGCGGGCTACACGCGCCAACACGGTGACAACGGAAGATTCCCCGACGAAATCGTCAACTCGTGCCAGGATGGTGATTTTGGCCGCTACGTGCTCGACTACGCGGTGCAGGACTGGAGTCCGGCTCTGGCCGGAACCTCGCCGCTGCCGAACGCGCTGGATCTGCGAAACACGTGGTTCGAGGAGTTCAAGGTCACGGCGACCCCAGACATGATTGCGGCGCATGACCGGCTCGTTGACACCCTCGCCAGTGAGAATCCCCGCAACACCGCCGTAGTGGGGGAGGCTCGCGGCCGGGTCAGGGCAGCGAAGGCGGTCTTCCGGGCGGCTGTCGGCCCGGATATGTTCGAAGAATGGCGGGAGCGGGCCGAGTACTGGCGAGCCGAAGGCATATACCAGAGCTATGCGAGCCAATCGGGTCCGGTTGGGTTCAATCTCGCGTGGGCGCGGCGCTGGGTCGTGAAGCGGGCACATGATCTGGGCTGGTCGGAGGAACTGCATGGCGCGTTCGACCGGCAGATCCGTGGCGATCGGAACGAGCACTCCCTCGAACGAATCGGCAAGAAATATCAGTGGCTGGCGCTTTATGAACTGGTCGCACGGATGAGCGACAATCTCGAACGTCTCCCGGATCGCGACACGGACCCGCTTCGGTTGCGCAACCTCGATCCCTCGTTGCTGGTCGATCACGTAGCCGCAGATGACTGGGAGGAAGTTCCGGCGAAGCCGTTTTGGATCGGCGCAGCACCCGAACTTGCTGCCCGTACGCCCGCTGAGGCGATAACATGGCTGCACTCGTCCGAGGACATCCTTGACGGAGTTGAGAACGTTGCTGTCAGGTGCGAAGACGACGATCGTCACTGGCTGGTACTCACAGGATTCAAGACCTGGCGCACGCCGACGCAGGGCATGCATTGCGAGGCGTGGCGGCGTGTAGCATGCGTGGTCGTGCGAGCGGTAGACCGCGACACGACCCTGGAGTTGATGTCGGCCGGTCAGATGACAGGCCCGCACGACGTACCCACCGCCGCGGGAGGGGGTTACCGCGTTCACCTCGGTGAGTTTCCGTGGCGGTCCCTCGCGGAAGAGCGGGACGACTGGATCCTCGACTGGCGTCCTGTCAACCGATCCGGGCGACGCGGGAACAGACTCGCTATCCGGCCAACTACGACAGAGTACAACGCCGAGGCGGACGGTTACGACGGCTCGGTCAGCGATCATATCAACCTGCACCTACCGGCACGGTGGTTAATGGATGGGCTGGGCCTGCATCTCACCGACGGTCGTTCGATCATGTATCAGGATGCTCAGGGGGTCACCCGTTTCATGGATCCGTCCGTCTCGACGGTGGGCGAGAGCGCCGCACTGGTTGACCGGGACGCCTTCCTCAGATTGCTTGAGCGTGAAGGTCTCGTCGCTATCTGGACCGTTGCGGGAGAAAAAAATGCGTACGGTGATTCAGCGGGCGACGGCTTCGGGGGGCGGCTGACCTTTACGCGGCTGTTCTATTCTGACGGAAGTGGGCTTCGTGGTCGAGACAGGCTCGAAACGTTCGACGCCCCTTCGGCACGCCAGCGCGCCGCCTTCCTGGGTGAGTCGGCGGACGCGGGTCAGGCGGA
Source organism: Paraburkholderia graminis C4D1M (assembly GCF_000172415.1). Taxonomy (GTDB): domain Bacteria; phylum Pseudomonadota; class Gammaproteobacteria; order Burkholderiales; family Burkholderiaceae; genus Paraburkholderia; species Paraburkholderia graminis. The sequence goes on from NZ_ABLD01000051.1 coordinate 17,160, forward strand.
TGATGAGCCCAGTGACGTCACGGTTTCGCATTCGCTGGGCCACGGCAACCACTGACAGTCGGGTCGGAGCGCGTTGGGGCATCCCGACTTTTGCACACCGCAGGTGCACTCGGCAGTGAGTCCGCGGGCCAGATGCAGCGGTAATCACGCACGGCGCGCAATACCGATTGAACCCATTGGCGACGCAACACAGCGTCACTGGAACTTTGGGCATTTGCCAGCTTGCGTGTGGCTTAGCATTACCTATCGGCAGGCGCTCTGCGAGCGCGCCAGAAATCGTAGAGCTTCCCGATTTCTGAGATCATTGTTCGTTGAATTCATTACTGCCGCCGTTTAGCGAAAGCGCTATCGGCTGTTCCGGTAGCTGCGCCCACGAGTTGGGGAAGGGCAGCAAAAACACGATGAGGCCTTCCTCGAGGCTCTCCTGAGCACATTCAGGCCGCAGTATATCGAACGACCACGGGCAATAAATGGATATCCACGACGTCTACAAGCCATTCAGAAATCAATTGCGGCGTCTCGCCCTTCGGGGATCGCTCGAGCGCGTCTGGTGGCTTCAACACCGTGCCGATTCCGGTGGACAGATCATATTGCCCGGCGCCGGGGGCCGGCGCTACGAGATCCACGTTTGGGAACTCCATCTGCTGTCCCGCGAAATTTTGCTGCATGCTGGCGGAAGTGAGGATCTCTTGTCCACTGTCAACGGTGTCCTAACGCTTATAAATCATATTCGCCGTATCGACGAAGCAATCTCGGAACGCACGATCGACTCTGGCGATAGCGCAATGGATTCACTTCACCCGTTGGTGCACCTACAGGTTCGTTGCCAGCATCCCAATCACGGCGCTGCAATCTTTCGTGCCTATCACATCTACGGTGCGCCGGATGTCGCTCCAATGGTTGAACAGGCTGTCGGGCTGCCAGTGCCAGCCATCTTCACTCTCGCGCTGATTCTGGGAGGGGCTGCGATACGAGCACCCTATACAAGTCCGGTTCAAGACTATTCAGCATTTGGAGTCTCCGGTGAAATGCGCGACACATTTTTCCAGCGTATTGCTAGCACGCCGGCGGGCATTCGTGCCGAGTTACGCGCTATTCAGCGCTTCGACGAGGCATGGCAGTACACCTGGAATGCGCTGGAGAAGTTTCCGCTGGTTCATGTCGATGTCGACGGAACTAGGGGGCTGTGCTGTCCACTGCCGGATTTTCTTTTCCGGCGAGTCACGGAAGGTCTCTTTTACGATGTAGTCGGCAGCGACCCACGCTTCGGGGACCGTTACGGCAGGGCATTCCAAGATTACGTTGGCAAGGTGCTTGGGGAAGTGTTTAACAATGAGCGGTTCACGCTTGAGTCCGAGCGTACCTACAGCGTACGAAAGCAACCGCGACACGGGGTTGATTGGATCGTCAGCGACGGGACAGGCAACCTTTTCCTCGAATGCAAGGCGCGTCGGATGGCGCAACCTGCCAAGGAGGTAGTGGATTCTCATGCCCTTGAGGCATCGATCGACGACCTCGCCCGTGCCGTCGTACAGCATTACCGGAACATCCATGACGCGGTTCAGGGCCTGTCGGCCTGGATGCCGAACGGCCTTCCCATTTATCCGCTTGTCGTCACATATGAAGACTGGTATCTCTTTACGCCGAGGGTAATCGAGCGGCTCAATGTCGCGGTAAAACGGCACCTGTCAGACAGAGGCCTGAGTTCCAATCTACCTGAGACGATGCCCTTTCTGGTTACGTCGATTGCGGAATTTGAAAAGGCTGGCCAGGCGATTGCGAAGATCGGCATAAAGCGCTTCTGCACGGCACGAGGCCTCGACGAACATCGCCATTTCAAGCTGAGTGGGTTCGCCGAGGTCGCGTTTCCTGAAGAAGCGATTAAGTACAGCCCCCTTCTGCAGGCCACATGGCGCTCCATGTTTAGCCACGTTCCGGAGGTGCTGTCGCAGCTGGTGTCCGTCGGCATCTAGGGTTCGTGAGAGGACTAACATTGACCGCTTCTGCAATAGCGAGCAACGTAACGGGCAGAACTGCCGCATAGCAAATATTGTGAATACGCGATCTATGTGGAAGCTTTGTGAAAATTGAAGGAAAACCTGGCTGCACTTACTTCAGCTGCGATGCACTGCAATGGAAGGCGGGCCTTGGTAAAGGACACACTTTCCCGGCCAATCGTCGCGAGTAACTCGCAGATTTTTCACGAAACAGACTACGGAATACCAACTCATGAAGCTGAATCAAAAGTTTGTGGAGCGCTTTTCCGAACTACAAGACATGTTCTCCGCGATCCGGTTTGAACTCTCAGGCTATGGCTATAACTACGATCCTAGTGGTGTCTGGCGAAAGTGGACAACTAGCGCGGCTAATCTGCTTCGCGCAGCCTGCGGTGAGACATCATCACACTATGCAAATTTCACGAAGGTGTATTTAGCCGCCGAAGGCAAGGAAGGTGAACTCAAGGAACTGTATGCAGTTTTCCTAGCCGCGAAAGAAGACTACGAAGGCGGTTTCATTTTCGACGTTGAATTGAGGGTTTCGGGCGAAGTCTTTGGCGACTTTGTCGGTTTGGCGCGCCACTCGCTAATGGAAGGACACAAGGACGTCGCTGCCGTTTTAGCCAGCGCGGCGCTAGAGGATGCACTCAAACGGTTTGCGATGGTCCGAGGCCTCGACGTCGAGGGCAAAGACATGCAGAACGTCATCAATGCATTGAAGGGAGCCGGTCTGGTAGCAGGAGCCCAGAAAACGCTGCTCGATGTAATGCCAAAGCTCCGAAACGCGGCCCTACATGCCAACTGGGATAAGCTCGGCGAAGCCGAAGTGGGCAGCATCGTAGGCTTCGTCGAACATTTCCTACTGACAAACTTCAGCCAGTAACAGCCGCCGATGCAGGGGGCGTCGATCTGGCGCGATGGGCAGGCCCCGTAGGTGGAATATGATTCAGTAGGTTTCGCGTATGTAGGGTGGTTCTCTAGGGTAAGCAACGACTCCTTGCAGCCTCTTCAAGCGCGTTGCTGACCACACCGGGGTCGATGAAACGCAGGTACTCCTCCCGTATCCAACCGACCGGTCCTCGCCTTTATGTTAGCGCCGTGCCGAGTTCAATGTACCGGGCCGCTCGCCGGGGCGCGAAGGGCGCCGCGTGCGCAAGGTGGCCGCCCGTGGTGGCGCGTTGTGAACGGCGTTGGAACAGTCAAAGAAAACTTGCTCAGTTCACGTTTTTGCTCGGATGGACTATACGCGGAGCAAAAACGCGAATGCCACGGCAACGCGGCGCAGGCTACCGCGCGCAGTGCTTCGGACCAAATCTATGAACTTCGAATCAGCCAGAACGACCGCTTAGCAAATTTGTAAATCTACGATTCACGGGTGCAAATTTTTGAACCTCGCAGGAAAACCTTTCCGCGTTCACATGTTAGCTCCCAAGCACTAAAGGTGCGGCCTTGCCGTTACGCGCGAGAAGCCGTTGCACAGCTTGATGGGGAAGTATGTCAACTAACTGCGTGGTGTCGGTATGTTCTGGCCAACTATAACCCCTTCAACGGTTCAGTAGCGAAACACTGAATGCTCACGTTTTTGCTCCGAAGCACTCTAACTTCGGAGACAAAGTGTGCGCTGGGCGCGTGTGAATTGGAAGCCTGCGTAAAAGTGTGTGCTCAGCGTGCAACCGCATTCAAAGTGTGTAGTCGGCGTGTAAACCCATCGAGAGCACATAGATTGTCTCTGCCGCACTGTGAAGCGGCTGGTGTGGCATTGGGGGGGAAACGCGACATTTCAATTTAGCTGGCACATGCGATTTGTTGATAATTTATATTATGTCAACTTACGCACTGACCGAGCACACCGTGATAGTTGGATGCCAGAGTATCCATTGGCCACCATACAACAGCGGCTTTAGCGGCGTTACCAAGCACAACGCCATCAACGCCAGAGACGCCAAAAGTTCGCCGAGAAACATGCGCCAAAATATTCCCCCCCGTTTTTCTGTCCCCGATTTCTAGTGACAACTTTTCCTATTCCGCGAACACTTCCTGCAAGGTACGCAGGGTGTCCAACATCGTGTTATCGGCAATCGCGCCTTCCTTCTTTACCAGTCGTACCTTGTCTACCGCGCGAATCTGATCCAGCAAAATCAACCCCTGTTTCCGTTTGAACGTCACAGGTATGCGAAACGGCGCAGGGCGCCCTTTCGAAGTCATCGGTGCAACGATGACCGTTCGCAGATGGTCGTGCATCTCAGGCGGCGATACCACTACACAGGGCCGCGTTTTTTGAATCTCGCTACCTAGCGTCGGATCGAGCCCAACGAGCCAGACTTCGCCGCGCACTACCATGCAAGCTCCGCATCGTCGGCGTTGCCAAACTCACCCATCACCAGCGCGTCGTCACCGCTCTCAGCAAGCGCCTTGCTCGCCTCAGCCCAGCCTTCGCGAGCCTTATGGCGGGGGCGACGCAGCACGATCGCGTCGTTTTCGACTTCCATTTCCACTTCGTTCTCCAATCCCAACTGCGCAAGGACGGGCTTTGGAATCAGTACGCCCTGCGAATTACCCATCTTGCGAATCGTCGTTTTCATAAGCTCACCGTAATTACAATGTTATGCCATCGAGCGGATCGCGGCAACACAATGTTATTACGTTGGCCGCTGCTTGTCACTCAGCCCTAAAGTCCTTCACCGCGGTCCCTCAACGTAGGTAGGGAACCGTTAGAGCGAACCTTCGCGGTCAGCTTTTTTTCGCCCGAGGGAAGAAGGAGCGACGCCGGCGCCCACCCCGGCTTGCCGACGCGCCGGAGGGCGGCACCTTGCCGGTCGCTGCGGCCTGACGCTGCTATATACCTTACAGATAACAGTATCCACTTGGCCCAGTGCCCTTGGACGCAGCCCGTCCGATGGGACCAGATGGCGAGCGGATCTCCGCACAGCCCGCACAGAAGAAATGAAAATGAGCTTGGATGAACTGAAACAACTGCGAATCGTCGTCGGCGAAATTGCCGATGCAGAGCAAGGTAACTCGCGGCGGTATCAAATCCGACGACGGGCAACACTGGATGGACGCCACGCCCCTGCAAGCGGCAATGCGTTGCTACGAAGAGTCGGACGTGCTGAAGTAGGACGTCCGGAGCCGGTCGGTGACACGCGTGGGCACGATGGCCTGGAAGCACTCCCGCTTGGGCCACCCGAGCAGCCGGCGATTGTAGCTGCGCTTCTGATCGCCCTCTTGTCGTCCACAACGCGCAGGCAGTCACCCGGTGGTGAGGAAGGGCGAACTCGGCCCCTCCCCGTTAAGCGCTGCTCGTCGCCATGCAGTGCGGTGATGCAAAACGCGCCGAACACTTTCTCAGTTGTCGGTGAGCATCGTCTGCCGGCCGGCATGGCGGCGGCCCATCCGCCAGTTACTGCCACGCCCGGACGCTGCCCGATCATCGAAACCGTCGGCGACGAACAATCTCTGCCAGGCCTTCTGGCGCCCCTGAACCCCGGGCAATCCGTCGCGGCCGCCCTGCTCCGCCGCCGTCCATCTTGCGCCCGTTGTTGAAGATCGCTAATTCTGCTAGCGTGGCATACACGAATACGATGCCGGTCAGCACCGCCCGATCGGGTGTCGGTTTGCGGCCCGCAAACTGGCGATTGCGTGGTGCTCGCGCAGGTAGCAGTGGCTCGATCAGCGACCACAATCTGTTGAAGTTCGCAAATTCCACTAATGATGTCCGTTGGGGTG
>NZ_ABLD01000050.1 GCF_000172415.1 Paraburkholderia graminis C4D1M
GCTATACGCGTTCACCCGCTCGAGACGAGGTCGTCTTCGACGGGAATAGTAATGAATGCTCGACGTCTTGACGCGACCAGGCTCGACAGGTCCCGATAGCTAAAGCCGTATAGCCGCGCATCATGATAGCGTGATGGCGTGCTCGAGAATCTGTTCGCGCACTGAAGTCGTCGTGTCCATGAGCTGAACTCTATCTACTGCAGATAGATTGTCAAGCACGATTGAATCGGCGGACAGAGTTGTCCGATTGGCATCGGCAAATGGTGCCGCGCGCGGCGACGGGACCGCCGCCGCGCTCTACCCTGCGCTACTGCTTGACCTCGCCAGTTCGCGGCGGCGCCGACGCGCCTTCCGGCGACATGGCATTCGCCCGCTTGTCCATCAGCGTGCCCGGCTTGTTGCCTGGCGCGCCGACGTCCGCCGGCTTATCCACGGCCTGCCCTGCCTGTCCCGGCTGGATCTGTTTTCCGCTTTGCGTACCGCTGTTCGCCGGTGCGTTACCGCTTTGTTGCGAGTAAGCCACGCTGCTCATGCAGGCGATCAACGCGATGCCGGCAACCTTGAAGGTTCTCATGTCTGTCTCCCAGTTTCACGGCGCTTGCCGCTTTTTAGAAGCACAGCATGGACCGTGCCGCGTGCGGAAACAGGCGCGGTTATTCGATCCGCCGACGTGTGGAAATAGCCGAAGCGGTCGAAATCACGAGATCGGCGAAGCGTTTTTCGTCGCGATCGGCCTGCCAGCGCGAGCGCGCCACGGCGATATTCACCGCGCCGATGCCGCGTCCGTGCGCGTTCGTAATAGCCGCCGCCGTCGAAATATCGCTCACGAAGTACTCGTCTTCCGTATGCGCGTAGCCCTGCTTGCGGATCTGCACGATCCGCTCCTTGATCTTGCGCGGCTGATAAACCGTGGAAGCCGTATAAGCGACGAGGTTCGTGCGCGACAGAATGTCGTCGATTTCGCCGTCGGGCAGCGTCGCAAGAATAGCGAGACCCGGCGCCGTGCAATACGCAGGCAGCCGCGAGCCGGTAATGACGTGCGCGTTGAATACATTGCGGCTGACGATGCGCAGCACGAACACAATGTCCGTATCGTCCAGCACCGTGAGGTTGGTCGCCTCTTCCGTCTCCGAGCCGAGTTGCTGCAGATAAGGCGTCGCGCGGCTCACCAGATCGTTCGACGTCAGATAGTGATAGGTGAAGTCGAGAAGCCGCGGCGACAGTTCGTATTTGCGGCTGTCCGCGTCCTTGAAGAGATAGCCGAGCGCAGCGAGCGTGTAAGTAAAGCGCTGTGTCGCGCTCATGTCGAAGCCCGTGGACGCCGAGATCTCGGAGAGCGACAACTGACGCTTGCTGCCGTCGAACGCGGTGAGCACCTTCATCGCCTTCTCGACCGACTGCACGTAAAGCGGCGACGCGCTCGGGTCGGCTGCCTCCGCGGGCAGCTTTGCCTGCGAAGTGTTGCGCTTGCGTGCGGCTTTGGGCTCGTCGCTCATCACGTCAGTGTCTGTCTGGTTCGAACGGGAAATTATCGCACAGCCCTAACAATCCACCTCTATACGATAACTATTGCGTGACCGTCGCGAGACGGTCCCACGCGTCTTCGGTGTTGCGCGACAGCAGATGCTTCTTCACGCGCTCGCTCGCGGTCAACTGGAACGCTGAGACCGCGCGGTAATAGCGCGGCAACTGGAAGCTCGCAAGGCGTTCTTGCGCCCACGCGTGCAACGCCGGCCACGCGACCGCTTCGTCCTTGAACTGGACGTTGAGCAGAATATCCTGCTCGCCGATTGCCGATGCGACGCCAATTGCCGCGCTGGCGCGAATCGCCGGATGCGCCGCAAAAATACGCTCGATTTCCCATGCGGACACGTTCTCGCCGCGCACGCGCATGCTGTCCGTCTGCCGGCCGATGAAGAACAGATCGCCGTCCGCATCGCGCCGTGCACGATCGCCGGTGTGAAGCCGCCCGTCGCGCAGCGCGGCTTTCGTCGCATCGGGATTGTTCAGATACGTCGGCAAAAACGTGCCCTCCACTTTGCTCGACAGCACGATCTCGCCGGCTTCGCCGTCTTGCACGCGCTGCCCGTTTTCGTCGAGTAAGTCGATGTCGATCCACGGTAACGCGCGGCCGATCGAGCCCGGCTTTCCCGTGAGATTGGCGGTCGCGAAGCTCGAGCATTCGGTCATGCCGTAGCACTCGCGCAGCGAGACCTTGAGCCGCGCCTGAATCGCTTCCCACGACGCCGCGCTCACACCCGCGCCCCACGCGACGCGTAGCGTGTGCGCCGCCGGCTGCTCGCTCTCGGGCAACTGCATCAGAATGTCGAGCACGCCGCCGAGATAATGCAACTGAGTCGCGCCCGCGCGCTCTATCTGCGGCCAGAATTGCGATGCCGAAAAACGCGGCACCGCATGCAACGTCACGTTCTCGAGGAAGGGCAGCAGCAGCATTTGCGCACCGCCGATGTGACACAGGGGCTCCCACAGAAACAGCCGGTCGCCGTCGCGCACATCGGCGACACGCAGCGCCGCCTCGCTCGCGATGCGCATCATCCTGTGCGTGAAGACGACGCCCTTCGGCGCGCCCGTCGTGCCCGACGTGTAGATGATGCACAGCGGATCGTGGACGCCGATCGCGGGCGTCGCGAACGCCGCATGGGTGTCGCTTGCATCGAACGCAGGCAGACGCGTGCGTTGCGCCGCGCCGCAATCGAGTTGCGCGGTCACCGCGTCGAATTCATCGTCGATCACGAAGAGTTTGGGCTGTGCATGTTGCAGCAGATATTCGAGGCCCGCTGAACGCAGCTTCGTGTTGACGGGCACCCACACAAGCCCGCTCACATGCAGCGCGTAAATCAGGTGAATGTGTTCGGGACTATTGCCGAGCATCACGGCGACGCGATCGCCCTGTACGAGACCGCGTTCGCGGAACCAGCGCTGCAACTGCGCGACGTGCCGTGAAGCGTCTTCGCAGGTGATCGCGTGATCCTCGAAATGCACGACGGTGCGCGTGGGATCGCGGCGCAATCCTGCCGCGAGCAGCGGCACACAGTCGAGCTCGTCGTTGGCGTGCCGGTGAGCAAAATATTCTGGATAACGATGCATGTGTGAACCGGTTGAATGACCGAAAATTAGCGCGCCTTGCGCTTGAGCCAGGAAGAAACCGCGACGACGAGTGCGATCAGTATCACGAGCGTGGTCGACACGGCCGCGAGCGTCGGCGTGATGGCGAGCTGGATGTCGTCCCACATCTGCTTGGGCAACGTCGAGTTGATGCCGCCGGAGACGAAGATCGCGATAGTCAGGTCATCGAACGAAACGAGGAATGCGAACAGGAACGCGGCGGTCACGCTCGCCATGAGGAGCGGCAACACGATCGACGTGATGCGCCGCAACGGCGACGCGCCCATCACGCGCGCGGCGTCGTCGAGGCGCCAGTCGAAGCGCTGGAAGCCTGCGGCCAGCGTCACGACGACATAGGGAATAGCGAGCACGGTATGGCCGATCACGAGGCCGAGGTTCGTACCCGTCAGCCCAAAGCGCGCGAACAGATACAGCAAACCGACAGCCACCACGATACGCGGCACGATCAGCGGCGCAACCAGCAACGCGAATACGGGCTTGCTCACGCGGCGCGGCATGCGCGTCATCGCGAGCGTCGCGCCGAAGCCGAGCAGCAGCGACAGCAGCGCGGTGCCGAGACCCACTTCGAACGAACGGATCACTGCGCTTTGCCACACCGGCGAATCCATGAACGTGCCGAACCAGCGGATGCTGAAGAGCTTCGGCGGAAACGCGATGTAGTCGCTCTTCGTGAACGCATACGGGATCACGGACAGCACCGGCACCACCAGCACGAGCATCACGACACAGGTGTAAAAACCCAGCGGGCCGAGCGCGCGCGATGCTTCGCCGGCGTGCACCTTGCGGCGCATCGTCAGCGGTGCGAAGACGCGTCCCGCGGTCATCAGCAGCGCGAGCTTGAATCCTTGCGCACGCGAGCCGCGTTGACGCTCGGCGACTTCGCCGGTCAGCGACGTGAGGCCCACCATCCGGTCGTAGATGAAGAAGATCACGATCGAGCAGACCAGCAGCACGGTCGAGAGCGCGCCGGCAAAGCGCATGTCGAAGAGTTCGAGCACCGACGAGATCACGAGTTGTGCGATCATCGTTTCCTTCGGCGAACCGAGAAGCGCGGGCACAATAAAGAAGCCGAGGCTCGAGATGAAGACGAGCAGACCCGCTGCCGCCACACCGGGCGACGACAGCGGCAGATAGACGGTAAAGAAACTCGTGCTGCGCTCCGCGCCGAGCGTTTCGGCGGCTTGCGTCAAACGGTCGTCGATGCCGCGCATGACGGGCAGCATCGTCATTACGGCGAGCGGCAGCATCGAATGCACCATGCCGATCAGCACGCCGGTCAACGACGGAATCGTGCCGCTCGTCTCGCTCACGAGACCGAGCGATAGCGCGATGGTCGACAGCACGCCGGTCTTCGACAGCAGCAGCATCCACGCATACGTCTTCACGAGATAGCTGGTCCAGAACGGCAGCATCACCCACAGCAGCCAGCGTTCGCGGGCGCGCTCCGACAGACGGCTCAACAGATACGCGACCGGATAGCCGAGCACGATGGAAAGCGCCGCTGTCATGAACGAAATGGCGAAGGTGATCCACAACACCTTCGCGTAAACCGGCGTGCGCGCGATGCGCTCGAACTGCGTGAGCCCGATCTGCCCGTCCGCACCGACGAGTCCGCCTTGCAGAATCTCGCCGACAGGTACGATAAAGAACACGAGCAGAAACAGCAGCGTCGGCACGATAGGCAGAAAGCGCAGGCAGCGCGCGAGCCACATCGAACGGCCGCGCCGCGAGGCTTCGCTTTCGCGATGCGCGTGAAGAGCGATGGTCATTCCGATCCCTTTCAGCTATGCAGAAGCGTCGTGCGATACGGGTCCCACACGAGGCCCACCTTGTCGCCGATACGCGGCGACAAACTGCGTTCGCAACGCACGGTGAGCTCGCTGCCGTCGTTCATCGCGAGCTGCACGCGCGTATCGCTGCCGAAGAACACGACGTCCGCAATCGTGCCGTCGACAAAACCGCTGCGCGGCTCGACGAGACGCGGCGCTTCGGGCCGCACGAGCAGCGTGTGGCGCGCAGCGGAAGCCGCGCCCTTCCCGTTCGCCGCCTTCATCGTATTCATTGCGTTCATTGCGTTCATCGGCAATGGAATGCGGCCGCCGGCTGCGAGCAGGATCGGTTCGCCGCTCGCGCCGCGCGTGTCGTCGAGCGCGCCTTCGAGCAGATTCGAATGACCGATGAAGCCGGCCGCGAAACGCGTCGCGGGGCGGTCGTACAGATCGGCAGGCGTGCCCACCTGCTCGATGCGCGCCTGATTCATCAGGCAGATGCGGTCGGACAGCGTGAGCGCCTCGTCCTGATCGTGCGTGACGTACACGAACGTTGCGCCGAGCTCCTTATGCAAGCGGCGAATTTCGCCCTGCATGTGCTCGCGCAATTTTTTGTCGAGTGCGCCGAGCGGCTCGTCGAGCAGAATCACCGACGGCCGGTAGGCAAAACAACGCGCCAGGGCGATGCGCTGCTGCTGCCCGCCCGACAGTTCCTTCGGAAAGCGCTTCGCGTAGTCGGTCATGCGCACCATCGCGAGCGCGCTGTCCACAGCCGCGCGTACTTCGTCGCGCGACTTGCGGCGCATGCGCAAACCGTACGCGACGTTGTCCCACACGCTCATGTGCGGAAACAGCGCATAGCTCTGGAACACCATGCCGATGCCGCGCTTGCCCGGCTCGACGTGCGTGACGTCGCGCCCGTCGATTTCGATGCGGCCCGCGCTCGGCGCGACGAGCCCCGAGATCATCTGCAGCAGCGTCGTCTTGCCCGAACCCGAGGGACCGAGCAGCGTCAGGAATTCGCCTGCCTGCACGGCGAGATCCGTCGGTTCCAGCGCGAGAGCCTCGCCGTAGCGCTTCGCAATGCCTATCGCCTCGAGTTTGGAGCTCATCGTGCGTCCTTACGAAATGATCCACGAATTGAACCGTTCGGTGACTTTCTGGCGGTTCGCTTCCCACCATTGCGGACTCGGCAGCCGCATGTCGCGAAGATTGTCGGGCGCCGTGGGCAGCAACGTCGCGCGTTCTTTTGAAATCGTCTCAAACGCTTTTTTGTTGGTCGGCCCGTAGGCGAGCGTGCGCGTGAGCAGCGCCTGGCGCTTCGCGTCGGCGCAAAAACGCACGAACTGCTTCGCCGCATCGGCGCGCGGCGTGCCCTTCGGAATGCCCCAGCCTTCGATCGAATACAGCCCCTGATTCCACACGATCGTGACCGGCGCGCCCGCGTCTTTCGCGGCTTGCGCGCGGCCGTTCCATGTCGAGATCATGTCGACGTCGCCGCTCTGGATCGCCTGCATGGCTTGCGCGCCCGAGGTCCACCAGATGTTGACGTGCGGCTTGATCCTGTCGAGGCTTTTGAACGCGCGGTCGACGTCGAGCGGATAGAGCTTGTCGAGCGGCACGCCGTCGGCGAGCAGCGCCTGTTCGAGCGTGTCGAGCGGACTGCGACGCAAACAACGGCGGCCGGGGAATTTCTTCACGTCCCAGAAGTCGGCCCACGATTTCGGGCCGCCGTCCTTGAACTTGTCGGCGCGATACGCAAGCACCGTCGAATACACGTCGACGCCGAGCCAGTTCGGCGTGATCGCTTCGGGCATGAGCTCCGGATAATCGCTCGCTTTCAGGCCGATCGGTTCGAGCAGACCTTTTGCTTCGAGGTACGGAATATCGGCGGAGAGCGTCAGCGTGGTGACGTCCCACACGTAGTTCTTCGTCTGCACCATCGCCGCGAACTGGGCAACGGGCTGCGATTCGCGCGCGACGCTCACGACCTTGATGCCCGTCGCTTTCTCGAACGGATCGTAGAACGCTTCGCGATAGGCGGTCGTGTAGGGACCGCCCGGGTCCGACACCACGATCTGCTTGGCCTGCGCACGCGCGGCGAGCGGCAATGCGCTCGCCACGGCAAGCGCGCCCGCGCCGTGAAGGATGCGGCGGCGCGCCGCGTTGAAGTCTTGCGTCATTGTTCAGGTCTCCGCACTACGGTTGAGATTGGAACGGCTGACTTGCGGTTGCTGTGGGACGGGCCTGACTCGCAGGCCTGATTCGCGAGCTTCGTTCGCGGCGGCTACTTCGCGCGCTTGCTGAAGAACTCTTCCATCATGCGTGCAGGCTCGCCGGAGTCGTACGCTTCGCGCTGAATCCGCTCGCCCGCTTCGATGCAGTCGATGAACCCCGGCTCCGTCATTTCGCGAAAACGCTGCTTGTCGAGGCGCATCGCGACGGGCGGCTTCGCGGCGAGTTCGGTGGCGATTTCGAGTGCCTTGTCGAACACCTTGTCTTCGTCGACGAGGTGATGAATGAGGCCGATGCGATGGCACTCTTCCGCCTCCATCAAACGGCCGGTCAGCGTGAGCTCGATAGTGCGCGACATGCCGAGCATCGCGTTCATGATCCACGGGCCCGTGGTGCTCGCGATGCCCGCGTTGATCTCCGGCTGCCCCATGCGCACGCCGGGATGCCCGACGCGAATGTCGCCGAGCAGCGCCACCTGAAATGCGGAGCCCGCAGCCGTGCCGTTCAGCGCCATGACGAGCGGCTTCGACAGGCTGCGCAGCGCCGTGTAGTAACGCTGCCATTCCTTGACCCACGCGACCGCGCGTTCGCCGTCGAAATCATGCGCTTCCGACAGGTCCTGGCCCGCCGAGAACGCGCGATTGCCCGCGCCCGTCATGATGATCGCCGCGACCTCCGGGTCACGGTTGAAGCGCTCGAGCGCGTCGATGATCGTCTCGCGCATCGGCGTCGTCCACGCGTTCAGGCGCTCGGGACGGTTCAGGGTGATGACCGCGACGCGGCCGTGATTCGAGAACAGCACGTCATTGCTCATGATTTATCGCATCGCAATAGTTGATGGTGTATAGCAATATAGGCGCGTCAAAATCATGATGCAACCGGGTTTACCAGAGAGATGGAGAGGTCGACGAAAAGCGAGCGGGCGCGCATGAAGCGCGGGCGCCGGGAGAGACTTAGTCGTGTTGCGAGGGGGAAGGCGCGCCGCCTGTCGTCAGATCAAAGGCGTCTGACGAACGCAGAGACTTGCTACTGCGAGGCGCATAGAAAAAAGCCGCAGACAAAGCTGCGGCCAAAAAACAAACACACACGCCGAACGTTTGGGAACGCTGACGCCTTACAAATCGTAGCCATGTTTACCCGCGCTGGAAATCGGGTATTTCGTATGAATGGTTAGCGTTGTGCCGTCAAATGCTTCTGGCGCGTGCTGTTCCCGCATGCGGCGTTTTGTGCAGGTCGCGAAAAAACAACGATCCACTCCGACGTCGGGCGCGGCGCGTCGAGCGGTCAGGCCGGAAGCTTGCTTTTGAACCTGCATTCATGACCGGACGGCCAAACGCGAACCGGTCTTATCGATCATTGCAGGCCGACGAAATAGCAAGCGACGCGACGCTTTGCATTTCAGCGGCCACAGCGTGCACGAAACGCTGATGGGTCATACAAGCAGCGGACGGATCGAAGCGCCGCTCGTTCATCATACGTTCGAGACCACAGCCGAGATGATGCAAAAGCTCGATCTCTATACCGATCTCGCTTCGATCGATCTGCTCGACAGCAACGACCCGGCTGCGATGCTGTGGCTCAAGAGTTGCATCAGCCCGCTCGGCGCGTTCGTGAAGTGGTAGGTTCGCAAGGGGAAGATCCGCGACGGTCGCGTCGGTCTGATATTGGCGCTTTACGCTTGCGCTTATACGCGGCGCAAGTACCACAAAGCGCTGGCGCTGGCGCGGCGGCGTCGCGAGCGATGACGCGCTTACTGGCAACGCTCGCAAGCGAAATGAAAAGTGCCCCGCCGATACTGGACCATGCCGCGCGATCCGTATCGCAGTGAGTGAAGACGACCGGGAGTGAGCCATGACGGTATCGATGAATGCGTGTTTCGAGGGTCCGGGCAGTTTGCGCGCGGGCACGATCGGGCTGACGCTGGCGCTCTTCGTGTCCAGCGCGACGCCACGTCGAGTTGTCCGACGGTGATCACGACGCCCGCCGGCAGCGCGTTCGACGTCGCTTCGCTCATTTCGGACAACGGCTCGCCGCAAGCGGCGCTCGCGAAGCTGCGCACAATGTTGTCGAAGCTCGGCGGCGGCGCTCGCTGCAAGCTGCTGAGGGACGTGGTCGCGTGTAACGAAACCGTTGAGCTTGCAAAACGTGCGGCGGTCGCGCTCGAGGCATGCGCGGGGTCCGCGCCGCCAGGACCGAGCGTCGACCGGCGAGACCAGAAGCGTCCCGATCGACGCGAGTCCGCGGAATTGAGCCGATGAAGCGGTGAGGCAGCGCGGGGCTCGATCGACGGTGCAAGGATGTCGCCTGGTTGTCGATCGTGATACGACTCGCTCGTCGTATGGATGGGCCGATCCGGTCTGTCAACCTGGAGAACTCCATGCGCAAGCTCACTGTTTCGGCATTCATCAGTCTGGACGGCGTCATTCAGGCGCCCGGCGGTCCGCGCGAAGATCTCAGCGGCGACTTTCGCCTCGGCGGCTGGATCGTGCCGTATGGCGATGAAGCCATCGGCGGATATGTGCAGGAACTGCTCTCAAAGCCCTTCGAATTGCTGCTCGGACGTTGCACCTACGACATTTTCGCGGCGCATTGGCCGCAGGTGCCGGCTGGTTCGCCGAGTCGCGGCATCGCCGATCTGTTCAACAGCGTGCGCAAGCATGTGGCCACGCATCGGCCCAAGACGCTCGAGTGGCAAAACAGTCATGCGCTTGAGGGCGGTTTGGCCGATGCGCTGCGCGTGCTTAAACATGATGACGGTGCGGATCTCTTGACGTTTGGTAGTGGGAATATGGTAAGGCAATTGTTCGCTGCCGGTTTGGTGGATGAGCTGAGGCTGCTTGTCTATCCGGTGATACTTGGGCGGGGGAAGCGGCTTTTTGGTGATGACGCTGCGGCGTGCGCGTTCAGGCTGGTGCAGTCGGTGGAGACGTCGCGTGGGGTGATTATCACGCGGTATTTGCGCGAGGGTGAGGTGCGGACTGGGGCGTTTGGGGATGAAGGTTAGGATTGCTGGGCCTGCATGCCAGTGCGAAGGTTTGATGTTCCGTAACCCATGGGTTACAATCCGAGCATGACGAAGCTGATCATTACGCCCGAGTTCGACACTTGGCTGTCCCGCGTGCGAGACCGCCTGGCGGCGACGGCGATCGTCGGTCGGCTCAGCCGGGCGCGGCTAGGCAACCTTGGACATTGGCGTGCCGTGGGCGACGGAGTCTCGGAAATGAAGATCGATGTCGGCAAGGGCTACCGTGTCTATTTCACGCAGCGTGGCGATGTGCTGGTGATCATCCTATGCGGTGGCGACAAGTCCACGCAGGCCGCAGACATCAAGCGCGCCAAGGTCATCGCGAAAGAGTTGGAGTTTTGACATGAAAGTCAGCGAGTTGATGGAGTTCGACGCATCCAAGTACCTGAAGGATGAAAACGACTACCGGCTGTATCTCTCACAAGCGTTTGAAGGTGGAGATCCGGTCGAGATCCAGGCGGCACTTGGCGACGTTGCCAAGGCACGTGGCATGACGGCACTCGCACGCGAGTCGGGCATCGCGCGTGAAGCGTTGTACCGCGCGCTCTCCAACAAGGGAAATGCCGAGTTCGCGACGATCATGAAGGTGATCGGGGCGATGGGCCTGCACCTCACGTTGGCAAAGCCCGAGGCAGTGCCAAGGGCCGCCGCAAAAGCCAAAACCGCGTCGAAGGCCGCAGTGGCAAAGAAACCACGGCCAGTCGCGAAACGGGGAAGCAGCACGACCTCGAAGAGCCGGACCCGAGCCAGCGGCGCAGCACACGCCTGACGCTTAATCGCTTCCAGCGCTGACCGGTCTCCTATGTACTAGATATGCCGCTGGTTGTTCGGCAGGTCACACTGAACGCATCGATTCCTCCGCGGCAGTCAACACTCCCGAGACTTCCTTCAATTGACGTCGAGCGACCATGCTGTCGACGGCCTGCTCAAGGACGCTTCGAATCTGACTGCTCGTGTTGCGGATACCAAATCCACGTGATACCGCCTGAACGACCTGCTCCCGCGTGGCGCCAAAGCTCCTCTCGATCAGTTGAAGAGTGGCGACCTCGATCTCCGCCGGCGGCAGCATATCGGCTCGACGCAGGGCAATCGCATTGACCGCCGAACGGTCGCGAGGCACGGGTATGTGGTTCGGCGTCGAGAGAAACTCTCCCGAGCGCGTAATACGGCCCATCGTTACAGCAACATCAATGGATCGCCCGACCACATCTTCAATCCGGCCACCGGCCCGCTTCAAACCCCACGCGTCCCGCATTCGGGTAATGACGTGGTCCCGATGCACGGGTCCCTCGACCTGGACTGCCTGAACCACTAACTCAGTCAACGCGCCCTGTGGTGCTTCGTGCAAGTCCCCGGTGAGATGGTGCGGCCGCAACAAGGTCACTTCTTCGTAGAGTGCGAAACCGGCAGCGTCTTCCTTGTCCGTTACCGTCTCTCGTTCCACATAAGGCGCCTCAATATCCAGTTGCTCGGTGAGCGCAGCGTCTTCCCGCAACTCATCGAACTCAGACTTGAGCGCTTCAATGCGACGAATCAGAATGTCCAATTGTTCGATCGGGCGCTGGAACCAGTCAGTACTCCATATCCGGTGGATGGTCCAGCCATGTTCCTCCAGGATGGCCTGCCGCAGCCGATCGCGATCCCGGGCCGAGCGGGCACTGTGGTATGCGGCACCATCGCACTCGATACCCAGCAGGAATCGGCCGGGGCGCTCGGCATCAAGGACGGCCAGATCGATGAAGAAGCCAGCCAAGCCTACTTGTGCCTGGACTTCGTAGCCCCTCGCCCGCAATGCGTTGGCCACCTGTTCCTCAAACACGCTGTGATGATCGCGCCCCGTGACCTCTGCCATTGGCAGGCGCCCCGTGCGGGCATACTGGAGAAATATCCGGAACGCGTTAACCCCCGCCCGCTCCGCAGCATAGGCAGGATCAATGTCCTCATCCGTCATGGACGCAAACACGTCGCATCGCTGCTTGGCACGGCTAATCAAAACATTCAGGCGCCGCTCGCCGCCTGCCGTGCCCAACGGGCCAAACCGCATCGGCACCCGGCCGTTAGGCACGGATCGGCCATAGCCGACCGAAATAAAGATGACGTCGCGCTCATCGCCCTGAACGTTTTCAAGGTTCTTGACGAAGAACGGTTCCGAACGATGCGCCTTGAAGAACTCCTCAACGTCTGGTGACAGCTCGGCGCAGGAGTTCGAGTTCGTCGATAATGGCGCGGCGCTGGGCAGCGGAGAACGCCGCTACTCCCAAGGAAAGCTTCGGGTAGGTGGACGCATGAGCAATGATCGCCTGCGCCACTGCTTTCGCTTCGATCAGGTTATTGCGCTTGTTGCCCGCATCGAACAAACCTTCGTGGACGTGGTGGAATCGCAGACCCCTACCACCCTCCGCCGTGTAAGGGCTAGGCACGATGTAAAGTTTGTTCTCATAGAACTGGCGATTGCTGACCGCAATCAGTGACTGGTGGCGACTCCGATAGTGCCAGCGCAACATGCGCGCAGGCAGGCCACGAGCCGTGAACAGTCCGAGGATGCTCTCAATGTCGGCGACTGCTGTCGCGCCTTCGTCATCCTCGTCTTCGTTGCTCGAGGTCATCTTGGCAAAGAAGGCGGTGGGCGGTAGCTGCTTGGGATCACCGACTACGACAACCTGCCTGGATCGCGCGATTGCACCCAAAGCATCGACGGGCTGAATCTGACTGGCTTCGTCCATCACCAGCAAGTCGAACTCCGTACTTCCCGGCACGAGGAACTGCGCAACAGATAGGGGGCTCATCATGAAGACTGGCTTGAGCGCCCGTAAAGCCGGCCCGGCCCGTTCTACGAGCTTGCGCAACGAAATGTGCCCCTTCTTTTTCTGAATTTCACCCCGCAATATCCCAAGCGGCCCTAGCGCGCCACCATCGCGAGGTGGAACGTTCTGATAATGCGCCTGTACCACTTCCAGGCTCGCGGCAATAATCCGCTGCCGATCCAGCGAGGCAAACTCCTGCACAAGACGTCCATGGGTGGCCCCATCGAACCGGGCAAGATCTGGTTCGAGACGAACCATGCGCGCATAAGTCGCCTCGAAATAGGCCATCTCGAATGCCGTTGCCAGCGCTTCCGGCGCAAGTCGGCCGTCATCCAGGCGAGCCACCAGATCACCACAATCCTGAGTCCGAGCCCGTGCCGAGCGATCCCGGTAGTTCACCCAGCGGAAAAGCTGTTCGTGTTCCTCGCTCCAGCGCCGCAGCCGCCAGACAATAACTTCCAGCCGGGCATCCGGGATCGTGCCGCCAATGGATGCTTCCAGGTCCAGTTGGAGCTCGTCAGCCAACGCCTTCAGGCTGTTTTCGATAAGCGCTTGGGATTCCGTCAGCATTCTGGCACGAGGCACCAGACTCTCTCGCTCGCTGACCCGCCCCGCTACGGCCCGGATGTCCGGGTTGTGCACGATCCAGTCCGCGGCGGATTTGAGCGCGGTCCAATTGGACTGTTCTGCCTGCCACGCACTGTCGAAGGCTGCCTGCCCCAACGTTAAGCCTTCGCGCACAGCCTGGCGGTCGCGCTGACCAGCAGCCAGCACCTCCAGGAGAGAGCGGGTTTTACCGGCGTCAGAGACTCCCGCGGACAATAGCGCGCCAGCGGCCGAATGCGCGCTCATATATCGGACTGCGAGTTCAAGCAGCGAATTCAAATCGGCACGCTCCACCGCTGCCACGTCACCGAACACCGGTCCTCGAGCGGCCCCGAGATCTTCCCAGACTTCTCTCAGTCCATGTTCGATCCGCAGACAGACCGAAGACAGTTGCTTCGCGCGCGCCGCCACTTCCGTTTTTTCCAGGCTGCGTGCGGCGATCAGCCGGGGCTCCGCACCCAAACCTTTCAGAGACCGCATCCACTCGACCAACGCCAACAGTGGTTCTGACTGCGATCTGGCGCCACGCCAATCGTCGCCGAACGCGCTGCGTCCAAAAGCATCTTCGGCGTCGATGAGCGTCTTGGCGTGCTGCCCCTTGGCCAAGGTATCGAGCAGTCCCAACACGATGGGCAGCGGCTGATTGGGGGTTGCCAGAACCGATCCGACCAACCGGTTGGCTGCACGCCATTCACCGCTTAAATAACGGAAGACGCTTGTGCCACGTGATGCCAACGTTGCGCGCGCGGGAGCCAGACTGAGAGACCACGCCATCTCGGTCAACTGCATCCCGATCGCGGCCCTGGAGGCATCCAGGTCTGCGACGGCTTGCGCGAGTTCGCCGGCCCGCTCAACGCCGTCGCTCCATAGGTCGGACGCGAACGTTTCCGGGCTGGCGGGCGGCGCCGATCCTACGCGCTCACCGATGCGTGCCAGCACCTGGAAGTCATCAAACGAAGACCCTGCCTCCCGCCCCAACTGGCGAGCGAGCGCCGCCGCTTCGCCCAACAAACGGGGAAGTTCTTCGGCTAGCCGGGCGAGGCGCTGGAACTGCTCGTCATTGAAGGTCTCGGGAAGCTCCGTGAAGACACGGAGTGTTTCTCCCACATCGATGTCCCATGCACTCTCGACAACTTGGTCAGCCAAAGCTTCTCGTTGTGCTGCATACCGTTGCCCAAGCTCGAGCAAATGCACGATGGGATCGGGATTCTGCCAGGAATCATGTCCCATGGCCGACGCGGAGAGCGTGGGTGCCGCCGCGATGCGCTGGAGCAGTTCCACCATCGAAGGAATATCAGACAGCCGAAGCGGCGGCGCGAGCTCCAGAAGCTCCGCGGCGACGGCGAACTGTTGCTGCTCATCCAGGACCCGATGCAGCAACTGCTGAATGCGTGAGACCAGACGTTCGGCGTCCATCGGCGAAATCGCCGCTAGCCCCACACCCACCCAGGCATGATCGGCTGGCCGGCCAATTTCGATTACGCGGCCAGCTAAATCAGCCAGCAAATTCTGGCGCGCCGCGAAACCATCCTTGCCCCACTGCTCAGGGCTCTCCAGGTGAATGTCGTTCGGGCGCTCGCCCTGTTCACGCAGACGAACCAGGTGCCCAATCACCTGAAACGGAGATAAGTCCGATTTCGAATCGACGGCGTGCAGATTCCTGGCATGGGCGTTGAGGCTGTCGCGCGCCTCGGTCAGACGTGCGAACAGGCTTCCCGGATCCGCAACCTTGGGAGCACCCAATTCCCACGTTCGCCGAAGCTCGTCCAGCACCGCGCGCTTGTTGGCTTTGTTGCTGTGCAGCTCCAGGCATGCGTCGCCGACGCCTTTATCATCGAGACGGCGTTTAACAACATCGAGTGCAGCCATTTTTTCGGCCACGAAGAGCACACTCTTCCCGTCCTTTACCGCGGCGGCGATGATGTTGGCGATCGTTTGACTTTTACCTGTACCCGGCGGCCCCTGGATGACCAGGTTCTTGCCCCGTCGCACTTCATGGATCGCCAACGCCTGCGAACTGTCGCAATCGAGGATATGAAGCATTTCCGATGGTGGGATCAGCCCATCGATGTTGGCGTCCTCATGTGCGAGGTCGTCACCGTCGGCAAAACCATCTGCCAACAGCGAGCGAATCAGCGGACGGTCTGCAATCGTGGCGCCCTTGGGCCAAACCGCTTGATCCAGGTCCCGGTACATCAGGAACTTCGCGAAGGAGAAAAAACCCACCGACATATGGTCGGGGAGCACTTCCCACGTGTCCTTGGTCTCAATGCTCTTTCGAACCAGCTCCATATAACCGAGTGGCTCAAACGTGTCATTGGCCTCAAAAGCTGGCATGCGAAGCGCATGCACTCGATCGAGATAGGCTTCGAGCGACAGGTTCGACGCA
The DNA here is from genome assembly GCF_000172415.1 of Paraburkholderia graminis C4D1M. GTDB lineage: Bacteria > Pseudomonadota > Gammaproteobacteria > Burkholderiales > Burkholderiaceae > Paraburkholderia > Paraburkholderia graminis. The sequence continues at coordinate 15,976 of NZ_ABLD01000050.1, forward strand.
AAGTCCTCCTGCCTGACCTTCAAATTGAAGCGTTCGCCCGCGTTGCCGCGATCCAGTTGAACGGGGATTAATAGAAGCGGCGCATAGCGAATGTTCTCCGCGTTATTCGGATCGACCCACTTCAGTGCACCGATCGCCAGGAAAAGCACGTTGACGCCCTGCTCCTCCTCCAACGTACGGGCATCCAGATAAAGTTCCAGCAGGCGCTTCTGGAGACCCTTGCTGGTTAAACGCGTTTGCAGACGCGTGTCGGCGTGCCGGCGCAAAACACCGCGTTCGTCAGTGCTGCTATCTTCAGGCTGCGCCAATTCGTCGATTTCGTCGAGCTCGGCCGGCACCTTGTCCGCAGCGTCTCCCACTGAGGCTTCGTCAGCGCTCGCCCGCGCGAGATTCCTGGTTTCCGCGGCGCGCCCTGCGAGGAACGTGAAAGTCTTCCCCTCTCGGACCGCCAGCCGAAAAATCTCGCCCGCTTTCTCATCGATAATCTCGATGGAGCGGCCTCCGCGAGAACCTCGGGGCATATTTAGCAGGCGATTGCGCGCTGATAAATCGAGTAACTCAATACGGGCTCGCTCCAGTTTTTCGACAAGCGGCAAGTTGCTCTGAAAAATGGACTGATCTTCACCGGCCGCAGACGCGGCTTGCCCTTGTACTGGTTCCATGAATCCCCCGGGTCGCTTTTCGCCTCGTTGTTATTCGAAGGCCCTTTTTGACGACGAAGACTATAACTCGTCTCTGAGGACCAAACGCCAGCGATCGCCGAAAAATTGTGATTGGGGGATATTTCGACACCCATTGCGAATAAAATCCGCTTCATTAAGCAGCGTCGATTGAGCCAACCAGAAATCTGCTCAGGAGACCCGGCCGTCGTCGCCACCTGATCGCAACCAATCGACGAAATCCCTCATATGCACAGGCTTGTCGGCATCCAGCGGTACCAATGCAAAGTAAGTCGCTCCCTTTGAAGTCAGATCGGGAAACGGTTTTTGTAGACGCCCTGCAGTGCAATCGGCATCGAGCGTTGGGAACGGTCCGATACCAAAACCCAGGCCATCGACCACGGCCTGCAACGTCACAAAAAAGTGATCGAATCTCAAGGTACGACTGGCCCGGAGCGTGGGTTGACCGACGGCCTGGGTCCATCTCTCCCAATCGCTCGGACGCGATTCCGTGGTGAGCCATGTTTCGGCGGCAAGTTGTTCGACCGACGAGATCGTGGTTTGCGCGATCAGCGCCGGACTCGCGATCACCGTGTTGCGCTCCTCAAATAATGGCCACGCCTGATATTGCCCGGCTGCGGGTACTTCGCGACGAATCGCCAGATCGAAACTGCCACGCAGTGCGGAATCGGTCGTCAGCGTCGTGGAGACGCGCACATCCACATCCGGGCAGATCGCCGTGAACAACGGCAGGCGAGGGATCAGCCAGCGCATTGCGACCGTCGCCGCCGCGCTGACCCGGATCACTTTACGGTGCTGGCTCTTGCCATAGCGTTCCGCCGCGTCCGCAATGTGGTCGAAAGCCGCGCTGATTTCTCGGGCCAACGCTCGTGCATGCCCGGACGCGACCATGCTTTGCCCATCGCGCACGAACAGTGGCTGGCCGAGCCAGTCTTCAAGGATGGTGATATGACGGCTCACGGCGCCGTGCGTCAGGTTGAGCTCACGCGCGGCTGCGGAGTAGCTGCCCGCGCGCGCAGCGACTTCGAACACGCGCAGGGCGTTGAGTGGGGGAAGCTTCGATCGCATGTGTGAGTTTATTTAACGCAATCCGGACAATTTTGTCGATTGTGTGAGTAGATTGATCATCATACGCTGAGGTCATTCCACTCAGAAAGGTGTCCCCATGACCCAGCAGATCACCGTCAACTCCCGAACTTATCAATTGCCCTCTGCGCCGACGATTGTGGTGTGCGTCGACGGTTGCGAGCAGGAATACATTAATCAGGCGATCCTGGCCGGCAAAGCGCCGTTTCTGGCCAGCCTGCGTTCGTTCGGCACCGTGCTGACCGGGGACTGCGTCGTGCCGTCGTTCACCAACCCGAACAATCTGTCGATCGTCACGGGCGCGCCGCCGTCGGTACATGGTATTTGCGGCAATTTCTTTTTCGACGAGGAGACGCAGACGGAAGTCCTGATGAACGACGCCAAATACCTGCGTGCCCCAACCATTCTCGCGGAGATGGCTCGCGCGGGTCAGCGCGTCGCTGTCGTTACCGCGAAGGACAAGCTGCGCAGTCTGCTCGGACACCGACTGGAAGGGATCTGTTTTTCGGCCGAGAAAGCTGACGAAGTGACGCGGCAGGAGCACGGCATCGACAACATCCTGGCAAGAGTCGGCATGCCTGTGCCGTCCGTGTACAGCGCAGAGCTTTCGGAGTTCGTGTTTGCCGCCGGGCTTTCCCTCTTGCGCGAAGAGCGCCCTGATCTCATGTACCTCTCTACAACAGATTACGTCCAGCATAAACACGCGCCGGGCACGTCAGAGGCAAACGCCTTCTACGCGATGATGGACGACTACCTGCTGCGTCTGCACGCCGAAGGCGCCGTGTTGGCGCTCACCGCCGATCACGGCATGAATGCGAAAACCGATGCGATCGGCCGGCCCAACATCGTGTTTCTGCAAGATAGGCTCGATGCGCAATACGGCGCGCGCACGACGCGTGTTCTCCTGCCAATCACTGATCCGTATGTCGTGCATCACGGCGCGCTCGGCTCCTACGCTACGGTGTACCTGCGCGATCACGACGAACAAAAGCAGCGCGACGTGGCAGCGTTCCTCGCGGCTATCAACGGCGTCGAGGCGGTATTGACCCGTGCACAGGCTAGCGAGCGATTCGAGTTGCCGTCAGACAGGATCGGTGAACTCGTGGTGCTCGGCGAAAGGCTCACGGTGCTCGGCAGCGCAGCCGACAAACATGACCTGTCCGGGCTCACCGTGCCGCTGCGCTCCCACGGCGGTATGTCCGAACAGAAAGTGCCGCTCATTTTCAATCGCAAGCTCAGTGGCAACGACGGCACGCGACGCTTGCGCAATTTCGATGTCATCGATCTCGCGCTCAATCACCTCGTCTGATAACGAAAAACGGCCAGCGCGGCAAAGACCGCGCTCCGCATGGAGACAGCAATGCCCACAGATACGCCTGACGCGTTGCAATACGCGTCGATCAAAGGGAGCACGACGTTCGCGCAATATAAGTGGCGTGCGTTGATCGGCGTGACGTTCTGTTACCTGTTCTACTACACCGGCCGGCAGACGCTGGGTTTTGCCGTTGCCGGTATTCAGCACGACTACGGTCTATCGAAGTACGAGATTGGCTGGATCAGCGCGACCATGCTCTGGTGCTATGCCGGCGGCCAGTTCATCAACGGCAATCTGGGTGACAAGCTGGGTGGCAAGACGATGATGATCGCCGGGGCCGTCCTGTCACTGGCGGCGAACTGGCTATTTAGTTTCGGTCACACGTTCCTGTTTTTTCTGCTGGCGTGGGGGCTCAACGGCTATTTCCAGTCGATGGGTTTCGCGCCTGGCAGCCGCCTGCTATCCAACTGGTGGGGTCACAAACATCGCGGCTTTGTCTATGGCGTTTATGTGGGCTTCTCCGGATTCTCTTCGGTGCTCGCCTACGTTTTTCCGGTCATCATTCTGGGCACGATGCAGCTCGGCTGGGTCTGGATCTTCCGTCTTGCGCCGCTGTCCATGCTGCTGGGCGCACTGGTGTTGTTGCTATTCGTTTCCGAACGACCGGAGGCTCAGCATCTGCCCGCTGCTGAAAAACCGGAAGACGCGGCCTCTCCAGCAGAATCGGAGGATGAGCTGACGAGCGCGCAGCGATACGCGCTCGTGATGAAGAACTGGAGGCTCTACATCACGGGTCTCGCAATCGGTTTCCAGAACGCGGCACGGTACGCATTGGTGGTCTGGGTGCCGGTCCATTTTCTCGGCATGGACTGGAAGACTTCATCGGCGCTGATCGACCCCAAGTGGATCACGGTCGCGTTACCGGTAGGCATGGCGCTCGGCTCGCTGTCGAATAGCTGGATATCCGACGTATTGTTCCAAGGGCGCCGCTATATGGCGATCGTCTGGTACATGGTGCTGGCCTGCGCGACGGCGATCGTCATGATGTTCGTGCCGCACGGTAGTATGTTTGCGATCGTGCTTCTGTTTTTGTGCGGCTTTTTTGTCTTCGGGCCGGCGTCCTCTTTCTGGGCCTTGTGTCCTGATATTTTCGGGCGCCGCGCTGCGGGGACAGCAACAGGTGTGCTCAACACCATGTCGTACATGTTCGCTGGCATCGGCGAACCGGTTATCGGCCGCATTATCGATGCCACCGGCCATACGTCGATCATCTTTCCGATTGTCGCGGGGCTTTGCGCAGCAAGCGCAGTGCTTTCGATGATGATCAAGCGCTGAGGAGTCGCGCCGCGCGAACCGGGATGGACTTATGACGCTTCACTGGAGAGGCGCTGCCGCGGTCTTTATGCGGTCAACCAGTGCGTCTTGCGACCCACGTCCGGTTTGATCTCAGATGGCGAAGAGGGAGACGGCTTGCGCGACGCCGGCCGCTTTCAGACGGATTTCTTCGGATATCGAAGCAAAGGGGTCCACCAGTGCCGCAATGAATGGACTTCTCGACGAAATTATCGAGGCGCATGCCCGCGAGCATGTTGCCCACCCTGACTTGACCGCTAAAGAGCGAGAAAGCGGGCTCGACGCATTGATTGAAGCCATTCGGCGATACACGAAATGACAGACTCAAAGAACCAGGCACTCGGACACGAGCACTCTTTTTTAGGAAGCTCCCACGACGAGAACGCACGCCGGACGCGCTCTGTCGTCGCACTGACGTTCATCATGATGGTCGGCGAGATAGTCGCTGGGTACGTCACCGGCTCAATGGCGTTGCTCGCTGATGGGTTTCACATGGCAACCCATGCAGGAGCGCTCGGAATCGCGGTCCTTGCATACGGATATGCAAAGCGAAACGCTGATAACCGTGCCTACAGCTTTGGGACTGGATTCAGGCCATACAGCCTTTCAAGCGGCAAACTACTCGATCGAGCGAATGGCCGAAGCTGGCCGATCACGGTCCGACGTTGCACTGGCCGAGTAAGCCGCGATTGATCGGTCCGCGTCGTGCAGAAGTCGGCCCTCAACGGGCCTTCAAGTTTCTACAAAGCGGACATTGCCGCGCCGACAGATTTTTTAAAGCGCCGCTTGCGCGACTTCTGTCAGACACGTTGCCGCCCCGAACCCTGGTTCCTAGTTTTCCGCCGTGACCACGAGCCGTTCCGGCGCAAGCACTCCCTCTCCCGGCTTCGCGACACCGAGCAGGCGGCCTTGCGCGGCCGCGTAGACTCGCACGCGCGACGCGTTCATCGCCTCGCGGCTCACGTTCAGTTCCGCGAGCTTCAAGCGCTGGCCATGCAGAAAGCGGCGCGTCGCGTCCTCGTCGAGATGCACGGACGGGAACGTCGACAGCAACGCGTCGACCGGTTGGAGCCACGCATCGCGTTCGCTTTCCGTTGCGTCCGACAACGCGTCGAGCGTCACCGAATGCTCGAGCGTCAACGCGCCCACGCCGGTGCGTCGCAACGCGACCAGATGCGCGCCGCAGCCGAGCGCCTCGCCAATGTCCTCGGCGAGCGTGCGCACGTACGTGCCCTTGCTGCATGTGACGCGAAATGTGACGTCGGGCAGCGCGCAAGCGAGCAGTTCGAGCGCGTGGATCGTCACCTCGCGCCCTTCCCGCTCGACGGTCTGACCCGCGCGCGCATATTCATAAAGCGGCTTGCCGTCGCGCTTGAGCGCCGAATACATCGGCGGGACCTGAACGATGTTGCCGAGGAATCCGGGTAAGGTCGCCAGCACCGCCGCTTCGTCGCAGGTCACCGCCCGCGTGTCGACGGGCTCGCCTTCGGCGTCGCCGGTCGTCGTGCGAATGCCGAGGCGCATGGTCGCCTCATAGGTCTTGTCGGCCTCGAGCAGATCCTGCGAGAACTTGGTGGCTTCGCCGAAACAGAGCGGCAGCAGGCCCGTGGCAAGCGGATCGAGCGTGCCGGTGTGGCCCGCCTTCTTCGCCAGATAGAGGCGTTTGGCGCGAATCAGTGCGTCGTTGCTCGACAACCCGAGCGGCTTGTCGAGCAGCAGCACGCCGTCGAGCGCGCGGCGCGGCACGCGGGGGCGTTGAGGTGCGGTCATGTCGGAAGAGGAATTTGATAGTGAAGCCGGATCGGTGCGCGTCAGGTGCGCTGGGTTGCCGCGCCGCGGCCGTTGCAACACGCGGCGCAACGCGAGAACCCCACGCAGCGCTCAGTCCTCTTTCGCGCGACTAGCGTTAGCCTCGTCGATCAGGCGCGACATTTCGACAGCGCGCTCGATGGTCTTGTCGTAATGGAAATGCAGCGTCGGCACCGTATGGATATGCAGGCGCTTGAACAACTGATTGTGCAGATGGCCGGCCGCGTGCGTGAGCGCCGCGAGCGTCTGCTGCGGATCGCCGGTCAAGGTCGTGAAATAGACCTTCGCGTGCGCATAGTCCGGCGTCAGCTCGACGCTTTGAATCGTGACGATGCCGATGCGCGGGTCCTTGACCTCGCGCAGCAGCTCCGACAGATCGCGCTGGATCTGATCGGCGATCTGCACGTTGCGATTGGGTGAAGAACGTTTTTTAGGCATGGTGTTGTGTGATCCGTTGTGACGGATGCAAAAAATGGTTCGCGGCCGCGGCGTGCCGGACAAATCGCGGCGTTCGCGCGGCGGCGCCGCTCACGGCGCCAGAAGCAGCAGGCCCGAAACGGAAGAGCCCTAAACGGAAGGCCCCAAGCGGCAGAGCCCAAACGGGCCGCCCCAAGCGGGTCGCCCCAAGCGGCAGGCCCCAAACGGGCCGCCCCAAAAAACAACGGGCGGAGCGGGCGTATTGACCGCCACATCGCCCGGATGCTAGGGGAGCGGTTCCAGCATTATCGTCGACTTAGTGGTGGTGATGGTCTTGGATTGGAGGCATAATGTTGGCCAAAGGGTACGGATTATGTAGATTATCGACGCGAACACCGGCCGATTTAGTGCGAGTGCAGAAGCCCGTCGGTCATCTTTGGGAAACAGGAAAGTTGGTAGAGATGAGTAGCTCTCGGTTCCACCAGAC
>NZ_ABLD01000049.1 GCF_000172415.1 Paraburkholderia graminis C4D1M
ACATTCAATGAGGGCGAAGTGCTTGCCGGTATCCGAGCGATGCCGCTACCGGGACACACAAACGGACACTCCGGATATCTTTTCGAATCCGCTAATCAGAGCCTGCTTGTTTGGGGAGACATTGTCCATTTTCCTCACATCCAGATTGAACGGCCAAACGTATCGATTGCATTCGATCAAGACCCATCTCTCGCAGCCATCACACGGTCACGGCTCCTCGACCTGGTCAGTTCGGAGGGACTTTTGATCGCCGGTATGCATTTGGGGGAACTCGGCTTCGCGCGAATCAAACGAATGAGCGGGAGTTACGGTCTGCTTTACGAGACCGAAGCATAAGACCGCGAGAAGGATCAGTCACGTCTGATACCACTCCGTGACTCCCACTGGACGCCCGACGAACACCGCGATGCCGTGACAACGGCGTTGGCTTGTTCGTCCTTTTTTGAATGGCATCCGCACCGCACTAACGAAGCGGCCGATGACAAAGCGTTCGTGTTTGATAGTCGAACGGCCGGCTACGGAGGGCAGGGGCGACGCCTGAATGCCCGGTTGTTGATTTGCATGGAATCCTGCCCCCCGGTCGAGAGAGGTTAAAGTTTGACATCGCTGTCAAGGTGAAGCGTATCTTGCGGGAGTCGCCATGCGTGTCGGGCAACTGGTTCGCCGCACCGGCGTCAGTGAGCGGATGCTGCGGTATTACGAACACGAAGGTCTGCTCAATCCGAAGAGGACCGATTCGGGATACCTCGATTACGGTTCCGACGAAGTAGACGCCGCACAGCGCATCCGCACGCTCACGGCAGCAGGATTGAAGATCAGCAGTATCCGCCTGTTGCTGCCTTGCGTACTCGGTGAGAAACCGGTGTTTCATCCATGCGTAGAGGCGCGCGCATTGCTGCGCGGCGAAATCGAAAAGCTGGACGCACGGCTGCGCGAACTCAGTGAAACGCGAGAAGTCGTTGTGAGACTGCTCGATGCGGTCAACACCAACGAGACATTGCCGCTCTAACCATTGCGTCGGCCTGAGTATTGACGCACTGCCGCTGGGTGAGGCCTATCAAGTTCGCATGTGGCGATACGGGGTTCGGGCACGAATGCTCCGGATCGCCCTCCAAGAAATATTCCCACGAACGACCGCAATAGGGCGTGTCTGAGACGTTCACAAACATCCGTCCGAGGACCGAGCTGGGTCGGGCAGCGTCAGCCCGCTCTTCAGTTTCATCGCCGGAAAGCGGCCCGTTGAATCTCGCGGCCCGGGAGCCGACAGTCGTCAGCGCGTACTTCCGCCCCCTTGCTGCCTTTCGACCCCTTCCCTGCTGAAGGCGGGTAACAACGGTACAACTGCCGCTCCAGACGACGCCTCACCCGTAAATCCTCGGCCACTTCGGCCGTTCGCGACAACCGGCACTTGAGCGCGTCTGATAGTTACTTGAGTGGAAAAAGGTTCGGGGCAATGACCCGGTCCATTCTGGATATCGTTTCCTTTTCAACGCCTCGCATGGCCGGCCGGCTCATCGCTTCGCAAATTGCCTCGGCATCGTTCGCGTCGTTTTTGTTAGTTTTGACATATGGCTTCACGAACTGCGGGGCAATTAGTTTCACGGTGTATCCGAGCGCCTGCAGGCGTCGCGCCCAATGGTGTGCGCTGCCGCAAGCCCCCATACCGATCTCAGCATGCACAGGAACCGTCTGCTGCAAGACCTCAAGCCATTCCGAACGGCTCAGCTTGCGGCGCCATACCGCCTTCTCGCTTCGATCGACTTCATGAACCTGGTCGGGTAGCAGCAGCGCATTACTGCGCCACCGCCCCCTGAGAACCGGACGGGCGAGTCACCCCGCATCCGGCTCAAGCCATTCTTCAGCACCAGGGTATGGCACCGAACAACTTGACGGGACGTTTTGCAGTTCGACGGCGAGCGAAGTACGCGGTCCACACCTGATCAAATGGATTAGCCAGTCCCCGGATCTTGACGTGTCTCGTAATCGGGATCGTCATTGCGCGGAAGAGCCGAAACCCGCTGGTGCTGCCATCAGCGAGACCCTTCGTAGCAAAGTCCCAGGACCGGTGTCCATCGACCCGGAAGTAGCGGTTCCTCACCCACCGTGCTCCTTTCGTGGGATGCCGACGCTTAGCCCATTTCCAGAGCAGTTGCCAGATGTGCGAGTCTATCGATGAGAAGCTCGCTTTCGCCACGACGTGACGGTGATACATGGCCCATCCCGGATAACCGGGTTGAGTTGCTGGATCAACGCCTCCTGCGTGACGCTCGCGTTGCCTTTGATGATTTCCCTGACCTTGTCGAGAAGAGATTTGACGCTCTTCTTCGCCGGCTTGATCAGTAGCTTGCCGTCGTACTTGCGCACGTTCTGGCCAAGGAAATCGAAACCGTCCGCAATGTTCGTGATCCGAGTCTTCTCTTCCGAGAGCTCAAGACCCCGAGCAGCCATAAACTGCCTGACCGCCAGAAGGACCTTGAATTCGAGCACATCTTTCGATACGCCGGTCACAACAAAGTCATCGGCATAGCGGACGACGTTGAGTTGAGCGTTGCTGCGGGCAAGTTTGGATGTTCCCACACTTGCATAGACTGCTGCCTCAAGCCCATCTAACGCCATGTTCGCGATCACCGGCGAGATGATTCCGCCCTGCGGGGTACCCGTCGACGTCTCGAACAGGGTTCCCTCATCGATATATCCGGCTTGAAGCCACCGCCGCAGGATAGCCTTGTCCATCGGTACGTGCTCCAGAATCCAGGGGTGACTGAAGTTGTCGAAACAACCCCGGATGTCACCTTCCAGAATCCACTCTGGCGAAGCGCGCTTCGCCAGAGTGATGAAGCACTGTTCGATGGCGTCGGCCGTCGAGCGTTCGGGCCGGAATCCATAGGAATTCGGGTCCGCCTGTGTTTCCGCCACCGGTTCCAGAGCGAGCTTCCATAACGCCTGCATCGCCCGGCACCGCATACAGGGAATCCCCAGCGGACGCTTCTTGCCGTTACTCTTGGGAATGTAAACACGTCGCAGCGGCATCGCACGATAGCCGCGATGTCGAAGCGATATCATCCCGTTCCACCTGGCCGCCGGGGATGACCATATCCTGCCGTCCACCCCTGGCGTTCTCTTACCGCGATTCTCCGTCACCCGCTTCGCGGCCAGCATCTTGCCGCTATGCGAGCGGGTCAGCAGACGTTGCAACGCTTGCACCTTGCCCCATCGGCCTTCCCGGGTTGCCTTGGCGATACGCGCCTGAAGTCGCTTCACGTCTGCCTCCATCTGCGACCAGTTCGCCTGATCCCACTTCTGCGCAGCGCGCGAGGACGCACCGGCCCCGGTCGCTTTCGCGTCGATCGCCGTCATCTGCCTTTCCCCGTATAACGATTTGTCAAAGTTCTCTCGCCATGAATGACCGTGCGGAAGTCTGCCCGCTTTCGCGTCGGGCGATGTCTCAGCCCGTATCCCGTCCATTACAGCCGGGCATTCGCTTTCTCCGCATTCCTTACCCACAGCGCCAACAGCGTTCCTTGCGGTTCGCCTGCCATTGCTGGCGACACTATGGACTTACCCTGTTCCGCATGAGTTTCCGAGCGGGGCGGACCCTTCTGCTTCGCCGGCGGTGGTCCTGTCCATGATGGTCCAGTCTTCGAAGACCATTCCTCACCGCGTACCGTTTTGGTTCAAGCCTGTCAGCACGTTTGGCTTGTTAAAGATCACGACGTTAAACTGAAGTTCACATATGTTGGTCGTACCCGCTCATCCCTTGCTCCTCTCCGCCTTCGTGCTGGCAGATTCCGCCTTGCCTCACGGCTCGGCGTACCGGATATCCGGCGGCTACGTTGTCCCCGAAGCTTCACACCGAGCTGTTACCAGCCCCGCATGTCCGGGTAGGGAACGGTTGATGGAACAACCGGTTTCATCAGGTCATACCCGCTCCTGTGAAATAGAAACTCACGCGACTTGCAGGTCGCACGAAGACGTTCTTGGCGAGATCAATTCCGACGCGAATCATGTCCATTTCGGGTCCCTCCTCGTTGACCGTTCGAACATGTCGCCATCATGCGCCACGTCTGAGCCGGGTGAGGAGGAGTCCATCCCATTGGTTATGGCTTCACAAGCGGCCGTTCGCTGTCGTCAGCGAAGCCTTGAATTTTCGACAAATGAAGATGGCAAGGCACTCGTGATCGAACCGCTGCGTGGATAGTAGCCTCCAACGCGCTAGTTCTTACCTGCCATAGCTATAACGTCGAGTAGGCGGGTGCCCGCAAAAATTGCCCTGGCGGCTGGCAGTACGTTGCGCAAACCAATCAACGAAGCGCTGCTCGCCATGTACGCGGACGGGACGTACGAACATATCTACGAGAAGTGGTTCAGGCAGGGGAAATAGATGCCGCGTACGAGGTTAGTCACTCAAACAGAGTTGCACCCACGTCGACTCCACAAAGTGTCGCAGTAACGGGCCGCTACTTGGCTGGATCAGCCGTTAGGATGACGGATGTATGTGGTGGGTGAGCGGCAGCTTGTGGCCGCCTTGAGGCAACACCACTGCTAATTTGCTCGCCGGAAACCGGCCATTGCGCGGGCACGGACGAGACCTTGGGCATTGAAATCGGATGGCGACCTCGACCGACCACTTGTGGCCCTTCTCTCTCCGCCACAGCGGCCGCTGACGAAGCAAATTCCGCTTTGCACAGACCGGTGAAAGGCAATTCCGCATCGTCCAAACCTTAGCTCGTATCCCTTACCGTCCAACCTTCCGCTGCGCCATGTACCCAAGATAAGCGACGATCAGATCGATCTCGCGATCGCTCAGTTGGTCCCGGGGGAAAGCGGGCATGGTCCGGCCCGGCCAGTCTCGAACCGATGCCGGATTGCGAATATAGCGGCGCAATGCAGCGGGCTGGAAGTACTCGACTGGATTCATCGGCACATTGAGGTCGGGGCCGGTGTCCGCGCTGCCCGCATGGTTGAGCCGATGACAGGCGAGACACTGAGTAATGAACAGGCTTTGCCCCGCGCGGATCGGATCGGTTGCTGGCAGCGCCGGATCGACGGCGAGCACGGGCCAACGCGCGGATGGAGATGGTTGCGTAGTAAGCTGCGCGATCTGGTAAGGCCACTGCTCGCTGCGGACGGATTCCGCTTCCCTGCCGACCCAGACCAGGTAGAACGGTCCTGCGCTCACCGGCTTACCCGGCAGCTTCGGCCATGGTTGCGCTGGGTCCTCGACCGCAAGCCATGCGACGGCTGTCGCAGGATCACGGTTGCGCACGAGGTCCATCGGCAGTTGCGCGGCGAAGCCGTCGGTTGCACGTGCCTCGAGCACGCTGTCCGCCGGTAACGCTGCGGCGTCGACCAGGTCGGCCAGCGGCACTGCGCGGTAGGTCGTCGACGTACCGTAGGCGACATCTCGCGGAATGCGAATCCCGGCAGCATCCGGACGCCCCAGCAACACGCCTTGGCTAAACGACTGGGTCTTGCCGCCTATCGTGACTTCGATCATGGGCTGCGCGGCCGCACAATGCCCGATCACGCTAAGCGTCAGCAGCAAAACCGCAAACTTCACGCGTTTCGACATTTGTCCTCCGTGCACTATTGTTGCCGACGACGTCGGCTGCTATATCGCCGAAGCCGTCGGGACAGACAAGCCGCCAATTCATTCGGCATCGGTGAGCGGATTATGTCAGCGGTGGCGAATCGTCGTTAGTGCGGGCGGGCTGTCTGTGCAAGCCGATGGGCGCATAGCGCCGTGAGATGGAATTCCGTAACGGGTGCTATCTTGCCTTCCCGCCTCGCATGACATCACAGCAACCACAATCGCTCCTAGTTCGCTGACTGCACGCGACCGATGCTGTTGAAAAAGTCACTGTCTGTCTGTGTGGTGAAGTTTTCGGGCGCCTTCTTACCCTTGACCGGGGCTCGCGTGCGGTTTGTCGGCCGATCTGAGAGGTCGATTTTCCTGCGAGGGGATTGAAAGAGCCGAGCAGCGACTTCTTCAACAACATCGGCCCGTTGCGGGCATTTGAGCGTCTATAGTCAATGTCTGTTTTGCAGCGGTCGCGGTAGTTCGTGGTCGCGGTCTGATTCTTAGACTGGGTTATTCTAGTCGCTCTACTGTACCACCCTAGCCCGCGCAGAATGTCCAGCATGACGACCAAGCACATCACCGCATTTCGCAAAGCCTTCAAGATCGACAAGACTCTCAACCTCAGCGAAGCCGCACCGTTGATTGAGGCGATATACGACGCTCAGAGCGAGGCGTACACGGCGGTTTGGGGCATCGACTGGGACACCCCAGCGGTGGGTTTTCGGGCGCAGACGCTGTTCAATCTGCTCTCCCGCACGTACGAGCATGTGCAGGCAATGCTGGTCGCCAGTGTAACGGGGTCGCCTGCTAGCTCAGAAGTCCTGGGCCGTACCGTCATTGAGGGGGCCATCAACGTGACCTACCTTGCTGCGAGAGGTAATCCAGGAATGCTGCTCAACTTTCTTCATTCGTGGGTATCCGAGCACAACAAGAAGCTCATCGATTGGAGGCAGCTGATCGCAGATCGAGCCCCGCCTGACGTGCTCGATCGCATCGACGTCCGTCAAAGCCTGCTTGGACCGCTAACCAAGTACCTTGAGGGCGCCGAAACCCACTGCGGGTTGACGGCGGAGCGATCCAGCTCGCCTTGGCCAAAGCAATTGCTCCAGCGATTTCAGGCTTTGGATTGCGAGGATGCCTACTTCGAGTGCTATCACCGCCTCAGTGGTGCATGTCATCTAACAGGCGAGGACACGATCAACTACCTCATTGCCCAGGCGATGTCGCGAGACGTGCAAGTGCGCATGGCAAGGGAGGCTTGGGCCTACTCTCGAATGATGACGATGTTCTCGAGCCTGTTTTTCCTCGATGCCGCCGATGCATGTGCTCAAGCCTTTGGTGGCACGATTCCGTCTCTCGATGCGCATCACACACGCATCGTGAAAGAGATCGTGAAGATCGGCCCAGCCGCCGGTGTACCCAACGCTGCGTAGGTACCTCTTTCGCGTGAACGAGGAAGTTCGACCGCAAATTCCGAACGTCTGAGTACAGCTTGAAGCGGTCAGCCACGCCCCCGGATCAAAAGTCAGCTCCTGGCCGATCGCTGCCTGTTCCTCCCTCACAGTGAGATCGCGCTGGCGCCGAGAATGTCGATCAAAGTCTTTGCGTTACGCTGCCCCTGGTTCTCGTAATTGTTCTTCTGTACACCGACGACAACCGCTACCAGCGCCAGCAAAGGACCGTGAGCGTACGCGCAGGATCAGGTGCGGCACGAACTGGAAATCGCCGTTGTGCAGCAGCGCTACGAGGACAAGGTCACGTCGGGCATTCTCGAAGTGTCTCAAAATTACGATGCCGCGCGAATTTCGACGCGGTCACGGAACTGCAGGTCGAGGTCCTGCGCGTCGTGCGCGGCCAAATACTGTGCGGAGCACTGCTGGCGTCAGAGCATGTGCGGCGCGCCCCGGCAGCAGGGCCGATGCACGTATGAGGCGGCGCGGAAAAATTGTAGGCCGGAATTTTATTTACACGTTGAGATGGTAGCGAAGCGGTCACAGCGCGATTTTCGCAACGTAGCTCGTGAAAAAAAATTTAAAACTGTTTAGGATTGGTAGCGGGATTCAGCGATAGCGGAAGCCCGAACAGGAACGGCCCGCCCCAAGTTTCTCAGGCGGAAGGGCGGGCCGCATTGTGTACCCCACGCTGGAGTTACCCATGAGGAACGTTGAAGCGTTTCTCTACGGCTGTCTGGCCGTAATCCACGTCATTCACATCGTCATGCGTCAGTGATTTGTGGAAAGCCGCCCGGTTCGCCGGGCAGTCTGCCAAACGCGCAGTTCAAATCTAGCACAATTGCGCGTTTGTCAAATACTTCGTTACACGTTCTCGCGGCATGTCTGGCGCTTTGCGAGAACAATCCCACTGCGGCGCACCTATTTGCGCCCCTGTGCCTTGATGCGCGGGTTAATCACGGATCGCGCGTACTGCCAAAAACCGTTACCTGCGACGGCGAAGGACCGTGGGCGACGGCGGATTCAACCGGTCGATGCAACACACTAGAGTCTGCGTAGGCAGTGGAGGTGTTGCAATGAAACAGAGGCCGAGGATCTACTATTCTGAGAGTCAGAAGGCACTGATGTGGGACCGCTGGCGCAAAGGCGAAACAATTCATCAGATTGCCAAACTGTTCGATCGGGGCCACTCTTCAATACAGCGGATACTCGCGGAGGCCGGCGGCATCGAGCCACCGCAAAGGCATCGCGCACTGAAGGCATTGACGCTTGCCGAACGCGAGGAAATTTCTCGCTGCCTGGTAGCCCGCTTGTCGATTCGGTCTATTGCAGCCAGGCTGGGACGTGCTCCTTCCACGATCAGCCGCGAGCTGCAGCGCAACGGAGGCATGCAAGATTACCGAGCGAGTCAGGCGGAGGCGCTCGCCTGGGATCGGGCACGTCGCCCGAAGGTTTGCAAATTGGTGGGAAACCAGACGCTGGCGCGAGTCGTCGCTGCAAAGCTGAAGCTGCAGTGGTCTCCTGAGCAGATTTCTGGTTGGCTCAAGCATGTATATGCCGTCAACAAGGACCATCTGGTGTCACACGAGACGATCTATCGGAGCCTTTATATTCAAGCTCGCGGCGCCCTGAAAAGGGAATTGCTTGAACACTTGCGACGCTCTCGAGTCATGCGCCGGTCCCGGCATCACACATTGAAAACTGAAGACCGCACGAACATTCGCGACGCTGTATCGATCAGCGAACGCCCCGCTACAGCGGAGGATCGCGCAATACCCGGACACTGGGAAGGCGACTTGCTGTTTGGCAACGCTACGAGCCAGATTGCAACTCTCGTCGAACGTCAAAGTCGATTCGTGATGCTGGTAAAGGTAGCCAGCAAGGACTCTGAGGCTGTGGTCAACGCGCTGATACGACACGCCAGCAAGTTACCTCGGGAACTATATAAATCACTGACTTGGGACAGGGGCTCGGAAATGGCCGATCACAATCGCTTTACCGTGGCTACCGACATCAAGGTCTATTTCTGCGATCCACAGCATCCCTGGCAACGCGGCTCGAACGAAAACACGAATGGGCTTCTGAGGCAGTACTTCCCTAAGGGCACCGATCTCTCCGTCTATTCACAGGCTAGACTTGATGTCGTTGCCAGGCGGCTCAACGAACGTCCCCGAAAAACACTAAACTTCGACACACCGGCTGAGCGATTTCATCAAACCGTTGCATCGACCGGTTGAATCCGCCACCCACAAGGGACGTTCGCGTTTTCCGAAAGCAGCCATTCAACATCAACCAGACATGCTAGCTAATACTTCACCGGTCACGTAATCAATCTTCTCGCCCCAGCACATCAACTGCCCTCCCATCCACCGCCCAGCACCTTGTACAACGTCACGAGATTGGATTGCCGCGAAAGAATGTCCGTCGCGAGTTGCTGTTGCGCGGTGTAGAGCGTGCGCTGCGCGTCGAGGAACGTGAGAAAGCTGTCCGTGCCCGCCTTGTAGCGCGCCTCGGCGAGCGAGTAATAGCTTTGCGCCGACGCTACATATTCGCGATCCGCGTGCACCTGGTCGACGTAAGTGGCGCGCGCCGTCAGCGCATTCGACACCTCCTTGAATGCTGTCTGGATCGCGCTTTCGTAGTCGGCGACCTCGATCTGCTTCTCGATCTTGGCTACATCGAGCGATGCCTTGTTGCTGCCATAATCGAAGATCGGCACTGAAACGCTCGGCGCAAACGCCCATGCGCCGGTGCCTGCCTTGAACAGATTCGAGAGGGTCGAGCTCGATGTGCCTGCGGTGGCCGTCAACGCTATCTTCGGGAAAAACGCCGCGCGCGCCGCGCCGATGTTTGCATTGGCCGCCTTTAACGCATGCTCGGCCTGCACGATGTCCGGGCGGCGGATGAGCAGCAGCGAGGGCACGCCCGCACCGATGTCCGCGAACATCGATTCGTCGTCGAAGGCGCGCGCGGGCGGCAGGTCGTGGGGAATCGGCGCGCCGAGCACCGCCGCCAGGTTGTTGCGGTCCTGGGCGACGGCGCGCCGGTACGAAGCCAGGCTTGCCTTCGCGCTCGCGAGCGAGTTCTGCGCCTGTTGCACGTCGAGAAGCGATGCGTTGCCGAGTTGCTGCACGCGCCTGGTCACGTCGTAAGTGGACTGATCCGACTTCACCGTGTTTTCGGTCAATTGCAGCAGGCGTTCGTCGGCGAGCAGGGTCAGGTAGTCGGTCGCCACCGTCGCGATCAGGCTGATCTGCGTGCTTTGCCGCGATGCGTCCGTTGCAAGATAGTTTTCGAGTGCCTGGCGCTTCAGGCTACGCAGGCGACCAAAGAAGTCCACTTCCCACGAGGTCGTGCCGACGCTGACATCGCTCGAACTTGCAATCGCGCCTTGCGTCCGCTCGCGGGTCAAGCTGCCGGTTCCGGTGACGGACGGCCCGAGTGCAGCGCGCGTGATCCGGTATTGCGCCTCGTATTCCGCGACGTTCAGCGCCGCGACGCGCAAGTCGCGATTGTTGGCGAGCGCGATTTCAATGAGACGCTGCAGGCGTTCGTCGCGAAAGAAGTTTCGCCATGCTGTGTCGGAAGCGAGCGCGGGTGTGACTGCTGTCGTTGCGCTCGTTGCGCTCGTTGTGCTCGTTGTGCTCGTTGTGCTCGTTGCGCTGGCGTCGGCATCCGCGGCGGTCCGCGCCACGGTCGTGCTCTCATATGCGTCGCCTTTCGGATACGCAGCCGGAATCGGTGCGGCCGGCCGCTCGTAGTGCGGATCGAGCGTGCAGCCCGCGAGCAGCGCGAGCGCGAAGGCGACCGCGCATGCAACCTGTCTGAGTCTCATCATTCAACACCTTCCTGTTGCTTGGCGTCGCCGTGTTCGCGGAACAGACGGCGCACGACGACAAAGAACACCGGCACGAAAAAGATTGCGAGGACTGTCGCGGCGATCATGCCGCCCATCACGCCGGTGCCGATCGCATGGCGGCTCGCCGAACCCGCGCCTGTGCTGATGACGAGTGGCAACACGCCGAACACAAACGCGAGGGAGGTCATCAGAATGGGTCGCAGACGCAGGCGCGCCGCTTCGATGGTCGCTTCGATCAGCCCGCGTCCTTGCGCTTGCAGGTCCTTCGCAAACTCCACAATCAGAATCGCGTTCTTCGTGGAGAGTCCAATGGTCGCGAGAAGGCCGACCTTGAAATAGATGTCGTCGGACAGGCCGCGCAGATGCGCGCCCAGCACGGCGCCCAACACGCCGAGCGGCACCACGAGAATCACCGCGATCGGAATGGACCAGCTCTCGTACAGACCCGCGAGACACAGGAACACCACGATCAGCGAAATGGCGTACAGATAGATCGCCTGCGAACCGGCCACGCGCTCCTGGTACGATTGCCCTGTCCAGTCGATGCCATAGCCCGCCGGCAGTTTCTTCACAAGCGCATCCACGGCCGCCATCGCCTGGCCGGTGCTGGCGTTCGCGCCGGCTTGCGCGGTCATTTCCATCGCGAGCGTGCGGTTGAAGCGCTCGATCTGCGGCGGCCCGAAGGTCCACTTGCCGGTCGCGAATGCGGAGAACGGGACCATCTGGCCGTCGTAGCCGCTGGTTGTGGTGGTACTGCCGGTGGTGCTTGTGGTACTGCTTGTACTGCTGCTTGAACTGGTGCTGGAACTGCTGCTCGTGGTGGTCGACTTCACGTACCACCGTCCAACGTCGGACGGCATCATCCGATACGGCGCGTCGGCCTGTACATAGACCTTCTGGATCCGCCCGGTGTCCACGTAGTTGTTCACGTACGAGGAGCCGAGCGCCGTTTGCAGCGTATCGTTGACGTCGGCGATGGAAAGCCCGAGTGCGCTCGCCTTTTCACGGTCGATATCGACGTGAAATTGCGGCGCGTCCTCCAGACCGCCTGGCCGCATGCCGGATAACGCGGTGTCTTTGGCTGCGAGCGCCATCAATTGCTGACGTGCGGCCATCAACTTGTCGTGCCCCTGGCCTGCGCGGTCTTCGAGTTCGAAGTCGAGGCCGCTTTGCGTGCCCAGTTCCTGGATCGCCGGCGGATTGACGGCGAAAATTTGCGCATCGCGCAAAGCGGCAAAACGCATGTTCGCGCGCAGGATCACCGCGGCCGCCGACCCGCTGCTGCCGCGCCGCACGCTCCAGTCCTTCAGCTTGACGAAGGCGAGCGCGTTGTTCTGCCCCGAGCCGTTGAAGCTGAAACCCGTCAGCGTAATGAGCTGATCGACTTCGGGCTGACCGCGATAGTAGGCCTCGACCTTCTTGACGACCTCGAGCGTCTGCGCGGCAGGCGTGCCGACCGGCGCGGAGATCGACGTAATGATGCTTCCCTGATCCTCGTCAGGCAGATAGGACGACGGCAGCTTCATGAAGAGCAGCGCCACGACACCCGCAATCAGCAGATAGGTCGCCATGTACCGCTTCGGCTTGCCGATGACGCGCGCAACCGCCGAGTCATAGCGGTCCGTGCCGCGCGCGAGCACGCGGTTGAACCAGCCGAGCACGCCGCGCTTTTCATGGTGTTCGACATCCGCGCGCCTGAGCAACGTCGCGCACAGTGCGGGCGTGAGCGTCAGCGCGAGGAACACCGAAAGCAGCATCGCCGCGACGATCGTGACCGAAAACTGCCGGTAGATTGCGCCCGTCGTTCCCGCGAAGAACGCCATCGGAATGAACACGGCTATCAGCACCGTCGTGATACCGATCAGTGCGCCCGTGATCTGTTTCATCGCGCGGCGCGTGGCCTCGACCGGCGAGAGCTTTTCTTCCGCGATCAGACGCTCGACATTTTCCACCACCACGATTGCGTCGTCCACCAGCAAGCCGATCGCGAGCACCATGCCGAACATCGACAGCACATTGATGGAGAAGCCGACCGCCGACATCACCGCGAACGTGCCGAGCAAGGCGACGGGCACCACGATGGTCGGAATCAGCGTTGCGCGCAGGTTCTGCAGGAACAGGTACATCACGACAAAGACGAGCAGCACTGCTTCGATCAGCGTCTTCACCACTTCTTCAATCGAAATGCGCACGAACGGCGTGGTGTCGTACGGATAATCGACGACGACATTGCGCGGCAGTTGCGCGCTCAATTCGTTGAGCTTCGCGCGCACGGCCTTCGCGACGCTCATCGCGTTCGCGCCGCTCGCGAGCTTCACCGCAAGCGATGCAGCCGGCTTGCCGTTCAGGCGCGAGTCGGTGCTGTAGTCGTCGGCGCCGACTTCGACGCGCGCAACGTCCTTCAGCATCACCTTCGAGCCGTCGCTGTTCACGCGCAGCAGAATCGCGCCGAATTGCGCGGGTGTGGTCAGGAGGCTCGATGCGGAGATCGTCGCGTTCAATGCCTGGGTTTTGGTAGAAGGAGAGCCGCCTATCTGCCCGACCGAAAGCTGCACGTTCTGATTCGTGATCGCGCTAGTGACGTCACTGGTTGTCAGACCGACGGCCTGCAACCTCACCGGATCGAGCCAGATGCGCATGGCGTGCTGCGCGCCGAACAGCGTGACGTCGCCCACGCCGTTGATTTGCGTGAGCGGGTCTTCGATCTGCGTCGCAATGACGTTGCCGAGGTCGATGGAACTCATGCTGCCATCGGTCGACGAAAGCGACACGATCATCAGAAACGAGTTGGCCGCCTTCGCGACCTGCACGCCTTGCTCCTGCACCGTCTCGGGCAGCGACGAAGTCGCCTGTTCGACCTTGTTCTGCACCTGCACCTGCGCGATATCCGCGTTGGTGCCTTGCTGGAACGTCAGCGTGATGCGCGCCTGGCCAACCGAACTGCTGGTCGACGACATATAGAGCAGATGATCGATGCCGCTCAGTTTCTGCTCGATCACCTGGGTCACGGTGGTCGCGACGGTTTCCGCGGACGCGCCCGGATACGTCGCCGTGATCTGCACCGAAGCCGGCGCGACGCTCGGGTACTGCTCGACCGGAAGCGTGGTGATGGAAGCGCCGCCAATCATCATGATGACAATGGCGATAACCCACGCGAGGATCGGTCGGTTGATAAAAAATCCTGCCATGAGATTCTCGCTTTAACTCGGGGTGGCCGACGCGGCGTTTGGTACGTTTGCGGCGTTTGGTACGTTCGCGGCGTTCGCGGCGTTTGCGTTGTCGGCGGTGGCGGGCGTCTCGACCGGCTTCACGACCGCGCCGGTGCGCGCGTTCTGCAAACCGGACACGATCACGCGGTCGCCCGTCTTCAGGCCGCTCGTGACGATCCAGTCCGAGCCCGACGCCGTATCCGCAGTGACCGGTGTCTGCACGACCTTGTTGTCGGCGCTCACGGTAAGCACGCTCGCCGAGCCGTCGGAGGCGCGCGAGACCGCGAGTTGCGGAACCGTGATCGCCTGGTGGTTCACGCCCTCCTCGAGCCGCGCGCGCACGAACATGCCAGGCAGCAGCACGCCATCCGGGTTCGGGAACACACAACGCAGCGTGACGGAGCCGGTGGTCGCGTCGACGGTAATGTCGGAGAACAGCAGCTTGCCAGGCTGTGGGTAGGTGCTGCCGTCTTCCATCACCAGATGAACCACGGCGCCGTCGATGCCTGACTGCTGCAACTGGCCGCTCGCGAACTCTTTCTGCAGGCGCAGCCAGTCGGCGGAAGAACGGGTGACGTCCAGATACATTTCGTTCGTCGCCTGCACGGTGGCAAGCGCGCTGGTCTGCTCGGCGGTAACGAGTGCGCCTTCGGTCACGCTCGATTTGCCGATGCGCCCCGCGATAGGCGCGACCACCTTCGTATAGCCGAGGTTGATCGCGGCGGTCTTCAGCGCGGCCTTATCGGCGACGACGTCGGCCTTCGCTTCTTCGAGCGCGGCAACGGCATCGTCGTAATCCTGACGGCTCACGCCCTGGATCTTCGTCAGTTCCGCGTAGCGCGCGGCCTTGGTTTGCGCGGCGTTTGCAGTCGCGACGGCCTTGGCCAGCGTGCCGACCGCCTGATCGTAGGTCGCCTGGTAGCTGGATGCGTCGATCTGGTAAAGCACCGCGCCGGCTGTGACCTGCGCGCCCTCGGTAAACAGGCGCTTTCTGATGATGCCTTCGACTTGCGGCCTCACTTCTGCGACGCGAATGGCCGACAGCCGTCCAGATAGTTCGGTGTTCGAAACAACGGTGTGCGGCTTGATGGTTTCGACGCCGACTTCGGGCGTCAACTGCGGCGGACCGTGAGGCGCGTGGTCGCCGCAAGCTGCCAGCATCAGCGTGGCGGCGGCAACTGACGCGGCAAGCAGCGTGGACCGGAACGTGCGCGACGTGCAAGGCGGACATGCCGACGGATTGGACAGGATTGGCATGCTCTGGGCATCCTTCGACTGGTTTCGACAAAGGGCCGTCTGGCATGCGTCGCGGTTTCGTGTGGAAGCCATGCGACGCCGTGCCAGCGGCAACGAATGGCCCACAATAATGAAAGGCGTCTTACGGTGGCTTAGGCAAGCATTACGAGCCGTGACGCACGACGTCGGTTTCGCTGATGCGACAACGTGTGACCGCCGATCGGAGAACGACGCCGTAATAAACGGTAAGCCAGCAGAAGAACGCGAAAGCACGGGCGCCGACCGATTCGCTATATTTCCCTATCGTGGCAGCGCGCAGCGCGCCCGCCTTCAACGTCCCATCGAGCAGGGCTCAACCATGTCAGACACGCCCATCCAGGTTTTACTCGTCGACGACGATGCCGACCTTCGCGACCTGCTGCGAACCTTTTTCCAGCAACGCGGCATTGAGATTTCCGTATTGCACGACGCGAATCATCTGGCGCGCCGGCTCCAACGCGAGCGGCCCTCCATCGTCGTGCTCGATCTGATGATGCCCGGCATCGACGGACTCAGCGCGTTGCGGCAACTGCGCGCAAGCGGCGAGACGATTCCCGTGATCATGCTGACGGCGCGCGCTGAGGGCGTCGACCGTGTGATCGGCCTCGAACTCGGCGCGGACGATTACCTCGGCAAGCCGTTCATGCCGCAGGAATTGCTCGCGCGCATTCACGCCGTGCTGCGACGGCACGCGCAACCGGCAGCGTCGGCCACACCGCCGGTCGAGAAGCGCGAGGCGCTGCGCTTTGGCAGCTTCAGGCTCGACTTCGCGAGCCGCACGCTGTATCGCGGCGACGAGCCGCTCAAGCTGACCGGCAGCGAATACGCGTTACTCGAGGTGCTCGCGCAGCACCCCATGCAAACGCTGTCGCGCTCGAGGCTCGTGGACCTGCTGCATGGGCCGCACTCGGACGTGACGGAGCGCGGCATCGACGTGCCGGTGTGGCGCCTGCGCCGTCTGCTCGAAGACGACCCGGCCAGCCCGCGGCGGATTCAGACAGTCCGCGGCATCGGCTATATGTTCGTGCCTGGCAGCAGTGACGATGAAAAATCCCTTTAACACGCTATTCGGCCAACTCGCATTGATGACGGTCGGGCTGATCGTTATCGTCCACGTCACGTCGTTGCTGCTGGTCGACCGTGATCGTGGACAGATCGACACCGGGCATGCTCAGCGCGCGCTTCTGCTTGCCGTCGAGGCTCAACGTAACGGCGCGGTGAGCGCTTCGCAGGTTGCAGCAACGCTCGATATCGTGGCAATCAATTCGAGCGACGCGATCCCATACGGTTGCCCGGCGCCTTGCCGGGACACGTCAGGCCCATTCCAGAACGACTTGCGGGCAAAGCTGCCGCCGGGGAGCCAGGTGGTCGCGGACCCCGAGAACGGCAATGTGTGGGTGCGTTATGCGGGCAATCCGGGCTGGCTCAAGCTTGAGAACTCGATGCTGCCGGCGCGCCGCTTTATCGGCGCATCGGCCATGATGCTGGTGTTCGCCGTGATGCTCGCGCTCATCGGCGCGTGGTACTGGCAACGGCCCTTGCATCGCCTCGCGATCGCGGCGCGCGAGTTTCGCCTGGGGCATCGCGCGCCGGTTGTGCCGGCAAGCGGTCCACGCGAAGTGAAGGGACTCGTCGACGATTTCAATCAGATGGTGCATGAACTCGCGCTGGCCGAACAGGAGCGCGCGGTGATGCTTGCGGGTGTCGCGCATGACTTGCGCGCGCCGATCACGCGGATGCAGGTACGCGCCGATTTGCTGCCGGACGAAGTCAACCGCAGCGGCTTTCTGCGCGACGCGGAATCGTTGTCGCGCATCGTCACGCAATTCCTGGATTTCGCGCGCGAGAGCGCCGACAAGTCGCCGGCTGCGAGCGTCGATGCTCATTGCCGCCGCCATTACGGCGACAGTCTCGACGACGACGCGCTGATTCGCCTCGACCTTCAGGCGGGCGACGGCTTCGGCTTGCCGCTCGTTGACCTGGACCGGATTCTCAGCAATCTGATCGAGAACGCGCTCACATACGGCGAGCCGCCCGTCGATATTTCGACGTCGCAGCACAACGGACATTTCACGCTGACGGTGCGCGATCACGGCGGCGGCATTCCGCGCGATCAACTCGAGCGCGCATTGCAACCGTTCGTACGGCTCGACGAAGCAAGAAGCGGCGACGCACATTGCGGCCTCGGTCTTGCGATCGTGCGCCGTCTCGTGCGATACAACGGCGGCGTTTTCCACGCGGACAATGCGGCTGACGGCGGGTTCGTGGTGTCGATGAGTTTTCCTGCTTAAGGAAAGGGGCGGCTCGTTCGCCGCCCCTCGCAACAGTTCCCACACCGGCTCCTTCGTGTCAGCCCTGCGCGAGCTGACCCGGGACGACGACGGCGCCATGTGGAGCATCGCCATGGCCGCCGCCGCCCCAGCCAGGAGGCGGCCCCCACCCACATCCGCTCAGCGTTGCGCTCAATGCGGCGAGCGCCGCGATTGCCAACAGCTTCTTCATGCTTTTCCTTCGATGGAATCACAATCGCGCAGAGCCGCGCACTGCCGCGCCATCGGTCCGAAGGCACCGCTGTCGTTTCATTAGCTCGACGCTTGAAACGGTCGCAACCGGTCCCTGAGACAGAAACGGACGAAGCCAGCCATAGCGATGCGCCCGGCCCCCCTGCAAAGCCGGACTTCCGACCCGGAACTTTCCCCGACAATCCAGAGCCCGCTGCGTCTGCATTCACCGGGAACCCGAAGCCCAATCGCCAATCAGCAAGCCATCTGCTGACAAAAATCAGTCGCACAGAAAAATCCGTCGGAGCACGGCTGATCATGGAGTACCGCGTCAGCTATGAGCACAGTCTGGCAAGCGCCCCCAATGACGTTATGCGCGCGTCGCCTCTCAAGTGGTCGACGACATTCCCGCAAACATTCCGCGTGCCCTGCTCCCCGAATTCATCGCAGACCTGATCCTGAAACGATCACCGCAAATCGGAGCATTCGTGATCTGAAGATAATGTGGCGCTTCCGGGCCAGACGCAATGCTACGCGGCCTGTTCACACCACACTGCTGTTTCCCGGCCGTTGCAGCGTTGACGGAGGGATACCAAACCAGCCGGAAAGCCTGCACCAGCAAGGCTCTGAAAAAACGCCGTTCCGCTGCCCATACTTCTACCCCTATTCCAAAGACCGTGTTTTTCTGCTGTTTCGGAGGCCCCGATTTCCGATTTCAGCCCGTCAAAAGACGGTTCGAATCCCACTCAGGACTCCGCCCACGGATTGATGACTGCAACCTCGCACCCGGTGAAATCCTTCACATTGCGCGTGGCCAGTGCCGCCCCTCTTGAGCGCGTGCAGGCAGCGATCATCGCGTCGAACTGACTGATCGGTCTGCCCGCGCTTTTACGCGCCCCCGCAATCCTTGCGTATGCGTCCGCTGCATCGCTGTCGAACGCGAGAAGCCGGCCCGCGAAATCCTCGACGAAAATCGCCTCGACCGCGGTAGATAGAGCTCCCTTGCGGGAACCGTCCGGCAGCAGATGCAGCCCGTAGAGAATTTCGGCACGGGTTACCGTCGTCGTGAAAAGCGCCGCGCGCGGCTGTGAGCCAAGCCACGCCATCACCCTGACGTCTGGCACAGGCTTCAGCATCTCAGACAGAACGTTCGTGTCAAGAACGATCATGCGCCGAGGTCCACTCGTTCCCGAATCGCGTCGCGTGGCGGCAATTCCAACTCTATGCCACCGAACGGCTCGATCCGGCGCCGGATCGACTCAGCCAGGTTACGCTGACCGCCGATGGATTCGGTCGAGAGCGCCGCGCGGAGAATGTCCCGGGCCTCGTCCTCCATTGACCGTCCGTGCTGGGCCGCTTGGACGCGCAGACGCGTCTTCAGCTGCTCGTCGAGGTTACGGATCGTCATGCTTGCCATTTTTCCTCCATCATTGATGGCATTTTAATCAATGATGGCAGGATTTTCAACCGGCGCCGCTGTGCGGACCACGGATAGACGCGACTTGCGAAGCCGGATGCTGCTGCATGCCCCGAGCGCTTGAACATTCTTGAAGGGAATCTGCATGATGCCGGGTGGACGAGCATGGATAAGCTACTGGTTAAATCCCGCGAACAGATTGACGGCGATCCTGAAGGTCGATTATTTCGCCGGCGGTGGGAAAGTGCATCCTGGACTTTTTCTTGGGCGGCACGCCTTGCCCCCTCTTGCAGCTGCGGCCTGCGGGTCTTGCGCGTGCCGTAAAATGTGCCAGCTGACTGAAAACCATTCGATGGCACCGACTTCAAAACAACGCAAGCCCAGGCAATCTGGCAGTAGACGGCCGATGACGCGGGACATGTTACTGCCGCTCCCGCCGACGATCTGGCGTCGTCGCTCACTCGAGCACCATCTTGCTCTTGCCGCGTTGCGCTCGGGAGACTGCAATATGGAACTGATCGGCCGGCTGTTCAGGACCGTGTAGCTCGCCTATTTCGTTCATGCAACGCTGAATGGTCCTCGCTCCCTCGGGCCTTTCCGGATCTCCGAGGCGGCGCTGCACGCTATCGCGGCACGCATCAAGGCCGCAAACGACTGGTCGCTAGCTGAAGCTGACGGGCGAGCCCTTGAACACGTTCTGTCGCTGCACGACGAACAGCTCTCGACACTTCCCTCACATCGGATTACACAGGCCGATGAACAGTTGAACGTTTTTCTTGCCACCGACGCGTTGTCGCCGATTGCGCCAGGCGACGATCAGGACATCTGAATCGCCAGGTCCCCGACGCACACGTCGGGCCATCGCCCGACACACATAAACAACTCACGCCACGCTGCCCTTTGGACAACGACCTGGCTTTCAGACTGGGCACCCTCGCCAGACCGATGGACACCGTGCTTCGTGAGAGCAGTCAGCGCGGCGGAGCGGGTATCGGAACAGGCAGTCCGCCCGCGCCTCCTCAGGCAGCAGGTGCCTTGCGAGCGAGTCATTGTCCCGGGTCGGGGTACCGGAGAAGTGAGCAGCGTGAGCACTGACGGTAAGGCCGGCAGACTGACCGCGCATGGCTGGTACTGCTTCGTCCATATGTAGGCTGGCGTCGTGCAGTGCTCTCTGGCGATGCGCCCCGGGACAATACCTGCACAGACAGACTCCTAACCGCAGACTTGCGCCGACCATTAGGAGCCCCTCTCTGCATTCGCCGGAAGCCGCCGGCTTCATCGCCAACCGCCACGCGAGTTGCTGATAGAATCAGCCGCACAGAAAATATCCGTCGGGGCACGGCTGATCATGGAGTACCGAGTCAGTTATGAGCACAGTCTGGCAAACGCCCCCGACGACTTCATCGCGCGCGTCGCCTCGCAGCTGGTCGACGACATTCCCGCGAACATTCCACGCGCCCTGCTCCCCGAATTCATCACAGACCTGATCCTGAAACGATCGCCGCACATCGGCAGAATCCGTGACCTGAGGATACTCTAGCGCTTGCAGGCCTTACGCAACTGGCAGGCAGCCCGGTTCACGCCCCACGGCGCTTTTCCCTGCTTCGCAGCGTTGACGCAGGCGACGCGCTGCACTGGTTGCAAACGGAATTGCTACCGTGCAATCTGTGTTTCTTTCCGGGAGTTGGCTTCTTCGGCTCTCGCAACCGCATCGACGACACCGCTGATGAACGCCTTTGACACCTGGCTAACAGCTGCCACTGTTCCGCGTCCTCGCAGCCGGTTTACTGTACGGCGGTCGGCCGTTCACGGCAGAGGCGTATTCGCCACGCGCGCGCTTGCGGCCGGCGAACTCATCTGTGAGTACCTGGGCGAACGGATCTCGTGGGATGAGGCCCTGCTGCGTCACCCGCGCGATCCGGCACAGCCGGACCACACCTTCTACTTCGACGTCGGCGACGGTACCGTTATCGACGGCGCAATCGGCGGGAACAGCGCCAGATGGATCAACCATTCGTGTCGCCCCAATTGCGAAGCCGAAGACCGCGACGGCCGCATCTTCATTCGCGCGGTGAAGCGGGTGCGGGCGGGCGCTGAACTGAGCATCGACTATGCGCTCTTCGTGGAAGGGCGGTATACGCGCCAGCTTCGGGAGCGGTACGCCTGCCACTGCGGCGCGCCGGACTGCCGCGGAACCATGCTGGCCAGACGGGGAAGGCAGTCAGGAAAAAAGCATAGGCCAGCCGCTGCCGGCAGGGTGGTCGAGGACAGCGTGCATGCCAACATGGCAGTACGGACCGCAACCCACGCTCAAACAACCATGACGGACATCCTGATCGACGCATAGCGGGGAGAGCCCCATTGCTGCTCCTTCATGGAGCGGGGGAACTCGCAGGACGCCGCGCCCGGCGAGAACCTCCCGTGTAACCGCCGGGCAACACCCGGGGGAGCCCACTGGCACTTCCGGCATGAGCACGTCGACACTGCCGGTCGCGTCCGGTTTCCTGTCTGGGCGCGGATCAGGAAAACCCGTCCCGCCTACGGGCTGCGCCTCACACAGTCCTCCCGATAGTGCACACCCGTGCGGGCGATGCGTCTGCCTCCCGATCTGCTGAACCTCGGGCGCCGTCATGCGATCGGCCAGAACGCCGCGAAGGATCTGCGCCAGCGCGCGAAGCCGGTTGGTTGCGTTACGTCGCGTTACGTCGCGTTACGCCGCATCCGTGCTCACGCGTCAGCCTCACGCGGGCAGTCAGCGAGGAATCTCCCGCCTGCCCTCTGCTCAGGCCACTACTTCGCACACACCCCACCGCGTCTTGATGATTGCGCCCACCTGTACAGCCTGCGCGCCCACCGATTGCGCGCGAAATGTCACGGTGGTGCCCTGCGCACACGCGAAGGGTCCAATCTCGATCACCATGAGTTCGTGCTCCCGGAACCGGATGCGCGATCCAGCGAATGCGCTGGTCCGTGAACGGCTGGTCGCGGGGCCATGCGGGTTCGGCATGTCATCCTGGGAATGCATGCTCATACCCGTGAGCAGTTCGACATCGGCTGGCAAAGGCATCGGTCGTAACGGTCTGTTTTCCAGTCCGGCATTCTAGCAACGATGTGAAGGGTGCCCGCTCTGTCGCCACGTACCGGCGCGGGCACAGGCGGTCCATCGTACGTACGTTGAAGGCCTTGCCGCAAGGGGCGCGTCCACCATAACGCCGCCACCGCCTGCCATGGCGTTGTCCTCAACGGCGTGTGTCAGGTGATCGTGCGGCAGGTTGTGTCATCCCGGTACCGAAAGTCTCTTCGGGCGCCCCCTGCGCTGCGCTCGGGGCGGGCTCTCGTGCTTCGCACCGGGCCGCCGGCGGCGTCCCGGCCCTCCCGGGCTTCAATCCCTGGCGCAAAACCCCAACCCCGACACGTCTAAATCCCAGTCAGGTGAAGGCCGCACGCGGCCTCCACATTCGCGCTCGCCGCGCGGCGGCTCATCCCGGTCAAACCCGGCGCTTCGCATCCACCAGTCTCCTGGGTTCCCGCCCGACAACCCGCGACCGTAGCCGATGGCGGGCAAACGTCAAGGGGCGAGGGAAATGGTACGCGGCGCCTCTTTCTGGACGTTGTCGAAGTGGGTTGGAGTCGAGTGAGCCGGCCGGGATTTCTTGGGAATTTCAAATGTTATGTCTGAGTGTTATTTTATGACTTGATATCTCGGATAACAGTGTGCGCCGATCGATCGGATGTAAAAAATAGCGGGTCAGGGACCGGTCATGCATACAGTTGGTGGGATGAATTCAATAAAATCGGCATGTAGTATTTATTTTCTTTTTTGTGACGGTGGTCATAGATGGGATTGCTTAACGTGTAATCGCTTGGGGACTGTGTAATCGGGTTGCAGGTTTCAAGTATGTCTTAAAATGTCCTAGTAGATGTATAAT
>NZ_ABLD01000048.1 GCF_000172415.1 Paraburkholderia graminis C4D1M
CAAGATCCTCACGCGCTCGATCACGATCCGTTCCGGTCTGACCGTCGCGTGACTTGCGAACGGCCCGGCAAGCGCGTAGCCGGCCGAGTTGCGTTAACGCTTGCAGCGCTTGCAACGCTTTCATAGGATGCTGTCGTCTTGAATTTCGAACACCTTATCCAGATCAACGATCCGTTGAACCCGTTTGTCGACTCGATGACCCGCGAGCAGTTGTGGGAAGGGCTCGTGCTGCGCGCCGAACAGCCGCAACTGTTCGTGATCGGACTCGACAGTTGCACGATTCTTTCGCGCGAAGGCAACACGCTCGAACGCGAGCTGCACTACGGCCAGGCGACGGTCCGCGACCGCGTCACGCTGCACGAAAGCCAAAGCGTGCGCTACGACATCCTGCCGACGGCGGATTACGTCGGCGGCTCGCTGACCATGACCATCGAACAGCCGGACGAGCTGCAGCTATTCTTGCGCTTCGAATACGCGACCACGCTGCCCGTGTCCAACGACCAGGACGCCGTGCAGACGCAGGAGATCGTGAAGTCCGCGTATCGCGAGAACGACATCGATACCGTGCGCCTGATCCGTCAGTTCGTGCAGGCGAAGCAGGAGCCGGGTTCGCTGCACTGACTCGCTGTAGCGAACGTTAGTCAACGGCTGGGGCCGCGCTGGCGAGTTGCAGCGGGCGGAAGCCGTGCCTTCGGTTGCAACCAAAGGCGCGGCGCCTCGTGCCGCCGCAACGCGCGCTGTACCACCCACCTTCCCCGACTATCGAAACTCTGATCCGATGAATTTCTGCCGCTTGTAAATAGGAATGGTTATCATTTAGAATTCATCCATCGAATCAAGCAACGGCAAAGACGAATGACCGATACCACTCGCCCTACCACGCTCAGCCTGCGCCGTTCGGCTGCCGCGCTGACCAGCCGTCCGAAATCGGCGGCGGTCACATCGACGGCTGCGGTCAGGCCCGCTGCCAGCCGGGCGAACGAATCGGCGGAAACGGGCGAGCGCGTGTTGCGCAGCGACGCTTTGCTGCAAGGACACAGTCACATCAGCATCGTGCACAACGGCGAGACGTACCAGTTGCGCGCCACGCGTCTCGGCAAGCTGATTCTGACGAAGTAACGACGAACCGTATTTCAGTACCAGGTATTGTGGGGACCACCTCCTAGAGAGGTGTTGGGCATTAGCCAGCCACGACGGCTTGCACGTGAGAACTAGACCCCTTCGTGCAGACACCAAGCCAGCCGTTCGCAGCCAGCCAGGCCGCTTTTTTCGGTTCCCGCCGACGCGCGCACGAAACGCCGTGCACGGTCATGTCAATGAAAAAGCCGTGGAGATGAGGTCATCTCCACGGCTTTTGTTTTTGCGGCCTACGATTCGAGATCGAGGCGAACGGGACGGATTGCGCGAAAGACTCGTCTACTTCGACGCCCAGCCCCAAAACATCAACCACCACGCGCTATCCACCACGGCCAGTGCCGCGATGAACCACAGCATCGCGAGACCGCGCCGCACGAAGTGCTCGCTGTAACGCCGCGTGACGAGCCATGCGAGCCACGCGCTCCACACGTTCGCAATGGCAAGAATCGCGATGCGCACGTCCGACGCCCACCACAACGGCACATGCTCGGCCCGCAGCAGCGACAGCGTGGTCGCGGACAAACCCAGAAACACGCCGGCACCGGCAAGCGGAATCAGCCCTTGCGTCAGATGATGCAGACGCACGCTGCTGAAACGTCCGAGCGTGCGCGTCGCGCCCATCATCAGAACGAGCAGCGCGGTGCCGTAGACAAGCGCCGTCGCGAGGATATAGCCGATCACCATCGTGCCGTCGAGCCACGAGAACACGTCGTTCTGTTCCGGGTAATGCGTGAACAGGAACCACGGCGCATTGGTCTGCAGCGGCCAGGTGATGTCGCGATCCACGAGCCAGGTCGCGAAGAACATCTTCAGGTCGATGAACCAGCGCGAAGCGGTCCAGTGAAATGCGCCGATCGCGATGCCGAGCAGGCCGTACAGAATCAGCGCGGTGTCCCACACGTTCGCCTGCTTGTCGCCGAGCTGCACGACTTCCGACGACGGCGCGCGCCACGTCAGCGCAATCGCGTCGCGGTGGCCACTGCAACGGCCGCACATGTGGCAGTCGGACGCGCCCTTCATGTTGCGCAACGGCACGAGCGGCGCGCAATTAATCGGAATCACGCGATGCCCGTGCTCGCCGTTCTTGTACGAACGGCGCCATGCGTCTTCATCGACCTTGTAGTGGAACGGCGCGAGGCGCGCCAGAAGCGAGAAAACCCCGTTCACGGGGCAGAGGTATTTGCACCAGACGCGCTTCTCGCGCCCGTAAAGCAGGCCGATGACGATAGCCGCGAGCGTCGAGCCGCCGAGCACCAGCAGCACCGCTTTCGGGTACTGGTACACGCTCACCATCTGACCATAAATGGTCGTGATGCCGAACGCGACGAACGGCCAGCCGCCCCAGCGCATCCAGTGCGGAATCGCCTTGCCGCGGCCGTGCTTGCTGGCGAACTCCGCGAGCGCGCCTTCCGGACACAGCACGCCGCACCAGACGCGCCCGAGCATCACCATCGACAGCAGCACGAACGGCCACCAGATGCCCCAGAACACGAACTGCGCGGCAAGCGTCAGGTTGTTCCACAAATGCGCGCTGTCGTCGGGCAGCGGCATCACCGCCGGCACGACGATCAGCAGCGCATACACGGCGACCACGACCCACTGGATGCCGCGGATCACGGAACCGTGCCGCTGCATCCACTGCCCCGCCGCGGCGAGCCGCCCCGGACGGGTCATCAACGTACTCATGCTGCGCGCCCTGCGGCCTGCTGCGCCGGCTTGCGGTTCGCGCGCCGCAGCAGCAGATAGACGACCGCCCAGTACACCGCATACGCGATCAGGTTCATCAGCGCCGGATGCGCGCGATAGCCGGTGAGCGTGGCGACCAGCGAGCCGAAGGTGCTCGAATCGTCGAGAATGCCCGACGTGTTCCACAACTGGTCGACGATGGTCGGCAGGACTTCCTTGTCGATCAGCTTGTCGACGCCCGTCTGAAACAGACCCGCGCCCAGGAACAGCAGCATGATTTCCGTGACGCGGAAAAAGAGCCGCCACGAGAAGACCTTGCCGCCCAACTGCAGCACGTAGAACGTGAGGAGCGCGAGCGCGAGGCCGATCAGCACCGCGAGCATCTGCGTGCCGTCCACATGACCCGACTGGCCGAAGCCGAGGCCGTACAGGAAAATCACCGTTTCGCTGCCTTCACGCGCGATGGCGAGTGCGACGAGCAGCGCCACGCCCCACCAGTTCGAGTCGCGCTGGCTTTGTTGCAGCGAGCGTTCCATATCGCGCTTGAGCGAGCGGCCGTGCTGCTTCATCCACAGCACCATTTGCACGATCAGCACGCAGGCGACCAGCACCATCGCGGTCTGGAAGTAGTCCTGCGCGTCGCCGGACAGCACTTCGGTGAAACCGACGAGCGCCGCGCCGAGCGCCACCGCCGCAATCAGGCCGGCCACGACGCCGCCCCACAGGTACGGCAAACCGCGGCGCGCGTCGTCGTCGCCATTTTTCAGCCACGCGTACAGAATGCCGACGACCAGCAACGCCTCGACACTTTCCCGCCACACGATGAATAGAATCTGACCCATCAAGCACTCCCTTCTGCACTGCCACTGCTGTCGCTGGCGACGGCGGGCCGGGTGCCCCGCGTCCGCCTCGCCAGCACCGCTACTTCGCGACGATCACGCCCTGCGCCTGCTGGTGAAAATCGTCGAAAAACTTGTACTCGCCCGGCGAGAGCGGAGCGATCACCACGAACGAATCGGCGCCCGGCGCGAGGACTTTTTCCTTGCGCAACTGGACGCTTTCGAATTCGGCCGCACCCTTGCCCGTATTGCGCACCTCGATCTTGATGCGCTGCCCTGCCGGCACTTCGATGCGCGCCGGCGTCAGCTTGCCGTCGTTCATTTCGAGCTTGAAGGTGAGCAGATCGGCTGCCTGAGCCGCGCCCGCCAGCAGAATCGACGATGCCAGGACTGCGATCTTTCGGTTGATTCTCATTGGTGTTTCCAGAAAACGCGGCGCGAGGCATAAATCCCGCGCGCCGCCTGCTGCATTCACTCGCATTCACTCATTTGCCACGGATGGCTCGCATACTGCGATGCGAGCCGCTGCGGCAAAGCGTGGAGATCAGTACCCGCCCTTCTTGCCGATGCCAGCGAACGTGAAGTCGTATTCAAGCGTGAACGGCTTGAACCACGGACCCACGCCGGTTTCCTTGTCGACGTGACGGCCGAACGCCATGTGGCCGGTTTGCATCGGCGCTTCGACGGTCAGCTTCAGGTGATATTTGCCCGGGCCTTGCAGCTTGACGTTGTCGCCGTAGTGCGGGCCGTCGTTGGCGACCATCGCCATCAGATCGCCCTTTTGCGTGTCCTTCGAACCGGCCTTCGTCAGTTCGTAACGCACTTGCAGATACGGCATCCAGTCGCCTTCCGCGAAACCGGTCGGATTGTTCTTGACTGCGTGGATGTCGGCTTCCAGGTGGATGTCCGAGTCCGACGCCTTGCGCATCATGCCTTCCGGTTCCATCGTGATCGGCTGCAGATACACCGCGCCGATTTCCATGCCGCCCTGGATCTGCTGCTTGCCGATCGGATACTCGGCCGCCGTTGCCGACAGCGCCGCGACGGCCGCCGCCGCTGCAACCCCAGCGCGCACAAATGAAGAAATCCGCATTGAAACTCCTTGTTTTTATCTGACTCGATTCGATCCCATTGGAACAGTGCGTCGGACAACCAACCGAAGCAGATCGCATAATTGAACGTTAATGCGAACCATTCTCAATATTGGGCGAGTTTATCATTGTTCGCTTGCCGGAACAAATACGAACGCACGCGAAGCCTTATGGCAGCAGGGTCTTAAGGGTGTCTTAAGAAACGACGTGTGGGAGATGGCAGGCGGGCCAAGCCGCCTTTTCGGATGTAAGAACAGGACGCGGCGGATTGCCGCGCCTTGTCCTTGTCCTTGCTTTGGGCCGCCGCGTGATTTATTCGACGCCCGATACGTGATCGCCGACATTCGCCCCGAACACGCGCTGCCGCAGCAACGCAAGCTGGTCGCGCGTTTGAGCGGCTTTCTCGAATTCGAGATTCTTCGCGTGCTCCATCATCTGCTTTTCGAGGCGCTTCAGTTCCTTGGCAAGCTGCTTCTCGGACATGTCCTCGAACTTGGCGCGCGTTTGCTGCTCTTTCAGCTCGGCGCGCGCGTCGTCGACGTTGTACACGCCGTCGATAATGTCGCGAATCCGCTTCACCACGCCGCGCGGCGTGATGCCGCGCTCGAGGTTGAAGGCGATCTGCTTCGCACGCCGCCGCTCGGTTTCGTCGATCGCGCGGCGCATTGAATCCGTCACCTTGTCCGCGTACAGGATCGCCTTGCCGTTCACGTTACGCGCCGCCCGGCCGATCGTCTGGATCAGCGAGCGTTCGGCGCGCAGGAAACCTTCCTTGTCGGCGTCGAGAATCGCGACGAGCGACACTTCCGGAATGTCCAGACCTTCGCGCAGCAGGTTGATACCGACGAGCACGTCGAACGTGCCGAGCCGCAAGTCGCGGATGATTTCGACCCGCTCGACCGTGTCGATGTCGCTGTGCAGATAGCGCACCTTGACGCCGTGGTCGGCGAGAAACTCCGTCAATTGCTCGGCCATGCGCTTGGTCAGCACGGTGACGAGCACGCGGTCGCCCGCCTTCACGCGCTCGTTGATTTCGGCGAGCACGTCGTCCACCTGGCTGCGCGCCGGGCGCACCTCGATTTCCGGGTCAACGAGTCCGGTGGGGCGCACGAGCTGCTCGGCCACTTGCCCCGCGGTCTTCTTTTCGTAGTCCGCGGGCGTCGCCGACACGAACACGACCTGGCGCATCTTGCGCTCGAACTCGTTGAACTTCAGCGGCCGGTTGTCGAGCGCGGACGGCAGACGGAAACCGTAGTCGACCAGATTTTCCTTGCGCGCGCGGTCGCCGTTGTACATGCCGTTCAACTGGCCGATCAGCACATGCGACTCGTCGAGCAGCATGATCGCGTCTGGCGGCAGGTAATCGACCAGCGTGGGCGGCGGCTCGCCGGGCGCCGCGCCGGAAAAGTGCCGCGAGTAATTCTCAATGCCTTTGCAGAAACCAAGCTCCTGCAACATTTCCAGATCGAAGCGCGTGCGCTGTTCGAGCCGCTGCGCTTCAACGAGCTTGCCCTGGCTATAGAAGAACTCCAGCCGCTCGCGCAACTCCGCCTTGATGGTTTCGACTGCACGCACAACCGTATCGCGCGGCGTCACGTAATGCGACGACGGATACACGGTGAAGCGCGGAATTTTCTGACGCACACGGCCGGTAAGCGGATCGAACAGTTGCAGCGTTTCCACTTCGTCGTCGAACAATTCCACGCGCACCGCCATTTCCGCGTGCTCGGCCGGGAAAATGTCGATCGTGTCGCCGCGCACGCGGAACGAGCCGCGCTGGAAGTCGGCTTCGTTGCGGTTGTACTGCATCGCAATCAGCCGCGCGATGATGTCGCGCTGGCCGAGCTTGTCGCCGGTGCGCAGCGTAAGAATCATCTGGTGGTATTCGGACGGATTACCGATACCGTAAATGGCCGACACGGTCGCGACGATCACCACGTCGCGCCGCTCCATCAGGCTCTTGGTGGCCGACAGCCGCATCTGCTCGATATGCTCGTTGATCGACGAATCTTTCTCGATGAACAGGTCGCGCTGCGGCACGTACGCTTTCGGCTGATAGTAGTCGTAGTACGAGACGAAGTACTCGACCGCGTTGCGCGGAAAGAACTCGCGGAACTCCGAGTAAAGCTGCGCGGCGAGCGTCTTGTTCGGCGCGAACACGATAGCCGGACGGCCGAGCCGCGCGATGGTATTGGCCATCGTGAAGGTCTTGCCCGAGCCGGTCACGCCGAGCAGCGTCTGGAACGAGAGACCGTCCTCGATGCCTTCGACGAGCGTCTCGATCGCCGTCGGCTGGTCGCCGGCGGGCGGATACGGCTGGTAAAGCTGGAACGGCGAGCCTTCGAAGCGGACGAATTTGGATTCGTCGAGCGTATCTTCGGCTTCGGTCAGGTGTTGTTCGGACATGGGGACGGCAGCGCCTTGGGCAAAAAACTATTCTAACGGGTTGCGGAAAGTCGGATCGGGCACGGACTGCACGGATCCGCGTAGGACGGCAGCGGCGCGAGAACAGTCCGTCTTGCATTTAGCGGCGCCCTGCCTGTTTTTCAAGCAAATGAGCCCGCCAACGGGCGCTATCGTCCGAAAAACGTTCGCAGATTCGTTACAATGCGAAGTTGCGCTCGCTTGCCTCTGTCCGCGTTTTGCGTCATCCGGCGTTGGCGTTTTGCATCAGACGCAGCCGGCACGGTCGCGCATGCTCGTAGCCGCCCTCTTTTCACTACTGCTGGCCACCCACCATGTCTCTGTTCTCCGCCGTCGAACTTGCTCCCCGCGACCCGATTCTGGGCCTGAACGAAGCCTTTAACGCCGACCCGCGCCCCACCAAGGTCAACCTCGGCGTTGGCGTGTATTTCAACGAAGAAGGCAAGATTCCGCTGCTGCGCGCCGTGCGCGACGCGGAAAAGGCGCGTGTCGAAGCGGCGCTGCCGCGCGGCTATCTGCCGATCGAAGGTATCGCCGCCTACGACGCAGCCGTGCAAAAGCTGCTGCTCGGCAACGATTCGCCGCTGATCGCCGCGGGCCGCGTCGTGACGGCGCAAGCGCTGGGCGGCACGGGCGCGCTGAAGATCGGCGCGGACTTCCTGAAGCGGCTGAATCCGAACGGCAAGGTCGCGATCAGCGATCCGAGCTGGGAAAACCACCGCGCGCTCTTCGAAGCCGCAGGCTTTGAAGTGGTCTCGTATCCGTACTACGACGCGCATACGCACGGCGTGAATTTCGACGGCATGCTGAGCGCGCTCAACAGCTATGCCGCGGGCACGGTCGTCGTGCTGCATGCGTGCTGCCACAACCCGACGGGCGTCGACCTGAGCGTCGAGCAGTGGAAGCAGATCGTCGAAGTCGTCAAGGCGCGCAACCTGGTGCCGTTCCTCGACATCGCCTATCAGGGTTTCGGCGACAACATCGAGTCTGACGCTGCGGCCGTGCGCCTCTTCGCCGCGTCGGAACTGAACGTGTTCGTTTCGTCGTCGTTCTCGAAGTCGTTCTCGTTGTACGGCGAGCGTATCGGCGCGCTGTCCATCATCACGGGCAGCAAGGAAGAAGCCACGCGCGTGCTGTCGCAACTCAAGCGCGTGATCCGCACGAACTACTCGAACCCGCCGACGCATGGCGGCTCCGTGGTCGCGGCGGTGCTTGCGTCGCCGGAATTGCGCGCCACGTGGGAAACGGAACTCGCTGAAATGCGCGACCGCATCCGCGCGATGCGCAACGGTCTGGTCGAGCGCCTGAAAGCGAGCGGCGTGGATCGCGACTTTAGCTTCGTCAATGCGCAGCGCGGTATGTTCTCGTACTCGGGTCTGACGGCGCCGCAAGTCGACCGTCTGCGCGAAGAGTTCGGCATTTATGCGGTGGGCACGGGCCGCATCTGCGTGGCCGCGTTGAACACGCGCAACCTCGACGTGGTGGCCAACGCCGTTGCGCATGTGTTGAAGTAAAGCTTTTTGCAAAGCGCGCTTAGGTGCGCTTTTATTGAAGCTGAATATGAAACGGCGCCCCATGAAGGGCGCCGTTTCTGTTTGCGGCTCAGAACTTGCCGACTCGCCTGTCAGCGCCCGTCGCGATGAATGTCGTGCGTGACGAAACCCGCGTCGTTATCCGGCATGGCAAGCCAGTCCGGTTGCGAAAGCGAATGACGGATGTCGTCCAGCCCGCTTTGCCAATGCTCACGCATGGTCGGCAAGCCGAACTGGAAGTCCTTGTAGTGCCCTTCGTATTCCTTCTGCCGGTAGATGAGATGGATCACGTTGTAGCGCTTCGAGCACGATAGATCTTCCGCGAGTTTGCACCAGGGGTCGTCGCGCTGGTCCGGCGACACACGGTCCAGCACCTCGCGCAGCACGTGCCGGAAACGTTGCGAGCGTTGCAGCATGTCGGTCACGAGACGGGTGCGGCTCGAATACTGGATGTCTTTCATGCGCCCCTGCACGTCGGTGATGCTGTCCGGCACCGGCCCGATTGCGCTCCACAGATCGACCTGAAACGCGAGCGTGTCGCGCCGCGGCGTGGTCTGCATCACCTCGTAGAGCGGCGTATTCGACATCAAACCGCCGTCCCAGTAATACTGGCCGTCGATTTCAACCGCCGCGAAACCTGGCGGCAACGCACCGGACGCCATGAAGTGCTCGGCCCTCAGCGTGGTGTGCGTATTGTCGAAATACGCGAAATTCCCCGTGCCGCAATTGACTGCGCCCACGGACACACGCATTTCCCGCGAGTTGATGCGGTCGAAATCGCACAGGCTTTCCAACGTGGCTTTGAGCGGCGCCGTGTCGTAATAGCTCGCCGCCTGAGGCGGTCCCGACACCGTTGGCAAAGGCGGCGGAAAGCGCGGCACAAAGAAGCCCTTTTGCCCCTCGACGAGTGCGCCGAGCGCCTGCGTTGCCGTGAACGCTTTACGCACGGCGTCGCTCGAGTTGAAGAACGCATGCTCGATAAACGCCGGCAGCGGCAAACCGAACGCCGGTTGACAGATGGTCTCCCAGAATTGCAGCAGCCGTTCCACCCGCTTTTCCGGCGGATTGCCCGCGATGATCGCGGTATTCAACGCGCCGATGGAAATGCCCGCCAGCCAGTTCGGCTCGATGCCGGCTTCGTGAAGCCCCTGAAAAACGCCGGCCTGATACGCGCCCAATGCACCGCCGCCCTGCAGCGTGAGCGCGATGGTTTCGTAGTCCGGCACTTGAATGCGCGAGCCCGGAGCCGTGGCGGACGCCGCGCCGGCGCCCGCACCTCCCTCATTGCCCGGCACGCCGAGGCGCGCCTGCTTGAGATTGCGTTGCGCCATGACGCCTCCTTATTGCATGTACCAGCCGTGGCTCACAATGAAGGACTGACCCGTCAGTGCCGCCGTGGGGAAAGTCGAGAGAAACAGCACGGTTTGCGCGACGTCTTCGACGGTGGTGAAAATACCATCGACAGTGCCGCCGAGCATCACGCGCTTGACGACTTCTTCTTCGCTGATGTTCAGTTCCTTCGCCTGTTCGGGAATCTGCTTGTCGACAAGCGGCGTGCGCACGAAGCCGGGACACACGACATGCGAACGCACGTTGTGTTTCGCGCCTTCCTTGGCGAGCACGCGCGCGAGCCCGAGCAGCGCATGCTTGGCCGTCACGTAAGCGGACTTGAGCGGCGACGCCTCGTGCGAGTGCACCGAGCCCATGTAGATCACGATGCCGCCGCGATCGTCCTTGTACATGTGCTTGAGCGCTGCCTTCGTGGTCAGGAAGGCGCCGTCCACGTGAATCGCCTGCATCTTTTTCCAGTCGGAGAACGAGTAGTTCTCGATCGGGTTGACGATCTGAATGCCGGCATTGGAAATAAGAATGTCGACGGAGCCCAGCTCGGCCGCTACTTTGTCGATGCCCTGGTTGACCGCGTCTTCGTTGGTGACGTCCATGGCGATGCCGATCGCCTTGCCGCCGCCCTTCCTGATTTCTTCAGCGACGGCGTTCGCGCCGTCCTGATTCAGGTCGGCGATCGCGACAGCCGCGCCCGCTGCCGAAAGGGTCAACGCAATCTGCTTGCCGATGCCGCTCGCGGCCCCGGTAACCACCGCGACCTTGCCATTCAGATTTGTGTTCAGTGACGACATCCAGAACCTCCATGCAGTTGATGAGCAATGAGACCACGAGCCGCGCGCAGCGTGAAGTCAGCCGAACGGCATAGGCGCCGATTACGCGCGCATAGGCGCGCATAGGCCTTCTCCTATGCCGTTCGGCCGAATGTTGCACTGCGGCCAATCCTGCTATTGTGCATGAACCGTATGGAATCGATCGGTAAAAAGCACGCCCAGGCTTATGTATTTAAACTAGGCGTTCCGCCAGGATTCCGGTCGCTTCACTATCGAGGAGAATTGCATGAATTATCGGCGTTTAGGTCGCTCGGGCCTGCAGGTCAGCGAACTGTCCATCGGCTCGTGGGTCACGTACGGCAATCAGGTCGATCATCGCGCGGCGCGCGAATCGCTCGCGGCCGCGCGCGACGCGGGCGTCAACTTCTTCGACAACGCGGAGGTCTACGCCGGCGGCAAATCCGAAGAGATCATGGGTCAGGCGCTCAAGGAACTGGCATGGCCGCGCGTGAGCTATGTGGTGTCGACCAAGTTTTTCTGGGGACTGCAGGAAGCGCCCAATCAGTACCACACGCTGAACCGCAAGTATCTGCTC
This sequence comes from Paraburkholderia graminis C4D1M, assembly GCF_000172415.1. Lineage (GTDB taxonomy): Bacteria > Pseudomonadota > Gammaproteobacteria > Burkholderiales > Burkholderiaceae > Paraburkholderia > Paraburkholderia graminis. The sequence continues at coordinate 11,422 of NZ_ABLD01000048.1, forward strand.
AACGCAATCGATTCATCGCTCGCACGTTTGCAGCTCGACTATGTCGATCTGGTGTTCTGCCATCGCCCGGACCCAAACACGCCGGTCGAAGAAACGGTATGGGCAATGAGCGACATGATCACGCGCGGCAAGGCGTTGTACTGGGGCACGTCCGAGTGGAGCGCGGACGAAATCCGCGCTGCTTACGAGATTGCGGAGCGGCATCATCTGCATAAGCCGGTCATGGAGCAGCCGCAATACAACCTGTTTCATCGCAAGCGCGTGGAGCAGGAATACAAGCGTCTTTACGAAGATATCGGCCTTGGGCTGACCACGTGGAGTCCGCTCGCGTCCGGCCTTCTGACCGGCAAGTATCGCAACGGCGTGCCCGCGGAAAGCCGCGCGCAATTGCAAGGTTACGACTGGCTGCGCAAACAGGTCACCGATGAAGGCAAGAACAATGTGGTCGGCAAGCTCGGCGAAGTGGCCGACGAACTCGGCTGCACGGTCGGCCAGCTTGCAATTGCGTGGGTTCTGAAGAATCCGCATGTCAGCACTGTGATTACCGGCGCATCGCGCGTCGAGCAGATCGGCGAGAACATGAAGTCCGCCGAGGTCGCCGAGCGGATCACGCCGGAGATCAAGGAGCGGATCGAAGGCATTATCGGCGACGCGTACGACTGACAGCGCTGCGGGAACCGCGCCGGTTGCGCGGCCACGGCAAAAGCGTGGCCGGCGCACGGTGCATCGGCTGGTGTGAAGCGCACACCAGGCAAATCACCGTGCGGCGCGGTGCCCGGCGTCGCGTACAATACGCGACCGCGCTGCACTCCGGCGCTCGTTGCCGCCGTGCCGCCGTATTGCATCCGCATTGCATCCGCATCGCCGGTTCCAGCCTGGAACGGCACGCCTCTTTCAGCGTCTCCTCATATGCTCAGCTACCGCCACGCCTTTCATGCAGGCAATCACGCCGACGTCCTCAAACACGCGGTCGTGTTGCAGCTATTGCGCTATCTCGGCCAGAAGGACAAAGCCTACTGGTATATCGACACGCATGCCGGCGCGGGCGTCTATTCGCTGAAGGAAGGCTACGCCGTCAAGACGGGCGAGTTCCAGACAGGTATCGCAAAGCTGTGGGAGCGCAACGATCTACCGCCGCTCTTCGCCGATTATGTCGATGAAGTCGCCGCACTCAATTCCGACGGCCAGTTGCGCTTCTATCCGGGTTCGCCGTACATCGCGTGGCGGCAACTGCGCGAGCAGGACCGCATGCGTCTGTTCGAGCTGCACAGCACCGAAATCGACGTGTTGCGCCACAACTTCCGCGATGCGGGCCGTCGCGCGATGCTATACGCAGGCGACGGTTTCGACGGCATTCTCGCGCTGCTCCCGCCAGCGCCGCGTCGCGCGCTGGTGCTGCTCGATCCGTCATATGAAGACAAGCGCGATTACACGCGCACGCTTCGTTGCGTCGAAGAGAGTCTGAAGCGCTTTCCGACCGGCACCTACGCCGTCTGGTATCCGCAGGTGAGGCGCCCGGAATCGCAGCGCTTTCCGGAGCAGCTAAAAAAGCTGCAGGACCGCAACTGGCTGCATGTGAGCCTGACTGTCAGCAATCCGCCGGAAGACGGTTTTGGTCTGTTCGGCAGCGGCATGTTCATCCTCAATCCGCCGTACACGCTGCACAAAATGCTGAAGGATCAGATGCCTTGGCTGGTGAGCGCGCTCGGCGAGGACAAGGCCGCGCAGTTCAAGGTGGAATATCGCGGCGATTGAATTCCGCGTGGGCGCGCGGCCCGCAGTTGACGGCGCGCTCCGGCCGCGCCGTCAATTGAATTGCGCGCTCACTTGAGTTGCGCCCCCGCCTTGCGTGCGAAGTCGTTCGTAAACGTCGCGTTCAGATCGATCTTCTTCGGATCGAGCCGGTTATCAAACGACGCCAGCGCGCGCAACGAAGTCGCCGGGCCGTCTGGGGGCATCAGGCCATCGGGCGAATAGGCGTCGCGCACGTTGTGAAAAGCCTCCACATATAGCGCGGAATCGTTGAGCAGATAGGCCGGCGGCACCATCTTCAGCAGATCGGCATCGCTCGCGGTCTGCAACCAGTGATCCGCGCGCACAATGGCGTTCGCGAGCGCCTGCGTCGTCTTCGGATACTTCTGGATGAAACTCTCGGGTGCATAAAGCGTGGCTGCGGGCATCGTGCCGCCGAACACCTCCTGCGTGCCCTTAACCGTGCGAGTGTCCACCAGCACCTTGATTGCACCGCTGCGCGTGAGCTTCGTCATCATCGGATCGACGTTGGAAAGCGCGTCGATCTGCCCGTTGCCGACCGCCGCCAGCACGGTCGCGCCGCTGCCCACGCCGATCGCCGCGATGTCGCTGCGCTGCACGCCGGCCTTGCGCAATGCGACGGTGAGCACCAGATCGGTCGACGATCCCGGCGCGCTCACGCCGACCTTGGCGCCTTTGAAGTCCGCGAGCGTTTTTATCTTGTCGGCTTTCGACGTCAAGACCGCGACCACGATCTGCGGCGCGCGGCCCATCAGTGCGAAAGCCCGGTAGCGTTGGCCTTTGGCCTGCATGAAAAGCGTGTGCTCGAAGGCACCCGCGCCGATATCCGCACTGCCGCCCACCACGGCTTCGAGCGCTTTCGATCCACCCGCGAAATCTTCAAGCGTGACGTCGAGACCTTCGTCCTTGAAATAGCCCAGTTGCTGCGCCGTCAACACCGGCAAATAATAAAGACCGGGCAACCCGCCGACGGCCATCGTCAAGGCCGGCTTTTCGGGCGTGTCTTTCGCGAACGCTACGCCGTCCAGTGCCGCGATGGCAAAAAGCGTAGCGCACAGGCCGGCGGCACGCCGCATCCAGTGAGAAGGCATTTGTCGTCTCCTTTTTTCTATTTCGTTCGATGCGGTCGTTGGGCCGGCTACCGTTGGCCGGACTTGGGCGAGAGAGACCGCCTGAAGATTGTCGTCGTCCGACTTCAGGCGCGCCATGCGCCCAAACCCGAATGGCCGCGCCCGGCGCGCTGTGACGACTGGACGTGTCGGCGTACTGCGCGACCGATAGGCTGCGGGCCGGGACAGCGCAGTTGTGTTATTGCCGATGCGGCGGCGGACCCGGCTGGATCTGCGGCTGCGGCACGGCGCCGCCGACGGGCAACTGGATATAAGGCGCGACGATGATCGGCACCGATGAGTTCGGCGCGAGTTCGGTGGGCGTTGCGATCGGGCGCGCTTCGACGATGGGCTCCCGCGAAAGCGGCGCGGTTTGCAGGACCGTGCCGCTTTGCCCGTCGCTGATCCCGCTTTGCGTGTCGAGAATCACCGGCTTGCGGCTATTACTCGACGCGGCAAATACGCTAGATGCGGCACTGACCGTAGCCAACGAGATTGCAACGACAGCGAGGACAGGTTTAAGCGAGCGGATTGGAGACATGGGCGGACCGGTTCGAGTCGGCAAGGCCGGATTGCGCGGAGGACGCCCTACCTTACCGCGACACGCGCCAGGAGGCTAGTCGATATTCGCCATCCTCGTGTTTGGGCGTCCGGTTCGCGATCACAAAGGCCCAGATGTGACAAAGCCCCGCAAAGACGGGGCTTGACACTGAACTACCACTTCTACCGCTTACTGCGACTGCGCTGGCAGTGCGACCTGCACGCTGGCGCCGTCAAATGAAACTTTACAGCGAGTAGCCGTTGGTTTCGAGCGAGCGGATACGCTGTTCGAGCTGGACGATATCCGACGACGACGCCAGATACGCTTCGCGGCGATCGCGTTCGGCAGTTTCAAACCAGGTGCTCAGCTTTTCGAGGATGTATGCAAACATGATGTTCTCCAAGGATCAAATGAATCCCCGGTGGATTGGGCATCAGGGATTTCCCGTAGACGGGTTAACCCGAATTATAGGCTGATGGTGCAACCGCGCCAGTGAAATGCTCGCATGATGTGCATTCCATTTTGGAATACCGCACCTTGATGGTGCAGACAACGCGTTGATTTCTTTGGTTTCTGTTAGTCGCGCATTTGTGAGCGGCTTGGAAGTCATCATTTTTTTGCACAACTTCGGTGCGCGACGTGCAGGTTGCACCTCGCAAGGCCTCTCAATGCTGCGCCTTCACCGACGGTAGCCCGTGGCAATCCGCGCGCTTGTCTTCACAAAGCAAGTCCGCATCGGCGAGCCGCTCGATAATCGGACAGTCCGGGCGGTCGTCGCCATGACAATGGTTCGCGAGATGCGCCAACGTGTCGCGCATCTCGGTGAGCTCGGCGATGCGCCGATCCAGGTCGGCCACGTGATCCAGCGCGATCGCCTTGACTTCGGCGCTCGCGCGCGTGCGGTCGTGCCACAACGCCAATAGCCGTCGAATGTCTTCCACGAGGAAACCGAGCCGGCGCGCCTGACGAATAAAACGCAACGAATGGACCTCCTGCGGCCCGTAAACCCGATAGCCGGCGCTCGTGCGTGCTTTTGCCGCCAGCAAGCCGACGCTCTCGTAGTAACGAATCATCTTCGCCGTGACGCCCGACGCGCGGGCCGCTTCGCCAATATTCATCACCGTTTCTCCACTGATCGGCTCGATCGTACACGTTCCCATGATGGGAAGGTCAGCCACTTAAATTCGGTCCGGCAGGCATAATTCAACTGTCGCAACGTTATTTCGCGAGGCAATCCGATGAAAACCGAATTCCAGGTCGAAGGTATGAGCTGCCAGCACTGCGTGGCTGCAGTCACGAACGCTATCCGCGAGCACGACGACGGCGCGCAAGTTCAGGTGGATCTGGCGGCGGGCCGCGTGGCGGTTGAATCGACGCAATCTGTGGAGGCGTTGAAGGCCGCCATCGACGAGGCCGGGTACACAGTCAAAGGCGCGGTCAAAGGCGAGGTGAAAGGCGTATCGCCCGACGAGGCGAGTGGCGCGGCCGGCGGCGTCGCGCACTAGGCGGACGCGCTCATGTTCAAGGTCGCCGTGATTGGAGCGTCGGGTCTGCTCGGCCGCGCTATTGTCGACGAGTTGGCGAGGCAGCCAACCTGGCAAGTCGTCGGCACCGCGTTCAGCCGCCCTGCGCCGGACACTGTCCCGCTCGATGTCCGCGACTCGCGGGCAATCGAGCAGTTTGTCGAACGCGAAGCGCCGGATGCGCTCGTGATTGCCGCCGCCGAGCGTCGGCCGGACGTGTGCGAGCGTCAGCCGGAACTGGCCCGCGCGCTCAATGTCGACGCGGTGCGCGCGATCGCGGCCGCGGCGCAGCGGCGCGGCGCCTGGACGCTGTCGATTTCCACCGATTATGTTTTCGACGGCACTCATCCGCCCTATCGGCCGGATTCCGCGCCCGCGCCGCTCAACGCGTACGGGCGCAGCAAGCTCGAAGGCGAGCACGCGTTAACCGCGACGACCGACTTCGGCTGTGTGCTGCGCTTGCCGCTGCTGTATGGGCCGATTGTCGATTGGGCGGAGTCCGCCGTGACGAGCCTCGTGCCCGCGATTGCGGCGTCGGCTTCGGCACACGGCCAGCCGGCCAGCATGGACGCATGGGCAATTCGCTATCCGACCTTCACGCCGGACGTCGCGTTCGTGATCCGGCAGATGCTCGAGCGTCATGCCGCGGGCAACGCGATTCGCGGCATCGTCCATTGGTCGGGCGACGAACCGATGACCAAGTACGAGATCGCGGTGCGCCTTGCAGAAGCGCTGCAACTCGATGCGCACCTGACGCCGCAGCACACGCCGACCGATGCGACGCCTCGCCCGCATAACTGCCATCTTGCGTCGGAGCGGCTCGAGGAGCTTGGCATTGGCCGGCGCACGCCGTTCGATACGGCGATACGCGAGGTGCTCGCCGCGTTTCCGTGGCGCGGCGATACGGCCGTTTGACGCGCGGAGCGGCGAGCTGCGGCGAGCGCGCATCAAGCGCACATTCAACCGCGCATCAGTGAAAATCGCGGCTCGCGGTGGCCAGGTCGCCGAGCCACTCACTTAAGTCTTCCAGACGATGAGCGACCAGGTGCACCACCTCGCCTTTGTGTTTCTTTCTCGTCTTGCCCGCCTGACTCGCAGGCGCGGTCTGCTCGCCCTGATTGCCCGGGTTGCCCTGATTGCCGCCAGTGGCGACGCCGTCGTCGCGCTGCAAGACACCATAGACCGCGAGCAGCGAAGAGCCCAGCAGCGCCTTGCGCTGCTTTTCCACCAGCGACGGCCAGACGATCACATTGATCGAGCCGGTTTCGTCTTCGATTGAAACGAAGATGGTGCCGTTCGCCGTGCCCGGCCGCTGCCGCACGGTGACGATGCCGCATGCCCGCGCGAGCGTGCCGTGCTGACACGCGGCGAGATCCGCCGCCGTGCGAAAACGCTGCTTCGCGAGACGCGCGCGCAACAACGCAAGCGGATGACGATTGAGCGTGAGGCCGAGGCTCGCATAATCGTCGACGATCTCCCGGGCCTCGTCGGCCTGCGGCAACGCGAGCGGCGCTTCCGCGATCGGCGCATCGCGCAGCAGCTTGGGAACAATATGCTGGGCGGTCACGGCCCACCATGCTTCCCGCCGATGACCCGCGATACTCGTCAGCGCGTTCGCCGCCGCGAGCGCTTCGAGATCGCGCCGCGTCAGCGCCGCGCGTCGCGCGAGATCGTCGACGTTCGTAAACGGCGCATCGCGGCGAGCGGCCATGATGCGCTCGGCAGCCGCCTGCGCGAGTCCCTTGATCAGATGCAGGCCGATACGCACGGCGGGCCCGTGCGCGCCATAAGTGCCGGGCGCTTGAAACACGCGCGCGGTCAGCCGCTTCGCCGCGCGCCGGATCGTCCGGTTCACTCTCAGGCGGCGCAGCGAAAGATCGCGCAACTGCTGCGCGGACAAGACGGCCTGCTGACGATGCAAACAGGTTTCGCCCGGCGCGATCCGCTCGCCTTCGCGATCGCGCTTCTCGAAGGTCGATTCCCAGTCGCTCAGCGTCACATCGGGCGGCAATACCTTGACGCCGTGGCGCCTCGCATCCTGCACGAGTTGCGACGGCGAATAAAAACCCAACGGCTGGCTATTGAGCAGTCCGGCCAGAAAAGCCGCCGGCTCATAGCGCTTTAACCACGCGCTCAGATAGACGAGCAGCGCGAAACTCGCCGCATGGCTCTCCGGGAAACCATACTCGCCGAAACCTTCGATCTGCTGGCAGATACGGTCGATAAATTCCGGCTCGTAGCCGCGCGCCGACATGCGGTCGCTCAGGTCCTTCTGATACTTCGCGAGGTTGCCGGTGCGCCGCCAGGCCGCCATTGCGCGTCGCAACTGGTCGGCCTGCTCGCCGGTGTACTTTGCGGCGACCATCGCCAGATGCATGACCTGCTCCTGGAAAATCGGCACGCCGAGTGTGCGTTCGAGCACGGGCCGCAGCTCGTCCTTCGCGTAGTCGATCGGTTCGAGGCCCTGCTTGCGGCGCAAATACGGATGCACCATGCCGCCCTGAATCGGCCCCGGCCGCACGATCGCGACTTCGATCACGAGGTCGTAATACTTGTTCGGCTTCAGGCGCGGCAGCATGCTTTGCTGCGCGCGCGATTCGATCTGGAACACGCCGACCGTATCGGCATGGCCGCACATTTCGTAGACGGCGCGGTCTTCGCGCGGAATGTCCTGCACGCGGAACTGCGGAAAGCCGCGTCTTAGCGCGACGAACTCCAGCGCGCGCCGAATGGCCGACAACATGCCCAGTGCCAGCACGTCGACTTTCAGCAGCTTGAGCGCGTCGATATCGTCCTTGTCCCATTCGATCACGCTGCGGTCTTTCATCGTCGCGTTTTCGATTGGCACGAGCCGCGAGAGCTTGTCCTTCGCAATCACAAAGCCGCCGACGTGTTGCGACAGATGCCGCGGAAACAGGCGCAATTCCTTCGTGAGGCGAATCAGATTTCTGGTGATGTGAGAGTTGGCGTCGAAACCCGCTTCCGCGAGATAGCCGGCCACTGCTTCGGAACCGTCCCACCATTGCTGCGATTTGCTGATTCGCTCGATCAACGATGCCTCGAGACCCAGCGCCTTGCCGACGTCCTTCAATGCGCTGCGCACATGGTAGGTGATCAGCGACGCGGTCAGCGCCGCGCGATGACGCCCGTACTTCGCATAGATGTACTGGATCACCTCCTCGCGGCGCTGATGCTCGAAGTCGACGTCGATATCGGGCGGCTCGTTGCGCGCGCGCGAGATGAAGCGCTCGATCAGCATGTTCATATGCACGGGGTCGATCTCGGTCACATGCAGGCAATAGCAGACGATCGAATTCGCCGCCGAACCGCGGCCTTGGCAAAGAATGTTTCTGGAGCGCGCGAAGCTCACGATGTCGTGCACCGTCAGAAAGTACTTTTCGTATTTCAGATCGGCGATCAGGCTCAGTTCCTTTTCGATCTGATCGATGCGCTTCAGGTCCAGGCCGTTCGGCCAGCGCTCCGCCGCACCCGCCATGACGAGCTTGCGCAGATAGCTCGACGGCGACTCTCCCGCAGGCACCAGTTCTTCGGGATACTCGTACTTGAGTTCGTCGAGCGAGAAGCGGCACAGCGCGGCGATATTGAGCGTTTCCTCGAGCGTATCGCGCGGATAGAGTTTGCTCAGACGCACCCGCGTGCGCATGTGCCGTTCGGCATTAGCTTCGAGCGCGTGGCCGCATGCCGACAGCGGCGTGTTCAGGCCAATGGCGGTCATCGTGTCCTGCAAGGGCTTGCGCGATCGCGTGTGCATCAGAACGCCGCCCGCCGCGACGAGCGGTAGGCCGCTCGCTTGCGAAATCATCCGCAAGGCGTCGATCTGAAGATCGTCGCTGCCGGTTTGCCAAAGTTCGAGCGCGATCCACGCGCGGTTGGCGGCGAACGACGCGAGCCAATGCGCGCAATGCAGTATGTGCGACAGCGTAGCCGTGCGCTGCGGCACAAGCAGCAGCACACAGTCAGGCAGAGCCCGCAGATGCTCGAGATGCGGCAACGAATCGGTGAAATCCGACGGGCTTAGCCGGTAGCTGCCCTTCTCCGCGCGCGAGCGGCCGAGCGTGATCAATTCGGAAAGATTGCCGTAACCGTTGCGGTTCGCTGCAAGCGCAACCAGAGTGCAGAAAGGCTCGCCGGCTGCGTCCGTCAGATTCAGTTCGCTGCCGATGATCAGTTGAGGCAGAGGTTTCAACACCTCATTTTCCAGGGCCTCCTGTCGTATCGCTTCGTCCAAGACTTCTTTCGGAAGCGGACCGGCTTCCGGCGGCCGGGCCGCTTTCAGCTTGTCCTCGATTTCCTTGCGCAGACGGTTCTGCTCTTCCCCGATTTCCTTTAACGCCGTATGAGCGCGTACGACGCCCGCGAGCGAGCACTCGTCGGTAATGGCGAGCGCGCTATAGCCGTGCAGCATCGCGCGTTCAACGAGTTCATGCGGATGCGAGGCGCCACGCAGGAACGAGAAATTGGTCAGGCAATGCAGCTCCGCATACGCCGGCAAATTCGAGGCGGGCGGCTGCGGAGGAAGAAGCGCGGACGCGGATACCGTCATGATGCTCAACCGAATAAACCCTGCAAATACCAATCGCCGCTGATACGTTCGCGGTACACCCAGAACATATGGCCGCGATCGTCGGCGGCGACGTAGTAATCGCGCTCCACGCGATCGCCGTCCCACCAGCCCGCTTCGATCCGCTCGGTACGCGTGAGCATTTTCAGCGGCCGGCGATAGATCGGCCGCTGGTCACGCATCATCAGGCGTAGGGGTTTATCGAGCATCCAGATAGGGCGAGGTTGAGAAGGTAAGGCGCTGTCGGGGAGGTTTAGTGAGGCTTGGGGTGCTTGCTGAGGTGCTTGCTGAGGTGCTTGCTGAGGTGCTTGCTGAGGTGCTTGCTGAGGTGCTTGCTGAGGAGTGAAGGCAGTGGCGGTTTTTGCGTTCGTCGCTGCGGATGGGCGCGGGGTGGTCTGCTTTTTCGCTTCCGCGTCCGTTTCCGCCGCGCTCGAGGGTGATGCGCCTTCAGCCGCGGCGTTTCGCAACTCATCGGTTAGCCAGGTTTTATCCGCTTTGATTCTGGGCCGCGCTTTCGCCTGCGAGCGCTTCTTGCGCGCAAAATCCTGAGCCTGGTACGCCTCGACGCGCATGGCGTGTTCGGGGCGATGATCGTCCTGCACCGACATTTGCAGCACGTTCTCCGGTCCCAACCGGGCGCTCAGGCGTTCGAGCAGACGCGCGATCGACTCACCGTCCGATTCGGGCATGGGAAACAAAGTGTCGGACTGGCCGGCGTATTCGGCGATCTGATCCGCGACCAGCTTCAATTCGATGACGGGCGCCGCGAGAACCGTCTGATTCAGTTTCTCGCGCAACAGCCAGATCAAATGCTCTGCATCACGCGACGGTATGGCCCACGCGACCTTCAAGCTCGATGTCTTCGGCGAATGGCGGGACGCCAATTCATGCTCGAGCAGCAACGTATAACCGCTCAGCGCCGCATGGTGCGCGCTCAGCCAACCGGCCAACTGCACGATCAGCCGACGCGCGGCGAACAGGAGCGCATCGGCGTTATCGACGCGCGACGGCAATTCGAGCTGCGCATGAAACGACGCGGGCGCGCGAAACGATTCGCGTGGATCGGGGCGCGTGCCATACGCCTGCGCCAGCAGGTCCAGAATGCCGCCGCCAAACCGCCGGACCACGCCCGCTCTGGGCAATTGACGCAAATCGGCGAGGGTCGTGCATCCGACATGCACGAACGCGTCGCGATGCGTTTGCGCAACCGGCAGCAGCGACACGGGCAAACGGTCGAGCACACGCGTGAGCGAAGTCTCCTTTACCACATGCCAGCGGCGCCCCTGCCGGTTGGCGCGTGCCTGCGCCAATAACCAGGCGCCCCACGCCGTAGGCGCACACGCGATACGCGCGGTATAACCGAATTCCGCGACCGTGGACGACACCCGCGACAACAAGGCTCGCAAGCCACCGAACAACCTCAAGCCGGAGCCGACTTCCAGCAGCAAGGTATGCGTGTCGGCCAGCGAGACCTTCGGCGTGTACGTCAACAGGGCAAGCGCGATTGCTTCGAATGCCTGAGTTTCGCGGGTGGCGTCGGCGGTGAGCAGTTTGAGCCCCGGCGCCAAAGCCAGCGCGTAGGAACGCGAATGGCCGGGTTGCACACCGGCGCGCAAGGCATCGACGTCCGGCAGCAGAATATGTGCGTGGTCAGCGAGCGCATAGCAGTGCGCGTCGGCGATGTTTCCGGCATCGCACGGCGGGTTTGCGTCGCGGCTCGGCTCACACCGATTCTGCTTCGCGGACGAACCATCCGGAAGCGATGTCAGCGGTTTTACCGCTTCCAGCGACAAGAGAGGCAATGCGACGGCGATCCACAACATGTTGAGTCTCTAATCCTTGATGGCTGCTTGCTCCGTTCGCGGGTAACAAAACGCCTTGCAGCGGCAGAACGAGACGAAGCGGCTCGGCAAGCGGCGGCCCGCGGCGCTTGAAGATGTCAATCGACAGGCCAATCTCCTGCAACCACTGACGACGGTTGATCGTCTCGGCATTAGCCGGCAAAAGCGGCTCGCAAATCATGCGTAATGGCGCTGGCGACGATTGCGTAGCGGCCTCTACAGGGCGCATCAAAAATGCCAGCGAAGCCGATTCTTGAGCCGCGACCTGCAAGCGCCTGACTTTATCGGCGCGTGCATTCGACAACCACACCAGAACCGCGCCGATGCCGTCCTGCTTCAATGCCTGAGTGGCGGCCCAAAGAGCCTTGTCTTCGTTCGAGCGCACCCATAGCACGCGCTCGACATCGATGCCCCACGCCTTCAATGCCGCCGCGCTCGGCTGAAAAGGAGGTGCCACAAGCATCACATGCCGCCCCGCCTGCTTCGTGAGATGACCAAGCGCGTAGGCCAGCAAGCGCATTTCGCCCGCGCCCCAATGCTCGACCAGCAGTTCCGTCACACCACCGGCGGGCCAGCCTCGTCCAGGCAATACGCGATCCAGCGCGGTGTGGCCACTCGGGACCACACGCGAATCCACCTCGGCAAGCTCGTTGCCCTGCCACATTTGACGCCGCAATTGCGACGACAGCGGAGTTGTCACAAGCTGAATCGCTGCTGCCATAGACCACTCGTTCAATTGAGAATGCTCCGCCCTGCCCGATCTCGATCGAGTAGGGACGACGAGTTATCACTGTATATTTATACAGTATTTTGAGGGTGATGTTAAGGCGGAGAAGCGGTGCTGAGGTCGCTGTGGAGTAAGGAAAAGCGACTTGGGGGTGGATACGATTAGTCCGGGGAAATGGGGCTTTAGCGCTTGGAGGATGCCCGATAGGACAGAGTGCAAGAAGGAGTTCACGCCGCGCCGCACGTGGCGTTCACCGCGCACCAACACGCCGTATCCAGTCGCGATGACGGTGAGGACCGGCGCGCTGACATGGCAGCCCGATCCGCTGATGGACGACCAGGAGCTGGACTCGCGGCAGTCCACCGGCGCGGTGTACTGGGAAGGCGCGGCGCGGGTGAGCCGCGATGGCGCGGAGCTCGGGCGGGCGTATCTGGAACTGACTGGCTATGCGGGCGCTCTGCGCATGGGCGGGCCGTGACGGCGCCGTATTTTCCAGCGCTGTAAACGCAGAAACCCCACCTTTGTGGGGTGGGGTTTCTGACACTGCTGGGGAGCCTGACGATTACCTACTTTCACACGGGTAATCCGCACTATCATCGGCGTGGAGTCGTTTCACGGTCCTGTTCGGGATGGGAAGGGGTGGGACCGACTCGCTATGGTCATCAGGCATGACTTGTTGTCGTGCTGGGTTTTGGGCCAACACAACCAATCTGGAAGAAGTAGTTTCTGGTGATGCTCACCAGGGTAAAGCTGTTTGGGCTGTGTTGTTCGAGGCACAACATCGATCACTCAACCGTGTGTGGTCTGCATAAGACCCTGCGCGTGGCGCAGGGTGGGGCATCCATAAGTGCTGAAGCACTAACGGCTGCCGACACACACCTGTTATAGGATCAAGCCTTACGGGCAATTAGTATCAGTTAGCTGAACGCATTACTGCGCTTACACACCTGACCTATCAACGTCCTGGTCTTGAACGACCCTTCAAGGGGCTTAAAGCCCCGGGGATATCTCATCTTAAGGCGAGTTTCCCGCTTAGATGCTTCAGCGGTTATCTCTCCGAATC
>NZ_ABLD01000047.1 GCF_000172415.1 Paraburkholderia graminis C4D1M
CGCTCGAAACGTTGCGGCTATACGCGGATCTTCAACATGCGGAAGCGCTGTTGACGGCCGCACAGGAGTTGAGTCACACGGGGAGTTTCGATTGGGATGTGACGGGCGATGCGATGTTCTGGTCGAAAGAGAGTTTCCGTATCTTTGGCTACGACGCAAGCATCACGCCGACGTTGCAGTTGATGCTCGATCGCGTCCATCCCGACGATCTTGCCTTCGTGCGCTCGGCGTTCGATCGCGCCGCGCGCGACGGCCAGGCGTTCGACATCGAGCATCGGCTGTCGATGCCGGACGGCTCGCATGGTCACTTGCAGGTCGTGGCGCACGTGGTGGCCGATGGGCCCGGTCAAAGGCGGCTGGTCGGCGCGCTGATGGACATCACGACACGCAAGCAGGCGCACGCCGCGCTTGCGCGCAGCGAGCAACGCTATCGCAGCCTCTTTCGCGATATACCGGTCGGACTGTGGCAGATCGAGGCGCAGCCGTTGACCGCGATGCTGACCGAATTGCGCGGGCAAGGTGTCGACGATCTGTCGGCATATATCAGCGACCACGCAGACTGGCTCGAGCGCGCGAAGAACACGCTTGTCGTCGAAGAGACAAACGACCATGCGCTTCAGATGTTCGGCGCGACCGAACGGCGCGCGCTGCTTGGTCCGCTGCCGTGGGTCTGGAAGGAGAGTCCCGATACGCTTCGGCGCGCGCTCGAGAGCCGCTATCGCGGGGACATGCTGTTCCAGGAAACGACCCGGCTGCCGACGCTCGACGGGCGCGTGATCGACGTTCTGCTGACTGTCGCGCGCCCGCGCACGGTCGACGACCTGGGGATCGCGCTGATCAGCCTCGTCGACCTGACCGAGCGCGTTCGTGCCCAGGACATGCTGCAGCGGCTACAGGCGGATTTCGCGCATGCGGTGCGCATTTCGATGCTGGGTGAATTGACGGCGTCGATCGCGCATGAACTCAACCAGCCGCTCGCTGCGATCGCGATAAATTGCCAGGTCAGCGAGCGCTGGTTGAACCGGCCGGTGCCCGAACTGGACGAGGTGCGGGACACGAACCAGCGCATCGCCGCCGATGCGCAGCGGGCCGTCGACATCATCGGCCGGATTCGCGGGATGGCGCTGCGGCGTGGGCCTAAATACACGCTCGAACCGCTTGCGCTGCTCATCGACGAGGCGCTGGTTTTCTTGCGCCGTGAGATCCAGACGCGCGACGTCCAGGTTTCGCTCGAGCTTGCGCCGGGCGTGAGGCGAGTGCGCGCCGATCGCGTGCAGTTGCAGCAGGTGATCGTCAACCTCGTGGTCAATGCGATGCAGCAGATGGAGCAGACGGGCAGCCCGGAACGGAGGATCACCATTCGAACCAATGCACCGGACGCGGGCACGCTGCATTGCGCTATCGAGGACAGTGGTCCTGGCATCGCGCCCGAACATATGGATCGCGTGTTCCAAAGTTTCTTCACGACGAAGGAAGGCGGGATGGGAATGGGCTTGCCGATATGCCGCTCGATCATCGACGCGCATGACGGACGCATCGAGGCCGACAATCTGTCCGTGCACGGCGGGGCGCGTTTTCACTTCACGCTGCCGTCCGCGGGGGCTGCGCCTTAAGGCCATTGTTGATACCGGGGATCAAGTGTTGTTCGTGCTGCATCGGTTTTCCAGGTGAGCGAAAGCGCTATTTTCATGGAAGGCGAAATAGACGTCGGGGCATGGTCTGCGTGCAATGTCCCCTTCACCCGACGTGTCTTCTACTGGAGAGCGCACTTGATCATGACCAAGCGAGTGGACCCGTGGGCGCAGACGATACATCTGCTTTTATCCGGATCGCGATGCGAGGAATGCGCTGGGCGAAGAACTTCCGCGCTCGAGCGTATGACGCCGTGCCGTTCAGACGCGCACTCGAACGTGAACTGCGCTGCCCGACCTGTCGTGAGTCTGATCGAGCGAACCTCGCCGTCCGCCGTCACGATTCAGTGGCGCGATTCCACGAGCTGCTTCTACGGCGCGCAGATATGGCGAGTGGCCGGCGCCAAGGTTTCAGGCGTGTGTGTCCTGACCGGACAACGGATTCGTCGCGGCGATCGTATTTATCATCCCTGGCGGTCGAACCCGGAACCCGTCAACGCGCACGCCATGATTCTCGAATCGGCGCTAGAGTTGATGGCGCCGCTGCAACCGACCACCGCGCCGTGACGATTCATACACCGGCTTCAGTTGTTTTCAGGCGTAATTCAGGACTTGTTTGCGACGGTCTCGTAGGTTATCAATTCGGCATGGCAATGCCGCGGTCCCGTCATTGCTTGCCGCCAGTCTTCATTCACTGAAAAGGAGTCAAGCATGGCCAGTAACACGATTGCCGGATACCTCGCGAGAACGCTTGCCGCAGCCGGCGTCGAGCGAATCTGGGGTGTGACCGGCGACAGTCTGAACGGGCTCGCCTACAGCCTCGATGAAGTCGGCTCGATACGCTGGATGCATACGCGTCACGAGGAAGCCGCCGCATTCGCGGCCGGCGCCGACGCGGCTTCGAGCGGGCGCCTCGCGGTGTGCGCGGCGCAGTTGCGGTCCCGGCAACCTGCATCTGATCAACGGCCTGTTCGATTGCCACCGCAATCATCAGCCCGTGCTGGCCATTGCGGCGCATATTCCTTCGAGTGAAATCGGCCTCGGTTACTTTCAGGAAACGCACCCGCAGGAGTTGTTCAAGGAGTGCAGTCATTATGTGGAAGTCGTGTCGTCGGCCGCGCAGTTTCCACGCGTGCTCGCCCGCGCGATGCGCACGGCGATCGAGGAGCGCGGCGTCGCGGTGATCGTGCTTCCCGGCGACGTCGCGCTGAGCGAAGGCCCGGCCGAGCCAGTGTCGTGGACGGAAAGCGCCCCGCCGCGAATCCTGCCCGCGGAAGAAGACCTGGATCGTCTCGCGGCGCTCCTGAATGCGTCCGACGCCGTGACGATCATGTGCGGCAGCGGCACGCAAGGCGCGCACGACGAGGTCGTGGCGCTCGCCGATACGCTCGGTGCGCCGATCGTTCACGCGTTGCGCGGCAAGCAGTTCATCGAATACGACAACCCTTACGACGTCGGCATGACCGGGCTGATCGGCTTCAGCTCGGGCTATCACGCGATGATGTCGTGCGACACCTTGTTGCTGCTCGGCTGCGACTTTCCCTACCGTCCTTTCTATCCCGCTCACGCGAAAATCATTCAGGTGGACTGGAAAGGCTCACGGCTCGGCCGCCGTGCGCCGCTCGCGCTCGGGCTCGTGGGCACGGTGAAAGAGACCGTCGCCGCGACGCTGCCAAGGCTGCAACGCAAAACAGATCGCGGTTTCATCGACAACGCGCGCAGGCATTACGCGTCGGCCCGCAAGGATCTGGACGATCTGGCGACGCCGGCGGGGCCAGGGCGGCCGATCCATCCGCAGTATCTGGCGAAGATGATCGACGAAGCCGCCAGCGACGACGCGATCTTCACCGCCGACGTCGGCACGCCCACGGTCTGGGCCGCGCGCTATCTGACGATGAACGGCAAGCGCCAGTTGCACGGCTCTTTCAATCACGGCTCGATGGCCAACGCGATGCCGCAGGCGCTCGGCGCGCAAGGGGCGCATCCGCGGCGGCAAGTCGTGTCCCTGTCCGGCGACGGCGGCCTGTCGATGCTGCTCGGCGATCTGCTCACCGCGCGGCAGCTAGACTTGCCGATCAAGGTCGTGGTCTTCAATAACAGCCTGCTCGGCTTCGTTTCGATGGAACTGAAGGCGGCCGGCTACCTCGATACCAATGTCGATCTGGCCAGAACCGATTTCGCGGCGATCGCAAAGGGTGCCGGTATCTTCGGTGTGCGCGTCGAGCAATCGGAAGATGTGGCGGCTGCGTTAAAGCAGGCATTCGATCATCCGGGGCCCGCGCTCGTGGACGTCGTCACGGCCAAACATGAACTGGCGATGCCGCCCAAAATCGAGTTGGCGCAAGCGAAGGGATTCAGCCTTTACATGATGCGCGCGATCCTCAATGGACGCGGTGACGAGATCGTCGAACTGGCGCGCACCAACTTGCGTTAGGCAGCGGGCCGATCTTGCATGAGGCTGTTCATTCGCGTGTGGGATTGCTGGCTGGCCTCGTCAAAAGAAGCAGGCGATCAGCAATCCCTCAGTGAACACGCCGAGAATCGTACTGACGAGAATCGTTGCGGTGGCGTCGCGTGTGTAGGTGTTGCTCTTGATCGCGAACATGGCGGCGGCGGTCGCAGTCGGCACGGCCCCCGTAATGATGGCCTGATGTGCGGGGGCGCCGACTACGCCGAACAGTACGGCGCCGAGTGCCATCAACGCGGGCTGGACGAAGTTCTTGATGCCGAGATTCACGAGGATGTTGGCGTTGATCACGAAGCGCTCGCCGTAAAGCATCAGCCCGAGCGCGAACAGCGACGTGCCGCCGGCAGCCTTTGCAATGAGGCCGACAGAAGTTAGCACCGGTTCGGGTAGCGTGACGTGGCAAAAGCTCAGCACCATGCCTGAGACCGGCAGCCACACAATCGGATGGATGACGGCGCGGGCAATGCTTTGCCGGAACACCCGCAACACGTCTGTCCGCTCGGTGGCCGTTCCGTTGTTGTTGCCGAGCCCGGTCAGGACTATCGTCAGCGGCAGCATGAACAGGCTCGTGATGAGATTGCCGACCAGCACCGCCAGAAATCCTTCCGGCCCGAACACCGCGGCGAGAATCGGCGCGCCGAAATAGGCCATGTCGGGAAATGCACACACCAGCGCCTGCATGGTGGCGGTGCGCAGATCATGTCTGAAGACGAATCGGCCGATCCCTAACGCAATCACATACGTGCCCATCAGTCCGAGTGTCAGGCATAGCGCGAACCCCACGTTGTGGAGCTTGTCCGGCGAAGTCCTGACCGCGCCTTCGAACAGCGCGAAGGGTAGTGCGAAACGGATGATGAGCGTCGCGAACACGTCTGCATCGCCATGTTTCAGCAAGCCTATGCGCGCCGATAGCCAGCCCAGCATGATCACGAACGCGACCGGCAGAAGTCCGTTGAGAATGGTGTTGAGCAAAGGTGCTCCTGGTTTTTCAACCGGCCTCGACGCCGCTGATTTTGATTCGCCTGTAGGGGAGTCTAGTTGGGAATGTCGGCGAGATCAGATGAGGCAAAAGTCATTTTCGTTTTGTGCGGGGGTGGGGACTTGACGAGCTAT
Organism: Paraburkholderia graminis C4D1M; assembly: GCF_000172415.1. Classification (GTDB taxonomy): domain Bacteria; phylum Pseudomonadota; class Gammaproteobacteria; order Burkholderiales; family Burkholderiaceae; genus Paraburkholderia; species Paraburkholderia graminis. Next base: position 5,212 of record NZ_ABLD01000047.1, read on the forward strand.
AGTGAGAGAAATCACTCCGTAGAAAAGCCCGGCTCCTGGATTGCACTGAGCGTGCACCGAGCACTAACAACCACAAAACGACGATCCCATGCCCCAACCGCAACTCCACCTTCACACCGACGCCCAGTTCGCAAGCCCCTACGCGATGTCGGTATTCGTCGCGCTCGAAGAAAAGCGCTTGCCGTTCACCCTTACAACGGTCGATCTCGGTATCGGTGCAAATCACCAAGCAAGCTATGCGGCGAAGTCGTTGACGGAACGCGTGCCCACGCTCGTACACGAAGACTTCGCTTTATCGGAGTCGTCGGCCATCACCGAATATCTCGACGACGCCTTTCCCGATACGCCGGTCTATCCTCAAGACACACAGCTTCGGGCGAGGGCTCGGCAACTGCAAGCCTGGCTGCGAAGCGATCTGATGCCGATCCGGCAGGAGCGCTCGACGGAAGTCGTGTTCTACGGACGACGAGGCGAGCCGCTGAGCCCGGCAGCCGAGGCAGCTGCACAAAAACTCTACGCCGCAGCCGAGACTTTGCTCGCGCAAAACAACGCGAACCTCTTCGGGCAGTGGTGCATTGCAGATACGGATCTCGCGTTGATGCTCAATCGTTTGATCCTGAATGGCGATCCGGTGCCTGCAAAGCTGATCGATTACGCCGCGCGTCAATGGGAGCGACCCTCGGTGCAGCGCTGGCTAGAGTTGGATCGTCCCGCGCTTTGAATCGTCAGCGCCAATGGTGCACAATAAATAACCCACGGGCGCCTGCGTTGCAGGTGTGAAGGTGGGCGTCACTCGCCAGCGTATGGTCGGAGAAATCGCCCGACACAGTGGCGCTCACATAGCAGCCGGAGTAACGCCCGGTCGTCCGTGGCAGTTTCGATATGTGTCGCGGTGCCCGAGCTAGACGACATCGTTCCGCTCACCTTTCGCGAGCCGCTCAAGATAGACCCACGGAAAAATCCCGCGCTCGTGCCCATCGTCGAACACGAGTTGCAATCCATAGCCCGACGGCCGCGCATCGAGCAGCTTCACATCGGGTCGTGACAACGGAGCTTCCCCGTCGTACTTGCGCTTGCGGCACTGCGCGCACATACACGCCGCGCGCAATGCGGCGAACGGCAACTGCGCGGCCGAGCCGTCGGGCCAGCGTATCGACAGGCTCGCGCTGCTTGCGTCGATCGCCACATGGTCTGGAATGTTCACGGCCGACGCCCGGCGATTTGACGCAGCGCGATTCGCGCCGCCTTGCGCACTTCGGGATCGCCGTCGGCCTCGGCTGCTTCGAGCGCGGACAATGTGGGCGCATCGTCGCTGCTGCCGATCTCGCCTAGCGCGAGCGCGGCTTCCTTGCGCACGTTACTGATCGAATGCGACAGCAGGGCAGCGACGCGCGCCGCGCTCGCGCTGTCGCCAATCTGTCCGAGCGCGCGCAGCGCACGCAAGCGCACTTGCCAGTAGGCGTCGTCGAGCGCTTCCTCCAAAGCCTCGCGCGATTCGGCGGCGCGCAGCTTGCCGAGCGTCGTCGCGGCCTCTTCGCGCACCTGCCAGACGTCGTCGCGCAATGCACTGAGCAACGCCGCCGTCGTCTCGCGATTTGCGGGCGGCGCAAAGCCAAGCGCCGCTGCTGCGGCACGCCGGATCGAAGCATCCGCGTCGCTCGTTGCGAGCGACGCCAACGGTTCGAGCGCGAGCGGGTTCTTCAACCATCCCAACACGCCGATGGCTTGCTCGCGCACATTCGCGTCCGCATCGGCGAGCGCGTGCAATGCAGGCGCGAACGCATCGGCCACGCGAAGTTCGCGCAACGCGCGCAACAGCGCGGCGCGCATGAACGAATCGGGACGCTTCAACCACTCGAGCAGGATCGCGCCCGAGGACGCGTGCTTCAGTTCGGAGAGGCTCTGCGCCGCATTCGCACGCACGGACGCGTCGCCGTCGAGTAACGCGCCGCACAGCGCCTCCACCACATCGTCGCGCTCCCACGAAGCCAGCACGAGCGCCGCCTCGCTACGCACTTCAGGCGACGCGTCGCGCCGTAGCGCATCGACAATGGGTTCGATCACGCAGGCATCCTCGAGATCGGCGAGATCGAGCAGCGCGATCCGGCGCACGACGGCGTCTTCGGACGCGAGACGAGACAGCAGCGCGATGGCTTCCGCGGGAACGGCATCGAGCGAAGCATTCGGATCAGTCGAATCGGTCATGAATGGACGTGATGGAAGAGTAGACATTCCGCGCATCGCTTAACGCAGAAGATACGGAATGGACACCTTGACGGCGCCCGTCGGGCAATCCTGCTCGCAAGGCATGCAGTACCAGCATTCGTCGAATTGCATATACGCCTTGCCCTTCGTCATGTCGATTGCGAGCAGATCCAGCGGGCACACGTCGACGCATACCGTGCAGCCTTTTTCGGCGATGCACTTGCTTTCGTCGATCGTGACGGGCGCCGAACTGCGCTGGAAAATATCGTGCGGCGTAAAGGCGGTAAGCGGTGATGTAAGCGGCGTCGAGGACATGGTCATGCTCCGTCAGGCTGTGGCGGCGTCGAGCGCGGGCTCGCCGATCCGCAGGTTGCGATAGGCATCGCGTTCGTTCTCGTTGAGCGCGACGATGTACGGCTCGACCGCACGCTTTTCGCTCGTCATGCGGCCATTCGCGTCCTTGCGCAAATGCGTGTGGCAGAACCATTGCGCGTCGTCGCGCTGCGGGTAATCCACGCGATGGTGGTAGAGCCCCCAGCGGCTCTCGGTGCGAAAAAGCGATGCACGTGCTGCCATTTCCGCGCAATCGCGTATCGCGCGCACTTCGGCGGCGCGCATCAACTCGTGCGGATTGGCGGCCGACATCGATTCGATATCCGAACTGATTTCGGCAAAGCGCTGTAGACCGATTTCCATTTTGCGTGTGACCTTCGGCGGCTGCAGATAGTCGTTCACCATGCGGCGCAGTTTGTATTCGACCTGCGCGGGCGCGAGACCGTTGCTGCGCTTTAGCGGTGCATAAATGCGCGCGCGCTCGGCGTCGATCTGCTCTTCGTCGACGGCAGCATGTTCGCGGCCCGCCACGTAGTCGGCCGCGTTGTGCCCCGCGAACCATCCATACGTGAACGCGCCGAGCATGTAGTTGTGCGGCACGGCCGCCATGTCGCCGGCAGCATAAAGTCCCGGCACGGTGGTTTCCGCGCGCGCGTTCACATACACGCCCGACGCGCTGTGTCCGCTGCAAAAGCCAATCTCCGAAATGTGCATCTCGATCATCTGGCTGCGGTAATCGGTGCCGCGTCCTTCATGAAAGCGGCCGCGGCTCGGGCGCTCGTTCGTATGCAGAATCTGTTCGATCGTCTGAATGGTTTCTTCCGCGAGATGGTCGAGCTTCAGGAACACAGGGCCGTTGCCGCTTTGCAGTTCCTGATAAAACTCCCACATCATCTGGCCGCTCCAGTAATCGCATTCGATAAAGCGCTCGCCCTTGCCATTCGCGGTAAAGCCGCCGAGCGGACCGGTGACATACGCGCACGCGGGGCCGTTGTAGTCCTTGATGAGCGGATTGATCTGGAAGCACTCCAGATTCGCGAGCGCGGCGCCGGCGTGATAGGCCATCGCGTAGCCGTCGCCGGCATTCGTCGGGTTCTCGTAGGTGCCCATCAGATAGCCGGACGCCGGCAACCCGAGTCTTCCGGCCGCGCCGCAACTCAGCACGACGGCCTTCGCGCGCACCACGTAAAAATCGGCGGTGCGGCAATCGAAGCCGAGCACGCCGCACACGCGGCCTTGCGAATCGGTCAACAGGCGCGTCGCCACAATGCGGTTCGTGATCGCGACGCGCGCGCGTTTGAGCTGCCTGTACAGCACTTTCTTGATGTCGTGGCCTTCGGGCATCGGCAGCACATACGAACCCATGTGATGCACTTTCTTGACCGCGTAGTCGCCGTTGCCGTCCTTTTCGAACTTCACGCCCCAGCGGTCGAGTTCCTCGATCGTCGTGAAGCTATGGCGTGCATACGCGTACACGGCCTCCTGATCCACGATGCCGTCGTTCGCGATCGTGATCTCGCGCGTGTACTGCTCGGGCGTCGCGTGGCCGGGAATCACCGCGTTGTTCAGGCCGTCCATGCCCATCGAGATCGCGCCGCTGCGCTTCACGTTGGCCTTTTCCAGCAGCAATACCTTCAGAGACGGATCGCGTTCTTTCGCCTTGACGGCGGCCATCGGGCCGGCCGTGCCGCCGCCGACCACGACGACGTCGTAGTCGAGTACATGGGTATTCATCGTGCCTCCGTTGCGTTTTTGGGGCTTTTTTGCAGGTCTTTTTGACGTTCTTTCTCGCGGTCCACGCGCAGCCGGTATTGGAAGGCGTCGCCGCGGAAGTACAGATATTCGAAATCGACCGGCTGTCCCGACGCGTCGTGCGTGAGACGCTCGATACGCAATACCGGGCTGCCTTCTTCGACGCGCAACGCATCGACGATGTCGGCGTCGGCAAGAATCGCGTCGATGGATACATCGGCGTGACCGAGCGGCACACCGCAGTCGTTCTCGAGAATCAGGAAGATGTCGCGCGTCGCGAGGTCCGCGTTCGCGAGCCGCTTGCCGAGCGCTTCAGGCACCCACGTCAGTTCGAGCGACACGGGCTCGCGATTGAGCAGCCGCACGCGATGAATCTCCGTGACAGGCGCGCCCTCGGCAATGTTCAGGCGCGTCGCGACGTGGCGGCTGGCTTCGACCGTTCTGAAACTGCGCAACTGGTTGACGATTTCATAGCCCATCGACGACATCGCTTCGGCAAAGCCTTGCAACGACGTGACGTTCTGAAATGCCTTGGGCTTCGAGACGAAGGTGCCCTTGCCATGCAGTTTGAACAGCAGACCTTCCTTCTGCAAATCGCCGAGCGCCTGGCGCACGGTGATGCGGCTCACAGCGAATCTGCGGCACAGTTCGTGTTCGGACGGCATCTGCGAATGCGGCGCATACGTGCCGTCGAGAATGCGCTCGCGCAGCGCGTCCTTGATCTGCGCGTACAGCGGAAGCGGGGAGACCGAGGCGCGAGCAGGTTCGGCGCCCAGCGGTACGAGAGTCGTTTTCGACATCGCTCAAACTTGTTATGACAAGACGATGTGAGTCTAGTAAGACGTCGTCTGCGATCAAACCAAGTTTTTCTGCTTTGTATTTCTCGCCGCGGAGTTAGAAGAATGAAAGCGCGGAAGATGCGCTGCAACGCCGGCAGCGCATCGTGCCCGGATGCAAAGTTAGAACGCGTGCCTCAAGCCGACCATGCCGACGAACTGCGAAGGTCCCGACGACGGCGTCGTGTTCTGCGAGTCGCCGACCACGGCCACTGCGTCGATGATGCTCGTCGCGTTGCTGCCCGCCGCGGCGAGCGTCTTGCCTCGCGCGAGCTGATACGCCTCGAGCGCGTAGAGCGTGGTGCGAGTGGAAAGGCTGTACGTCTGTTCGAGCGAAATCTGGTGATAGCGCGCGGGATCGCTGACGCCGTTCGCCTTGCTCGCCCGCGTGTAGCTGTAGCCGGCGCCGACAATTACGGCCGGCGTGATCCGGTAGGTCGAAATCACGCCGTAGGTATTGAACACGCCTTCGCTGGCGAACAGCGAGCCGTGGCCGGGCGCATATTGCACATTCGAATAGTTGATGCCGACCATCAGATCCTGCGCGGTGTAGCGCGCCGCGGCCGCGAACAACTGCGCGCTGCGCGCCGTCGCGTAGCCGCTATTCACCGGCGAATTGATCGCGTAAGTGCCGAGCGCGGCGCTCGTCGCAATGTCCTTGAGCTTGACATAGCCCGCCGCGATGGCGAACGGTTTGTAGTCGTAGCGGAACGCCGCGCTGAGGTGACTGCCGTTCGCGACACTGCCCGGCACGCCGCCGAGCCCGTATTGCGCGCTGAATTGCAGACCGGCGAGTGTCGGCGATAGATAGGTAACCGAATTATTCAGGCGTAGCGTGGTGTCGAGTGCGTCGATGTCGCCGGGATGCGCGCCCGTTGCGCCGGTCAGCACGCCTGTCGGTCCGAGTGCGCCGACCATCTGGAAGTAGGGCGTGTACTGGCGGCCGAGCGTGAGCGTGCCATAGCGGTCATTGCTGAGCCCCACGTACGCCTGCCGGTTGAAGATGAAACCCGAACTGCTCTGCGCACCCGTCAGCGAATTGAAGCCGCTTTCAAGCCGAAAAATCGCCTTGGTGCCGCCGCCGAGATCTTCCGCGCCGAGCAGGCCGAATTTGCTTGCTTGCAGATTGCCCTGGCTCATATAGAAGTTCGCATGGCCGCGCTGATTGCTGACATAGGTGAACGCGTTGTCCACGACGCCGTATAGCGTGACGCTGCTTTGTGCCGATACGCCGCTCGACAGCAATGCGCCCGCGAGCGGCAGGCACGACATGACCGCGCGGGTCCGTGCGCGCTTCGATGAATTCATGGTGAGAAGTCTCCGGTCCAGTCTTTCGGTGTTTTCGGTGTTGTGTGATGCAACGGAATAGCGCGCGTTTCAGGGCGCGAGGGAAATGGTCAGGCATCGCCAGCCGTCGGCGGATTCGTCGTTAAGCAGCGTGCCGCGTGTGCACGTGACCGGTCGCGTTTCGTGTGCAGGCACGAACAGACGGACTTCGTTCTGCGTGTGCGGCATCGCGCCTTCGCGTTCTATGGCAACGCGCAGCGTCGCGGCGTCGCTCGCAATCGTCACGTTCCAGCGGCCTTGCGCGCCCGAACGCCAGGCTTCGCTTTCGCCGTCGTCTTCGATCGAGCCGCCATTTGCTGTGCCTGCGCCCAGGTAAGGCACGGCGATGAACGCGCGTTCGTCGGCGGATTGGCCGAAGTGCTGCTCGGCAATGTTCAATGCGATCACACTGCCTTCGCGCAACAACATGACCGGTTGCTCGAACGGTGCGGGCAGCGTGACGCTCTGGCCGCCGTCGAACGATTCGCCGCTCCAGTACGACACCCAGCGCGTTCCCGTGGGCAGATAGACGTCGCGCGTCGCTTGACCGGCATCCACCACCGGCGCGACCAGCATCGACGAGCCGAGCATCATGTCGTCGCCATCGACGAGACAACGCGGGTCATGCGGAAACTCGGCGAACATGGGCCGCAAAACCGGCTCGTAGGCACTGTGCGATTGCCAGAGCAACTCGTACAGATACGGAATCAGCCGATAGCGCAGCTTGATGAGCGCGGCGATCTGCGGAGTCACTTCCGGGTACATCCACGGCTCGTTGACGGTGCCGTCGTCATTCCACGAATGGATGCTAAAGCGCGGCAGGAAGATGCCGAACGCGACCCAGCGCGCGAACAGTTCGGGACCGGGAGCGGGGCCCGAGAATCCGCCGATGTCATGGCCGCTGTTCGACACGCCGGACATCGCGAGCCCGAGACCCATCTTCAGATTGAAACGCAGCGTTTCCCACGACGTGTAGTTATCGCCCGACCACGTCTGAACATACCGATGCATGCCCACGCCGCCCGAACGCGAAACGAGAAAAGGCCTGCGTTCAGGGGCGAATTCGCGTTGCGCGTCGCGCGAGGCTCGCATCATCAACTGCGTTTGCAGCACCTTCGCCTGGTGCGCCGGATAGGCGTTGCCGAAGCCGCGCGCGATGGCGTCGCGTGTCCAGATTTCGAACTCGTTGTTGTCGTTCCAGGTTGCAGCGATGCCGTGTTTCAGCAGGCTTTCTTTTACCCGCGACTTCCACCAGTCGATCGTGGCGGGATTGGTGAAGTCGAGGTACGCGCCGACTTCGTCCCAGAACTGCACCCACGCAGGCTCGCCGTCGTGCGACTCGATCAGCAGGCCGGCCTTCGCGGCTTCTTCGAACGCAGGGTGGTCTTGCAGCAGGCACGGCTTGATGTTCGCGCACAGACGCACGCCGTGTTCCAGGTAACCGTTGACGAAGCCGTCGATGTCCGGAAACTTCTCGTGATTCCAGTTGAAGACGTAGCGCTTCGGGCCGATCGACGTATAGCCAGACGACAGGTGGAACGAATCGCACAACACGTCGTGTTCGCTGCATCGGTCGATGAATTCGCCCATGCGTTGCTGCGCGTCCGGCGCGTCGGTGTAGCTCATCGTCGAGCCCGAATAGCCGAGTCCCCATTTCGGCATCCACGCGGGACGTCCGGTGAGCCACGTAAAGCGGCGCACCGCATGCAACGGCGTATCAGCCGACGCGATGAAGTAATAGTCGAGGTCGCCATGCTCCGCGACGAAATGGCGATAGTGGCCGTGATAGTTGTCGAGTTCGCGGCCCATGTCGAAGCGGCAATCGGCGAGCGTGTCGTAAAAGAGCCCGAAGCCCGTCGACGTTTGCGGCTGCCACGTTACGTAAAACGGAATGTGCTTGTAGAGCGGATCGGTCGTGCGCGCGTTGTAGCCCATCGCGTCGATATTGCGCATCTCGTACGACTGCTCCGCGCGATCGAGCGAGCCGGCTCTCTCGCCGAGGCCGACGTAGATCTCGTCCTTGCGCCGCTCGACGTAGTGATAAACGCGCTCGTCCCACCAGCCGAAGTTGTATGCCTGCGTCTTGCGGTCGTTCATCACGCAATGCCATTTGGCGCCGCGCAGAATGTCCCACGCGCAGAAGCCGCCGTTAAGCGCCACGCGCAGACGGATGCACGCCGTTTGCACGACGAGTTGCGCGCCGTCGTTCGATACGTGAAAGGGCGGCGGCGTGAAGCCGCTCATATCGCGGCGCTCGCGGCCTTCGAGCGCAACGTCTTCCGCGCCGGGCGCGATCGCCCAGGTGCGCGGGCCATGCAGTTCGCCGTCCGGCAACACCAGCACGCGGATGATGTCTTCGGCGAGAACGAAGAGTTCGATCCGGCAATTCGCGGGGGAAGCGAGAACGATGCGATTGCCTTCATGAGACGCCAGCGCGAAGCGCGGCGGGTGCTTCAGATTCGTGATTGAGCGCATGATGAGTTCTCGATGAAATCACGCCGCTGCATTCGAGGCCGCATCGGCTTCGCGCGGACGTGCGTCGCGCGAAACGCCGCGCATCAGGATGATCAGCAGCGTCGCGCCGATGATGTCGAAAGCGCCGAGCGCGCCAAAGAGCGGCGTATAGCCGATGGTGTCCGCGAGCGCGCCCACCAGCAGCGAAAAGCCGAGGCCGCCGATCCACGCGGACATGCCCGCGAAACCCGCGACGGTGCCGACTTCGCCCGGATCGAAGACATCGGCGGCGAGCGTGTTGACGAGCGCGGAGATCATCTGATGCGCAAAGCCGCCGACGCAGAAAAGTGCGATTGCTTCGTACGGCGAAGCAACCAGGCCGATGCAGGCGGGGCCGAGCATCATCAATGCGCCGAGCGCGACGCCTGCGATGCGCGACCAGATCAGCGGCACGCGCAGATGCTTCATCAGGAACGGTGACAGATAGCCGCCGAACAGACCGCCCAGGTCAGCCGCGAGGAACGGCAGCCACGCGAACAGCGCGATCTGTTTCAGATCCATATGGCGCTGCGTGGCGAGGTAAAGCGGAATCCAGAAGCTGAAGGTCTGCCATGCGGGCTCGGCGAAAAAGCGCGCTTGCGCGATTGCCCAGAAGCGGCGCGTGCGCAGCACTTCGCGAATGCTGCTGCGCCGCGCGGCCGGCGGCGTCTGTCCGCTGATGATGGTTTGGCGTTCGGCCTCGCCGATGTGCGCATGCTCGGCCGGCGAACGGTACAACGTGTACCACGCCGCGGCCCAGATGAAGCCGAGCGCGCCCGTCACGGCGAACGCGCTTTGCCATCCGTAACGAAGCGAGAGGAACACGACGAGCGGAGGCGCAAGCAAGGAGCCGAGCGACGTGCCTGCATTGAAGTAGCCGACCGCAACCGATTTCTCGCGATTCGGAAACCATTCGGCGACGACCTTCATGCCGGCCGGAATCGCGACGGCTTCAGTGAGGCCCATCAGACCGCGCAGCGCGGCGAGCGAGAACCAGCCGCTCGCGAAGCCGTGCAGCACGCCCGTGAGCGACCAGAGGCACGCAAAGAGGGCGAAGCCGAGGCGCAGACCGATCAGATCGATGATGAGACCGCACACCGGCTGCATGACCGTGTAGCCCACCTGGAACGCGCCGACCACATACGAGTACTGCTGCGTGCTCATGTGCATGAGCTTCATCAACTCGGGGGCCATCACGCCGAGCGCGTTGCGCGACAGGTAATTGACGATCGTCCCAAGACATACGAGAGCGATGATCCACCAGCGCAAACCAATGATTGTCTTCAAAGTCTGTCTCCGTGCCCGCATGTCCGGTGGCCGGCCGCTGGCGCGGCAATGCGCGAATTCGAACATTTATTGGCGTTTAGTGTCAGTCATCGTATCACTGAGAAAGCTGTTTGATACTAGGGAAAACCATTGTTTGTGGCGCTGTGTGGCCAGATTTACCGTGAGTTTGTGGGATGGCGCGGCCGCGTTGCCGCGTGAAGTCTGACGACTGCTTTCGTACCGAAGCGCGATTAAAATGTTCTTTCGAACATGTAATGTTCATTGACGATCGGCGTGGTCGCCGCCGTGCAGCGCCCGCTCATGCCCGCGTGCGTCAGCAAGCGGGCAGGGGGCCGCCGCCGGGCCGCAGGTGGCTTATACGGCATAATAATTCGCCATCCTATGTATTTCGACGACTGCAGAGACCGCGCAACAGCAGGCATGCGCACCTTTGCCCTGGCGTCCCACTCACTGCGTTCACCTACTCGGAACCGCCCAGGATGTAACCGGAAGTAACGTCCGACCGATGCTGCGATCTTATGCATCAGTTATTACAAAGTTGAAATACGTGGCTTGCGGGGTTGCGCTATATTTCCGCCAACAACACATTCTTCCAAAGGGTGATCGATGAAGTCCGCTCGTTTTGTTCCGCTTCTTCTCGGGGTTATCGCGTTGGGCGCGTCGGGTGCAGCCATGGCCGGCGGCGTCAATATCGGTGTCAATATCGGCATTCCCGCGCCGGTCTACGTGGCGCCGGCTCCCGTTTATGCGCCGCCTCCGCCGCCCCCGCCGCCTGTCGTGTATCAGCCGGCGCCGGTGTATTACGGCGCGCCGGCCGTCGTGATCGGCTGGCATGGCGACCGCTACTGGGACGGTCGCCGCTACTGGGCGCGCGACGACTGGTATCGCCATCATCCGCCGGGCCGCTATGACTATCGCCGCGATCACTACGATCACGGCCGCGGCTGGCATTGAACGGCAGCCGCGAATCTTTAGCGTCGTTAGCGCCTTTAGCTTCAGCGACGAGACAAACCGAACCGCCCCAACGGGCGGTTTTTTTATGCCTTCGCGCGTCGGCGATGTGGCCAGCGAACCTACAGTTGGCGTGAGTTTATTCGGTAGAATTCCCTCACCACGCAATTGCCCACTGACCAAAGGCGCTTATGACAACTGGCTCGCGACGGGTTCCATCGCCTCGTGCGCTTCAATACGCTATCCAATACGTTATTCGACGCGTTACTTCGAGGCCCTCGCGTGTCGGTCCGACCGTTGCATCGCGGTCATCGCGCAAAGCCTGCGTCGCGATAGGCTGTGGGGTGGTCGCTGCGGTAGGTCTCTTCGCGGCGCCGCAGGCTCGCGCGGTCTATGCAATCGCGCAGTACGGCGAGCCCAAGTATCCGGCCGGGTTCAAGCATTTTGGCTACGTCAACCCGGATGCGCCGAAGGGCGGCACGCTCGTGCTGGCCAATCCGAGCCGCCTGACCAGCTTCGATAAATTCAATCCGTTCACGCTGCGCGGCAATACCGCGCCCGGCGTCGACCTGCTGTTCGAAAGCCTGACGACCGGTAGCAGCGACGAAGTGGCGTCCGCCTACGGCTTGCTCGCCGACGACATCAAGGTTGCACCGGACGGTCTGTCGGCCACCTTCCATATCAACCCGCGCGCGCGCTTTTCGAACGGCGATCCCGTTACCGCGGACGACGTCAAGTATTCGCTCGACACGCTCAAGAGTCCGCAAGCCGCGCCGCAGTTCATGTCGATCTTCGGTCAGATCGTGCGCGCGGTCGTCGTCGATCCGCAGACGGTGCGCTTCGAATTTCACCAGCGCAATCGCGAGTTGCCGTTGCTCGCGGGCGGCATGCCCGTGTTCTCGCGCAAGTGGGGGATGAAAGCCGACGGCAGTCATATTCCGTTCGATCAGCTCGCGTTTGAAAAGCCTATTGGCAGCGGTCCGTATCTGATCGAACGCTACGACAACGGGCGCACCATTGCCTACCGGCGCAACCCCGATTACTGGGGCGCGGCGCTGCCGGTGCGCGTGGGCATGTACAACTTCGATCGCATCGTCTACAAGCTGTATTCGGATAGCGTCGCGCGGCTCGAAGCCTTCAAGGCGGGCGAATACGATGCGCTCGTCGAGTATGTCGCGCGTAACTGGGTGCGGCGCGATGTCGGGAAACGGTTCGATAGCGGCGAACTGATCAAGAAGGTGTTCCCGCAGCACAACGGCACGGGCATGCAGGGCTTCATGCTGAACACGCGGCGGCCGTTGTTCCAGGACGTGCGCGTGCGCAAGGCGCTCGATCTCGCGCTCGATTTCCAGTGGCTGAACCGGCAGTTGTTCTTCAATCAGTACAGCCGTATCGACAGTTTCTTTGCCAACACCGATCTGCAGGCAAAGGGGTTGCCTTCGCCCGGTGAACTGGCGCTGCTCGAGCCGTGGCGCGCGAAGCTCGACCCTGCGGTTTTCGGGCCGCTGCCGAAGCAGCCCGACACCGATCCGCCGGGCTCTTTGCGCGCGAATCTGCTGCAAGCCCGCGCGTTGTTGCAAGAGGCCGGATGGACCTATCGCGACGGCGCGCTGCGCAACGCGAAAGGCGAGCCGTTCGAGTTCGAGATACTCGACGACTCCGGATCGGCTGGGCAAATGGAGCCGATCGTCGCGACCTTCATTCGGAACCTGAAAAAGCTCGGCATTACGGCAACGTTTCGCGTGGCGGACTTCGCGGTGTATCAGAAGCGCCTAGACGCGTTCGACTTCGATACCACGACGATTCGCATGCCCGACGTGCAGGTGCCAGGTTCCGAGCAGATCGAGCGCTTCGGCAGCAAGGCAGCGGATACCCACGGCTCGGACAACGTAATCGGCTTGAAGTCGCCGGCCGTCGATGCAATCCTGCGCGCGCTCGTGCAGGCGCAAACGCGCGAGCAACTGCTGGATGCGACGCATGCGCTCGATCGCGTGCTGATGCATGGCTATTATGTGGTGCCGCACTGGTACAGCGCGACGCATCGCGTGGCGTTCAAGCGCGGGCTGGCCTGGCCGTCGACGCTGCCCCTGTACTATGGCGCGGAAGGCTGGATCACGTCGACGTGGTGGTTTGCAGAGCCGCAAGCGGCGAGTCAGGCGAAGCCGCAGTAATCGACCGCATTGAACCCGCACGCTATCGTCATTCACACACCGCCCTCGCAACGGAACGCCGCCATGTGGAGCTACATTCTCAAACGCCTGCTGCTGATGGTCCCGACTTTGCTCGGCGTGCTGACGCTGACCTTCGTGGTGATCCAGTTCGTGCCGGGCGGTCCCGTCGAACAGATGCAGCATGAACTGCGCAAGGGCGCCGAGGGCGCGGCGCCGTTCGGCCTGCGCGCGCACAGCGGCGTGGACGCGCAGCAGATCGCGCAACTCAAGGCGCTCTACGGTTTCGACAAACCGCCGCTCGAGCGCTATGTGCTGATGCTCAAGCGCTTCTCGACGTTCGATCTCGGACAGAGCTATTTCCGCCATCAGAGCGTGTGGTCGCTGATCGTGTCCAAGTTGCCGGTGTCGATCAGCATCGGTTTATGGACGTTTTTTCTCACGTATCTGATTTCAGTGCCGCTCGGCATTTCGAAAGCGGTGCGCAACGGCTCGCGCTTCGACATCGCGACGAGTCTCGTCGTGCTGATCGGTTATGCGATCCCGGGCTTCGTGCTCGGCGTGCTGCTGCTGGTGCTGTTCGGCGGCGGCACGTTCCTGCAGCTTTTTCCGTTGCGCAATCTCACGTCGGATAACTGGGCGCAATTGAGCGTCGTAGGCAAGGTGCTCGATTACCTGTGGCATATCGCGTTGCCGATCACGGCTTCGGTGGTGGGCAGTTTTGCGGTCGTCACGATGCTCACGAAGAATGCCTTTCTCGACGAGATTCGCAAGCAATACGTGCTGACCGCGCGCGCCAAAGGTCTCTCGGAGAAACGCGTGCTGTGGAAGCACGTGTTTCGCAACGCGATGTTGCCGCTGATCGTCGGTTTTCCCGCAGCGTTTATCGGCGCCTTTTTCACGGGCAGTTTGCTGATCGAGACGCTCTTTTCGCTCGATGGTCTCGGCTTGCTGTCGTACGAGTCGGTCGTGCGGCGCGACTATCCGGTCGTGCTCGGCACGCTCTATCTCTTCACGCTGATCGGCCTCGCGACGAAGCTCATTTCCGATCTTTGCTATGTGTGGGTCGATCCCCGCATCCAATTCGAACAACTGGAACGCTGATGAATCGAGCCCGCCTCTCAGCCGATGCAGCAGCGCGCGTCGAACCCGCGCGCGCGTTCGTCTCGCCTTCGCCCGCGCGCCGCATATGGCAGCGCTTTCGCCAACAGCGTCTTGGTTACTGGAGCCTGATCGTGTTCGTTGTGGCCTTCGCGGCGAGTCTCGCGGGGCCGCTTTGGTCGAACGACAAACCGCTCGTGGTGCGCTACGACGGCCATCTGTATTTCCCGCTTTTCAACACCTACGCGGAAACGACCTTCGGCGGCGATTTCCCCGCGCCCGCGGATTATCTCGATCCTTATATCAAGCAGCGTTTCGACGCACCGGGCAATTTCGCCGTGTATCCGCCGAACCATTACTACTACGACACGCTGAACTATTTTTCGAAAGCGCCGAACCCGGCGCCGCCTTCGCGTGAAAACTGGCTCGGCACCGACGACCGCGGCCGCGATCTGTTCGCCCGTCTGCTGTACGGCTTTCGCGTCTCGGTGGAATTCGGCCTCGTGCTGACTTTCATCGGCACGATACTCGGAATCGCGGCGGGCGCCGTGCAAGGTTATTTCGGAGGACGTACTGATATCGTCGGTCAGCGCCTGATCGAAATATGGAGCGCGATGCCGGAGCTTTATCTGCTGATCATTTTCTCGTCGATCTTCGAGCCCGGATTTATTCTGCTGATCGTGCTGCTTTCGTTGTTCGGCTGGATCGGTCTGTCCGACTATGTGCGCGCGGAGTTTTTGCGCAACCGTCAGCAGGATTACGTGCGTGCGGCGAAAGCGATGGGCCTGTCCAACTGGCAGATCATGTGGCGTCACGTGCTGCCCAATAGCCTCACGCCGGTAATTACGTTCCTGCCGTTTCGCATGAGCGGTTCGATTCTCGCGCTGACCAGTCTCGACTTTCTTGGCCTTGGCGTGCCTTCGCCGACGCCGAGCCTTGGCGAGCTGCTCGCGCAGGGCAAGGCGAATCTCGACGCGTGGTGGATTTCGTTGTCGACCTTCGGAGTGCTGGTCGCGATGCTGTTGCTGCTGACCTTCATGGGCGACGCGCTGCGCAACGCGCTCGACACCCGCATCTCCGATGCGATGCGCGCCGGAGGAAACCAGTGAGCATGCAACGGCAAACGAACGGACAGCAGCACGACGGCGGCGAAGCGGGGAGCCACGCGCCGCTACTGGAACTGGATCACCTTCATGTGAGCTTCGGCGAAACGGTCGCCGTCGACGACGTCACGCTGACCATTCGCCGCGGTGAGCGCATCGCGCTGGTCGGCGAATCGGGTTCGGGCAAGAGCGTGACGGCGCTGTCGATCCTGCGTCTGTTGAGCGACGCGCAGGTGAGCGGAGCGATCCGTTTCGACGGCGAGGATCTGCTTGCCAAGAGCGAGCGCGAGATGCGCGGCCTGCGCGGCTCGGACATCGCGATGATCTTTCAGGAGCCGATGACGGCGCTCAACCCGCTCTACACGATCGGCGAGCAGATTGCGGAGACGATCGTCGTGCACGACGGCGTGCCGGCAGCGGAAGCCCGCAAGCGCGCGGTCGCGCTGCTTGGACGCACGGGCATTCCCGAGCCGGGCAAGCGCGTGAACAGCTACCCGCACGAGCTTTCCGGCGGACAACGGCAACGCGCGATGATCGCGATGGCGCTCGCGTGCCGTCCGCGTCTCTTGCTCGCCGACGAACCGACCACCGCGCTCGACGTGACGATTCGCGCGCAAATCGTCGACTTGCTGCTCGAACTGCAGCGCGATGAAGCCGAAAAGCGCGGCATGGCCGTGCTGCTGATCACGCACGACTTGAACCTCGTGCGCCACTTCGCGCAGCGCATCGCGGTGATGGAAAACGGCGTGCTCGTCGAAAGCGGATCGGTGGAGCAGGTGTTCGAGTCGCCACAGCATCCGTACACGCAGCGGCTGCTCGCGAGCCGGCCGCAGCGCACGGTCGTGCCGGTGCTGCCCATTTCGCCCGTGCTGCTGGAAGCGCGCGGCGTATCCGTCGATTTCAAAACGAAGCTGCCGGGCCTCGCGGGCTGGTTCCGCTCGGGACGGTTTCGCGCAGTCGCCGACGCGACGATTGCCGTGCGGCAAGGCGAGACGCTTGGGATCGTCGGCGAATCGGGCTCGGGCAAGTCGACGCTCGCGATGGCGCTGCTCGGCCTGCAGCGCACCGCGCATGGCGACATCGAATTTCAGGGCAGGGCGCTCGGCAGCTACCGCGGCACGGAGCAGACGACGTTGCGCTCCAACATGCAGGTCGTGTTTCAGGACCCGTTCAGCTCGCTTTCGCCGCGTCAGACGATCGAACGCATTGTTGGCGAAGGGCTCGCGCTGCACCGGCCGCAGATGTCGCCGCAAGCGCGGCGCGACAAGGTGCTTGCCGTGCTGCGCGAGGTCGGGATCGACCGGACCTCGCTTTTTCGGTATCCGCACGAGTTTTCCGGCGGGCAGCGTCAGCGCATCGCGATTGCGCGCGCGCTCGTGGTCGAGCCGCGCATTCTGATCCTCGACGAACCGACCAGCGCGCTGGATGTTTCGATCCAGCAGCAGGTGCTGAAACTCCTCGCCGGACTGCAGCAGAAGTACAACCTCGGCTTCGTTTTCATCAGCCACGACCTGGCCGTGATCGGGGCGATGGCACACCGCGTGGCGGTCATGCAAAACGGTTCTATCGTCGAAAGTGGAGACGTTGAGAAGATCTTTGCGACGCCTTCGCACCCGTACACTCGAAAACTCCTGAAAGCCGCGTTGGACCGCTGATTTTTCACCCTTTCACCAATTGGGTGCGTGTCTCGATTGTATTTTTCTATTTGTTTTGACACGTGAATACTTACTGGCTAGTATCGACCAAACTTTTTTCCGTAGACCCCTGATTCTTTAGCAAAAAATACCGACCAATGCAGCACAGAAATCTGACCCAGGCTTGCACGCGCGCCGTCGCCGGGATGTTCATTGGCGTCTTGATCGCAGCAGCTCCCGGCGCTTTCGCCGACGAAGTAAGCAGTTTCAATCAGAATGCCTCCTTTTCGCCGACTAACCCGGCGAATTCCTCGTCTTCCTCCAGTGCGCAATCGCTCGCCGGCAACACCGACAGCGGCGCCAAATCGTTTCTTTCCGGCATGGCCGGCAAGGCGGGCGACGTGGTCGTCGGCGCGCTGAACATGATCGGCGTGCGCTACCGCTGGGGCGGCAACACGCCGGACTCCGGGCTCGATTGCAGCGGATTCGTGCGCTACGTGTTCCAGGACACGCTGGGCATGGCACTGCCGCGCCGCGCCGAGGAAATGAGCCGCGTCGGCGAAAAGGTTCGCGTGAGCGACCTGAAGCCGGGCGACCTGGTGTTCTTCAACACGATGCGCCGCACGTTCTCGCACGTCGGCATCTATATCGGCGACAACAAGTTCGTGCATTCGCCTTCCACGGGCAGCACGATCCGCGTCGACGACATGGATAGCGGCTACTGGGAAAAGCGCTTCACGGGCGCACGCCGGATCGAGACGTCGTATCAGGAAGGCGAAGATCTGCGCAAGCGCGTGAATGCGACGATCGGCGGAAATAACTGATTCCGGTTCGCCGGCGGTTGTTGTGCAGATCCAGCGAAAAAAGCCTGCTTCTTAAAGAAGCAGGCTTTTTTGCGTGTTGCCCCTAAGCCCTTAGGCCCTTCGCCACTAAGCCCTTAAGCCCTTAAGCCGCCACCCGGCTCGCGGCCAGCTTGCGCTGCAACTCCGGCATGATCTTCGCGACGGCTTCCTCGCCGGCGAGAATCGCGGCGTTGCGTTGCGAGAAGTCGCTGCCGCTCATGGCCGCCAGATTCGGCCGGATCACGATGTCGGCGTATTTGTCGAGTTCGTACGCCTTGATCGTCTGGCCCATGATCGTGAAGGTCTGCATCAGCACGTCGAACGAACTGGCCGTGAGGCCGCTTTCCGGGCGCTGCGAGATGTCGACCGCGATCACGAAGTCCGCGCCCATCTTGCGCGCGAACGAGGCCGGCACCGGACTCACAAGGCCGCCGTCCACATATTCATGTCCGCCGATTTTCACCGGCTCGAAGATCGACGGCACGCTGCACGACGCGCGCACCGCAACGCCGGTATTGCCGCGCTGAAAAAGAATCGGCTGGCCGGTTTTCAGGTCGGTGGCGACGACGCCAAGCGGCTTGACCATCTTCTCGATCGGCCGATTGTTGAGCGTGGTGTTCAGATAATTCTGCAGCGCGATGCCTTGCAGAAAGCCACGCGTGCGAAACGGCATTGCCCAGTCGCTGATCGACGCTTCGTCCATGGTGAGCGCGAGCTTGTTGAGCGCAAAGCCGTTCATGCCCGACGCGTAGAGCGCGCCGACCACCGACCCGGCGCTCGTGCCGGCCACCAGATCCACCTGAATGTTGCGCGCCTCGAGCGCCTTGATCACGCCGATGTGCGCGAAGCCGCGCGCCGCGCCGCCGCCCAGCGCGAGCGCGACGCGCAGCGGCCGCTGCGGCTTGTCGAGCGGCGGCGCGTTCGTGGTGGGCGTGGCGGCGTTCGACGACACGCCGTCGATTTTGCTGCCGGCCGTGGTGCAGGCGGCGAGCACCGCTGAGGCGGCCGCGAGCGAAAAATGGCGGCGGCCGTAACGAGGCGACGAAGGTTTCAACGAGTTCTCCAGCAACGGCGTAAGCGGCGAAATGGGCGCCGCCAATTGCCGCGATCAGGCAAGGGTCAGGGACAAACCGGGGACAACACCGAAGACAGCGCCAGGGACAAACTCCACGCGGCCGCAAACAAAGCGGTTCCAGCGTGCTGACGGGTCCGCGCCCCAGCGCGCGCACATCATAAAGCAAAGCGGCGCGCTCGCGGCGGCGCGTAATGAAACGTTGCACGGACGCTTCCCTGGGCCCTCGCCAGGCCATTCGGACGAGGGCGGCCGGGCCGTCCGTGAAAGGTATAATTCGGCTCTTGCTTTGATTCCTTCGTGTCCGCGCGCGGCAGCCGTTGTGCCGTCCGGGCGCGCTTCGCTGCCGCGCCTGACGGGCGATGTCTGTCCGGCGCCGGCGCCCGTCTTCGAGTAACCGCTAATGACCACCTCCGTTCGCACCCGCTTCGCACCGAGTCCCACCGGCTTCATTCACCTCGGCAACATCCGCTCCGCGCTTTATCCGTGGGCGTTCGCGCGCAAGATGAAAGGGACCTTCGTGCTGCGGATCGAGGACACCGACGTCGAGCGGTCCACGACTGAATCCGTCGACGCCATTCTGGAAGGCATGGAATGGCTCGGCCTCGATTTCGACGAAGGCCCGTTCTACCAGATGCAGCGCATGGACCGTTATCGCGAAGTGCTCGCGCAGATGCAGAGCGCCGGGCTCGTGTACCCGTGCTACATGTCGACGGAAGAACTCGACGCGCTGCGCGAGCGTCAACGCGAAGCCGGTGAAAAGCCGCGTTATGACGGCACATGGCGTCCCGAGCCGGGCAAAGTGCTGCCCGAGCCGCCGGCGGGCGTGCAGCCCGTGCTGCGCTTCCGTAATCCGCTGACCGGCGTGGTCGCCTGGGACGATGCGGTGAAAGGGCGCATCGAGATTTCGAACGAGGAACTCGACGACCTCGTGATCGCGCGGCCGGACGGCACGCCGACCTACAACTTCTGCGTGGTGGTGGACGACCTGGACATGCGCATTACGCACGTCATTCGCGGCGACGACCACGTGAACAATACGCCGCGGCAGATCAACATTCTGCGCGCGCTCGGCGGCGAGCCGCCCGTCTACGCCCATTTGCCGACCGTGCTCAACGAGCAGGGCGAAAAGATGAGCAAGCGTCACGGCGCAATGAGCGTGATGGGTTATCGCGACGCCGGCTATCTGCCGGAAGCGGTGGTGAACTATCTCGCGCGCCTTGGCTGGTCGCATGGCGACGCCGAGATTTTCTCGCGCGAGCAGTTCGTCGAATGGTTCGATCTCGAGCATCTGGGCAAGTCGCCGGCGCAGTACGACCACGACAAACTCAACTGGCTCAACGCGCACTACATCAAGGAAGCGGATGACGCGCGCCTCGCCGGCCTCGCGCGTCCATTCCTCGCCGACCTGGGTATCGACGAAGCGACGATTGCGCAAGGCGCGGATCTGACCGCGGTGGTTGGCTTGCTGAAAGATCGCGCGTCCACGGTCAAGGAGATCGCCGAGAACGCGGCGATGTTCTATCGCACGCCGGCGCCGGATGCCGAAGCCCTCGCGCAGCACGTGACCGATGCGGTGCGCCCGGCGCTCGGCGAACTGGCCGCCGCGCTGAAAACGGTCGAGTGGACCAAGGAAGCCATCGCCGCCGCGCTCAAGGCAACGCTTTCCGCGCAGAAGCTGAAGATGCCGCAACTGGCGATGCCGGTTCGTCTGCTGGTGGCGGGCACGACACATACGCCGTCGATTGATACGGTGCTGATGCTCTTCGGCCGCGAGGTTGTCGTGAGCCGTATCGAGAAGGCGCTGGCTTAAGACGCGGAAGGGCGCAAGCGCATTCGTCCGTGCATTGAGATGGTTTGCGTGCGAGTTCGGAAAAAAGTCGCACGCAGTTGCTCAAAGGGTATTTACAAAGCGCAAAACGGCCTCTAGAATCTCGTTTCTGTTCT
>NZ_ABLD01000046.1 GCF_000172415.1 Paraburkholderia graminis C4D1M
GGCTGTTCCAGCCGGCGCGCTTTGGCGGCGCCGACGCGCCGTTCCGGGCCGCGGTCGATGTCATGCGCCCGCTGGGGCAGGCCTGCGGCTCCTCCGCCTGGGCCATCGTGCAGAACATCTCGCACAACTCCATGATGTGCCGCTGGCCCGTCCAGGCCCAGGAAGATGTGTGGGCAGACAATCCCGCAGCCCTGCTCTCCGGGATCCTGATCCCGAACCTGGGGCGTGCGCGCCGGGTGGAAGGCGGCTACGTGCTCTCGGGCCGCTGGCCTTTCGTGAGCGGCGTGAGTCTGGCCGAGTGGGCGATCTTCACCGCCTTTACGCCCGGACCGGATGGCGAGGAAGAGGACCGCCATTTCCTCGTTCCCCAAAGTGATTACCAGATTCTCGATACCTGGTATTCGATCGGGCTGAAGGGCTCGGCCAGCCACGACGTCGTGCTCGACGAGGTGTTCATTCCGGAGCATCGGACCACGACAGTGGACACGATGCGTGAGCGCGAAGCGCGCTATCCCGGCGAACCGGTCAACCTGCGCGCGCCGCTTTACTGCATGTTCGGCGTCTACATCGGCGGCACGGCGCTGGGCATTGCCGAAGGGGCCGTGAATACCTATCTCGAACAGGCCCGCAGCAGGATCTCGCGCGCCTCGGGCAAGGCCGTCAGCGACTTTCCCACCCAGCAGGTGAAGATCGCCGAGGCGCTGTCCTGCATCGAGGCGGCCCGCCTGCTGATCTACGGCGCGTGCGACAGGATGACGGAGATTCTCGAGTCTGGCCGCCTGCCCAATGACGAGGAGCGCGCGCGGTGCCGCGCCGAAGCGACCTTCGCCGGACAGCTTGCAACGCGTGCCGTGAACGTTGTCTGGGATGCGGCCGGCGGCGGGGCGATCTACGAGCGGAATCCGCTCTCGCGCTACTTCTGCGACATGAGCGCGGCCAACCGGCACATCACGCAGAACTGGGACGTCAGCGCGATCTCCTACGGGCGCACCGCGCTCGGTCTGCCACTGGACAACCCGACTCTTTGAGCACCCACACTATCCAGAAGGAGACACCGGTCATGACGTCTGATGCATCGTCGCTGGCGACCAGCGATACCGGCGTGCTGCGCGATCAGTTCCTGTCGGCGATGAGCCGCGTGCCGCTCAGCGTCGCGGTCGTGGTGGCGGGCGCACCCGACGCGCGCATTGCGCTGACGGTGGGCACGTTCATCTCCGTGTCCGCGGATCCGCCGATGGTGCTGGTGGCCGTCAAGTCAGGCAGCCCTCTTTACAGCGCGGTCTCGCAGCACCGACGCTTTGTGATCAACGTGCTGTCGTGCGGGCAGGTCGAGCATTCCGAACGGTTCTCGGGACGCCCGCGCACGGGGCGCCCCTACGATCTGGCCGAAGCCCGCTGGATCCGCGCAGCGGGTGAGACGCAGCGCTTCCTCGAAGGCGCCGTGGCCGCGTTCGACTGCGAGCTCGTCGAGGCCCGCTCCATCGCTTCGCACGTATTGCTGATCGGTCGTGTGGACGAAATCGTAGCGGGCGAAGACCACCCTCTCGTCTACTGCTCGCGCGCCTACGGCACGCTCTCGCCGCTCGCCGGCGCCGTGTGATTCTGAACGCACCGGCCCGAACAGAACATCGCGGTACTCACAACCAGAATGGAGAATCAACGCATGAAAGCTGTTGGATACCAGAAGTCTTTGCCCATTGACGCAGACGGATCACTCGTCGATTTCGAGACCAGCAAGCCCGAGCCGACGGGGCATGACATCAGGGTTGCGGTCAAGGCCATCTCGGTCAATCCCGTGGACACCAAGGTTCGCAGGCGCGCTGAACCGGCGCAAGGCGACTACAAGATTCTCGGATTTGACGCCGCCGGCGTTGTCGACGCGGTGGGTCCCGATGTCACCCGGTTCAAGCCGGGCGATGAGGTCTTCTACGCGGGTTCGAACCAGCGTCAGGGAACGAATTGCGAGTTCCACCTCGTTGACGGGCGGATCGTTGGCAGAAAGCCCCGGACACTGTCTTTTGCGCAGGCCGCGGCATTGCCACTGACATCGATCACCGCATGGGAGCTGCTATTCGACCGGTTGGGCGCGGTGCCCGGCAAGCGGCACGACCCGCGCACGCTCCTGGTGATCGGCGGGGCAGGAGGCGTGGGGTCGATCCTGATCCAGCTCGCGCGCCGGCTCACGGGGCTGACCGTGGTTGCGACGGCTACGCGGCCGGAATCGCAGCAATGGTGTCTCGATCTGGGGGCTCATGCGGTGATCGATCACGCGAAGCCGCTGAAGGAGCAGATCGCCGCGCTCAGGCTGGATCCGGTCGGCCTTGTCGCGAGCCTCACTGCGACCGACCAGCATTACAGGGACGTGGCGGAGTTCATCGCGCCTCAGGGCCGCTTCGGCCTGATCGACGATCCGGCGGAATTCAGCATTGGCGTGTTCAAGGCCAAGGCGGTATCGATTCACTGGGAATTGATGTTCACGCGCTCCACGTTCCAGACGCCGGACATGATCGCACAGAGCCAGCTGCTCGACGATGTCTCCGACCTCATCGACAAGGGCGTGCTGCGCACCACGCTTGACCAGAGCTTCGGCGCCATCAACGCAGCCAACCTCAAGCGCGCGCATGCCTTGCTGGAAAGCGGTAAATCACGCGGCAAGATCGTGCTGGAGGGCTGGTAAGGGTTCAGGCGCGGGAGCAGAACTTCGGCTTCTTATTGGCCGTTCCATGGCGCCCCGCGCCTTTGATCGAATTGTTTTGTCCAGACCCGGCATGTCCATGCCGGCTCGACGTTTCCAACGTTGCATCATCGGCGTAAGGCGCCCTTGCTAACCTGAGGAACCTGTCCATGACTATCACAATTGCTGCGAGATCCGTACCCAAACCACCCGCCAGTCTTATCGAAGGCTTTCGCGACGCGCCGACAGCCGTTATCTCCGACAACCTCGCCCGGCTTCCAGGATCGGTTGGATTGCGCCCGTTTCATCGCAAAGGGAAACTTGTCGGCACGGCATTCACTGTGCGTACGCGGCCTGGCGACAATTTTGCAATCCATCGGGCGCTTGAATTGGTCGGGCCGGGTGATGTCATCGTCGTGGACGGAGGCGGCGACGAAACCCGCGCTCTGGTCGGTGAGATCATGAAGACGATTGCCGAGTGGCGAAAAGCAGAGGGTTATGTCATCGATGGCGCGATCCGTGATGTCGCAGCGTTTGCCGAATCCGATTTTCCCTGCTTTGCGCGCGCAGTAACGCATCGAGGCCCTTACAAGAATGGACCGGGCGAGCTCAATGTGCCGGTATCGGTCGGAGGCTGCGTGATTTCTCCTGGCGACTTTGTGGTCGGTGACGAAGATGGCGTAGTGTCATTTCCAGCCGCAATAGCCGCTAACCTCCTCGAGGCCGTACAAGCTCAAATTGCGAATGAAGAGGCGATCATGCGGACGATCCGTGAAGGCCGCTATGACGGCATTTACGCCCGATCCTGACGAACCACCGACATCTCTTTACTATTCATCGCGTACCAACCACGCAGTTTATGGAGAAACATATGACATTGCCAGTCGTTGCAATTTTTCTCGCGAAACCGGGCGAGGAGGAAAAGCTGGAAGCTCTTTTCAGAGGTGCAATTCCGATTACGCTCAAGGAAGAAGGCTGCATCAGTTATCAGCTCAACCGGGATCTTGATGAACCGCGACGCTTCATCTGGACTGAGGAGTGGCAAAGCCGGGAGCATCTCGATAAACATGCTGCGGCTCCCCATATCGCGGCGATCCTGGAAAAAATACCTGAACTGGTCGAACACGCCGAAGTGATCCCGCTGCACAAGGTGGACGGCGGAGCAGCCTAAGTCATCTGTTTCAGCGACGAGGTTCAAAAGAGGTATTTGAATTACGGTTGCGAGAAAGTAGGTGGCGCGCGTGATCAGGATAAAAATCGGATGCCCGATCACATCAAAATATCCGAATGATATTTCGCATTAATTCAAGGCGCTTTGGCTTGATGAGAGAGATAGATTGCGGCGCACGCCCGCTAGCAATATCAGCAGCATCTTATACAGGAATGTCCTGAGAAAAATGCCGCTCTGAAAAGAAAGCGATTGGCGTAGCACATCTCGTCGCAAGCGTTCTGGCTTGTCCGCCCGACAATGTTTTCTTTACATCCACGGTCAGTGTCGGAAGACACCGATGTTTTAAATATTAACTCATTCTTAGAATTTAAACATGGAGACTATCGACGTTGGAGTGCCAATCGAGCGGCACGCAGGCGAGGATCGTGTGGCACTGACGCCCGAAGTGGTCAAACGCCTTAGCGAACAGGGTCTTATCGTGCGAGTTGCTTCACAAGCGGGCGCGAAAGCCGACTTTTCCGACGAGGAATATCAGAAGGCCGGGGCTTCCATCGTCCCCCAGGAGCAAGCGTTAGGTTGTCGCGTGGTTTTGACGCTTCGAACGCCAGTAGACGAAGATCTCCGTCATTTGAAGCATGGCGCGATACTCATCGGGATGCTTGATCCTTTCGATCAGGCGAATGCCAGTCGCCTCGCATTAGCGGGCATAACGGCCTTTGCGCTGGAGGCCGCTCCACGGAGCAGTCGAGCACAGGCATTAGATGTTCTTTCATCGCAGGCGAATATTGCTGGCTATAAAGCGATACTGCTTGCAGCTCACTACTATCCCCGCTTCATGCCCATGCTGATGACGGCGGCAGGAACCGTCAAGGCCGCGCGTGTACTCGTGCTGGGTGCTGGCGTAGCGGGCTTGCAGGCCATCGCGACCGCCAAGCGTCTTGGTGCCATCGTTGAAGCTTCCGATGTGCGTCCGGCAGTGAAGGAGCAGATTGAGTCATTAGGTGCAAAATTTCTTGATGTTCCGTTCGAGACAGATGAAGAGCGCGATGCGGGACTCGGAGTAGGCGGATACGCTCGCACCATGCCGGACTCTTGGCTTGCGCGGCAGGCCGCACTGGTGCATGAGCGCGCCAGGCAAGCCGATATCGTTATTACCACGGCGCTGATACCGGGTCGCCTGGCACCGAGATTACTTTCCGTGGAGACCGTCGCCGCAATGAAAAGCGGATCGGTGATTGTCGATATGGCAGCATCCCGTGGTGCGACATACGAAGGCAATGTCGGTGGAAACTGTCCATTAACAGAAACCGATAAGGTTGTAGTCAAACACGGCGTAACTATCGTGGGGTTTTCTAACTTGGCCGCACTGATGCCCGCCGATGCGTCTGCGTTTTATGCCCGAAATCTCTTTGAGTTTCTTAAACTGATCGTTACGAAGGAAGGCAGCGTAAAAATTGATCTCGGCGATGAGATCGTGGCCTCGACTTTGCTCACACATGAAGGGCAAATTTCCAGAAAATTCTGA
Organism: Paraburkholderia graminis C4D1M; assembly: GCF_000172415.1. Lineage (GTDB taxonomy): Bacteria > Pseudomonadota > Gammaproteobacteria > Burkholderiales > Burkholderiaceae > Paraburkholderia > Paraburkholderia graminis. The sequence goes on from NZ_ABLD01000046.1 coordinate 5,371, forward strand.
TTAATAAAGAAAAATAGGGAGGGGGAAATGGATGTCATTAATCATACTGTGATCAACCTGATCATTTTTGTGCTGGCGATCTATGTCGGCTACCACGTTGTCTGGAACGTCACGCCGGCGCTGCATACACCACTGATGGCGGTGACGAACGCGATTTCGGCGATTGTCATTGTCGGGGCGATGCTTGCGGCGGGCTTAACGGTCGGCGGGACGGGCAAGTTCTTCGGCACGGTCGCCGTGGCGCTCGCGGCCGTGAATGTGTTCGGTGGATTCCTCGTTACGAGACGAATGCTTGAGATGTTTAAAAAGAAAGAACCGAAGAAAATTTCAGGTCATGGTGATGCAAAGGAGGGTGTGTAAATGAGCCTGAATGTCGTTACCCTCCTTTATCTGATCGCGTCCATCTGCTTTATTCAGGCGTTGAAGGGACTGTCGAATCCGAAGACCGCCCGAACGGGCAACATGTTCGGCATGATCGGCATGGCCATCGCGATTCTCACTACCATTGCGCTAATCGCGAAGCAGGCCGCGTTGCTGGGGTCGAATCTTTCGCTTGGTATTTCGCTAGTGGTCGTTGCGCTAGTGGTTGGGGGCGCGATCGGCTCGATTGTCGCCGCGCGCGTCGAGATGACGAAGATGCCGGAACTGGTCGCGGCAATGCACTCACTGATCGGTATGGCTGCGGTGTGTATCGCGTATGCCGTCGTATCGGAACCGGCAGCGTTCGGCCTTGGTCTCGAAGAAAGCATTCAGGGCTTCATTCCGTATGGCAACCGGATCGAACTGTTTATCGGTACGTTCGTTGGCGCAATCACGTTTAGCGGTTCGGTGATCGCGTTCGGCAAGCTGTCGGGCAAGTACAGGTTCCGGCTCTTTCAGGGCGCGCCGGTCGTCTATGCGGGCCAGCATCTGATTAACCTGCTGCTGGCCATCGCGATGATCGGCTTCGGCGTCGTCTTCTTCCTCACACAATCGTGGCTGCCGTTCGTGATCATGACAATAGTCGCGTTTGCGCTGGGCGTGCTGATCATCATCCCGATTGGAGGAGCGGATATGCCCGTCGTCGTGTCCATGCTGAACTCATACTCGGGCTGGGCTGCCACCGGTATCGGCTTCTCGTTGAACAACGCGATGTTGATCATTGCCGGGTCGCTGGTCGGCTCGTCCGGTACGATTCTGTCGTACATCATGTGTAAGGCGATGAACCGCTCGTTTTTTAATGTGATTCTAGGTGGATTTGGTGGGGAGGCTGGCGCGGCTTCCGCCGCTGGATCACAGGAACAGCGGCCGGTTAAATCGGGGTCTGCGGAAGACGCTTCGTTCATGCTCGGCAACGCGGAAACAGTTGTGATTGTGCCAGGCTACGGTTTGGCCGTTGCACGCGCTCAGCATGCATTGAAGGAACTGACGGATCTACTGATCGGCAAGGGGGTGGACGTCAAGTATGCGATTCACCCCGTGGCTGGCCGGATGCCGGGACATATGAACGTGCTGCTCGCCGAAGCCGAAGTGCCGTACGAGATTGTTCAGGAGATGGAGGATATCAACGGTGAATTTGGACAGGTCGATGTCGTTCTGGTGCTTGGGGCAAATGACGTTGTGAATCCAGCTGCAAAGAACGATCCAAAGTCGCCGATTGCGGGCATGCCGATCATCGAGGCATACAAGGCCCGGACTGTTATCGTGAATAAACGTTCGATGGCGGCCGGGTATGCCGGGCTCGATAACGATCTCTTCTATATGGATAAAACAATGATGGTGTTTGGTGACGCCAAGAAGGTGATCGAGGAGATGGTGCGGTCGATATGAGTCCATCAGTGGTCGACGGCAGTATTTTTATGGGGCCGTCTGCAAGCTACCGATGACCAGGAATTGGCTCGCATCGCATCGAATCGCATCATAAGCGTTGCTCATCATTGCAAGCCGCGGCCAGGGCATCAGTGTCAACTGAGCAAACTGGGCAGCCCGCATTGCCGGATATCCGCTTTGCCAAACCCGCTTAAAAATATGACGACCGCAATCCCGAGATGTTGCCGCACTTAAGAATGTCGGTTTTTGAGGTATATACGTCCTTTTCGATTCTCCATTGTTTACGCATGCTCCTTAAGCATCGGAGGAAAAGCAGGTGAATAAGAGTCGCCAAGACAGAGATTCGCGTCAATGTGTATCCCGAGCGAAATCGGCCGAACTCGTAATTGATCTTTAGTCGTCGCATCGACGCTTGATCGACGATGCTCTGCTCCGGTATTTCGTTGCGCCGATGCAAACGGACGCTGCCGCAAAGTGAGCGTGGCGCCGGTGTTGTCTTGGCGCAGCATGAGCGTCACGGCTAGTGCCGGGCAAAGATATGCATGCCCGCACGACACGTTCGCCTATGCCGACTCAGCGCAAACCTGTTCCTCTACGCGATGTGCAAGCGCGTCCTGTCCGGCCATCCGGCGAATGGTCTGTGGTGGATGACCGATTACTCGAATGAAGGCGCGACGCATTCTCTCGGGGTCCGAGAAACCGACTGAGCTCGCGATTATTTCAATCGGCTCGCCACCGCTCTCCACGCGTTGTCTTGCGACCTCTACTCGAAGCCGCTCGACGGCTTTAGCGGGTGTTTCTCCCGTCTCCGTAAGGAAAGTGCGTCCGAACTGACGAGGACTCAGACAGGCAATCGCAGCGAGTTGCTCCGTCGACAAAGGCTCGGTTAAGTGTTCGCGGATGTAGGTAAGCACGTCGCGGATTCGATCCGAGGCGGGTTCCATGTCCGCCAACGCGGAGAATTGCGACTGACCGCCGGGGCGCCGATGATATACGACCATCATTTGTGCGGTCGCATGAGAAACGGAACTCCCAAGGTCCTCTTCAATCATGGCAAGCGCCAGATCGATACCAGCCGTGACTCCAGCCGAGGTCCAGATCGGGCCATCTTTGATAAAAATGCGGTCGCCTTCAACTTTGACCTTCGGAAACTGATGGCGCAGGTGCGAAGCGTGTTTCCAGTGAGTCGTTGCGCGCCTTCCGTCCAATAGCCCAGCGGAGGCAAGTATGAAAGCACCCGTACAAACGCTGGCGATACGACGGCTGCCGTTCACGCTGGCCATGGCAAGCTGATCGGCGACAGGGCCTAGCGTGTCAGGGTGCGCGGATACTGCGCCTCCCACTACGATAAGCGTGTCCAGGGGCTTTCGCTGAAGTTTCTGCGTGAATACGCTTAAACCGGCAGAGGAAACGACCTCTCCTCCGGTGGGTGAGACGACAGTGCAACGGTAGGCACCCTGCGCACTGACATCTCCGGCAATCTCGAATGCTGAAAGGGGGCCACTCAAATCCAGAATCTGAAAACCCGGGAATACGATGAACGCAACGTCCCTCGCTGCCGTGATTCCGTCAGATATCTCTTCTGCCATAGCGATCCCCACCCTCCAAAGACTAGTCGCGCGACGCGTTGGACAGCCAATACACCAACCGCATCATCGAATGATGTCGGATTTCAGGCATGGCGAAAAGGACGAACTTACCTCAAAAATCGTCATTGGGCCGGCTCGCGCGTTGATCCGACCCGCTCCAGTCGAGGTGAGCCGGCGCAGTCACGAGGGTCGAAGCAACTGGCGCAAGTGGAACGGCAGTCGGGGGTCCAATATGAATGACGAGTGGGCGGAAGACGGGCGACTGCAACTCCTGACAATCGTCTTCAAGACGTTAGACAGACTAACTTGAAAGGAAAACACCCCGCATGGACACGGACGGAGCAACGCTCTGGATCGCTTTGGCGGTGCCTGCAATTGGCTTTTTGCACCTCGCGGCCGCAACGCGCAACAGCAGGTTGCCCGAGGAAACATGAACGCGAAAACCACCGCTAGGATGTTATTGCTGTGTTTCGAATGCTCGTCGGCCTGAGCGCCGCTGGGCGCCCGGACAGATGCATCATGCGGCGAAGAGCCAGTAGGGCTCCCACTGCTTCCAGCACCGCGGCGGGGATCCACATGATGAGCCCACCCAAACTCTGGTCGTGCTCTGCGCTCACGTCTGTGAACGCTCGACCGCAAATGGTGAATATTGGATACAAGTCTTTTGAAGAGAACGCAATCATGGCGCCGAGAAGGATTTGCGGCGTCATAGTAATGATGGGGGACATCACACGCATACCGGGACTCAGACAAGCAGGCGGATGCTGCTGGTGATCCAGTACCATCCACCAATAAATTAGACCCGTGGCGGCGACAGACCAGTTCATTGCAAAGTAAAGCCGCCAGTCGAGCATTGTGATGAACTGGACAGACGGAACCAGCCAAAGGAATATCGAAGCTACGAATGCGATTGTGATGATGCTTGGGCGCAAAAGCATTGACCTGAAATTGCGGAAGAATCGATGTCGCTGGAGCCGCCTGAGTTTCATGCGAGCGGGTAGAGGTAAGCCAGCGCGCAGAACGTTTCCCGGATACGCAGCCATGACCAGCAATGGCGCGAGATGGTGAAGCAGGAGATGTTGCAGTCGATGAGCGGAAAATTGATGCTCAGCGTAGTAGTCGACTCGAGTGTGGAGAGCGACGTAGAAAAGAGTCATTCCACTCCAAAACGCAATTTCCCGTCCGAGCGAAGGTTGACGCCGCCGAGCGCCTCGAATAAACAACGCTGCGGTCAGCAGAAAAACTGTCACGAAAACAAACGAGGGCTCCCAAGGGTTCAACAACTTCAGCAGTGTCATCATTCGGTTCGTCAATAAAAAAGCAGCGGTGTATGGCGAGCATCAATCTGGTCTACCCGTTCCAGCGGTTTCGTAAGATCGCATATAGGTGGGCGGGGGCGCAATTGATTGCCCGTTATTGAGGGGAATATGTCCTGTTGTGCTCGGTATCAGTGCTTTGTTGATACGTGCGGTCGACGAGCATGACACCGAAGCCGACACTCCGCGTCGTAGTTCGTTCATGATCGTCCCAGATGCGTCCATTGCCAGCGCTTCTCAAGGCATGCTGGCCACCAGCCTGAACCCGCAAACACGACATTTCAATTTAGCGGAACACGACATAATGAAATGGCCACGGCATGGACCGTTAAGTCCTCAGCGCTTGCCCTGATTTCTGCGCGATAGCAACCGTGATCTTGCTGACCTGTAATGTCGGAGTCTTCACCGAACCTCTCGCAACACTTGGTTATTGGGCATGCGAAACGTCCAGATGGGCGACAAAATCAAACTACCTTCCCACCCATTTTCAATGCGTCGTCGTGGTCGAAAGATAGGCATCCGCAGATCGGCCTCATGATTTCCGGGAGGCCGGAGCAGGGCGCATGCCTTAGATTTTCTGGACTGTGCGGCGCGGCCGGCGTGGGGACGCATGTTCTTTTTTGGCTGCTAACTGACCCTGCAACAACCCGACCTGACGGGATAGATCATCACGATCACGGCGCAGATCACGAGCCTCGCTAATGGCGCCACCTAACTGGCTCTCGTATTTCTCGGCGAGCCGCCTGTGTTCCCCCGCATCCGCGGAAACCTGCTGAATCTGTTCGGCAAGCCGGTCGTTGCGCTGCCGGCATTTGGAAAGCTCGGCTTCGACGCGTCGCTGGGCGTCGCGAGCCTGTTCAGCCTGCAGCATGACATGTTTCTGAACGCCTTCAAGGCGGAACATCGCCTGATCTACCGTTGACCGTAGGGCATCTTCGTGTTCCATTTGCGCCGCCCGCAAGGTTTCGAGTTCGTGGAGATGGTCAGTCTGGATCGCACGCAACGAAGTGTCCAGCCGCGCCTGGAGTGCGTCCCGCGCAGCGCTGGCTGCTTGTGCCTCCCGGCGGGCATTGTCCCGTTCAAGCTGCGTTGTGGCGCGTTCGGCCAGCGCGGTATCCAGCCTCGCCTGCAGGTCTTCCGACCGGGCGCAAAGCACACGAATTTCCGCCTGAAGTTCCGCGTTGGTAACTTCCTGTGAACTGGCCCGCTCGACGGCTGCCGAAGTCAGTTTTTCAAGCTCCTCGCCTCGTTGCGCGAAAAGTTCTTCACCCTGTTCAACGGCGAGTGCCCACACCGAGAGCATCGCATTCGCAACCGCCGGCGGAAGCGCAGCGTTCAGCGCATCAACCCTGATCTGCTCATCCTTCCAGAGCTTCAGTTCGTCATTGATCGTGGTCCGGCTACCCTGGCGGATCTCCGCGTAAATGAGATCCACGGTGAGCTCGTGCGCGGCGCGACCAGCGGCAAGCAGCCGGGCGGCGGCCTGCCGGGTACGGATGCGGGTATCGCTAATCCTGCTCATGAGGCGTTCTCCGGCGGCCAGTCAAATCAAAGCCAGCTGTTATCGATTGAATATCATCATATAACATTATATAAGTAATCATTTACGAGCGAAATTTGTGATAACGCCCATAATCACAAGTATTAGTGCTGTACGCTGCTAAAAGTCCATCCGAAAACACGTCACACCATGAACCTGCCCCCCGTCGCGCCGGAATCACCAGAATCGGTCCTGCCGATCGCGCTGCCAGCGGCCCTCGACGGGCGGGACGGCACCAACCGCGCGCGGGGCGGTCACCTGCAGATCGTGGCCGATAGCGACGTGGAGGCCGTGCGCCTTTGGCTCGCCGAATACGCCGGCTCGCCGCACACGCTGCGCAGCTACCGTAAGGAAGCGGTACGGCTGGTGCTGTGGGCCACACGAACGCTGGGCAAGCCGCTCTCCAGCCTCACGCGCGAGGACTTCCTGCTGTACGAGCAGTTTCTCGCGGCGCCGACCGGCGACTGGGCCGATCCGATGCGGCCGCGGCGCGGTGGCACGCGACGGCTGTTCGACGGCCCGCTATCAGAGCGTAGCCGGCACCAGGCGCTCGGCATCGTGTCCGGCCTGCTGTCCTACCTGGTCAGCGCCGGCTACCTGGCCGGCAATCCGCTGGCGCTGCGCCGCCGGACCGGCGCAGCGGCAAGGCGCACTCGACGGGTCGAGCGGTACCTGGATCACGCACTGTGGGACCACGTGCTCGCCAGCGTCGAGCAGTGGCCGCGGCACACCGCGCGCGATCACCAGCACTACGAGCGCTGCCGCTGGCTGATCCGCCTGCTGTACCACACAGGGCTGCGGGTCTCGGAAGCGGCGCATGCAAAGGCGGCCGACTTCTATCAGCGGCGGGGTAACTGGTGGCTGCACGTTTTGGGGAAGGGTGGCGCCGAGGGAGAGGTGCCGGTGAGCGCCGCGCTGATGGCGGACTTCGCGCGGTACCGGGTTTTTCATGGGCTGCCACCGACGCCGTCAGGGAGCGAAAGGGCCGCTGCAGTCATGAGCGTCACAGGCGACCCGCAGAGACACCTGACCCCGGCAGCGGTGTATCTGATCGTCAAGGAAATGTTCCGGCGTGCTGCCGATATGCTCGCGCCGACCGATCCAGCCGGCGCGGCAACGCTGCGACGGGCGTCGACCCACTGGCTCCGCCACAGTGCAGCTTCGCATCAGGCCGATGCAGGTACAGACCTGCGTTTCATACAGAAAAATATGCGCCATGCATCGATCCAGACGACGGGCATCTATCTCCACGCGGAAGATGACCAACGACACGCTGAAACCGTGCGGGAGGACGGCGATACAAGTCGACCGGGCTCCTAACGCGCACAGTACTGACATTCGACCGATCACAGCCGACTCGCCCTGAAGTATTCAGACCTTGTTGCCGATATCCAGTTGTACAGCATGAACGACAAGGAAATTCAAGTTGAAGACGACTTATCGCCGCGCATCTTTGTGCCTGCTCGCGACATCTATTCTCGCGGGATGCGCGAACTTAGCGCCTACTGCACACCAGGCAACTAGCGTCACAACCTTCGTCAGCGCACAGAATCCGTTTTTTGCCAACAAACGGGGAGAAGGTTCTGGCGATATCCAGGTGAGAAAGCCGGGCACGACATACATCAGCGTGGGACCTTTGATGGACGTTCGCAAGTGCAATGCTGAAATGACGTCATGCGCATGGGGCGTCGCAAAGGTCATCAGTCATATAACCTTGATCGACGCTGACAAGAACAGCGCAACCGTGGCGGTCGAACTCAACTATGATCTGGGCCGGAAACAGCAGATGAACTGGGGCAATACTGTCATCACGGACGCAATCCCGGATGACATCCCTGTCCTCACGGACAGTGCGACCTTTTCAAAGAAAGTAAAGATTCCATATGGCCGGATGGGACGTGTGAGCTTCGGTCATGGGGTTGACTTCAATATCTGTGCGGTTCCCGCAGATCCGCAGACCTTGATTGCCGTCAATGACAGTTGCAATCTCGATGGCATCATGAGCGGAAAGACCGCGCAGGTTGCGATCCCCGAGTTGTAATCGCTGAATCGGGAGGCGGTCCAGACGGCATGCAAAGTCAACGCTGAATCGTCCTCTCGAACACGATTTGCGTCGTATCCTCCCTGCGTAGTGCTATGACGTTAACGCTCATTGTCCGCGCATTATGGCTGCATCCTCGTCATTTCGCGTCGTCTGCAGCACTGATGTCGCGACAGCGATAGGCGCCGGACTTTCTCGGCGCAGAGCGCCGTTGACGGCAGTTGCCAATGTGAGTCAAATGCGCTCCGTTGGCGTGCGCTGTATCCCCCGCGCAAGGCGTCGATGATACGCGTCCGTCGTGTCACGGCGATCGCCATGAACTCTACCCGCAAGGCTGCGCGCGTAGGTCGAGCAGTCATCGATAAACTGAAAGGCTTGGCCGGGACTTACCGCACCGCGCAGGCGGCGGCCGCTCTGGCGCCCGATCCGCCTACCGCTAAAAATCTTTGGTCTTACTCGTAAATATCTTGGATAGCCCACCATTTGCTGCGCGTGCGCGCCCGTACTATGGTACGCCGACAGCAACGGCCGGAGGGCGTTCTCGCCTGATACCTGTTTATTTTCAGTCGCCCGGTCGGCAAGAGAAGGGCGATTGGCAAAGAGTTTGATTTTCGTATGTCCGCCTTTCCCGTTCTTAACCGCGGGCTCCAAGCAATGACGATGACCGACAGTCAGCGAGCGATATTGCATTGCGGGATCAAAGTATGTGCCTAACATGTTTTGAGCAGTCTACTTTTCCTCGTAATGACTGGTATTCTTTTAGGAATGAGCCGCGCTTCGGCTGAATGGACGGCAGATTCATGGAGCGCTGACAGACTGGCATACAAAGACAACGGCTAATAATGCAAAAAGTTGACTTGGAGACCATCTCCGATAAGTCCAAGGGGTTACCGGATTGCTGGCACATCGACTCTCAGGGGAAATCGAATCCGGAGGCGCTGCAGAAGCACTTTAAGCTGCCCAGGAGTTTTCGTACCGATAAAAAGCTTCTTGAGATTCTATTAGGCCGCAATGCCCGCTTGAGCCGTTTTGTCGCGGCATTGCTTCACTATCGCAACCTTGGTACTCCGATCATGCTGATCGGTGATGGGGCTGGCAGCCCGGAAGCGCATGCGCTCGCGCGCTTTGACGAGGGTTGGCACCTTCGCGATGAAGCCGACCTGACGGAGTTCTCACGGATCGAGGAGGGGCAGCAGCGGCAGATGTTGTCCGATCTGCTTGCCCAACGCGAGCACAAGGACTTCAGACATCACCAGTTAAAGCTTCAGGCACTGGCAAATCGGGCGAACACTACAGTGGAGCGCGCGTTTGAGCTGATGCTCAAATGTGCTGCAGAAAGCTGGCTTCGCGCGCGAAACGAACTGGCGAACTGGACAAGGCTTGAGGAAGCCGACAGGTCGTTGCTGGCGGAGGCAATATTTTGCGGGTTCACTTTTTTCGGAAAGCGAGCGCTCGAAGAAGCAGCAGCGATCGAACCCAGCGTGCTGACCTATTACAGGACGTTCAGGGGGCTGCCGGCCGAGGCAGTCGAGGAGCCGTTGCCACAATCACCATCGAAGGAACGCAGCGAGTCTGGAGCAAACGCCGCCCCGTCACATCCGCACGCGCTCGGAAACGACGTTGTGATACCAGCAGCCCAGGTTGCGGTAGCAACCGTATCGGCGGATGAAAGCCAGTTGCCCATGCCGGGCACATTGCGACGGCTATATGAGCTGATTGGCGAGATAGGCCTTGAGGCCCAGCGCACGGGCGGCTCCGATCCGGAACCGGCGCTTCGGATCAAGGCTATCCTTGACCAGCATCTGCAGAGGCTGATCGAGCTGAGCGAACGGATCTCCACGGCGGAAGCGGCGGTTCTGGTTGACCGCTATTGTGACGGATTGCTTGAGGTGACAACGGCACTCGGTTTCGCGCACAGCGACCAGCGAGACCTGATTCCACCTTTGCGTTCGGCATGGAAAGTGGCAGTCATCACCGCGCTGGAGAAAGGGCAACCACGGACCTGGTTCGAGATGACGTTGACTGAGCGTCGAAATCTCAAGGATTTCGTAGACCGTTTTGCCATCGAAAACGGAAAGATTTCTGCCGCGCAATTGGAGATCGAAGAGATCCGCACACAGATTGCGGAAGCCAAGTACACGGCGAGGACCGCTCTAAAGGCGCGAGAAACAAAGAAGCTGAACGAGGTAAGCGACGCTCAGCGTGAGCTGGAAACGATTCGGGTCGAAGCCGCTCATAGCCTTGTCCCAGATGGAAGGACGCTCGATGATCTCATGGAAGATGAGGCAGCGCTTACGGACTGGGACTTCGATGCAGAGACGCTGAATCCGGAGGCCGTGAAATCCTTAAAGTCGGTAGTCAATGCGTTGGGCGGCGAACCCAGCGTGCGCGAGGCAGGCAAGCGTGACGACGAGTTACCGCAGCCCCCCCAGACAGCGCACGAAGACAGCAGGGGAAGTACGGTTTCCGAGCCGGTTGAAAGTCCTGTGCAGACAATCCTCCCAGATTCTGCAACGACGGGAAAGATTGCCGTTGTCCCGACGGAAGAGCCGAAGCCGGACGCACAGGCGAATGCCCACTCCGAAATTGAGGATCCGTCTTTAACGACTGAAATGCCGGCCGCGCAAGACGCTGTCGTAACCGGGTCAGTTGTCCGCGAGGAAGGTCTGGCGCAAGGTGCTGGCGATGACATTGCATGGGATCGCACAGACGAAGACGACGGCGTCGAGTCGTATCCGGAGATTGAGGCTTTTGAAGATGTGCCCGCCGAACCGAAGGTTCTCGGCGTTGAGGATGCATTGCGCCATTTGCAGTATTCGGAATCAAGAGAAGAGGCGCTAAAGGCATTCCGGCTGGCGTACGATCAATACGCGGAGGTGCCAACCGGGCTGGCGGAATCGATGGCCGTCCACTGGCTCACTGCCGGTCATCTTAACGTCGCGTACCAGATGCTGCGCGATGCCAACGAATCGACGCTACTGAGCGGCCGGGTTCTTGACGCGTCCTTGCTGCGTTCCGCGTTCCACGGCATCAATTTCTGGCCCAAAGACCGTGATTCCCTCAGTTATACGCAGCGCGATCTGAACCTTGTCAATCATACGGATCTCGAGGAACAGCTCGCCCGCAAACCGATCGGCAAGCTCGTGCCGTATCTCCTCGTTTGCGCGACGCTGCAGCCCGCGCTCTTTGCCGGCAGCGAGACGCTCGCCCCGACATTGCTAAAGGTCGCCGTAGACTACTTTGACGGCCCGCTCCGGCAGTTGATCTCCACCACCGCCGAGTTCGCAATGCGCGGAGGACGGGTTGACCTCGACCTCCTGCGTAATGAAGACGCGCAAGAGGCCCATCTCGCCGCTGCAAGGTTGCAGGATCAGGTGAACGCCTGGGTGGATATCAACGCCCAGCGGACTACGCGGTGGCACGCGCTGCGGGTTGCACTCAAACTGTGCCCGACCGAACCTGTCATTGGTGAGGCAATCGAGGCAATCCGGGCTGGCGAGCGTGGAGACAGCATTGCTGTGCGCACGTTTGTCGAGCGATATCGCGCACATGCGGATTCGAGGGCGCTTCTTGACGAACTGGTGGCGCGGATCAGGGCTGACGGCCAAACCGATAACATCGACAGCACTGCGTACACGAGTTTCTGTCAACAGATCGATTCGCTGGTGGCCATTGCACAGGCGTGGTTGCTCGAAGTTATTCCGGCCGACGTTCGGCCAAATGAAACAAAAGAGTTCATCAAGAAGTTTCATACCCAGCTTGACCGTTCAATTGCGATGCTCCTTTCGCATCCAGGATCAGCTGACCTTGAACATCGGGCGGGCAGCGCATTGTTGCTGAACGCACTGCAGTGTCTGCAAGGCGAAATTCGGCTCGACTCCCACTCAACATGGAAGTTCGAGCAGACTGATGCCACGTTCCGGCTGCCCGAAACGTTGGCCCGTCTGGAAATTGGGGACGTTGGCGTCGATCTGCGGTTCGAATGGTATGCGATGCGCCTCCTGTCGACGAACTGGCTTGGCGACATGGTCGAGCTCGCGGCCAGGCATAAGGCCCACTGGGCCCAGTTGCTGCTGCTGCGCCAGCTGGAAGGTCTCGGGAGCAAGCTCGACGGAGAGATCGATGCGACCATCGCGTCCATCGCTGGCATCCGCGCCGGACATAAGCAGGATATCGATCAGTTCAGGAACCTGTCGGTCCAGGCGATGTCGGCCGACCTCATCACGGAAGATGAGCATTTGTCCAACATGGACATCGCCGACGACTGGCTCGAAAAGCTGTCGTCCCTGAAACCGTTCATTGACGTATCGTTCATCGGCGACGCGATCAACAGCAGGACGCGTGGCCTTGAAAAACTGCTGAACAGCAACGCATCGGAACTCGACGAGGAACTCAACCAGGCACTGCTGACGATCCGCACGAAAGTGGGTCCGGATGCTGTACCTGAAGGATGGGATGTACGCGCCCGTTCAGCGCTGGAACGGCGAAGCCTGACAGTTGTGCGGGAGTTGATCAATCAGTTGCAGGACCACATCAACCGCAACGCCCGTCTTCTCGAGTCATCGCAACACGAAAACGTCGATCTGAAGACTTTCATCCAGATTGAACCCGAACTGTTTGTACTGCTTCACACCCACCAGAATCCCCGGGAGGCAGGCGACCGGGTCATCCAGGAGCAACCTGGAGGACTTGACTACTCTGTTCAGAAGGCGGCCTTCAGGGATACGATTGCGACGTTGATGGAATGGGGCGGAAAGGGGCCCAACAAGCGATCGACGCTCGACCGCAAAACCTACGAAAATATCGTCGGTGTGCTCAGATTTCTCGGATTCACAGAGGAATACCCGCAGGGAATTCCGGACGTACTGCTCGACTGCGAATACAGTCCAGGCGGGGGATTCCGGCGCCTGAAGATCCGGGTGCAGCGCCCGGCCTTGCCGAAGGGGTTCCCGTTATTCGAGGGTGATGTTTCATCATCGACTCTGCTTAACGTGATCCTTGTGCACGGTAACTGGTCCCTGGCCGGTCTCGCCGAACTCGTTGAGCGTCACGGCTTGCCGGATCGCGCCGTGCTGCTGGTTGGCGAGCCGCTCAGTGGCGAAGAGCGCAATGCCTTTGCCAACTTCTGCCGGGATCGCAAATGCACGATCTTCCTGCTCGATCCTGTCGTCCTCTCATATCTCGCGACGTCTGCCCATACCCAGGCGGCCCTTGAAATGTTCCTGCGTGTAACGGCCGCATGGACGTTTTTCAACCCGTATACGAAGGGGGACGCCCGCATGCCCGCGCCTCCTGAAATGCGGTTTGGACGGGAAAACGCAATCGCTTCCCTGGTCGAGCCTCGCGGCGCGGCACTGGTCTATGGCGGCCGCCAGCTCGGCAAGACAACGCTGCTGAACGCGGCCGTGCAGGAGTTCAAGAAGCGCGATCCGGCGAGAAACCACGCGTTCTATCTGCGCATGGACGGCCAGTTCCAGCACGCTGTCGAACGTGAGGAAATGGATGTCGAAAAGCGCGTGCTGGAACATCTGGCGAAAAAGCTCATCGAGGCGAAGCTGTTGAGTCAGAATTCGGATGTCAGTCTGGACGGGCGCCTGCACGCCGAATTTCAGCGGGAAGGCGCTACGCGTGTCCTATTCTGCCTCGATGAAATCGACTCTGTGCTGAACAAGGATGCGCGAAAGGATTTCCAGCTTGTACGTGCGCTGGCTGCCCTGGTCAATCATCCGAACCAGCGTTTTCGCGTCGTATTCGCCGGGCTCAACAACGTCAACCGCTTTCGCACCTATCCGAACGTCCCGCTGGAGCAACTGGGGAGTCCGCTACCCGTCGAGATCCTGCCAGCGCCAGACGCGCGCAGCCTCATCCTGCAACCGCTGACGTCGCTAGGCTACCGGTTCGAGGAAGGTGAACTGGTCGATCGCATCATGGCTTTCACCAATCGCCATCCCAGTCTCCTGCATGTTGATTTGCACTGAATCCTGACCCACCCTACGCAGTAATTTGCATCGAATATTGACCCACGTAGAACACTGACCTGCTCGGGAACGGGCAGGGGAACGGAGTGATCGACGTGGCTATATTGAGCATCATCCGACGCTGGCACTTTCGCGATCATGTCTCGTTGCGCGAGATTGCCAAACGACTGGGCGTGTCGAGAAACACGGTCCGGCGTTACATTCGGGCCGGTACGGTCCTGCCCGCCTATCCGGAACGACACAGTCCCAGCAAGCTCGACGGGTTCGCTGCGAAGCTCTCGAGCTGGCTGAAGACCGAAGCGAACCGGCCCCGCAAGCAGCGAAGAACCCTGAAGCAGATCCACGCAGATCTGTGCGCGCTCGGCTTCACCGGCTCTTACGACCGGGTGGCGGCGTTCGCTCGGCGCTGGCGGCAGGAGCAGCACGAGCAGGCAAAGACAACGGGACGGGGAACGTTCGTGCCGCTGCGGTTTGCCGCTGGCGAAGCGTTCCAGTTTGACTGGAGCGAGGACTGGGCCGTTATCAATGGCGAGCGCACCAAGCTGCAGGTCGCACAGCTCAAGCTCAGCCATAGCCGCGCCTTCTTCCTGCGCGCCTACCTGCTTCAGACTCACGAGATGCTGTTCGACGCGCACTATCACGCGTTCGTCGCCTGGGGCGGCATTCCACGCCGCGGCATCTATGACAACATGAAGACCGCCGTTGACAGAGTGCGACCCGGCAAGGTGCGCGAGGTCAACGCGCGCTTCAGCGCGATGGTTAGTCACTACCTGTTTGACGCCGAGTTCTGCAATGTCGCCTCGGGCTGGGAGAAGGGGCAGATAGAGAAGAACGTCCAGGACAGCCGTCACCGGCTTTGGCAGAAAGCGCCGGCGTTCGGCTCGCTCGCCGCGCTTAACGACTGGCTGGCCGACCAGTGCGTGCTGCTGTGGCAACAGACGCGGCACCCGGAGCACGACACGACCATTTGGGATGCGTGGGCGGCCGAGCGTCCACACCTGATGCCGGTGGGCCAGCCATTCGATGGTTTCGTCGAACATACCAAGCGCGTTTCGCCCACCTGCCTGGTGAACTTCGAGCGCAACCGCTATAGCGTACCGGCGTCGTTTGCCAACCGGCCCATCAGCCTGCGCGTGTATGCCGCAAAGCTTGTCTTCGTCGCCGGAGGTCAGGTGATCGCCGAGCACGAACGGCGTATCAACCGCAGCCACAACCACGGCGAGACCATCTACGACTGGCGTCACTACCTGGCAGTCCTGCAGCGCAAACCGGGAGCGCTTCGCAACGGTGCACCCTTCACCGAGTTTCCAGCTGGCTTCCGCAAGCTGCAGGGCGTGCTGCTCAAGCGCCCGGGGGGCGACCGGGAGATGGTCGAGATTCTGGCGCTCGTGCTGCTGCACGACGAACAGATGGTGCTCGCTGCCGTCGAGCTGGCATTCGAGGCTGGCGCGCCGAACAAGCAGACGGTGCTGAACATCCTGAGCCGCCTGCTTGACAGCCCGCCTGTGCCACCGCTGCAGACGCCACAGGCGTTCACGCTGACCGTCGAGCCGCAGGCCAATGTCGGCCGGTATGATCGGCTAAGAGACCGCGAGGACAATCATGCAGCCTGACGTGATGATGCAGATGCTCAAGTCACTCAAGCTGCACGGTATGGCTCAGGCACTGGGCGAGCTCGCCGCTCAGGACTCGCCGGCCTACAAGGCGGCTTCACTGGTGCTTGCCGGATTGCTCAAGGCAGAAATTGCAGAACGGGAAGTGCGCTCACTCGCTTACCAGATGAAGGTGGCGCGCTTCCCGGCGTATCGCGATATCGGCGGCTTCGACTTCAGCTGCAGCGATGCCAACGAGGCGCTGGTGCGGCAGTTGTACGAGTGCGAGTTTATCGACTCGGCGCACAACATCGTCCTGGTGGGCGGACCCGGTACGGGAAAGACGCATCTGGCAACCGCGATCGGTGTGCAGGCTCTCGAACATCATCGCCGCCGGGTGCGCTTCTTCTCCACCATCGAGCTGGTCAACGCACTCGAACAGGAGAAGCTCGTGGGCAAGCCCGGACAGCTCGCCACACGACTTATGTATGCCGATCTTGTGGTGCTGGACGAGCTCGGCTATCTGCCCTTCAGCCAGACCGGCGGTGCGTTGCTGTTCCACCTGCTTAGCAAGCTCTACGAACGAACCAGCATCATCATCACCACCAATCTGAGCTTCGCCGAGTGGGCCAGTGTGTTTGGCGATGCCAAGATGACGACCGCGCTGCTCGACCGGCTTACGCACCACTGCCACATTGTAGAAACAGGCAACGATAGCTATCGTTTCAGAAACAGCACGACACAGCCCAAAAAGGAGAGAAAGAAGACCCAGATACCCACCGAATAACCCGCAAAGCTGGTCCAACGGGTGGGTCAGAATTCAATGCAAATCGTGGGTCAGGATTCAGTGCAAATCAACAGGCGGGCGCGCGACCTCGCTGAGGGTATTGCGCTTGGGCTACTCGGACGCATCGACAGCGAGGCATTACAGGCGCAATTGCTGCAGATCCTTGAGGGCGGCGAGGCCAGACCTGAGGACATGGCCGACATTGACCGGCAACGTCAGGAACTGCTTGCGGAGATAGACCAGCTGGACAGCCTGATCGCCGGCGGACTGGCATTACATAAGTCGCGAGACAGCGCCAGGGAGCGCCTGTCGAAGCTTATTAGCCGAATGGGTGCATCGGAAGGAACCTTCGGTGAAGTCCGCCAGTTTATTCCAGACGATGCCGTCCTGCTGGATCTGATCAAGCAGCGTCGAACCATGGAAGCTGTCCTGCTCAGACATGATGTAGGACGGCAAAGTGTTAGCCAGTTGATTGCCTCAACGGCCGACCCGGTACTTGGAGAAAGCCGGGCGCAAGACTGGAGCGATGTTCGCGATACCTACGGTATCCAGGATATTGCTCACATTCCGGATCTGAAAGTTGTCCTGAGCGCGGTTGGCTTCACGCGGGAGAAGCGTGAGCCAGAAAGGGAGCCCGATCAGATAGCCGTCAAACTCAACCCTTTCGAGGACAGGATCAGGACGGCGGCAAAGGGAAAAGCCGTGCTGTACGCGTTCAGCGCACAAACCGAGGCATTGTGGATCAGGCTTGATCCCGTCAAGGTTTTGCGCTGGTGTGTCGATCACGCCGGCTGGGAACCTCCCCCCAAAGCATGTTTCGGGTCAGCGGCGGCAGCGCAGGCCTGTCTGCTTACCCGCAGTCCTGCCCTGACATCTGCGCCGGGTTCGGCAATCGAGCTCACCAAGACAGTCGGGCATTCTGCCGCCGCGCCATTTCACCTCCTGCACACGATCAGCCATTCGCTGATGCTGACTGCGCGGCGCCACAGCGGGTACGACAGTCAGAGCCTGACAGAGTACCTGTTCCCGATGGATCTTTCTTTCCTCGTGTATGTCACGTCGGTCCAGAACTATACGGCTGGCGGTTTGCTGACACTGTTTCAGCACTATTTGAGACGCTGGTTCGACGACGCCTCGTTGCATGCATTCAACTGTGCCTTTGATCCGATATGCAGCGATGTCGGATCATCCTGCCCGGGCTGCATTCAGCTTCCGAGAGGATGTGAAACGTTCAACGCCGGGGTGTCGCGCTCATACCTGCACGGAGGCTTTGCGGACCAAGGACAGGGGCTTTGGATTCCTAACGGATTCTGGCAGCCCCAGTCCTAGGCTGCGGCGGTGCTTGGAGGAATTATCTTGGCAGTTGGTTGGCGGTCGGGGAACGGAGTGCCACACTGGTGTGGGGTACGCTTGGTGTCGCTGCCCTGATCGGCGTAGTGCCCGCAGTACAATTCAAAGCAGTCGCGCGAGTCCAACGGGCCGGTCGAGGGGCTGCGCCCAGCGAGAAAACAGTCCGATCCCCCGCAGGTCATAATCTCGCGAGAACCCAGAGATTGACGACTACTTTCTGTACGGGCGGCGCGGATGACCACCGCGTTCAGTGTACCAATAAAATTAGAGTTCTTTCTACACGGTGAGTTCTTTCTCTACATAAACAGACGGTAATCGTACGAGTGGTCCGAGAATCGATCGAGCAGTGCACCGATCCTCGCAACGCGCCGTGATGTTTCGATCGTTGCTGGAAGTTGCCCGTACAGATCGAAACTATTGAAGTTCATCTTCGACAAGCCGAGAACTTCATCTGCGATGGTCATCAAATCGGTCGTGCCCGCATGACGCCGGATCACCAACGGGGCTGGAATTCGCCGCTTGCCCTGGAAATAGTGTCTTCCGGGATTCAGGGCAGTAGATGCGCCGTGGACCCACAAAAGAGCCGTGTGATCGTCGATGACCACTGTCGTACCGCGCCGAATGGGATAGTTGTCGATCTCGAACTTTCCGTCGGAGGTTGGATGGGACGCCACATACCGTAGCGTGTCGTCAACGAATATCTGCAGTAGCTCGACGCACGCAACGCCCTCGAGTCCAGCCTGGAGCCCACTGCGTTCTTCGCGAAGGAATGGGGTCTGCTTGTGGATCACCACTCGCTCAGGAAGTCGAAGGTGGGCGGCGAAAAACAGTTCACGGATGCCCTCACCGAGCCGCCTTGCATCGTCGAAGCTCATGAAGGGATTCTTGTTGCGCATGATTGGATCTTCGATCTTGCTCAGGCGGAACTGCAGACCGATGCCGTTCGGGCTATAGAGGTGGCTACAGCCCAGCACGACGTGTGCGCCCGCATTCTGCGTCGTCTTGCGTTTGACGCTGAATCCGAGACCCACATAGGCGGATTTCTCGCTGAGGCCTTCCAACGTCCACGGCGTGCGCATACTTTTGACGTACAGGGCCAGCGAGAGCCACCAGCGCACGCGGCATTGCTGCTGCGTGTTACGGAGGGTGTCCTCCTCGACAAACTGTGTGGCGCAACCTTTCGGAATCGCCGCCGCCTTGACGAAATCGTGTAGATCGAACTCTTCATCGTCGATCATGTAGTTGCGCAACGGAGCCCAGCGATCGGGGACGTAAATGATGGTTACGTCGGGACGCTGCGACGCGCTCAGGGAGGCAATCGATCTGGTGATTGCTCCGGCCAAAGCGCGTGCCGAGGAGGGTGTCATGCTGTCCGGCTCGTCAAGCTGGACGAACGATTGTTCACCAACCGAAGGGATCTCGATCGGGCACTGGTAGGCGGACGCGAAACCTGGAAACGGCGGGAGATAATCCGCGTCCTTCCCCGGCTGTGCCGCGACGTGAAGCTGGGACAGGTACTGGTGAACGCGTGTAGCGTCCCGGGCGGGCGCAATGATCCCGACCCGGATGGACGAAGCTATCCCTGTCGTGGTGAGGCTGGAATCGAACGGCCTGTTGTTGATCAAGCCTCGGACGGGATGGGTGTCGAATGCCAGCCCGGCTGCCGATTTGCGCGCGAATTTCAGTCGCGGTTCTGCGAGTTGAAGTCCGGCCTGCCTCGCGGCTGACTCCTGAGCGGCGCTGAGTGAAACGGTACGCTCGCGCTCGTCAGTGATTCGCGCAAACAGCGGTCGTCCGGAGAAGGTCAGATCGATACCGTTTTCATGATCGGGGAAGCGGACACGAAAATCGCGCTGAGGCACGAGGCGACGTCGCCACGCTTCGGTTGCGCCGTTGAATTCCTTGTTGTGCTGGTAGCCCAGCACGCGCTGCTTGACGAGCCGCTCCGTATCCTTGGGTGCGATCGCTCCGCTCCGGTCGGTAACGTACAGGGTGGGCTTCAGGACGAGCGCCAGCTCGCTTCCGAGCGGGCGTATCTGTACCAGTACGGCCTGATGAACTTTCCAGTCGACCCGGTCCAGGCGCAAATCCTCGACCTTCTCGGATGTCCAGATCAACGACTCTCCGTCTGACGGGCAATTTGCCTTGGCCGATAAGGCGAGGACGGTCGCACGGCGGACAAGCTGGTTGATAACGCCGTCTTCGTATCGCAGATCGTCATCGTTCAAGGGGACCCGTTTGATTTCCCCTTTCAGATTCTCGCCGAAGGCGACGCGCAGACTTTCGGCCATAGCTATCGCGTAAATCTTCGATCGGAACGGCGCGGCGACAAAGTTGTGTCTGTCGCCAAGCTCCCTCAACGTGGCCCACACGGTTCCGGAAGCGGGCCATTGAAGCAGATCGAACTCCAGAAGCTCCTGAGGCGGTGTCAGCGGAATTGCGTTGCTTTTGATGAGGCCCGTAGGGGGAAGCGGGGGGAGCCCGAATGCAGTGAGCTGGTTAACGGGCGTCGTCGCATGCTCGTCAAGGATCTTATTGACGCGGTCTCTGGCCGGCCCCTTTGACAGGTAGAGCGCCAACCGCCGCATGAGATCGTCGAAGGAAACGCCCGGAACGAGGAAGCGGGACGGCTCGCCGTGGTTCGTCGAGAGGAGGGCATTAACCGTGTCCAAAGGCGGGGCCTCGCCGTATTGCGTCCAGAACAGCGGCAAATCTGTTCGCACGGGACCTGATATCGCGTATTGATGGAATGCCTGCATCACACTCTCGTCGCGACCACTGTATCCAGCAACAACGACGGTATGTGTTCTTAAGGCTTCAATGAGCGAGTCACGAAGCTGGACTTCGACTTGGGCGAGTTCTCCAGACGAATTTTTGAGTCGATCATATCGGTAATCGCCGTGCATCGAGACGCAGGCCAGCTCGCCTTTCCCCGGCGCGCGGTAAAGTCGTTGCTGGGAATCTACTCCGATTTCGATGGGTGTCAGATTCGTGGCAGCCGCAGCGCGCGCGATGAGTCCGTCGAAATTTGTCGTCCACACGGTTTGAATCAAACCGGAAGCGGCGAGCTCGGCTAGCAGCCTGTAACCGGTGTGAGGCGTGGACTGCTTGACCCATCTTTCAAAGTAGCGACGACGATCGTCACTGCGCGAGAAGCAGGCTTCAATGTAGGCCCCATATTCGTCAGGATGACCGGCGACCGGATAGCACCGTTGCCTGTCCAACCATGTTTGAATTCTGTCGCGAACAGAGGGGAGGGAGAGTTCGCTAAACTGTTCCTCGATACCGGGGTTATTCGAAAGAAAAATATCCCGCTTCCATTCCCAGATGCATTGGTTTGCGGAAGGCATCCCGGAAGTCATCGATGCGCCCGCGCCAAGGAAAAGCATCAAGGGTCGGTCCTGGGAGACGGCCAGTGATCGAACCAGGGCGTCCACGCCCATCCGTCTCACGGAACTCCCCGTTTGCAAAGCAGCGCGATTATGCATATTGGATTTTTCTCTCGGCAAACAAAATGCGGCACGACGTGTGACTCGTTCAAATGTTCCATTGCATGAACACCCGATGGCTACCATTGTAACGGCGGGAGCTCCTGTCGCTATCGGCCTCGAAGATGCGAGAGACGGGCGGAAAGATAGTCGCCTCTCCCAAAGAAGCCTGCCAGGAGAATTTCAGCGCAAGCGCACACATGGGGACGGGGCCCGCGACTTTGCAACCGCCTCTGGTTAAATAGACAGCAAGATACAATCGCCAGCTGCAGTACGTGCAAAACGTCGCCAATGTGACACCTCAACGCCCGTCGTATGTTGCGTTCCAGGTCTCTCGATCGGCCTGAAGGGCAATCTCGTATCTGCAAATGCAAAGTTTCCAAAACGAAACACATCCTCATTTTTCTTGGTGGTCGCCCATCTGCGCGCATCACTATCGTTGACTCTCATGCCGACGCACTGGCGACGCAGCAAGCCAAAGCATGCAACGATGGCAACTGCTACCCGTCGGTCACCACTGGTAAGCAAGCATGCCAGAGTGCATGCAGGGCTGTCCTACGCCGCACATGGCGACGCTTGTGAGGCCAGCGTATTAAAGGAAACCAGAACGTTGCCGATAGATGCAGACAGAACTCTTGGGCTTTGCTGGTCAAACAGCAATCCAGAGACCCACGCGAGCGACGTCTTCGACAGCAAAAGAATCAACCGACAAAGATCCATGGCATCCCAACTTTCGTGGCTTGATCATGACGCAGCCGCGGCGCAGCGTAGCCTGCAGATACTCTCCCTCTTTAACGAACCCGATGCGCGGGACGAACTGGGCATTGGCGGCATTCGCGATTCCA
>NZ_ABLD01000045.1 GCF_000172415.1 Paraburkholderia graminis C4D1M
TATAGTGGCCGTTTCATCGGATAATCTCTTCGTCTTGTCTCCTCCATGTCTCCTCTGATATGGATTCAGCCCGCCAACTTAGGCGGGCTTTTTTTTGCCCAAAATTCCGGCCTCGTCAGAACTTGTACGAAACCGCGAGGAAGGAAATGAGCGGGTCCGCTTTCAATTCGGCCCTCGACACACCGAGCTCCGTGCCGTCCGCCGCCTTGATGATGACCGACGAGGTCGTCTTCAACGGAATGTAGGTCACCGAGGCCACGAGACCCCAGTGGTCCGTGATGTTGTACGCGAGCCCGGCGTTGAACACCGGCGCCCACGACGACGAAGCCTTCGCCGATACCTGCGTCTTGCCCGGCTTGCCCGCGCCCGCGGCGAGGATGGCGCCGAGGTTCTCCTGCGTCGATTGAACGAAGTTCTGACTGAGCTGAATGTCGGAAAACCAGTTGTACGACACGCCGACGCCTACAAACGGCCTGAACTTCGCCGTCGGTGCATTGAAGTAGTACTGAAAGAGCAGCGCCGGGCTCCACTGGCGCACGCTTTTCACGATCGGATTCGCTTGCGGATCGCCAATGTCCTGCTGGCCGAGCGCGCCCGCCGGCCCCGGCGGCTTGATCGTGCCGTGCCCGTAGATTTTGAAGACGGGCGGCACGCCGGCTACGGTCGTCACGGCAATGTGATCGGTCAGGTAATGGCTGAATACGAGGCCGACCGTGTTGGCCGTGTTCGTCGACAGACTCGTGCCCGCCGATGTGAACGAGTTCGGCAGGCGCAGCGGCGTGTTGATCGGCGTCGGCGCGACGTTGGTCGTCAGCGGCGTGCTCGAATCCTTCGGCATGACGTGGAACCAGCCGAGTACGGCTACGTTGTCGCCGGCATGCTGTGCATGAGCGCTGACCGACAGGCATGCGGCCAGAATCGCGAGACAGATTCTTTTCATGTTGTTATTCCTCCTTGGACGCTCGTCGGGCGCAAGGCGAGCGGGACGAGCGGGACGAGCATTGGCGCGCGTTTGCGGGTAGCCGCGAGGCCGGCGCGCAAGACAGCCGTTGTGCCGGTCGCCGCGCTGCAAGGCGCGGACGGCAGCCGGGCGCGAACGCGTCGAGGCGCGCTGACGGCGCGCCACACGCCCGTTACTGGACGAAGGCGCCGATCGTGAAGTACGGCGAGGCCGCGTTCGACAGATCCAGGTAGCCGAACACACCGCCCGTGAAAATCATCTTTCCGGTCGGCGTATTGCCGGTGGATGCATTGACGTGCGTCGTCGTGACCACGCCCGGCACGGCTTGCGTGAAGTCGAGGTTCAGCGCGGTCGCGAGCGAAGCCTGCGACGGGTTGAACGGATCGAGCAGCGTCGCCTGCGTGCCTGCGAGCGCGGTGGTGCGATAGTCGAACTGGCTATCCACGCCGATGTACTCGCCGTTCTGCGAGTTGACCGCCACCGAGGTTTGCGGCGACAGAATCGAGATGCCGGATTCGTCGTCCGCGTACGGTCCGAGCGCGCCGTTTTGCGGCACGGTCACCGACGAATTCGCCGCGCCGGCGCGCACCAGAATCGGCACCAACTGGTTGCGCAGCTTGCCGACGATCATGTAGCCGCGCCCTTCCGGCGTCGTGGCGAGCGTGGGCTTCGCCTGTCCCTGGAAGTTATTGGTCTGGAACGCGCCGCTGCCGTCCGCGGCCTGCGTAAAGTTGCTGCCTGGCTGCAGGCATTTGCCCGCGTTCACGCCCGAGTTGTCGCACTCGGTCCACGTGCCGTCCGCGTTGATCGTTATCTTTGTGTCCACGGCGACCGGCGCGAAATTCTGCGACGGCACCTGGTGATAGCCGAGCTGGTTGTACGTGCCGGCCACCTTCGCCAGATCCGTTTCAATCGACGAGAAACCGATGAACGGGTAATACGGGAACTTGGTGTCCGGCACCGCGCCCACGCCGAGAATCCCGCCGAACGAGATTTCCGCGCCCGGAATCGTGCCGCCTGCCACGCCTTCGCCGACAAAAATCCGCGCGGGGCGGTTCGGGTCGAGGCTCGCGCCGTTCAGGCGGAACGCGCACTGGTTGAGCTTGGTGGTCGGCAGCAGCGTTTCCTGGGTCAGCGTGCCGCTCGCGGTCTGGCCGGCGCGCGTCGGCACGACGGTGCCCGTGGTCGCCGGAATCGGAGATTCGACATAGGTGACCTGCCACGTCATCTTCGTCGTATCGAGTTGCAGCTTGACGAGTTCGCCGTCACCGCCGCCGCCCGTGTAGAACGTGTTGTAGTCGAGCGTCGCGGGACACAGCCGAACCTGCGTCACCGGACCGTCGCCATTGCCGCCACCTCCGCCGCCGCATGCCGTCAGCAACGGTGCCGCGAGTGCGAGCACCGACAGGAATCTCCATTTCATACCGCCTCCAGAATTTTTTCGTTGTAGATGGCCGGCTCCCAGTCCAGCCACCGCTTGCTCTTTTATGTCTCTCACCGCGGACTACGTTTGCTTCATCGGCTACTTGCTGATTTGCGCTCCGATGCCGAAGTACGGCGTGCTCGGTGTGTCCGAATTGGCCGATGTCGGCGTGATGCCGTCGTTCTGCGTGCCCTGGATCGCGATCGCATACAGGCCGCCCGACGCGATCGCAAAGCCGGTCTTGCCTTTCGTGTCCTGCACGCCGACCAGGCCGGGGCTCGCGAGCCCGTAGCCGAGGCCGAAACCGCTTTCGGCCGCCGATGTCGTCGGATTGATAAACGTGCCGACGCCGCCCTGGATCAGGGTCGCGGTGTACTTGAAGTTGGAATCCGCGCCCACGTAGCCGCCGTCGAAGCCGCCCGATGCAAGCGGCGTCGCCGCGGCGAGCATGGCGATGCCGGACTCGTCGTCGACTTTCGCGTCGAGATGAAGCGGCGCGGTGCCCAGGTTGATGTAGCCCGTGCGCACCACGAGCGGCACGGTCGCGCCGTTGATCTGGCCGAGGATCATGTGCGCGGTGCCGGACTTGCCCGTCGCGCCGATCAGCGGAAGCCGGAACTGCGGGACGATCTGCGCCGCCTGCTGGCTGTCGAAGTAGCCGTTGCTGTTGAGCGTCCACGGATTGCCGGTGGACAGGCAGCCGCCCGCGTTCGGCGAGTAGTCCGGGTTCGCGGTGTTGCTGCTCGTGCAGGTGCCGCTCGCGTCGAAGGTTTCGACAGTGTTCGTCGCGACCGTCGCGTAATTGCCGGACGGCGCGAGGTGGTACAGCAGACCGTTGTAGGTGCCCGGCAGCTTTGTGATGTCCGTGGTGGTGCTGGCGAAGCCGAGGAACGGATAGAAGTCGAAATGGCGATTGGGCACCGCGCCGATGCCCGAACCGATGAGCGGGATCGACAGCCCGTCGAACTGGATCGTCGCGCCAGGAATGCCGCCGCCCGCGACGCCCTGGCCGACGAGGATCATCGGCGGATTCGGGTTGTTGGCGAAGTCCGATGTGGTGTAGGGCTGGCCGTCGCCGGCCGCCGTGCCTGTGCCGGCGCCGAGTATGAACGCGCAGCGCGTTTGCTCGGCGGTCGGCAGCGTGCCCGCCGGCGGATGGATCACCGCGCCCGCGATCTGCGTGCCCGCGCGTGTCGGCGTGACGGTGCCGGTGCGCAGCGGGATCGGCGATTCGAGCCACTTCAGCGTGTAGGTCATCGCCGTCGCGTCGATGTTCAACTGGACCACTTCGCCGCTGCCGGCGCCGCCGAGGAACGTGCTTTTGACGATATCGGCGGTGGCCGGACACAGCGCGGCCGCCGTGCCGCTCGAGGCGGGCGGACCTTGAACGCCGCAGTTCGAACCCGAGCATTGCGGCGCGTTGATCGGGCCGGGATTATCGGATTTGCCGCCGCCGCAAGCAATAAGAAAAGGAGTGGTGGCAATAGCCATTGCCAAGCCTCGAATAATGGCGTCCGCCATGCTGCTGTCTCCCTTCATGTATTTGTGCGAGCTAATTTCGCCGCGCGATTAATGCCTGTCAATTGAATGAGCCGTCTAAAAAGGTCGATTCAAACAGCGGCGTTTCGGGCATGCGCACAGTGCGTGGGCGCAAGCGGCCCTTTTAAACAAAAATGCGAATTCGAGGCAAAGCGGCTGTACCGTTGTTTCGCCGCACGCCCTTGCCAGGTAAGCGTTGGAGCAAAAAGGCTCCATCATCTTCGAACGACCGTTCGATAAAAAATCCGGAGTTTCCCCAGGCGGAAAACTATGCTGATCGGGTCGTCGACGGGAAGAGTTACCTGAAAAATTCCAGGCAGCCTCGTTTTGATTTTTTAAGTAATGCGGGCTACTACTGATTAATGTTTAAAGAAAGTCGGAGCGGCGGGTTTAAAACAAAAAGCCGGTCTTGTAGACCGGCTTTCGCAATGCTGACAAACGGCCAATTGCCGCGGTATTTTAACTTTCGTTATCGTTTCAAACCGCTTTCCTCGGGGGCGCCGATTGCCAGATTCATACACTGGATCGCCGCGCCCGAAGCGCCTTTGCCCAGGTTGTCGAGCCGCGCGACGGTGACGAAGCGCTCCGGCGTGCCGAACACGAACAGATCGACGCGATTCGTGTCGTTGTTCGCCTGCACGTCGAAGAAGCCGCTGTCCAGATTCGCCTCCGAGTCGAACGGCGCGACGCGCACGAATGCTTCGCCTGCGTAGTACTCCGCGAGCAGCGCCTGCACTTCTTGCGGCGTGGTTTTCCGCGCCAACTGGCGCGGCGAGAAGTACGTGGTGACCGCGAGGCCCTTGTAAAAGCCGCCGACGATCGGCGTGAAGACCGGTGACGACTTCAGCCCCGTATGCGCCGCCATTTCCGGCAGATGCTTGTGCGTGAGAGCCAGCGCGTACGGACGCGGGCTCTTGAGCTTGTCGTTACCGCCGGCTTCGTAGTCGGCGATCATTTTTTTGCCGCCGCCGCTGTAGCCGGTGATCGAATAAGCATGAGCTTCGAACTCGGGCGCGACCACGCCGCTTTCCACGAGCGGGCGCATGGCCAGCACGAAAGCCGACGCGTGACAGCCCGGCACGGCGATGCGCTTGGCGGTGCGCAGGCGTTCGCGCTGCGAGCGAGCGAGTTCGGGCAGGCCATAAGCCCAGTCGGCCGACGTGCGAAACGCGGTGCTCGCGTCGATCAGCACCGTGCGCTCGTTCGCAACGAGAGCTGCCGACTCGCGCGATGCCACGTCGGGCAGGCACAGGAACGTGACGTCCGACGCGTTGATGAGACGGCGGCGCTCCTCGATATCCTTGCGCTTCGCTTCGTCGATACGCAGGATTTCCACGTCGGCGCGCTGCGACAGGTATTCGAAAATCTTCAGGCCGGTCGTGCCTTCCTGTCCGTCGACAAAAACTTTCGTGCTCATCTCGATCTCACTGGCTATCTGGTTACAGCTTGGAAACAGCGCGCGACGCCGCGCGAAAACACCATTTTAAGACCTCATCGCCATGCGCGTGCGCAAGCGAGGGGAAACGGCGCGAAAAACAGCGGAAAAACCACGATGCCCGCGCGAAGTGACAGCCGCGTGACTTGTGGGACTTCACTGCGATCCGGGCGCAGGGCGGCGGGCGCGGGGCGGCCCGCCAAAGCGCGATATCACGGCAATCAAGCCGGCTTTCGGCGCAACACCGCGCGCGCCGGCAAGCGCGCCGCGTTAGCGCCCGTAATTCACCACCATCCTCGCGCTGCCGAGCGCCGCCGTGCCGATCTCGTGATCGAACATCAGCGCCGGGCGGCCTTGCGCGAGGCGCAGGTCGGCGGTGTTCAGCGCATACACGGTGATCACATAGCGATGCGGTTTGCCGGGCGGCGGACAAGGACCGCCATAACCGTCGATGTCGAAGTCGTTGCGGGCTTCCACCGCGCCGAGCCGTCTCAGGAAACCCGACGCGCTCGCGTTCTCGGGCAGGCTTGCGACGCTCGCCGGAATGCCCGCCACGGCCCAATGCCACCAGCCGCGGCCGGGCGCATCGGGATCGAACAGAGTGATCGCGAAACTGCGCGTTCCGGGCGGCGCGTCGCGCCAGGTCAGTTGCGGCGAGCGGTTGCCGCCCTTGCAGTCGTCCTGATCGAAGACTTGCGGGGAATTCACTGTGCCGCCCGCGCGGAAGCTCGCGCTGGTGAGCGAGAACGCGTTCTCGGCCTGGGCGCGCGAGCCATGCGCGAGCCCCAGCGCGAGACCAAGCGTGGCGCAGACAACAAGCGGCGTGCGGCGAAACGATGAAGCGTGCGAAACAACCAGGCAACGCAAGCGCATGTGCCGGTTCTCCTGTGTCGATCGGAGTCGGCGCCGGGCGCCTGCTCAGATCCCATGCAGCATCAAGGCGCTGCGAGGACGCGAGGCAATTGCCTCGCGGTGTTTATTGTCCCTATTTTGTACCTGAACGTCGAATCGAGTCTAAGCTTAGGTTTATGACGCATCATTGTTATGCCGCGTAAGCGGATTGCGAGCCTAAAATCGGCTATAGTCGAAAGAGTTTACGCGATGTGGCCCGTGTTCCTATTAGTCAAATTGAACATTAAGAATAAGAAGGCATGTCAGAGGTTTTGGAGAGGGGTTTTCCTGTCGAGGTACGGGCAATGCAAGACGTAGTCAAGGTTGTCATCGCTGACGATCATCCAGTTATTCTATTCGGCGCCGAACAGGCTTTACTCAAGTTCCCCGGCATCCAGGTGGTCGCGCGAGCGAGGCAGTCCACGGAACTCATCAAGGTCCTGCAAACCGCTGCGTGCGACGTGCTCGTCACAGACCTCGCCATGCCGGGCGGCCAGTACGGCGACGGCCTGCCGTTGGTCGGCTACCTGCGGCGCAATTTTCCGAACCTTCCCATCGTCGTGCTAACGATGCTCGAGAACGCCGCGTTGCTGCAACGGCTGCGGGAACTCGGCGTGACTTCGGTCGTGAATAAATCCGACGACCTGAGCCACATCGGGCTCGCGGTGCAGCACGTCAGCCGGCACCTCGAATATCTGAGCCCGTCGGTGAAGGCGTCGCTCGATGCGCTGCGGATGAATTCCGGCGGCAAGAGCGACGAAGTGATGCTATCGAGGCGTGAACTCGAAGTCGTGCGCCTGTTCGTATCGGGAATGACCATCAAGGAAATTTCCGAGCAACTGAACCGCAGCATCAAGACAATCAGCACTCAGAAAAATACGGCGATGCGCAAGCTCGGCATCGACCGCGATTCGGAGCTGTTTCAATACGCGCAAAGCAATGGTTTGCTGAACCTGTCGTCGCATTCGGCGGAAGACACGGGCGACCTGGTTTAGCCGCGCGCCGCACTTCTTGTGCGGCATAGAAAAAGCCGCGTTAAAGTCGTCAAAGAAAAAGGCCGCCTGTCGCAAGACAGGCGGCCTTTGTGCTTCTGCTTCTGCGGCTGTTGCCGCGATGCGATGTAATGCGATGCTATGCGCTACCGCCGCGCTTATTGCGGCGTCGACGTTGCGCCGCCGTGCGCGGCCGACCATTCAGCCGGCGAGTGCAGGAATTTTTCGACTTCGTCGAGCGTCTTCGTGTCGAAGTACTTGTTGTCCTTGGCGACGCGCAGCACGTCCCACCATGTCGCGAGCGCGTGCAGATCGACGTCGATGTCTTTCAGCACCGACACGCTTTCCTTGAAGATGTTGTAGTGGAACAGCACGAAGCAGTGATTCACCGTCGCGCCGGCCGTGCGCAGCGCATTGATGAAGTTGATCTTGCTGCGGCTGTCGGTGGTCAGGTCTTCCACCAGCAGCACCCGCTGACCTTCGGTCAGCAGACCCTCGATCTGCGCATTGCGGCCAAAGCCCTTCGGCTTCTTGCGCACGTATTGCATCGGCACCATCAGGCGGTCGGACAGCCATGCCGCGAACGGAATGCCTGCGGTTTCGCCGCCGGCCACGGCGTCGATCTGCTCATAGCCGACGTCGCGGAGAATGGTGGTTTCAGCCATTTCCATCAGGCCGCGGCGCACGCGCGGATAGGAAATCAGCTTGCGGCAATCGATATAAACCGGGCTCGCCCAGCCGGACGTAAAAATGTACGGTTTCTCCGCGTTGAAGTGCACTGCCTGCACTTCGAGCAGCATCTTGGCGGTGGTGTCGGAGATCGTCTGGCGATCGAAGCCTGTCATGGGCGGGTCCTTGGATTGAGCGGGGGAGCGGGCGCCGGGCCCGGTGGCGCAGCAAGCGGGATACGCCGCGCCGTGCTGGGCGGAATATGCAGCCGGCCAGTGGATGCTGGCCGGTTTTTGCTGCGCGCGTAGGCCGACATTTTACCTGAAACGGCTCCTTCAGACGAGGCCGGCGTGCGCGTGGACGGCCAATCGAGGTTGCCTGGGGCGAGCGGGGCGCGTGCCGAGGGCGCAGGCCAACCCGGTCTCCAACACCGTTCGCCGAAGCCTGGTCGGACAAGCGTTGCGCCGTTCGCGTCGCGCTTTGCATAGGCTTTTTGGCTAGCTTGTGAGCAACCTGGGGCGCCTTTACACTCACGCGAATTTCTCCGACGCCGGCCGCAGCTCGCCGCACACCGTTCAACGAATCCCGGATTGCTTTTAATGACGCCCGCTTCCTCCACCGCCGATACGCCCGCCTCCGCCCGACCCGGCTACGCCGCGCGAGCGCTGATCGCGTCCGCGCTCGGCTACGCAATGGACGGCTTCGACCTGCTGATTCTCGGCTTCATGCTGCCGGTCATCGCGGCCGACTTGCATTTGAGTTCGACGCAAGCCGGTTCGCTCGTCACGTGGACGCTGATCGGCGCGGTCGCGGGCGGCCTGATCTTCGGCGTGCTGAGCGACTATTACGGCCGCGTGCGCATGCTCACGTGGACCATCCTCGTATTCGCGGTTTTCACCGGTTTGTGTGCGCTCGCGCAAGGGTATGGCGACCTGCTCGTGTACCGGACGATCGCCGGCATTGGGCTGGGCGGCGAGTTCGGCATCGGCATGACGCTTGTGGCCGAAGCCTGGCCGGCCGCGCAGCGGGCGCGGGTGTCGTCGTATGTGGGCCTCGGGTGGCAACTCGGTGTGTTGGCGGCCGCGTTGCTGACGCCGCTGCTGTTGCCGGTCATCGGCTGGCGCGGCATGTTCGCGCTCGGGCTCTTGCCCGCTGTCGTGTCGTTCTTTGTGCGGCGACGCGTGGAGGAACCGGCGCTCTTCACCGAGCGCGTCGCGCGCGGCATGCGCAAGCTGCCGCTCAAACTGCTGATCGCCGATGCCCCCACCGCGCGTGCGAGCCTCGGCGTGGCGGTCCTCTGCTCGGTGCAGAACTTCGGCTACTACGGGCTGATGATCTGGCTGCCGAGCTATCTGTCGAAAACCTTCGGCTATTCGCTGACGAAATCCGGCGTCTGGACTGCGGCCACCGTGGTCGGCATGGCATGCGGCATCTGGCTCTTCGGCGTCGCGGCGGACCGTTTCGGCCGCAAGCCGGCGTTTCTGTTCTACCAGGTCGGCGCCGTCGCGATGGTCTTCGTCTATGCGCATCTGACCACGCCCACGGCGCTGCTGATCGGCGGCGCGGCGATGGGCGTGTTCGTCAACGGCATGATCGGCGGTTACGGCGCGCTGATTTCCGAGCTGTATCCCACCGATGCACGCGCCACCGCGCAAAACGTGTTGTTCAACGTGGGGCGGGCGGTTGGCGGCTTTGGGCCCGTCGCGGTCGGCGCGCTGGCCGCGCATTATTCGTTTGGCACGGCGCTGGTTTTTCTCGCGTCGATCTATCTGCTCGACGTGCTCGCCACACTCTTTCTGATCCCCGAACGCCGCGGCGCCGAACTCCACTGAGCGCCGCCGCGCAGTCTGCCGATGCGGCGCTGCAGCATGACTGGCGGGCGTTTCGCCAATGGCGAGCCGCGTTAACCAGTCCGTGTATCGACTCGCGCGGGGTGTACACTAACCGACCCCGCGTAGCACTCCGCACCGTCCCGCCTCCGCCGGGGACCGACGCCGCGCCTAACCGGCGCAAGCGAACAGCGGCCCCGGTCGATCATCCATTCGATAGCAGGAAGCGCCGCCAGCGGTGCAGTGTGCCGGCCCAAATTTCTTACGTCTCGCAGGCAAAAAATGGACGAACAACTGAAGCAAAGCGCTCTCGCGTATCACCAGAATCCGAAACCCGGCAAGATTTCGGTCACACCGACCAAGCCGCTGTCGAACCAGCTCGACTTGTCGCTCGCGTACTCGCCGGGCGTGGCCGCGGCCTGCATGGCAATTTACGAGGAGCCGCTCGACGCGCAGAAATACACGTCGCGGGGCAACCTGGTCGGCGTGATCACGAACGGCACGGCCGTGCTCGGCCTCGGCAACATCGGCCCGCTCGCCGCAAAGCCGGTGATGGAAGGCAAGGGCTGTCTCTTCAAGAAGTTCGCGGGCATCGACGTGTTCGACATCGAACTGTCCGAGTCCGATCCCGACAAGCTCGTCGAAGCGATTGCGATGCTCGAGCCGACGTTGGGCGGCATCAACCTGGAAGACATCAAGGCGCCGGAGTGCTTCTACATCGAGAAGAAGCTGCGCGAGCGCATGAAGATTCCGGTCTTCCACGACGACCAGCATGGCACGGCGATCATCGCGTCCGCGGCGATTCTCAACGGCCTGAAAGTGGTCGGCAAGAAGCTCGATGAAGTGAAGCTCGTCTGCTCGGGCGCGGGCGCGGCAGCCATCGCGTGTCTGGATCTGCTGGTCAACCTGGGTCTGGCGAAGCAGAACATTCTGGTGGTCGACTCGAAGGGCGTGATTTACGAGGGTCGCGGCAATCTCGATCCGTCGAAGGAACGTTACGCGGCGAATACCGAGGCGCGCACGCTGGCTGACGCGATTCGCGGTGCCGACGTGTTCCTCGGCTGCTCGAGCGCAGGCGTGCTGAAGCCGGAAATGGTCACCGAAATGGGCACCCAGCCGCTGATTCTCGCGCTCGCGAATCCGGAACCGGAAATCCGTCCGGAAGAAGCGAAGAAAGTGCGCCCGGACTGCATCATCGCGACTGGCCGTTCGGACTATCCGAACCAGGTCAACAACGTGCTGTGCTTCCCGTTCATCTTCCGCGGCGCGCTCGACGTCGGCGCGACCACGATCACGGAAGAAATGAAGCTCGCGTGCGTGCGCGCGATCGCCGAACTCGCGGAAGAAACCGATCAGGGCGACGAAGTCGCGAAGGCGTATGAAGGGCACTCGCTGGAATTCGGTCCTGAGTATCTGATTCCGAAGCCGTTCGATCCGCGTCTCATCATCAAGATTGCGCCGGCCGTTGCGCAAGCGGCGATGGATTCGGGCGTCGCGACCCGTCCGATCAAGGACATGGACGCGTATCGCGAAGAACTCGGTACGACCGTTTATCGCACGGGCATGGTGATGCGTCCGGTGTTCGCGGCGGCGAAGTCGGAGCCGGCGCGCATCGTGTTCGCCGAAGGCGAGGACGAGCGCGTGCTGCGCGCCGCGCAGTTCGTGCTGCTCGAGAAGATCGCCAAGCCGATTCTGGTCGGCCGTCCGTCGGTGATCGAAATGCGCCTGAAGAAGATGGGCTCGAAGCTCAAATGCGGCGAAGACTTTGAGATAGTCGATCCGGAAGACGATCCGCGTTATCAGCAATGCTGGCAGGCGTATCACGAACTCGGCGCGCGCGAAGGCGTCACGCCGGACGTCGCGAAGGCCGCGATGCGCAAGTTCAATACGCTGATCGGCGCGATCCTCGTGCGACTCGGCGAAGCGGAAGGCATGATCTGCGGCATGATCGGCCAGTACCACACGCATCTGAAATTCATCGAGCAAGTGTTGGGCAAGGCGGACAACGTCGCTAACTTTGCAGCAATGAATCTGCTGATGCTGCCGGGCCGCAACCTGTTCATCTGCGATACGTACGTGAACGAAACGCCGACCGCAGAACAGCTCGCCGACATGACCATGCTGGCCTCGCGCGAGATCGAAAAGTTCGGCATCACGCCGAAGGTCGCGCTGCTGTCGAATTCGAACTTCGGCAGCGCGCCGTCTTCGTCGTCGCAACGCATGGCCGCGGCTCGCAAGCTGATTGCCGAACGCGCGCCGACGCTCGAGATCGACGGTGAAATGCACGGCGACGCGGCGCTGTCGGAAGTCGTGCGCAAGGCGGCGTTCCCCGGCACGACGTTGTCGGGCGAAGCCAACCTGCTGATCATGCCGAACGTGGAAGCGGCGAACATTGCCTACAACCTGCTGAAGATGGTCGGCGGCGAAGGCGTGACGGTCGGGCCGTTCCTGCTCGGCGCGGAGAAGCCGGTCCATGTGCTGACGCCGGCTGCAACCGTGCGCCGGATCATCAACATGACGGCGGTGGCTTCGGCGAACGCGCGCAAGTCGGTGAACAGCAAGTAAGCGAGGCGGCGCTCGTTTCTACGAGCGTCGGGCGAAAAAAAACGCCACGGAATGAGCTTCCGTGGCGTTTTTTATGTGCGCCGTGATCCTGGCGTTAGCGGCCGGAACACGGCGCGCTTTGGCAACGTCAAGCCGCGTGCTGCGTCGTGCCCGCTTGCGGCGAGCGCCAGCGCGCGAGCAGATCGTTCCACTTCACGCGCACGCCTTTCAGGTTGTTTTCCTTGATGTGTCCATAGCCGCGGATGCCGTCCGGCAGATTCGCAAGTTCGACTGCCAGCTCGCGGTTCTGCGCGTTAAGCCCGCCGATCAGTTCGCGCACCAGCGTTTCGTACTCGCCGATCAACGCGCGCTCGGTGCGACGCTCTTCCGTCTTGCCGAAAATGTCGAACGCCGTGCCGCGCAGGAACTTCAGCTTCGCCAGTCCATGCATTGCGCTGAAGACCCACGGACCGTACTTCTTCTTGATCAGATGGCCCTGGGCGTCTTTCTTGGAGAACATCGGCGGCGCGAGGTGAATGTGCAGCTTCCAGTCGCCTTCGAAGCTCGCTTTCAGCTTCTCGATGAACGCCGGATCGCTGTACAGGCGCGCGACTTCATACTCGTCCTTGTACGCCATCAGCTTATGCAGATTCTTCGCGACCGCTTCGGTTAGCGGCAACTGGCCGTCGCCCGAATCGAGCGCCGACTCGGCCGCGCGCACTTGTGAAACCAGCGCGCGATAACGCTCGGCGTATGCGCTGTTTTGCCATGCCGTGAGGTAGGCAGCGCGCTTGTCGATCAACGTGTCGAGGGCTTTCGGCGTGTGCAGCGAAATGATCTTGCTGCTAGTGGCGTTGGCCTCGGCATCGGTTGCGGCACCCGCGCGCTGCGATTGCGCGAACTTGCGCACGGTCGCCGGATCGTGTGCCGCGCGGCGGCCCCATTCGAATGCCGCGCGGTTCTTCTCGACCTGCACGTTGTTCAGCTCGATTGCGCGCATCAACGACTGATACGTGAGCGGCACCCATCCACGTTGCCACGCGTAGCCGAGCACGAACGGGTTCGTGTAGATTGCGTCGCCGAGCAGCGCGACCGCGAAGTGATTGGCGTCGACGGTATCGACGCATTCATCGCCCGCGCCCGCGCGTACGTCGGCTTCGGTGCTGCTGCCAGGAAAGCGCCAGTTCGGATTCTTGATGAGTTCGGCGGTCGGCGTGTGCGCGCTATTGAGCACCACGCGCGTTTGGCCGGCGTGCATCCGCGACACGCATTCGTCGCTCGCCGTCACGATTGCATCGCAGCCGATCACGAGACTCGCTTCGCCCATTGCGATGCGCGTGGCGTGAATGTCGTCGGGCTTGTTCGCGATCTGCACATGGCTCATCACGGCGCCGCCTTTCTGCGCGAGGCCGGTGACGTCGAGCACCGTCACGCCCTTGTTCTCCAGATGCGCGGCCATGCCGAGCAGCGCGCCGATCGTCACGACACCCGTGCCGCCGACACCTGTCACCAGCACGCCGTAAGGACGGTCGATGGACGGCAGCGCGGGTTCGGGCACCGGCGGCATAGCGTCGCCGACAATGCCGGATGCCGCTTTCGGCTTGCGCAACTGACCGCCTTCGACGGACACGAAGCTCGGGCAGAAGCCGTTCACGCAGGAGAAGTCCTTGTTGCAGGTGGACTGATTGATCTGGCGCTTGGTGCCGTATTCAGTATCGAGCGGCTCGACTGACAGGCAGTTCGACTTGACCGAGCAGTCGCCGCAACCTTCGCACACCGCCTCGTTGATCACGACGCGGCGTGCCGGGTCCGGATACGCGCCGCGTTTCCTGCGGCGGCGCTTTTCGGTCGCGCAGGTCTGGTCGTAGATCAGAATCGTCGTGCCGGAAATCTCGCGCAACTGGCGTTGCACTTCGTCGAGCTTGTCGCGATGGTGAATGTCGATGCCGGGCGCAAGACCCACGTTCGCCGAATATTTTTCGGGCTCGTCGGTGACGATCACGATCTTGGACGCGCCTTCGGCCGCGAGTTGATGCGTGATCTGCGGCACGGTCAGCACGCCGTCGACCGGCTGGCCGCCGGTCATCGCGACTGCGTCGTTGTAGAGCAGCTTGTAGGTGATGTTCGCCTTCGACGCGATGGCCGCGCGAATCGCGAGCAGCCCCGAGTGGAAGTAGGTGCCGTCGCCGAGATTGGCGAACACATGCTTGTCGTTCGTGAACGGCGCCTGGCCGATCCACGCGACGCCTTCGCCGCCCATCTGGCTGAACGTGCTCGTGCTGCGGTCCATCCACACGGTCATGTAATGGCAGCCGATGCCCGCCATCGCGCGCGAGCCTTCCGGCACATTCGTCGACGTGTTGTGCGGGCAGCCCGAACAGAACCACGGCTTGCGTTCCGCTTCGACGCGCGGGCGCGCGAGCGCCTTTTCCTTTGCTTCGATTACCGCGATGCGCGCGGCGATGCGGGCGCGCACGTCGGACGGCAGATCGAACTTGGCAAGCCGCGCGGCGATGGCCTTCGCGATGATCGCGGGCGACAGTTCGTAGTGCGCCGGCAGCAGCCAGTTGCCCATCGGCACCGACCATTCGCCGCCCGCGCCGTCTTTCTCGTCGAACTTGCCGAACACACGCGGACGCTGCGCGTCGGGCCAGTTGTACAACTCTTCCTTGATCGCGTATTCGAGAATCTGACGCTTTTCTTCGACCACGAGAATCTCGTCGAGACCGCGAGCGAAGGCTTGCGCGCCTTGCGCCTCGAGCGGCCACACGCAGCCGACCTTATAGAGGCGGATGCCGATGCGCGCGCAGGTTTCGTCGTCGAGACCGAGGTCGGTCAACGCCTGACGCACATCCAGATACGCCTTGCCGCCCGTCATGATGCCGAAGCGCGCGTGCGGCGAGTCGATCTCGACGCGATCCAGCTTGTTCGCGCGCACGTAGGCGAGCGCCGCGTACCACTTGTAGTCGAGCAGACGCGCTTCCTGCACGAGCGGCGGATCGGGCCAGCGAATATTCAGACCGCCTTCGGGCATCGCGAAGTCGTCCGGCAGAACGATCTTCGTGCGATGCGGATCGATGTCGACGGAAGCCGACGATTCGACCACGTCGGTCACGCACTTCATTGCCACCCACAGGCCGGAGTAGCGGCTCATTGCCCAGCCGTGCAGGCCGAAGTCGAGATATTCCTGCACGTTCGACGGGAACAGCACCGGCAGGCCGCAGGCCTTGAAAATGTGTTCCGACTGGTGCGCGAGCGTCGAGGATTTGGCCGCGTGGTCGTCGCCGGCGAGCACGAGCACACCGCCATGCCGCGACGAACCCGCCGAATTGCCGTGCTTGAAGACGTCGCCGGAACGGTCGACGCCGGGGCCCTTGCCGTACCACATCGAAAACACGCCGTCGTATTTGGCGCTGGGGTACAGGTTGACCTGTTGCGAGCCCCAAACGGCGGTCGCCGCGAGGTCTTCATTGACGCCCGGCTGGAACACGACCTGATGTGAGGCGAGATGCTGTTTCGCCTTCCACAAGGATTGATCGAGTCCGCCGAGCGGCGATCCGCGGTAACCGGAGATGAAGCCGGCCGTGTTCAGGCCGGCGGCGCGGTCGCGTTCCTGCTGCAGCATCGGCAGACGCACCAGCGCCTGGATGCCGCTCATGTACGCGCGGCCGCGTTCCAGAGTGTATTTGTCGTCGAGCGTGACGGAAGATAGAGCGGCTTCGAGCGAAGCTCGCTGACCTGCGTCTAGCGGGGCATTCATTATGTGTACTCCTCCACCCAGTTTGGGATCGCCAAAACTTTTTGGGCCGCGGCATCTTGTGAATGCGTATGGCCGGGGTCGCCATATTGACGTGTTTTAAGTGATGGTAGCACTGGTGAAAACCCGCCGCATCGCGGCAGAAATTTCCCTGTGTTGCCGCCGCCATGCGGCGTCCGTGCTGGTGCTGTTTGTTGCAAAGTTCGCCTAACGTCTGTGAGTTGCCGGTGTAACAAGCTGTAAAACCTACAATCTCATGGAACCGCGAGGCAGATGCGTGTCTAACACCGCACCTGTGAGCAATGTCTGTGTAACGCGTCGCATGTTGCGGCGCTTCAGGACAACAGGGCAGTTAGAAAAGGAGTACGCATGAACACTAGAAATATCCAGACCTTCCTGATGGTTTCGGCCGCCTTTTTCGCCATGAGCGCGCCGGTGCGCTCGAACGCGGGTACGGGCACGCAGTCGAGCGTGATTAGCCGCACGGCGCTGGTCGCCCCGGCGCGTATCGCCATCAACCGCATCGCGCGGGAAAGCGCGTCCGCGAAGGAAGACCAGAATTCGTGACGCGCTGCTGATGCGGCGTGTCGACGGTTAAACCGGCCGTCGCTCAGCGTTGAGCGGCGGCGCAAACGACGAGGGCGGGGATCGTTAGATCCTCGCCCTTGTCGTTTTATTGGCCTGTCACCTACTGCGCCGGAAATAGGCGCTTAGCGTTCAAGCCTTGTCCTGCACGACGCCGCGGCGAATCTGATCCAGTTCGATCGATTCGAACAGCGCCTTGAAGTTGCCCTCGCCAAAGCCCTGATTGCCCTTGCGCTGAATGATCTCGAAGAAGATCGGGCCGATCTGGTTCTCGGTGAAGATTTGCAGCAGCAAGTCGTCCGGCGCGCCGTCGATCAGAATCTTGCGCTTGCGCAGTTCGTCGAGCGGCTCGCCGTGATTCGGCACGCGGCGGTCGACGAGTTCGTAGTAGGTGTCGATGGTATCGAGGAGCGA
Organism: Paraburkholderia graminis C4D1M; assembly: GCF_000172415.1. Taxonomy (GTDB): domain Bacteria; phylum Pseudomonadota; class Gammaproteobacteria; order Burkholderiales; family Burkholderiaceae; genus Paraburkholderia; species Paraburkholderia graminis. The sequence goes on from NZ_ABLD01000045.1 coordinate 17,040, forward strand.
GATATTCGATGCGCGCAGGCCGTCGACGGTACGGTAAATGTCGTTGCTGCCGAGCGCGATGTGCTGGATGCCTTCGCCGTGGTACGCGTCCAGATATTCCTGAATCTGCCCGGACGTTTCCGAGCCTTCCTCGTTGATCGGAATGCGGATCTTGCCGCACGGCGACGTCATCGCTTTCGACTTCACGCCCGTCACTTTGCCTTCGATGTCGAAATAGCGCACTTCGCGGAAATTGAAGAGGCGCTCGTAAAACTCCGCCCATTCCTGCATGCGGCCCCGGTGGACGTTGTGCGTCAGGTGGTCGATGTAGGTGAGGCCGTGACCGACTGGGTTCGGATTCGCGCCGGCAATCGGCTCGAAGTCCACATCGTAAATGTCGATGTCGCCGACGCTGCCCGGCGCCGCGCCGTTCTTGCCGCGCCAACGGTCGACGAAATAGATCAGCGAATCGCCGATGCCCTTGATTGCGGGAATGTTCAGTTCCATCGGGCCGGTTTTGTTGTCGAAGCCCCACGCGCCTTTTTCGATGGCCTGCCTGTAGGCCTTGCCCGCGTCCTGGACGCGGAACGCGATCGCGCAGATCGACGGACCGTGCAGACGCGCGAAGCGTTGCGCGAACGAATCCGGCTCGCCATTGACGATAAAGTTGATCTCGCCTTGCCGGTAAAGCGTCACGTCCTTATGACGATGACGGGCGATGGCGGTAAAACCCATCTGCTCGAACAGCTTGCCGAGCGCTTTGGGATCGGGGGCGGTGTATTCGATGAATTCGAAGCCGTCAGTGCCGACCGGATTGTCCCAAGTTGAAACCTGCATTTGTCTCTCTCCATGTCGAGGGCGCGTGGCGCCGGAGTCGCGCGCGCAATGCCGGAGCGCGACCGAATGACGCAAGTGTAAAGGCGGGATCGCGCTCGAAACTTGCGAACTTAATCGCACTGGCGTAGCGTGGCGCTATTTTCTAGCTCAATCCACGAAAACGGCGGCAGAAAGTGACTCATATAGAGATAGACGCCATCGACCGGCGGATTCTGGCGATCCTTCAGGAGAATGGCCGGTTGTCGAATCAGGAGATCGCGGAGCGGATCAATCTGTCGCCGAGTCCGTGCTTGCGTCGCATACGGCGGCTCGAGGAGAGCGGAGTGATTCGCGGCTACGTCGCGCTGCTGGACGCGCAGCGCCTCGGGCTCGATCTGCTCGCATACGTCAACGTGCGGCTGGAAAAGCGCGGCGGTTCCGCGCTAAGTCCGCGCGGCGAGGCGACCCACGCCGACCTGTTCCGCGCGGCCGTGCAGACGTGGCCGGAAGTGGTGGCGTGTCACGCAATGACCGGCGAGATGGACTATCTGCTACGCGTTCAGGTGGAGGACATGGCGCACTTTTCGCGCTTCGTGCAGGACCAACTGCTGCATCACCCGTCGGTGATCGACGTCAAAACGAGCTTCTCGCTGGAAAAGATCAAGGAGACGACGGCGTTGCCGATCTTATGAAAGTGCATGGGTTGGGGCGCGCGGCACACGGCCGGTAAACCGCAAAGGGCAGCCATGAAGCTGCCCTTTGTATTGGATGACGGCGTCTGCCCGATGTTCAGGCCGCAGCGGCTGTCGGCATGAAGGACTCGAGCAATCGCGACGTGCGGCGTGCCTGGCGCTTGAGCGCATAGTCGAACACCGCAGCCTGTTCCTGCAGCATTTCCGTGATGATGCTCGTTTGGTCGGCCGGCGGCAGCGTCAGATAAGCGTCTGCTTCGCCGTACGCGTACTCGATCTTCATGCCCGCTTTTTTCGCGATGTGCATCATGGTCGAGTTGCGCGACAGACAGTGCATGTACAGCGTGGTGACATGAGTATTGCGGCTGCGGATGGCCGCGCGCTCAAACAGCCTGGAACCGATACCCTGGCCGCGCACGCTTTCGAGCACGGAAACGCCGAACTCGGCCGTGCGCTTGTCGCCTTCAGCCGGCAAGTAAGCGAGGTGACCGACGCCCGTAAGCTGCAATTGATCGTCGAACACGCCGAACACGGTGTCGCGCTTGAAATCGATTGCGCGGACGTAGTTCTCGATGACGTGGTCGGGCACGACCTGACCGAAACGCAGCAGCCGGTCGTCTTCGTCGAGCGCGAGGAAGTGCGTCAGCAGACGTTCACGGTCGACCGCGGTGAGTTCACGAACCAGAGCAGGCGCACGACCGGCAGGCAGCGACGCGCGATCGTGCGCGACGATCGGCTCGGCGGCGCGGGGTGTAATCATGTTCATGGTCAGGTTCTCCTTGTCATCGTGCGGCGTTGGTGCACCGCAAAAACGATTCTAACGGAAACGCTAACCGATCACTAGGGAAAACCCGTATCTTTATTCGAGGGTGCTGCCTAACTGCGGGGTTGTTTTATTGTTAACCAGTTGATTTCAAAAGATAATTAATAAAAGAACGAGCGTGCGTGGCACGATGTCGCGCATATGCGACGCGCTTATTTACCGATGCCGCATATTGCTGTGCTGCGCCATCCCGCCATCAAGCCGGCGCGCAGCCCAGCCCGTGGTCCACCATGCTCACCACCTGTTCCGCGAATTCGCTATAGCCCATGCGTCCGCCGGGCTTGAGCCAGGTGAAGGTCCAGTTGATCATGCCGAATACCATCATCGTGAGCGCGGTCTGGTTTTCACGCGTGGCGCGCTCGGGGTAAGCGCGCGCGAGTTGCCGCGCAAACGCAGCGACGACGTCGCGCTGACGGTTGAGAATCACCTCGCGCTGCGCGTCGACGAGATACTTCACGTCGTTCAGCAGTGCGACGTGGCGGCTGTGCGACGTCTCGTATTCCGACAGGAACGCGCGGATCAACTCGGCAAAGGTCTCGCGCTCGGTGAGGCCGCGGCGCTGACTTGCGCCCTCCACCTCGGCGATGATCAGCATCAGCCGTTTGGTGTAGCGGTCCAGCAGATCGAAAAGGATCGCTTCCTTGCTCTCGTAATAGTGATAGAGGCGCGCTTTCGACGTGCCGCTCGCAGCGGCAAGGTCTGACATCGACGTGCTGGGATAGCTCGTCTGTGCGAATTTGGCCGCGGCCAGTTCGAGAATCTGTTCGCGCTGGCTTTCGTGGTCGGGGGCTCGGGTGCGGGCCATGGTCGTCTGTTTTATTCCTGTGGACAGGGGGCGAGCGCCGCGCACAGCTCGAGCGTCCGCCATGCGCCGGTGTCGCCGCGCAGCTTGATCCGGCGCGTGGCGGCCAGTTCGCGGAAGCGCCACAGCACGATGCTGTCGCTGACCAGAAACCCGAGCTCCGCGGTCATGACTTCCGCGGCCACTCGCGACGCCGGTTGCCAGTCCGCCGTCGCGTGCTCGAGTATCAGCGCGTCCAGATCGGCGAAGCTGCCGCTCGTGAAGGTGTTGTCGCGCCAGCGCCGCGTCTCGCCGTTTGCGTGCTTCGCTTCCTGCCATTCGAGCGCGAGCCGGCTGATGCGCAGCACCGAGATGGGCGCCGCGTCGGGCAAACGCGCGTGCAGCACGGACGGCGCGAACATGCCGACGGACGTCGCGCGGTCTTTGCGGCTGTACGCCCATGCGCCCGTGTCGGTGAGATCGCGGATCGACAGACGCACTTCGTTCAGGCGTTGCGGATTATTGCGCAGGTAGTAGCAGACCCGGCGCAGCATCAATTGATCGGATGCGCTTTCGCCATGCCAGACCACGAGATTCGCTTCGCCGCGTGCAATCGCTTCGAGCGCTGCGGCCTGCTCGCGAAACTCGCGGACGAAATCGCGCTTCGTGTCAGCGCTCACGCGGTCCCAGAAGGTGGCGCGCACTTGCGGGTCGTCGTCGATTCCTCGCAACGGACCGACCGCCAGATCGTCGCGCAGTGCCTGCACGCGGTCGTCGCGGCCCGTTTCGCGCAACGCCGTGCGCAATGATTCCGCGGCGACGTCGCCGTTAGTGAGGTGGATGGTGCTCATCGGCCGTGGCTGGTTTTTGTACGCGATTAGACAAAGGGCCGCTCGCCTCGCGGACCGGAACGGTCCGACTGCGAGCGGCCCTAGTGTAAGCGGATCGCGGAATGGCTCAAAGCACAGGGGCGCCGAACGTGCCGAACGCGCCAAGCGCGCTCAACGTTCGTCGTAGCTCACCACCACACGATCGCTGATCGGATGGCATTGACAGGTCAGCACGAAGCCGTCGCGGATTTCATGCTCTTCGAGCGTGTAGTTCTTTTCCATCTTCACTTCGCCTTCCACGACTTTCGCGCGACAGGTGCAGCACACGCCGCCTTTGCACGCATACGGCAGCGCGAGCCCGGCACGCAGACCGACGTCGAGCACGCTCACGCCCTGATACGGCAGGCGCAGCTTGCGGCGCTTTCCGTCGAGCACGATTTCGAGCTCGGCTGCGGGCGTGTCGTCGGTGATTTCGACGGGCGGCACGCCCGCTTGCGGCAGCGGCGAGCCAAAGCGTTCCACGTGCACCTTTTCCGACGGCACGCCGGCGGCTTTGAGCGCGGCTTCGGCGGCGTCCATCATCGGCGCGGGGCCGCAGATAAAGGCTTCGTCGATGGAATCGGCCGGCACCAGGCTTTCCAGAAACGCCGCGCATTTCTTCTGGTCGAGCACGCCGTTGAACAGTTCGACGTCCTGCAAATCGTCGGACAGCACGTGGTACAGCACGAAGCGGTTCATGAAGCGGTTCTTCAGATCTTCGAGTTCTTCGGCGAACATGATCTGATCGACGCTGCGGTTGCCGTAAATCAGCACAAAAGTGCTGCGCGGTTCGACCTCGAGCGTCGTCTTGATGATGGCGAGCACCGGCGTGATGCCCGAGCCGCCTGCAAACGCGACGTACTGCTGGCCGTGGTCCACGTTCAGATGCGTGAAGAAGCGGCCGTCCGGCGTCATCACGTCGATCGTGTGGCCGGGCTGCAGCGTGTCGAAGGCGAAATTGGAGAAGCGCCCGCCGCGCACGCGCTTGATGCCGATGCGCAGTTCGCCGTCGCGGTCGTAGTCGGTGACGCCCACGCAGATCGAGTAGGAACGGCGCGTTTCCTCTCCGTCGATGTGCGTTTTGAGCGTGACGAACTGGCCTTGCGTGAAGCGGTAAAGCTCGCGCAGTTCGGCGGGGACTTCGAAGGCAACCGAGACCGCGTCGGCGGTTTCTGGCCGCACTTCGCGGATACGCAGCGGATGAAATTGCGGGGTAGCCATATCAGTATGGTTTGAAATAGTCGAAGGGTTCGCGGCAGTCGAGGCAGCGGTACAAGGCTTTGCAGGCGGTCGAGCCGAATTGCGCGAGACGCTCGGTGTGCACCGAGCCGCAGCGCGGGCACAAAGGCGCGGGCAGCGCGCGCGGCACGAAGCGCATCACTTTTTCGCGCGGCCGCAAACCGGAATCGGCCGGCGATCCGCAATTGCCCGTGGGCGGCGCGATGCCATAGGCGCGCAGCTTGTCGCGGGCTTCGACGGTCATCCAGTCGGTGGTCCACGCGGGCGCGAGCACGGTGGCGATGCGATAAGGCGTGAGTCCCGCGACGTCGAGTGCATGCGCGACGTCTTCGGCGATCTGCGACATGGCCGGGCAACCGGAATAGGTCGGCGTGATCACCACCTCGAGCGTGCCGTCGTCCGTGCGCCGCACGTCGCGCAGAATGCCGAGCTCGCGGATCGATACCACCGGAATCTCGGGATCGGGCACGGCTTCGAGCACCGCCCACGCGCGTTCGAGCGTGGCGTCGTCAATGGCATCGTCCAGGGCGGCGGTTGAAGCGGTCGAGGTCGTCATCGTCTGATTTGCCGTGGTTTGCCGTGTTATCGCGATCACCAGGTCGCGCCGGGATGCTGCCGCGCGAGGCTTTGCATTTCGGCCAGCACGAAGCCCATGTGCTCGGAATGCTCGCCGTGCTTGCCGGTCGTGACGTGCTTGACCGGTTCGGGAAGCGTAAGCGTGGCTTGGTCGAGTGTGGCGCGCACGTCGTCGAGCCAGGCGGCTTCCAGATCGGCGCTGAGCGGGCCGATGCCGGCAGCGGCGATCGCTTCTTCCACGGCGTCGGTGCTGAAAAACTCGCGCGTGTAGGGCATCAGGTAGTCAAGCGCGGCCTGCGAGCGGCGGTGCGATTCCTCCGTGCCGTCGCCGAAACGGATCAGCCATTCGCTCGCGTGATGGACGTGGTAGCTCGTTTCCTTGATCGACTTCGACGCGATCGCGGCCAGTTGCGTGTCCGTCGATTGCGTGAGCGCGGTCCAGACATGCGCCATCAGCGTCGAATAAAGGAAATTGCGCACGATCGTGACCGCGTAGTCCTTCTCGGCTTGCGCCGTCGCGGACAGCGGGCCGTAGTGCGGCAATTCCGCCAGCGTGTAGTTGGCGAACTCGCGCTCGGCGCGGAAGTACGCGTAGTCGTCTTCGGTGCGGGTCTTGCCGGTGAGTTGCTGTTCGAGCGACGCCGCGTGCGTGTACAGCAGACGCGCCTGACCGATCAGATCGAGGCTCATGTTCGACAGCGCGATGTCTTCTTCGAGAATCGGGCCGTGGCCGCACCACTCGGCATTGCGCTGACCGAGAATCAGCGCGGTATCGGCGAGGCGCAGCACGTATTGCAGATGTTCTAGCGTGATGTTCATGGCCGCGCTTACATGTGGTTGACTTCGTCGGGAAGCGTGTAGAACGTCGGGTGGCGGTAGATCTTGTCGGCCGCCGGTTCGAACAGTTCCGCCTTGTCTTGCGGCGCGGACGCCGTAATCGCCGACGACGGCACCACCCAGATGCTCACGCCTTCCTGGCGGCGCGTGTAGACGTCCCGCGCCATGCGCAGCGCCATTTGCGCGTCGGCGGCGTGCAGGCTGCCGCAGTGTTTATGGTCGAGTCCCTGCTTGCTGCGCACGAAGACTTCCCAAATTGGCCATTCCTTGTTCATGCTGATCTCCTGATTCCTTGCCTGGCGAGCCGCGTTGTTCAGGCGGCGTGCTGTTGGGCGCGTTGGCGTTGTTTCTCGGCGTGGGCGATGGCGGCTTCGCGAACCCAGGCGCCCTCGTTATGCGCTTTGACGCGGGTGCCAAGGCGCTCGCGATTGCATGGGCCGTCGCCGTTCACGACGCGCCAGAATTCTTCCCAGTCGATGTCGCCGTAGTCGTAGTGGCCGCGCGCTTCATTCCATTTCAGGTCGGGGTCGGGCAGCGTCACGCCGAGCACTTTGGCCTGCTCGACGGTGGCGTCGACGAATTTCTGACGCAGGTCGTCGTTCGAAATACGCTTGATGCCCCATTTCGACGATTGATTGCTGTGGATGGAATCCTTGTCGCTCGGACCGAACATCATCAGCACCGGCCACCACCAGCGGTTCACCGCCTGCTGGACGAGTTCGCGCTGCGCGTCGGTGCCGGACATCATCGACATCAGCGCGTCAAAGCCCTGGCGCTGGTGGAACGACTCTTCCTTGCAGATGCGGATCATCGCGCGGGCGTACGGGCCGTAAGTGCAACGGCACAGCGGAATCTGATTCATGATCGCCGCGCCGTCGACCAGCCAGCCGATCACGCCGACATCCGCCCAGGTGGGCGTCGGGTAATTGAAGATGCTCGAATATTTGGCCTTGCCGGAATGCAGCGCCGCGACGAGCTGATCGCGCGAGACGCCGAGCGTTTCGGCCGCGCTATATAGATAGAGACCGTGGCCGGCTTCGTCCTGCACCTTGGCGAGCAGAATCGCCTTGCGCTTGAGGCTCGGCGCGCGCGTGATCCAGTTGCCTTCCGGCAGCATGCCGACGATCTCCGAATGCGCGTGCTGCGAAATCTGGCGCACGAGCGTCTTGCGATACGCGTCGGGCATCCAGTCTTGCGGTTCTATCTTGCCGTCCGCGGCCATGACGGCGTCGAATTGCGCCTGCTCCGGCGACGTCGCGCCGGATTCCAGCGGGGCCACGTTGCCGGGAATATCCAGGGATTGCGTGTACATGGGGACGCTCTTTCTGGGGGAGTTATCTGGTTTGCACAGTATAAGCCAACCGACCGGTCGGTTAATAAATTTTTTTGAGACGGACGGCGCTCGCTCCGACAGCAGCCGGCGCGGGTTCGCGACCTGTTTTGCTTCGCGCGGAAACCCCGCACCGGCGCTTAGCCTATAAAATTGCGAATTGGCCGCGATTGCGGCCCTCCTGCATCCCCGGTACTTCATGCTACGTCTAAGCGAAATCAAACTCCCGCTCGATCATCCCGAGAGCGCTCTCGAGGCCGCCGTCCGCGCGCGTCTCGCGGAACTCGGCGTGCCTCACGACGGGCTCGTCCGATACACCGTGTTCCGGCGCGCCCACGATGCGCGCAAGCGCGCCGACATCAAGCTGACCTACATCGTCGACGTCGAGGTCACGGACGAAGCCGCCGCGCTCAAGCGGATCGCCGACGTGCCGCATTGCGCCGTGACGCCCGACATGACGTACCGGTTCGTCGCCAGGGCGCCGGCGCAGTTCAGCGGGCCGCGTCCGGTGGTGATCGGCATGGGACCATGCGGGCTGTTCGCCGGGCTGATCCTCGCGCAAATGGGCTTCCGTCCGATCATCCTCGAGCGCGGCAAGGCGGTGCGGGAGCGCACCAAGGACACCTTCGGCCTGTGGCGCAAGTCGGTGCTGAATCCGGAATCGAACGTGCAGTTCGGCGAGGGCGGCGCGGGTACGTTTTCGGACGGCAAGCTGTATAGCCAGATCAAGGACCCGAAGCACTATGGCCGCAAGGTGCTGGACGAATTCGTGCGCGCCGGCGCGCCGGAGGACATTCTGTATCTGAGCCGGCCGCATATCGGCACGTTTCGCCTCGTGAGCATGGTCGAGAAGATGCGCGCGACCATCCACGAACTGGGCGGCGAAGTGCGTTTCGAGACGCGCGTGGACGATATCGACATCGATAACGGAAAAGTACGCGGGCTGACGCTGTCGACGGGCGAAACGCTGCGCTGCGACCATGTGGTGCTCGCCGTCGGCCACAGCGCGCGCGATACGTTTCAGATGTTGCACGACCGCGGCGTTTATATCGAAGCCAAGCCGTTCTCGCTCGGGTTTCGGATCGAGCATCCGCAGGGCTTGATCGACCGTAGCCGGTTCGGCAAGTTTGCCGGCCACAAGCAACTGGGCGCCGCCGACTATAAGGTGGTGCATCACTGCAGCAACGGGCGCGCGGTGTACAGCTTCTGCATGTGCCCGGGCGGGACGGTGGTCGCCGCGACGTCCGAGCCGGGGCGCGTGGTGACCAACGGCATGAGCCAGTATTCGCGAGCCGAGCGCAATGCGAACGCGGGAATCGTCGTGGGCATCACGCCCGACGATTATCCGGGCGGGCCGCTTGCCGGCATCGCATTCCAACGGAAATGGGAAGAGCGGGCGTTCGAACTGGGCGGCGGCAACTATATGGCGCCGGGTCAACTTGTCGGCGACTTCATTGCTGGACGGCCGTCGACGTCGCTTGGTTCGGTCGTGCCGTCTTATAAGCCGGGCGTGCATCCCACGGATCTCAGCACGGCGCTGCCCGACTACGTGATCGAGGCGATTCGCGAAGCGCTTCCGCAGATGGACAAGAAGATCGCGGGCTTCGCGATGCATGACGCGGTGTTGACGGGCGTGGAGACGCGGACGTCGTCGCCGATCCGGGTGCGCCGGCGCGACGACTATCAGAGCGTGAACGTCGAGGGCTTGTATCCGGCGGGAGAGGGCGCGGGTTACGCCGGCGGGATCTATTCGGCGGCGATCGACGGAATTGAAGTGGCTGAAGCGCTGGCTTTGAAGATGACGGGTGAGCTGCAAGTGGCCGGGTGAGGGTGCTGGCTGTGCGTTGCGGGCTTTGTCCGTTTGCGAGTGCGAGTGCGGGCGTATGCCGCCCGCGCTGGCCCGCGTCGGCCGACGCGGATCGTGCACAATGGCTGTTTCGCTTGAAACCAAGTACACGAATGACCATTCGCTCTCTGGCCGCGGCATGCGGCGCCGCGCTGTTTTGCCAGCTTGCCGTTTCCTCCTCTGTCGCCGCCGCTGGCACGGACGCCTCGGCGCATTGGGTCACGGCGTGGGCAACCGCGCTGCAGCCCATCCCGCAACGCGCTGACTTGCCGCCGCTGTATCGCGCGCCTGAAGTGGCGGGGCGCACCGTCCGTCAGATTGTCTACCCGACGCTGTCGGGAAAATCTGTGCGGATTCACCTCAGCAATGAATACGGCAAGACGCCGCTCGTTATCGAGGATCTGCGCATTGCGCGGTCGGCGGGCGGCGCTGCCGCGTCGGCTGGCGGCGGCGCGCGTGTGACCTTCGGCGGGAAGCCGAGTGTGAGCGTTGCGCCCGGCCGCGAACTGGACAGCGACCCAATCGCGATGGACGTCGCGGAAGGCGCGCCGTATGCCATTAGCGCGTTTATGGCGCCGGACCAGCGAGTGGTCGCGTGGCACCGGGTTTCCAGCCAGCTTAATTATGTTTCCAGCCCCGGCAACCACGCGGCGGACGCGACGGCAGAAGCGTTTCGCGGGCGCTTCACTCAATACTTGTGGGTGACGGGGCTGTCCGTCGACGCCGCGCCGGGATCGACGGCAATTGCGGCGATCGGCGATTCGATCACGGACGGCATGCGCTCCAGCCTGAACCTGAACCGTCGATGGCCGGACGCGTTCGCCCGCCGATTGGCCGGCTCGGGGAACCGCTCGACGGCCGTGATCAATCTCGGTATCAGCGGCAACCGGCTGCTTAACGATTCTCCGTGTTATGGCGATGCGCTGGTCACGCGATTTGGGCGCGACGCGCTCGAGCGGCCCGGCGTCAAGGCGGTGATTCTGCTGATCGGCATCAACGACATTAATTTCGCGGCGATGCCGGCGCGCAGCGGGCTCGACTGCGATTTCCCGCACGCGTCGGTGACAGCG
>NZ_ABLD01000044.1 GCF_000172415.1 Paraburkholderia graminis C4D1M
CCCCCCCCCCCGAGAACCCCCGCTCCGGAAACGCTCGACATGCAGGCGTGCGCGCCGACAGTCACCGACGCTGTAGCGGGACTGGGGCGCTCCGCGAGGATGCCCCGTCATGACAGCAGTGTCCCGCTGCCCTACCCTGCCTTGGCGCGAGTGATCAACGCGAGCCCGATGGCCCGCAAGCGTGGCCGCTAGTTAACTGTTTATCGACTGCGAAGGCCCCTCACTGTTTCTTGAGTGAAGCGGACACGCCGCAACCAAGAGGTCGGCTGAGCGTCGTGCACAAGCGACGACCACCCGCGCGTCGTAGTCACAAAGTTAGTTGACGACTAGTGACGAAATTAGTTGTGTGAGCGGCATTCGTGTTAGCGCCGATGTAAAAATGACCCCGTGGGGCTGCTCCAGTGCTGCAGCGCATTTGCTCGACGAACAGGCGATCAGACTGAAAGGTGCAGCCTCCGTGTTAAGGGTTACCTGTCCGGGGCCCGCAGTCGCAAGGGCGACGACGCGCGTAGAGGTCGAATTCTAAAGGCGCCGCAACCGTCGGGAGACATGCAAATGCGAAGGCAACCGTTCTATTCGTCGCCCCCCGGAGGGACATGGCGGGGAATATCCGTCGATGCGGTCGACGGGACATGCACGATGCATCGATTGGTACCGGTTACGGTGAACGAAGGTTCAGCGAGTCGCAGCCCTTGTCCCGATAAAGTATCAGCGTCCCTTGTAACGTTAAGAGGGCTAGATATTGGCTGTTTCGATGTTCTTCGCCATCCCGGGTCCCGGAGGCAACGCTCCGCTCGGATCTTAACTGTCCGCCGATGCAGCGACGCGGGAAGTGCATTTTCCCCGTACTTCAGGACAATCTCACAGAAGATTGATGACTCTTTCTGCGATGCAACTGCTGACCGATCAGCTTCCGCAGAATGCAAAGCGCTGTGACGGCCTGAACAGGGGGTACACGACGACTACGCAGAACGTCGGTAGCGCGCTCACCACGGGCGGCAGCCCCCACTACCGTTTCCGGGCACGACACACGCTCGTCGATACGACGGTGAAGGCGGGCGGAAATGTGACGATGCCGAGCGTGAACCACCTGCTGAGGAACGAGGGAGTCAGGCGGCGGCGAAGGTTACCTCTTTGCAGAATATGTCGCCGCAATTTCTTCCAGCCGATGTGACAGTTTCGTGAGCCACTCGCGTCGCTCTCTGTCGTAGTTATGCCGGTTATAGATACCGATGATTCCCGACTGGGCATGGCCAAGCACGGCCTCGGCGATTTCGTTCGGACAACCAAGTGTGGCAAGAAGTGTGCGCGTAGTGCGTCGAAGATCGTGGGCTGACCAATGCGTCACAGGCAATCGCGGGCGATCATGGTTGGGTGCGATTTTGCAGTACGGCTGATGATAGTAGACGCCGTGCTGCACCACGGTCTGCTCCATCGCCTTCCCACGCGACGAAGGAAACAAGACAGTTCCCTTGGCCTGATCGAGTCGTCGCCGCACAACCACTTCGGCGCGGCCCACGAGCGGCACACGCAGATCCGTTGCTCTTTCGTTATGAAGCCCCTTTGTCTTCTGTTTGGGGATCGTCCACCAAAGACCATCGCTTTCGTCCGCGATCTCGGTGCTCTCCATAGCGACAATCTCGCCCCCTCTCGTGCCAGTCCAGAGGTAGAGCGTCAATGCGTCAGCGACGGTCAGGCTGAAGTTCGGAAGCCATCGAATCAATGTGCCGAGTTCCTCTACCGAGAGTACCCTTTTCTGTGTTCCAGTATATTGGCCCTCGACCTTGCGCCCTTTGCTCTTCAATCGCCCTCTTAGAACTACCTTCCACCAGTTAGCGGTGTTTTCAGGAAGACGACCGGCATCGAGCGCGTAGTGCCAGGCACAGCCCAATTCCATGCGAAGGCGGGCTGCGAGCACGGGAGTGGACCGATATGATTCGAGCAGATCGAAAGCCTCGGCGCGCGTAATGGTAGTCGCAGCCCGATCCGCGATAGGCCCTAACATCGCTTTGAATATACGTGCGACCTCGACTGCACCTTTGGTCTTCCGGTTGACTTCTACATACCCTTCCAGATAGTCGCGGCACAACTGTCTGACGGTGTAATTGTCCGGTGATGGACGAGTAGCCTCTGCCTGCGTCATTCGGCGCAGTGCCGAAAGCTCGGCGCCCGAATCTCTCTCGACGCGGCTCTTCTCCCACGCAGCGATGGCTCCGGCAAACGACATTGCTGGCCATTCACGGAGCTTGACTTGCCGCATGCGGCTATCGACCGGTGACTTGTAGCGGTACGTCCACGATTTCCGGCTCGTAGACGCCTGCAAGCGCAGTCCGGGAAATCCATCGAAGGTCATGTGATCGCCGCTCGGCAGTCTGGCCGCGGCGCGTGCATCGAAGCGCATTCTTCCCTCGGCGTAGGTTTTTCTGAAGGAAGAATATCCGGCGTAGGTTTTCGTGGCAACGCCGAAAAAACCTACGCCAGCGTCGCAAGTGTAGACATGCGGAGACAAGTGTAGGTGACCCGGCTAGAGTCCTCGATGCGGATAATTTTTATTTTATTTTCAATCAGTTACGGACTACTTTGGCTCACCTTGGCCGACTGCGGACAGATATCAAATTGTCTCTATTCGTTCTCGTCGAAGTAATGCCCAAACTTCAACTGCTTCGTGCGGATATAGCGCTCGTTTTCCTCGCGCATCGGAATCGCGAGCGCGACGCGTTCGCACACCGGAATGCCGTGCTTGGACAGCGTGTCGAACTTCTCGGGATTGTTGCTCATCAGCCGGACCGAGGTGACTTTCAGCGTGCGCAAAATGCCCGCCGCCGAATCGTATTCGCGTGAGTCGTCCGGTAGGCCAAGGTCGAGATTGGCCTCGACCGTGTCGCGCCCCTGCTCCTGCAGCGCATAAGCGCGAATCTTGTTCGAGAGGCCAATGCCGCGGCCTTCGTGGCCGCGCAGATACAGCAGCACGCCGCAGCCTTCGGCGGCGATATAGCGCAGCGCGAGATCGAGTTGCTCGCCGCAATCGCAGCGATATGAGCCGAGCACGTCGCCCGTCAGGCATTCGGAGTGCAAACGGGTCAGCACCGACGACTTGTTCGCGACGTCGCCCATCACGAGCGCAAGATGTTCGGCGCCGCTGTCGACCACGCGAAACACATAAGAGGTGAACGTGCCGTAGCGCGTGGGAAGCGTGGCGGTGGCGTCGAGAACGACGCATTCGCCGTTGATTGCGCCGTCTGCCGCAGGCGACGGATCGTGAGACGTGAGCATGGCGTTAGACAGTGGTGCTGGACATGAACCCGATGAAACCGGGGATAAGGTACGGACAGGAGTTTACCGCTAATCGGCGCACCGCACCCGGATGCCCATGCATGGCGCACGGTTCTTGCACCACCAGAGCGCAAGCGCGAGACGCAACGCGCAATACGCTTCACGCGATCGCAAAGCGCGCAAAACCGCGCGCTACATGAATTGTGTGCGTTGCGCGCTCCAGGTATTCCCGGACACACTCGCTGGCGCGTCGCGCCTATACTGGAATCGCCTGTCACCGACAGCCCGCCGCGCCGGCGTGCTGCACTGCTGCACTGCGAAAGGGAGCCGCTCCATGACAACCGTTGCACAGCTGCTAAAAACCAAACCAAACACGACCGTCTATACGATCGGAGCCGACGACTCCGTCTATGAAGCGATCAGGCTGATGGCTGACAAAGGCATCGGCGCACTGGTCGTGACGGACGGCGACAGCATCGCGGGAATCATCACCGAGCGCGACTACGCGCGCAAGGTCGTGCTGATGGACAGGTCGTCGAAGGCCACGCCGGTACGCGAGATCATGAGCAAGGCGGTGCGCTTCGTGCGCCCGGATCAAACCACCGACGACTGCATGGCGCTCATGACCGAGCGGCGCATGCGCCACTTGCCGGTGATCGAAAACGACAGGCTCATCGGCATGGTGTCGATTGGCGACCTCGTGAAGAACATCATCGCCGAGCAGCAGTTCACTATCCAGCAGCTCGAGTTCTACATCCACGGCGAGCGTCCCTGACGGGCCACGCCTCTTGCCTACCCGCCGGTTTTAGCCGCAAAAAAAGCCCAATCGCTGAACGGTTGGGCGAAGCTACCTTGCGGCAGCGGAGGTTCCTCGATTCTGGTCAGCCCATTTGAACCAGGGCCTATAGGGATCGTGTGTCTAGCGCCTGCTTCTGCAAGCGCCAAAGTGCGCTCACGTATGCGTGCTGTGCGAACTGAGATCCGCATCGCCAGCTGCGGCGCGCCGCTTTTATCGCGGCGCGCTCGCTGCGATCGCAGATGACATTTCTACTGCCACCAGCGCAAACCAGCTACGAACTCAACTTCCCAACTTAATTGCCGAAATACACCGACTTCGCGCCGGTCATCGACTCACGCACGCCGCCCGATTGCGACGAGCCGCTCGTCGTGCCGCCATAGCCGCTCGTGTCCGCGACCGGCAACTGCGTTTGCGCGACTGCCGGGTTTTGCTCCTGCACGCGGCGTTCCGCGGCCTGGATGTCGGCCGGATAGTACGGGTCGTTGCTGACCGACGGGTTGTAACCCGCGCGCTCCAACTGAATCAGTTCGTTGCGCACTTCGGCGCGCGTGACCGGTTGCTGGCTCGACTGCGCGAACGACGCGACCGGAGCGGCGAGAACGGCTGCAATGGCGACTGCCTTGATAAGCGATTTCATGATTATTACCTCCAGACCTGGTTTTATTTGCCGCGCTTGCCACACCATGTGGAAGCGAGTGATTCCAGTCTAGTCATCGATTCACCAAGGGAAAACACCTATTTGTGAGATACATAATTGTCGTCACTGAAAAAGTGCGGCGAAGTTTCCGGCGATAGCAATGCCCCGCGCATCGACCGCGTAATAATTGGGCAGCGCGTAGCCGCGTGTAGCCTTCGCTTTGGAACAAGCGCGCCGACGTGCAGACCTTGCCGCAACGGCTTTGCACGCGGTCAGATTTGCGGACCGTCGCCGAGGTCCGCGTGCGGCGCAACCAGCAGCTTGCGCGGTCCGCTCACGAACGCGCTGCCGGGCTCGAAAAAGCGCAACGGCCGATGCATCTCGCGCGACAGGCCAATGCGCGTCGTCACGCCGACCGGCACGTCGCCTGTCTCGATGACGCCGATCCACAAATCGCGGCCGGTGCACAAATCGCGGCCGTCGAACGACTGACCGATGCCGAGCGCCACAGTCAGCCGGCCCGGTCCCCGCGCGAGATCGCGCAGCGGCACGCCGGGGCGGCGCGCTTCCATCAGCGGCAGACCTTCGAGCGGCTCGACCGCGCGGATCAGAATGCCGGCGCCTACGTCCTCCGCTTCGGCGGACATGTTGAGCATGTACGAGAGACCATAGGTGAGCCGGACGTACGCATAGCCGGGCGCGAGGAACATCGAGCCGTTGTGCGGACGCCGTCCGATAAACGCATGGCTCGTCGAATCGCCCACCGGATACGCCTCCGTCTCGACGATGCGACCGCTCATGCGCCCCTCAGGCACGTCGTGAACGAGATACTTGCCGATCATAAAGCGCGCGAGTTGTGTCGCGCCGACGGGCAAATCGTCACGCGACAAGGGGATGATGGGAAGCGACGGTTTGCGCATGCATTGGGCCTTTGTTTTTGCGTCGGTTTTGGCGTCGAGTTTTGCGTCGGTCGGTGCATCGGTGGGTGCGTTCATTTATGCCCCGATTCGCGCATCTTGCGCAAGCGCCGGGGCGCACGCACCATCTCAGAGCGCCAGACTATGCAGTCATACATCGCGACCCATCGTCGCGAGCGTTGTAGCGACGCCTCACTTCCAGGCAGCGGCAGCCTCATTCTGGAACCAATTGGAGTATCGTGTCTTTCGGCCCGCAGTGCGCCTCGCCGGCCGCGCGCTTCGGCCGCATCCGCAGCATCCAGCAGTCTCTGTCAACCTGAAGCATCCGCAAGACCCGCAGCAACGTCCTTTCCGTTCCATTGCGCTTTACCGTAGTCCAGCACACGTTCCCGCAAGGGGACGAATTATTCACGACAAGGAGAAATTCGCATGAAAGCATCCACGGCAATGAAGATGGTCGGCGGCGCGCTGATCGTACTGGCATCGCTCAACGCATCCGCGCAAAGCAGCGACGCGGCGGCCGCACCGGCAGCGGCGGCATCATCGGCGACAACCGGCAAGCAGGCCAAGGCCGCCAACCGCGCGCTCGGGCGCAAGGTGCGCAGCGCGCTCGCCAAGACCAAGGGCGTCAGCGTCGCGAACATCAACGTCCGTGCACGCGGCGGCGCTGTGACGCTGGCCGGCACGGTGCCGGACCAGTCGCAAGTCGACCTCGCCACGCAAGCGGCGCAAGGCGTGGCAGGCGTGACGTCGGTCAAGAACGCACTGACGGTTCGGCCGGTCGGGCAGTAAAGCTCGGGCCGGCGCGTGATCGCGCCGGCAGTCGCATGGACGGATGCCCACGTCCGGTTGCAAGGACGTTGGCATCCGCCAGACCTGAAGCCTCGATTGCATCGCCCGCGTTTTTAGAATCGCATGCTGTTCCGCGGGCCGGGAACAGTCACAGAATTCACAGAATTCACAGAAATCACCGAAGTCACAGACCAACCAGCCAATGACCATGTCCGCAACCGTCTTGCCCCGCTGGACTCTGGCCGTGCCGTTCGTCGCGTGGATCGTGCTCGGCGCGTCCTACGCGTTGCCGGGCAACGGGCTGCTGCTCGCGCTGGTGGGCATCGCGCTATGCGCGGCGGTATTCGCGGCCGTGCATCACGCGGAAGTGGTCGCGCATCAGGTCGGCGAACCCTTCGGCACGCTGGTGCTCGCGATCGCGGTGACCGTGATCGAAGTCGCGCTGATCGTGTCGGTCATGCTGACAGCCGGTCCCGAGAAAGCGGGCCTTGCGCGCGATACGGTGTTCGCCGCCGTCATGATCGTATGCAACGGAATCGTCGGGATGTGCCTGCTGGTGGGCGGCATTCGCCATCGCGAGCAGGATTTTCAGATTCGCGGCGCGGCTGCGGCTCTCGCGGTGCTCGCGTCGCTATCGGTGCTGACGCTCGTCATGCCCAACTACACGACGACCAACGTCGGCCCCATGCTGTCGTCGTCGCAACTGGCGTTTGCGGGCGTGTCGTCGCTGGTGTTGTACGGCGTGTTCGTGTTCGTGCAGACGGTCCGGCATCGCGACTATTTTCTCGCCGACGTGTCCGACGAAGACGTGCATGCCGCGCCGCCTGGCGCACGGCTCGCGCTGACGAGCGGCGGCTTGCTGCTGGTGTGCCTCGTCGCCGTCGTGCTGCTCGCCAAAGTGCTGTCGCCGGTTGTCGAGACGGCCGTTGAAAACGCGGGCGCGCCGGCGGCGGTGGTCGGCATCGTGATCGCCGCGCTGGTGCTGCTGCCCGAAGGCCTCGCCGCGGTGCGCGCGGCGCGCGCCGACCGCTTGCAGAACAGCCTGAATCTCGCGCTCGGCTCGGCGCTCGCCAGCATCGGCTTGACGATTCCGACGGTGGCCGCCGTGTTTCTGACGACGGGGCAACCGCTCGTGCTCGGCATCAACGGCAAGGAAACGGTATTGTTGGTGCTCACGCTGCTGGTCAGCACGCTGACGATCAGCACCGGCCGCACGACGATCC
Organism: Paraburkholderia graminis C4D1M; assembly: GCF_000172415.1. Lineage (GTDB taxonomy): Bacteria > Pseudomonadota > Gammaproteobacteria > Burkholderiales > Burkholderiaceae > Paraburkholderia > Paraburkholderia graminis. The sequence continues at coordinate 7,642 of NZ_ABLD01000044.1, forward strand.
TGCAAGGCGCCGTGCATCTGTCGCTGTTCGCCGCCTACCTGTTTTTATCGTTCGCGCCCTGACACACGCCGTCGCGCGACGGCGCCCTCGCCTACTCTTCCCAATGCGCCGCGATCCAGTCGCGAAACAGACTCAGCTTGTGCTGATGCGCGACTGAATCCGGATAGACGAAGTAGTAGCGCCAGCCGGTCTTCAGCACCGTATCGAACGGCCGCACGAGACGCCGCGCGGCTACATCTTCGTCGATCAGCGCGAGGTCGCTGATCGCCACGCCGAAGCCTTGCAACGCCGCGTTGGTCGCCATGTCGAGCGTGTCGAAGCTCGGGCCGTGCTCTGCGTCGATCGCGCGCGCGTCGGCCGGGTCAGCTTCGGCGACCCGCGCAAGCCACATCTTCCAGTCGCGATGATCGCGCGTCGGATGCAGCAGCGTATGGCGCGCGAGATCCGCGACCGATGCCAGCGGCTTGTCCTTCAGCAGATCGGGCGCGCACACCGGCGTTAGACGCTCCTCGAAGAGCGGCACGGATTGCACGTCCGCACCCGGCGACGATCCGTAAATAATCGCCGCGTCGAACGGTTCGAGCTGGAAGTCGACGTCGTGCTGCCACGTCGTGGTGATCTGCACATGCAGGTCGGGATACTCGGTCTGAAAGCGCATGATCTTCGGCAGCATCCAGCGCATCACGCAGGTCGGCACCTTCAGCGCGAGATCGGTGCGCTGCCGCGTGAGCCGCAGCGAAATCTCCTCGATACGCGCGAAGCTCTCCTTGACTGCGGGCAGCAGCAACTCGCCTTCGGCGGTGAGCGTGAGGCCCTTCGCGTGACGCTTGAACAGCGGAAACTTGTAGTAGTCCTCGAGCGCGATGATCTGCCGGCTCACCGCGCCCTGCGTGAGACACAGATGATCGGCCGCGCGCGTGAAGCTGCGATGGCGCGCGACGGTTTCGAAAATTTGCAGCGCGTTGAGCGGCGGAAGACGTCGCATCGACATATCGGGATCAGAAAAAGTCATTGAGGCGGCGCGGCGAACTGCTGTCGGGACACGCCTTCCAACCCCACAGGATACGCGATCGCGCGTCGCGCCACGAGTTGCGGCGGACCCTGGCTGCATGCACTGCGCTCATACGTCCAACGATTCATCGCGCCGCGCGCGTCGCCGCGCAACAGCCGGCGGGCGATGCGGCGAGCATGAGCTTACGTCATGGCCTCCATGCGCATATTTCGTTTGTTGAGGGATTTTGGCAAACCTAGAGTCCACTTCATCCTTCCACCTCATCCATCTCACTCCAATAAGCGTTTTTCGACAGAGGACACACCATGAACCAGCACCAGCCCGTTCAATCGACCGCCCGCCGCGCGTTCGCCACGCTCGCCGCGGCCCTCGCGTTCACCGCCGCGGGCGCGCTCAGCGCGTTCTCGCCCGCCGCGCATGCCGATGCGCTCGACAACATCGCGAAGACGGGCACGGTGCGCATCGGCGTGTTCATGGACTATCCGCCGTTCGGCTCAATCGGTCCGGACATGAAGCCGATGGGCTACGACATCGACGTCGCCCATCTGATCGGCCGGGCGCTTAACGCCAAGGTCGAACTCGTGCAGGTGACGGGCGACAACCGCATGGCCTATCTCGCGGACCACAAGACCGACATGCTGCTGTCGGTCGGCCAGACGCCGGAACGCGAGAAGGTGATCGACTTCTCGAAGCCCTACGCGCCGTACTACCTCGCCGTGTTCGGCCCGAAAGCGCTGCCCGTGAAGAACGCCGCCGACCTCGCCGGCAAGTCGATTTCGGTCGCGCGCGGCACGCTGGAAGACCTGAGCGTGACGAAAATCGCGCCGCCTAGCGCGAACATCAAACGTTTCGACGATCCCAACGGAGCAATTTCGGCGTTTATTTCTGGTCAGGTACAGTTGATGGTGGTCGGCAACGACGTCGGCGCCACGATTCTCGCGCGTCATCCCGCGAACGATCCCGAGCAGAAGTTTTCGTTGTTCAGCTCGCCGGATCACGTCGGTTTGAACAAGAACGAGCCGCGTCTGAAGCAGAAAGTCGACGAAACCATCGCCAAGGCTCGCAGCGACGGCACCATGAACGCGATCTCGCAGAAATGGCTGCGCACGCCGCTGCCCGCCGATCTCTGAATTTACCGCCCGGAGTTTGACCTCACGATGAGCGCCACGCCATGACCTATGCGTTCGATTTCAGCGGCTTCGGCCTTTATGCGGGCATGCTCGCGCGCGGCGTCGCGGTCACCCTGGGGCTGACCGCGATCTCGACGTTGCTCGGCGCGCTCGTCGGCATCGCCGGCGCGAGCGTCGCGGTGGCCGGGCCGAAGTGGGCGCGCTGGGTCGTGGCGAGCTACGTCGAACTGATCCGCAACACGCCGTTCATCGTGCAACTGTTCTTTGTGTTCTTCGGCCTGCCGACGCTCGGCATTCATATCGACGAAATGCAGGCCGCGATTCTGGCGATGACAGTGAACCTCGGCGCCTATGCGATCGAGATCGTGCGCGCGGGCATCGATTCGATCTCGCGCGGCCAGGTACAGGCGGCGCAGGCGCTCGGCCTGCATGGACGCCAGGTGTTTCGCTATATCGTGCTGCCGCAGGCGCTCGCCAATGTGTTCCCCGCGCTGCTGAGCCAGGTGCTGATCGTGATGCTCGGCTCAGCGGTCGTGTCGCAAATCTCCGTGCCGGACCTCACGTACGCGGCCAACTTTGTCCAGTCGCGCAACTTCCGCTCGTTCGAGAGCTACCTGATCATCACCGCGACGTATCTGCTGCTGTCAATCGTGCTGCGGCAAATCATCAACCGGTTCGGACGCGGTCTGTTCGCGGGGCGCCAGGCGCGCGGCTCGGACAGCGCGCCTCGCGCCTGGCGCAGCCGCCTGATGTGGCGCGCCGCCCGCACTGTGCCGACGGAGCACTGATCATGGTCGAATTCACGCTGTGGGACATCGCCCGTAACCTGCTGCTCGCCGCGCGCTGGACCGTGCTGCTCTCGCTGATCGCTTTCGTCGGCGGCGGCGTCTTCGGATTGATCCTGCTCGCGATGCGCGTGTCGCCGATCGCCTGGCTGCGCCGCATCGTCGTGCTGTATGTGGAAGTGTTCCAGGGCACGCCGCTGCTGATGCAACTGTTTCTCGCGTTCTTCGGCTTGCCGCTGGTGGGCGTGGACGTGTCGCCGTGGGTCGCGGCGACCGTCACGTTGACGCTGTACACGAGCGCGTATCTGGTCGACATCTGGCGTGGCTGCGTGGAAGCGGTGCCGCGCGGTCAATGGGCCGCGGGCGCGAGTCTCGGCATGACGTTCGCGCAGCAATTGCGCTATATCGTCTGGCCGCAAGCGCTCAAAATCGCGGTCGCGCCGACGGTCGGTTTTCTCGTGCAGGTGGTCAAGAGCACGGCGCTTGCGTCGATCATCGGCTTCACGGAATTGACGAAGACCGGCACGATGATCACGAACGCGGCGTTCCGGCCGTTCCCAATCTACGGCATGGTGGCCATGATCTACTTCGCGATGTGTTTTCCGTTGACGTGGTATGCGCGTGTGCTCGAAAAGCGCAACAAGGTTGGGCAACACCGTTAGCCGTGCCTTTGCAAGCGACAACAAAAAGCGTCAACCGCCGAAAGACGGTTGACGCTTTTTTCATGCTCGGCCGGTTTGAGTAACTACTGCTAGCGGGCCGCTTGAGTCGACTTGCGCAGCTTCGTCACATCGGCTGCGGTCACGGCCGGCGCGCCGTTGTTCCAGCCGGCGCGCACGAACGTCAGCACGTCGGCGATCTGCTGGTCGGTCAGCACCGGCGCGTACTTCGGCATCGGATACGGCGCGGGAATGCCGCCGATCACGAGGTCTTCGGTGCCGTTCAGCGTCACGTTAATGAGCGACGACGCGTCCTTCTCCAGCACGTTCGGATTGCCCGCCAGCGGCGCGAGCATCGGCGCGAAACCGCGTCCGTCGACGCCGTGACAATGCATGCAATACGCGGTGTAGACGCGCGCACCTGCGTCGTTCGCGGGACGGTTCAGCGACACCTTCGTCGCCTGCGGATCGTACGTGTAAGGCGGCGCGCCGTTGCCGCCCGCCGGCGGCAGCGATTTCAGATACGTCGTCATCGCCGCGATGTCGGTATCGTTCAACGCCTGCGTGCTGTTGTTGATCACGCTCGTCATCGAGCCGAACGCCGTGGCGTGACGATTCGCGCCGGTCTTCAGGAACGCCTGCAAGTCCTGATCGTTCCAGCGTCCCAGGCCGACGTTATGCTCGCCGGTCAGGTTGGTCGCGAACCAGCCGTCGAGGAGGCTGCCGGTAAGAAACGCGCTGCCGCTTTCGTCGAGCGCCTTCTCCTGGAACGCGATGCCGCGCGGCGTGTGACACGAGCCGCAGTGGCCGAGGCCCTGGATCAGATACGCGCCGCGATTCCATGCGACGTCCTTGCCCGGCTTGTTCTGATACACGCCTTTCTCGAGGAACACCATGTTCCAGAGCTTCAACGGCCAGCGCATGTTCATCGGCCATGCGATGTCGGCCTCGCGATTCGCCTGCTGCACTGGCGCAACACCGCTCATGAAGTACGCGTACAGCGCCTTCATGTCGTCGTCGTTGACCTTGGCATACGACGGATACGGCATCGCCGGATACAGGTTGTGCCCGTCTTTCGCGACGCCTTCGCGCATCGCCCGCGCAAAGTCCTGTTCCGTATAGCCGCCGATGCCGGTTTGCGAGTCCGGCGTGATGTTGGTCGTGTAGATCTGACCCATCGGCGTGTTCATCGGCAGGCCGCCCGCGAACGGCTTGCCCTTCGGCGCCGTGTGGCAGGCGGCGCAGTCGCCGGCCTTCGCGAGATAAGCGCCGCGCTGCACGAGCGCGGGATCGAAAGCGGATGATGTTGCCGCTGCTGCCGCCGATGCCTGCATCAGCAACGGCAGCGCCACGCTCAGCGCCGCGCCGAAACCCTTGAGTATGCTTTTCATGTCGGGCTCCCGTTAAGCGGTTTGCAACTGGCTGCCGACCGGCAAATGCCGCAGCCGCTTGCCGGTGGCCGCGAAGATCGCGTTGGTCAGCGCCGGCGCGAGCGCCGCCGTGCCAGGCTCGCCGATGCCGCCGGGCGCCTCGCTGCTCTTCACGATATGCACGTCGATAGGCGGCGTCTGATCGATACGCAGCATCCGGTAGTCGGTGAAGTTGTTCTGCTGCACGCGGCCGTCCTTGATCGTGATCTCGCTGTAGAGCGCGCCCGTAATGCCGAAGATGATGCCGCCCTGCACCTGCGCCTCCACCGTGTTCGGATTGACGACCATGCCGCAATCGACCGCGCAAACCACGCGCTTGACCGCCACCTCGCCCTGCTCCACGGCGACATCGACGATGATCGCAAAGTAGCTGCCGAACGCATGCATGACCGACACGCCGCGCCCTTGCCCCTTCGGCACCGCGCTGCCCCAGTCGGCCGCCTGCGCCGCGACGTTGAGCACGTTCAGCGCGCGCGGCGTCTTGCCGAGCAGATCGCGCCGGTATTTGACGGGATCGACCTTCGCCTCGGCCGCGAGTTCGTCGATGAAACTCTCCACCACGAACGTGCTGCGGGTGGGACCGACGCCGCGCCAGAACGCGGTGGGAATAGCGTGCGGCTCCTGGCGCACGTAGTCGACGAGCTGGTTCGGCAAGTCGTACGGCAGGTCCGACGCGACCTCGACCGCGTCGGGGTCGAGCCCGTTCTTGAACGCGGGCGGCGCGAAACGCGCGAGGATCGACGAGCCAACGATGCGGTGCTGCCACGCGAGCGGCTTGCCGTTCGCGTCGAGACCGGCGGAGATCTTGTCGTAGTAATACGGGCGGTACATGTCGTGCTGAATGTCTTCTTCGCGCGTCCACAGCACCTTCACGGGCGTCGACACCTGCTTCGCGATCTTCACTGCCTGCGTGACCATGTCGAATTCGAGCCGCCGCCCGAAGCCGCCGCCGATCAGATGGTTATGCACGATGATCTTGTCGGCGGGCAAGCCGGTGACGGCCATCGCCGCGTCGCGCACGCGCGTCGGCACCTGCGAGCCAAGCCAGACCTCGCAACTGTCCGCGCGCACATGGACCGTGCAATTGATCGGCTCCATCGTCGCGTGCGCGAGAAACGGCTGCTGGTAGATCGCATCGACACGCGTCTTCGCGTTCGAAAACGCGTGCACCACGTCGCCGTCCTTGCGCGCGACCGCGCCATTGCGTTGCGACGCGTTGGCCAGATCGTCGACGATCTGCTTCATCGACAGCTTCGCGTCCGCGCCTTCGTTCCACTTGATGTCGAGCGCCTGCAGCCCGCGTTTGGCGGCCCACGTGTGATCGCCGATCACGGCCACCGCGTTGTCGATCTTCACCACCTGACGCACGCCGGGAATCTTCTTCGCGTTGGTATCGTCGACGCTCGCCAGCGTGCCGCCGAACACCGGACAGTTCGCGATGGCCGCGTAGACCATGTCGGGCACGCGCACGTCGAGGCCGAACATCGCGGTGCCGTCCACTTTCTCCGGCGAATCGAGCCGCTTGACCGCCGTGCCGATGATCTTGAAGTCTTTCGGGTTCTTCAGCGGCACGTTCTGCGGCGCGGGCAGTTTGGCAGCCGCCTCGACCAGTTGACCATAGCCGATGCTGCGATTGCTCGCCGCGTGGATGACCTGGCCGGCCTGCGCATGACAGCTCGCGGCGTCGACCTGCCATTGCTGCGCGGCCGCGCTCACGAGCAGCGTGCGCGCGGCCGCGCCGGCGCGGCGCATCGGCTCCCATGCATAGCGGATCGACGTCGAACCGCCGGTGAGCTGGCCGCCGAGCAGCGGGTCGGTGAAAAGCTTTTCGTCCGGCGGCGCGTGGTCGAGCGTGACCGTGTCGAGCGGCACTTCGAGTTCTTCTGCAATCAGCATCGGAATCGACGTGTACACGCCCTGGCCCATCTCGACCTTTGGAATCACCAGCGTGACCTTGCCTGCCGTGTCGATCTGGATGAACGCGTTCGGTGCGAACACGCCGTTCTGCGGCGCTTCGTTTGCGTCGCCGCCGATCACCGACTTGCCGCTCTTCTGATCCTGACTGACGGCCGGCAGACTGAAGCCGAGCAGCAGACCGCCGCCCGCCGCCGCGCCGACGCTCATGCCGAACTTGAGGAACGTGCGGCGCGACACGCCGCGCGCTTCATCGGCTTCGGCTTGCGGGCGCTTCGCGCCTTTGTATGCATCGAGCAATCCCTGGGACATGTCAGACTCCCTTCGCCGCGTGCTTGATCGCCGCGCGAATGCGGTTGTAAGTGCCGCAGCGGCAGATGTTGCCGGCCATCGCGGCGTCGATGTCCGCATCGCTCGGATTGGGATTGCTTGCGATCAGCGAGGCCGCCGACATCACCTGTCCCGACTGGCAATAACCGCATTGCACGACGTCCAGTTGACGCCATGCCTGCTGCACTTTCTGGCCGGCCGGCGTGTTGCCGACCGCTTCGATCGTCGTGATCTTCTTGTCGCCGACAGCCGCCGCGGGCAACACGCACGAACGCACCGCCACGCCGTCGAGATGAACCGTGCACGCGCCGCATTGAGCGATGCCGCAGCCGAACTTCGTCCCGGTCAGGCCGACGAGATCGCGCAAGACCCACAACAGAGGCATGTCAGGCGGCGCATCGACGGTATGCGTTTCGCCGTTGATATTGAACGTTGTCATGAGCGGTTCCTTGTCGAGTTATGTTTTATCAGCCTGTTTAGAACGGGACGCCGATCAAAACGCAACGACTTGCCGCGTTTATTCGAGAGCCCGGACTAATGCGCAATGCCGATGCGCGGCGTCGCCAATGCGTCGCCGCACGACTTCGGACCAGGCATTGCGCGAGTGTGCTGTGAGGGTCCGGCGATTGTAGCCGTGCATTAAGAAATTCGCCTGCACCCCGGCATGCGCCGTTGCGAAGGCGCCGAAGGCGGTTCGTCGCCCGCAATTTTGCTAGCATGACGCGACTGCACTGACTATCTGACTATCCGAAGGAGACGCATCATGAACGACCCGCAATGCACCCAATTCCTCTCGGACATCCGCAAGCCGCTGCTCGCGCTGCATAAGGCGATACTCGATCACGAACGCGCGGCCTATGAAAAAGAATTCGGCCCGGTCACGCCGGCGGCTTTTCTGCAGGTGCTGATCAACGGTTCCGGGTTTCGCTGGCTGACGCCGCTGTCCACCATCATTGCGAACGTGGACGAAATACTCGACGACAAGGAAGCCGATGCCGCCGACCGCCTCGCCGCGGTCGAAGCCGTCACCGGTCTCTTTTCCGCCGATCAGCCGAACAACAGTTTTCTGCCGCGTTATCTGCCGCTGCTGCAGGCCGATCCGGGCATCCTCCATCTGCATGGCCAGGTCTCGCAGGTGTTGCGCGGGGCGCAGACGAAGTAGGCCTGAGTGGAGCGCGCTGCGTTTGGGCTCCCGGATTTCCTCACCGTTAAATGTGGGTGAGTCTGCGGAATTTGCGGCGATGAGGCGTCGCGGTTTAGGCGCGACCTTGGTTGCTGTATAGAGGATTACCAGGCTTTCTTCAACGTACGTGTGGAAAATCGCTGTATTTGAAGGTGATTCGTGCGCGATTCGTAAGGATCATCGAGGCTGTGTGTTCGCATGAGCATGCGGCGTGAGCGCGCCGAAGCATGGCATCGGCTGAATTGCCTGGTTTTGCTGAACAAATCAATGGTGAGCTTTTGCGGGAGGTGACTGGGCGTTCGATTGTCCTTGGTGCGCCCTGCAGCCAATCACAAGCCCTGTTAAGGTACGCGGACCTCGTCACCACCGATCACCGCCATGACCGACTGGCCGCTTCCCGAGACGTACACGTTCCGCGACCAAACCGTGCGCTTCAATGTGACGGGCACCGGGCCACCGCTCGTACTCGTGCACGGCACGCCGTTCTCATCGTACGTGTGGCATCGCATCGCGCCGCATCTGGCGCAGATTCGCACGGTCCACTATTACGATCTGCTCGGCTACGGTCAGTCGGAGATGCGTGACGGCCAGGACGTGTCGCTTGGCGTCCAGAACGCCTTGCTCGCCGCGTTGCTCGCGCATTGGCAATTGAAGAACCCGGATGTGATCGCGCATGACTTCGGCGGAGCGACTTCGTTGCGCGCGCATCTTATCGACGGTTGCGACTATCGCAGCCTGACGCTGATCGATCCGGTCGCGCTGGCGCCGTGGGGCTCGCCGTTCGTGCAGCATGTGCGCCGTCACGGCGATGCGTTCGCCGGATTGCCGCCGTATATTCATGAAGCCGTGGTGAACGCCTATGTGCGCGGCGCGATTGCACGCGACATCACGGATGAAGAACTCGCGCCGTACGTCACGCCGTGGCTCGGCGCGACGGGACAAGCCGCGTTCTACCGGCAGATCGCGCAAATGGATCAGCGCTATACCGATGAAGTCGAATCGCACTATCCGCAAATGCGTTGTCCGACGCAGATTCTATGGGGCGAAGAGGACCAGTGGATTCCGCTCGAGCGCGGCCGGCGTCTGGCCGCGCTGATTCCTCACGCGCGCTTTCAGGCGGTGCCGCGCGCGGGCCATTTGATGCAGGAAGACGCGCCCGAGGCGATCGTCGCGGCGGCGCTGCGGTGGCTCGACTGAGGCCACCCACAGCACAGCCGCGCGCTGCGTTTAGCCGCGTCCTTGCGGCAGATACGGCATCGGATCGACCGGTTTGCCGTCGCGGCGCAACTCGAAACCGACCGACACGCGCGAGTTGTTTTCGTCGCCCATCTCGGCGATCTGCTGGCCCTGTCGAACGATCTCGCCGGTTTTGACCAGCAGTTTGCGGTTATGCGAGTACGCGGTCAGGAAGTCCTTGTTGTGCTGCACGATGATCAGACTGCCGTAGCTGTTCAGGCCCGTGCCGGCATACATGACCTTGCCGTCGGCGGCCGCGCGAACCGGATCGCCCGGCTTGCCGCCAATCTCGATGCCGCGCGTCTCGCCCGGCTGGAAGGCTTCGACGACCCGGCCGCCCGCGGGCCATGCTAACGACAAGCCGTTTGCATGACGCATGCTTTGTTGCGCGACTTCGCGGGCTTCGGCGGCGCTGGGACCGGGCGAAGGCTGCGCGATAGCTGCCGATGGCGCCGACGCCTGCGCGCCAGACGCACTCGACGCCGCCGCAGCTTTTGCCGCAGCCGCATTAGCCGCATTAACCGCCAGCACGGTTTCCGGCGATGCAACGCGCAGCACCTGACCATTCTTCAATCGCGACGACGCCTTCAGGCCGTTCCATGCCTGCAACTGCTTGACGCTGCAATGATGGCTCTGCGCGATGCGCGCGAGCGTGTCGCCGCGCTTCACCCGATAAACGAGCGGCGGCGCCTTTTTGAGGGGCGCAGCCAGAGGCGTGTCGCCCGAAGCGGCCGCACTCGCCGACGCGGACGTTCCCGCCGTGCCTTGCAGATTCGCCGCGCCTGCCGCGGACACACCCGAAGCGGCTGCTGCACCGGTCTGCGCGCCCGGCTGCCCGACGCCGGCGCAACCGCTCATCGCGAGCGCGAGCCAGGCGCCGGCGATGCCTGCCATCACTGCCCTGTCGAAACCCTTTCCCATCATGTTCGGCTCCTGCTTGTTCTGTAGGCGGGCCGGACGCCGCCTTGCCGCCTGCACGCGCGCGTCGCGCTGACGCGCCGCCGTTCGCATCGCGGCCTGGCGAGCGTGCTGGCACCCTCACCGTTGTATTGCCGGCTGGCCTTGTTCGTTGCATCGCTCCGTACGTCGAATCTTCGCGCGGGCGACGGCGGATTCAGGCGCTTACACAGCCACTTTTCCGCGGACGGCCAGACTACGATTAAATTTCCAGCCGGATTGTAAAGTGCGATTAACAGAAAACGCGTGCGCCACACAGTCTGATACAAACGTTACCAACAGCGTCTGCGTGTCTCGTTGTGCGCACAACCACGCGGCAAAACCGGGCCGCATGGGCAGCGCCATCGACGCCATCTGCTTAACGGCACGCTGGCGCGAGAACTTGAATTGCCGGTTCAAAAAACGCGATGGAGCTTGCGCGGAACGCGCGGCGAGCCGCTAGCTGTAGTAATGCCCCGCGTATGACACGTAGCCCACGGGATGATGAGTGAAGTGGAGCACGGGCAGTACAGGGTTGGAGTTGTCGTCGGTGGGATAGGCGCTTGCCTCGGGGATGTATTCGCCCTGCGCCTCGATGGGCTGGCCGGCTTGGAGTCCGGGGATTTCCTCGGCAAGCCCTTCGTTATCGCCGAAGCGCACCGCAATGAACACCTTGGTGCCGACGAGATTCTGCGTGCCGCCTTCGAACTTCAACACCTTGTCGATCTTCACGATCAGGTGCTGATGATTTGCGCCGTGGTGGTTGTCCGGGCTCGCGAACACCTTCGTGATCGTGCCTTGCACGCAGGCAAGCGGCGCACCGAGCGAATGAACATAGCGATGATGAGGAAGGATCTGCGTCGCGCGATTGCTCATGAAATCTCCGTGGAAGAAGCCAGGCTGAGACGGCGGAAGAACAGGCGCATGCGGGCCTGCTGCGCGATCCGTTTGAGCGGCTCGACGGGCGGGAGTTCAGGGCGCGTGCCGATGCGATTGCAGCGGCCAACCTCTACGCGCGCACAACCGTCACGCCCAGCGCCTCGAAAGGCGCGGTAAGCGTCTCGGCCGTGCCGCGTTCCACCACGATCGTGCTCGCCGCCGATACGTCCGCGATCCGGTACGCCGACGCCGCATTGAGCTTTTCCGCCGATGCGAGCACCACCGTCTCCGCCGCGTGCTCCGCGAGCGCGCGCTTCACGTACGCTTCCTCGATGTCGCCGGTGCTGAGGCCGGCTTGCGGATGCACCCCGGTCACGCCCATGAAATACATATCGGCGCGGATGTGGCTGAGCGCTTCGATGGCGGCCGCGCCGACATTGACCATTGAATGCCGGAAAAGCCGGCCTCCGATCATCACCACTTCCAGTTGCGCATGCCCGGCGAGTTCGACGGCGATGCTCGGGCTATGCGTGACGATCGTCGCACGCAACTCACGCGGAAGGTGTCGCGCGAGCTGAACCGCCGTCGTGCCGCCGTCGACGAACGCAATCTGCCCCGGCGCGATCATGCCCGCCGCGGCGCGGCCAATGGCCGCCTTCGACGCCGATTCGATCCGCTCGCGCCCGGCGAGATCCACCGCTGCCGGCGACGCCGGCAAAGCGCCGCCGTGCACGCGCTGGAGCTGCCCTTCCGCCGCGAGTTCGCGCAGATCGCGGCGGATGGTGTCCTCGGACACGTCGAACTCGGCGCTAAGCGTCTTGGCGACGACCTGCCCGTCGCGCCTGAGCGCCTCGAGGATCAACTGTTTTCTCTGCGATGTAAGCACGGTCGTCTCCGGCAGACGGATCGCACGATCCGTCCTTTGCACGAAATTTCTTGTTTTTGCACGATACTGCACGATACCATGATTCGCGTGTCGGCCTAACCACCACCAACCAATTAAAGGTACGAGCCATGAATGAAACCGGGGAACGAGTACGAATCGTGGACGTGAAAGTGCTCTCCGACGACTGGTATGTGCTGAAAAAGACCACCTTCGACTATCGCCGCGCCGACGGTTCCTGGCAGCGCCAAAGCCGCGAAACCTACGACCGCGGCAACGGCGCGACGCTGCTTCTGTACGAACCGCGCCGGCGCATGGTCGTGCTGACGCGGCAGTTCCGCTTGCCAGCGTTCGTCAACGGTCATCACGGCATGTTGATCGAGACACCCGCCGGTCTGCTCGAGTCCGCTTCCCCCGAGGAGCGGATTCGGGCCGAAGTCGAGGAAGAAACCGGTTATCGCGTCCATGAAGTGCGCAAAGTGTTCGAAGCCTTCATGAGCCCCGGTTCGGTCACGGAGAAACTGCATTTTTTCGTCGCCGAATACGATGCGCTCGCGCGGGTCGGCGCAGGCGGCGGTCTCGAACACGAAGGCGAAGATATCGAGGTGCTGGAATTGCCGATCGGACAGGCGCTTGCGATGGTCGAGCGCGGCGAGATCGTCGACGGCAAGACGATCATGCTGTTGCAGTACGCACAGCTGAACCTGTTCGACGCTTGATCGCGTCGGGTCACGTCGCGCCACACTCGCTTTAGGAATTTTCCCAAGCCCGATTAGGAAACGGACGATAGGTTGAGGAACGCAAAAAAAATATTCTTACGTTGCTTTGACGTTGACCGGCGGCGCGCCACGCTCCCGCCGGAAAACTCAAACGGAACCCTTCCCTTCAGAATATTTTTGCTTCGTCAACCTGCATTCCGGGCGATGAAGAAGTCGAGGCTCAACGTGGATTCTCTTACATCGGCCAACCGCTTCATGGGCGGTTTTTTCTTTGGCGCTGTCGTCGCTACCGCGATCATGGTCGTGCTCTGCGTCAGCGGCGAATTTGTGCCTCTCATGGCGAAGCTGCATGCGATCCAGCAAGTGATTGCAACAGCGGTCATTCCAGTGCTCGTCGCCGGCACCAAGCCGCTTCTGTATAAAACCGTCTGGCGCGAGCGCCGCTGCAGTTTCATTCTCGACGAAGACTTGAGCGCGACGCTTCGCGGCAGAAGCTTTGGTATTCCCGCCGGCGTGATGGTCGGCATTCTGGTTCAAAACGTTTTGATGAATTGAACGCAGTTCAGGCACCCGGCATGAAACTCTAGAATTTATGCCGGATCGCAGCGCGCACCACAACCTGTTTCGACGTCGATGACGGCGCTTGCGCGCCTGGTATAAACGCCTCATCGAGTATCGAATATGTCGAGTCGCCAGTCACCTGCTGGTATTCGCCCTGAATATAGACGTCGGTGCGCTTGGACAGGTTGTAATCCGCCATCAGTCCAAATGAGTGGATTTTCGGTTTGACGCCGCCACTCGACGCATCGAAGTTTTCAATCGTGTAGACATATTGCGCGCCGACAAACAGCATCGGCGAGATCTGATACTTGCCGTTCAATTCAAAGTTCTGATATTTCAACGAGTTCAGCAATACGCCGGGCGGCACGAGTGGCGTAATGCCGAGATAGCCGTTGCCGGTCGGATTCAAATAGCTCGATTTGCTATACGCGAAACCCGCCGTGGCCGGACCGAAGTTATAAGTAATGCCGCCGCCGAACACGCGCATGCGAGCCGCGATAAAGCTTGCGTCGTTAGCCGTAATCGCACCATTCGCACCATTGCCCGGATTATTGGCCTGCAAATACGCGGCGCTCACCAGCAGGCCGCCATACGCATACTGCCCGCCCACGCTATAGGCGCGGTTATTGCCGAAATTCCTGTCGTTGCTAAAGCTGTACGTGCCGCCGAATTGAAAGCCGCTAATCGACGGGCTTGTGTATTTCACGGTGTTGTCGAGCCGAAACGAGTTATCGGTATTGTCGTTATCGTAGGGATGCGAGAAAAGCGAGCCGGCCCAATTGCCATTCGCCGTGGTTTGCGCCAGATAATCGACCACTGAATCGTATTGCCGCCCGAACGTCAATACGCCATAGCGCTCCGCGCTCAAGCCCACAAAAGCCTGTCGCCCGAACATCCGGCCGCCCTGATTCAGGCGCCCCGAACTGACGTCGAAACCGTTTTCGAGCTGGAAAATGGCTTTGAGGCCGCCGCCCAGTTCTTCCGCGCCCTTCAAGCCCCAGCGGCTGCCTTGCGCGTAGCCGCTTGCCAGCTCGTACACATGTCCTCGGCCCGCGTTGTTCGTGTAGTTGATGCCTTCGTCGAGTACGCCGTACAGCGTGACGCTCGTCTGCGCCGAAGCCGGCGTGCTAAAGGCGGCGGACACAGCGGTGGAAACGGCCAGCGCGAACACTTGCTTGTTCATGACGATCCCCCTGCACTCGAGTAATCGGCCTAACTCGATCTGACGCGTTCTTCTTGACCCTACGACAACGCGCTTCTTCAAGTCCGACGCGCTTACGGGAAATCCTCACACGCCGGAACGCGTCCGTCCATTGGGTGTCGCCTGGATGTGTCGAAACGTTGCGAAATCTCCACTGTCTTTAAACGTCCATTCCGCCGAGGCTCCGCCAGCACTGCGTTTGCAATGTGCGCTGCCAAGCAGACTTGTCACAGAAAGAAATATAATTGCCGACTTTCGCGGCACCGAGGCGGAACTCCGCCGTGCTGTCAGGGTCATTTTTACTGCTTCATGCAAGCGCGTGCGCGCGCCGGCTTTGAGGCAGGTCCGTTACGGCGGCAACGCGCGGTTCAGCGCAGCAACGCCGCTGCAGCAACAGCATCAACCCACTATTCCAAAGCCTTGTGAGACGCCCGACGCGCTAAAGAGCGCGCCGTCGCACGGGGCTGCTTTGGGCATAAAAACAATGCAAGCTTCGCAATCGCGTTTAATCGAGCTCGACTTTTTCCGAGGACTCGTTCTGCTGATCATCGTGGTGGACCACATCGGCGGAAGCATCTTGTCGCGCGTCACGCTGCATGCGTACGCGCTGTGCGACGCCGCGGAGGTGTTCGTGTTTCTCGGCGGCTTCGCAACCGCGACGGCCTACGCGGCGCTCGCCGAGCGGCGTAGCGAATCGATCGCGCGCAACCGCTTCCTGTGGCGCTCGCTCGAAATCTACCGCGCCTTTCTCGTGACCGCCGGGCTTATGCTGCTCGTGAGCGCGGTCCTGAACGCGTTCAACGTCGAGGCGCCGAATCTCGCGATCACCGATCTCGACGACCTGATGGACACGCCCGTCGCCGCCTTGCGCGATATCCTGCTGTTCCGCCGTCAGCCTTATCTCGCGTCCGTGCTGCCGATGTACGCCTTCTTCGCGCTGCTCGTGCCGATGATCCTGCCGCTCGCGCGCAGCAAACCGTGGCTGCTGCTCGCGGGCAGCGTCGCGCTGTGGGCCGGCGCGCCGGCCATCAACGCGTATCTGCCTGCCGCGCCGGACATGCACTGGGACTTCAACCCGTTCGCCTGGCAGTTGCTGTTCGTGCTCGGCGCGCTCGTGCGTTGCCAGCCGGTCTATCAGCGCGTGAGTCAGCACCGTCTCGGCTGGCTGGTGACGCTCGCGGCCTGCTGTGTGGCGGCGGTCGCGGCGTACTACAAGCTCTTTGTCGAAGTCGAGCCGCTCGATCCGAGCTTCAAACAGAATCTGTCCTACTTGCGCGCGGTCAATTTCCTCGCGATCGCGTGGCTCGTGGCCAAGCTGATCGAGGCGGGCTGGGCAAGAAAGCTCGCGCAGTCTCTGCCGCTGATTGGGCTCATCGGGCGCAAGGGCTTGCTGTGCTTTATCGCCGGCGCGGTGATCTCGCTCGTGGTGGACTCGGTGCTGTATGCCGCCACCGACGGTTACCTGAACTATCCGCTAGGCTTGCTCGCCGACGCGTGCGCGATCACGGCGCTCGTTGCCGTCGCGTGTGGGACGGAGCCGCTCAAGCGGCTCGTGATGCGCATGGTAGGCACACGGCTTCGGACGTCGCCGTAACATGTGTGGGTCAGCTCTGAGCTTTGAGCTATGACTCAGCGTTGGCCGCCGTCCGCCGTGACTGTTTCCACCTCGACATGCGCCTATTCCTACAGCTTGCGCTGACCGTTCTGTGCGCCGCGTGCGGCACTTCGTCGTTCGCGAGCACGGTGACGACCCGCAGCTTCCATTCGTCCGCGCTCGGACGCGATTGGTCCTACACGCTTTATTTGCCGACCGGTTATCGTCCCGACGCCGCGCGCATTCCGGTGATCTATCTCCTGCACGGCAACAACGGCGATGCCAACGACTGGATCAGCCGCGGCCATCTGCAAAGCACCGTCGACGCGCTGATCGAACATCGCGATATTCCGCCGCTCGCCGTCGTGATGCCGCAAGGCGGCACCGACTGGTACGTGGACCGCAAGGAAAAAATGGAGACGGCGTTCTTCGACGATCTGCTGCCCGAAATCGAAACGCACTACGCGGTGTCGACGCAGCGCGCGGGGCGCATGATCGGTGGCGTGTCGATGGGCGGCTTCGGCGCACTGCGCTACGTGATGACGCAGCCCGAGCGCTTTTGCGGCGCGCTGCTGCTGAGCCCGGCCATCTACGCCGACGAACCGCCGCGCGGTTCGGCCGCGCGCCGCGTCGGCGTGTTCGGCGAACGTCAGTTCGATCCGCGGATCTGGCACGAGCTGAACTACCCGGCGCAGTGGGAGCGCTATATGAGCCGGCCGTATCGCGTGCCGGTCTTTATCGCTGCCGGCGACGACGACCTCGCGATCCAGGCCGATGCATCACTGCTTTATACGCAGCTTCGCCTGGCGGGCAATCCGGCGGCGCTGCGCATTATCGACGGCGGCCATACGTGGGACGTGTGGAGCGCCCTGCTGCCCGGCGCCCTGAAATACACGCTCGGCTGCACGCGGCTGCCGGCGCAGGAACATCCGTCGAACCAGCGGCCCTGAATCAATAAAGCACTCGCGAAAATCGCGAATCAGACAACACCCGGCGGCGCTATTGCACGAGGTCGGTCCACAGCACCATCAGGACCGTCATCAGCGCGGGGCCGATGAAGAGGCCGAGCAGCCCGAAGGTCTCCGCGCCGCCCAGAATGCCGAACAGCACGAGCAGAAACGGCAGGCGCGTGGAACTGCCGATCAACACCGGCCGCACGAAATGCTCGGCGACGAAGACCACGATCGACCCGAACACCAGAAGACCGATCGCGCTCGCGACCGATCCCTGCGAGAACAGCCACAACGCGGCGAGGCTGAAGGTTATCGGCGCGCAGAAGGGCAACATCGCGGCAATCGCGGTGATCAGCGCGAGCAGCGCGACGTGCGGCAAGCCCGTCACGAAATAGGCGACGCCGAGCAACGCGCCCTCGCCGAGTCCGACCACGACCAGCCCCGACACGGTGCCCCGCACAGCCGTGGCCATCCGCTGGACGAGCTGTGCGCCGTCTTCGCCGAAACCGCGTTGCAGACCTCTCGCCAATGCGCCCGACAGACGCGGCCCCGCCTGGAAGATCACGAACAGCGTCACGAGCATGAACGCGAACACGGTGACCGCGTGCACGGCGCGCGCCCCGAAATGGCGGCCAAGCGTGACGACCGTCGTGCTGTGCAAGCCCTTCATCGCCGCAGAGTCGCGCAACGGCGGCGTCAGATAGGCTTGCCACCACGCCTCGGCCTGGTGCGCGCCGAACGGCAAACGGTGGATGAAGTCCGGCATCGCGATGCCGTTCTCCTGCGCGGCCTTGAACCAGTCGGTGAGGTCATGCGCTTCGCGCAACGCCTGCGCGATGCCCACGCCCACCGGCAACACCACCAGCAACGCGATCGCCAGTGTCAGCACGGCAGCAATCAGCGTGGTGCGCCCGGTCAGCCAGCGGCTGCCTTCGACCTTGCGCAGAAGCGGCCATAGCGCGATCGCCAGCACGGCGGCCCAGCCGACCACTGGAAGAAAGTCGCGCACGACCCACAACGCGAGCAGCACGAGCCCAATGTACAAGGCGAGCGAAGCAGCCCTCTGTTTTTTGACGCGCTCGGGCGTCAGCAGCGACTGAGTCGGATGCGACGAGCGCGGCGGGTGCGTCGATCTGGACGGGCCGACGGGGGGACGTGAATTCATGCGGTTCGTGTGTGGATGCCGGTATGTGCGCGAGCCGACCCGAAAAAAGCAAACCCGCTAAACTGCGGGACGCGCTCGCCCAATAAACAACGACATCTTAATGGAAGCGCGCAGGGCCCTTGCGGCCTGCTTTGGCTGTCTCGCCAGCTACAACACTGCGTTGCAAAAAGCGCTCTTATCTCATTTTTGGGCGACACGCCCTTCGCCAAGCCCCGCCAATTCAAGTGCCGTCGAAAGTCAAGTCGGATTGTTGCTAATTGGGGAACAGTGTTTCAACGTAGACACAATGGCTCTGCAGCCGTTGGGGGACTAAATTCGGGCACACCACAAATTCGGAGCCGACGATGATGACCCTGGAGTCCATCCCCCTTGACGGTACTAACGGCCTACGCATCGAGATTCTCGAGCGCTCCGACACCACGCTGGTGATCCGCTGGGTCGAGCCCGGACGATGTCATTACGGCGAGCAGCGGTGGCGTCGCAGGTCGGCGCATACGTCGGGAACCTGCGCGGTATCGCGCCGCAAGATTCGCCGCGGCGATGCCGTCTTCAAGCCGGCCGAGCGCCCGGCGCCGTCGAATGCCTCCGCGATGATCTGCGCGGAAATTCTCGGCGCGCTGCCCGAAGCCTGATTTCGCCGTCAATCCTGCCCACGCGCGCCCTCGCGCGTGCCGTCACGCGTGCCCTGCACCTGCCCTGCGCCTGCCCGCTCGCGCTGACTCCGCCATCGAGTCCCTAACACCGCCGCGCGCATGAAAACCGCCCCGATTGCGGCCCTTCGTCGCGTGCGTTAAGGTGGACCTGCTTGCGTCAAATCACCCTGCCGGCCCGACGCCCGGCGGTAAAGTGACGCGCATCTCCACCCATCGCGCCGTGCGCGGCACGGCGCCGTTTGAGGGCACACCATGGCAGAAGACACGCCGCACACGTCGACCCGGCCGGAGACTCGCGCAGCCAGCGCGCCCCCTGCTCCGCTCATCGCTCCCCAGCAGTTTTCCACCGACGTCCTGCTCGAGAAATACGCCAAAGGCGACGAGCAATCCGCCGACGACGTCTTCAAGCGCGTCGCCCGCGGCGTCGCCGAGGCGGAACCGGAAGCGCTGCGCGAATCGGTCGAGGCGCTCTTCGTCGACAATCTGCGGCACGGTGCGCTCGGCGCGGGCCGCATCATGAGCGCGGCGGGCACCGGCATTGCCGCCACGCTGATCAACTGTTTCGTGCAGCCGGTCGGCGACGCGATTCAGGGCGTCGACGAACAAGGGCTGCCGGGCATCTACGTCGCGCTGCTGCAAGCCGCGGAAACCATGCGGCGCGGCGGCGGCGTCGGCTACAACTTCTCGGCGATCCGGCCGAAGGGCGCGCGCGTTCACACCACGAGTTCGTCGGCGTCCGGTCCGTGCAGTTACATGGATGTGTTCGACGCGTCGTGCCGCACGGTGGAAAGCGCCGGCTCGCGGCGCGGCGCGCAGATGGCCGTGCTCGACTGCAATCATCCCGACCTGCTCGAATTCATCGAAGCCAAACATTCGAAGGGACGCTGGAACAACTTCAACGTTTCCGTCGGCGTGACCGACGAATTCATGCGCGCCGTCGAAGAAGACCAGCCGTGGCAACTCGTGCATCGCGCGGAACCGTCGCCGGCGCTCCGTGCGGCCGGCGACGTGCGGCAGCGCGACGACGGCCTGTGGGTCTACAGCGAGCGGCCGGCGCGCGAGATCTGGGACCGCATCATGCGCTCCACGTACGACGTCGCGGAACCGGGCATCGTGTTCATCTCGCGCATGAACGAGGACAACAACCTGCGTGCCGTCGAAACGATTCGCGCGACCAATCCGTGCGGCGAACAGCCGTTGCCGGCTTACGGCTGCTGCAATCTCGGGCCGCTCAATCTGACGCGTTTCGTGATCGA
>NZ_ABLD01000043.1 GCF_000172415.1 Paraburkholderia graminis C4D1M
CACTTCGAAAGAAGTGGGCTTTTTTTATTTGCGCTGCCTTTCCGCCTGGCTATGCTCGGGACAAACAGCCATTGCCAGCGCGCGCGGCCTGTTTTACCGTTTATCCGACTTCTCTTCGTCGTGCCGCCATGTTCGATCCAACCGAAGCTCCGTCACCGTTCCATCTGCGCAAAGCCAGCATGGACGACTTCGAGTTCGCCGAGGCGCTGACTCACGGCAACATGGGCGGCTACTATCAGCGGCATCATCTCGTCTGGCGCGGCGATCTTTTTCTCGGCAGTTGGCGCGAGTCCGAAAACTTCATCCTCGAAATGGACGGCAAGCCGATCGGCGTTCTGCGCATCACGCAGGAGGGCGATTCGCTGCATATTCGCGACGTGCAAATCGCCGAGGGCTACCGGCGGCTCGGCGCCGGCACCTACCTGCTCGACATGTCGCACCAATGGGCGCGCGAACGTGGACTACGCGAGCTGCAACTGCGCGTGTTCGTCGACAATCCCGCCGCGCGTCTCTATCAGCGCAAGGGCTACAAGCTGGCCGGGCCGCGCCTCGCGCAACTCGGCGCGATTCGTCATCTGGCGCGGCGGGTTTGAGTTCGCCGAGCGGCGCCTAGCGGCGGTCCGCGCCCGGCGCGATCGGATCGGCGCCCGTCGGCAAAGTCTGTTCAAGAGAAATTTCGTCTTGATCGGCGTCGTCAGCGCTTTCGCCATTTTCCAGCCGATGTTCCGAGCCGCGCTCGATAAACGCGCGCGGGCTTTCGCCAAAGGCACGGCGAAACATCGCAGAAAAAGCGCTCTGGCTTTGATAGCCCAACTCTTGTGCGACGTGCGACAGCGGCCGTCCCTGGCTCAGCAGCGGAATCGCGCGCGCCAGAATCGCCTGCTGGCGCCATTGCGAAAAGCTCACGCCGAGTTCCTGCCGAAAAAGCCGCGCGATGGTGCGCGTGCTCGCGCCCACGCTCGCCGCCCATTGCTCTAGCGATTCACCGGGCGTCGGGTCGGCGATCACCGCTTCGCAGAGCGCGCGCAGGCGCTTTTCGTTGGGCATCGGCACCGAAAGGGGCAGCGGCTCGGAACGCGTCAGCTCGTCGAGCGCGAGTGCGCCAAGCAGGCGCTCGCGCGCGGGCGAGAGGCCGGGCGTATCCAGCGCGGCAATGACTTCGCGCAGCAGATTCGACACTTCGACGACACGGGGCGCGTCGAGCCCCGCGGGCACCGTGCTTTCGGTGATGTACAACGTGCGTAGAAACGCGTCTTCGACGGCCACGACTTCGTGCGTCACATGCGGCGGCACCCAGATTGCGCGCGAGGGCGGCACCATCCACGTCGTGCCGGTCGTGGCCACGCGCAACACGCCGCGCGACGCAACGCGACCTGCGCCCACGCATGCTGGTGACGCGCGAAGTGCGAACCCATCGGCATGGGACGCGAGCGCACGCGGATCGGGTGCGCTTCGTTCGGCTGAAATTCTGGCGGCGTGTCGGTCAGGCTGACGAAGCTCGAGCGGTCCGAGCCGGCGTACGGAGTCATGGGCAAAGGTCGATCCATAAAACGAAACGCCACTGAACGAAGCGCGATCGCGGGCGGGCGGTTTCCTATTGTAGAGCGTGCGCGCTTTGCGACGTTGCATAATGGCCAGTCTGACCGACCACATACTCGAGGAGCACGAACGACGATGCAAACCGTCTTTGTCTACGGCACGCTGCGAGCGGGCGAAGTAAACGACATCCGCGAAGCTGCGGCGCGCAACGAGATCGCCGAGCCGACGCTGCTCGGCACGGCCACGGTTCGCGGCCATCTGTTCGACTTCGGCTCGTATCCGGGCCTGGTGGTCGACGATCAGGGTGTGGACGTGATCGGCGATGTGTACGAAATCGACGATGAACTCGTCGCCGTACTCGACGAAATCGAGGCCGTGTATCCCGGCGTCGAAGATCGTTTTCTGGCTCGCGACGTGATGGTGAAAGTGGACGGCAACGTGGTGAACTGCCGCTTCTATCCGGTCGCGCCGAACACGGTGAAGGGACTGCCGGAAATCAAATCCGGCGATTGGGTCAAGTATCGCGCGACGCGCTGATAGATAGCCCGCAAAAGCGTTGGCACGCCGCAAAAAAAACAGCCCGCGAGACAGCAAGCCTCGCGGGCCGTAAGGCCGGTCATTCTTTGCGCCCGCCGTGCGCCCGCTCGCCACTGCATTGCGACGCGGGCGCCCTTGCTCAGATTTCCTCGTAGAGCGGCAGCGTCAGGAAGTCCGTGAACTGCTCCGACGTCGACATCTGCTCGAAGATCTGCGCCGCGCGCTCGTACGGCTTCGTATCGCCGCCGACAGCCTGCTTCACCTTGTCGAGTTCCTGCACGGCGAGTTCGCGCACCAGTTCCGCCGTGACCTTGCGGCCGTCGTCGAGCGTGCCCTTCGGCGAGCGAATCCACTGCCACACTTGCGAGCGCGAGATCTCGGCGGTCGCGGCATCTTCCATCAGGTTATGAATCGGCACGCAGCCGTTGCCCGCGAGCCATGAGCCCAGGTAGTGAATGCCGACGTTGATGTTGTTGCGCAGACCCGCTTCGGTGATCGGCGCTTCCGGGCGGAAGTCCGTGAGATCCGTCGCGGTCACGAGCACGTCGTCGCGTTGCTTGCCGATCTGGTTCGGCTTGTCGCCGAGCACCTTCACGAACTCTTCCATCGCGATCGGCACGAGGCCAGGATGCGCGACCCAGCCGCCGTCGTAGCCGTCGCCGGCATCGCGCGCCTTGTCCGAGCGCACGCCGGCCATGGCCTTGTCGTTCGCGGCCGGATCGTTCTTGATCGGAATCAGCGCGCTCATTCCGCCGATAGCCGGCGCATTGCGGCGATGGCAAGTCTTCAGCAGTAACAGCGCATAGGCGCGCATGAAGGGCGACGTCATCGTGATCTGCGAGCGGTCCGCGAGGCAGAAGTCGCGGTCGGACTTGAACTTCTTGATCGCGGAAAAGATGTAGTCCCAGCGGCCGGCGTTCAGGCCCGAGCTATGTTCGCGCAGTTCGTACAGGATCTCGTCCATTTCGAACGCGGCGAGAATGGTTTCGATCAGCACGGTCGCGCGAATCGTGCCGCGCGGCACGCCGACCGCTTCCTGCGCGGCGACGAAGATGCCGTTCCACAGACGCGCTTCGAGATGGCTCTCCATCTTCGGCAGATAGAAGTAGGGGCCCGAGCCGCGCGCGACCAGTTCCTTCGCGTTGTGCACCATGAAGAGCGCGAAATCGAAGATGCCGCCGGACACGCGCTTGCCGTCCACCTTCACGTGCTTTTCGTCGAGATGCCAGCCGCGCGGACGCACGATCAGCGTGGCGACCTTGTCGTTCAGCCTGTAGCTCTTGCCGTTCTGCTCGAGCGAAATCGTGCGGCGCACCGCGTCCTTCAGGTTGATATGGCCGGTGATCTGGTTGTCCCAGCTCGGCGCATTCGAATCCTCGAAGTCGGTCATGTACGAATCCGCGCCCGAGTTCAGCGCGTTGATGATCATCTTGCGCTCGACCGGTCCGGTGATTTCCACGCGGCGGCATTGCAGGTCGCGCGGCAGCGGCGCGATGGTCCAGTCGCCTTCGCGCACGCTCTTCGTCTCGGCGAGGAAGTCGGGCCGCTCGCCGGCGTCGAGCCGCTTGGTCCGTTCGGCGCGTGCCTGCAGCAACTGCTGACGGCGCGGCTCGAACGTGCGATGCAGCGCGGCGACGAGCTCGAGCGCCTCGCGCGTGAGAATCGCTTCATAGCCGGGCTTGATTTCGCCGGTGATTTCCATGCCTTGCGGCAGGTCTAACGATGACAGCGATGGCAGCGAATTCGCCATGTTTTCTCCTTGGTCGGTCAGATTGCGAAGATGCAAAGTTGAGGTGCGGTTGTAATCGTTTGAGTGCGCTTGATGAGTCGGCTAAGGGAGGCGCGCCTATGCGCCCCCGCTGCTGCGCGGACGGCGCGTGCGGCTCGCGGCGGTGGCGCGTCCTGGGCGCGGCGCATCGCCGGCAGATGCGAGCGTGTTCACGAAAGCCAGCAGATCGTTCATGCCCGCGCCCGTGCCGTGCGGCGTCACGCCCAGTTCCTCGAGCGGCGCGTTCTGGCGGTTGAGCCAGAACGTCGTGAAGCCGAACCACGTCGCGCCCGCCACGTCCCAGCCGTTCGACGAAACGAAGACGATGTCGCGCGGCTCCACACCGAAAGCCTGGGTGCCGAGCGCATACGCGACCGGCGCGGGTTTGTAGGCGCGCACGGCGTCGACGGAAAGCACCTGGTCGAACAGGCCACTCATGCCCGCGCTTTTCACGGCGACGTCGAGCATTTGCGGATTGCCGTTGGAGAGAATCGCCAGGCCGGGGCGCGCGCTAGTCGCCGCTGACGACGAAAGCCCATCGCGCAAAAGCCGCAGCGCCGGCACCGCATCGGGAAACGCCGACAGACACGCGTATTCGTCCATCAGACGTTTTTCCGCGGTACGGCCGAGCGTGAGCTGAAGTTTTTTCGCGGAAAAGCGCAGAGCGTCGAGCGTGATGTCCCAGAACGGCCGATAGTGCGCGGCGCCTTCGCCGGCATCGGCGAGCGTGCGCAACTGCGTGTATTCGATCTGTTTCTGGCGCCACAACTGGGAGAGCGCGTCGCCGCGCCCGGGGAAGATCTGCTCCGCCGCGGCGACCACCGAGTGCACGTCGAACAGCGTGCCGTAGGCGTCGAAAATGATGGCTTTTGGGGAGAGTGTCGTTGTGGCCGACATTGCCGTGCGCTCCTGTCAGAGGTCGGGACAGATTGTATTAGCGGTACTGCGCGCTAAAAAAGAGGCTAAAGATCACTTGATCTTTTACTTTCATCCACCTAATCTGGCGCGCACCGGCCAACTTTGCCGCGCGAGCGGCGCTTCTTCCATGGACCGTTTCAAGCAGATCGAGACTTTCGTCACAGTCGCGGCCAAAGGCAGCCTGTCCGCGGCGGCGCTTGCCGAAGGCGTGGCGCCGGCGATCATCGGCCGCCGTATCGACGCGCTCGAAGAGCGCCTCGGCGTCAAGTTGCTGGTGCGCACGACCCGCAAGATCACGCTGACCTTCGAAGGCTCGGCGTTTCTCGAGGACTGTCAGCGCATCATTCACGACATGCAGAACGCCGAGGCGAGCGTGTCGGCGGGCGGCGTGAAGGCGAGCGGGCATTTGCGCGTTTCCGCGCCGGCCGGCTTCGGACGCCGGCACGTCGCGCCGCTGGTGCCGGCGTTCACCGTCGCGCATCCCGATGTGTCGATCACGCTCGATCTGTCGGACCGGCTCGTCGATCTGGTCAACGAAGGTTTCGATTGCGCGGTGCGGCTCGGCGAACTGCCTGATTCCTCGCTCGTGTCGCTCAAGTTGGGCGAAAACCGGCGCGTGTGCGTGGCGTCGCCCGCGTATCTGAGCCGGCGCGGCGCGCCGCACAGCCTCGCCGATCTCGCGCAGCACAACTGTCTCGCGCTCGGCGCGAGCGCCAATCAGCAGCGCGGCTGGATGTTCCAGCAGGACGGCAAAGTGGTATCGATCAAGGTATCGGGCACGATGGAATGCTCGGACGGCGCGGTGCTGCACGAGTGGTGCCTCGAAGGCCACGGCCTCGCGTGGCGCTCGTGGTGGGAAGTCGGCGCGGACATCGCGGCGGGCCGGCTCGTCAGCGTGCTCGACGAGTTCGCCGCGCCGCCCATCGGCATTCATGCGGTGTTTCCGCAGCGCCGCCATTTGCCGCTGCGCGTGCGGCTCTTCCTGGATTTTCTCAAGCATACGTATGGCCTTCCAGACTACTGGGGATGACGCCGCGCAACGGGTTTTCGATATTCGGACAGACCCGCAATAAGACCTGGGCGCCGGTTTCTGCGGCCTACAATCGGTTTTAAGGCGTGGATGAAAAGCGTCGCGGGGATTGCGCTTAAATCCGACCCGCAACCGCAGCAGCAACCCAACCGGACACGCAAACGGAGGGCACATGTTCAGGCACATTCTCGTCCCGACCGACGGTTCGGACCTCTCGCGCAAAGCGATCGCCGGCGCCATCGATCTCGCGCAGGCGGTCGGCGCGCGCATTACCGCGTACGCGTGCCTGCCGCAATATCCGTACGCGCCGTTCTCCGAGATCGCGGTCGAACCGCCGTCGGAGTTTCTCAACCGCAGCGAGCGCGAAGCGCAAGAGCATCTGCGCGAAGTCGAGTTCGCGGCGAGCCGCGTCGGCGTGGTCGTCGATCGACGCACGAGCGTGCATCCCGCGCCGTATCTCGGGATCATCGAAGCCGCGGAGCGCGGTGGCTGCGATGTGATCTTCATGGCGTCGCACGGACGGCGCGGTCTCGGCAGTCTGCTGATCGGCAGCGAAACGCAGCGCGTGCTCACGCACACGAAAATTCCCGTGCTGGTGTATCGCTGAAATCGCGGATACCGGCGCTTATCGTCGTCGCTATCGCCGTCGTTACGGCCGTGGTGATCGCTGATAGTGGAGAACGCGCCGGCGCCTGGGCCGGCGCGTCGTCCATTTGCCGCACAATCCGGTGATGCCTGGCTGTGCTGGCTTTATGCAGCCCCCGCCTGAATCATCAACTCCCTCCGGCGCTGCGCACAAGAACCGCCGATGAACCGCCGATGCGCCGCCGAAGCTCCTCCCTGCCGACGGCGGCCAGCCGGCGCAACCGCTGCGCCGCCCGTCCGCTGTCTATCTGCCTTTCATTTTTGCGATCAGGTCGCGAGACCGTTACGCGACTTTCTTGTCGAAGAACTGCTCGTCTTCCGTCGAGCCGTGCAGCGCCGTCGTGGATGCTTCGCGCTCGACCGTCTGCGTGACCGCGTCGAAATAGCCGGTGCCCACTTCGCGCTGATGCTTGACGGCGGTGAAGCCCTTTTCCGCTGCCGCGAATTCGGCCTGCTGCATCTCGACGAACGCCGTCATCTGATTGCGCGCGTAGCCGTGCGCGAGGTTGAACATCGAGTAGTTCAGCGCATGGAACCCGGCCAGCGTGATGAACTGGAACTTGTAGCCCATGGCGCCGAGTTCGCGCTGGAACTTGGCGATGGTCGCGTCGTCCAGATTCTTCTTCCAGTTGAACGACGGCGAGCAGTTGTACGACAGCAGTTGATCCGGGTACTCCTTGTGGATCGCGTCGGCGAATTTCTTCGCGAACTCGAGGTCCGGCTTGCCCGTTTCGCACCAGATCATGTCGGCGTAGGGCGCGTAGGCGAGGCCGCGCGAGATCGCCTGTTCGAGACCCGGCTTCGTGCGATAGAAACCTTCGACGGTGCGCTCGCCGGTCAGGAACGGCTTGTCGTTTTCGTCGACGTCGGATGTGATCAGGTCGGCGGCTTCCGCATCGGTGCGGGCGAGCAGCACGGTCGGCACGCCGGAGACATCGGCGGCGAGACGCGCGGCGGTCAGCTTGGCGATGTTTTCGCGCGTCGGCACGAGCACCTTGCCGCCCATGTGGCCGCATTTCTTCACCGAGGCGAGCTGGTCTTCGAAGTGCACGCCCGCGGCGCCGGCTTCGATCATCGCCTTCATCAGTTCAAACGCGTTCAGCACGCCGCCGAAACCGGCCTCTGCGTCCGCGACGATCGGCGCGAAGTAGTCGATATAGCCTTCGTCGCCCGGATTCTTGCCTTCCGACCACTGGATCTGATCGGCGCGCGTCAGCGTGTTATTGATGCGCTTGACGACGAGCGGCACCGAGTTCGCCGGGTAGAGCGACTGGTCCGGGTACATTTCGCCCGCCACGTTCGCGTCGCCCGCGACCTGCCAGCCCGACAGATAGATCGCCTTCAGACCTGCCTTGACCTGCTGCATCGCCTGATTGCCGGTCAACGCGCCGAGCGAGTTGACGAACGGCTCGGTGTTCACGCTATGCCAGAGCTTTTCGGCGCCACGCTTGGCGAGCGTGTGCTCGACCTGCACGGAGCCGCGCAGGCGGATCACGTCTTCGGCGGTATAGCTGCGCTTCACGCCTTTCCAGCGCGGATCGGTTTCCCATTGCTGTTGAAGTTGGCGGGCTTGTTCTTCGCGCGTCGTCATGATTTTCTCCTTGGTTGCCTAATGAACAGATGGTGGACTCTGTCTTCGTCGAAGCGGGCCGGCCGGCGCTCAGCGCCTAAGCGTTTCGTTTCGTGAAGTCTTATATAAGAGTCTAGGCAAATCGACAGACGCGCAATAGCCGGGCGGGCGCGATTTTCCAATAAATCTTTATTCGAATAATCAGTGGGTTATCTTCGACGTTCCGCATTAAGAAACGTTATTTTCCCTGCTGCAATGCCCGTCGTTGTGCTGTGCAGCACGATTTTTTACGACGCAAAAAATTTTTCCACATCGTGAAATTTAGGCGGCGATGCGTCGCAGGCGAAAAAAAACCGGCGCCTGGGCACCGGTTTTTCTGTCGACCAGCCGACGATGAAGCGCTGTCGGGGTCATTCAACCCATTGCTACGCAGAGCGTAGCGCTGCGTACGTTAGCTGCCGCGACGCGCGGTACGCGGACCGTCGCTGCGGCGTGCGCCGTAGCCGCCGTCACGCGAGCCGCCGTAGCCTTCGCGCGAACCGCTGCCTGCCGGCTTGCCGGCCCAACCGCTGCCATTGCCGCTGCCGCTGCGCGAGCTGCCTGCGCTGCCGGCCGGCTTGCCCGAGCCGCTGCCGAAGCGACGGCCGCCGCTATTGCCGCCGCCCGGACGGCCGCGGCCGCCAAAGCCAGGACGGCCGTTACCCGACGGAGCCGACTTGCGCGGCTCGAAGCCTACGACAACGTTCACCGGCAGCGGCGTGCGTACGAAGCGCTCGATGCGCTTGAGCGCGCCCTGTTCGGCGTGATGCACGAGGCTCACCGCGATGCCCGAGCGACCGGCGCGGCCAGTACGGCCGATACGATGCACGTAGTCTTCGGCGAACTTCGGCAAGTCGTAGTTGAACACGTGCGTGATGCCCGGAATGTCGATACCGCGAGCGGCGACGTCCGTTGCCACCAGCACGCGCACGCGACGCTCGCGCAATGCCTTGATCGTGCGGTTACGCGCGCCTTGCGGCAGGTCGCCGTGCAGTGCGGCCGATTCGAAACCGGCGTCGGCGAGACGTCCGGCCAGTTGATCGGCGTCCATCTTGGTTGCCGTGAAGACGATGGCCTGATCGAGGCCTTCGTCACGCAGCAGATGGTCGAGCAGACGGTCCTTGTGATCGCGGTCGTCCACGTAATGGACGGTTTGCGCGATGTTCGTGCGTTGTTCCAGGCGCTGAACAATCTCGATACGCTCCGGATCTTTCAGCAGACGGCCCGTCAGCGAACCGATCTTGCCGTCGAGCGTGGCCGAGAACAGCATCGTTTGACGCGTAGCCGGCGTAGCGGCGACGATCGTTTCGATGTCTTCGATGAAGCCCATGTCAAGCATGCGGTCAGCTTC
Organism: Paraburkholderia graminis C4D1M; assembly: GCF_000172415.1. GTDB lineage: Bacteria > Pseudomonadota > Gammaproteobacteria > Burkholderiales > Burkholderiaceae > Paraburkholderia > Paraburkholderia graminis. Next base: position 9,398 of record NZ_ABLD01000043.1, read on the forward strand.
GTCGAGCACGAGAATCTGCAGTTGCGACAGGTCGATACGGCCGCGTTCCAGGTGGTCGATCAGACGACCCGGCGTGGCAACCAGGATTTCCGGGTTCTTTGCCAGCAGCATCAATTGCTGACCATAAGCGACGCCGCCGAGAATGCTGACGGTGCGCAGGCGCTTGAGGTGCTTGCCGTACGTGGCGGCGGCGGTGGTGACCTGCATCGCGAGTTCGCGGGTCGGCGTCAGAACCAGCATGGTCGGACGTGCAACCGGTTGCGGACGGCGCGTGTTGCGGGCGCCGTCGGCCGGACGCGGCTCGCGCGGCTGGCTGGCTTGCGCCTTTTGCAATTGCGAGAAACGCTCGATGGCGGGCAGCATGAACGCGGCGGTCTTGCCCGAACCGGTCGGGCTCGAGACCATCAGGTCGCGGCCGGCGATGGCGGCGGGCACTGCGCGTTGCTGAACCGGCGTCGGGTTCTGATAGCCAGCGGCGGTCAGCGCGGAGACGACATCCGCGGACAGGCCGAGCGACGCGAACGACGGGCCGGCGGGGGCGGCGGCTTCAGCGGCGACGGCAGGCGCGGCAGCGGCAACAGCGGGTGCTGCGGCTTGCGCGGGTGCGTCGGCGAAACCGAGGGCCTGGTCGGCGATGGCGTTCAACGGGCTGCTGGGGGTATTGCTCGAAGTCATGAGAATCCTTAAAACACAGGGAATTAAAACGTCGGCGCCAATCGGCATACCCAAGTCGTCGGATTCAGCGAGCAAAGAAGCAGCGAGCAAATCGAAAAACGGGGGCAACTCGCACCAATGGAGGGCGAGTTTTTCGTTAGAAGCTGTATCGGATGCGACACGCCAACATTGGCTTGCCGCCAGCCTGGGACATGATCGCCCGTAGGGGGCTAGGCAGGAGGGGACAGGTTCTAAACTGGATTGGAGCTAAACGCTACGAGGCGCTGCGCCGCAAAGGCCGCTTGAGAAAGCCGGGCAAAGCAGTGAAGCGCAGGCAGCATTGTATAGGTATTTGTTGCACTGCGCCACTGTTAGGATATTTCCTAGCGCGAAACTTGCGCCGCGGGCCGACGCTGCGGCGCGTTGGGGCGCGTGTTTCGGCCGGCGTTTATGGCTGCGCTTATGGCCGAATTTCCAGCCGGATTCCCGCCCGCACGCGTGTCAGGCCGAGGCGCCGCTCTTCAGCGATTCCACGAGTTCCACGTATTGCTGCTTGGCTGCGTCCTGCGCTGTGCCCTTGAGCGCGGCCCACGCGTCGTACTTGTATTTGCCGACGATGTCGGTGAAGCCCGGCTTATCGCCCTGCACGTCGCCTTCGCTCGCCTGCTTGAAGAGCGCATAGAGGCGCAGCAGCGTGAGGTTGCCCGGGCGTTCGGGCAGTTGCTTGACGTCTTCCTGGGCCTGGGTGAACTGCGTGTCGAGGTTCGTCATCTTGATGCGCTCCGGCGCGGTGATCGGGTGGCCGACGATCATAACAATTGCATGCCGCGGCGTGGCCGAGGGCTTATTCCAAACGCCGGCGATCGCTGATCGGCGAACCGGCACCCGGATGCGGGCCCAAACCGCATCCGCGCGCGCCGTGCCGATTACAATACCGTCCATGACTCAGACCGTGCTTCTTGCCCTCGATACCTCCACCGAATTCTGCTCGGTCGCGCTGTTGTCCGTCGCCGTCGACGCCGCCGGCCACGTGCAAACCGAGCCGCGCGCGCGGGTCCGCCATGAGCAGACCGGCGCCGTCTCCAGCACGCGGCTTCTGCCCGCGATCCGCGAACTTTTCGACGAAGCCGGCTTGGCGCTCGCCGATTGCAACGCGATCGCATTCGGCTCCGGCCCCGGCTCTTTCACCGGACTTCGCACCGCGACGGGCGTCGCACAGGGACTCGCGTTCGGCCTCGATCTGCCGGTCGTGCCGATCAGCACGTTGCTCGTTTGCGCGGAAAGCGCCCGGCGCCGCGATCCGGCCGCGACGCGCGTGCTGGCCGCGCTCGACGCCCGCATGGACGAAATTTACTGGGCCGATTACACGTGGGACGACGCGCAAGGCGAGTGGCGCGTGCTGCAGCAAGCGTCGCTCGACACGCCTCAGCAGCTTGTCGTGCCGGCCGAGCCGTTCACGCTCGCGGGCAACGCCGCCGCGGCTTTCGGCGCGCGTCTGCCGGCCGCGTCCGCCGCCCGAACCGTCGATCACGACGCGCTGCCGCATGCGTTGCCGCTCGCCTACGCCGCGCTGCGGGCGTTCCACGCGGGACGCACGGTGCCCGCCGACCAGGCCGCGCCCGAGTACGTGCGCAACAAGGTCGCGCAGACCACGGCCGAGCGCATCGCCGAAAAAGCCGCGAAAGCGGAGCAGGCGGCGGCGCTCGCGGAGCGCCCGAACGGTGCGGAGGACACCCCGTTGCGCGAGGGCCGGCCATGAGCGGCGTGCTGCTGGCGGATCGCTACATGTCGCCGATGACCGAAGGCGATCTGGACGAAGTGGCTGCCATCGAAAAGCTCGCCTATGAATTTCCGTGGAGCCGCGGTAACTTCGGCGACTCGCTGCGCAACGGCTATTTCGGCATCTGTCTGCGGCATGTCACCGGCACGTTGATTGGCTATTGCGTGCTGATGCCCGTCGTCGACGAAATGCATTTGCTCAATCTGTGCGTCGCGCCCGACGCGCAAGGCGCGGGCGCCGGGCTCACGCTGCTGCGCGAAGCGGTGCGCATCACGCGCGCCGAAAAGCTCGACGGCCTGCTGCTCGAAGTGCGGCCGTCGAACCATCGCGCGATCCGGCTTTACGAGCGCTTCGGCTTTACGTCGATTGGCCGGCGCAAAAACTATTATCCGGCGCGGCATCGCAGCCGGGAGGACGCCATCGTGATGCGTTTATCGTTTGTCAGGGAGGGCGCGGATGGCGCTGCATGAATCGGTATTGGAAGAATTCGGACTCGCGCCGCGCTGGGTGCGTCGCGGCATGGGCGCGGTGCAGGAAGCGGCTGCCGGGCTGAGCGACGAGCCGCAGGGCACACGGGCCGACGATGCGGTCCACGCGCGAACGTCGGTTGAAACCGGACCGCGTGCTGACGGCGTTCAGACGCCACGAGCGGCAGCGCTGCCGCGTGAGCGGTCGCAGAGCGGGGAGCCGGCCGGGCGCGCCGCCGACTCGTCGCGCTTCGTCGAGAGCGCGCAGCAGGGCGCGGAGCTTGGCGGCCTTGGTGCGCCGCCCGTGTCCCAAGCGCGGCAGCAGCAGCGCGTGCAACCGGCAACCGACGGCAGCGATCCGCGAACTGCGCAGCCGCCGCGCACGCCTGAGCCGGAGCGCGGGCCTTCCATCGCCGCAAGCGATGAGCCGGCCGTGGCGCAGCCGCCGCGCCCATCGGAGCCGTCTTCTTTCGACGCCCCGCCTGACGACGGCTTCGCGTGGTTCGACGATCTGCCGCTGCATCCGCCGGGCGAGGGCGACGCCGACGCCGCCATGCCAGCGCTGCCCGCAATCGACACGCTCGACTGGGACGCGCTGAGCGAGCGCGTCTCGACCTGCGAGCGCTGCCGGCTGTGCGAGAAACGCACGAAGACCGTATTCGGCGTCGGCGATCGGAACGCGGACTGGATGCTGATCGGCGAAGCGCCAGGCGAAAACGAGGACCGCGTGGGCGAACCGTTCGTCGGCCAGGCCGGCAAGCTGCTCGACAACATGCTGCGTTCGCTGACGCTCGCGCGCGACAGCAACGTCTATATCGCGAACGTCATCAAATGCCGCCCGCCTGGCAACCGCAATCCCGAGCCCGACGAAGTCGCGCGCTGCGAGCCGTATCTGCAACGGCAGGTCGCGCTCGTCAAGCCGAAGCTGATCGTCGCGCTCGGCCGCTTCGCCGCGCAAAGCCTGCTCAAGACGGATGCGAGCATTTCGTCGCTGCGCGGCCGCGTCCACGAATACGAGGGCGTGCCGGTGATCGTCACGTATCACCCGGCCTATCTGCTGCGCAGCCTGCCTGACAAAGCGAAGGCGTGGGCCGATCTGTGCCTCGCGCGCGATACGTGGCGCGAGGCGGGCGGCGCGCCGTCGAATGCGGCGAGCCAGTGACGGTCGACCCACCGTCGGCGCCCCGACCTGACGCGGCCCGGCCTGACGCGGCCCGACCTGACGCGCCGCGCGCCGACGCGGCGATGCTTCGCGCCTTGCTCGACGCGTTGCATGACCCCGCGGTGCGCGATCTCGCGTGGCTGCTTCTGAGCGCCGATTTGTTGCGTCCGCAACCGCCGGCAGGCGAGTTGGCCACGCTTTTTCATACGCCGCAGGAACTCGCCGAAACGCTCGACTTTCTGCGCTCGCTCGACGCCGCGCCCGAACCCTTGCATCGCGATCTCGCGGCGACGCGCATCACGCGGCTTGGCCGGTACGCTGAACGTCTGCTGGGCTGGTTTCTGCAGCACGGACCGGCGGCGCGGCTCGTCGCGGCCGGTGTGCCGTTGCGGCGCGCGGGCGTCACGCTTGGCGAATGCGATTTTCTGCTCGAAACGCAAGAAGGCGCGCGGCTTCACTGGGAACTCGCGGTGAAGTGCTATCTGCATGCGGGCCATTCCGGCACGCACCACGCGTCAGAGCTATCGGACTATGTCGGCCCAAATCTGAAAGACCGCTTCGATCTGAAGCTCGCCCATCTGCTCGGCCATCAGTTGCTGTTGAGCGCGCGTGAAGACTTCGCGTCGGCCGGCTATCCGGGCTTGTGGACGCCGCAAATGTTCATCAAGGGCTGGCTGTTCTATCGGCACGGACACGGCGAGACGCCGGCCGATCCCGTCGAACTTGATCCCGCGCATGGCCGCGGCTGGTGGGTGACGCATGGCGAGTGGCTGCGGTTCGCGTCGGCGCATGGCCGGCATTGGCGCACGTTGCCGCGTCTCGAATGGCTGGCGCCGCGCCGCTATCGTGTGGACGAACAACACGCGGCCAGCACGCCCTTCGTCGATGCACAAACACTCGCGGCTCAAACCTCGCAGCAACACGTTCCGACGATGGTCGCCGCATTCGACGAAGACGCCACCGGCGATCTGCTCGAACGCAGTCGCGGTTTCATCGTGCCCGACGATTGGCCGCAGCGGGCAAGGGACTACGCACGGCAGCAGTAGCAGTGGGCGCGCTGCGTTACCACCATCGATAGAAATGATGCACCGGGCCGACGCCGCTGCCGACGTCGAGGCGATCGCTCGCCTGCAATGCGCCGGTCAGATATTCCTTCGCATCCGCGACCGCGCTCGCCAGATCGCCGCGTTGCGGGATCAGCGCTGCAATCGCCGACGACAACGTGCAGCCCGTGCCGTGCGTGTTCTTCACCGGTACGCGCGGACCTCCCAGACGCAGCGTGCCGCTCTCCTGCACCAGCCAGTCGGGACTGTCGGCGGCGTTCAAATGGCCGCCTTTCATCAGCACCGCGCGGGCGCCGAGCGCGCGCAGCGCTTCGCCTTGTTCGAGCATCGCGGCTTCGTCGGCAGCGGCTTGCGCGCCGCCGAGCAGCGCGGCGGCTTCGGGCAGATTGGGCGTCAGCAGATCGGCAAGCGGCAGCAGTTCGTCGCGCAAGGCCGCGACCGCGTCGGGCAGCAGCAGCGCATGGTTGCTCTTCGAGATCATCACGGTATCGAGCACGATGTGCGCGGGCTTGTGCCGGCGCAACGCGTCGGCGACGGCGCGCACGATCGACGCATTGGCCAGCATGCCGATCTTCACGGCGTCGATACGGATGTCGTCGAACACCGCGTCGAGTTGCGCGCTGACGAAGCCCGCGTCCGGCGCGTGAATCGCGGTGACGCCGCGCGTGTTCTGCGCGGTCAGCGCGGTGATCACGCTCGCGCCGTAAGCGCCGAGCGCGGAGAAGGCCTTCAGATCGGCCTGAATGCCGGCGCCGCCGCCCGAGTCGGAACCGGCGATCGTCAGCACATTGGGAATCGATTGGGTCATGGCAAAGCGGACTGGCACAGCAGCGTAAAGCCGCGGAGACGGTTGACGGTGGGCAGCCCGACAACCGGGCCGCGCGCGTGGTTCAGTGCTTGACTTCGCCGATCAGCGCGACCGAGTCGAACGCGCGCTGATTCGCCTGGTGACGTCGCATGACGAGCCACATCATCACGCAGACGAAGGTGCCGAACAGCACGATCACCGCCGCGACCGGCACGTCGAGCCAGACGAGCACCGCGTACAGGCACAGCATGACAAGCACGGAGAGATTTTCGTTGAAGTTCTGCACGGCGATGGAATGGCCGGCCGACAGCAGCACGTGGCCGCGATGCTGGAGCAGCGCATTCATCGGCACCACGAAGAAGCCCGACAGGCCGCCCACGATCATCAGGAAAATGTACGCGAAGATCAGATAACCAGGCACATGCATGCGGCCGAAATACAGCCCCCAGTGAGCGGGGAACAGGTGGCGCGTGTAGAACGCCATCAGCATCACGGCAATGCCCATCATGATGCCGACCGGCAGCACCGACAGCGACTTTTTGAGCGGCACGCGCGAAGCCGCGAAGATCGCGCCGGCCGCGACGCCGACGGCCACCACCGCCTGCAGAATCGCGGCTTCGGAGAGCGACATGCCGAGCGACACTTCCGCCCACTTCAGCACGATGAATTGCAGCGTCGCGCCCGCGCCCCAGAAGAGCGTGGTGACGGCCAGCGAAATCTGCCCGAGCTTGTCGCGCCACAGCACGACGAAGCAGTCGGCGAAATCGGTCACGAGCTTGATCGGACCGTGCTGCTGCTTCGGATAGCGCGCGCCGGTATCGGGAATCCGCAGATTGAAGAGCGCCGCGATCACATAGATCACCATGATCACGAGCATCGCCGCTTCGGCGGGCGTGTTCACTGTGGGAATGTGGTGCCGCAGAATGGGCGCCGCGATATGCGGACTGATCAGCGCGCCGCCGAGCACGGTGCCGAGAATGATCGAGCCGACCGTGGTGCCTTCAATCCAGCCATTGGCGGCAACCAGGCGGTCAGGCGGCAGCAGTTCCGTGAGAATGCCGTATTTGGCCGGCGAATACGCCGCCGCGCCGAAACCGACAATACCGTAGGCAATAAGCGGATGCGCGCCGACCAGCATCGTGATGCAGCCGAGCACCTTGATCGTGTTCGTGATGAACATCACGCGTCCTTTCGGACGGGAATCGGCGAAGGCGCCCACGAAGGCGGCAAGAACGACGTACGACAGCACAAAGAACAGCTTGAGCAGCGGCGTCATCCAGTTCGGAGCGTGAAGATCTTTCAGCAGTGCGATAGCGGCGATCAGAAGCGCATTGTCGGCCAGCGACGAAAAAAACTGCGCGGCCATGATGGTGTAAAAACCTTTTTTCATCTGATGCGATGCTGTCCTCGCTGCGGTCTGTCCGCCCCGGCCGTTTGTTATGCGTCCGGGCTTATGCCGTTCGAAATGGGTTGTGCGCACGGCTTTATATCATGAAAATAGCTGCATTCAGACTAGCAGAATCCTTGATCGCACCGCCCAGCGGGCTGCCGCGCGTTGAAAACGCCCTGTAAGCCGCTGATTCGCAAGCGTCTTTACGAAAATATTCCATGCCGCGCCCCCTCTCAGCCACGATTCACACGTCCGCCCTTGCCAATAACCTTGCCGTCGCGCGCCGCTATGCGCCCAAATCGAAGATCTGGGCGGTCGTCAAGGCCAACGCCTACGGGCACGGCCTCGCGCGCGCTTTTCCAGGTTTGCGGGCAACCGACGGCTTTGGGTTGCTGGACCTCGAAGAAGCCGTGAAGTTGCGTGAATTGGGCTGGGCCGGCCCGATTCTTTTGCTCGAAGGCTTTTTTCGTCCGACGGACATCGACGTCATCGACCGCTATAGCCTCACCACGGCGCTGCATTCGGACGAGCAGTTGCGCATGCTGGAAATGGCGCGGCTCTCCAAGCCCGTCAACATCCAGTTGAAGATGAACAGCGGCATGAACCGGCTCGGCTACACGCCGGAAAAATTCCGCGCGGCGTGGGAGCGGGCGCGCGCCTGCCAGGGCGTCGGCCAGATCACGCTAATGACCCATTTCTCCGACGCCGACAGCGAGCGCGGCGTGGCTCACCAGATGGAAGCGTTCGAGCGCGGCGCGCAAGGCATCGCCGGCGCGCGCAGCCTCGCTAATTCCGCTGCGACGCTGTGGCATCCGCAATCGCATTTCGACTGGGTGCGGCCGGGCATCATTCTGTACGGCGCGTCGCCTTCGGGCGTGTCCGCGGCGATCCAGGGCACGGGCTTGCAGCCGGCCATGACGCTCGCGTCGGAACTGATCGCTGTGCAAAACATCGCGGAAGGTCAGACCGTCGGCTACGGCTCGCTCTTCAAGGCGCGCGGGCCGATGCGCATCGGCGTGGTCGCGTGCGGCTATGCGGACGGCTATCCGCGGGTCGCGCCCGAAGGCACGCCGGTGATCGTGGACGGCGTGCGCACGCGGATCGTCGGACGCGTTTCGATGGACATGCTGACCGTCGACCTCACGCCGGTTCCCACGGCGAACGTCGGCTCGCGCGTCGAATTGTGGGGCGCGTCGTTGCCCATCGACGATGTGGCGCGCGCGTGCGGCACGATTGGTTATGAGCTGATGTGCGCGGTCGCGCCGCGGGTTCCGGTGCGCGCGGAATGACGTAGGCAACGGCAAACAACAACCAAGCAACATTAGAACAACCGCAACTCGGGCAGGAACGCGTGGCAAAAGCAAAAACGTTGTACGTATGCAGTGAATGCGGCGGTCAATCGCCGAAATGGGCAGGACAATGCCCGTCATGCCAGGCCTGGAACACACTGGTCGAATCGGTTGCGGAAGCACCTTCCACGCATCGCTTCCAGTCGCTCGCGAAGAGCGCGCCGGTGCGGCGCCTCGCGGACATCGAAGCGTCCGACGTGCCGCGCTTCACCACCGGCGTCGGCGAATTCGACCGCGTGCTCGGCGGCGGTCTGGTGCCGGGCGGCGTGGTGTTGATCGGCGGCGATCCGGGCATCGGCAAATCGACGCTGCTGCTGCAGTCGCTCGCTGAAATTGCAGCCGACAAACGCGCGCTCTACATCAGCGGCGAGGAATCGGCTGCGCAAATTGCGTTGCGCGCGCAACGATTGTCGCTGCTCGAACCGGGGTCGAAGGCAAGCGAGCTGCAATTGCTCGCCGAAATCCAGCTGGAAAAAATTCAGGCGACGATTGCCGACCAGCGGCCCGATGTCGCCGTCATCGATTCGATCCAGACCGTGTACTCGGACGCGCTCACGTCCGCGCCCGGTTCCGTCGCCCAGGTGCGCGAGTGCGCGGCGCAATTGACGCGCATCGCGAAGCAGTCGGGCACCACGATCATCATGGTCGGCCACGTCACGAAAGAAGGCGCGCTCGCGGGGCCGCGCGTGCTGGAACATATCGTCGATACGGTGCTGTACTTCGAGGGCGACACGCATTCGTCGTTTCGCCTCGTGCGCGCGATCAAGAACCGCTTCGGCGCGGTCAACGAGCTTGGCGTGTTCGCGATGACCGAGCGCGGTTTGCGCGGCGTCGCCAATCCGTCGGCGCTTTTTCTGTCGCAGCATGAACAGTCGGTGCCGGGCTCGTGCGTGCTGGTGACGCAGGAAGGCACGCGGCCGCTGCTGGTGGAAGTGCAGGCGCTGGTCGATTCCGCCAATGCGCCGAATCCGCGGCGTCTCGCGGTCGGCCTCGAACAGAATCGTCTCGCGATGCTGCTCGCGGTGCTGCATCGGCATGCGGGCATTGCCTGTTTCGATCAGGACGTGTTCCTGAACGCGGTGGGCGGCGTGAAGATCACCGAGCCGGCCGCTGACCTCGCGGTGCTGCTCGCGATTCATTCGTCGATGCGTAACAAGCCGCTGCCCAAAGGTCTCGTGGTGTTCGGCGAAGTCGGCCTCGCCGGCGAAATCCGGCCGTCGCCGCGTGGTCAGGAACGTCTGAAGGAAGCGGCCAAGCTCGGCTTTTCGGTAGCCGTGATTCCGAAGGCCAATGCGCCCAAGCAGCCGATAGAAGGCTTACAGGTCGTTGCGGTCGAGCGTATCGAACAGGCAATCGACCGGGTCCGCACGCTCGAGTAGACGGGCGTTTCGCCGCTGCCGCGACCGGGGCGCGCGCGGCGCTTGCCGTAATGCGCGGTAAATATCTCCAGGTTGGCTGTAACCAACAAGCCCTTCCTTTTTCCTTAAGCTGCCAGGGTATTGCATCCCTTCGATGCCGGAAAAAGGATCGCGCCTTGAAACAGTCACATGAAACCGTAGCCGAGCGGCCGATACAGGTGCGCGGTTGCCGGGTCTCCGCGCCCATTCAGCAACCGTGGGGCGGCGCTTGCCGGATTGTCGAGTGGATCGACCGGACCGGACAGATTTCGCGCCGCGTGGTAGCGGGCGACGCTACCGCCGCCGACGTGCGCGCGACCATCAATCGCCACGTGGAAGGCCGCAAGCATCTGCTTTACGACGATGAAAAGACGCCGCGTCAGACGTTGCCGCGGCAGACGGTGGCGCGGCGGTAGTTGTCGGCGGCGTCCTCGGGTTGGGATGAGGAGCGAAGGGCGCTTTAGCCTTCGCTTTCCTTGTTGCGCTGACCGAACGCGTCGAGCTCGTGGTTCGGCTCATGCGCTTGATCCGCTTCCTGCGTTTCATACGCCCGCGGATCAAACAGCACATGCCGCGCCGCTTCCGCCGCCGTCAGTACAGGCGAGACGCAGCAATCCAGCGGCTCGAGCAGCGCGACCCATTCATCGAGTGCGCGCGAGCCGAACACGTCGGCAAGCTCCTGCGTGAGCGAGGCGGCGTCCGGTCCGCCAATCGCCTGACCAAGACTCCAGTGACGCGTGGCCCACTCGGGGCGATCGAGCGCCATGCACAAGCTCTCCCAGAACTTCAGTTCGAGCGCGCCGACCGCGAGCCAGCGGCCGTCCAGCGTGCGGTAGAGGTTGTAGCAGGGCACGCCGCCGTTCAGCAGACCCGAACCCGCGCGTGTTTCTTCCGGCGCCTGTCGCGCTGCGCTTGCCGCCATGTTTCCCGCTGCGCTTGCCGCTATGTTTGCCGCGGCATTCTCATTGGCAAGCGCAACTTGCGCGACCACGTTATGCGCATGCGTGGCGTGCGTCATGGAAACGTCGACAAAGCGGCCCTCGCCGCCGCGCGACACCTGCCACAACGCGGCGAGAATCTGCGTGACCGCGCTAAGCGCGCCGCCGAGCAGATCGGCGATCTGAAAGTTGGGCACGATAGGCGTGCCGTCGCGACTCTGGAGTTGATCCAGCACACCCGCGTAGCCGATGTAGTTCAGGTCGTGCCCGGCGCGATCGGCGAATGGTCCGCGCGCGCCGTAGCCGCTAATCGCGCAGTACACCAACCGCGGATTGGCCGCGCGCAAGGTCGCGTAGCCGACGCCGAGCCGGTCCATCACGCCCGGCCGGAAGCTTTCGATCAGCACGTCCGCCTCGGACGCGAGCGCGCGCAGCACATTGCGTCCCGCTTCGGATTTGAGGTCGAGACGCGTCTCGCGCTTGCCGCGATTGACGAGCCGGTAGAACGCGCCGGGCCGCCCGGCTACGCGGTCGCTCGACGACTGCATCATCGTGCGGGTAGGGTCGCCGGCGCCGGGCGCTTCGATCTTCAGCACGTCGGCGCCGAGTTCCGCAAGCCGCAAAGCGGCAACCGGGCCGGGGAGCAGGCGCGTGAGGTCGAGCACGCGCAGGCCCTTTAGAGGCGGTGGCGCGGCGTCGGCCGGCGCGGACTCGCCGAAAGACGAAGCAGATGAAGCAGATGCAGCGGAAGACGTCGCAGATGACAAAGCCAACCTCTCGTCGATGCCGGCGCGGATCGCAGCGAGCGTCCCGCTAGCCGATTTGTTCGAGTTCCTCGTGTGTCTCGAGCCACTCGGCTTCGAGCGCCTCGAGGCGTGCGTTCACATCTGCCTGACGGCGGATCGCGTCCGTCAGCTTGCTCTTCTGAGCGGGCTCGTAACTGGCCGGATCGGCGACGAACGCGTCGAGCGTCGCCTTCTCCGCGTTGAGCGCGTCCATTTCCTTCTCGATCTTCGTGATGCGGCTTTGCAGCGGCTTTTTCAGATGCGCGAGCTTCTGACGCGTTTCTGCTTCGAGCCTGCGTTGCTCCTTGCGATTCACGCCGCTGTCAGCGCCGTTGTCGGTGCCGTTCGAGCCACCATTCGCCGCGCCGTTCGCCGCATTCCCCGCCTTCAACGCCGCGCGCTGCTCCGCTGCGTGCTGCAAGAGCCAGTCGCGGTAATCGTCGAGATCGCCGTCGAATTCCTGCAGACGATGCTTCGCGACCAGCATGAACTGATCGGTCGTGGCGCGCAGCAAATGCCGGTCGTGCGAGACGAGAATGAGCGTGCCTTCGAACTGCGCGAGCGCCATCGTCAAAGCGTGCCGCGTCTCCAGATCCAGGTGATTGGTCGGCTCGTCGAGCAGGAGCAGGTTCGGCTTTTGCCAGATGATCAGCGCAAGCGCGAGCCGCGCCTTCTCGCCGCCGGAGAAGGGCGCGATTTTCGACGTCGCCATTTCGCCGGAAAAATTGAAGCTGCCGAGGAAGTCGCGCAATTCCTGTTCGCGTGTGTCGGGCGCAAGACGCGCGAGGTGCTGCAACGGCGTGTCGTCCGCGCGCAGCGTTTCCAACTGATGCTGCGCGAAATAGCCGATGCGCAAACCCTTGCCTTCGCGCACATGCCCGCCGAGCGGCGCAAGCGTGCCGGCCAGCGTCTTGATCAGCGTTGACTTGCCCTGGCCGTTCGCGCCGAGCAGGCCGATGCGCTGACCGTTCTGGATAGACAGCATCACACGCTCGACGATCGGAATCTCCGCGCCGTCCTCGCTGTGGTAGCCGCAGCGCACGTCTTCCATCACCATCATCGGATTCGGCGCGGAATCGGGCGTGCGGAATTCGAACGTGAACGGCGACGTGGCGTGCGCCGGCGCGATCAGTTCCATCTTTTCGAGCGCCTTCACGCGGCTTTGCGCCTGACGCGCCTTGGTGGCCTGCGCCTTGAAACGGTTGATGTAGCTCTGCAGATGCGCGACCGTGCGCTGCTGCTTCTCGTACGCATTCTGTTGCAGCGCGATCTGCTGCGCGCGCAGCACTTCGAATTGCGAGTAGTTGCCGCCGTAACGTTTGATCTGCTGCTGTTCGAGATGCAGCGTGACGTTGCAGACGGAGTCGAGAAATTCGCGGTCGTGCGAGATCACGATCAGCGTGCCCGGATAGCGATGCAGCCACTCCTCGAGCCAGACGATTGCGTCGAGGTCCAGGTGGTTGGTCGGTTCGTCGAGCAGCAGCAAGTCCGATCGGCACATCAGCGCCTGCGCGAGATTCAGGCGCATGCGCCAGCCGCCCGAGAAACTGCTGACCGGCTCGCGGGTCTGCTCGAGCGTGAAGCCGAGACCGAGCAGCAAGGCTTCGGCGCGCGCGGGCGCCGTGTAGCCGTCGGCGTCCGCAAAGGCTGCGTGGGCTTCGGCTTCGGCCGCGCCGTCGTGCGCGGCGGACGCGGCGCCAATGCGTGCTTCGATCGCGCGCAACGCGGCGTCGCCGTCGAGCGTATAGGCGAGCGCGGTCTTGTCGGCAGCGGGCGTTTCCTGCGCGACGTGCGCGATCTGCCACGTGGGCGGGATCGAAAAATCGCCGCCGTCCGCGTGCAGTTCGCCGAGCAGCACGGCAAACAGCGTCGACTTGCCCGCGCCGTTTGCGCCCACGAGGCCGGCCTTTTCGCCGGGATTGAGCGTGAACGTGGTGTTGTCGAAGAGCGGCTTGGTGCCGCGCGCGAGGCTGAACTGGTTAAAGCGGATCACGAAAAGGCCGGCTGAAGAAAAACGCTATTTTAGACTGCCGGGGATGACACCGGGACCTTAGCCGGCATCGGCCATTCGGCCGACTGTATCGGCCGCGCTTTTGACATAGACTGACGGCTTTCGTGGGGAGAGCATATGACATCGATTTATTCTTTTACGGCCCGCACGCTAGGCGGCGAGGAAGTGAGCCTCGCGCAGTACGAAGGCAAAGTGCTGCTGATCGTCAATACGGCGAGCGAATGCGGGTTCACGCCGCAATACGCGGGCTTGCAGAAGCTCTATGACGGCTACGCGGCGCGCGGGCTCACGGTGCTGGGCTTCCCATGCAATCAGTTCGGCAAGCAGGAACCTGGCGACGCCGCGCAGATCGGCAGCTTTTGCGAGAAGAACTACGGCGTGACGTTCCCGATGTTCGACAAGATCGACGTGAACGGCGCGAATGCGCATCCGCTCTTTCGGTATCTGACGGGCGAGGCGCCGGGGCTGCTCGGCCTCGAAGGCATCAAGTGGAATTTCACGAAGTTTCTGATCGGCCGCGACGGCAACGTGCTCAAGCGCTATGCGCCGCTGACCAAGCCGGAGACGATTACCGAGGACATCGAAAAGCTGCTGTGAAACCGGCGGCGCGTGGCGGGGTTTTAGAGAATCGGCGAGAACAGCCGGGCCACGTGCATGAGTACGCGCCGCACCGCGCTCGCCTGGCGATACTCGTTGCGGTCGATCTCGCGCGATTGCGCGAAGTCGTCGAGCAGCATGGCTTCGACTTCTTTCGCAAATGACTGATCGACGGTCACGACCATGATCTCGAAGTTGAGCCGGAACGAACGGTTGTCGAGGTTGGCGCTGCCCACCGCGGCGGCCACCGTGTCGATCAGCACGACCTTCTGGTGCAGAAAGCCGGGTTGATAACGAAAGATGCGGATGCCCGCGCGCAGCGAATCGTACGCGTACAACTTCGACGCTTCGAACACCACGACGTGATCGCGCCGGCTCGGAATCATGATGCGCACGTCGACGCCGCGCAGCGCGGCGAGCCGCAATGCGGAGAACACGGCTTCGTCGGGAATGAGGTAGGGCGTCGTGATCCAGATGCGCTCGCGCGCCGCGTTGATCGCTTCGACGAAAAACAGCGAGCAGGTTTCCTGCTTGTCGGCGGGGCCGCTCGGCACAACCAGGCAGTGCATGTCGTGGTTGGCGGCGGGCGTTGAGCTTGCGGGGAGCGACGCGTTCGTGGAGTCCACCGGCATCGGCGGCACATCGAGTTGCGGCAATTGCTGCGTGGCCCAGTACCAGTCCTCGGTGAACACGAACTGGATGCTCGCGACCGCCGGCCCGCGCACTTCGATATGCGTGTCGCGCCACGGCGAAAGCGGCGGCTTCGCGCCCAGATACTCGACGCCGACGTTGTGTCCGCCGACAAACGCGCGCTCGCCGTCGACGGAAACGATTTTGCGGTGATTGCGGAAGTTCAGTTGCAGCCGGTTGACGAACAGGCGATTGGTCGCGAACGGATGCGTGTCCACGCCGCCCGCGCGCAACGACGCGACGTAACGATGAGGTAGATCGAAGCTGCCGATGCTGTCGTAGAGGAAATAGACGCGCACGCCTTGCCGCGCTTTCGCGATCAACGCTTCCTTGAACATCTCGCCGAGCGCGTCTTCACGGACGATGAAGAACTGCACGATGATGTAGTGACGCGCGTGCTCGATGGCGTCGAAAATGGCCTCGAAAGTCGCCGTGCCGTTCACCAGCGTACGCACGGCATTGCCCGGCAGAAACGGCATGCCGCCAAGGCGCGTCAGCGAGTGCACGAGCCTGCCGCCCAGCGCATGCGCGGGCAGTTCGACCGACGAAGCCAGCTTGTCCCACTGCGGAGGATGCGCGTGCGTGCGCAACAGTTCGTTCTCGACGCGGCGGGCGTCGGCATAGCCGGCGAACTTGCTGCGCCCGAGGAACAGATAAGGGACGAGCGTCAGATACGGCATCGCGACCAGCGACACGGCCCAGGCGATCGCGCCTTGCGACGTGCGGGTATTGAGAATCGCGTGACACGCCGCGACCGCGCCGAGTATGTGCGCGAGGGCCACCAGCGTGCCGACGTGAAGCAGGTCGAATTGCATAGGCGAGCGAAGGGTTGAGCGAAATGCCGTGCCGGGGCGTCGGAGGAACGCGGGCAACGGCGCTCATCTTACCGAACGCGAGGCGGTTGGGGTGAGGGCGGGGTTTGTGTGGGGCGGCGGCGGGGGCGGGCTTAGAGCTTCTGTGGACGGCGCGTGCGCGCGGCGGCGCGCGTGCTGGCTGGCTTCGGCGGGCAGCCCAGCAAAAGCGGCAAGCCAACGCCGACCGGCGCGCAGGCGCCTCTCGCCCACACACCGCTCGGCGCTAAAACATCGTCACAACATCAGACGGGCAGATCCGCGGCCTGAATCAGGAACACGTTGTCGTCGCCGGCGCTCGTCGACAGCCAGACGAGGTTCAGGCCGCCGAACGCCGCTTCCACATGCTGACGCTCGTTGCCGATCTCGATCACGAGCACGCCGTCTTCGGTCAGCCAGTTGCGTGCGTCCGCAATGATTCGCCGCACGATGTCCATGCCGTCCGCGCCGCCCGCAAGCGCCATTTCCGGCTCGTGCTTGTATTCGGCGGGCAGCTCCCGCATCGACGCCGCGTTCACATACGGCGGATTGCTGATGATCACGTCGTAGCGGCGCTCCGCGAGCGGCGCATACAGATCGCCTTCGAAGAGCGCGATGCGGTCGTCGAGCTTGTAGTCGGCCACGTTGCGCGCGGCGACTTCGAGGGCCGGTGCGGACAGGTCCACCGCGTCGATGTCGGCATTCGGAAACGCGTGCGCCGCGAGAATCGCGAGACACCCCGAACCCGTGCACAGTTCGAGCACGGCGCTCACCTGCTCGGGATCTTCCACATACGGTTGCAGGCCGTCCTGCAGCAGCTCGCCGATAAACGAACGCGGCACGATCACGCGCTCGTCGACGTAAAAGCGAAAGCCGTGCATCCACGCTTCCTGCGTGATGTACGCGGCCGGCACGCGCTCGCTGGCGCGGCGCTCGATCACGTTGAGCACGGCGTCGATTTCGGCTGCCGAGAGACGCGCGTCCATGAACGGCTCGAGCAGGTCGAGCGGCAGATGGAGCGTGTGCAGCACCAGGTAGGCGGCTTCGTCGTAGGCGTTGGCCGAGCCGTGGCCGAACGACAGCCCGGCCTGATTGAAGCGCGACACCGCGAAACGCAGCAGGTCGCGGACGGTGGAAAAGGGCAGCGTCATCGCAATAGTCCTTGAATGTCCCTCGTATGCGCCGAGGGTTAAGCGATCAGTTGTTCGAGCACGCGGCGGTACACGTTCTTGAGCGGCTCGATGTGGGCGACTTCGATATGTTCGTCGATCTTGTGGATGCTGGCGTTGAGCGGGCCGAACTCGACCACCTGTTGGCAGATGCGCGCGATGAAGCGGCCGTCCGACGTGCCGCCCGTGGTCGACAGTTCGGTGTTGACGCCGGTTTCGTCCTTGATCGCTTTCGCCAGCGCGCTCGACAGTTCGCCGTGCGGCGTGAGAAACGGCAGGCCGCTGACCGTCCATTGCAGATCGTATTCGAGGCCGTGCCGGTCGAGGATCGCGTGGACGCGCTGCTGCAATCCTTCGACCGTGCTGGCCGTCGAGAAGCGGAAGTTGAACATGATGTCGGCGTGGCCGGGAATCACGTTGGTGGCGCCTGTGCCGCTATGAATGTTCGACACTTGCCAGGTGGTGGGCGGGAAGTACTGGTTGCCGTCATCCCAGCGTTCGGCGACGAGATCGGCCAGCGCGGGCGCGAGCAGATGCACCGGGTTTTTCGCCAGATGCGGATACGCGATATGGCCTTGCACGCCCTTCACGACGAGTTTGCCCGACATCGAGCCGCGCCGGCCGTTCTTTACCGTGTCGCCGAACTGCGCGCTCGAAGTCGGTTCGCCGACGATGCAGTAGTCCATGCGTTCGCCGCGCGCCTGCAGCGCTTCGACCACTTTGACGGTGCCGTCGGTGGCGGGGCCTTCTTCGTCGCTCGTGATCAGGAACGCGATCGAGCCGCGATGCTGAGGATGCGCCGCGACGAATTCCTCGCTCGCCACCACGAAGCCGGCGATCGACGTTTTCATGTCGGCTGCGCCCCGGCCGTACAGCTTGCCATCGCGATGCGTCGGCTCAAACGGCGCGGATTGCCATTGATCGAGCGGGCCGGTGGGCACCACGTCCGTATGACCGGCAAACGCGAGCAGCTTGCCCGCGCGGCCGTCGACGCCGCGTTTCACGGCCCACAGATTCGTCACGCCGTTCGATTCGATGGTTTCGTGCTCGAAGCCGAGCGCGGACAGGCGCTCGATCAGAAGGCGCTGGCAATGCTGGTCGTCGGGCGTGACGGAGGCGCGCGCGATCAGTTGTTCGGTAAGGGCGAGGGTGCCGGACATGGATTCAGTACAAGCCACTTGGAAATGAAAAAATGCCGGCTGGCGGTGAAGCACCGCAGCCGGCAACAGCTTTGACGCAACGCGGCGGACCGCGTTTTTAGGCAAACAGCGCTACGCTTACGCAAACAACGCCGCGTATTCGTCGGCGGAAAAACCGAGCGACTTGACGCGGCCGTTGACCACCAGCACCGGCCGCTTGATCACCGACGGCTTGTGGATCATCAACGCGATCGCGCCCGGCTGCGTGTCCGCGGCGGCCTTCATGTCGTCGGACAGGCCGCGCCATGTGGTGCCGCGACGGTTCAGCAGCGCGTCGAGCTTTACGTCCTTCAGCCAGTCCTGCACGAGCGGCTCGGTCACGCCGGCCTTCTTGAAGTCGTGAAACTCGAACTCGACGCCGTGCTCCTCGAGCCACACGCGCGCTTTCTTCACCGTGTCGCAATTCGGAATGCCGTAGACGACAGTTTTTGTGCCGCGCGCCATCAGTCGCCTCGCAGAAGCTCGTTCAGGCCGACCTTCGCGCGTGTCTTCGCGTCGACCTTCTTGACGATCA
The DNA here is from genome assembly GCF_000172415.1 of Paraburkholderia graminis C4D1M. Taxonomy (GTDB): domain Bacteria; phylum Pseudomonadota; class Gammaproteobacteria; order Burkholderiales; family Burkholderiaceae; genus Paraburkholderia; species Paraburkholderia graminis. The sequence continues at coordinate 28,202 of NZ_ABLD01000043.1, forward strand.
CGGCGCAGTAGAGGCTATGCGAACCGTCCTTCGACGGCAGATTGCCCGCCACCACGACCGAACCCGCCGGAATGCGGCCATACGACACTTCGCCGGTTTCGCGGTCGTAAATCTTGGTGCTCTGGCCGAGGTACACGCCCATCGAAATGACCGAGTTTTCCTCGACGATCACGCCTTCCACCACTTCCGAGCGCGCGCCGATAAAGCAGTTGTCCTCGATGATGACC
>NZ_ABLD01000042.1 GCF_000172415.1 Paraburkholderia graminis C4D1M
GGGTTTAAATCGTCGTCAGACAGATCGGTCCCTATCTCCAGTTTGTATTGAATAGAGCGGAGTCCTGACTTTAGTACGAGAGGTATTGACTTGGATACATCTATGGTAATTCGACTATTTTAATACCGGTATAGTCAAGTAGCTACATCTAAATTGGAGTGTGATTATTATTACCCGCCCCCCGGGGACCGTGCCGCGTGATTTACAGCGTACGCGCGACTTCGGTGACCTCGAAGACTTCGAACTGATCGCCTTCGACGATGTCGTTGAAGTTCTTGACCGACATACCGCACTCGAAGCCCTGACGGACTTCCTTCACGTCGTCCTTGAAGCGCTTGAGCGAATCCAGCTCGCCCGTGAAGATGACGACGTTGTTGCGCAGCACACGCACCGACGACGAGCGCTTCACGAAACCGTCCGTGACCATACAGCCGGCCACCGTGCCGACCTTCGGCACCTTGAATACCTGGCGAACTTCGACCGTACCGGTCACGACTTCGCGCTTCTCCGGAGCCAGCATGCCCGACATCGCGGCCTTCACTTCATCCACTGCGTCGTAGATGATGTTGTAGTAGCGAATGTCCACGCCGTTCGACTCGGCCAGCTTGCGAGCCTGCGCATCCGCCCGCGTGTTGAAGCCGATGATGACCGCCTTCGAAGCCGTTGCCAGGTTGACGTCGGACTCGCTGATGCCGCCCACGGCGCCGTGCACGATCTGTACGCGCACTTCGTCGGTGGAGAGCTTGAGCAGCGACTGCACCAGCGCTTCCTGCGAGCCTTGCACGTCGGCCTTGACGATGAGCGGCATGTACTGCACTTCGCCTTCGCCCATTTGCTCGAGCATGTTCTCGAGCTTCGCGGCCTGCTGCTTCGCCAGCTTGACGTCGCGGAACTTGCCTTGACGGAACAACGCGACTTCACGCGCCTTGCGCTCGTCCGGCATGACGATGACTTCCTCGCCAGCCTGCGGCACTTCCGACAGACCCTGGATTTCGACCGGGATCGACGGACCCGCCGACTTGGTCGGCTTGCCCGTTTCGTCCAGCATGGCTCGCACGCGGCCATAGGCGCTGCCTGCCAGCACGACGTCGCCACGGTTCAACGTACCCGACTGGACCAGGATGGTCGCAACCGGACCCTTACCCTTATCGAGCTTCGCTTCGATGACGAGACCCTTGGCCGGCGCTTCGACCGGTGCCTTCAGTTCCAGCACTTCGGCTTGCAGCAGCACGTTTTCCAGCAGATCGTCGATACCCGAGCCGGTCTTGGCCGACACCGACACGAACGGCGAATCGCCACCGTATTCTTCCGGCACGACGCCTTCGGCGACCAGTTCCTGCTTGACGCGGTCCGGATTCGCATCCGGCTTGTCGATCTTGTTGATCGCGACGACGAGCGGCACGCCGCCTGCCTTCGCGTGGGCGATCGCTTCCTTCGTTTGCGGCATCACGCCGTCGTCGGCTGCGACCACCAGAATCACGATGTCCGTTGCCTTCGCACCGCGGGCACGCATGGCCGTGAAGGCCTCGTGACCCGGCGTGTCGAGGAACGTGATGACGCCACGCGGCGTTTCGACGTGATAAGCGCCGATGTGCTGCGTAATGCCGCCCGCTTCGCCCGCTGCAACCTTCGCGCGGCGGATGTAGTCGAGCAGCGAGGTCTTGCCGTGGTCGACGTGACCCATGACGGTGACGACCGGCGGACGCGGCAGTGCTTCCGCATCCGACACTTCGCCTTCCACCAGCATGGCTTCCGGATCGTCCAGCTTGGCCGCCACCGCGTGATGGCCCAGTTCCTCGACGATGATCATCGCCGTTTCCTGGTCCAGCATCTGGTTGATCGTGACCATCTGGCCGAGCTTCATCATCGACTTGATGACTTCCGACGCCTTCACCGCCATCTTGTGCGCCAGATCGGCGACCGTGATGGTTTCCGGCACGTGCACTTCACGCACGATCGGTTCGGTCGGCGCCTGGAACGTGGTGTTCTGGTCCTGATGCTTGCCGCGACCCTTCGGGCCGCCGCGCCAGCCGCGGTCGACGCCGCCGCTCGTGTCGCCGCGCGTCTTGATGCCGCGGCGCTTGGCTGCGTCGTCCTGCCAGCCGCCCTTGCCGCCCGGCTTCTTCTTGTCGCCTGCCGACGGCGTGGTCGTCGCAGCCGGAGCCGCGGTAGCGGGCTTGCGGGCCGCGGGACGCGCGGCCGCTTCGCCAGCCGGACGCGCCGGCTTGTGCAGCGTGCCCTTCGCTTCGGCCGCCTTGGCCGGCTCGGCGGGCTTCGGTGCCGGTTCCGGCGCCTTCACCTGCGCCTTGCGCGGCGTGTTCATCATTTCGCGGATCGCACGCGCTTCGGCTTCCGCCGCGGCACGGCGCTTGGCGATCTGTTCCTGCTCGGCACGCGCCTTTTCAGCAGCCTGACGCGCTGCGTCTTCCGCCTTCTTCGCCGCTTCGCGTTGTGCCGCGCGTTCTGCTGCGGCACGCTCGTCGTCCTGCTCGGTGTCTTTCGCGACGGCCGGTTCGGCCGCGCTTGCAGCCGCCGCCTCGACCTTCGCCGTTTGCGTGGCCTGCTGCACTTTCTCGCGAGCCGTTACCTCGGCCGCAGCCGCTGCGCGCTTCTTCGCCGCTTCTTCTTCCGCGCGACGACGCTCCGCTTCAGCAGCCTGCTCGCGCGCCTGGCGCTCGGCCTCTTCGCGTTCGAGCTGCTCCTGACGCGCCTTCAGTTCCTGAGCCTGCTTCTCGAGCAGTTCGGCTTCGTGACGCGCTTCTTCTTCGCGGCGCTGAAGTTCGAGATCGTCGACTTCCGGTGCCTCGGCCACATGATTCGATGCCTCTCCGCCTTCAGCGGAGGTTTCGTCGCGGCGGACGAAAGTGCGCTTCTTGCGCACCTCGACCTGAATGGTGCGAGCCTTGCCCGTCGCATCGGACTGCTTGATCTCCGACGTATGCCGTTTCGTCAGCGTGATCTTGCGCTTGTCTGCATCAGTCGAGCCGTGTGACTTGCGCAAGTGGTCGAGCAGACGCGCCTTGTCCGTTTCGGACAAGGAGTCGGCTTCGCTCGCTTTGGTGACGCCCGCCGCCTGCAGCTGCTCGAGCAGCACGCCTGCAGGCATTTTCAGTTCCGCGGCAAATTGGGCTACGTTGTTACTCGCCATTCATTCCTCTTAATGCAAGGACCGATTCCTTGCGGTTAGCATCGGGTCATGCGGCCTGACGGCCGCGTTCAATTTAGTGCGCCATGGTCATTTCTCACTGGAACCAGTGTTCACGTGCTTTCATGATCAACGCCTTAGCGGCATCCTCTTCCATTCCGGTCATCTCGACCAGTTCGTCCACAGCCAGCTCGGCGAGTTCGTCGCGCGTCTGGATCTGATGTTCGGCCAGCTTTGCGAGCAGGTCGGCGTCCATGCCGTCCAGGCTCTTCAGGTCGAGCGCTACATTTTCGACCTTTTCTTCATTCGCGATCGCCATTGTCAACAACGCGTCACGCGAGCGGTTACGCAGTTCGTGGACGGTGTCTTCGTCGAATGCTTCGATTTCGAGCATTTCGTTGAGCGGCACGTAGGCGATCTCTTCGAGGCTCGTAAAGCCTTCGTCGATCAGGATGTCAGCGACTTCCTCGTCGACATCGAGACGCGCCATGAACAGGTCGCGCAGAACACCGCGTTCCTGATTCTGCTTTTGCGCAGATTCGTCCGGCGTCATGATGTTGATCTGCCAGCCGGTGAGTTCGCTGGCAAGACGCACGTTCTGGCCGCTGCGGCCGATCGCGACCGCCAGTTCGTTTTCGTCCACGACGACGTCCATCGAATGCTTCTCTTCGTCGACGACGATCGATTGGACGGCTGCCGGCGCGAGCGCGCCGATCACAAACTGGGCGGGATCCTCCGACCATAGCACGATGTCGACGTTTTCGCCACCGAGCTCGTTACGCACCGCCTGCACACGCGAACCGCGAATGCCGACGCAAGTGCCGATCGGATCGATGCGCTTGTCGTAAGCGACCACGCCGATCTTGGCGCGCACGCCGGGATCGCGCGCCGCCGCCTTGATTTCCAGCAGGCCCTGTTCGATTTCGGGCACTTCCATTTCGAATAGCTTCATCAGGAATTCGGGCGCCGTACGCGACAGTTCGATCTGCGGACCGCGCGCGGTGCGATCGACCTTCGCGATATAGGCGCGCACGCGGTCGCCCACGCGCAGGTTTTCCTTCGGAATCAGCTGGTCGCGGCGCAAGAGCGCTTCGACACGGCCGGTTTCGACGATGAAGTTGCCCTTGTCCAGGCGCTTCACCGAGCCGGTCATGATGTGCTCGCCGCGCTCGAGGAAGTCGTTCAGGATCTGCTCGCGCTCGGCGTCGCGCACCTTCTGCAGGATCACCTGCTTGGCGGCCTGCGCGCCGATCCGGCCGAATTCGATGGACGGCACCGGTTCTTCGATGTAGTCGTCGATCTGGATTTCAGGCTTCTGCTCGCGTGCTTCGAACAGCAGGATTTCCTGATCCGGCTCTTGCAGGCCGGCTTCGTCCGGCACCACTTTCCAGCGGCGAAACGTTTCGTGCTCGCCGCTTTCACGGTCGATATGGACGCGGATGTCCGCGTCTTCTTCGAAGAGTTTCTTGGAGGCCGAAGCGAGAGCCGCTTCGAGCGCGGCAAATACCACGTCTTTGTCGACGTTCTTCTCGCGTGCCAGCGCATCCACCAGCATCAACACTTCGCGACTCATTGTTTGCGGCTCCTAAAGTCAACTTTCGGAACGAGGCGTGCTTTGTCCATGTCCGCGAGCGTGAAATCGAGCATCGCGGCGCCTTCCTTCCCTTCAAATTCCAGACCGATGGTCTCGCCTTGCGGGGCATGCAAAATACCCCGGTACGATTTCCGTCCGTCCAATGGCTTTTTCAATGTGATTACCGCTTCGCTGCCTGCAAAGCGTTCAAAATCCGCCAGTTTTTTCAGCGGACGGTCGAGCCCCGGCGACGATACTTCGAGCCGCTCATAATCGATATTTTCGACCGTCAGTACGTGCTGGAGCTGACGCGTGACTTTCTCGCAGTCTTCGATCGCGATGCCGGCAGGCTGGTCGATATAAATACACAGCATGCCGCGCCCGGTGCGCTCGAGATCGACGAGCTCGTAGCCGAGTCCCACGACCGTGGTTTCAATCAGTTCCGTCAGTTGCACAGTGCCCTCTTAGATGTTCGCGCAGCGAGCCTGCCGCTTGTTCTGCAAACAACCAATGCGGGCCGCGCGCCTGGCCGGCGCACGTTCGTGCTACCCGAGATGACGAACCACGATGAACTGAGCGGCAAAAAAAAATGGGCTAAACGCCCATCATCTTATTACCGGTGGTCGCACCTGAGCCGCACATGAAAAGCCGCACGCCCAGCGACTCCGCGATTGTAGCCATTTTTCAGGACAAACGCAAACCGCAGAGCGCCGCGCCAAGCGGATTCCCGCTTGATTTCATGGCGATCTTTCGACGATATGGCGGCGCTTGCGGGACTTTGCAAGGCAGCGCCGCGCGATGTGGCCCGAGTTCGGCCTGCGCGGCGTTTCATACGCCTCGCGGTCAGCGACCGCGACGCCCGTCGATTGAATGATTAAGACGGCACTTTGCGGCCGGCTCGATGAAGCCGGGCCGCAATGATCGTCACACTCGCGATCAGCGCCCGCGCGGACGGCCGCGCGGTGCGCCGCCGCTACGGTTTGCACCGCCGGCGTTGGGGTTGCCGCCACCCGAGCGGTTGGCGTTGCCGCGGTTGCCCGCGGGCGCACGATTGCCGCCGCCCGCATTCGGACCGTTGCCGCCAGCGCGCTTGCCGCCGCCCGAAGGAGCCCGATTGCCGCTGCCCGAAGGCGCGCGGTTGCCGTCGACGTCGCGGCCGCCGCGCGGACCGCCTGCACCACCGCCTGCGCCGCCCGCGCCTCCGCTAAATCCACCAGCGCCGCCCGCGCCGCGACCCGTGCCGCGATTGCCGTAGCCGCCGCCGAACCCCGTGCCCGCACCCGCGCCGCCGCCGAAGCCGCCGCCTGCCGCACCGCGCCGGCCCTGGCCGCGCGGCTGCTGCTCGAAGCGGCTATGCGACATCAGCACCGGTTCGCGGTTGATGAAGCCCATCGACGTCTGCATCGGATCGGGTTGCTTGCGCTCAGGCGCCGCATTGCGGCCGCCGCGCTCTTCGCTCGGCGCCTTCAGGCCAACCGACGCCATCAGCGCGCGCACCTGATTGTCTTCAAGCTCTTCCCAACGACCGCGCTTCAAGCCCTTGGGCAACGATATCGGGCCGTGACGCGTGCGGATCAGACGGCTCACCATCAGACCAGCCGCTTCGAACATACGACGCACTTCGCGGTTACGCCCTTCGGCGAGCGCGACGTGATACCAATGATTGGTGCCTTCGCCGCCGCCGTCGCGAATGCGCAGGAAGTTCGCCGGGCCGTCGTCGAGTTCGACGCCGTTCAGCAGCTTTTGACGCATGCCTTCGGCCAGTTCGCCGACCACGCGGACCGCGTATTCACGCTCGACGCTGTAACGCGGATGCATGAACCGGTTCGCCAGATCGCCCGAGGTGGTCAGCATCAGCAGACCTTCGGTATTGAAGTCGAGACGGCCAACCGCGAGCCACTTGGCGGTTTTCATCGGCGGCAGTTTGTCGAACACCGACGGACGGCCTTCCGGATCGGCATGGCTGACGATCTCGCCGGTCGGTTTGTGATACAGCAGCACGCGCGGCGGCTTGTTGGCGAGCTTGCGCTTGACCGGCTTGCCGTTGATGCGGACCTGGTCGGTCGGCATGATGCGCTGGCCGATGTGAGCCGGCTCGCCGTTCACCGACACGCGGCCGGCGACGATCAGTTCTTCCATGTCGCGGCGCGAACCCATGCCGGCCTCGGCCAGCACCTTGTGGAGCTTCGGCGCGTCGTCGTCGGCGGACAGCACGCGCTTCGGCGCAGCCGGCTTGCCACGGCGCAGCATCGGCGCGCGCACGCCGCCCGTCGTGCTGTTGTCGGCATCGAAGGCCGGCGACGTGACGTAGGAGAACAGATCATCCTGATTCCCTTCGGCCGCTGCGCCCGCTGCTGCGGGAGCTTCGCCGCCGCGGCGATTCTGCCGCTGGCCGCCTGCGCGCGGCTGACGCTCGCGCTGGCCTTCGCGGGGGGCGCCTTCACGGGGGGCGCCTTCACGCGGCGCGCCGTCGCGTTGACCCTCGCGCTGCCCTTCGCGTTTAGCGCCGCCTGCATTGCGTCGCGGCCCTTGACCCTTGGCGCCCGCGTCCTTGCGCGGCGGACGCGCTTGCGCCACCGCTTCGCCTTCCGGCGCAGCCTCGCCGGCGGCCGGCGCGGCCTGCCCCGGCGCGCCTTCGACGGCCTTCGTCTTCGCGCCGGCACGGCGCCGGGCGATCAGGCTGCGCGGCCCGCGACGCAGGCCGCGGCGCGGACGGTCCTCGCCGTCTGCTTCCGTGGTCTGCGCCGGGCGCTCATGCTCGCCTGCCGACGCTTGCGTGGTGCGCGTTTCGTCAGCGCGCGCCGACGGCACGGCGCGCTCGGATTCGGACGAATCGGTGTCGTGGGTATGTGTCAAAACAACCTCAAAATGTCAGGTCGCGCGCGCCCCTTGCAGGCGCGGCAAAAAATGTTCGGTTACGTCAGGCGCTGCGCGACTCGGTTTCGTCGTCGGTCAGAATGCCTGCGTCCTGTGCGGCGTCGCGACGATCTTCCTGATCGCCGTGCGCCGCCCTGGTCGGGTTCGATCCGGCCGCATGCTCCGCGTCGCGGAGAACGTCCGAACCATTTGCGGCTGCTGCCGGATCGGCCTTGGCGGCCGGATCGCAATTCTCTTCTGATTCCGCGGCAGCGGGCAGCGGTGCAACGTTTGCCGCTTCGGCGCCGGCCTCGCGGGCGTGTTCCGCACGGTCCGCGTTGTCCGCGTGTTCCGCGTCGTTCATCACGTCCGCCTGCTCCGCGGGTTTTGCTTCTTCTGGTGCTACGTCGGGTTGCGCTTCGAAAGCCTCATTCGCGGCGACTTCAAAAGTGTCGACGCCATCAGCCGCGATGCCCGTTTGCGTGCCATCGGCGTGCTGCGCCGGATCACCCTGAGCCTCTTCGCCAGCGATTTCCGTTCCTGCCGCGAGCTGCGCGCCGCTTGTTGCTTCCGCGTGGGCCATGTCCGGCTGTTCGGACGCGCTCGCTTCGCCTTCTTCGTTCGATGCCGGCGTCTCGCCGACCTCGGCGTCCGCATCGGAAAACTCGATTGCATGCTGTCCGAGCAAGTCCGCGTTCAGTTGCGCCGACGGGTCCGCGAGCGGCGGCAATTCGTCGAGCGCGCGCAAGCCCAGGTCGTCGAGAAACTGCCGCGTGGTCGCGTAGAGCGCCGGGCGGCCCGGCACGTCGCGATGGCCGATCACTTCGATCCAGCCGCGATCCTCGAGTTGCTTGACGACCTGCGTGTTCACCGTCACGCCGCGAATCTCTTCAATATCGCCACGCGTAACCGGTTGCCTGTATGCAATGATCGCGAGCGTTTCGAGCACCGCGCGCGAATATTTCGGCGGCTTTTCCGGATGCAGACGATCCAGATACGAACGCATCGCGGGCTTGCTTTGAAACCGCCACCCCGACGCCAGCCCGACCAACTCCACACCGCGCCCCGACCAATCCTGTTTCAGGTCTTCGAGCAGAGTCCTAACGGTGTCTGCCGACACGCCGTCGGCAAAGAGCTTGCGCAAATCGCCGAGCTTTAACGGCTCCTGCGCGCAGATCAAGGCTGTCTCGAGGACGATCTTCGCCTCTTGGGTATTCATGCAGCTAGGTCAGACCCTGTGGTCAAAGAACCGGATCAAACAGACGATGTGGAACTGAAGACGCGCTCGCCCGATTCTGATCGGTCATATTGATGGGAGCACGCACCGGGGGGAGGCGAAACAGACTATCGAGCCAAACCCAGCCGGACGGAGCAGCGATATTCCGGACGGGAATCGCGTGACTGAGCGCCATATTACGCAAAAACATCCGGTGCGTAAAGCCAACCGCCGCCAGGCGCCGGAGAACATGCCCGGCGCATTGGTGCATATGCGCGAATGCGGGTGCATCCGTGAGAGGCGCTCATTGAACGCGAAGCTCTCGCATGTCTTTCCCGCATCAACTACAGCGCGGCATGCCGGGCGAGAAAGCGCTTCAGGCGCTCGACGCCTGCATCCAGCCGCGCGACGTCGCACGCGTAGCACCAGCGCAGAAAGCCCTCGCCCTCGGGACCGAACGCGCTGCCGGGCGCGATTCCCAGGCCGACTTCGCGCACCAGCGCCTTGCATAGCTCGACGCTGCGCGAGGCGCCCGTCATCGAGAAAAAGAGATACATCGCGCCGTGGGGCGCCTTAACGTCGACGCCGGGCACGGCAGACAACGCCCGCACCAGATGGTCGCGCGATGCCTTCAGGTCGCGCACCAGGTCCTGCGTGAAGCGCTCGCCCTGCTGCACGGCGGCGATCCCGGCCTGCTGGACGAACGACGGCGCGCACGAGGTGTTGTACTCGACGAGTTTGCCGAGATCGTCCATCAGACGCGTCGGCGCGACGATCCAGCCGAGGCGCCAGCCTGTCATCAGCCACGCCTTCGAGAACGAGTTCACGCAGATCACCCGCTCGTCGCGCGAGGCCAGATCGAGAAACGACGGCGCCGTACGGGCGGGAGCGGCGCCTTCGCTTTCGATGGAAGCGTCCGGGTAATAAAGGCGCTCGTAGACTTCGTCCGCGACGATCCAGATGCCGTGCCGCCGGCAATGCGCAAGCACCGCGCGCTGCTGCTCGCGGCTCATCACCCAGCCGGTCGGATTGTTCGGCGAATTGATGAGCAGCATTTTCGTGTCGGGCGTGAGCGCCGCGAACAGGCGCGCCAGATCGAGCTGCCAACCCTGCTCGCCGTAATCGAGCGAGACGGTTTCCACATGAGCGCCGAGAATTTTCGGAATCTCGACGAGATTCGGCCACAGCGGCGTAACGGCAACCACGCGGTCGCCCGCTCCCACGACCAGTTGCGCCGCCAGCATGAGCGCATTGACGCCCGCGCTCGTCACCGCAATGTGGTCCGGCAAGGTGGCGCCGTGCAGTTCGCCGACGTAATCGGCGAGCGCCGCGCGCAACGGCGCGATGCCCAGGTTATGCGTGTAGAAAGTCGCGCCCGCCTGCAGCGCGGCGCTGGCGGCATCGCGGATAAAGGCCGGCGTCACGCGGTCGGACTCGCCGAACCAGAACGGCAGCACGTCGGCGACGCCGAAGCCGGCGTTCGCCACTTCGCGAATCTGCGACGGACGCAGCGCGCGCACCGCCTCGCGTGCGTTGGGCATGGATGACACGGAGAGGTCCGGTTCGCTCATCGAGGCTTCCAAGGTTAGAAGAAATGCAGAGGTCGGGCTGGCGCGCCACGAGGCGATGTATGTCGTCGGGAAGCGCAGCCGGGAGTTTATCCCAGCGTTCGGTTGCGTTCGGTTGCGAAACGTCGTGCCGCGCGGGGGTTATGAGCGGCGAGGTGTTGGGGCAAGGCATTGAGAACCTACTGCGGCCTTGTTGCGGGAACACCCGAAAGACCTGCCACGACGAATGCGACCCGCCGTGCGCCGGGCCACACCCTTCAGCCTCGGGCGACCGCACCGGCCGCACCGACCGCGCCCGCAATCGGGGAGCTCAAAAGCATCCAGGCCCCCCTCCTCAAACCAGATCTTCCGCCCGCGACGGCAGTTCGCGGATCAACTCCCACACCGCCTCAGCCGCCGGCGACAGCGAGCGGTCGCGCCGCCGCACCAGTTCGACCGTGCGCTCTGCCCGAGGCACGAGCGGACGCGCGGCAAGCGCAGCGCCCGCTGGCAACGGCAACGCGAGCCACGGCAGCACGCTCACGCCGATGCCGGCCTCGACAAGACCGAACACTGTCGCCGAATGCCCGAGTTCCTGCACCACCGTGGCGTTCACGCCGTGCTCGTGCATCACCGCGTCAATGAGGGGACGGCTCCCCGACGCGTAGTCGAGCATCACGAGCCGCTCGCCTTCGAGATCCGCCCACGCGACCTCCTTCTGGCGGGCAAGCGGGTGATCGTCGCGCGAGACGAGGCAGAAGGAGTCCGTCATCAGCGATTCGCTCAGCAGATCGTCGGCGGCGAACGGCCCAATGATCACGCCGAAATCCACCTCGCCCGACTTCACCTTGCGCACCACGTCGCTCTGCACGTCGTCGCGCAAGCCGAGCGCAATGTGAGGAAAGCGCTCGCCGCACGACGCGAGCACGCCCGGCATCAACCGGCAGGCGATGGTCGGACTCGCGGCCACCACCACCCGTCCGCGCCGCTGCTCGCCGATTTCGCGGATCTCGCGCAGCGCGTCGTCCAGATCGCCTAGGAGCCGCGACACGCTCGAGACGAGATTCCCGCCGACGTCCGTGAGTTGTACCTCGCGCGTCGTGCGGTCGATCAGTTTGAGGCCGATTTCGCCCTCCAGCTCGCGCACGCAACGGCTCACCGCCGATTGCGTCAGCCCGACCTCGTCGCCCGCGCGGCTGAAGCTCTGCAGGCGCGCGACCTCGATGAAAACCCTTAGCTGGCGCAGCGTGACGTTCATTTCTTCGGCTCATCAATGGCATGTTTTGATGCGCATTGTACGCGCCGGCGCGCGGTGGCACGGGCTTTCGACGCACTCGCTGCAATGCAGCATTGAGGCGCAAACGCACGCCCTGCGGGCCTCGTTGCACAAGATTGGTGATTGTCCCGATTTGCGAGATGGGTTTTTTGGATTCTCATACGGCCCTAGCTAGCGCCCGCGCTGGCCCGCTGTTACGGGGCTTCGAGGCGGTTGGAGTCAACTTGGCATACATCCTGCATTGACATGCTCACAGGATCGGCGCCACGACTTCTGACCGCATGGCAGACCGTGGCAAACCCGACCCCCTTGGCACTCGCCTATCGAGTGCATGGAGAGTGCGCGGCGCGGGGCAGCGCACCGGAGTTAGCTTCGCTGAGGTGAAACATGATGCTGTTCGACGATTTGAGAGACAACGAGTGGGCGCTGGTCGAGGCGTTGTTCTGTGCGGAGCCTGCACGGAGCGAGCGTCGCGGTCGACCGCGTGTCGAAGCGCGCGCGGTCGTCAACGCGGTGCTGTGGGTGCTGTCGACAGGCGAAGGCTGGTCCAAACTGCCGGGCCGCTATCCGTCGCCGCCGACTTGCCGCCGCCGTTTCGACGAGTGGCAAGCCGACGGCACGCTCGCCGAAATTGTGAAGCGACTCGGCACGAGCGGCCGCGAGATTTCGCTGCGCGGACGCATCGGCGCAACCGCAGCCAAGCCGCCCGCACCGCCGAGCCGCGACCGTCTGCGTGGCGCATTCTGGACCAATCCGGAATCGTGGCGCGCGCCGGTGAAGATGGCTTAAGCAACCTCGTTTTTCTCCGGGCGCCTGCGGGCGCCCGAAGCTTATCTTGACCCGCCCGGCGCACGCCCGGCGGCTTGTTCCCGACGGCCTCGTTTCCACGGAACTGGGCGGCCGCCACGGTTCACGTGGGCCGCTCGGCCCGCGTCTCCAGACGGTCGCCGGGGAGGCGGCAGTGCATCGGCAAGCCACCGCGCCGCTGGGCGCGCTCCTCCTCGCGTGTGCCGCCGCATTACGTGTCTCGAATCGAACACTCCCCGCAACCACTGAGTTGCGGGTGAAACATCCATTTACTATTACTTACAGCGTGCTTTCGTCCATCCGCATACCTTATACGTATGCAAACAGGCCTGGTAACCAGGGGGCTTGGACGGGAGCTCAGCATGAAACCAATGTCACTGCTTCTGTGCGGCATTGTGCTTTCATCAATGGCCGCATCGGCGCTTGCCCAACAGCGCCCGCAAGGCTGGAACTGGCGGCCCGACCGCACGGCTTCCGTCGAGGCCTGGCAGCGCAGCGCCGAGCGTGGCCGCAACTTCACGCCACCGGCGCCGCGGGGCGACTTGCGCGGCGATATTGCGAGCAATGTGCGCACGCGGCCCGAAGCGCCGCATGGCGACGCGCCGCGACGCCGCTAACATGCGCGGCTTCGGTAGCTGCGCAGTGCGAACCGCAACTCGCGCGAAGGTCGGCGTGAGTCGCCGAAAGACAAGCGAATCTCGGGGAACCACGGCTATCCGTATCGGTCTGACTTAACGCCATTAGCACAGCGTGGCAGTAGTAATTCCGGTACGCCCGTATCCTTGCGATACGGGCTTTTTTTTGCCGGCGAGAAAGGGAAGAAACGAGAAGGACAACGACGGGCCGAACGCGCACACGCGTCACGTGTTTCGCGCTTGTGCGTCGCTCGACCAGCGGGATTGGCTAAATGCGGCGCAGCTAGGTGCGCGCTTCGAGCGGTGCGGCGGCGTGCGTCTCGGCGGCAGCCAGGACGTAGTCGTTCATGCGCTGCACGGTCCAGGTCAGGCGGGTTTCGTCGTGTGAGAGCCGCGCAAATTCGGCGCGGCCGCGATCCGTGAGGACGGCGATGTCGACAGGAGCATGAAAGCCAGGCGCCGGCGCGACGGTACGTTGCCGAACGGTGTCCATCAGGCCGAGCGCGCGAAGATATTGGAAAACGCCCGGGCGCCTGGCCCACGGCACTTGACGATATTGCGCTCGCCGCAGCGCTTCGAGTACTGCTTCGTTGGAATACGTGGTCATCTCACTTCTTTCTTAAAGTGCAGCCATGACACATTTATGCCAACACGTCGCCGCGCCACCAGCGACGCGCCTGGCACCCGCCCATGGCTGGAAGCTGGCCGTAAGCACTACGGCCGAATTCCGCCAGGTGCTGCCTGGTCTAATGTTTCAGGACCCCCGTCAGAACGGCATGTTAGCGTTCTACCTACGAACCGACGATGCAACCGCTGCGGCGCGATAGCAGGCCCGAAGATTTAATCCCGAAAGACATACGTTACCCCATCTAAATTGATTCTATTCACTTTATTGGCGCTTTTTTTTGCAGCAATTGCTATATGGAAGCGCGCTCGACGGCCTCTCCTCTTTTGCACAATCGCCATTTTCTGGCTGCTTTCTGCCGGCTGGCTGACGGCTCCGCTCTTAAGCCTTGCGCAGCCGCAAGCGCAAACCAGCACGCCCGCCAGATTCGCGCCGCGCACCGCCATCGTCCTGCTCGGCGGCGGTACGGTGTACAACCGCGACAAGGTGCTCGTGCCGCCGCGCGAAGTGCTCGCGCGCATCGCGGTCAGCGCGAAAAACTACGCCGCATGCAAACGCAGCGCGACGGTCTGCAGCGTGATTGTCAGCGGCGGCAATCCGCAGCGGCATGCTGCAACCGAGGCCGACACCTATCTGCCCTACCTGCTGCGCGAACAGGTGCCGCGCTCGGACATCGTGCTTGAAAACCAGAGCCTCACGACATACGAGAACGCCCGCAACGTGTCGGCCATTGTGGGCCAGTCACGTTACGATTCCTTGATACTGGTCACGTCCGCGTATCACATGCCGCGCGCCATGCTCGACTTCAGACATTTCGGGCTCGAGCCGCAGCCGTTGATCTCGAGCGCGCGCCGCGCGCGCCTGGGCGTGCTGCCGCGCTACTCGAATCTGGCGAACGCTGAGATCGCGTTGCATGAACTGATCGGCATCGCGCAATATCACGTGTATAGCGCCATTGGCCTGTTCTGACATGTGTCTGACATGTGTCCGACATACGCGGCAGCGGCTTTGCTTAGCGATGCCAATCAATCTGACAGAGCGGCCTCGCTCGCGCGACAAGGACGCCGCATCTAAGCAACGCGCATCAAGAAGCCAGTAACAAGATGTAACCAATGGCGCGCGCGGTTACAAACCGTCCGCTGGAGCGGAGATTGCTGGCTAGAATGCACTGTCTCTCCGAATGGATAGACAAGTACTCGGGTCCACAACCACTCTGCGGAGGTAGCAATGAAGAAAGTGTCCCTCGCGATTCTGATTTCTCTCGGTGCCCTATCCGGCGCGGCCTATGCGCAACAAGGCGGCGTCACGATGAGTACCGATCCGGCGCGGGCCGCCGACGTCGAGCAGCGCGCGCAAGATTTGCAAAACCGCCAGCAAACGATGGAAACCGCGCCCGCCGCGCCGATGAAGCATCACAAGGGCTCGCAGCATCATCACAAGAAGGGCGCGAAGGCCGACGCCTCGGGCTCCTGAGCGCAGTGCGCGGCCTTTGGTGAGAGCGGGCAACGCGGGCCATTTTGCCGACCCGCAGCAACGCCCCGCGGCCTCGCCGGCGCAGTGGAAAAGCCGAAGCCGGCAGCGCCGGTTCCGGCTTTTTTATTGTCCAATGGCCCGGCCGGCGCACGATGCCCGGTATGCTAAAGTCGCGCACCGACCGGCGCCTGCCGGAACCCTAACCCGTGCGCACCCTGGTGCGGAGGACAGCATGAGCAACATCCAGCTAGATATCGAATGGACTGAAGCAGCATCCCGCAAAATCGAAAAACTGATGCCGCGCGGCGGTCAGGAAGCGTTCCTTGCGCTGCCGCCCGTCGAATGCCTGCCGATGGAAGGCGACGTGCTGTTTCTCGGCCCGGACGGCAAGCAGCAACCGTTCATCGTCGCCGAGCGTCAGTATCATCACGATGGCGAGGCCGACTGGACGATCATTCTGATCCTCGACGTGCCGCAAGCCACGCATTGATGTGCGCGTCTAGCGGTGCGCAGCGCGCGCCGCGCTAGCCCACACCGCTGATCGCACGAAAACCGCACGATCAGCGCGTCGAACCGCCAGGCGCTCCGCGGAGCGCCCGGAAGACTTACAGAATTTTCGACACCACGCGAATCTCCGCGTGTTCGACCCAATCGGCCACCGCCTGCTTGTAGGCCGTGATGTGCGCCGACTTTGCGTGTGCGGCGAGCGCTTCCTGACTTGTCCAGCGCTCGAAAAAGACGAACCGGCGCGGCTCCTGCATGTCGCGGTGCAAATCGTACTGAAGCGCGCCCTGCTCTTTGCGCGTCGGCCCGACGATTCCTTCGAGCGCTTCGCGCAAGCGCTCTTCGTAACCGGGTTTCGCTACCGAAATGGCGACCACCGCGATCTCCGACATCTTGACTCTCCGTTTTTGCGAAAGCAGCAGCATACCCGCCACCCGCCGATGTTGCAGGCGGCCGCGCACGGCCGCCGCGCCGTCCGGCGTAGAAGCCATCGAGCGCGCGAAGCTAACGTCTGAGCACCGTCGCCGCCTGGAGTTTGGCGGGCATTCACGGGCCGCCCTGATACCCTCGGCTCATGCAAGCTTGCAGATACCTCACGACGGCCCGCGGCCCGCCACAGCCGGCGCGCGGGGCGAAGCGATGCAAGCGCGCATCGCAGCGAACGCCGGCGAATCCACCGTGACCGCGCGCGCCGCGCCGTTTGCCCGCGGCAACGCAATGTCATGCGTTGCACGCGCGGTTCGCGCCTCTGTGACAGCCCGCACATTCATGCGAAATGCAAGCTGCTAGACTCAATTTGACCACTCCGCCGGAGTCCCGCATGGCTGGCACCGCTCTCCGCGTTCCAGGGTTCGATCCGGTCCGCCGTGCGGGTGCTCCGGTTGAGTATTCCGTTGCGCATCCGCCGCGCGCCGAACTCGCGCGCGTGCCCCGCCACCCGATTGCCGCGATGCCACCATGTCCGCTCTCATGCCCGCCGTTATGCCCGCCGTTATGCCGTCCGTCAGCGAACTGAGTCTGAGCGGCCTGCTTCCGCATCTGGTCCGCGACGAGTCCGGCTGGACGGCGACGTGGCGCGCGCTCACGCTGCACAGCGTGTTTCAGCCGGTGCTGTCGGTCACGCATCAATGCGTGGTCGGCTACGAGGCGCTGCTGCGTGCATTCGATCCGGTCGGTTTGCCGGTGTCGCCGGAAGTGCTGTTCTCGGGCACGCGCTCGGCGGCCGACGCGCGCGAGCTCGACCGCATCGCGCGTTGCCTGCACGTCGCGAATTTCATGGAGCAACGCGTCGCGAACGGCTGGCTCTTTCTGAACACGCGGCCGCAGGTGTTCGAAACCGGCTGGCCGCAGCGGACGTTCATCGACGAACTGTCCGCGCATTTCGGCTTGCCGCAGGAGCGCATCGTGATCGAGGTGCTCGAGCAGCCCGCCGACGACGAATCCGCCGTCGCCAGCATGCTCGCCGCTTCGCAGCCGCGCGACTTCCTGATTGCAATCGACGACTTCGGCACCGGTTTCTCGAACTTCGATCGCGTCTGGCGCTTCCGGCCGGACATCGTCAAGCTCGACCGGTCGCTCGTCGCGCGCGCGGGCAAGCGCGAGGGCGACGACTCGATGATCGGTCATCTGATCGCGATGCTGCATCAGTCCGGCACGCTGGTGCTTGCCGAGGGCGTCGAAACGGATGAGGAGCTGATGATCCTGATGCAGGCCGACGTCGACTTCGTGCAAGGCTTCTGGCTTGGCCAGCCGAACGGTTCGATCGAGGCCGCGGTCGCGAGCGTGCCGGCACAGATCGAGTCGATGTGGGGCAAGTTCGCGGACTACGAGCGCGCGCACGCGCGCCACAAGCAGCTCGGTTTCGAAGGTTTCGCGGAAGCCGTCACGGCCGCCGCCGACGCATACCGGAGCACCGGCGATCTGGATCAGGCGGCGCAGAAAGTGTGGCATCTGAGCGAGGCGCGCCGCGTGTTTATCACCGACGAGCACGGTCAGCAGACGCAGGCATCCGTCACGGCCACGTCGGTGCCGCTGCCCGAACTGCGGCTCGCGCCGCTCACGAGCAGCGCGCGCAGCAACTGGTCGCGGCGCGCCTATCTGAAGCACGCGCTCGCCGCCCGCGGACGCGTCGCGATGATGGGTCCGCACTACTCGCTCGCCGACGGCGACGACTGTTACACCGCCGCGCTCGCGTTCGAGCGTGACGGCAAGACGCACGTGCTGTGCGTCGACTTCGTGCCTGCTGGATCTGCTGGATCTGCCGGCCCTGTTGCAGGACCGCGCGCCGGCGGACGGGCTCGCTAATCGTCGATCCGGCCACGGCCGGCCTTGATCTCGCTGCGCCGCGTTTTGCTCTCGAGACGCCGCGTATTCGATGCGCGCGTCGGCCGCGTTGCGACGCGCGGCTTGCGCGTCACGCTGACGCTTTCCACCAGTTCGTCGAGCCGCGCGAGCGCCGCCGCGCGGTTCAGCTCCTGCGTCCGATGCTCCTGAGCCTTGATGACCACGACGCCGTCACGCGTGATGCGGCGATCGGGCAACGCAAGCAGGCGCATCTTCAGCACCTCGGGCAGCGACGACGCACGCACGTCGAAACGCAACTGAATGGCGCTCGATACCTTGTTGACGTTCTGACCGCCGGCGCCCTGCGCACGAACCGCGGTCAACTCGACTTCGTTCAATGGAATGGGATAGCGGGATGTCATGGCGCTCAAAGTGTACACAGCCGCGCGATGCGGCGTGCGTCGGGGGCGGGTGAAAACCGGCGTGCGAGTTGATCCGGCGCCGCGCAATCGTCGATACTGGGCGCTGTCTCTTTCCCTTTCTCCTTCGACGGATCTTTGCATGAAGCTTCGTTCCGGTTTCGTGGCCGAACTGGCCGTCAATTTCGTGTTGCCCTGGCTCGCCTATCGGCTGGCCCTGCCGCATCTTGGCGAAACGCGCGCGCTGCTCGCCTCCGCCGCGCCGCCCGTGATATGGAGTCTCGTCGAACTGGCGCGGTTTCGCCGCGTCGACGCACTCAGCGTGATGGTCGTTGCCGGCATCGTGCTCTCGGTCGGCGCGATGGCGCTCGGCGGCAGCCCTCGCATGTTGCTGTTGCGCGAGTCGCTCGTGTCCGGCGCTGTCGGCGTGGCCTTCCTGCTGTCGCTCGGCATGCGCCGGCCGCTGATTTTCTACCTTGCGCGCGCGACCGTCGCCCGCGAGATGGAAGGCGGTGCGCAACGCTTCGAAGCGCTATGGCGCGAGCGTCCCGCGGTGGTCAGCAGCATGCGGCTGATGACCGTTGTCTGGGGCATCGGGCTCACCGCCGAAATACTGCTGCGAGCATGGCTGGCAATGACCTGGCCGATCGAGCGGTTTCTCGCGATGTCGCCGTTCATCGGCTACGGCATCTACGGAGCGTTGGCTCTGTGGACGCTGCACTATCGCCGGACGATGCGCAGGCGCGCGGAGGAACCGGTCGAAGCGGCGCCAAGTGCCAGTTGAGGCGACGCGGCGGTTGTGCGAGGCGATTGCTGTGTGCGGCGCGAAGCACCGAGCACAGCGCATCCCTCGCTTTTCACACCGATGCACCGCTACTGCTAACGCCCCCGCGACGCCTCCGCAATCCTCGCGGCAAGTCCCGAGTCGCGCTGCGTCGGCGTGGCGATCGCTTGCGCCAGCACCGCGCGCGCCCCGATCACCTCGACCCGTTCACGAGCGCGCGTGATCGCCGTATAAACCAGTTCGCGTGACAGCACCCTGCTGAATGCGGACGGCAGCATCAAAACCGCATGCTCGAACTCCGAGCCTTGCGACTTGTGCACCGTCAGCGCGAACGCGGTGTCGTGCGGCGGCAGCGCGGCGGGCGACACGGCTCGCAGACCGCCATCGCCGGTGCGAAAATAGACCCGCAGCGCACCGCCCGCGCCCGGCAGCGCAATGCCGATGTCGCCATTGAAAAGCCCCAGCGCGTAGTCGTTGCGCGTGACCATCACCGGCCGCCCGGCAAACCACTGCGCACCGACTGCGAGCGTGACGCCGGCCACGCGCCGCACCTGCGCCGCCATCAGCGCGTTCACCTGATCGACGCCGCGCGCGCCGGAGCGCGTCGCGCACAAAACACGGAAGCGATTGAGCGCGTCGAATAGCGGCAACGGGTTCGGCGTCGCCTCGGCGAGCGCTGCGGCCAGCGCTCGCGCATAAGGCGCGAAGCCGGCGGCGAGGCGCTCGACGGTGCGCTCGGTCAGCGTCGCCTGCGCGTCTTCGTGAAGCACGGCCGCAGCTTGCGTCGCGTCGGCGAGCAGCACGTCGAGCGCGGCGCTCGCCGCGCCATTGCGAATCGCCAGCGACAGGCGGCCGATCGGCGATTCGAGCCCGAACCGATAATTGCGCTCGAGCCACACGACGCAATCCGCGAGTGGGCTTGGCGGCTGCTGAGCGGCCGGCGCGGGGCGCAAGTTGTTGCTGGAGACGTCGGCGTCAAAGAGATCCGCATTGACTGGCTCGCGGGCGGAACGGGCCGCAACGGGCTCGTGGAAAACGTCGTCTTCGGGGCCGCGGAAAAGATCGGGGACGTCATCGCCATCGCTGTCGGGCAAGTGCGAGCCTTTCGTGAAACGCCCGGCGTCCGCGTCGATGTCCTGCGCGACTCGCGGCAGCGACCGAACCAGCCGCGCCTCGTCAATGCCCAAAGCGCCGGCAATCCGCTTCACCCCTTCCGCGGTAAAAGCCGGCTGGGCGCTCAATTCCGCGAACACGGCGCCGGCCTCGACCGCCGCGAGCTGATCCTTGTCGCCGAGCATCACGAGCCGCGTATGCGGTGCAATGGCGTCGAGCAGATGCGCGGCCATCGCGACGTCGATCATCGACGCCTCGTCGATCACGACGACGTCATACGGCAATGGATTATCCCGATGATGCCGGAAGCGCCCGCCCGGCCCGGAGCCGAGCAGACGATGCAACGTATACGACGTCTGCGGCAAACGCGCGGCCAGCTCGGGCGGCAGATCGCCGGCGCGCGCGAGCAGGGCTTCCTGCATGCGCTGCGCCGCCTTGCCGGTAGGCGCCGCCAGCGCGATCCGCAAATCGGCGCGCGTATCGAGCAGACACGCGAGCACGCCGACCACGGTCGTCGTCTTGCCCGTGCCCGGGCCGCCGCTGACAATCGTGAGCCGTCCCGACAGCGCCATCACGGCGGCCACGCGCTGCCAATCGACCTGGTCGTCCTTCGGCGGGCCGAAGTAGCGTAGGAGACGTTCGTTGAGGGTTTGGGTGTCGTCGGCGTTGGTGGAGGCGTTGGAGGAGGCGTCGGTGATCGCGCCAGTGGCTGCGTCGGTGGCTGCGTCGGTGGCTGCGTTGGAGGTGGCGTCGGCATCGCCGCCCGCCACCTTTCTTGCACCGACCGCCTCGTCGCTACGCGCACCGCCCGCTGTGCCGGAACGCCCGACGAGCCACGGCGCCGCGGCATCGGAAAAACGGTGAGCCGCGCCCGCATGCGCGACCAGCGCCCGTGCGAGACGCCGTTCGTAATCGTAGTAGCGCGCGAGGTACAGCCGCCCTTGTTCGTCGATAACAAGCGGCCGCAGCGCCGCCGCGCCGCTCGCGCCGTCGCTCGCCATACCGCTCGCGAACAACGCCGCGCGTACTTCGGCAGCGGACGCCTCGAAGCGCTGCGCGAGCGACGCAAGCGGCACACACACGTGCCCTTCCGCGGTCGCGCGACTCGCGGCGAAAGCAGCGCGCGCCGCCCACTTGACCGCGTCGCCGGATGCGCCGCCGCGTCGCGCCAATGCGCCAATGCGGCGTGCGAAACCCTCCGCGAGCGCAATGCTGAAATCAGCCGGCGCAGGCAGATTGACGCCGATGTCTTCGAGTTGCAACGACGGCACCGACGCCAACGGCACCGATGCGTCCCGATCGAACGTGCTCATACGCCGCCTCCGATCATCGCCGCGTCGAGCAACGCGACCAGTTCGAACGACGGCCGTCTGGCATGCACGCCGGCCGGCCCTTCCGCGTCGCGCCAATGCGGACGCACGCCGCGCACGAACAGATACAGATAGCCGCCGATATGCGCGTCGTACGAATAATCGCGCAACCGCGTCTTCAGATAGCGATGCAGCGCGACCGTATAAAGCAGCGCCTGGAGGTGGTAAGCATGGCTCGCCATCGCGGCTTCGAGCGGCACGGCCGAGTAGTCTTCGGCGGTCTCGCCCAGATGGTTCGACTTCCAGTCGACGATCCAGAAACGCCCGTCGTGTTCGACGATCATGTCGATGAATCCTTTGACGAAACCGCGCAGCGCGCCCGGCTCCAACGCGACGTCGGGATAGCCGTGCTCGATCAGCAACGCGCGCAGCGCGGCGAAATCGAGCGAAGGCGCGGCGAACAGAAATTCGAGCTCGTTCAGACGCCGCCGTGGATCGAGTTGCGCGAGCGTCATGCCGGGCACGAGTTCCGTGCTCACCACGTCCTCCAGCAGCTTATGCATCATCGCCGGCAAACGCGGCGCGAGGTCCGGCGACGCCGGCGCAGGACGCTCGCGCAACGCACCGCGAATCGCGTGGGGCCACGTACGCGGATCGCCGAAATCCGCGAGTTCGAACATCCGGTGCAGACACTCGCCGGCCGCGGCGCCGCGCGGAAACGCGAGAATATCGTCGGCGGCAAGCGAGGATACTTGCAGCGCGGGCGCGGGTGCCAACAACGTCGGCGCTGCCGCCAGCACATCGGCTATCTCGTCGTGATCGGGGCGTACTTCCTCGAGCGGCGCCTGGGCCTCTTCGGCCTTGTCGCCCGCGGCGATCAGGCCGCTAAAGCTCGCCATGCGCCACTGATCGCGTAAAGACCGGCGATGGCTCCGTGCGCGTTTGTGCGCGCCGCTTTCCTGCATGCTCTCGAGCGGCCTGCGGCGCTCCACCTTCGGCAGCGGCTGCAACGCGATCGGACCGCCCGCCAGCGCTTGCCAGCGCGCGGACAACGCCGCTTCGTCCGGCGGATCGGCGAGCCAGTCGTCGAATTCGTAGCCGCTGCCGGCCACCAGCCAGTTCAACACGCTGCGCCGCGACTCTTTCGTGGAACGCGACGACAGGTAGGTGCCCGCCACGAGATAACAGCGATACACCGCACGCGTCAGCGCGACGTAGACGAGCCGCGCCCGCTCGGCCGCCTGCTCGCGCGCCGCGTGACGGGCCGCGCGTTCCGCCTCTTCGTCGTCGCAGCCGTAATGCAGTACCGCGTCGCCGCCCGGATCGTGATATTCGCGTGCATCCGGCAAACCCGACGACGGCGGTTCGCGCAAACCGCCGTCATTCAGAAATGGGCAGAACACCACCGCGTATTCGAGCCCTTTCGACTTGTGCACGGTGACGATCTGCACGAGATTGCGGTCGGACTCGAGCCGCAACTGCGCTTCCTCGCCGCCGCCCTGCGCGCGCTGCGCGGCAAGCCAGCGCAAGGTCGGCGCGATGCCCGGCTGCGTGGCCGCGCGCGCCTGCACGAGTTCGGCAAGATGGTTGACGTTGGTCAGACGCCGCTCGCCGTCCGGCGCGGCGACGAGCCGTTGTGCGACCCGCAGTTCACGCATCAGCGTGCGCCACATGACGGCAAAGCCGCGCTCGTGCCAGAGCATGCGATAGCGCGAAAACCGCTCGACCCAGCCCATCGCGTCGGCGGCGTGCGCGGGGTCGTCGGCGACAGCGGGCGCGTCGGCGACCTGCTCCAGACGCCACAGCGCCGCGGCGTCGAGCCCGAGCCAGTCGGTCGCGAGCGCGGCGCGCAGACGGCGCAAGTCGCCGGGCGTATCGACGGCGGCCAGCACGCGCTCGATCTGCTCGGCGTCGAGCGTCGCGAACACCGACGCCTGCGCCAGTTCCACACTGCCGACGCCCCACGCCGCCAGCACGCGTTTGATGAGGCTGCCCTGCTTGTGCGTCTGCACGAGCACCGCGATATTGCCCGGCGCAAGCGGCGCGTCGCCGATCGTCACGGTGCCCTCGCGCGCGCCGCGCAACAGCCGGACGATTTCGGCCGCGCACGCTTCGCTCGCTTCGCGCTGAGCCTCGCGCTTGGTCAACGCCTGCTCGCCCGGTGGCAAGGTCCAGATGCAAAAGTCGCCGCCGCTCGAATCCGGATCGGAGAACGGCGGCCTGCGCCGTTCGCCCGCGCGCACCGGCTGATAGTCGAGCCCTTCGAGCACGAAGGCCTGCGGGTTCGCCTCGAACACGCGATTGCAAGCGTCGACGATGGGCGCCGTGGAACGCTGATTGACGGCCAGCGTATAACGCGCCGAAGCCGACGCGCGCGCCGCCAGATACGTATGCAGATCGGCCGCGCGAAAACTGTAGATGGCCTGCTTCGGATCGCCGACCAGAAAGAGCGGCCCGGCCGGCGCGAAAATGCGGCTGAAGATCGCGAACTGCAGCGGATCGGTGTCCTGAAACTCATCGATCAAAGCGGCGGGATAACGGGCGCGCAACGCGTCGGCGAGCCACGGATGCGCGGCCAGCGCACGGTACAAATTCGACAACAGATCGTCGAACGAAACGACGCGGCGCGTGCGCTTGCGCGCGACCAGTTCGGCGGGCGCATGATCGAGCCAGGTTTGCACGATCGCGAGCCAGCGCGCGCGTTGCGCCGCTTCCGTCGCGACGACGGCCGCAGCGAGCGCTTCCGCGTGTTCGAAGAACGCGTGTTGCGGCGGATCGAACTTGACCTTCGTGGCCTTCTTCAACGCCGAGGCCGTCAGTTTCAGCGCGGTCCGCGGCGGAGGCGCATGGCAATCGCCTTGAGCGAAGTACTCGGTCCATGCGGCAATCGCGGCGCTCACGTGATCGGGCTTGTGCGTGGTCTTGCTCAAGCGGTCCTGTGCCTCGGCGAGCAGGCTGACGATCGCATCGCGCTCGGCATGCCACAACTCGCAGGCGGCGTCGAAACCGGCTTGCGGATCGGCGCTCGCGTCGGCGCTCATGCTTCCCCAGCGCAACTGCGCCAACGGCTTCTTCAGGCGCCGCGCGAGTTGTTCGTCGAGCGATGCGGGCCCGGCGCGCCTCGCCACCAGCCACGCGGCGAATGCGGGATGCGCATGGGCGACGGGCTCGACCTGCTCGCGCCAGAAATCGGCGGCCATTTCGAAGCGGAGTGCGGCGTCGTCGGCTTCCATGTCGAACGCGAACGGCATGGCGGCCGCAAACGGCGCCTCCTGAAGCGCGCGCTGGCAGAACGCGTGAATCGTGTGGATGGCCGCCTGATCGAACGTGCGCAGCGCGCGACGCACGACCTTCAGCGCCGTCTCACGGTCGATGCCGCGCTCCGGCGCAAGCGTCGTTTCGAAGAGCCGGCGGATAAACGGATCGCCGCCGTCGTCGTCAAGTTCGATCGCGCGATGCAGTTCCGCAAGCCGGCCGCGAATGCGCTCGTGCAGTTCGGCGGTCGCGGCCTTCGTGAAGGTTACGACGAGAATCTGATCGGCGTTCAGGTTCTTCTCGAGCAGCAGGCGCACATATAGCGCGCAGATGTTCCACGTCTTGCCGGTGCCCGCCGAGGCTTCAATCTGATTGACGCCGTCGAGCGAACACGCGAAGACGTCGAGCTCTTCAGCCGCCAGCGTATGACGATGCAGCGCGCTCATGACGTGCTCCGCAGATGCTGCATCAACGGCTTGAACACGATCGACGCGAGACTGCCGAACGGTTCGTCGAGCGTGAGCGGCGTGCCTCGCAGCGCGATGCGCAAGGCCGGGTCGTCGGACTCGCCGCGCACGCGGTCGTTGATCCACACGCCCTGCGCCGCGGAATCGCTTTCGCTGACTTTGGCCCACGCGCTCTTCGGGAAAAAGCGCAGCGGCAATCTGCGCCCTGCTCTGAACAGCGCGGCGAGCGGCGCGAGTTGATCGAGCGGCGCGGCGACCGGCGCAAGCTCGAAGCTCTCGCCGCTGCCGTGCCAAACGGTGCGGCGCGGACCGTTCGGCTGGGCCGCGCAATAAGCCAGATGCGCGAGCCATGCCGACAGATAGTCGCGCGCGGTGGGTTTGGCGTAGCGAAAAATCACTTGTCCCGTATCGGTCAGCAGGTTCAACGTGCCGTGCAATTGCAGCGGCGCTTCGGCGGCTTCGCGAAGCGCTTCGTCATGCGAGCCGAACAGGTCGCCGGCGATGTCCGCAGCGTCCGGCCAGCGCGGCGCGATGTCGAGCACGAACGGCAAGCGCTCGACGCCCGACGCCACTTCGCGGCGCACGCTGTCGGCCAACTGGCGCAGCGCGCCCAGTTCGCGCGCGCGCCACACCGCGCCGGTCGCGCCGCCGGGCAATTCGGGGCTCGCCTCGGCGACACGCCGCACGCGGTCGAACATGAGATCGCCGTCTTCATCGTCCGTGTCGAGCAGCACGGGCAACAGACGCCCGGCCAACGCGTCGCGACCGGCGTAGTCGAGTTCGAACGGCTCGGTGTCGAGCAGTTCGGCCTGCGCGTCGGACAACACGATGCCGAGGCGATCGCGCAGCACTGCTCGCGCCGGATGACGCCAGAAACGCACGAAATCGTCGAACGCGACGGGCGCGGCGTCTTCGGGCGGCAAGGGCTGGTCGAAGAACGGCGCGGCGGTTCTTTGCTGCGGCGCGGCCAGCAAGGTCGCGAGTTCCGCGCGATCGGCGTCGTAGGTGAAAAGCTCGGGCTGCGCGGCGAAGTACTCCGACGCGAACGCCTGCAACGGATGATCGACAATGAACGCGCGGCGCGCCTCGTCAACTTCCGCGGGACTCGCGCCCTCGCCCGCCGACACTTGCGCGAGATAGTCGAGCAGTTCGTCGACGAGCGCGGCCGGCGGCAACGGGGCGTTGTCGCGAATGCTGCGTCCCGTGTACGCGATAAAGAGACGGCTGCGCGCGGCGAGCAGCAGATCGAGAAACAGATTGCGCTCGTCGTCGCGGCGCTGGCGGTCGCCGGCTTTGCCGAACGCGGCCATCAGATCGAACTCGTCGGCACGCGCGAGACTCGGCAGCACGCCGTCGTCCATGCCGAGCAGACACACCACGCGGTAGGGCAAGCCACGCAAGCTCGTCAGCGATGAAAACGTCACGCTGCCCCAAGGCACGCCGCCACGCGCCGGGTCGTCGAGCGCTTCCGTGAGCGCGCCGCGCACGACCGCGGCGGGCAGCGTGACCTCCTGCGCGCCGGCCTGCATCGCGTCGCTCATCTTGTCGATCGCGTCGCGCACCGCGGAGAGCGACTCGGCGAACTGGACGCCGCCGTCGAAACACTGGGCAAGCGTTTCGAGCAGCAACTGCGTCCATTCGGCGGGCGTCTGTTCGCTCGCGCAGCGCGTGGCGAAGCTGTCCACATCGTCAACGAAACGCGACAGACGGCCGAGCAGTTCGGCGTCCGAGCCGCCCGCGCCCTCGACGGGCAGCCACGCATCCACCGGCTCGCCGCCGTCGGGCATCGCATAGCCGAGGTACAGGCGCGTCAACGCATCGGCAAACGTGTGACGCGCGACCGGCACGTGTTCGCCGCTCGGCTCGGCAGGCGACAGCCCGCGCCGCGCGCCGGCCGCCGCGAGCCATTCCTGCGCGGCTTCGAGCGAACCCGCGTCGATGCCGTAACGCACCGCAACCGCGTCGACGCGCAACCATTCGATCAGGTCCGGCGCGCCGACGCTGCGCTCGGGCAACGCGAGCCAGTCGAGCAAGAGACGCGCGACGGGATTGGCCTGCGAAGGCGGCAAGCCGGTGATCCGATACGGAATGCGGCGCGTGTCGCCAGCCGGCGTGGTGCCGAACACGGCGTCGATTCAGCGGACCGGCGGCGGCCAGATCGGACACGGCGACGAGCACGTCCGACGGTTCCAGGTTGTCGAACTCGTCGAACCAGCCAAGCAGACGATCGTGCAGCACTTCGAGCTGCCGCGAGAGGCTATGGCACACATGAACTTCGATGCCGTGCTCGTACGGCAACTCGTCCGCCTGCGTCTCGGAACGCAGATCGAGAATGCTGTTTTGCACGGCAGCGAGCCAGCTCGGTTCGGGATTCTCCGTGAACTCGCCCGTCTCGCCCGAAGCCGCGCTTTCGGTGAGTTCGTGCAGCATGTGCAACTGCGCCTGCGTCTGACGACCCCATTCGGCCAGCAGCGGATGACCCACTTCCTGATAGTCCAACTGCCCTGCCGCGTCGAGCGCCTGAACGCGGCCTTCGCTCACCACGTCGAACCAGAATTCGCGACACGGGTTCATCACATACAGACGCACGTCGACCCAACGCGACAGCGCGCGCAGCAACGCGACGTGCAATGGCGGCATGGTGGGCAGCGCGAACACGCTCACCGCTTCGGGCCACCTGGCGTTGGCAATCGCGTCGAGATCCAGCGTGCCGATTTCGTCGAGGAAACGATAGGCGGGCGGCAGCGCGGCTGCGGGCGCTTGTGCCCCCCCGGCACCCCCGGCACCCCCCGCGTCCCCGGCTTCCCCGGCGAGTTCGGTCAGCACCGCGCGCCACAGCGCCGCCTGCCAGCGTTCGTCTTCGCGCGCTGCGTCGCTTGCGCCGACAAGGCGTGGGCCCGTGTCGTCCGCTGCACCGCTCGCGAAAATCGAACCGCCCTTCTGCCATTGCAACAGCCACTCCGGGCGATAGGTCAGATAGTGATCGAGCACGGTCGCCACACGGCGCGCGAGTTCATAGCGCATGGACGGATCGGCCGCATCGAGATACGTGCGAAGACGCGGCGACGCATTCCACGGCAAGGCTTCGTTCGAATCGCCGAGCAAACGATAACAACGCCACACGAGCCGGTCCGGCGCGAACGGCGAATGCCGCGGCACCGCGATCACGCCGCCGATTTGCGCCCACAGCCATTGCGCGAGATAGCCGAAGCTGACGTTCGCGCAGACGCCCTGGCGCGCCGCGATGTCCAGTTCGAGCCGCCGCCGCACAGCAGCGCTCGGCACGATCACGGGCTGCGCGGTCCAGGGCCCGGACGGCGCTTGCGCGAGATCGTCGAGCAGCGC
>NZ_ABLD01000041.1 GCF_000172415.1 Paraburkholderia graminis C4D1M
CCGCTTTTGTCAGAGAATAAAACCCAGGCTGTCGATGCGCTATTCGGTCGAGATAAAAAAATTCCTTTACAGCCAGTATTTTTATGGCGGACTGCGCATCGCGGTCGGCGTGTCGTTACCAGCGGTGCTGTGCCTGATCGTGTTTCACAATCGCGAGCTGGGCTTCACGATTGCGACGGGCGCGCTCGGCGCATGTGTCGTCGACATGCCGGGTCCGCTCAAGTACAAGCACAACGAAATGCTGGCGTGCTCGGTGATCGGTTTTCTGTCCGCGCTCGCCACCGGCCTTGCCACGGTCAATCCGGTGGCGCTGTGGTGCACCGTCGTGCCGCTCACGTTCGTGCTGTCGTTGATTGTCGTGTATGGCAACCGCTGGCCGCAGATCAGCTTCGCCACGCTCTTCATGATGATCATGACGCTCGAGGAGCACTTCACGCCGATACAGGCGCTCGTGAATGCGTCGTGGATACTCGTGGGCGGACTCTGGTTCACGTACTGGTCGACTGCCGTGAGCCGCTGGATGATGCATCGGATCGAGCAGCAGGCGCTCGCCGAAAGCGTGTTCGCCTGCGCCGATTATTTGCTCGCGCGCGCCGCGTTTTACGACCTCGATAACGATCTGGACGAGTGTTATCGCAACCTGGTCGCCAAGCAGATCGCCGCGGTCGAGCGGCAGGACGCGGCGCGTGACATCGTGCTGCGCAATCTGCCGAAGTTAAAGAGCGGCAAGCTCGAGCCGCGCCGCGCGATGCTGTTCAATCTCTTTATCAACACCGTCGATTTGCATGAGTTGTTCGTCGGCACGCATACCGACTACCCGCTCGTGCGCAATACCTTCGGCGGCACCGACCTGCTGGTGTTCTATCGCGATCTGATCCGCAAAGCCGCTGAGGATCTCGAGGAAATCGGGCTCGCTGTGCTGCAGAATCATGCGCCGCGCGCACGCGTGAATGTGAAGGCGGAACTGCGCGCCATCGAGTTCGAAATCGAACTGATGCGCAAGCAGGAGTTGCCGGCGAAGAATCCCGAGGCGTATTCGGCGGTGTCGTCCACATTCCGCCGCGTGTGGAGCGCCACGCGTCTGATCGACAAGATGCGCAAGAGTCTTTCGAGCGATCCGGCCACGACCGAAACGGAACTGCGCCTCGATCAGGCGCTGAACCGCTTCGTGTCGAGCCGCCGCGTGCCGTTCGGCCAGATCTTCTCGAACCTGACGATGTCCTCACCGAGCTTTCGTCACGCGTTGCGCGTGACGATCGCGGTGGCGGTCGGCTTCTGGCTCGGCCGCCTGCTGCCGCTCACGAACGCTTACTGGATCGTGATGACCACGGTCATCATCCTGAAGCCCGGTTATTCGCTGACCAAGCAGCGCAACGGGCAGCGGATCGTCGGCACGTTGATCGGCTGCACGGCGAGCATCGCGCTGATGATCTTCGTGAAGGAGCCGCACATTCTGCTGGTGGTAATGTTCGCGTCGATGGTGATGAGCTACAGCCTGCTGCTGTTCAATTACGCGGCGAGCGTGGTGTTCACGTCATCGTATGTGCTGCTGATGTTTCATCTGCTCGCGCCGGGCAGCCTGCACATCATCGGCGAACGCGCGATCGACACCGTGGTCGGCTGCGCGATCGCGATTGCCGCGAGCCATCTGTTCCCGTACTGGGAATATCGTCTGATGGGCAAGCTGGTCAACAACGTGATCAGCGCGACGCGGCAGTTTCTCGAAGCAAGCTGGTGGTGGAGCGGCAAGCCGGCCGCGCCGCTCGCCGCCACCGTGACCGAAGCGGGCGCGCGGGCGCCGGTCGCGGCAATGGCGGACCCGGCGATCGATGTCGGCAGGCCGGCGTTGGCGGCTGCAAGCGGGCCGCTGACGAGTGATGGTTTGGTGGCGGCTGGCAATCGGGGGGTATCGCAAGCGGATGTGTCGGCGAACGTGCGAACAGGCGCCGAAGCGAACATCGCAGGGAGCGCGGCGTTAGGCGCAACGGCAGGTTCAGCGGCAGGCTCAGCGGCAGGCGCAACGGCAGGTTCGGCAGCAGGTACATCAGCAGGCGCAACAGCAAGCCCATCGGCAACTGCACCGGCAACAACATCAAGCGCGCCCGCAAGCACACCCGCTTCCGCAACCACCAACACGACGGCGAAGCCCGTCGCCGGCGCCTCGCCCGCTGCCGCGGCCGCCGCCACTGCACTCGATCGCGATTACCGCTACCGCCTCGCGCGCAAGAACGTGCACGTCGCATTCGCGAACCTCGGCCAGGCCTTTCAGCGGATGATGCTCGAACCGAAATCGGCGCAGAAGTTCGTCCCCGAACTCAACGGTTTGCTGGTGAGCAGCCACGTGCTTGCATCGCAAATCACCGCAGCCGCGCCGCTCTTGCGCACCGCCGCGCAACACGCCGACGGCGTGTCGCTGCAGCCGCTGCAACGCGCGTTGAGTCTCGTGCGCGACAATCTCACCGAAGCAGAAGCAGGCACTGCGCCGCCTGCGGACCAGGGCGAGCAGATCAAACAGATCACGCGCGAACTGGACACGATGGTGGTCGAAGCGGAGAAATCGCAGGACTATTCGGCCGATGCGGTGCACGACATCAAACTGCTTGCGCATCAATGCAAGCAGATGCTGACGGCGGCGGCGTTGATTCGCAAGGACGCGAGCGTGATCCGCCTGCCCGATGAATGACGCGACCGGGCTTGAACTAGCGTAGTGAAGTGCGACGCCTAAGCGCGTCCGACTCAAACTCACACGCGGTCATACACCATGACCGCGACAAGCTCACTGCGCCGTGCCGCTCGCAGGCTTCGCAGCAATAGCCGCAGCGCTCGTCGCCGTGGCCGTCGCCGCAGCCGCGCCCGATGAAACGGAAGCCGCCGGCGCGTTGTCGTTGTCGAACTCGCGCTTCTCCTTGATCGCGTTATAGAACAGCGTGGCGATGACGAACAGTACCGCGACCACGATGAATACAGCGATGCCGAAGGTCGGGTTTTTCTTGCGCGGCGGTTTGTTCATGAGGCGACTCGGACCGCGAGGCAATCGCGGAAGATAGCGGAGAAGGCGGCATTCTACGCCGAGGCGCCTTGCACTCGCCTTGCAGTCGGCAAGCGGTGGACAGCAAGGCTTGCGATGCTATCGAACCGAAATGAAAAATCCCGGCACGCGCAATGCTGCGCCGCTAATGCGGGCCGAAACATTGGAGCCACGCATCACGCCCGCACAAAGAAGCGCGACCCAACGCGCGGTAGTCGGGAGGAAAGATGGATGCGCATGTGCATTGGACGAAGCACGCTGTTTGCAACAGCGGCGTTGTAATCATCGGATTCGGCAGCATAGCGAGTTCGCTTTTACCGGTGCTTTTAAGACACATCGAGGTGAGCCCCAAAGACGTGACCGTGGTGTGTCCGCCTGGTAATGACACGGCGATCGCCCATGAATGCGGCGTGCATGTCGTCGAGCAGGCGCTCAGCGAAGACAACTTCGAGACTCTGCTTACAGCTTATGTGACGAAAGGCACGCTGCTGGTCAACCTGTCGGTCAATGTGTCGAGCGAATCGCTGATTCGCTTTTGCTGGTCTCGCGACGCGCTCTATCTCGACACGTCCATCGAACCGTGGGAAGGCGGTTCTACCGATCCCGACCGTCCTCCGTCACGGCGCAGCAATTACGCACTGCGCGAGGCGGTGCTGGCTTTTCGTCTCGACAAGCGCGACGGCCCGACAGCGGTTTTGACGCAAGGCGCGAACCCTGGGCTCGCTTCGGCTTTCGTCAAACAGGCGCTGGTCGACATGGCGGAGAACAGCGGCATCCAGCCGACCGCGCTCGACAGCTATGAAGATTGGGCCGTGCTCGCGCAGCGCCTCCACATCAAGGCGATTCACGTCGCTGAACAGGACTGGCAGTTCTCCGAGCGCCGCAAGGCGCGCAACGAGTTCGTCAACACCTGGTCCGTCGATGCATTCGTCGAAGAAGGCATGCAGCCGGCGGAACTGGGCTAGGGCACGCATGAACGTCATTGGCCCGCCGACGCGCAGCGTCACGGGTTCGGCAGCGATGCGGCGATCTATCTGCAACGGCCGGGACTTGCCACGCGAGTACGCAGTTGGACGCCGCTCGCCGGCAGCTATCAGGGCTTTCTTGTCACGCATGGCGAGTCGATCTCGATCGCGGACCATCTGACATTGCGCAAGGACGGCGAGGTCGTGTACCGCCCGACGGTCCACTATGCGTATCGTCCGTGCGACGACGCGCTGCTGTCGATCGACGAATTCGCCGGACGTGGCTGGCGCATGCAGGACAACAAGCGGATCATGCGCGACGAAATCGTCGACGGCGCCGACGAACTCGGCGTGCTGCTGATGGGCAACGACAAAGGCGTTTACTGGTACGGCTCGCGGCTGACCACGCCGCAAGCCCGGCGCCTCGCTCCGCATAACACCGCGACGAGCCTCCAGGTGGTGGCCGGCATCATGGGCGGCATCGTGTGGGCACTCGAGAATCCGCGGGCCGGCGTGGTCGAACCCGACGACATCGACTATCGGACGGTGATGCGGGTCGCTCGTCCGTACCTGGGCGAACTCGTCGGCGTGTACGACACATGGACGCCGCTCGACCAGCGCTCGCCGCTTTTCGACACGCCGTACGACGAGGACCCCTGGCAGTTTCTCAACGTACGGGTTCCGTGGTGAACCGATACCTGGAGCGCAGCCTATGTCGTCGCTGCTGAACAAGGAGCTTGGTGTCGTCGAGGACTCGTATTACGAGGCGAGCGTCACGCGTCCGCAACCGAGCGCGCCGCTGCAGCAAAAGCTGTCCGTGGATGTGTGCGTGATCGGCGGCGGCTACGCGGGCGTTTCGTGCGCGTTGGAACTGGCCGGGCGCGGCTTCGACGTCGCGCTGCTGGAAGCGCAGCGCATCGGCTGGGGCGCGTCGGGCCGCAATGGCGGGCAGGCGATTGTCGGCTTCGGCGCGGAAGGGGAAGAGGCGATCGAGCAGCAGTGCTCGCGCGAGATTGCGCGCAAGGCGTGGGACGTGTCGCTCGAAGGTCTGCGCCTGCTCGAAGAGCGTCTCGCGCGTTATGACATCGAATGCCAATATCGGCGCGGTTATCTGACGCTCGCCGTCAACGATCGCAAGGCGCGCAAACTCAAGGAGTGGATGGAGCGCACGCAGGACCGGTATGCGTATCCGCTCGAATGGCTGGATCGGTCGGCGCTTCGTTCGCATATCGCCACGCAAAGATTTGCTGCCGGCGTGTATGACGGCGGGTCCGGTCATCTGCATCCGCTGCTGTACTGCCTCGGTCTCGGCGAAGCGGCGCGGCAAGCGGGAGTCAAGGTCTTCGAAAATTCAGCGGTGTCCCGGCTCGAACGAGGCGTGCGGCCCGTTGTGAAAACCGCTGAAGGCGCCGTGTCTTGCGACCGCGTGGTAATCGCCGGCAACGTCTATCTTGGCGAATTCGGCGATCATCCGGCGCCCGAGATCGAAGCGCGGATCATGCCGGTGGGCACCTACATGGTCGCCACCGAGCCGCTTTCCGAGGCCTTCGCCAACGAACTGATGCCGGGACGGGCCGCGGCGTCGGACAACAATCTCATCCTCGATTACTTCCGGCTGAGCGCCGACAACCGGCTGTTGTTCGGCGCCGGAGAAAGCTATGACGCCACGACGCCGCGTAATCTGATCGACAGGATGCGGGATCGGATCACGGGCGTTTTCCCGCAACTCGCCGATGTCGGCATCGACTACGCCTGGGGCGGTTTCGTCGACGTCACGATGAACCGCGCGCCGGACCTCGGCCGGATCGGCGCGAACATTTACTACGTGCAAGGCTTTTCCGGGCACGGTCTGGTGTTCGCGGGAATGGCCGGGAAGATTCTCGCCGACGCGATCGCGGGCGACGCGTCGACCTTCGACGTGTTCAGCCGCATCCGGCATCGACGTTTCCCCGGCGGCAAGGCGCTTCGCACGCGGGCTCTGGTGCTGGGCATGTGGTACTACAAGCTGCGCGAGCTTTTGTAGGCCAACGCCGTCAGATACGCGAAGCCGATCGCTACGCGCCCGCTCGCCGTCACGCGCTATACCGCACCGGCAGCGCCGTCGAATATTTGATTTGCTCCATCGCGAAGCTCGAACTGACGTCGTACAGCGGCACGGCGGCGATCAACAGCTTGTACACGCGGTCGTAGTCGTCGATGTCGGAAACCACCACGCGCAGCAGGTAATCCGTCTCGCCGCTCATCCGGTACACCTCCACCACTTCGGGAATGTCCTGCACCGCCTGCGTGAAAGTCTGCGCCCACGCCTGCGTGTGCTGATTCGTGCGAACCGCCACGAACACGGTCGTGCCGACGCCCAGCTTGCGCGCATCGCACAGCGCCACTTGCCCGCGGATCACACCGGTCTCCTTCAGACGCTGCAGCCGCTTCCAGCACGGCGTTTGCGACAGATTCACGCGCTGCGCCAGTTCGGCAATCGGCATTGTCGCGTCTTCCTGCAGCAACTCGAGCAGCTTCCTGTCGATGATGTCCATTCCCATCGTCTCACCCCTTTAGCAAATTTTTCTACTTTTCAGATTGATGGGGGAATTATATGGAAACTCTTTCTCCGGACAAAACGGTATAAATCCTGATCCGAAGAAAAACACGGCAGCCAGTGCCGTTCAACGACCGTGACTCACAACCTCGCTTCCTCCGCCGCCCTCCTCGATACGTTCACACAAGCTTGCGCCGCGCACGATCTGCCTTCGCGCGCCGCTCAGCCCGCGCCTCTCGCCCGCCTGTGCGATGCGCTCGACGCCATGTTCGAAGCATGCGCCCAATTTGCCGAGCCTTCGCATTCGAGCTTCTTCGCACGCAGCATGCGTATCGCGCTCGCAGAAGCGGCTGCTGATGCCGGACTGCTCACGCCCGCGCAGCGCGAGGGATCGAGTGAGAACTACCGCCGTCATCTGCTCGCCGCCGATCCGCACGGCCGCTATGCGATCGCCGCGCTTGTCTGGCAGCCGCATCAGGCGAGCCCCGTGCATGCGCATCACACATGGTGCGGATACGCGGTGATCGACGGCGCGTTGAGCGAAACGGTTTTCGAATGGAACGAGCGCGAGCAGTGTGCGAGCGCTGAACGCACGCAGGCGCGCAGGCAAGGCGCGGTGTCGTTCGTGCGAGGCGGCCGCGGCAGTATTCATCGGCTGCAAAATAGCAGCGATGCGCCGGCCGTGTCGCTGCATATTTACGGCGTGCCTGGCGCGCGCATCGCCACGCATGTCAACGATGTAGTGCGCGCCGCGCCCGTGCTTGTCTGACAGCGGCACGGCGAGCGCGGGCAAGGCACGAACACACGCACAAAACTTCGCGCCCTCTGCCCTCGCCGAATAATCAGCTCTTGCCTTCGCCCGCCGTGGGAACCTGCGGCGGAATCGGCGCCGTTTGCGCGGTCGCCGGCGGCGCCGGCCGTGGTTCATGCGACACATCGCGCGCCACCGCTACCGCCGGATGCGCGCCGCGCATCGGCAGCGTTTTCTCAGTGTGCGGGCGAGCATGGCCGGACTCGTGGCCGTGTTCTTCACGTCCGGCTTCGTCTGGCGTGCCGTCGTCGCGCCACGGCTGCCCCTCGCTGTCTTTCGACGACGTGAACAAGCGCATCTGCGGCACCGGAATCTCGATGCCGGCTTCGTCCATCTTGCGCTTGAGCCGCGCATTGAACGCCCGCGCCACGCTCCATTGCTGCAGCGGCCGCGTCTTGATCTGCCCTTTGACGACCATCCAGTTCGGATCGAAACGGTCGAGGCCCCACACTTCGATCGGCCCGAGCATCTCACGCCGGTAACGGAAGTCGGCCATCAGGTCGGCGCCGACTTCGCGGATCATCTGCGTGATTTCATCGACGTCGGTCGAGAACGACATGCGCACTTCGAACACGGCATACGCGAAGTCGCGCGACAGATTCTTGACGATCTTGATCTGCGAGAACGGAATCGCGTGAATCGCGCCCTGACCGTCGCGCAGCCGCACCGTGCGGATCGACAGATGCTCGACCGTGCCTGCATGGCCGCCGTCCACATCGATCCAGTCGCCCACTGAAATCGTGTCTTCGATGATGATGAAAAGCCCCGTGATCAGGTCGGTCACGAGCGACTGCGCGCCGAAGCCGATCGCGAGACCGATCACGCCGGCGCCCGCGAGCAGCGGCGTCACGTTGATGCCGAGATTCGCCGCCGTGACGATGCCCGCGATCGTCATGATGCTCACGAGCAGCACGTTGCGCACGAGCGGCAACATCGTGCGCGCCCGCGTGCTCGGGTTGCGCGACTTGTTGCGCGAGCTGCCGGGATTGAGCGCCTCCGTGATCGCGGTGTCGACGAGAATCCACAGCAGCCACGCGATGAACACCGTCGCGACGATCGCGGTCACCGCATGTGCGATGCCGCGCGCCGCGACGTTTTCCTCGACGACCGCGGCCAGCGACACGCCCCACAAACGCGCCGCCAGTTCGAAGAAAAACAGCCAGATGAAAAGCGTCAGCAACGTGCCGCAAAAACGCAGCAAGCGCGTGAGATACGGCGAGCGGCGCCGCGCGCGCGGACTGCGCGGGCGCGTCATGCGCAGGACGATGGCCGACAGGAAGAACGCGAGCACGAGCAACAGCGCGGTCACCACCGAAATCTGCAGCACGTTTTCGCTCGAACCCGAGCCGCCGAGCGTGGCAACCACGGACGCCGTCGCCAGCACGAGGACCGGCACGTGCCACAGCGCGGCGAGCACCTCGAAGGCGTCGGTCGCGGCCTTGTGATCGTTGCGCTGTTCGTAAGGCCGGTTGCGGATCAGGTGCGCGACCGGCCGGCGAAACGCGAGCGCGAAATAGCCGGCGAGCACGGCGGCCGTCATGTTGGCGGCGGTCGAAACGAGTGCGGCCAGGTTGGTGCCGAGTTGATGCGCGACGTCGTAATTGACCGCGGCGTCGCCGAGCGCGCCGAACACGCCGACCGCGAACAGCAGGCGCCGCGCATGATCGATCAGCAGACGCACGGCGATGCGCCGGTGCCCCGAGCCGAACAGCGAAAACATGATCAGGCAGATCGCCGAAAACACCGCGCCCGCGACGATCGCATAGGCGACCACCATGCCGAGCGTGCGGCCGAGCGCATCGGGCATCGCGCGCACGAACAGCAGCGCGGCGACGAACGCGATGATCCACGGCCCCACGCGCCGCAACGCGAAGACGAGCAGCTCGCGTGTCGTCGGATTGGGATTCAGTCCCATCACGATGCCGAGGCGCCGGTACAGCCGCTGCTGCAAATAGATCAGCGCGGCCGCGCATGCGCCCCAGCCGGCCAGCATCGCGAACATCGACAGGAGAATGCGGCCGAAGCTCTCCGGCCCCTGGCCGGAGATGATGGTGTAAAGCTCGTTGCCGGCCGCGTTGAAGCGCCCGCCCCAGTAGCGCACGGGCGTACGGCCCTGATGCATGTCCGATTCGAACGACGCGATGCCCGACGCAATCGCGCCGAGCAAGCCGGGACTCGGCTGCGCGGGCGCCGGCGCGAGCGGGCCGACGGTGCGCGAGACGTCGCGCAGTTTTTTGAGTTGCGCGACGAGCGCGGTGCGCTGGCGGTCGTTGTCGAGCGTGGCGATGACGCTGTCTAGCGAACGCGCGATTTCCGCCTGGCTCGCGGGCGACGGCGCCGACGCGGCCTCGGCCGCCGATGCGCCGGACGCCTCCGACGCGGGCGCGACCGTCGCGCTGTTGATCAGGCTCTGCAACGCGGGGATGACGGGCGTGCTGCTGGCTGCAGTGCCGGCGGCGTGCGCGCCGAGAGGCAGCGATGCAGCGCAGAGGAGAAGCGCGATTCCGATCGCGGCGGGACATGCGCTGATGACGGCACGAAGCCACGCACTGATCGAAGCGCTGATTGAACCGCTTCGCGCCGCATATCTGCGAGCCGACCCGCCCGCGCGCACACGAGCGCCGCCGCGGACGTGCGGCCATCCGACGCAAGCGGAAAGACGAACAAATGCAGCGTGAATCGAAGAAAGCCCGCCGTTTGACGGCGCAGCCTCGGATTCACGCCGCGATGGGCATGACTGCATGGCAATCCGTGAGAAAACGGGAGACGCCAGTGTAGCCTCAGTTGGCGCGCCCGCAACCGGACATGCGTAACGGATTGTTAGGACGCTTGCATGATTTCATGCGTGCAGCGCGCCGCGGACGGTGACGAGCCGCGGCCCCATGCCACCCACGCCGCGCGGCACGCACGCCGCGCAAGCACGCGGCGCCTTCAATAAGCGACCGTCGCGAGCTGACGGATGAAACGGCCCTGCTCGAGTTCGTCGACGAACGCGATCGCGTAATCCTCGGCGGAAATGCGGCTGTTGCCTTCGGCGTCGGCGATCAGCGAGTTCGTGCCGGTGCGGAACGTACCTGTGCGCTCACCCGGCGCGATGATCGCGGCCGGCGAAAAGAACGTCCAGTCGAGATCGGCGACGCTGCGGTAGTAGCCGAGCGCATCGCGATGCGCGAGCGCGACGGCCTTGTAGGCATCCGGGAAACCTTCGCTATCGACGAGCTGTTTGCCCGGCGCGACTTCGAGCGAGCCCGCGCCGCCCACCACCACGAGGCGCTTCAGACCCGCGGCGCGCACACCTTCGACCAGCGCGCGAGTCGCCTTGTCCAGCACGCCGACGTCGCCTTGCGGCGGCGCATACGCGCTCGCCACCACGTCGTGACCGCGCACCGCTGCGCCGACGCTCGCCGCGTCGAGCAGGTCGGCCTGCGCCGCTTTGAGATTCGGCACGTCGGCCGGAACGCGCGCGGGATTGCGCGCAAGCGCCGTGACCTGATGCCCGCGACGCGCCGCTTCGGCCGCAATTCGCGAACCGATCATGCCGGTCGCGCCGAACAATGCGATCTTCAACTGCTTGCTCATTTCAATGCTCCTGTCATTTGTTTATATGTAACCAAGATGATTACATATATGCCGCAAAAAAGAGGGGCCTCGGCCCCCGTCTGTCATTCCGCGCTTATTGCGCGCTCATTGCGTGCGCATTAGCAATCATCGGCGAGCGCGGTTTCAGCTTCAAGCACCCGCGTCACCCATGCGGCCGCCGCTTGCGTTCGCGCGCTCGCTCCGCGCGCAGCAAGTCCGCCGTCGCGTCGGCCAGCGTGCGCTGCGCGAGCGACGCCTCCATCGCCTGCTGCGCTTCGTCGATGATTCCGCGCAGCACGACCTGGATGTTGCGCCCCACCATGCACGCCGGATTCGGCTCCTCGCGATGAAGCGCGAAGAGCTGCGCGTCGTCGACTGCGCGGTACACGTCGAGCAGCGAAATCTGCTCGGGCGCGCGGGCGAGCAGCGCGCCGCCGCCCGCGCCGAGCTGTGAGGTGGTGAGACCCGCTTCGGCCAGCATGGTCAAAAGCCGCCGGATCAGCGCGGGATTCGTATTCACGCTGCCCGCGATCATCTCCGACGAAAGCGGCGTGCCCTCCTGCAAAGACAACAGCGCGAGCACATGCACCGCAAATGCAAACCGGCTACTGGTGTTCACAACAACCCGCCCTGCGACGACAATGTGTAACCATAGTAATTACATTTATCGGCACTGTCAAATGCGTCCGCTCTTCCCGGCCGAACGCACGAACGCGCGCGATGGAATCGGCTCACGCGCATCTCACTTGTCCATCTGCTTTTGCGCATCGCCGCCGTAGCCCGAACCGGACGACGAAGCGGCCGCACTCGTCGACGAAGCCGAGCTTTGCGCCGACCACTGCTGCAGTTTGCGCCCCGCGTTTTCCAGGCTCTCGCCGGTCAGCGACGCGGCTTTGCCGAGCTGCGCCTGCGCCGCGCTGGCGGCGTTCTGCAGATTCGCCTGAGCGCTCGACGCGAGCGCATTCGGATCGATCGTGACCGTCGGCGCCGAAGCCGATTGAATGTTCTGCTGCGCCGCGGATTTGGTTTCGTCGACCTTCTGCCCGACGTAACTCGCGGCCTGATCGAGCTTCTGCGACGCGGCCTGCGCGGCGTCGTTGAGCTTGCCGGCAACCTGCCCCGCCGACGCATCGTTCTTCTGGCAGGCCGCGAGACCGCCGAATACGAACAGGACCACGGCGGCACGGCGCAGCAACGGCGAACGGATGGATGAATTCATGTGTGTATGTGAACCGCGCGAAGCGGCCTCTCTGACGAAAACGCGCTCATCATACGCTGTTGCCGCTGCCTGCCGGACAACGGCTTCATGCGCGATAAATCGACGCGCACGGCGGGCGGCGGCCGTCGCGGTTCTGTCAAAGCTTGTGCGGTAGACTGGCCAACGCAATCGAGCATTGCTGTGTTCCCTTGACCCACTGGAGGCATACGATGGCGGCAAAGAAGATTCTGTTTCTCACCGGCGATTTCGCCGAGGATTACGAAACGATGGTGCCGTTTCAGGCGCTGCAGGCAGTCGGACATGTAGTCGACGCGGTGTGCCCGGACAAGAAGGCCGGCGACCGGATCAAGACCGCCATTCATGATTTCGAAGGGGATCAGACCTACACCGAAAAGCCGGGGCATCTGTTCGCGCTGAACGCATCGTTCGAAGACGCCGATCCGCGTCAGTACGATGCGCTCGCGATTGCCGGCGGGCGCGCGCCCGAGTATCTGCGGCTCAATCCGAAAGTCATCGACATCGTGCGGCAGTTCGCCGAAGCCAGCAAACCGATCGCCGCGATCTGTCATGCCGCGCAGTTGCTCGCCGCCGCGGACGTGATCCGCGGCAAGCGCATCTCCGCGTATCCGGCCTGCGCGCCCGAGGTGAAGCTGGCCGGCGGCGAGTACGCCGACATTCCCGTCGACGCCGCGATCACCGACGGCAACTTCGTGACGGCGCCCGCGTGGCCCGCGCATCCCGAATGGCTGCGTCAATTCCTCGTTCTGCTCGGCACGCGTATCGAGCTTTGAGCCGGCTCAAATGCCGCGGGCGGCCACGGCGGTCGCGCGCGGCATTTGAGAGTCGTCCTATGGTTCGCGCCGGAGGGCCTTCCTATAGTCACGGGCTGACTTGTGGAGCGCTTTTCGATGGAACTTACCGACTGGATCGTCATTCTCGCCGTCGCGTTGATCGCGATTGCTTTTCGCTGCGCGCGCACGCCGGCCGGCTGGGCTCGTGAAAACCGCGCGCGGCGCCTCGCCGGCACGCGAATGCTGGTGCTGGCAGCCTGCTCGGTCTGGGCGGCTTTGTTGATTCTGGCGCGCTGCGTGTTCGCGCTCGACGGCCTGCTCGGCCTGCGCCCCACGCTCTACCAGGTGCTCGTCGTGGTCGCCGTTCTGCTTGCCTGCGCGTGCTACTGGTCGGTTCGCGGCCGGCAACTGCTGAAGTCGCGCCGTTTGTTTGCTTCTTGCTGAGGTGATGTAGCCTGCGGTCACGCTGGCCCACCATCCTGGTCGGTTCCGAGCCATCGCCTCGGTTTCCGCTTCACGCAACCCTTCCTGATTTTCGATTCGCTCGCGCCTGCGCCGCCCGCAGGCCGTCGCGGGTGCTAGCGCATCACCCGCTCGACCGCTGCCCACCGCAACCCACGGCAGCCCTTACGGGCCCATCCGCAGATTCCCCGGCTTGTCCATCGCCTGATCGTTGGCCGCCACGGATAGCGGTCGCCCTCCGCGCCCTTCACCGCCTTCACGCGCTCGCCCCGCCGCCGGCCGGGCGCCCGCTTCGGGCAGCGACAGATAAAACGTCGTGCCCACGCCTTCGGCCGACTCCGCCCAGACCCGCCCGCCGTGCCGCTCGACGACGCGCCGCACCAGCGCGAGCCCAATCCCCTCGCCCGCGGCCGCCGTGCCGTGCAAGCGCTGAAACGCGTTGAACAGCCGCGGCAGCGCGATCGCCGGAATGCCGAGGCCGTTGTCGCGCACGTAAAAGATCCGCAGCGACTGAACGCCCGGCGGCGCGGGCGTCGTGCCGATTTCGATCCGGCCTTCGCGCGACGGGTCCAGATAATTCACCGCATTGCCGATCAGATTCGCGAACACCTGCTCGAGCGCGGTCGGATCGCCCCACACGGCCGGCAAGTCGCTCACCTGCACCTGTGCCCGCCGCGCGCGGATCGAGCCCTGCATCGCGTCGATCACGCGCGGCACGATATCGCGCACCTCGACTTTCTGATGCCGGTATTCGACGCGGCCGATGCGCGACAGCCGCAACAACGCGTCGATGATGTGCGACGCGCGCAGCACCGCCGTCTGCAGATAATGCAGCGCTTCGCCGATGTCCTCGTCGACCACCCGCTCGATGCGTTGCCGCATCTGCGCGTCGATCGACGAATCGCTGAGAGCCGCGCGCAGTTCGTCGCACGCGCGGATCAGTTCCTTCGAAAAGCCCTGCAGATTGACGAGCGGCACGCGCAGATCGTGCGACACGCTGTAGATGAACATCTCGTTTTCCTGCGTCTGCTGCCGCAGCGTCTCGTTGATGCGCGCAAGCTCGTCCGCGCGGCGCGCAAGGTCCGCCTGAAAGCGCGCCTGGATGCGCTCGGCCTCGAGCAGGCGCCGGCTGGTCTCGTGCAAGGTCAGGTCGAGTTGCGCGATTTCGTCGTGACCCGGCCCGATCGGCGCGAGCGGCTCGTTGCCGGCAAGGCGCCCGGCGTTGTCCGACAGGACCGCAAGCCGGCCACGCAAGCCGCGCGTAAAGAGCCACACGGCCAGCGCCACGAACAGCAGCGAGCCGAACACCGCCGCGCCGACCAGCGCCTGTTGCCGCTCGCGCGCGGCGTCGGCGGCATTGGCGCGCTGGCTGTCGAGACGCCGCTCTTCCGCCTGGAAGGCGGCCACCTGCTGGCGAAAGCGGTCGAGCACGTCGGTCTGCGCAAGATCGCCGAAGCGCTCGACGATGTCGTTGCCGCGGCCCGAGCGCAGCATGTCCTGCATGCGGTCGGACCATTGCCGGTAGGCCTGCACCGCCTGGCGCACCTGGACGACGCGTTCGACCTCGGCCGGGTTGTCAGAGACGAGTTCCGCGAGCTGATCGATCCGCCGGTCGACATCGACCCAGACTGAGAGCGGTGTCACAAAGTGGTTGTCGCCGGCAAGCACCGCGCCGCGCAGCGCGACAGACTCGCCGAGTACCGGATCGAGAATCGACGTGGTCTGGCGCAGCACTTCCTGACCGTGGACGGCCCAGCGCTCGGCGTCGGCCGCGTCGGACTGCGCCTTGACCAGTCCTGACAGAAGCGCGAGTTCGAAGACCGCCGGAATCGCGATCCGCAGCAGGCCTTTAGTGGTAAGTCGCATGCGTGCGCATTGGAAGGTGGGCCGCCAGTCGTGTACGGGACGGGACATTATGTCGGCGTTTGCTGCGGAAACAAAGGGTCGGGCTAGCGCCCAAACTTTGGCGGCAAGCGTGTCGATGCAGGCGGCCGGTCGGGCTGCATCCGATCTCCTCGCGCGGTCCGCGCGCGACGCCGCGCCCGTAAGCGGGACGAAAACTTTGGACCCGCAATGGATCATAGGAACCAAAACGGGACGTTTCCGCACATCTTTTGTGCTTGGACGCGTGCATTGAAGGTGCAGACTGCGCGACTCGGGGCTCGCCGTCGCAGGCGACAATCCCAATCCGGTGCCCGTTTGCACTGCGTTCGCCGGACAAGCACCTTTTTGGCCCGCTTCTTGCATCCAATGCCCGACTTTTTGGCATAAGCGGAAATAACCGATGGATAGCTTGAAAACCGGCACCGATACGCTCTTTCTTTTGCTCGGGGCCGCCATGGTGCTGGCGATGCACGCGGGATTCGCCTTTCTCGAGCTCGGCACCGTGCGCAAGAAGAACCAGGTCAACGCACTGGTCAAGATTCTGGTGGACTTCTCGG
Source organism: Paraburkholderia graminis C4D1M (assembly GCF_000172415.1). Classification (GTDB taxonomy): domain Bacteria; phylum Pseudomonadota; class Gammaproteobacteria; order Burkholderiales; family Burkholderiaceae; genus Paraburkholderia; species Paraburkholderia graminis. The sequence continues at coordinate 15,833 of NZ_ABLD01000041.1, forward strand.
TCTCCACGATCGCCTATTTCTTTATCGGCTACACGATCGCGTACGGCGTGCAGTTCTTCGACAACGCCGGGACGCTCGCCGCGCACAACGGCTACGCGCTCGTGCGCTTCTTTTTCCTGCTGACGTTCGCCGCCGCGATTCCCGCGATCGTCTCGGGCGGCATCGCCGAGCGCTCCAAGTTCAATCCGCAGCTTTTCGCTACCTTCGTGCTGGTGGGTTTTGTCTATCCGTTCTTCGAAGGCATCGCGTGGAATGAGCGCTTCGGCGTGCAGGCGTGGATTGCGCAGACGTTCGGCGCGCCGTTTCACGACTTCGCCGGTTCGGTCGTCGTGCACGCGTTCGGCGGCTGGGTCGCGCTGCCGGCTGTGCTGCTGCTCGGCGCGCGCCACGGCCGCTATCACCGCGACGGCGGGATTGCCGCGCATCCGCCGTCGAATATTCCGTTTCTGGCGCTGGGCGCGTGGGTGCTGGCCGTCGGCTGGTTCGGCTTTAACGTGATGAGCGCGCAGACCGTCGACAAGATCAGCGGACTCGTCGCCGTCAATTCGCTGATGGCGATGGTCGGCGGCACGCTGACCGCCTGGCTCGCGGGCCGCAACGATCCGGGCTTCACGTACAACGGGCCGCTCGCCGGGCTGGTCGCCGTATGCGCCGGCTCGGACCTGATGCATCCGCTCGGCGCACTCGTCACGGGCGGCATCGCCGGCGTGCTGTTCGTCTATATGTTCACGTGCGTGCAAAACCGCTGGCGCATCGACGACGTGCTCGGCGTGTGGCCCTTGCACGGTCTGTGCGGCGCGTGGGGCGGCGTCGCGGCGGGCATCTTCGGCTTGCGGGCGCTCGGCGGAATGGGCGGCGTGTCGTTCGGCGCGCAGGTGCTCGGCACGCTCGGCGGGATTGTCGTGGCGACGCTCGGCGGCACGCTCGTGTACGGCGCGATTCGCCTGACGGTGGGCCTGCGGCTCGACCAGGAGGACGAATACAACGGAGCCGACCTGTCGATCCACAAGATTTCCGCGACGCCGGAGCGCGAAAGCCTCGGCTGATGCAGCGGCTCGCGTGGGCACAAGCCGATGCCAGTGGGCAAGCCGCGGCCTGGTCCGACCTGTCCCCATAGAGCCGCCGAATGTTAGACTTGCGTGCTGGAGATGGCATTCTCCAATGGGTGTCCGGCGTGCGCTTCAACACACGCGCTCGCGCGAACCCATTAACCGCCTCGTGCTGATGATGCCTGCTTCCCCGGACCCATGCGGAGGCGGCATCGCGTCTCCCCGCTCAGCCCGGCTTGTCGACTCCGGTTTCAGCAAAGTCCACTCATGTACTGGTCCATCTTGGCCGTCGCTATCGGCGGTGCGCTCGGTTCGCTGTTTCGCTGGTTTCTCGGCCTGCGTCTGAATGCGCTATTTCCGTCGCTGCCGCTCGGCACCTTTGCCGCCAATGTGATCGCCGGCTACGTGATCGGCGTGGCCGTCGCCGGCTTTGCGCGCGCGCCGCAGATCGCGCCGGAATGGCGGCTCTTCGTGATCACCGGGATGATGGGCGGACTCTCCACCTTCTCGACCTTCTCCGCCGAAGTCGTGCAGCATCTGCAGGACGGCCGCCTCGGCTGGGCCGCGGGCGAAGTCGCGATTCACGTCGGCGCGTCGCTTTGCATGACGGTTCTCGGCATCGCCACGGTCGCGCTTTTATCGCGTTGAGAGAGCGGTTTTGCCGGCGGGCGGGCACATCGCTTGCGCACCTTCGGACGCACCCTTTTCGTTAAGGAGGTGAAAGATGGGCTCAATCAACCCGCAAGGCGCCACTCGAGGCGGAGCAAAGATTGTCGGCGGCGGCATCGGCGAAGGTCCGGGGCCGGAAGTCATGGCGGCTGCCACGCTGGACGGAACGAAGGTGATGTCGTCGGATGGTGAACATGTCGGCAAGATCTCCGACATCATGCTCGACGTGCGCAACGGACGCATCGCCTACGCGGTGCTGTCGGAAGGCGGTTTTCTCGGGATGGGCGCGAACCTGCACGCCATTCCGTGGAGTGCGCTGACGCTCGACACCGACCAGAAGTGCTTCTTCGTCGACATCACCGCGCAGCGCCTGAAGGACGATCCGGGTTTCGACAAGGACCACTGGCCGTCGATGGCCGACCGTGCCTGGGGCGAATCGACGTACAGCTACTACAACCGGGAACCGTATTGGTCCGCGACACGCGGCGTCGTCGAGGACGACCCGGCCATCCGGCCAAGTGAACACTGATGCAGGATGACGCTCGCGAAGGAGCGCGCGTCTGAGTGACCATGCCACCGCGTCGCAATGCGGTGGCATGGATCGCGCGCAAGCAACGCACGATCCCTCTTCACATGGCGCAACGCGCGTGAGTTAGCGCGCAGCCAGCATGCCGATGATGAGCCCGCCGATCAGCGCCATCGTCACCGCTTTCCACGGACTGTCGTGAACGAAATCATCGGTCGATTCGGACACGACGCGATATTTCGTCTTGACCACGTCCTGCGCGTCCGCAAGTTTGCCCTTCAATTCCGAGAGTTTCATCGTGCTGCGGGCACGCAATTCGTCGCTGCCGTTGGGTCGTCCCGCGAGGCTGTCGTCGCGCGACGCATCGGCGGAACCGGAACTGGTGGATTGATAAGACTCGGCCATTTTCAACCTCCCTCTCTTTGCGTTGAGTGGACAAGGTTCAGCAAACGTTGTGCCTCGCGTGCGGCTTATCCTTATTAGTTAGGATGGCGATGCTTTTTTACTGCACATGCAAACGTCTGATCAGTGACGGCGCCCCAGCAGACGACGGCATCTATGCCGAAGCCGGCCACACAGGCACAGCCATTGCGCTCCGTGAAGGCCGGCCGCATTGGCCGGCACGAACGAGGAGCGACACATGAGCATTTTTTCAAGCATTCTCAACAAGATTTTCCCGCACGATCATCCGGCCAACACCGGCTCCGGCGCAGCGGCCGGCGCGGCGGCCTCGCCCACTGCAGCACCCGGCAGCGCGAGCGCTCCGGCGGGCACGCCGGCCACGCCATCCACCACGGCCGCCGGCAATTCGCAACCGCCTGTCACGCCGATGCCGACCGTCGACGTCGAAGCGGTGCTCGCGAAAATGCAGGAAAGCAGCGGCGAAAAGTTGAACTGGCGCACGTCGATTGTCGATCTGCTGAAACTGCTCGGTCTCGACAGCAGCCTTGCCGCGCGTAAGGAGCTCGCGTCGGAATTGCACTACACCGGCAGCACGGAAGACTCGGCCGCGATGAACATGTGGCTGCACAAGCAGGTCATGCAGAAGCTCGCGGAGAACGGCGGCAAAGTGCCGGACGATCTGAAGAGCTGATAGGCCGGCGCGATAGTTGGTGTGCAACGCCGCGGTCGCCCGCGGCTTTTCGCGCGACCGATTGCTACAACGTCTTCCTCATGCAAGCGGCAGTCGCCGGACACAGTTGCGCGAACTGCGTGGTGGACTTCACTTCCGCGGCCACTTTGCTTCTATCGACATCCACGTAGCCCATGCGCCTGAAGAACCCGGCCGCGGTCGTTGTAAGCAGCCACAAGTCGGATATGTCCGACGCTCGCGCCATCGACTCTGCATGAGCGACCAGCATGGTGCCCAATCGCGCGTGACGAGCGGTCCGCGCGACTGCCAGCGAGCGTAGCAACGCATCGACTCCCAACCGCTCGAGCCCAACGCTGCCGACAATCCTCCCACCCTCGTCTTCCGCGACGAGGAAGTCCGCGAGCATGGCTGCATTCACATCGGCGACCGGCAGTTCGTTTTCTGCGAGCAATGCCTTGATGACCTCAAGGTCTTCGCTTTGTGCAGCGCGTATCTTCATAGTCGATGTTGTCCCCGGGGATGATCCCTGAAGCGAAGTCAGGCGGCTCGGACTGTCGCGTGTCGGCTAAACCGGATAGCTGCAAAGAAAGCAATTGCGGACAGTATCGAGACGAGAAACACTGTCCACTCGACGGCCACGTAGCCGTGCGTAAAGCTCCATATGCTGGCCGCGGCAATCGGCGCCACGCCCTTCGCAACGTTGGACGGAAACGAAAGCATGCCGCTCACCGCGCCGTAGCCTTCGGTCCACATCAGGTCCTGAACAATGGTGCCGCGAAGGATCGTCATCATCCCATTCGCAGCGCCGTAGCACAGCGCGAAGAGCCATAGCAGCGCGGCCGAATGACCGGCGCCGATCAGGATAAGCGTCGAGACCGGGAACAACGTGACGATGACAATACCCACCGTGCTGATATGCACCCCTCGACCGAACATGAACCAGATTGCTCGAGCGGCGACCTGCGCCGGTCCGATGAGCGCCATGGTTGTCACGAGCACTGCGTTCGATATGCCGCGCTCGACCATGAGCGGCACGAGATGAAATGTGAGCGCGGCGAACGTCGCGTAGTAGGCGGTGAAGCAGACGGCGAGCGCCCAGAAAACGGGCGAACGAAGCGCGCGTTGCGTAGCGGCATCGTTCGTCTGTTTCACTTCGGCGCTGGTCGGCCGTGCTTCGGCGTCAAGCCTCGATGAACGGATTGCCGCCACGTGAACAGGAAGGCATATAAACACATTCAATGCGGCGAGGACAACAAGCGACGTGCGCCAGCCGACGGCGCCAACGAGGAACTGCGTCAACGGAATAAAGACCGTGCTCGCGAATCCGGCGACCAATGTAATGAGCGTGATCTTGGTGCGGAAGCTTCGCGGATAACGGTGCGTCACGACCGCGAACACCGGGTCATAAAACGTGGCGGCCATCGAAACGCCCAGGCCAATCCACACGACGAAGAGCACCGTCAACGATTGCGCATCGGCCCACAGCAGCAGCATCGCCGCGGCGATGATCGAGCCGAGGGCCATGACGCGGCGGCCAAATCCGTGGTCGATCCAGCGGCCGATCGGATAGGCCGCGACGCCCGAAACGAGTAAGCCCACGGAAAGCGCCGCGTTCATCGCCGTCCGGCTCCAGCCCATGGCCTGCTCCATTGGCACGACCAGCAGCGAAAAGGAATAGTAGACGGAGCCCCACGATACGAGTTGAGCGACGGCTAGTGCCCACGTCACCAGTCTGTCGCGACTGTCCGTTGTTTCTGTGTCGTCTCTTGCGCTCTCGTCCGGATTCGACGTCGTGCTCAATTTTTTTGGCCTTTCATTTGGCTTCGTGGATTAAAGGTCCGCAGTGCAGCCTTTCTTTTCACGCCGTGGTCGTAACTTTGACATTTCCAGAATAGCGGAAACGTCATAGAATGCAAAGCACCAACAGTGATGTACTGCCAGTCATCCGCCGCAATGCCCGCATTGACTCGCCGAACATCCGTGTGCAATTGCAAAGATCAAATAGCAAGGTAATCAGATGACCGTTGATGCAACGAAAGACGACCACAGCTTTCCGGCCGCCAGGACAGATTTTTTCGACACCGATATCGCAGCGCGCCTCGGCATGAATGGGCAACCGCCCGTGAGAATTTTGCTGCTCTACGGCTCGCTGCGTGAACGCTCGTATTCGCGATTGCTAGTCGAGGAAGCCGCCCGTCTGCTGCAGACGTTCGGTGCCGAAACGCGGATTTTCGATCCGCGCGGTCTGCCGCATGCAGACGACGTCGACGTGAAAAACCATCCGAAAGTAAAAGAGTTGCTCGAGTTGTCGCTATGGTCAGAAGGACACGTCTGGTGCAGTCCTGAGCGCCACGGCACGATCACCGGTTTGATAAAGACGCAGATCGATCATCTGCCGCTCGTCAGCGGCGGCATCCGCCCAACGCAGGGACGCACGCTTGCCGTCATGCAGGTCAGTGGCGGTTCGCAGTCATTCAACTCCGTCAATCAACTGCGGCAGCTCGGACGATGGATGCGCATGTTCACCATTCCCAATCAGTCGTCGGTAGCCAAGGCGTTTGAAGAGTTTGAAGAGAACGGGCGAATGAAACCGTCCTCGTATTACGACCGCCTCGTCGACGTCATGGAAGAACTCGTGAAGTTCACGCTGCTGCTTCGCGGCCGCGCCGATTATCTCGTCGACCGGTACAGCGAACGCGTGAAGGAAGACCGCCTGCTCGACCCGGCGACCGACCTGGTGACCGACCCAACATCGCAGGCAATTACCGACCATTCGCGGAAAGAAGCACAGACGAGCAACCAATAAAGGTACGTCATGGCAACGTTCGATTCGAAGCTCGCAGTCAAGGCGCTGGCAGCGCTCGCGCATGAGACGCGCCTCGCCGTTTTCCGCCTTCTGGTTACGGCGGGACCCTCGGGCATGAGTCCGGGCGCCATCGCCGAACAAATGGGACTGCCCGCGCCGACGCTGTCGTTCCATCTGAAGGAGCTTGCGCACGCGGGGCTCATCGAGGGGAAAAGTCAGGGGCGGTTCATCATTTACAGCGCCAGTTATGACCACATGCTGACGCTCATGGACTTCCTGATGGAGAACTGTTGCGCCGCGGATCAGGCAGAGCAATGCGACTGCGCGATCAATGAGACCCAGGCGTGGAGGAAGCCTTAGTGAAGCGCTTCTGCAGATGTCGATTTAAAACTCAATCGCGGCGAGCGTCGTCAGGAGAAATGTGTGACAGAAAACCGAAAGTACAACGTCTTGTTCCTTTGCACCCATAACTCGGCGCGCTCCATCCTTGCCGAGGCTGCGCTTGATCAGCTCGCCGGTGATCGCTTTGTCGGGTACAGCGCGGGCAGTCATCCGGGAACGGCGCCGAACCCCTACGCAATCGCCTTGCTCAAATCGCAAGGTATCGACACGGACCGGCTGCGTAGCAAGAGCTGGGACGAATTCGCTAAAGACGGCGCGCCGCAAATGGACTTCATCTTCACAGTCTGCGACGATGCAGCCGGTGAAGTCTGCCCGATCTGGCCGGGCCATCCTGCGAAAGCACATTGGGGCGTCGCGGACCCATCGAAGGCAAAAGGTTCGGACGACGACAAGCGCGAGGCATTCTTGCAAGCCTTCATGCAGATGAAAAAGCGCATAGAGCTTTTCACGAATCTCCCGCTCGAAAAGCTCGACGGTCTCGCCATCCAGCAGCAGATGCAAAGTATCGGCACGTCGCTGCGTGAGAAGGGAGAGTAACAATGGCGGGCAGTCAAACCGTCGCGAAAGCCGCGCGGCGCGCGCCAGGCGGCATCGGATTTTTCGAGCGCTATTTGTCGTTGTGGGTCGCGCTCTGTATCGTGGTTGGCATCGCGCTTGGCAAGCTCTTGCCCGGCGCAGTCCACACCGTGTCGATGCTCGAATTGGCCCACGTCAACATCCCCGTCGGCATTCTGATCTGGGTAATGATTATTCCGATGCTGTTACGCATCGACTTCGCGTCGCTCGGCAAGGTGCGGACTCAACTCAGGGGCATCGGCGTGACGCTGGTCATCAACTGGGCGGTGAAGCCGTTCACGATGGCCTTCCTCGCGTGGGTCTTCGTGCGGCACGCGTTTGCGTCGCTCTTGCCCGCCGACCAGTTGGACAGCTACGTCGCCGGGCTGATTTTGCTGGCCGCGGCACCTTGCACCGCGATGGTCTTCGTCTGGAGTCAATTAACGAAGGGCGACCCGTACTTCACGTTGTCGCAAGTCGCGCTGAACGATCTGATCATGGTGTTCGCGTTCGCGCCCGTGGTTGGCCTGTTGCTGGGCATCTCGAACATCGCCGTACCGTGGGATACGTTGCTGACTTCGGTGGTGCTCTACATCGTCGTGCCGGTCATCATCGCACAGCTTGTCCGCAGGGCGCTTTTGCGCCAGGGCGAGGCGGCGTTCCAACGCGCGCTGACGAAGATCGGACCGTTCTCCATCGCGGCGCTTTTGCTGACGCTCGTGTTGCTGTTTGCTTTCCAGGGCGAGCAGATCATCGCGCAGCCGGTTGTGATCCTTCTGCTTGCAGTGCCGATCCTGATTCAGGTCGTGGTGAACGCTTCGCTCGCCTACTTGGCGAATCGGCAACTGGGCGTGTCGCATGAAGTCGCCGCGCCGTCGTGTCTCATCGGCGCGTCGAATTTCTTCGAGCTGGCTGTGGCAACGGCAATCAGTCTCTTTGGCCTGAAGTCCGGGGCGGCGCTAGCCACTGTGGTTGGCGTGCTCATCGAAGTGCCGGTGATGCTCGCAGTCGTGAAAGTCGTCAACTCGTCGCGGCGCTGGTATCAACGGGAGTCCTGAGCGAGCTCGGCCGGGCGCACAAAAAAAAGGCGCCACGTTTCCGTAGCGCCTTGAAAAGTTCTAGCCATTCCGAGGGCCGTGCTAGAACCTGAGAGACGGTATTTCGAAGAGAACCAGGCGACCGGGCGGTCACGCGAACTACGCGGTGCAAAGCATTTGATTGCCGCGGCAGACCGGGAGCCAACTCACCGCATTGGCACGGTGGAAAGCCAACGCTCGCGGCAAGAAACCGCCAACCCTGCTACTTTCTTTCGAAATGAGGTTCCATTTTTTATGGTTATGCTGACTAAGTCAAGCAAAATCTAAACAGCCGCCGCGCGCCGCGGAAAAAAATTCCGATACAATGAATAATACGAAGAAATCTGTGACAAGGCGCTCACGGCGGCGCATTGCGGCGTGCCAAACCCGCGCGCTCCGCTGTCCGTCCCGGCGCTGGTAATCTGAAATATCGTTCCACAATTTACATGAATCCACGAACGCGATCCCGCTCCGCCGCCGAGACCGTCAAGGACAAAGACGGCTCCGGCGACGAGGTCACCGCGCTGGCGCGCGGCCTGACGGTGCTGCGCTCCGTTGCCGCGGCGGACGCGCCGCTCAGCAATCGCGAGCTGACCGAAATCACGGGCATTCCCAAACCCACGGTGTCGCGAATCACGGCGACGCTCGTCGGCACCGGCTTCCTGTTCCGGCTGCCCGACAGCGAACGCTTCGTGCTGACGTCGTCGGTGCTTGAACTGAGCAACGGCTTCTTGCGCAACTTCGACATTCGCGCGCGCGCCCGGCCCTTTCTGATCGAACTCGCCGAGCGCACGCGGCTCTCCGTGCATCTCGCGGTGCGCGACCGTCTCGACATGGTGGTGATCGACGTGATCCGGCCGCGCTCGGCCGTGCTCGTGTCGCGCCTCGAAGTCGGCGCGCGCATGAGCCTGAGCCGCACCGCGATCGGCCGCGCGTATCTCGCCGCGCTCGACGAGCCGGATCGCGCGAAACTGCTGACCGGCCTGCAGGCCGCCGAAGGCGACGACTGGGGCCACGTCGGCGGCCCGCTCGAAACGGCGCTGCAGGAAACCATCGAGCGCGGTTTTGCCGTCGCGACCGGCGAGTGGTACGACGGCCTGAACGCCATCGCGCTCGGGTTCACCGGGCCGTCGGGCGAGCGCTACGCCGTCAACTGCGGCGGCTCGGCCGACCAGTGCCCGCGCGATTGGCTCATCAGCCGCGCGGGGCCCGAGTTGCTCGATTGCGTCGCGCGCATCGTGCTGGAAATCGGCGGCACGCCAGGGCGCCGCCTCGACAACTGAACGCGCCGCGCCGCCAGCCGCCCGCTTCAACGGGACCGCTGCGATCCACGCTGCCGACACTGTCTCCATCCTGTAACCGGCGTAATCAAAAGAAAAATACACGGGTGGACTGTTACAGAGCGCGGGACGTAGGATCATGCATTCCTGTCGCGGGGCGCCCGCGCAGTGCGGCGCGAGGCGCCTGATACAGCCTGCCGGAGCCCGGCTTGCGCGGCCTTTACTTCGGGCGCGCGGCGCAAGCCTCTTCGCTTGCATCTCCGGTAGCATCGCGGTGAATCTGCGCGGCCGGTCCGCTGTCGAGACCGCCTGTCGTGCGATCCGCAAGTGTTAGCGTCAGGCACGCGCCCGGCAATCGCCCAACAATCGCCAGGCCGCGATGCGGCACAATCGCGCGTACGCCTCACTTCCAAGCCAGTCACTGACCGAACCGATGGACGAACAACAACAGCATTCGGGAAACTTCACGCCCCCGCCGCTCCGGCTTCCCCGAAGTCCCCCGGCGGCGCTCCAGGCCGTCCGACGGACAAGCGGGACACACCGCCGGGCGTCGTCAAGAGCCATCGCGGCCGCAATATCGCGCTGATTGTCCTCGCGCTGCTGATCCTCGGCTTCGTGCTGTGGCGCTGGCATCCGTGGGGCTCGCCGGACGGCGCGTCGGCGCCGGGCGCGAGCGGCACGCATAGCGGCCGGGCCGGCCGCGGCGGTCCCGGCGGCATGGCCAACATGCCGCAGCCGGTTCATGTCGCGACGGCGACGCAAGGCGAAATGCCGGTCGTGCTGACCGCGCTCGGCACCGTCACGCCGCTCGCGAGCGTGACCGTTCTGCCGCAGTTGAGCGGCATCCTGCAGGACGTCTATTTCAAGGAAGGCCAGATGGTCAAGAAGGGCGACCTGCTCGCGCAGATCGACCCGCGCCCTTATCAGATCTCGCTCGACAACGCGCAAGGCACGCTCGCACGCGACGAAGCGCTGCTGCAAACCGCGCGTCTGGACCTGAAGCGCTATCAGACGCTGCTCGCGCAAGATTCGATTGCGAGCCAGCAGGTCGATACGCAGGCGTCGCTCGTGCGTCAGTACGAAGGCACCGTGAAGTCGGACAAGGCCAACGTCGACACCTTCAAGCTCGACCTCGTGTATGCGCGCATTACCGCGCCGGTGTCGGGGCGCGTCGGCTTGCGCCAGGTCGATCCGGGCAACTACGTGACGCCGAGCCTGACCAACGGCATCGTCGTGATTACGCAGTTGCAGCCCATCAGCGTGATCTTCACCACGTCGGAAGACAACCTCCAGCAGATTCTCGAGCAGACGCAAACGGGCGCGAAGCTGTCTGTCACCGCGTACGACCGCAGCAACACGAAGTCGCTCGAAGGCGGCGCGCTGGAGACGCTCGACAACCAGATCGACACCACCACCGGCACGGTGAAGCTGCGCGCGCTCTTCCAGAACAGCAGCAACCTGCTGTTCCCGAATCAGTTCGTCAACACACGCCTGCTCGTCAATACGATCAAGGACGCGGTGATCGTGCCGACCTCGGCGGTGCTCAACGGCTCGATGGGCCAGTTCGTGTATGTCGTGAAAGCCGATAACACGGTCACCGTGCGGCCGGTGAAAATCGGGCCCGTCGACGGCGAGCGCACCAGCATCAAGTCGGGCTTGCAGGTCGGCGAGCGCGTCGTGATCGACGGTTCGGACCGCCTGAAGGAAGGCGCGAAGATCACCATTCCGGCCGACAAGCCGCGCGGCGCTTCGGGCGCGCGTGGCGCGTCGGGCGCATCGGGCGCGTGGGCTGCTTCGGCCGCTTCGGGCGCCTCCGGCGCGCGCGCGCATCACGGCAGGCACGCGTCGCAAGCGTCGCAATAAAGGCACGGCACTTACCGCATGAATCCATCCCGCGCTTTTATTCTGCGTCCCGTCGGCACCGCGCTGCTGATGGCGGCAATCATGCTGGTCGGCCTCGTCGCGCTGCGCTTTTTGCCGCTCTCGGCGCTGCCCCAGGTCGACTATCCGACCATCCAGTGCAGACGTTCTATCCCGGGCGCGAGCCTCGGACGTGATGACGTCATCCGTGACTGCGCCCGCTCGAGCGTCAGTTCGGACAGATGCCGTCGCTCAATCAGATGTCGTCGCAAAGCTCGTCGCTCATCGATCATCACGCTGCAATTCAACCTCGATCTGCCGCTCGACATCGCCGAGCAGGAAGTGCAGGCCGCGATCAACGCAGCGGGCAACCTGCTGCCGTCCGACCTCCCCGCGCCGCCGATCTACGCAAAGGTGAATCCCGCCGACGCGCCGATCCTCACGCTCGCAATCACGTCGAAAACCTTGCCGCTCACGCAGGTTCAGGATCTCGCCGACACGCGTCTCGCGCAGAAAATCTCGCAGGTCGCGGGCGTGGGTCTCGTGAGCCTTTCCGGCGGTCAGCGGCCGGCCGTGCGGATTCAGGCGAACCCGCGCGCGCTTGCCGCGTACGGCCTGAATCTCGATGACCTGCGCACCACCATCTCGAACCTGAACGTCAACACGCCGAAGGGCAACTTCGACGGTCCGACGCGTAACTACACGATCAACGCGAACGACCAGTTGACCGACGCCGACGCGTACAAGAGCGCGGTGGTCGCGTACAAGAGCGGCCGCCCGGTGATGCTGACCGACGTCGCGACCATCGTGCAGGGTCCGGAAAACACCAAGCTCGGCGCGTGGGTCGACGGCACGCCCGCGATCATTCTGAACGTGCAGCGCCAGCCTGGCGCGAACGTGATTCAGGTGGTGGACAACATCAAGAAGTTGCTGCCGCAATTGCAGCAGTCGCTGCCCGCCGCGCTCGAAGTGCGCACCGTCACCGACCGCACCACGACGATTCGCGCCTCCGTGCGCGACGTGCAGTTCGAACTGGCCATGTCGGTCGTGCTCGTCGTGCTGGTCATGTACCTCTTTCTCGCCAACGTCTACGCGACCATCATTCCGAGTCTCTCGGTGCCGCTTTCGCTGATCGGCACGCTCGCCGTGATGTACCTGTGCGGCTTCTCGCTGGACAATTTATCGCTGATGGCGCTGACCATCGCGACCGGCTTCGTGGTCGACGACGCGATCGTGATGATCGAGAACATCGCGCGCTACGTGGAAGAAGGCGAGCCGCCGCTCGAAGCCGCGCTGAAGGGCTCGAAGCAGATCGGCTTCACGATTATTTCGCTGACCGTCTCACTGATCGCCGTGCTGATTCCGCTGCTGTTTATGGGCGACGTGGTCGGCCGCCTGTTCCACGAGTTCGCGATCACGCTTGCCGTGACCATCGTGATTTCGGCGATCGTGTCGCTCACGCTCGTGCCGATGATGTGCGCGAAGCTGCTGCGCCACACGCCGCCGCACGAGAGCCACCGCTTCGAGGCGCGCGCGCACCGCGCAATCGACTGGGTGATCGCGCGTTACGCGGTCGCGCTCACCTGGGTGCTCGATCGCGAGCGCTCCACGCTGGTCGTCGCGGTGCTCACGCTCGTGTTGACGGCGCTGCTTTACGTGTTCATTCCGAAGGGCTTCTTCCCGGTGCAGGACACGGGCGTAATCCAGGCGATCACGCAGGCGCCGCAGTCGGTGTCGTATGCGTCGATGGCCGAGCGTCAGCAGGAACTCGCCGCCCAGATCCTGAAGAACCCGGATGTGCAAAGCCTGACCTCGTTCATCGGCGTCGACGGCAGCAATATCACGTTGAACAGCGGCCGCATGCTGATCAACCTGAAACCGCGCGACGACCGCAGCAGCACCGCAAGCGAAGTGATCCGGCAATTGCAGCAGGACGTCGCGCATATCGCGGGCGCGTCGCTGTACATGCAGCCGGTGCAGGATCTGACCATCGACTCGACCGTCAGCCCCACGCAGTATCAGTTCATGCTCACGGACCCGAACATGAGCGAGTTCACAACGTGGGTGCCGAAGCTCGTCGAGCGGCTCAAAGAGGCGCCCGAACTCGCCGACGTCGCCACCGACCTGCAGGACAACGGCCAGTCGGTGTATGTCGAGATCGACCGCGCGACCGCGTCGCGTTACGGCATCACGCCCGCCACCGTGGACAGCGCGCTTTACGACGCATTCGGCCAGCGGATCGTCTCGACTATCTTCACGCAGTCGAACCAGTACCGCGTGATTCTGGAAGCGCAGCCGTCGATGCAGCATTACACCGAGTCGCTGAATTCGATCTATCTGCCCTCTTCCACGTCGTCCGGCGGCCAGGTGCCGCTGTCGGCCATCGCGAAGTTCATCGAAAGGCCCGCGCCGCTGCTCGTCACGCACCTGAGCCAGTTCCCCGCGACCACGGTCTCGTTCAATCTCGCGCCAGGCTCGTCGCTCGGCGCGGCCGTGAAGGCGATCGACCAGGCGCAGAAAGACATCGGCTGCCGGCGTCGTTCCAGACGCGTTATCAGGGCGCGGCGCTCGCGTTCCAGCCTCGCTGTCGAACGAACTGTTCCTGATTCTCGCGGCCATCGTCACGATGTATAATCGTGCTCGGCGTGCTGTACGAGAGCTTCATTCACCCGATCACGATTCTGTCGACGCTGCCCTCGGCGGGCGTGGGCGCGTTGCTCGCGCTGCTGATCACGGGTCACGATCTCGACATCATCGGCATTATCGGCATCGTGCTGCTGATCGGTATCGTGAAGAAGAACGCGATCATGATGATCGACTCGCGCTCTACGCCGAACGTGGAGGAAGGCAAGGCTCGCGCGGAGGCGATTTACCAGGCGTGTCTGCTGCGCTTCCGGCCCATTCTGATGACCACGCTCGCGGCGCTGCTCGGCGCGCTGCCGCTGATGCTCGGCACCGGCGCCGGTTCTGAACTGCGCCGGCCACTCGGCATCGCGATTGCCGGCGGTCTGATCGTGAGCCAGTTGCTGACCTTGTTCACCACGCCGGTCATCTATCTCGCGTTCGACTCGCTCGCACGCCGCGCGCGCGAACGGTTCAACCGCGGCGGCCCGACGGCCGGCGCGACCGACGCAGGGAACTGATGCGATGAACCTGTCGCGTCCTTTTATCTCGCGCCCCGTCGCGACCACGCTGCTGGCAATCGGCATTGCGCTGTCCGGCATCTTCGCGTTCATGAAGCTGCCGGTCGCGCCGCTGCCGCAAGTGGATTTCCCGACCATTTCGATCCAGGCGTCGTTGCCGGGCGCGAGCCCCGATACGGTCGCCACCAGCGTCGCGAGTCCGCTCGAACGGCATCTCGGTTCGATCGCCGACGTCACCGAAATGACCTCGATGAGTTCGGTCGGCTCCGCGCGCATCACGATGCAGTTCGGCCTGAACCGCAATATCGACGGCGCCGCGCGCGACGTGCAGGCGGCCATCAACGCCGCGCGCGCCGACCTGCCGGCGAGCCTGCGCAGCAACCCGACGTACCACAAGGTGAATCCCGCCGACGCGCCGATCATGATTCTCGCGCTGACGTCGAAAACGCTGACTGCCGGCCAGTTGTACGACTCCGCGGCGACCGTCCTGCAGCAGTCGCTGTCGCAAGTCGAAGGTGTCGGCGAAGTGGACGTGAGCGGGTCGGCCAATCCCGCGGTGCGCGTCGAACTGGAACCGCAGCGCTGTTCCACTACGGCATCGGTCTCGAAGACGTGCGCGCGCGCTCGCGCGGCCAACGCGAACAGTCCCA
>NZ_ABLD01000040.1 GCF_000172415.1 Paraburkholderia graminis C4D1M
CGAGATGCTCGGCTGGCTACAACTCGCAGAAGGCCGCTACTACGCGGTGCGCATTGCCCGGCTGATGAGAACGAGAGGTATGGCGCGTCGGTGGAACTCACGAAGGAACGCGGCGCGTTTGCGCTTTTCGATACCGCGAGCTACCTAAAAGCCGGCACCTTCGCGTCGCGGCTGCCCGAGGACATCAAGGAAGCGATTCGCCGCGACGGCATCCGCAACAGCCATCTTCTGTCGAACGCGCCGACCGGCACCGTGAGCCTCGCGTTCGCGGACAACGCGTCGAACGGCATCGAGCCGGCCTTCTCGTGGACCTACACGCGCATGAAGGTGATGGCCGACGGCGGCCGCGAATCGTTCGATGTCGAAGACTACGCGTACCGGCTTTATCGCGAGCTCGGCGGCGACGTGACCAGGCTGCCCGACTACTTCGTCAGCGCGCTGGAGATGTCCGCGCGCGATCATCTGGACATGATGGCGGCGGTGCAGCCTTATGTGGACACGTCGATCTCGAAGACCGTCAACGTGCCCGCCGACTATCCGTTCGAAGCCTTCGAAAGCCTCTATTTCGATGCATGGAAAAGCGGCCTGAAAGGTCTCGCGACTTATCGTCCGAACGAAACGCTCGGCGCCGTGCTGAGCGTGAGTCCGGCGCAAGCCGACGACACGCTCGCCGAAAGCGACCTCGATCCGTTGCGAATCGCAATCGATCATCGGCCGAAAGGCGAATTGCCGGCGATCATCGAAAAGGTCGAGTACCTGACGCAAGCCGGCAAAAAATCGCTGTACGTGGCGGTGTCGTTCATTGAAGTGACCGGACGTCTCGGCGGTGAAGACGTGACGATCGAGCGGCCCATCGAGTTCTTCATTCCGACCGGTCAGCGCGACGAATCGCAGCAATGGATCACGGCGACCATGCGTTCGCTGTCGCTCGCCGCGCGTGGCGGTTTCGTCGCGCGCAATCTGCAGGACATGCGCAAGGTCTCGTGGGATCGCGGGCAAGTGCGGCTTGGCGAAGTGCAGCGTCTGGACGGTCATCGCACGCCGCGCTGGCACGATTCGGAAGTGGCCGCGCTCGCGTTTG
This sequence comes from Paraburkholderia graminis C4D1M, assembly GCF_000172415.1. GTDB lineage: Bacteria > Pseudomonadota > Gammaproteobacteria > Burkholderiales > Burkholderiaceae > Paraburkholderia > Paraburkholderia graminis. The sequence continues at coordinate 1,082 of NZ_ABLD01000040.1, forward strand.
CGATCCAGCAGATTCTGCATCGCCGCGGTTTTCTCGACGCCGAGGGCAATCAGGTTCCATCGCGTCTGCTCGCACGTTTGCCGCGCGGACAGATGAAAGCGGAAACGGCGCTGTCCGCGGACTTCGGCATCCGTCCCGCTCCCGCCGACGCGCACACAGCGGAATTGACGCAGCCCGGCGTGATGCCGGGATTGCATACGATGCTCGGTCGCAAATGCGGATCGTGCGGCGCGAACGCCGTGATCCGCAAGGACGGATGCGACTTCTGCACGGCCTGCGGCGAAGTGGGAGCGTGCGGGTGAATTAGCGTTAGCGGATCTCTCGCCCCGCTATTGCACCTGTCGAAAGTGCTGACACTGGAAAGCGGTTTGTTTTTTAGACCGATGCGCAACCAGCCGTAGAATAGCCGCACTTTCCGCGACGAGACTCTCATGCTGGATATTTCGCCAGGCGTTACCAAGCCCGCTAACGACGATTCGAAAATGTTCGATCTCGCGCCCGTCTCGCTGTGGGTCGAGGACTTTAGCGGCGTGCGCGATCTGTTCGATACCTGGCGCGCCGAGGGCGTGAGCGATCTGCGCGCGTACTTCGCCAAAGCGCCCGAACAGGTCGCCGAATGCGCGCGCAGCATTCGCGTGGTGAAGGTCAATCAGAAGACGCTGACGCAGTTCGCGGCCGCGGACTTCGACACGCTCAACGGCAATCTCGCCGCTGTGTTCCGCGACGACATGCTCAAGACGCATCTCGAGGAACTCTGCCAGTTGTGGGCCGGGCAATCGCATTTCACGAGCCAGACGGTCAACTACACGCTCGCTGGACGGCGACTCGATGTGCTGCTCAAAGGCTCTATTCTGCCGGGCCATGAAGAACGCTGGGACCGCGTGCTGGTGTCGGTGGAAGACATCACTGAACTGGAAAGCGCGCGGCATCGTATGACGCTCGCCGAGGAATACGCGCGCGGTCTCTTCGAACATTCTCCGGTGTCGCTATGGGTCGAAGACTTCAGCGCGGTCAAGCAACTGCTCGATCAGGCGCGCGCGGCAGGCATTAGCGATTTTCGCGTGTTCACCGACGTGCACCCTGAGTTCGTCGAGCGCTGCATGCAGGAGATTCACGTACTCGACGTGAACCAGCACACGCTCGAGATGTTCGCCGCGCCCGATAAAAAAACGCTGCTCGCGCATCTGCCCGATGTGTTCCGCGACGATATGCGTCCGCATTTCCGCGAGCAGTTGCTCGATCTGTGGGAAGGCAAACTGTTCCAGCAGCGCGAGGTACTCAACTATTCGCTCGACGGCAACGAGGTGCATGTGCACCTGCAATTTTCAGTGCTGCCGGGGCATGAGAACAACTGGGACCTGGTGCTGGTCGCATTGACCGACATCACCGCCCGCAAGAAGGCGGAGGCGTACCTGGAGTTTCTCGGCAAGCACGACGTGCTGACGAAGCTGCGCAACCGCTCGTTCTATGTCGACGAATTGAATCGGCTCGAACGCAAGGGGCCGTGGCCTGTCACGATCATCATCGCCGATCTGAATGGACTGAAGCGCGTGAACGATCAGCTCGGCCACGCCGCCGGCGATGCGCTGCTGCGCCGTGCGGGCGAAGTGCTGGCCAAAGCGATGGAGCCGCCGTTTCAGGCGGCGCGCATCGGCGGCGACGAATTCGCGATTCTGATGCCGGGCACCGACGAGCGCGGCGGCGCGGCGATGATCGATGCAGTCGGCAAACTCGTCGAAATGAACAACCAGTTCTATCCGGGTTCGCCGCTCAGCTTTTCGATGGGCATGGCGACGTGCCAACGCGGCGACCGTCTTGAAGCCGGCGTGCAACGCGCCGATCTGCAGATGTACGACGAAAAGCGCTCGCATTACGCCAATCAGGCGGATGCGAAAATTAGCGGTGGTTAATGAACGCGAAGCGCTTTCTCTACACCGCCGTCACATAGCGCGCAACGGGCTTCACGATGCGCGGCGGCGGCGAGTCGTAAATTGCGCGCATGCGCTTCACTTCGTCGACAGGACTCAGGCCGAAAAGACGCTTGAATTCGCGGCTGAATTGCGACGCGCTTTCATAACCGACTCTTGCGGCCGCGGCGCCCGCGTTTAAACCATCCTGCACCATCAGCAAACGCGCGTGATGCAAACGCGTGGTCTTCACGTATTGCATCGGCGAGGTCGCCGTGACGGCCTTGAATTGCGCGTGAAAAACCGCGAGGCTCATGCCGGCTTCGGCGGCGAGCGTATCGACGTCGAGCGCGCCATGATAGTCGGCGTGAATGCGGCGCAGCGCCTTGGCAACGCGTCCAAAATGATTCTGATGCGTAAGCGCCGCGCGAATCGCATCGCCCTGCTCGCCGGTCAACACGCGATAGCAGATCTCCCGCACGATGCCCGGCGCGAGAATGCGCGCGTCGAGCGGCGACACCAACGCGTCCAGCAGACGCTGCACCGCGTTGCTCAATGCCGGATCGAGCGGCGTCGAATAAATGCCGAGCGGTTCGTTGCGCGCCGCGCCCTGCGTTTCGTTGAGCGCCATCAGCAACTCGGCAACCATCGTCAGATCGACTCGAATGGAGATGCCGAGGAACGGCTCGTCCGGGGTCGCCTCAGTCTCGCACTCAAACGGCAGCGGCACGGACAGCACGAGGTACTGCTGCGCGTCGTACTGAAACACCTGGTCGCCGAGATAGCCGCGCTTGCGCCCCTGGCACACGATCACAATGCTCGGCTCGTACATCACCGGCATGCGCGGCAACGGACTATTCGCGCGCATCAGATTGACGCCTTCAAGACTCGAGCGCGTCATGCCCGGCTTGGGCGCGAGCGCGTCGAACACTTCGATCAGGCGTTGCTGCGCAGCATGAGCGGCGTGCGCGAGTGGAAATTCGGCGGAAGACAACGACGGTTGCGAGAGGCTCGGCGACATGACGAAATAGTGATGTACAAGAGAATAGTGCTTGAAATTTAGCATCAAACTGCCTGGCGCGCTTCGCCTCAGGAGTTTTAGGCAAATCTTCAAGACATTCAGGTATTCACTGGCTCGCCGTCGGCTTCTACTATGGGAACCCTGTCGGATGAGCTTTGCTGCGCGACGTTTGTTGGACGACCTTCATTCGCGCTTTCATCACGCGCCGCGACCCGAACCGTGCGGTTAGGCGCATGCGCGACATGCGTTGTCCGTTGCCGATTGCCATTACCGTCGCCCGTCGCCGATTGCCCATTGCCGGCGCCTTCTGACATCACCCATCTTTGCTGGAGAACTACCCATGAGCACGACTTATGCCTATGCCGCGACCGACGCCAGCGCGCCGCTCGCCCCGTTCGAAATCCAGCGCCGCGAACTGCGCGCTCATGATGTGCAAATGGAAGTGCTGTTTTGCGGCGTGTGCCATTCCGACCTGCATCAGGCTCGCAACGAATGGAAGAACACGATGTATCCGGTGGTGCCGGGTCATGAAATCGTCGGCCGTGTGACCGCGGTGGGCCCGGACGTGACAAAGTACAAGGCGGGCGATCTGGTGGGCGTCGGCTGCCTCGTCGATTCGTGCCGGACCTGCGCGAGCTGCGCGGAAGGCCTCGAGCAGTACTGCGAGAACGGCTTTGTCGGCACGTATAACGGCGTGGACCGCGTCGACGGGCAAGTGACCTACGGCGGTTATTCGACGCAACTCGTCGTCGACGAGGAATTCACGCTGCGTGTGCCGCAAAACCTCGACCCTGCCGGCGTCGCTCCGTTGCTGTGCGCGGGCATCACCACGTACTCGCCGCTGCGCACGTGGGGCGCGGGTCCTGGCAAGAAGGTCGGCATTGTCGGCCTGGGCGGCCTCGGCCACATGGGCGTGAAGCTGGCGCGCGCAATGGGCGCACATGTGGTGCTGTTCACGACATCGCCGTCGAAGATCGAGGACGCCAAGCGGCTTGGCGCACACGAGGTGGTGATTTCGAAGAACGCGGAAGAACTGGAAGCGCATGCGAACAGCTTCGATCTGATCGTGAATACGGTGGCTGCGCCGCACGACCTGAATCCGTTCTTGAACCTGCTGAAGCGTGATGGAACGATGACGCTGGTGGGCGCACCGGAGCACGATCATCCGTCGCCGCAAGTGTTCAACCTGATTTTCAAGCGCCGCCGGCTGGCCGGTTCGCTGATCGGCGGGATTGCCGAAACGCAGGAGATGCTGGATTTTTGCGGCGAGCATGGGATTACTTCGGATGTCGAAATTATTCCGATGCAGAAGATTAATGATGCTTATGAGCGGATGTTGAAGAGTGATGTGAAGTATCGGTTTGTTATTGATCTGGATTCCATGCGGAAGTGATTTTGGTTTTTTTTGCCGTGCGGCGGGCTTCTTTTGGTTGGGTCTTTTGGCCTTTCCTTGAATTCGCTGTGGTCTATTTGCGTTGCCCCTGTGCGGGGCGGCACCTACTTTCTTTGCCGCCGCAAAGAAAGTAGGCAAAGAAAGCGGGCTCACACCGCTAGCTTTTAAGTGGGTCTCCCGGTTCGGAGCGGGTAGTGGTGCGTTTGACATCCGTGTTCTCGCACATTCCGCGTTCGTGACAATGCAGTCATTTTTCCGGCGGCGCTTCGCGCGCCGTGCGGTCGTTCCCAGCCCGTCGGGTGGTCGGTGGTGTCTGGGATTGCGAGCCATTAGCGCGTTGCACCCTCCTCGCTTTCATCGAGGGTGCTCATTCAAATGCGCGATTGAATGCAGCACGATTGAATGCAGCACGATTGGATGCAGCCACGATCCGATGCAGCCATTAAGAGCCCTGCCACGCAAAGCGATCGCCCCAACAACGCCTCGCCGAGGCGCAGCCGACGGCCCCCGCCGCGCGAAAACGCGAGCGGATGGTGTAAGCCAACCCTTCCGGCGAGCACGTAGTGCGAGGCGGGAAGCATGACTGCCTTGTCACGAGTGCCGAATGCGCGAGGGCACGGATGTTAAACGCACCACTCCGTTCTCCGAACGAGGGACCCACTTATAAGCTGGCGGTGTGAGCCCGCTTTCTTTGCCTACTTTCTTTGCGGCGGCAAAGAAAGTAGGTGCCGCCCCGCACAGGGGCAACGCAAATAGACCACAACGAATTCAAGAAAAGGCCAAAAACAAAAGGCCAAAAACAAAAGCCGAAAAAACCCAACCAAAAAAAGCCCCGCCGCAGGCAAAAAACCCAACCCCGAGAGGCCCAAATGCTAGACCGAATAACAGCAATGCGCACCTTCCTAAGAATCGTGGACACGAACAGCTTCACCCGCGCAGCGGAATCCCTGAACATTCCGCGCGCGACAGCGACCACCATTGTCCAGAACCTGGAAGCCCTACTCGGCACGCAACTGCTCGCACGCACCACTCGGCGCATCAGCGTGACGCCCGAAGGCGCCGCCTACTACGAACGTTGCGCGCAAATCCTCGCGGACATCGACGAGATGGAAGCCAGCATCCGTCACGCCACCGATAACCTCACAGGCCGCCTGCGCATCGAAATGCCGGGCTCGGTGGCGAGCGCAATCGTGCTGCCCGCTCTCGACGACTTCCACGCGCGCTATCCGAATCTCGATCTCGCCATCGGCGTCAGCAACCGCACCGTCGATCTGGTTGCCGAAGGAATCGATTGCAGCATCCAGCTCGGCGAACTGCCCGATTCGAATCTGGTCGCGCGACAACTCGGCACGCTCGAACATGTGACCTGCGCGAGTCCCGACTATCTCGCGCGTTACGGCACGCCGACCGACCTCGACGATTTGCGCGGACATGTGGCTGTCAATTGCATGTCGCCAAATAGCGGCCGCGAAGTGGCGTTCGATTTCGAAGTCGACGGCGAAGCGCAAAGCGTCAAGGTGAACGGCTTTATCAAAGTGAGCGACGAGCAGGCGTATCTCACCTGCGGACTGCAAGGCCATGGGCTCATTCAACCCGCGCGAATTGCCGCGCAACCGTACCTCGACTCAGGACAATTGCGCGAAGTACTGCCGCAATGGAAACCCGTGCCGATGCCGGTTTCGGTCGCTTATCTGAAGAATCGCCGTGTGTCGCCGCGCGTGCGTGCTTTCGTCGACTGGCTTGCGGAGCTGTTCGAAAAGACCGAGCACGTCGATCAGGATCTCTCGCGCGTGCGCCAGTTGTTGCGCGGCCTGCATCCCGCCTGAAGCGGATTCGATGCAGGCTCGCAGCACGTTCAACGCATCAATCAATCGATCAGCCCGGCACCGGCACTGGCCGCGTCAGCAAGTCCACATAGAAATTGAAGAAGTTCTGATTGTCGAAGCGCTTGATGATCGTCATCTTCTGCAGACCAGCCGGCGGCGAACTCGTATAGCCGGTCGCTTTTCCATCATTGGCGCCGAAGCTCATATCGACATCGACCCACTCGTCGACCGTTTGCGTCGCGAACGAAGGATGCATCAAATAGCCGAGAGTCAGCGTGTCCCAGATGTTCGTGGTGTAGTTCGGGTTCGTCTCGAAACCGTTCTTGCCGTCGAAGCCATAACCGTTCAACGTCTTGAACAACTGCGTAATGATGGTCTGCTTCGACGGGTCATGCGCGATCCGGTCATAGAGCGCCTTATCCATCTTCACGGTGTCGGTCACATCGAGCGGAACGACAACCTGCTTGATCGGCAGACGCAACACCTCTTTCGCGGCTTGCGGATCGAACCACCAGTTGAACTCGGCGGTCGGCGTCGTATTGCCCGGCACGTCGATCGCGCCGCCCATATAAATGATCTGCTTGATCAACGGCACGATCTCGGGATGCCGACGCGCGGCAAGCGCGATGTTCGTCAACGGTCCGATCGCAAGAATCGTCACCTCGCCGGGATTCTGCTTCACCGAGTCGACGATGAAATCCACCGCGCTTTTGCTTTGCACTTTCGTATGCGTTGCGAAGCCGTCAGGCGGCGCGACGAGGTCGCTATCGGACTTCGGTTCGGGTGTTCCCCACGCGCCGAGATAACCGTCGCCACCGGGGAATTGGGCCATTTCAGCCTGGATCGTGGCGAAATCGTGCGACAACGCATAGTTTGCACCGGCATAAACGCCGATCTGCTTTTCGACGCCTAGCCGTTCGACGGATTTCAATGCATCGGCGACGCCCTGCTTCAACCACTGATTGCCCGACACGACCGTAATGCCGAGTACTTTCAACGATCCCTGCGCCTGCAATTGCGCGGCCATGACGCCAAGCTGGCCGTCGTCGCTCAGCGTGTTGTAGTCGCTGTCGATAATGACTTTCGGGGGATTGGTTGCGTTCAGATTGTCGCCGCCGCAAGCCGCGATTGCGAGAGCAGTCACGACGCTTGCTACATAGCTCAATGCCACGAGAAACCGCTTCATTGATGTCTCCTGTTCTATCGCATCGGTGTGCGACTAAGGAGAGTCATCATAAACGCAACGGCGGCCAAATCAAACATGCGTCAAACGTGTGCGTCGACGAGGCTCGCAAACAACACGAGCCTCACGATCCGTCTTTCGAGTAAACCGCCCGCGCGGCGAACGTCAGGGCTGACGCGCTTGCGGCGTCGAGCCGGGGCATGCGGGGTCTTTGCCCCAATGACCATCGCACACACGCCAGCGGCACAACTGGTCCTGGAAAAAGCCTCGCTGCCCACATTCTTTGACGCGCTCGGCGAGCTTCGCATTGCCGGGCGCAGCCGAGGTTGCTACCTTCGTCGCCGAATTATTGGCGCTTGTCTTGCTATCGGCGGGCTTGGTGCGTGCGACGAGCGCGGCCAATAGATCGGCATCCGAATCATCTTTCGACGCTGCGTCCGGCTTTGCTTTCTTCGATTGCGCGGCGGCAGTCGTCGTACTCGAACGATGACTGCTCGCACTTGCCGTGGCACTTTCTTTCTTGCCGTGCGCGCCGGCTTCGTGCTTGCTCTTGCTCGCGATTGCCGGACTCTTGTCGTGCTTCGCCGTCGATGCAACGTGCGCCGACGAGGCCGAAGCACCGGAAGCAACCGAAGCAACCGGCACGGAAGCGCCGCTCGGCTCCGCACCATCGGCCAACGCGCGCGACAGACGGCTTTCCGCGGCGCCCGCCGATGCAGACGACGCAGTTGCCGCTTTACTGTCACTGTCATCGGCGATGATCGTCGCGGCTTGCGACGAAGCAGGCGCCGGCGCTTGCGCATTCGCGGCGACCTGCACCGCGCCGTTCACCGCCGATGCCGGCACCGCCGCCTTGCCGACGTTCACCGCGCTCGCCGGCGCGGCCGCAGCCAGTGACTCGTTTTGCCCGCGTTGCTGCATGTGCCACGCGCCCCAACCGCCCGCCGCTATCACGAGCAATGCGACAAGCGCAAGCGGCGTTCGGGACCGGCGTGGTTTATCGGCAGGCGGCGCGACGCGGCCTTCCAGATTCGCGAGAATTCGCGAACCATTGCCGTCGGCGCCTTTAGCCTTATCGGATAACAGGCTTGGCGGGGCTTTGGAATTTGAATTTTCCGGCGCACTCATTCACTGTCTCATTGAATCCTGGATTATTTCGCCGTGATAATACCGCTCCGGCTCCTCTCCGAGCAGGCCTGATTCTAAGAGCAAGCATTACAAAATACAATTGTTTCCAATTTCCGGGGTCTCCATTGATTGCCGTAGTACTTCTTGCCTATTTCGCCGTCGCAGTGCTCATCGCCGCAATGCTGCTTTTGCCGGCGGTGCGCGCTTCTTTATTAGGCGCCGCGCAGACAATTCACGGCCGGGTTATGCGCGGGGCATCGCGCCGTGCATCGCATGCGCGCGGTCAATTAGCACGCTCGGCAAGAATTTCGCAATCTACCGTAGTGGATATGAAAAAATTACTGGCGCGCCGGCGCTTGCTGATTTTTACCACCACAGGTATTCTTGCGACGCCGCCATTGGTGGCATTGGGATTACGGGGTCGTCAGTTATTCCAATTCGACGAAACCGCGCGGGTGCCGGATGAGAAAATTGCCGCATTATTGAACGGCGAACAGCTCGTGCCCCCGCCGCCGCTGCCGCCGGAGGTATTCGCCACGCGGGAAGTCGAGCAGATCCGGCCAGCGCTAAAAGACGCAAGCCGCGACTGGAATTTGCTCGATGCGGATTTCCGAACCCGTCTATTGCTCGTCTACAAAATCATGCACGAGCAGTACGGCTACGAAATGGCCCTGCTGGAAGGTTATCGCAGTCCGGAGCGGCAAAACCGGCTCGCGCAAATTGGGAGCAATGTCACCAATGCCGCTGCGTTTCAAAGCTATCACCAATACGGCCTCGCGGCGGACAATGCGTTTCTGCGCGACGGCAAGCTCGTCATTTCAGAAAAAGATCCCTGGGCCATGCGAGGCTATCAGTTATATGGACAAACAGCCGAGCAGGTCGGCCTGACATGGGGCGGCCGCTGGAAAATGATGGATCTCGGGCACGTTGAATATCACAAACCCGGCTTCGTTCTCGGGCGGGGTCATTAAGCGCGGCGGCACAAGAGGTTGGAAAATGGGGCGTTCAATCAATATTTCTGGCAAAAAGCGGCAATACCAACCGCAATCCGGCATACAGCGTCGCATTCGTCCGCCCGCTTTTGCAGCGCCGGCAATCGCGGATTTAACAATTCGGCCGTTTTACCGTTCCGCGTGAATCGGCTTTCGATTTCTTTCGCTCCATTTTCAAACGCCGCACGCGCGTGATGCCGTTTGCCACAGCACGCGCCACAACACATATCACCAAGACCTGAACGGCTTATGCGACGCTTTCTCAACGTGTTGACCCATCCACGCACGCTCTCGATCATCGGCCTGCTCGCGCTCGCTGCTGTGTTGTTCGTCGGCGCCGATACCTTGCAGATCGACCTGATGTGGCCGGCCATCGCGCTCGGCGCGGTCGTCGCGTTATGGCTGCTGGTATGGGCGGTGCGCCGCCTGCGCGCGCGTCGCGCGAATAACAAACTCGGCGAAATGCTCGAGCAGCAGGCTGAAAAACAAAGCGTCGAAGCCGGACCCGCGCCTACGCCGGCGCGTCAGGCGGAACTCGACGTACTGCGCACGCGCCTCGTCGATGCAGTGAAGACGATCAAGACTTCGAAGATCGGCCAGGTGTCGGGCGGCTCCGCGTTGTATGAGTTGCCGTGGTACATCGTGATCGGCAACCCCGCAGCGGGCAAGAGCAGCGCCGTGCTCAATTCGGGCTTGCAATTCCCCTTCGCCGACAAGAACAGCGCGGTGATTCACGGCATTGGCGGCACGCGCAATTGCGACTGGTTCTTCACAACGGAAGGCATTCTGCTCGACACAGCAGGCCGCTATTCGGTGCATGAGGAAGACCGCACCGAATGGCTCGGTTTTCTCGGCCTGCTCAAGCGCTTCAGGCCCAAAGCGCCGATCAACGGCATCATCGTGACCGCGAGCATCGCGGAACTCACCAGCAGCAAGCCCGAGTTTGCGATCAATCTCGCGAAGAACCTGCGCCAGCGCGTGCAGGAATTGACCGAGAAGCTGGAAGTCTTTGCGCCCGTCTACGTGATGTTCACGAAGGCCGATCTGATTACCGGCTTCACCGAGTTCTTCAGCGGCAGCGAGCGTCACGAATACGACCGCGTATGGGGCGCCACCCTGCCCTACGAGCCGGACGAGAAGCGCGACGTGGTGGGCCTTTTCGATGAACATTTCGAGGAACTCTACGACGGCCTGAAAGAAATCAGCGTCGCGCAGATGTCGATCAACCGCGGCAACAAGCTCTCGCCAGGTCAACTGAGTTTCCCGCTCGAGTTCTCGACAATCAAGCCCGCACTCCGCGCATTTCTCGCCACGCTGTTTGAAACGAACCCGTTCCAGTACAAGCCGATTTTCCGCGGCTTCTATTTCACGAGCGCATTGCAGGAAGGCGAAACCAATAGCGCCGCGGCCACGCGCATCGCGAACCGCTTCGGTTTGAGCGCGGACAGCATGCCGAAACCGCACAGCGCGTTTTCGAAGAACGGCTTCTTCCTGCGCGATCTGTTTTCCAAAGTCATCTTCGCCGACCGGCAAACGGTCAGGCAATTCGCCAGTCCCGCGAAAACGCGTATGCGTTACGCGACCTTCTTCGGCTTTGTCGCGGTCCTCGCGCTCGCGTTGGGCGGCTGGACGTGGTCGACCATTAACAATCAGCAACTCGCGGAGAACGTCAAAGCCGATCTGGACAACGTCGTGCGTTTGCAGCAGAACCGCAACGATCTGCAATCGCGCCTGCAGGCCATGGATGTTCTCGAAGACCGCATCGACCAGCTCGAACAGTTCCGCCGCGATAAGCCGCTCGCTGTGTCGTTCGGTCTTTATCAGGGCGATCGTCTGGAGCAGCGTCTTCTCACCGAGTACTACAACGGCGTGCGCCAGATCCTGCTCGATCCGGTTTCGCAGAACCTCGCGTCGTTCCTGAAGGACGTCAACGCGCATCCCGATCAGCTCACGCCGCTCAATCGCACGCCGGATGCAGCCGCGATTCCGGTCTCCGCGCACAACGCAATGGCGGCGAATAGCCAGGGCGGACTCTACAGCGACGCATCGCCGACCAATGTGGAAGACGCGTACAACGCGCTCAAGACGTATCTGATGCTAAGCGACAAGCGTCATGTGGAAACGGCGCATCTGACGGATCAGGTGGCGCGCTTCTGGCGCGGCTGGCTCGAAACGAATCGCGGCAACATGCCTCGCGACGAGATGATCCGCAGCGCCGAGCGCATGATTACTTTCTACCTGGCGCGCGTATCCGACGACGACTGGCCGATGATCGACCAGAACCTCGGCCTCGTCGATCAAACGCGTGAGAACCTGCGCCGTGTCGTGCGCGGCATGCCGGCGCGTCAGCGTGTTTATGAAGAGATCAAGGCACGTGCGTCGACCCGCTTCGCGCCGATGACGATCGCGCGCATCGTCGGTGAAAACAATACCGCGCTGGTGGCGGGCAGCTATGCAATTCCCGGCACGTTCACGCGCGAAGCGTGGTTCCAGTATGTGCAGCCCGCGATCCGCGAGGCCGCAACAAAAGAACTGCAAGCAAAGGACTGGGTGCTCAATACCTCCGCGCACGACGACCTGACGCTCGAAGGCAGTCCCGAACAGATACAGAAAGCACTGGTCACGATGTACAAGACCGACTATGCAATGCACTGGCAGAAGTTCATGCAAGGCATTGCGGTGCAGAGCTTCGGCAGCTTCGGTCAGGCAGTGGATGCCATGAACCGTCTCGGCGATCCGCAAGATTCGCCGATTCGCAAAGTACTCGAAACCGCGTATGACCAGACCTCGTGGGATAACCCGTCGCTCTTCAATGCAAACCTGAAGCGCGCGCAAAGCGGCGTGACGAGCTGGTTCAAGCAATGGTTCTCGCGCGCGCCGACGGGTCAGTTGAATGCGAACATCGACATTAACGGCAATCCGGTCGAAATGCCGATGGGCCCGATCGGCCAGGAGTTCTCGGCGCTCGGCCGCATGGTTCAGACCGGCGATAACGGCTCGATGCTGAAGGGCTATATGGACACGCTGTCGAAAGTCCGTACGCGCTTTAACGTGATCAAGAATCAGGGCGATCCTGGACCGGGCGCGCGTCAGCTCATGCAGCAGACGCTCGACGGCAGCGGCTCCGAACTTGCCGATTCGCTGAAGTACGTCGATGAGCAGATGCTGACGGGCCTCACCGATTCGCAACGCAAAGCCCTGCGTCCGCTGCTCGTGCGTCCGCTGATGGCCGCGTATGCGGTCGTGATCCAGCCGGCCAGCGTCGAAGTCAACAAGGTGTGGAACGCGCAGGTGTACCAGACGTTCCAGAACTCGCTCGCCAACAAATATCCCTTTGCCGGCGATGCGAAAGTCGAAGCGGGCGCCGGTGAAATCGCGCAGGTGTTCGGACCGGACGGCTCGATTGCGAAGTTCGTCGGCACCACGCTCGGACCGCTTGCAGTGCGCCGCGGCGACACCCTCACCGCTCGCACGTGGGGCGACATGGGCCTTGCGCTCACGCCTGACTTCACCAGCGGATTCGCGCGCTGGGTCGCGCCGCTGGCGGGCGGCGCAGCGGGCGCGTCGGCAGGCCAGGGCTCCGCGGAACCGCAGACCGTGTTCCAGATCCTGCCGCAACCGAGCAGCGGCACGACCGAGTACACGCTTGCGATCGACGGTCAGCAGATGCGCTATCGCAACACGCCGCCGCAATGGACCAACTTCGTGTGGCCGAATCCGTCGGGCTCGCCAGGCGCGACGTTGAATGCCACGACTTTCGACGGCCGCACGCTGCAGCTCGTCAACGAGCCGGGCCGCTACGGTCTTGAGAAGCTGATCAATTCGGCGCAGCGCAAGCGCCGGCCTGACGGCACGTTCGACCTGTCGTGGACGCAAGGCAACATCACGGTGGCGGTCAGCATGCGCATCATCAGCACGTCGCAAGCATCGGGCGGCAGCAGCGACGCGCCGCAGCAGCAGAGCCTGCGCGGCTTGCGGTTGCCTTCGTCGGTGGCCGACGTCAGCGCGGCGGCGAATTCGGTCACGGCCACGGCCGCGAACGCAACGCCCGCGGCAACGGCGGCAACAGCGGCAACAGCGGCGCGACCGGCGACGACCGCGGTTTCGAACACAGGAGGTGCGCAATGACGCAGACCGTGCAGGCGCAAATCGCGTACTTCGGCAAAATTCCGTCGCGCGGCGACTTCGTGAAAAGCGCGCATAACCCGCAGTTGCTTGCGACGCTCGACCGCTGGATCGCCGAAGCAATGGAACTGCTCACCGACGACCCGCGCTGGAAGATCGTCTACGAAAACGCGAAGCCGATGCATTTCGCGTTTCTCGGTTCGCGCAGCAAGCTCGCGATTGCGGGGCACATGGTCGCGAGTCACGATCAGTCGTCGCGACGCTTTCCATTTCTTGCCGCGACCGCGCTCGAAGTCGAAAAGCCGCTCACGTTCCTCGCGCACAGTCCGCTTGCGTTCGCGCGTTTGTGGTCGCGCGTGTCGGCGCAAATGAAACCATTGCTTGGCGTGAGCGAGCCGGCCGGCGCATTGCAGGCGCTCGGCGAAACGCAGGTGCCGATCGAAATCGGCGGCGGTCCGGGCAATCCGCATGACGGCACGTTCAACGACTTCGTCGAACATCAGACGCTCGCCGGACTCGAACAGATGCTGCTCGCAAGCGGGCATCCGGTGCGCTTGCGCGGCGCGATGCTCGCGCTCGGTTCGCTGCTGCGCCCCGTGATGCAAAGCGGTTCGTCGCATCTCGAACGCGGGCTCACGCTGCCGTTGCCGAACGATCCGTTCTATCGCAGCCTCGTCGCCGCATTCTGGCTCGAACTGATCGCGCCGTTCGTCGCGCAAGCGGATTTCGAACTGGCTATTTTTATCGGCACGATCGCGGAGCGCGAGCGGCTCATCATCGGCTTTAACGGTGCGTCCGCGAAAACGCTGCACAGTGTGGTCGATCCGCAAGCATACGCAGCCCATAACATCGATATCGACGACCCCGAGTGGATCGACGAACACGCACAGAACGATCATGGCATCAGCAAGCTCGTCAGTTACCTCGACCAACCGCAACTGTCCTTGCGCGTCAGCATCGACACGTTCCGCGAAGCCTTCACGGGAGCGTGACGCGATGACTTATTCACGCACCGCGATCGGCGCGCTGCTCGCGAGCCTGCTGGTTAGCGGCCTGTTCAGCACGCTCGCTCACGCCGACAACGACGGCCCCGCACGCGTCACGCCGGTCGACAACAGCGGCATTTCGATTCGCACGACGGCGCTCCCCTCGCCTTCGTCCACTACGGCAGGCAGTGCGGGTCCCGCAGTGAATACGGCGGGCCTCGCAAGCGGCACGACCGGCGCCGGCACCGGCGCGGTCACGGCTTCGCCTCCGCCCGCGAACGCGGCGCCGGGCCAGGTCGTGGTCGGCGGAAAAGTACCGGACGAGGCGACCAAAGCCGCGGTGCTCGCGCGTCTTCGCGACACGTATGGCTCGGCCAACGTAGTGGATCAGATCGAAGTCGCCGACGTCGCGACGCCGCCGAACTGGTCCGCCAATGTACAAAAACTGATTGGCCCGCAACTCAAGCAGATCAGTAAAGGACAGTTGAAGATAGACGGCACGCAGATCGACGTGAAAGGCGAGGTGCGCAACGAGTCGCAGCGTCAGCAACTCGCAAGCGACATGGCGAATGCGCTGAATCCGACGTATACGATCAAGAACGGCCTGCGCGTCAGTGCATCCGAACAGGGCCTGCTTGATCAGACGCTAGCGAATCGCACGATCGAATTCGAAACCGGCAGTGCAACGCTCACGCCGCAAGGCCGCGCGATTCTCGATCAGATGGCGGCAGCAATGCTGAAGATGGCGACGAAGACTGTCGCGATCATCGGTCACACTGACAACTCGGGTAATCGCACGTCGAATATCGCGCTGAGCCAGGCACGCGCCGATGCCGTGAAGGGCTATCTCGTCGCCAAGGGCATTCCGCCGCAACAAATGAGCACCACTGGAGTCGGACCCGATCAGCCGATTGCATCGAACGATACGGCCGACGGACGCGCACGCAACCGGCGCATCGAGTTCCGCGCCGGATCTTAAGCAGATTACTGCGTGCTTGCTGCAAAGGCACGCATGAAGCATGAAAAACGCCTGGCCTGGGTTCTCTCGACCCAGGCCAGGCTTTTTAATTTCGACGCGGACGTCTAGCTGTTTTCTTCAGGCTTCACACCCAGCAACTCACGAATGTGCGCGAGCGAGCCGTCGTCTTTCACCACCGTCGACAGCCATTGATGCAACGGCATGTCCGCCGCTTCCGCAGCCTTCTCGGCAAAGTACGCAGCCGGATTGTGCGGCTCCGTACTGCGAAAGAAACGGGCCACCGCGCGCAACTGCGCGACGGCTTGCGCGCGGCTCTGGATTCCTGCGACTGCGTGGGTCGGCGTGGTCGTCAACACAGGTTCCTCGCGTTGCGGTGAGGTCTTGAAAGTGGGCTCGGCGCGTTCGTGTTCGTGCGCGTGTTCATGACTTGCCGAAGCACTCGATCCACTACCGGGCGTCTGCTGCGCTTGTGCGGTCACACCGAGTTCGCGCGCAAAGCGTTCGGCGAGACGATAGACGCTTTCATAGGCGTCTTTCGCCTGACGGAAACTTGGCGCAAAGTCCGCAGCGCGACGATCCAGTTCCTGTTCGAGCGCGAGCATCGCCGTTTCGAACGCCTTGAGATCGGCCAGCAACGTCGAATAGAACGCGGGCGGCGTCGCACGTTTCGACGCGTCGATCTGCTCGATGGACGGCTTGCCGCGCGCGATGTCGTCGGCATGATCGGGATCGCGCTTTACCGCTTGCGCGACATGCGTGGCGACGTCCCAATCGATCGTGCTGTACGCATTCCCTTGCGACGACGTGAGCGGCATTGCACGCAGCAGATCGCCGGTTCGCCCGACTAGCCACACGACATTGCCAAGGCGATATTCGGTGTCGTCGCCTTCGGGCAGCGGATGGACAGTGTCCCAGTACTTCTCCCACAGCGCCGTGAGCAGCGTATAGCCCTGCGTGAGACCGCCCACGCCTTCTTCAATCGCGAGCGCTTCGGTTAGCCACACGGCAAGGCGCAAGTCTTTCGTTTGCGTCTGCAGCAAGGCACTGGAACGCTCGATCACCAGCGGCCAGTCGGCTTCCTTGATTTCGGTGACCCATTCGCCCTGGTCGAGCGACGGGTCTTCGAAACGCCGCGCGTGCTGGATTGCATCGAAGTCGGCGGAGAACAGAAGATCTTCGCCACAGGGCGCACCTTCACTGATTGGAGCAAGCAGCGTATTCAGATCGATCGGCATGGCATGGAGCTTTCAAGTTTCATTCGTCAAACCGCTTATACGACGGCGTAGTCGAACTCGCCCGCCTCGGTCGCGCGCACCGAAATACGCTCGATGGCCGCGCCGTTGGCAATGCGCTCGAGTACCTGCTGCGCGACTTCGGGCAGCAGCGTGCCGTTCAGAATATGGTCGACATTGCGCGCGCCCGAATCCACTTCGGTGCAGCGCGCGAGCACCGCATCGACCAGCGACTCGTCCCACTCGAACACCGCCTTATGATTCGATTCGATGCGGCGGCGAATTCTTTCCAGCTTCAACTCGATGATTTCAGCGAGCACGTCGTCGGAAATCGGATAGTACGGCACCACTTTCATGCGGCCGAGAAACGCCGGCTTAAACGCTTTATACAGTTGCGGACGCAAGGTTTCGGCGAGCGCGTCCGCGTCGGGCAATTCGTCGGCACTTTTATTCAGGCAAGCCTGCATGACCGCTTGCGAACCGACATTCGACGTGAGAATGATGAGCGTATTGCGGAAGTCGATCTCGCGGCCTTCGGCGTCGTCCATCGTGCCTTTGTCGAATACCTGGAAGAACATTTCGAGTACATCGGGATGCGCCTTTTCGACTTCATCGAGCAGCACCACCGAATACGGATTGCGGCGCACCGCTTCGGTTAGTACGCCGCCCTCGCCATAACCGACGTAGCCGGGCGGCGAGCCTTTCAGGCCCGAAACGCTATGCGCTTCCTGATACTCGCTCATGTTGATCGTCACCATCTTGCGCTCGCCGCCGTACAACACATCGGCGAGTGCGAGCGCCGTTTCGGTCTTGCCGACACCCGAAGGTCCGACGAACATGAACACACCGCGCGGCTTATTCGGATCTTCGAGATTCGCGCTGGCCGTGCGCACTCGCTGCGCAATGGCTTCGAGCGCATGGTCCTGACCGATCACGCGCGCGGCAAGGAGCGGCTGCAAATTCAACACCGTCTGGATCTCATCCTTCACCATGCGGCCCAGCGGAATGCCCGTCCACGACGCAACGATTTCAGCGACGACGTGTCCGTCCACCTGCAACGGCACCATCGGCTGAGTACCTTGCAATGCATGCAATTCGGCCACGCGCAGCGCGAGCGTTTCGCGCGCTTGCGCCGCTTTCTGCGCCTGCTCCGCGTCGGCACTACTCACGCGAGCCGCGTCGATGTCCGAACGCAAGCCGACGATCTCGGTCACCAGCGCACGCTCCTTGTCGTAGCGCGCTTCGTCCGCGGCGAGATGCTTCAGATCTTCTTCGCGCAGTTCGCGCAATTGCGCGAGCCGTTCGTCGTGCTGTGCCCCGCTCGCCACCTCGCGTTCGAGTGCGGCGATTTCCGCGTCGATGCGTTCCAGGCGCTTTTTCGTATCGTCGATTGCGGCCGGTGTAGAACTATGCGCGAGCGCCACTTTCGCGCAAGCGGTGTCGAGCACGCTGATCGCCTTATCGGGCAATTGCCGCCCGCTAATATAGCGATGCGACAGGCGCACCGCTTCCGTGATCGCGTCATCGAGCACGCGCACATTGAAGTGCTTTTCCATTAGCGACGCCATGCCGCGCAACATCGCCGCGGCAAGCGCTTCGCTCGGCTCTTCGATCTTCACGACCTGAAAGCGGCGCGCGAGCGCCGCGTCTTTCTCGAAGTACTTCTTGTACTCGCTCCATGTCGTCGCCGCGATGGTGCGCAATTCGCCACGCGCCAACGCGGGCTTCAGAAGATTGGCCGCATCGTTCTGCCCGGCCTGGCCGCCCGCGCCGATGATCGTGTGCGCTTCGTCGATGAAGAGAATGATCGGATGCGGGCTCTTCTTCACTTCGTCGATCACGTTCTTCAGGCGGTTCTCGAATTCGCCCTTCACACTTGCGCCCGCTTGCAAGAGGCCCATGTCGAGCACATGCAGTGCGACGCCTTTGAGCGGCGCGGGCACGTCGTCGGCGGCAATGCGCAGCGCGAGTCCTTCGACCACGGCCGTTTTGCCGACACCCGCCTCGCCCGTCATGATCGGATTGTTCTGGCGGCGCCGCATCAGAATGTCGATAGTCTGGCGAATCTCGCCTTCGCGTCCGATCACCGGATCGATCTTGCCTTCACGCGCGCGCTGCGTGAGATTGCTGGTGTACGTATCGAGTGCGGGCGTTTTTGACGGAGCGCCAGGCACTGATTCGGAACCCGCTATATCGCTCGCATCATATTCCGTGTTTTGCGCGTCATTAGCGCGCTCGACTTCGCGCGAGCCCGCGGTCAACTCGTCGAAATTATGCTTCAGCTCGGTCACAGGTACATCGCGCAGCAGCGGCGACATGCGCTCCGCGAATTGCGCGAGATCGGGCGCACTCAGCAACGCAAGCAGCAAATGCCCGGAACGGATGCGCCCAATCTGCGAATCGAGCGATGCGATCAACCACGCCTGCTCGAGCAGATCGATCAGATGCTTGGAGAACACCGGCGTGCGCGTATTGCCGCTTTTCAGGCGCTGCAATTCGCGCTCGATGTCCGCGCGCAACGCATGCGGATCGATTCTGCTCGCACGCAGAACGAGCGCAACATCGCTTGCCGGCTCGTCGAGCAGCGCAAGCAGCAGATGCTCGAGGTCGACCTCGTAATGACCGCGCGCGAGACAGTTGTTCGCCGCCAGCAACGCTGCTTGCCGGCAGGTCGGATTGAGTTTCGCGATCAGGGTGTTGAGGGACGTGCTCATGTCGTGCGATCCGGTCAGGTTCTATCGTTATGGTCAGTGAATCACATGCAGTTCGTAGCGGGCATCCGCGCGGTCGCGGTCGGCATCGCGCGTGCAGAGGAATGCGTCCCAGCCGAGGCGCGCCCCGTTGCTCAGCAGCGCCGGTCCGACCGCCTCGCGGCGCAGTACCAGCGACACTTCGTACTCCAGCGTAATACCGGCGAGCAGCGTCAGCATGCGTTCGAGTGCAACGGCGCGATCCGCCCCCGGCAGGAATGCTTCGTAATCGGCTTTACCAAGCGGGCCGATCACGAGCCGCGCCCGCATGTCGCGCTGCCAGACGCGCTCGCCCGCCAGCGCAGTGGCGCCGAGCGTCGCGTTGACGCTGCCCAGCACCGTCAATTGATCGCGCGGTACGTCGTACCACTTGCCGACAAACTGTTCGACGCGCACAGGAACCTTGAAGTAGTCCGACAGCGTGCGTTGCAAATAAGCTGCCGACACCGGTCTGTGCCGCGCGGGCAATGCGTAACCGGCAATCGCTTCGTCGAATAGCGCGCCGTCGCCGCTTTGCAGGCTGCTGCGCGTGTCGTTGTCGGCCACGCCCGCAAGCGCGAGCAGCAATGGCAAATAGCGCTCGTCGCGATCCAGTTCGTAATGAAACGGCAAACGGTACTTCTTCCACGCCGCATAAAAGAGCGCGGTGGCGCGATTCGAAAATACATCGAAGAACTCGCGCGCGGCGCGGTCTCGCTTGATCTGCTCTCGCGCGATGATCTGCTCGGTGTAATGCAGCGGCAACGCACCTTGCCCGCCGAGCAAACCGAAAAACGCGGGGGTTATGTCGACTTTATCGAGTGAGCCCGCCTCGAGCGCCGTGGTGCGCTGCGCTTTTTCTTTTAGCGGCAAGCCTTCGTCGTCGTAGGATTGCGCGCCGTGAATTTCGCTCGGCGGAAACGACAGGGACAGCGAATTGCGAAAGGAAATGCGCTGCGCGACGATGTCGCCGGAACGCCCGACTGTAGATGGCGATTGCTGTGCGAACCACTTCTCGAGCAGACGCACCGCCTGAAAAAATTCAAAGCGGTGCGGCTCGTCGAGAAACTGCTCGACTACGCCAGGATCGATTCGCCGCTGCGCGGTTTGCATCGCAAGATCTCCTCGCCCGTGCGCTTCGACACGACGACCAGTTGCACAAAGCTGTTCAGATGCACGTACAGCCCGAAGAATGTGTCGATTACCCGTACGAACGACGCGAGACTCGTGCCGACGAAATGTTCTTCGTCGATCGTCAGGCGAATCTCTATGCCGCGCACGAAAGTGGCGAACGGTTTGCCCGGCAGCCATTGCACGGCTGCACGCTGCTCGATTCCGACGAGCCCGTCGATATGCCGCGCCGATACCGCCGTGCGCCGTAAATCGTAGAGCACCAGCATTTCCTTCAACGCGGAAAGACCGCTATTCGCGAGCGACACGTGATTCAGCGCGAGATGCGAAATGAGCCGCCAGTGCGCCGCGCGCCCACGTTCGAAACGCACAGTCGGCGTGGGCCGGCGCAGCATCGTAATGTTGCCGGTCAGCGAGCCGCCTTCGAGAAACAGATCGCCGCCTTCCAGACCCACCGCGAGACCGGCGGGCAAATCGCGATTCGTACACGTCAGGTCGAGACTCAGCGTGTCGGTTTGCGGCGCCGCCGGTTCAAAGTCGATATCGACAATGGAGATTTCCGTCTCGTAGCCGGGGCTTTTTTGCGCGACCCAGTCGTTGCGCCGTGCGAACCAGTAGTGTCCGGCGCGGGCCGCCTCACCGTGATGCAGCGAATAAAATGGCCGGAATTCAGTCACCGATTCCTGATGCGCCTGTTGCCTGACGAGCTTCACCGAATCGATCGAATAGACTTCGTAAGCGAATGCGCGGCGCGCTTCGGCGATCACCGGATAGGAGATCGCCTGATGATTCACGCGAATGGGTTCGCCGTGCTGTTCGAACAGATTGACCACCGGCGTGCAAAAGAGCCGCAGGTGATGTGCGGACAACGCATCGAGAAGCCGCGCGACATGCGAATCGCTGCGTACTTCCTTGAGCACGACGTGTAGTGTCAGACGCTGGCAGCGGCCCGCCGCACGCGTCATTGCCGCGAGATCGAAGTCGGCGAAACTGAATTTTTCCGGGAACGCAAAGTACTCGGTGAGAAGCCGGTAAGCCGGATGCGATTTGGCCGGATAGTCGATTAGCGCGTCGTCTTCGTCAAAGCCTGCTTGCGCGAGCGGCGACGTGCGCAATGGCGTCCATACGCCGCGCCGGTCCGCTTCCACATACGTGGCCATTGCATTGACGAACAGGCAATCCGCGAGCGCCGCAATGAACGACTGCTCGCCGTGCAGATGCGCGCGCAAGGTACTGACTTTCAACGCGGACAGATCGAGTTGCGCAGCAGTCGATTCGAAAGTGATCGACACAATGGCGGTTGCATTGCCGGGCAATACCGTCGCGCTCGGCGCCATCGCCACTGACGTGTACTTTGCCTCCGAAATGCGAACCGGCGCGAGCGTGACGTCGTACGCGGTACGGAAACGGCATTGCACGCCGCGAATGGGCCGCGATTTGAGTTCCGTGCCTCGCTCTATCGTAACGGGCTCGGTCAGATGACTCAGTGCCGCGGACGTGCCCAGTTGCGCGATCGAGCATGAAGGAAATGGCCGCAGATAGTGCGGATACAGCACTTCCAGCAGCGCTTCGGTGAATTCGGGGTAATCGTCGTCGAGTTTCTTGTTGATGCGCGCGCCGAGCAATGCGAACGATTCGATCATCCGCTCGACGTGTGGATCTTCGCAATGCTCGCCGGACATCGCCAGACGCGCCGCGATCTTCGGATAGCGCTCCGCGAAATCGCGCGAATAGCGCCGCAGAAATGACAGTTCGCGCTCGTAATACGGCAGCAATTCTTCCATCGATCTATCCCCGAACCCGAACCCTCTACGCCTGAACTAACGCCGCCGTTGCGCGTCGCGGCGGCGCTCAGGCGGTATTGAAGCCAAGCGTATTAAACAAAACAGCGTCTACAGTTTCGCGCGTGCGCGCGTCACCGAGTATTGCAATGTGGACGGCTGCAACATCGCATCGAAACTGACCGGTTCTTCTGCCGGATGAACGACCAGCAACGCCTGAATCGCGAAATAAAGCGCGTTGGTCGATTGTTCGTTCAGTTCGAGTGTGACCGATACCTGCTGCAAGCGCGGCTCATGCCGTGCAATGGCCTGCTGAATCGATTTGCAAATGAACGTGCGGTCATAGTGACTCGCGAGACTCAAACCCGCGAAGTCGTTCAGACCATAGGTCAGCACCGAGCGCTGACATTCGGGCAGGGCCGCGAGTTCATGCTCGGTCAGCGCAATTCGCGTGTTGAGAATCGCCTCGACGTCGCGCGCGACGGTGGCCTTCAGTTCCTCCAACGACAATTGCCGCATCGCCGGTGAAGCCGGCAGATGCGGTTCGTCGTCGAACAGCTTGTCGAGAAAGCTGGGCTCGAAGCGTTTCATCGGCGTCCGAAGAAGCGGTTCATGACAGGCGCACGCCGCGCGCGCCAACCTTTTCAGGCAATGCGCGCCGCGGCGTGCGCCCGTGCATTACACCGCGTACGTCTTGTCGTTCTTCGTCAGGCTCCACGCGCCTTGCGCATTGCCGCCCTGATTGCCGCCGATCTTCTGCTGCGTGTACTTCCACTGCACCGCGGCGTACTTCAGCGAGAACTGCTCGCTCGGCAATCCTTCGCCGACGACGCTCGGCGTCACGCTCGAAATGATCACGTACTTCAGCTTCACTTCCAGGTACTTGATGCGATTGCCTTCGCCGTCCGAACGCATGAAGTCGATGGTGACTTCGTCGAACGTCGTGCCGCCCGATGCATGCTGATAAATCAGCGGGCTCACCACGTCGATGTCTTTCGTGAACTGCATGTCGGCGTGTTCGCAACGCTCGGAGGTATGACCGCCCGCCGTCGAAGCCGTCGCCGAACGCGGTTGCGTGATGGAGTGGCTCCACGAATCGATCTCGATCCAGCCAGCGTGATCTTTATCGGCAGACTCGCCTTTGATCGCCGGATTGCCGAATTTTAAATAGATGTCCTTCATAACTCATCGACTCCCCAAAGAGGTGGTTTTAACAGCTACCCCGGGCGGCCCGCCCGGGTATTCTGACTTCGTTTATGAATTGGCCGGTTTCGGCAGATCGGCGACGAGCCGCAAGGAAATGGACAGTTCGTCGAGCTGGAAATGTGGGCGCAGGAACGCCACGGACCGATAAACACCCGGCTTGCCAGGAATCTCCGAGACCTGGATCGATGCTTCACGCAGCGGGAACTGCGCTTTCTGCTCCTGAGTTGCGTTGTCATCCAGCAGCACGTACTGCGAGATCCAGCGGTTCAGGAAAACTTCCACGTTCTGCGCCGATGCAAAACTGCCGATCTTGTCGCGCATCATCGCCTTCAGGTAATGCGCGACGCGCGATACCGAGAAGATGTACTGCAATTGCGCAGAGAGAACCGCATTGGCATTCGCGCTGTCGGTGCTGTATTTCTTGGGTTTCTGCACCGATTGCGCAGCGAAGAACGCGGCATAGTCGGAGTTCTTGCAATGCACGAGCGGAATAAAACCGAGGTCGCTCAGTTCTTTTTCGCGGCGATCCGTAATAGCGATTTCGGTCGGACACTTCAGCGCGATTTCGCCGTCGTCGGTCTTGAACGTGTGTGTCGGCAGATCTTCGACAAGACCGCCGCCTTCCACGCCGCGAATGGCGGCGCACCAGCCGAAGTCGTCGAATGCGGCCGTGAGACGTGCTGCAAATGCCCATGCCGCGTTACACCACAGGTACTTGCTGTGATCCGTGCCGTCCACGTCCTCGACGAAATTGAAGCCTTCCGCGGTGGCGCCGTCTTTCGGGTTGAACGGCAAGCGGCCGAGAAAACGCGGCAGCGTGAGGCCGACGTAGCGCGAGTCTTCCGAGTCGCGGAACGACTTCCATTTTGCGTATTCGACGGTATCGAATACCTTGCCGAGATCGCGCGGCTTGCCGAGATCGGCAAACGTTTCAAGGCCGAGCAATTCAGGCGACGCCGATGCGATAAACGGCGCATGTGCGGCTGCCGCAACATGCGACATCTGCTCGATGAAGTACACGTCTTCCGGCTGACGCGTGACTTCAAAGTCGCCGATGATCGCGCCGAACGGCGAGCCGCCGAACGTGCCGAACTCTTCTTCGTAAATCTTCTTGAAGAGCGCGCTCTGGTCGAATTCGATCGCGGTCTTGAAGTCGCGCACGAGGTCGCGCTTGGGCGCATGCAGCGCCTTGATCTTGACCGTCGAACCGGTGTTGCTCTCCTTGCACAGATAGTCGAGCCCGCGCCACGTGCTTTCCATGCGCTGGAATTCCGGCGCGTGCATCACCGCGCTCAATTGCGCGGAAATGAGCCGGTCGAGTTCGGCAACGCGCGCGTCGATCGTGGCCGACAGATTGTCGGAGACCACCACCGTGCCGTCGAGCACCTCGCGCACGAGTTCGCCGATCAGGTCTTTCGCGCGCGCATGCTCGGAATCGGACTTCGCCACGCGGCTTTTCTCGACGATCTCGTCGAGCAGCGTGGATTCCGTACCGCTTTGCGCGGTAGCGAGTTGGGCTGCCGCCGTTTGCTGGTTCATCTCACACCCCGTGCTTATTCGCCTTGCTTGTCTTGATCCGGCGCGCCGCCGTCCCGGTTCGCCGCATTGCTCTGGTCTTTCGCCAGCGTCTGCAACTGCTGCGTGTTGTTCAATACTTCGGACAGCAGATCTTCGAGCTTGTCGTTGCCGGCCAGCTTGTTGCGCAGATCGGCGAGCTTCGAACGCGCTTCGAGCAGACGCCGCAGCGGGTCGATTTGCGCAACCACTTCGTCCGGACTGAAATCGGCCATCGACTTGAAGCGCAGATCGACTGCGAATTTGCCGCCGGCTTCGCTCAGGCGGTTCTCGACCTGAAACGCCGCGCGCGGCTCGATCGCCTTCATCACGTCGTCGAAATTATCGCGGTCGATACTGACGAACTTGCGATCGCGCAGCTTCGGCTGCTCGACTTCGGACTGCCCCGCCAGATCGGCCACCACGCCGACGACGAACGGCAGCTCCTTGACTTCGATCGCATCGCCGCGCTCCACCTCATAGGTGAGCTGCACGCGGGGCGGCCGCACTTTCTGCAAGCGTTTCTGTATGCTTTCTTTCTTCGCCATCGTCGGCTCCCGAATGCTGATGGTGAGGCGTGAAGATCAGCGCAGCGCGCTGAACGGATCTGACGCGCCGCCGCTTTGCGCGGCCTTGGCGGGCGCTGCGGGCGCCGCAGGTGCGGGAGTGGGAGCGGCAGGAGCAGCCGGCGTGGCGGCAGGGGCCGCGGCGCTGGTGGTTGCTTCCGGCGCTTCCACGGCCTTGCTCTTCGTGACGCGGCGAATCACGCGCTTTTTCTTCTGAGCCTGTTTGTCGTTCGGATCGGGCGGGAACAGCGTTGCCTCGCCGAGCGTGTCGCGCAACTGCTTGGCGAGCGCCTGCGCGTCCGACTTCGCATCGCCTGCGAGCGACGCGTCCTGACGCAACTCGCCCAGCGATTGCGTGGCGACGCGCAGGCCCGCGACGGCCAGCACGCTCTTTGCCTGACGATCCGTCTGGTCGCGCTGCAACGCTTCTTGCGCGGCGACGATAGCCTGCCCGTAATGACCTTGCGCAAACTGGATCTGCGCAATGCGCGACCACGGTTCTTCGCGCGTCGGATCGGATTTTGAAAGCTGCTGATAAAGCGCGATAGCGCGATCCTGATCGCCGCCTTTCGCCACTGTATCGGCGTCCGCGAGTTGCTTATTAAAAGCCTCCGGTGTGGTTGCCGCGTTGTTGCCCTGTGTCGCGCAACCGGCCATCACGCCGCAAGCCAACACTACCCCAGATAGTTTTACTAACAGACGGTCATTCATCGTTTTTCACCGACGTGCGATTTTTTAATTCAAGGAGAAACCGGAGTTTTGCTTTGCTTCAAGTGCGCGGGTATAGTACAGGCCAAATTTCGATAATTCAACTTTCATGTGAAGAAGCATTGCACGAAAAAAATACGCATGGATCTTTAAAACCAGGCGAGCAGAAATTGTTTCCTGGCGCAATAGTAGCAGCTCGCGCCTCGGCAAAAATTTCCACTGGCGGACCGAAAGATGCGCTCAGCATGGGCATTACATGCGCGTTGCATCGAGCGGCAGTAGAGCGGCAGTAAACGGCAGAAAGCGGCATTAGTTGCTGAAATCGCGCCGGAATGATTTCGTTATTGATGTTTAGACGGGGGACGGCGGCAGCCGGTCGATGTATATGAATTCGCGTCTTGTTCGCCATGCATCGCTATTGATTTACTCACGCCGCCTTATGCGCCCTTCTGGGCGGTTGCGCCGCGGGCGTGACGGTGCTCGGAGCCGCTGCCAACGCGGCTTTGCAGGCAAGCGGCCTCGGTAAGCCGGAACTGCCGGACGCGCAGAAACCGCCGCGCAATGTCGCGCTCACGTTATATGCGGCGCCCTATCTGAATGCCGCGAATGACAAACGCCCTTTGGCGCTGGTCGTGCGTCTTTACGCTTTGAAAGATCCGACTTCATTCCAGCAGGCGCCATTCGACGCATTTACCGATGTCGGCAAGGAAAAGACCACTCTTGGCGGCGATCTGCTCAGCGTGCGCGAAGTGACGCTAATCCCCGGCCAACGTTACGTTGTTACCGAAAAGGTGTCGCGTGAAGCGCAGGCATTGGGTATCGTCGCGCTATTCCGCGATCCGGCCATGCAGCGTTGGAAATTCGCCTTCGACCCGGCGAAGTCGGAGAAATCCGGCATAATGGTCGGCCTGCATAACTGTGCAATGACCGTGACCAACGGCACAGTGATCCCGCCGGAACAGGGATTGCCCGCACAGCCGCTGAATATGCTTTCTTCGGTTAGCTGCGGTTAAAGATGCCGGACCATTGCGATTTAACATTTTCTAGAGAATTAACAATGCGACGCCCGAATCGGGTTATTCCGGGCGCGCCGCACGCTGAACCCATATAACAGGTTTGACATGAGTTATTCCGCAAAAGTGCTCTGGGGAGAAGGCCTGTTTCTGAGGCCGCAGCATTTTCAGCGTCAGGACGCCTATCACGAGGCGCGCCTCTTCGAGTCGATCCAGGCCATCCAGCCGTACAACTGGGGCGTGCGCTCCGCGCGCTTCGATCGCGACGCGCTCGGCAGCAACGTGCTGCGCGTGAGCGAACTGTCACTGGTGTTTCCCGACGGCGCGCTCTACTCCGCGCCGCAGCGGACGACCTGCCGCCGCCCATCGCGCTCGACACGTTGCCCGACGGCATCAACGAATTCACGTTCTATCTCGCGCTGCATCCGCTGCGCGAGACAGGCGCCAACTATTCGCAGGACAGCAGCGCGGGCTTCGTCGCGCGCTACGTGAGCGAGCAGACGCCCGTCGCCGATCATTTCACCGACGCCGCCGAAGCCGACATCACGTTCCTCAAGACGAGCGTCAAGTTGATCGCTCATAGCGAGCCGCGCGATCAGTTGTTGTCGGTGCCGCTCGTGCGCGTGCGCCGCACGGCGACGTCGGGCTTCGAGATCGACGACAGCTTCGT
Source organism: Paraburkholderia graminis C4D1M (assembly GCF_000172415.1). Classification (GTDB taxonomy): domain Bacteria; phylum Pseudomonadota; class Gammaproteobacteria; order Burkholderiales; family Burkholderiaceae; genus Paraburkholderia; species Paraburkholderia graminis. The sequence goes on from NZ_ABLD01000040.1 coordinate 29,212, forward strand.
GCCGCCGTGTCTCGCCATCGACGCGTCGCCGGTTCTGCATCAGCGGCTGCGCCAATTGATCGACGCGTTGCAGGCGAAGGTCAACGCGCTCTATGGTTTTCACCGCGAGCCGACCAAGAACATCATCGAGTTCCGTTCGGGCGACATCGCGTCGTTCTGGCTGCTGCACACGGCGAGCGCGGCGTTCGCTTCGCTTGCGCATCTGTATCAGCATTCGGCGCTGCATCCCGAGCGGCTCTTTCAGGAACTGCTGCGCCTCGCCGGCCAGTTGATGACGTTCTCGAAGGGCTATGCGCTATCCGATCTGCCGGCCTATCGTCACGACGATCCGGGCCCCGGCTTCGCGCGGCTCGACACGATCCTGCGCGATCTGCTCGAAACGGTGATCTCCACGCGCTACTTCGCGATCGCGCTCGAAGAAGTGCGTCCGTCGTTTCATGCGGGCCGGCTCGATTCCGGCAAGATCGACGACAAGACGATGTTCTACATTGCCGTGTCCGCCGACATGCCGACGGCCGAGCTCGTCGAAGCGGTGCCGGCACGCTTCAAGGTCGGCGCTCCCGACGACGTGGACAAGCTCGTGCTCTCGGCCATGCCGGGCGTGCGGCTCGTCTACACGCCGCAAGTGCCGCCCGCCATTCCCGTGCGACCCGGCGCGTGCTACTTCTCGTTCGAGCCGCGCGGCGGACTGTACGAACGCATGCTGCAGGCGCAATCGGCAATGATCTATGCGCCGTCGGGCATCAACGATCTTCAACTTGAACTGATCGCGGTCACATCATGAGCTACGCGCCTTCACTCTTTGGCGGCAGCACGCCTGCCGCGACGCACGCTCCGGCGGCCGAGCCGAGCTATCAGGTCCGCTCGCTGCTCGACCTGCTGTACGACGGCTTCTTCATGCTGTTTCTTTTGAAGAACGGCCGCGAGCCGGGCGACGCGCATGAGTTTAGTCAACGCATTCAGCAGTTTCTCGGCGACTTTGAGCGTGGCGCGAAGAAGCTGAACGCATCGGCGGAAGATGTGTACGCATCGAAGTTTGCGTTCTGTGCGGCGATCGACGAGTCGGTGCTGTCGTCCAGCTTCAGCATCCGCACCGAATGGGAACGGCGGCCGCTGCAACTGGTGCTGTTCGGCGAGCAGCTCGCGGGCGAGAAGTTCTTCCAGTATCTCGAGGAATGCCGGGCGCAAGGCGCAGCGCGGCTGCAATCGCTGGAAGTGTTCCATATGTGCCTGCTGCTCGGTTTCCAGGGCAAGTATCTGCTCGAAGGACCGGAGAAGCTCGCGTATCTGACGGCACGTATCGGCGATGAAATCGCGCATATGAAGGGCAAGCGCGCACCGTTCGCGCCGCATTGGCCGCTGCCCGATCAGGTCGCGCATCGTCTGAAGCGTGAAGTGCCGTTGTGGTCGATCGGCGCGGTTTTCGCGCTGGTTGGGTTGCTTGCGTATCTCGGCTTGAATACCTATCTGCGGGATCAGACGTTGCGCACGTTGGCGCCGTATTCGCAGGTGGTCAAGCTCGGGCCGCAATCGGCCACGCTGACGATTTCGCTGCCGTAACGCGGCAACGCGATAACGCGACGCGTCGCGTCGCTGGACAAAAAATGGCCTGCATCGCGCAGGCCATTTTTCATTGCGCTAAAGAAGCCGGCAATGACAATTGCCGGCCGCTCGCATGCGCTTAACTTACTGCGACTCCTCCGCCCAAACAGCATTCTCACGCGCCATCAGCGCCGTCGACGCAGCCGGCCCGAACGTGCCCGCCGTATAGTTGCGCGGCCGCTCGCCGGACTTCGCCCATCCTTCGAGAATCGGCTCGGCCCAGGCCCACGCGGCTTCGAGTTCGTCGCGGCGCATGAAGTGCGTGAGGCGTCCGCGGATCACGTCGATCAGCAAACGCTCGTAGGCTTCCGCGCGACGCTCGCTGAACGCCTGCTGCAAATCGAGGTTCAGATTCACCGGCAGCATATGCATGCCGCTGCCCGGTTCCTTCGCGAGCACCTGAAGCTGGATCGACTCTTCCGGCTGCAACTGGATCACGAGACGGTTGCCGTAGTTGCGCCCGCCGCTCGGAATGATGGAGAACGGCAAGTCGGAGAATTCGATGACGATCTCCGACACCTTCTTCTGCATGCGTTTGCCGGGGCGCAGGAAAAAACGGCACGTTGGCCCAGCGCCAGTTTGTTGATATGCGCGCGCACGCGACGAAAGGTCTCGGCGCGGGTTCCCGGCCGGCCCCCCTCTCCTTCCCGGGAGGTAGCCCTTTCACCGCCTCGGCCGTCGACCGCGCCAGCCGT
>NZ_ABLD01000039.1 GCF_000172415.1 Paraburkholderia graminis C4D1M
CTATATCTCCCGGTTGCGTGCGCTGCGTCCCGAATAATATGGCGCGGCGTAAACGACTAGAATATAAGGTTCTGTGCACCCAACTTCCGGATTTATGCGCTCGCGAATCGCCAAACGTCTCCCCCCCGATGCCGACAAACTTGTCGGTCTTTCGCTCGCGCTTTTCGCGTCGGGCAGCCGCACCGAAGACCGCTTCTGGGAAGCGAAACTCGATGCGCTGCTGGCCAAGATCGTGCGCAACGCCAACCAGACCACGCTCGATGCAGCGCTCGACCACCTGCAGCAGAATCATCCCGATGCCTACGGCGCGCTTGCCGACATGGCCGAAACGCACAGCGAGTCGTTCGTCGTCGAGCATGAAGGCGTGACGTATGAAGCGCTGTTGATCGCCGCGCCGATCCTCGCGTGGACGCGCTACATGATTCCGTCGGGTCCGCTCAAAGCCGACGCAGCCGACGCCCTGCGCGCGCATCTGCAGGCGCACGTGCTCGCGGCCAACACGCGCGTCGCCATGGCTCCGTTCCTGTATAGCATCGACCAGTTGCCGCGCCATCACGTCGAAACCTGGCGCATTGCACAGCAGCTTGCACAAGCAGCCATGGCCGGCGGCAATCTCAAACTCAACTTCGGCGAATTGCCGGAAACGTCGCCGATTCTTGCCGACCCGCGCTTCCTCCTGGCGGTGGTCGCGGCCCCGGTCGGCGAGCCGACCTTTCGCTGGCAGGAAGAGGAACACGGCAGCCGGATCGAGCGCGGCCAATGTCTCGAGCAATGGGCAACGCAGGGCGGCGCCAACCTGTCGCTCGTGCTGCCGGGCTGCGAATTCGAGTGTCTGTTGCCGGATGCGTACTACTCCGCATGTCGCGACGCCGACGAACGCGTGCGTCCTCACACCGTCCGGACCGCCGTGCGTTATCTATTCGACACAATTGGCGCAGCGCCGCAAGAACTGCGCGCGGTGGTTGCCGGCTTCGGCGAGCGCCGCATCGACGAATACCGCGTCGGCTTCACGCGCCGCGGCAGCAACGAGGTGATTTACGGCGTCGTGTGGCCGCTGTACGGCCGCGAAAACGGAGAAGCAGGCATCGATGAAGAGCCGCAGGAAACTGCGCCGCCGGACGCTCCGCTCGAAGAAATCGTCGCGCTGCTCAAGGAAACCGGCGTGACTGACGTGCGTCGTCACGCAGGCCGGTTCGAGCCTGAATATTGCGATGACTGCGGCGTGCCGCTCTACGCCGACCCGCTCGGCGAAATCGTTCACGCCGAAATGCCCGAAGACGCCGAGCCCGCGCAGCCGCACTTTCACTAGGCAAGCGCGCCGCCGGCGCGTTGCAGTCCATCAAAAGCCTCGCCCTGTGCGGGGCTTTTTCATATGTCATTCCTCTTATGCCTTTTGGACAGGCCGTCAAACCGAAGGGAATTTGTCATGATAGAGACGGCGACGCATCGCAACGCCTGGCACAACGCGAGGCGACTGCATCGCGCCAATTCGCCCGACACATCTGGAGACATGCATGCGATTCTCGATACTCAACTAAGACGCGGAACGACGCGACGGCCTCAAAGCGCTGTTGCGGCAAATCAACCGGCTTGCGCGCTTTAACGAAGCACAAGACTGGCGCCAGGCCGAACGCACGCTCAAGCGTCAGTGGCCCGACCTGTTCGTTATCGACTGGCAGGACTGGATGTCGGTCAAGGACGTGCGGCATCTGCTTAGCCACTATCCGGACCTGCGCATCGCGGTGCTGACCGACAGGATTTCGCCGAAGGCGGTGAGCGAACTCATGGACGAGGGCGTGCGCGGCGTGGTGCCGCGCGAAACCGACCCGTGCCTGATCGTGCGCGCCTTTGAAATGGTGCTGCTCGGCGGGCACTATGTGCCGTCCGGCGCGCTGCCGCTCAAGCCGCCGCTGCCGGCAGACACGGCGATCCGCCCGTTCGACGAAAAAAGCCCGCCGCCGCGCCGCGTCAGGTTGTCGAACGGACTGTCGCCTCGCCAGCAGCAGATCATGCGCTGCGTCCATATGGGCAGCACCAACAAGATGATTGCGCGCACGCTCGGCATCAGCGAGGGCACCGTCAAGATCCATCTGACGAGCATATTCCAGCAACTCGGCGCACCCAATCGCGCGGCGGCGGTCGCGCTTTACAACGGCTGGCTGGCGAACCATTTACAAGTACTGCGCAATAAAGGACAGAGCCTGCTTCGTCCGGTCATGGGTCAAGCGGGCCTGGTGCCGCTGCGGCGCGCAGCACTGCGGCGCTTCGAATACCCGTTGTCGGCTAACGAGACGGCGGCGCCCTTGCCGATGGCAGCCGAGCCCGGCACGGCATACGACGACGGCGAGTCCGCCGCCGACCTTCCGCCAGAGCCCGTCACCGAAGGTTCGTCATGAGGTGACGGACCGCGCGCGAGCGTGATGCGCGATTTCTGCCAGCGCGTGCACCGGCTGGCATGGAATCCGCTCACACCTTTTGTCGTCCAACGAGTAATATGAGACTCATGGGTTTCCTCTACACACCGCTTCCATTCTGGATCGCTGTCGGTGGCTGGATCGCCACTGCGATAGTGGTCGCGCTCGCGCTGTGGAAAAATCCTTTCAAACGACTTCAGGACGGCACGTTGCAGCACGTGTGGCTGGCGATCATCGTCGCCGTGTCGGTGCTGTGGGCAAGCAACGCGTGGCTCGACGACGGCACGGTCATGCATCTGCTCGGCGCGACGCTCGTCGTCACGCTGTTCGACTGGGCCCTCGCACTGCTTGCAATGGCGGTGGTCACCGGCCTCGCGGGTCTCATCTTCGACGCACCGTGGCAAGGCATCGCGCTGACTTTTCTCGTGTTCGGCGCGGTGCCGGTCGGTATTTCCACGTTGCTTCAGCGGGCCAGTATTGCGTGGCTGCCACGCAATCTCTTCATGTTTATCTTCGGCCAGGGCTTTCTGTCGCCGGCTATTGCCGTTTCGCTCACGGCGGCCGCGGCGCTCGGCGTTCACGTTGCGCTCGCCGGCGGTTCCGCGACTGTGATACCGGCGGGCTACGCGCTCAGCGTGCTTCTGCTGGCCACGGGCGAAGCCTGGTTCACGGGAATGTCTACCGCATTGATCGCGGTCTACCGCCCTGCATGGGTCACCACTTATGATGTCCGGCGATACCGGCTCGGCGGACCGCGCACTTGAGCGCGACGCAAGGTCGTAGGCGCGGCTCGTAGGCACGGCTCGCGTGCGAGTGAGCTTGCCGCGCCGTTGCGAGCAAACGCGCGCCTCGCATAACAAAGCCCCGCAAAATAGCGGTCGAAAAATAGTTGCGGCACGATTGAACTCAACCATGCCGCCAGGCATCTTACGTGCCTCACGTCTTATTAGCGTCTAACGAACTTGATGGATTGCACCAACGCACCGCGCCGATTGCTGCGGCTGGTCGGCCGGTTGGCAAGTTTCGCAGCGAGCCTCTCGCTCGCTTGCACCGCGCCCGCATTCGCCGACCAACTCGAACAGCACAACGACCTCGTCAACAGATTTGTCAATGAAATGCGTGCCGACCCGCTCGTCGCGGATTGCGCAGCGCATGGCAATTTTGTCGCGAGCACGTCGACCGCCTTTGATCACGTCGAGTTTCCTCCCAGTTCGTTCGACAGCGCACACGCGTCGATCACGCCGTGGAACGATTCGTTCGACGAGGGCAAGCAGCGTGTCAAGGTCGACAACATCGTCACCGTGGAAGGACTCGGCATCCGTCAGAACGGCGCAAGCGACGCAGCGGATCTGAAGTTCCGTTGCGGCTACGTCGGCTCGCAGATGCTCGCGTTTAGCTGGAACGACCCGGTGCCGCCTACGCGCGCACGTAGCGTGGAGCAGCCGCAGTCGCGCGCGACGTCGGGCAAGCATCGCGGGAGCAAAGGCAAGCAGGCGGCAAGTGGCAAGAGTGCAAAGAAGAGCACGGCCAAATCGTCGAAGAGCACGTCGAGTAAATCGTCGAGCAAGAAAGCGCCGGTGAAGAAGAAACACTAGGACGGAGAAAGATCTGACAGCGCGCGTCCGATGCCGGCGATACGACGCGTATGACGGTAGCTGCGAATTCAGCATGGCGACCAACGCTTCGCAAGCGTCCGCGCGAATCCAAACTCAGCACCCTACTGCTCCCCTGACCCGCCAATAAAAAAGGCACACACGCAATCCGTGTGTGCCCTTCCCTTCTATTGCAATCGCGCGCAGCAGATCAGCCAAACGTCTCCAGATGCCGCAAGATCGCTTGCAGCATCGACGCCCCGAGTGACGCGCTGCGCTCGCCGTTCCAGCCCACGCGTTCGTCGGGCAAGTTGGCGTTGTCCTTAAAGGGCATCTCGAGCGTCAGCGACAGGCAACCGAATTCATTGCCGATATATTTCGAAGCGAGCTTGAGCGCATCTTCGCGATACTTGCTCGCAGCATAGCCGTACTTGTCCTGAAAATCAGGACTTGCCTGCTTGAAGGCTTCGATAAACGCTTTCTGTTCCTCGCGTTGCCGCTCGGTGAATCCGGGCAGCATCTCGGAACCGGCCACGAAAACATACGGCAGCGCCTCATCGCCGTGAATGTCGAAGAACAGATCGCAGCCGGTTGCGTGAATCGCGTCGCGTACGACGAGCACCTCGGGACTGCGCGCGGCATCCGGCTCCATCCACTCGCGATTCAGATTCGCGCCCGCCGCGTTGGTGCGCAGATTGCCGCGCACGCTGCCGTCCGGATTCATGTTCGGCACGATGTGGAACACCGCGTGATCGTAGAGCTTGCGCGCAACCGGATCGCCCGCCCAATCGCCCCAGCCGACGAGCCGCTTCACGAGTCCTTCGATAAACCATTCGGCCATCGTCTCGCCCGGATGCTGACGCGCGATCAGCCAGATCTTTTTCTTCGGCATCTTCAGCATATCGCCGCTTTGCGGTGTGCCGAGCGTGAGCAGGGAAACCGGCCGGCCTTCGACGGTCGTGCCCAGTTCGGTCAGCGTGGCCTGCGGCATCTGTTGAACTGCGCCCAAAAATTCGGCGTGGCGCTCCTCGCTGTACGGCTCGAAGTACGCGTAGTAAATGCGGTCGAACTCCGGCGTGTGGTCGATGGTGAGCACCCGGCCGTCATACGATGTCGGCACGCGAAACCAGTTCACGCGATCGTAACTGGCCACGGCCTGGTAGTCGCGCCAGCCTTCCGCGAACGCGCACGCCGCCGCATTTTCGAAAGTCATCACGCAGCGCTCGCCGGCCGCGCCCGAGAGCCGGAAGTAGAACCACTGCGCGAACTCCGCGTGGCTGTCCGGCCGAACGCGCAAGCGGATATTGCCCGCGGTCGCGCAGGACAGCACCTCGATCGCGCCTGCGTCGAAGTTGCTCGTAATCGATAAACTCATGATGTGGTTCCCTGCATGATTGTGCGGCGCTCCGTCGGGCGGCGCTCCGCCTAGTCAGCGACGCGGCGGCGAAATACGTAAGTGGAATCGTTCGACGCTTTAGCGTCGAATGCATAGCCTTCGGAGTCGAACGCCTTCAGTTGTTCCGGCTTGTCGACGCGGTTCTCGACCGCATAGCGCGCCATCAACCCGCGCGCGCGCTTCGCATGAAAACTGATGATCTTGTAGCGGCCGCCCTTCCAGTCTTCGAACACCGGCGTAATGACCGGCGCGTCCAGCAGCTTCGGCTTGACCGACCTGAAATATTCGCCCGACGCGCAATTCACGAGAACCCGCGAACCCGCGGCGCGCTTCTTCAACTGCGCGTTCAGCGCCTGCGTGATGCGCTCGCCCCAGAACGCGTAGAGATCCTTGCCGCGCGGATTGGCGAGGCGCGTGCCCATTTCCAGACGGTACGGCTGCAGCAGATCGAGCGGACGCAGCAGGCCATACAGTCCCGACAGCACGCGCACATGGTTCTGCGCAAAGTCCAGATCCGCCGACGACAAGGTCTTCGCATTGAAGCCCTCGTACACGTCGCCGTTGAACGCGAGCACGGCCTGCTTCGCGTTGTCCGTGCCGAAGCGCGGCGACCACTGCGCGTAGCGCTCGTGATTGAGGTGCGCGAGCTGGTCGGAAATGCTCATCAGCGAGGCGATCTGTTGCGGCGACAAACGGCGTAGACCGCTGATCAATTCCGCGGCATCGTCGATGAAATCGGGGATCGTGTGCTTCTTGACGTGAGGCGGGGTGTCGTAGTCGAGCGATTTCGCCGGCGACAGAACGATTATCATAGAGGCTTGCAGGCACGCCGTGCCTGGCGGTCAAAGACGAAAGCCAGATTGTAACGAATGCCCGGTTCCCATGCCTCACGCGGCGCTTTGCGCGTCGTTCTCGATTCCAATGTCTGGATCGACATTCTCGTGTTCGACGATCCGCACACGCGGCCGATTCGCGCCGCGCTCGAAAGCGGCGCGCTCGCCGCGCTGATCGACGCCCGTTGCCTCGCCGAACTGACTTACGTGCTCGACTATCCGCAATTCGTCGAACGCAACGTGGACAAGTCCGCGGCGCTGGCCGTCGTCGCGCGGCTCGCGCAGCTTGTCGAGCTCGCCGCGCAGCCGGAAGACGCGCGGCCGCTGCCGAAATGCAAGGACCGCGACGATCAGAAATTCCTCGAACTCGCGCACGCAGCGCAAGCGCACTGGCTGATTTCGAAAGACCGCGCCGTGCTGAAACTGGCGAAGCGGATCGCGCGAGATTTCGGGTTTCAGATCGCACAGCCGGCGCCGTTCGCGGCTTCGCTAAGTGAAGCGCCTGGCGGTTCGGCAAGCGCTTCCACGAACGCGGCGACCCCAGCCGTGGAAACCCCGGTATAACCCTGGCCTCGCGGCCGTCGGCACACAGCAGCCGCGCACGCCGCGCCGCGATTCCCTACAATCAGGCTTCGCCGGTTTCAAACGATGCCTTCGCCCACTCACCCGTTTCGCCGAACAGCGCCATGAATGCACCGCACGACACGCCCATGAGTCCCTCGTTTCCCTCGCGCCTGCCGAACGTCGGCACCACGATCTTTACCGTGATGAGCGCGCTCGCCGCCGAGAAAGGCGCGGTGAACCTCGGCCAGGGCTTTCCCGACTTCGGCTGCGATCCGCGCATCGTGGATGCGGTCGCGAACGCGATGCGCGACGGCCACAACCAGTATCCGCCGATGGCAGGCGCCGCGCCGCTGCGCGCAGCCATCTCCGAGAAGATCGCCAACCTGTACGGACGCCGCTACGACGCGACGACGGAAATCACCGTCACCGCCGGCGCCACGCAGGCGCTGTTGACCGCGATCTTATGCACGGTCCATCCTGGCGACGAAGTCATCGTGATCGAGCCGACCTATGACAGCTATCTTCCGTCGATCGAACTGGCCGGCGGCAAGCCGGTATTCGTCACGCTGGACGCGCCGGACTACGCGATTCCCTTCAACAAGCTCGCCGCCGCCATCACGCCGAAAACGCGGCTCCTGCTGATCAACACGCCGCACAATCCGACCGGCACGGTCTGGCGCGCCGACGACATGCGCAAGCTGCAAGACATCGTGCGCGGCACCAACGTGCTGATTCTGTCCGATGAAGTGTACGAGCACATGGTCTACGACGGCGCGCCGCACGAAAGCGTCGCCCGTTATCCGGAACTGGCGCAGCGCAGCTTCGTCGTGTCGAGCTTCGGCAAGACCTATCACGTAACGGGCTGGAAAGTCGGCTACGTGGCGGCGCCCGCAGCGCTGACAGCGGAATTCCGCAAAGTGCACCAGTTCAACGTGTTCACCGTGAACACGCCGATGCAGATCGGTCTGGCCGACTATATGAAAGACCCGGCGCCCTACCTGGAGCTCCCGGCGTTCTATCAGAAGAAGCGCGATTTTTTCCGCGCCGGTCTCGCGAATTCCCGCTTCAAGCTGCTGCCTTGCACGGGCACGTACTTCCAGTGCGTCGATTACTCGGCCATCAGCGATCTGCCCGAAGCCGAATTCGCGCAGTGGCTGACCGGCGAGATCGGCGTCGCGGCGATTCCGGTTTCCGCGTTCTATCACGAGGCGCATGAGTCCGGCGTCGTGCGCTTCTGTTTTGCAAAGCAGGAAAGCACGCTCGCCACGGCGCTCGAGCGGCTGGCGCGGCTCTAGCATGTCGCGTGCGATGCTGCGAACGAACCCACGTTCCTCGCCATCGCGCGTAGCGGCTAATGCGTGTGGTGCGCGGCGCGGCTCGCTTCATGTCGCGCGTTGCATTGTGCGTGACGTCGTTCCTTGCATTGCGCGCCGCGTTGCATCAAGCCGGACGCGACGCCGCGATATACGCCTTACGGTCCTCGGTCACGCGCTGCGCGGCGGGCCGTCCGTTGATCGCCTTCACATAGCTTTTCCAGTCCACGCCGGCATCGAGCAAAAAGTCGCGGCCGTAAATAGCCTGCGTCGTCATGCCGACAAGCGGCAAGCTCACGAAGCCCGCGGCGTCCGCGATACTGAACCGTTCGCCGCGCAAGTACGGCGCGAACTTCGCGATCCGCCTGAAGCCCGCGATGTGATGCGCAAGCAGCTTCTCGACGCGGCCCTTGGTCGCGTCGGTGACGGTGCCGCCGAAAAACGCTTCCTTGTACAGATTGCGCGCCGTCAGCTCCAGATGCACGTCGACGAACGTGATCAACTCGCGCTCCTTCGCGGCCTCCCACGGATCGGCGGAGAAAATCCGCTTGTCGGGAAAGCGCGCGGCCAGGTATTCGACAATGCATTGCGACTCGCAAAGATCGCCGTCTTCCGTCTGCAGGTAAGGCACTTTGCCAAGCGGCGAATGCGCGACGACGGCCTCGTCCTGGCTCGGCTGCACGAACACTTCCTCGAACTCGATGCCGTGTTCCAGCAGAACGAACTTCACCTTGTTGTAGTAGTTCGAAAGCGCGAATCCGCAGAGCTTGATCATCGTTGTCTCCTCATTGCTTCGGTAGGTGAGGCCGCCGGTCCGAGCAGAGGCGGCGGCCGCCGCGCAACCATCGAGTAATTGCACGAGCGTGCTATTCTAAAATAACCATGGAGTCGAGCAACATCATGACCTCTCGCAACTTCAGCATCGAGACTATCGGCATTGTCGGCAGCGGCGCGATGGGCCGCGGCATTGCGCAGATCGCGGCGCTCGCGGGCCTGAGCGTGCGCCTGTACGACACCAACCCGGCCGCTATCGGCGCCGCGCGCGACTACCTCGCCGAGACGTTCGCCAAGCTGACCGCCAAGGGCAAGCTCGACGAAGCGCGCTCGCTGGCTGCGCTCACCAACGTCAAGCCCGCGCATGCGATCAGCGAACTGGTCGACTGCGACCTCGTGATCGAGGCAATCGTCGAAAAACTCGACGTGAAGCAGGCGCTCTTTCGCGAGCTGGAGACTGTGGTCAGCGGACGTTGCGTGCTCGCGTCGAACACGTCGTCGCTGTCCATCACGGCGATTGCCGCGGGCTGTACCGACCCGTCGCGCGTGGTCGGCTATCACTTCTTCAATCCGGTCCCGCTGATGAAAGTCGTCGAAGTGATCGACGGCCTGCGCAGCGACCGCGAGGCGGGCGACGCGTTGATGGACCTCGCGCGCCGTATGGGCCACACACCGGTCCGCGCGAAAGACATGCCGGGCTTCATCGTCAATCACGCGGGCCGCGGCATGAACACCGAGGGCCTGCGCGTGGCCGGCGAAGGCGTGGCGAGCTTCGTCGACATCGACAGGATCATGCGTGAGCAAGCGGGCTTTCGTCTCGGCCCGTTCGAGCTGCTCGACCTGACCGCGCTCGACGTCTCGCATCCGGTGATGGAGTCGATCTACCATCAGTTCTATGAAGAGCCGCGCTTCACGCCCTCGCCCATCACCGGCACGCGGCTCGCGGGCGGACTGCTGGGACGCAAGACGGGCGAAGGGTTTTATCGCTACGAAGACGGCAAGCAGCAGGTGCCCGCGGAGACGCCCGCGCCCGCAGCGTTGCCAGGCAGCGTGTGGGTCAGCAAGCGTTACCCAGGAGCCTACGATGCCGTCGTGCAACTCATCGGCAAAGCGGGCGTGAAGCTCGACGAAGGCGCGACGCCCGCCGCCGACTCGCTGATCGTCGTCACGCCGTTCGGCCACGACGCAAGCACGGCCGCCGTGGACGAAACGCTCGACGCGAGCCGCGTCGTCGCGATCGACGCGCTCTTTCCGCTCGTCGGCGCGCAACGCCGCACGCTGATGACAACACCCGCGACCACACGCGCCGCGCGCGATGCGGGCCACGCGCTCTTTGCCGCCGACGGCGTGCCCGTCACCGTGATCCGCGACTCGACAGGCTTCGTCGCGCAACGCGTGGTGGCGACGATCGTCAACATCGGCTGCGACATCGCGCAGAAACAGATCGCGACGCCGCAAGACATCGACCTCGCGGTGACGCTCGGCCTCGGCTATCCGCGCGGCCCGCTGGCACTCGGCGACGCGCTCGGCGCGGCAACCATCCTCACCATTCTGCGCAGCATGTACGACGTGCTCGGCGATCCGCGCTACCGGCCATCGCCGTGGCTCGCGCGCCGCGCGCAACTCGGCATGTCGCTCACGCAATGCGACGCCGCCGACAACCCCACGGAGACACAATCATGAGCGCCGAACTGCTGACCTCGCGCCCGCCCGAAAGCGAATCGACGCTGGTCCTCACGCTGTCCAATCCCGGCGCTCGCAACGCGCTGCATCCCGACATGTACGCGGCCGGAATCGAAGCACTCGATTCGGTGGAACGCGATCCGTCGATTCGCGCCGTCGTGATCGCGGGCGCGGACAACTTTTTTTGCGCGGGCGGCAATCTGAATCGCCTGCTCGAAAATCGCGCGAAAGATCCTTCTGTGCAGGCACAAAGCATCGACCTGCTTGCCGAGTGGATTTCGGCGCTGCGGTTTTCATCGAAACCGATTATTGCAGCCGTCGACGGCGCCGCGGCCGGCGCGGGCTTTTCGCTCGCGCTCGCGTGCGATCTGATCGTCGCTGGTGAAGACGCCAAATTCGTGATGTCGTATGCGCGCGTCGGCCTCACGCCCGACGGCGGCGGCTCATGGTTCCTCGCGCAAGCGCTGCCTCGCCAACTCGCAACGGAAGTGCTGATCGAAGGCAAGCCGATCGGCGCCGCGCGTTTGCACGAAGTGGGCGTCGTCAACAAACTGGCGAAGCCGGGCACCGCGCGCGACGCCGCCGTTGCGTGGGCCGACGAACTCGGCAAGATCTCGCCCAATTCGGTCGCGCGCATCAAGACGCTGGTGTGCGCGGCCGGCACGCAGCCGCTTTCCACGCATCTGGTTGCGGAGCGCGATAACTTCGTCGCTTCGCTGCATCATCGCGAGGGGCTTGAGGGCATTTCCGCGTTCCTCGAAAAACGCGCTCCCGTGTACAAGTGAACAAGGAATCATGGCCGCCTATCAGCTACCCAAGCGCCGCCGCATTTACCTGATGCGTCACGGCGACGTGACGTACTTCGACGACTCCGGCCGCACGATCGATCCTGAAACGGTGCCGTTGAACGCCAACGGCCGCGAACAGGCGAGCGCGGCGGGCCGCGTGTTCGCTGAGCAGCAGGTGCGCTTCGATCGCGTGATCGTCAGCGGCTTGCCGCGCACGATCGAAACCGCGCAGCGCGTGCTGGCCGAGACCGGTCAGCAAATCGAACTGGAGATCGAGCCGGCCTGGCAGGAGATTCGCGGCGGCAAGCTGCGGCAGATTCCGCTGCAAGACCTCGAAGCGGCGTTTCTCGGCGTGTTCGACGGTATCGTGCCGGAAAGCACGCGCTTTCTCGATGGCGAGACGATCGGCGAGTTGTTCGATCGCGTCGTGCCCGCGGTCGCCGCGTTGCGCGAAGACAGTTCGTGGGACACGGTGTTGCTGGTGCTGCACGGCGGCGTCAATCGCGCGATTCTCTCGCATGCGCTCACCGCGGGCGGCCGCACGTTCTTCGGGCATCTCGCGCAGGCCACCGGCTGCATCAATGCGCTCGACGTAGGCACCGCGCCACGCGACTGGGTGCTGCGTGCAATCAACTATTCGCCGCCATCGCCGCTGCATCGCGACATCCGCAATACGACGATGGAAATTCTCTACGCACAATTCATCCAATCCACGCGTAGCTGAAACCGAACCGGAGGAGACACATGGCGCAAGCGTCACACAGCGGCGAGCCGGAACAGCAAGCGGATTACTCGGCCTTCGAGGGCACGCGCCCCGTCAACGAGCGTCAGCGCTTTGACGGCGACGCGCTCGCCGCGTGGCTCGCGCAACACGTCGACGGTTTTTCGGGGCCGCTCACGGTCGAACAGTTCGCCGGCGGCCAATCGAACCCGACCTTCAAACTGGTCACGCCCTCGCGGGCCTATGTGATGCGCGCGAAGCCCGGACCGGCGGCGAAATTGCTGCCGTCCGCGCATGCCGTCGAACGCGAATATCGCGTGATGCATGCGCTTGCCGACACGGACGTGCCCGTCGCCCGCATGCTCGCGTTGTGCGAGGACGAAAGCGTGATCGGCCGGGCCTTTTACGTGATGGAGTTCGTCGAAGGCCGCGTGTTATGGGATCAGTCGCTGCCGGGCATGAGCGCCGACGAACGAGCCGCAGTCTACGACGAGATGAATCGCGTGATCGCCGCTCTCCACAGTGTCGAGCCGGATAGCGTGGGTCTTTCGGACTACGGCAAGCCGGGCAACTACTTCGCGCGTCAGATCGGCCGCTGGAGCAAGCAGTATGTCGCGTCCGAAACCGAACCCATCGACGCGATGCAGCGTCTGATCGAATGGCTGCCGCAGCATATGCCGGCCGAGACGGGGCAACGCGCGTCGATCGTGCATGGCGATTACCGGCTCGATAACCTGATCTTCGACCGCAAGGAACCGAAAGTGCTTGCCGTGCTCGACTGGGAGTTGTCGACGCTCGGCGATCCGCTCGCGGACTTCGCCTATCACTGCATGGCGTGGCACGTCGATCCCGCGCAGTTTCGCGGCATCGCGGGTCTCGACTGGGCAGCGCTGGGCATTCCCGACGAGCAGCAGTACGTCGAGCGCTATTGCAAACGTACCGGCTTCGAGATTCGCGGCGACTGGAATTTTTACCTCGCCTACAACATGTTCCGTATCGCCGCGATTTTGCAGGGAATCATGAAGCGTGTCGTCGATGGCACGGCGGCGAGCGCACAAGCTCTGGATGCAGGCCGCCGCGCAAGACCGATGGCCGAGCTCGCCTGGCGTTACGCGCAGAAAGTGCGCTGATGACCGGCGCGGCTGCCGCGCTTCATCACGCGGGCATGCTCGCGCGCTTGCATGCTTGCACTTCAGGCAACGCCCACATTGAATGTCGTCCGTTATCCGCGAGGTCATAGATGAATTTCGATTACACCCCGAAGGTTCAGGCGCTGCGCGAAAAGCTGCTCGCCTTTTTCGACGAGCACATTTATCCAAACGAGCACGCGTTCTACGCGGAGATCGCGCAAAACCGGCAAGACGGCAACGCGTGGCAGCCGACGCAACTGATCGAAGAACTCAAGCAGAAAGCGCGCAACGCGGGGCTCTGGAATCTGTTCCTGCCCGACTCCGTGCGTGGCGCCGGGCTCAGCAACCTCGAATACGCGCCGCTGTGCGAAATCATGGGCCGCGTGCCCTGGGCGCCCGAGGTGTTCAATTGCAATGCGCCCGACACCGGCAACATGGAAACGATCGAGCGCTACGGCAGCGAAGAGAACAAACGCGAATGGCTCGAGCCGCTTTTGCAAGGGCACATTCGTTCGGCATTTCTGATGACGGAGCCGGAAGTCGCTTCGTCGGATGCCACGAATATCCAGACCAGCATCGTGCGCGATGGCGACTATTACGTGATCAACGGGCACAAGTGGTGGTCTTCGGGCGCGGGCGATCCGCGTTGCAAGATCTACATCGTGATGGGCAAGACCGATCCCGATGCGCCGCGCCATCAACAGCAGTCAATGATCCTCGTTCCCGCCGACGCGACCGGCATCACGGTGCGCCGTCCGCTTTCCGTTTTCGGCTACGACGACGCGCCGCACGGCCACATGGAAATCACGCTCGAGAACGTGCGCGTGCCGGCGGCCAACATGCTGCTCGGTGAAGGCCGCGGCTTCGAGATTGCGCAAGGGCGCCTCGGACCGGGACGCATCCACCATTGCATGCGTCTCATCGGCCTTGCGGAGCGCGCGCTCGAATTGATGTGCAAACGGTCGCTGCAACGCGTCGCCTTCGGCAAGCCTGTGGCGATGCAAGGCGTGACGCAGGAGCGCATTGCAGAAGCGCGCTGCATGATCGAACAGGCGCGCCTGCTCACGCTCAAAACCGCGTACATGATGGACACGGTGGGCAACAAGAGCGCGCGCGGCGAAATTGCGATGATCAAGGTGGTCGCGCCTAACATGGCGTGTCAGGTGATCGATTGGGCGATCCAGGCGCACGGCGCCGGCGGCATCAGCGACGACTTCCCGCTCGCGTACGCTTATGCGTCGGCCCGAACGCTGCGTTTCGCCGACGGTCCCGATGAAGTGCATCGTAATGCGATCGCCAAGCTCGAACTCGCGCGTTATATGGAGCCGGGCGCGGCGGCTCGCGTCGAGACGCCGGTTACGCGCGTTTGATGCCTTGCGTGCCGGAAGCTGTTTTTTTGCTCCGTTGGCGGCGGCGTTTCGACTGCGCGGTGGTCGTGGCCGTCGCCAGCAGCATCGTGCGATCTATGCTCTAATTTTCGCGAAGCGCGGCGCCCCGGTGGCGCCGCTGTCATAAACGAAAAGGAGCGAGGATGATCGACGTCTATAGCTGGGCGACCCCGAACGGCCACAAGGTCCATATCATGCTCGAGGAGACGGGCCTCGAGTACAACGTGCACGCAATCAACATCGGCGCCGGCGATCAGTTCAGCGCCGAATTTCTGGACATCAGCCCGAATAACAAGATTCCGGCCATTACGGATTCCGAAGGCCCACGAAGCGCGGACGGCAAACCGTTCGCGTTGTTCGAATCGGGCGCGATACTCATTTACCTCGCCGAGAAAACCGGCCGCTTTCTGCCGACCGATCCGGCTGCCCGCTATTCAGTGCTGCAATGGCTGATGTTTCAGATGGGCGGACTCGGCCCCATGCTTGGACAGACGCACCACTTTCGCATCTACGCGCCCGAGCCGATCGAATACGCGGTCAACCGCTACACGAACGAAACGCGTCGCCTGTATGGCGTGATGGATAAGCAACTCGGCAAGACGCAATATCTCGCCGGGAACGACTATACGATTGCCGACATCGCATCGTTTCCGTGGACGCGTTCATGGCAGAACCAGGGCGTCGAACTCGACGCATTTCCGAACGTGAAGCGATGGCATGAAGAGATCGCCGCACGTCCGGCGGTTATGCGTGGTGTCGAAGTGCTCGCGTCCGCACGCAAACCGCTGATGGACGACAAGGCTAAAGAGGTGCTGTTCGGCGCGACGCAGTACGCGAAGCATTAGGACGTAGCTGCGGCGTGTGCCTCGTGCCGTTCGCGTTGTGCGTTTTTCTTTCGCGCAAAGAAGCGCGAGGCGGCTCGCATGCCGCCCGCGCCGTGTGCTTTCGAAGCGGCCCGTCGAACGCTCAGAAATAGTGGCGCGTGATGAACTCGGCGATACACACTGGCCGGTCAGCGCCCTGCCGCTCCACGGCCACATTCCATATCACTTGCACGCCCGCATTGTCGACATCGGCGACGGACGCAACGGCGAACTGCGCGCGCAATTGCGAGCCCACCAATACCGGCGACGTGAACCGCACGCGGTTCAATCCATAGTTCACGGCCATGCGTTGCTCGAGCCGTACCGTTTTTTGCAGCAGCGCCGGAATCAGCGAAAGCGTCATGAAACCGTGCGCGATCGCACCGCCGAATGGCGACTCACGCCGCGCGCGCTCCGGGTCGACGTGGATCCACTGCTGGTCGCCGGTGGCCTCGGCGAAACGATCGACGCTCGGCTGGTCGATCGTCACCCAGTCGCTAACAAGCGCCGCTCCGCCGACGAGCGCACGCAGCGCCGCACTATCGCGGAACACGGCACCAGGCGACGCGCTCGGCGCAGTCATGATGAAGCGCCCGGATTGCGCAAGCCGAACAGGCCTTTGGAGCGCACCGTGATCACCGTCTCGCCATGCTGATTGATGCCCGCCCATTGCGTGGACACGATGCCGCGATCCGGCTTGCTCTCCGACACGCGCTTGTCGAGCACCGAGTTCGTCATGGTGATCGTGTCGCCGACGCGAACCGGCTTCAGCCAGCGTATTTCGTCGATGCCCGGCGAGCCCATCGACGTGGAGCCCGCCAGCGCGTTGCGCACCAGCATGCCCATCATCACTGAACAGGTGTGCCAGCCGCTCGCCACCAATCCGCGAAATGCGGACGCTTCGGCGGCGGCTTCGTCGACATGGAACGGTTGCGGGTCGAACTTCTGCGCGAACTCGACGATTTCCTCGCGCGTGAAAGTGTGCTTGCCGATTTCGGTCGTCGAGCCGACCGTCATGTCCTCGTAACTCAGACCCATCTCTTTATCTCCTGGCTGGCCGATTCGGTCGGCTAATCAAACTTCCGTGCTGATAAACGCAGGCAGCGCCGCAAACCGTGCGAGGTGATGATCGACGTCGCCCAACGTGGTTTCAATGATAGCGAGACGTTTGAACAGATGCGCGGCGGCGACCTCGTTCGTCACGCCCATTCCGCCGTGCAACTGCACCGCCTGCTGGCCGACGAAACGCGCAGCCTGCCCCACGCGTACCTTGGCCGCGGAAATGGCGTGGCGGCGTTCGTCGACGTCTTCGCTCGAATAGCGCATGGCGGCAAGATAAGTGACCGAACGCGCCTGCTCGGCGTGAATCAGCATCTCGACCATGCGATGCTGCAATGCCTGAAAGCGCGCGATGGGTTGGCCGAACTGCTGGCGCGTCTTCGTGTAGTCGACGGTTGCGGCGTTCAATGCGTCGAGCGCGCCGAGCGCTTCCGCGCACAACAGCAGCGTGCCGTAGTCCGCGATGTGCTCGAGGGCCGCCGCGCCCGAGTGCGGGCCGCTCAAACGCCGTGCCGGCGTACCGTTGAATTGCAGTGTGGCGGCGCGTTGTCCGTCGATGGTGCGGTAGTCGGTGAGGGTCGCGCCTGCCGCATCGCGCGCTACCACGAATAGCGCGATCTCGCCATTGGCACGCGCGGGCACGATCCAGTGATGCGCCTGCGCGCCATGTATCACGACCGATTTCGTACCCGTAAGCGTGTGCTGTTCACCTTGTCCGCTCGCGGTGGTCGCGACGTCGAACAGATCGTAGCGCGCCCGCGGTTCGTGGAATGCGACCGCGAGCTTGATCTCGCCTTGGGCCGCACGCTCGAGCAGCGACACGTCTTCGCCCTGGCCCGTGCCGGCAAGCCGCAATGCCTCGATGCCAACCGCCGTCGCGCAATAAGGCTCGACCACCAAAGCGCGGCCGAGCTCCTGCATGACCACGAGCATATCGACGGGTCCGCCGTTGAAACCGCCTTGCGCTTCGGGCACCGGCAATGCGGTCAGGCCCAACTCGGTGAAAGCTGCCCAGTGAGCGTCCGACACACCGGCATCCGAACGCACGATCGCCTGGCGCGCTTCGAAGCCATAGTTCTTGTCCAGATAGCGGCGCAGTGCGTCGGCGAATTGTTGCTGCTCGTCGTTGAAAGTGAAGTCCATGGGCCGCTCCTCAAAGTCCGAGAATCATCTGCGCGATGATGTTCTTTTGAATTTCATTCGAGCCGCCGTAAATCGACGTCTTGCGGAAGTTGAAGTAATACGCGGCCAGCGGCGCGGCATCGTCGTCTCCGGCAATGCTGTGCTCGCGCTCGCCCTCGAGGAACGGCACGTCGAACGGAGCGGCGAGTGGCCCGACGGCCTCGACCATGAGTTCGGTCAACGCCTGCTGCACCTCCGTGCCCTTGATCTTCAGCATCGACGCTTCCGGTCCCGGTCCGCGTCCGCCTGCTTCGTTAGCGACCACGCGTTGCACGGTGACTTCGAGAGCCATCAGTTCGATCTCGAGATTCGCGACTTTTGCAGCGAATACCGGGTCATTCAAAAGGGGCTTGCCGTTCTTTTTCTGATCGAGCGCGAGGCGCTTCAGAAAAACCAGCTCGCGTTTCGACTGGCCGACGCGCGCAATGCCGGTGCGCTCATGCCCGAGCAGATATTTTGCGTAAGTCCAACCGCGGTTTTCCTCGCCGATCAGATTCTCGACCGGCACCTTCACGTCTTCAAAGAAGACTTCGTTGACTTCGTGGTCTTCGTCGAGCGTGATGATCGGCCGGACGGTGATGCCCGGCGTTTTCATGTCGATGAGCAGGAACGAAATGCCCTCCTGCTTCTTCGCGCCGCTGTCGGTGCGTACGAGACAAAACATCATGTCCGCGTGCTGCCCCAACGTGGTCCAGGTTTTCTGCCCATTGACCACGTAATGATCGCCGACCCGTTCGGCACGCGTGCGCAGCGATGCGAGATCGGAACCGGAGCCCGGCTCTGAATAGCCCTGACACCACCAGTCAGTGCCGTCGAGAATGCGCGGCAGGTAGTAGCGTTTCTGCGCCTCGTTGCCGTACTTCATAAGAACCGGCGCGACCATCGACACACCGAATGGCAACACTGTCGGCGCGCCGACACGGGCGCACTCTTCGTCCCAGATATGGCGCTGCGTGGCATCCCAGCCGGGACCGCCGTATTCTGTCGGCCACGCGACAACCGACCAGCCGCGCGTGCCCAGCAGCTTGTGCCAGTTGGCGAAGTCGTCGCGGTTCAAACGCTTGTGGTTGAGTACCTTCTCGCTGAGTTCGCGAGGCAGATTGGCTTCGAGCCAGGCGCGGATCTCGGCGCGGAACGCCTTCTCAGCGGGGGAATAGTCCAGATTCATGCGTAGTGTCTCCTGGCCGCCACCACCCGCCGCCAGAGAGCCACTGCGCTATTGCAGAGGTTCCTTCAGGGCAGCCGGGACCGGCAGCGGCATCACTTCGATGCCTTCTTCGACCAAAGCTCTCGCGTCTTCCGGCGTTGTGACACCGCGAATATTGCGTGCGGGCGCTTCGTTGTAGTGAATGCGCCGCGCTTCCTCGGCGAAGCGGTCGCCCACGTTCTCGGTCTTCTCCAGTACCTCGCGCAATGCGCGCATGACACGCGCCTGCAATTCACCTGCGGCTGCGGGCGCTTTCGCTTTCGCCTCTACCCCATGAGAGAGATTCAGGCGCGGAGCCGACGGCAAACGGCTCACTTCTTTCGCTCCGCAAATCGGACATTCGACCAGCTTGCGGGACTGCTGAGATTCGAAGTCATCAGCCGAAGCAAACCACCCTTCGAACCGATGGCCGTGCGGACACTGTAAATCGAGGACCTTCATATGGAATCAGGGCTTGCGTGCCAGTTTAGCGCAAAACGAAAATTTGTGAACGGTCGTTCGTAAAAACTTCACATGCAACGCGCGACGAGTTGGGCGCTGCCGGAAGATGAGGCGCGGTGCGCGATTTTAACGCTTTGCGCAGACCCCTGCCGAAGGCTGTATGACTCCGCGCAATGCGGCGTGCGTGCGTGAGCCAACGCCCAGCGCTTCGCCCCCAACGACGTATCAGCCTCACGCGTGCGAACCCCTCCGTTCACGATTGACGCTCACGCCACCAGGCATTCCAGCCGACGATTGAAGCGCGGTTCAAGCTCCCGCGCCTCTTTGGCAAGGTTGACCTGTTTAGCCGTTTTGGCGACGTCGAAAACGTCGGCTTTGATGTCGTAGCCACCGCGCGCGTTCAGCCAGTCAAGCACGTCCGACAGATGCCAGACTGACGCGCTTCCCTCGTGCACCGGCGGCGGAAATTCGACCGCATGGCTCAACATGAGCTTGCGCATGTTCTGCCGCGATACGCCGGCAATTTCCGCGACGTCGGTCAACCCCACGAAGTCGGGCCCGGCTTCGACAAGCCGTGCCGACGGCACCGCCTTTTTGACGTCTCCGAGCGCGCTGACCAGTGCCTCGACCGCCGACGGTGCTTCGCGCGAAAAGACCAGCGCCAGTCGCCCCGGTTGCCCCACGCCGACCGTGGCGTCGTCACAGCCTGCTTCGCCCAGGCGTTCGACAATCGCGTCAAGATCACTGTCTTGCGCGGCAAGCTTATACTTCAACGTGAACGTATATTCCATTTGCTACTCCTGCTTTATTCGGCCACAACGTTGCCTACTCAATGCTTTTGCGAACGATGCGCCGTGCAATTGTCGACCACACGCCGCAAATGTCTGGCGTGGTTATCAGCATTCTTCGGCGTACTCCATACGCTTGAAATGCAGAATTCTCCGCAACGGCACTCCGCATCTTTGTAAGGGCAATACATTTTTCCCCAGGCGTGGCCCTTGCCTCCGCTCTGTATGCGCCACCCGCGCCGCTCGGCATAAGCCAGCGCAGCCTCTATCTCTTTCTTAGCGTGGACTCCACGAACCATCCTGTCCTCCAATTTAATACTCGCGAATCGGGTTGTCAAGTGACAACCCGATTTTTATCGCGGAGCTCAACCGTCTCACATGCTTCGTTATCCCGATTAATGCAGCAGTGAAGACGTTTGCCGGCCTTCCATACTAAAGTTGCCGCCGCGATCACGCGAGACTGCCGGATGGCATAGGACAAAGGCGCTCATATTCAGACACCGCACGCCGCGGTAAAGACAGAAGCCTTATCCAGCTTCAGAGTGACGAAGCCCCTGCCGGTCGACGACCGGCAGGGGCTTCCTGGATGCGGCGCAAGCGTCGCCTGCGCGTTGGGAGACTCCGAAAAAACTACTGCGGCTGCGCCATCGGCCAGACGCCGGACAGCACCTTCTCCAGCCAGAACGTGCCGATGATCGTTTTCACGTCAGTGATCTTGCCGGTCCGCACCCACTCGGACACTTCGGGAACCGTAGCCGTAAACATCTCGAGGAACTCGCCGTCGTCGAGCTTGCGCTCGCCCGCAGTCAAGCCGCGCGCGAGGTAGATGTCGATGAACTCGGTCGAGTAGGAAATGATCGGGTGAACACGCGTCAGGTACACATACTCGCGCGCCGTGTAGCCCGTCTCCTCGCGCAATTCGCGAATGGCGCAAGCGAGCGCGCCTTCGTTCGGATCGAGCTTGCCGGCCGGATACTCGACC
The DNA here is from genome assembly GCF_000172415.1 of Paraburkholderia graminis C4D1M. GTDB lineage: Bacteria > Pseudomonadota > Gammaproteobacteria > Burkholderiales > Burkholderiaceae > Paraburkholderia > Paraburkholderia graminis. The sequence continues at coordinate 21,119 of NZ_ABLD01000039.1, forward strand.
ATGACCTTGCCCATCGGATAGCGATACTGGCTTTCCAGCAGCACACGGCCGTCGTCGAACAGCGGAATCACCATCACGGCGCCGGGGTGCTCCACATACTCACGGGTAGCATGCTTGCCGTCGGGCAGGCGCACGGTGTCGCACTTGAGCGTCAGGAACGGCCCCTGGTGGACCGTCTTACTGTCGACACAGGTCTCGGTAAGGACGGCGTCGTGGTCGGGAAGTTCAGCCATATGCGGACCTCGGGACAGCTTGGTGCGCGACGGCGAGACGCCGTCAGCGGCGTTTGACGAGATACTGGAAAGTGAAGCCGGGGAAGGCGAACACGACGAACAGCGCGAACGTGATCGCGTAGAACTGCCAACCCTGTTCGAAGCGGTTGCCGGCGCGCGCTTCGAGCAGAAAGCCCAGCGCGCCGACCACGAAGTACAGCACGATCAGTTCGGCAATCCGGACCCATGCGCTTTTCTTCGCCGCCTTCAACGGGACGGCGGCGAAGAGCCGCTGATTCAGGAACGGCAGATTGGCGCCCACCAGCGCCAACAGCACGATAAACCAGCCCGCTGCCGACATCAGAACGACAGCGTGTGCTGGATAGCCTGCAGGCAAGCTTTCAACAGCGGATCGGGCACGATACCCAGCACCAGCACGGCCACGCCATTGAGCGCGAGCAACGCGCGCGTGCCCGTGTCCGCGACGATCGCCGACTTGTCTTGCGGCTCGTCGAAGTACATGAGCTTCACGATACGCAGGTAGTAGAACGCGCCGAACAGCGACGTGATCACCGCGAGCACCGTGAGCCAGGTCAGGCCGGCGTTCATCGTGGCCTGCAGCACCGCGAGCTTCGCGTAGAAACCGACCGCAGGCGGAATGCCGGCGAGCGAGAACATCATCACCATCATGACGAACGCGAACACCGGGCTCCGTTGGTTCAGCCCCTTGAAGTCGTCGAGCGTATCCGCTTCGAATTCGCGGCGTGCGAGCAGCATGATGACGCCGAAGGTGCCCATCGTCGTGATCAGATAGACGATGCTGTAGTACATCGCCGAGCCATACGCGCTCGCGGCACCAGTCGTCTTGTGATCGACCACGCCGGCCAGCAGACCGAGCAGCACGAAGCCCATGTTCGAGATCGCCGAGTACGCGAGCATACGCTTGACGTTGCGCTGCACGATACCCGTGATGTTGCCGACGATCAGCGACAGCGCCGCGAGAATCACCAGCATTTGCTGCCATTCGACTGCGAGCGGCAGCAGACCCATCACCAGGAAGCGCAGGCCCCATGCGAATGCCGCCACCTTCGGACCACCGCCGACCAGCAGCGTCATGGCCGTGGGCGCGCCCTGATAGACGTCGGGCACCCACATGTGGAACGGCACGGCGCCCATCTTGAACGCCACACCGGCGACGATGAAGATCACGCCGAACAGCAGCACGCTCGGATCGTAGTGGCTCTGACCGATTGCCTTGAACACTTCGTTCAGATCGAGCGAGCCGGTCGCGCCGTACAGCATCGAGATGCCGTACAGCAGGAAGCCCGAAGCCAGCGCGCCGAGCACGTAGTACTTCATGGCCGCTTCGTTCGACGGCGCGGCTTCCCGACGCAGTGCGATCACGCCATAGAGCGACAGCGACATCAGTTCCAGACCGAGATACAGCGTCAGGAAGTTGTTGCCGGAGATCATCACGAGCTGACCGAGCAGCGAGAACATGCCGAGCAGGAAGAACTCGCCGCGATACAGCCCGCGATCTTCGAGGTAGCGGCGCGAATACACGATCGTGACCGCGTAGCCGAGCGTCACCACCGCTTTCATCAGACTCGCGAACGAATCGACGACGTACATGCGGCTGAAGAAGTAATGCACCGACGGGTCGAACGCATTGACCGCGAACCAGATGCCGGCGACGAGCGACGACAGGAACGCGATGAAATACGTGGTACGGCGACCGGCCTGGCCGACGAACGTGTCGTTGAGCCACGCGACGACAACGGCGAGCATCACCAGTGCGTCGGGCAACAGAGCAGTCATAGGGGCGTTTTGCATGGTCTTTAATTCCTCCTCTGCGTTACTGAGACAACGGCAGCTTCGACTGCGCAACGTGGGAGAGGAGGTTTTCCACGGATACGTGCATCACATCGGTAAAGGGCTTCGGATACAGGCCCATGAAGAGCGTCAGTGCGGCGAGCACTGCCAGCATGAAAAACTCGCGGCGGTTGATGTCGAACAGGCCCTTCACGTGGTCGTTGGCGACCGCGCCGAAGTAGACGCGCTTGTACATCCACAGCGTGTAGGCCGCGCCGAGAATCAGCGTCACGGCGGCGCCGCCCGCGATCCAGAAGTTGTACTGGACAGCGGCCAGAATCACCATGAATTCGCCGACAAAACCCGAGGTGCCCGGCAAGCCGCAATTGGCCATCGAGAACAGCATCACGAAGGCCGCGAATTTCGGCATCACGTTGACGACGCCGCCGTAGTCCGCGATCTGACGCGAGTGCATGCGGTCGTACAGCACGCCGATGCTAAGGAACATGGCGCCCGACACGAAGCCGTGCGAGATCATCTGCACGATCGCGCCTTCCACGCCGAGCTGATTGAAGATAAAGAAGCCGAGCGTGACGAAGCCCATGTGCGCGATCGACGAATACGCGACCAGCTTCTTCATGTCGGCCTGCACCATCGCGACGAGGCCGATGTAGATCACGGCGATCAGCGACAGCGTAATGACGACCGGCGCGAGGAAGTGGCTTGCGTCCGGTGCGATCGGCAGCGAGAAGCGCAGGAAACCGTATGCGCCGAGCTTCAGCATGATCGCGGCCAGCACGACAGAGCCGCCGGTCGGCGCTTCCACGTGAGCGTCAGGCAACCACGTGTGCACCGGCCACATCGGCACCTTCACGGCGAACGCCATGAAGAACGCTATGAACAGTAAAACCTGCGGCGTCATCGCGATCTGCGCATGCTGCCAGGTGGCGAGATCGAACGTGCCGGTCTGGACGTACAGATAGAGCAACGCGACCAGCATCAGGAGCGAGCCCATCAGCGTGTACAGGAAGAACTTGAACGCCGCGTACACGCGGTTCGCCCCGCCCCACACGCCGATGATGATGTACATCGGAATCAGCGTCGCTTCGAAGAACACGTAGAACAGCATGCCGTCGGCGGCGCTGAACACGCCGACCATGATGCCCGACAGGATCAGGAACGAGGCCAGATACTGGCCGACGTTCTTCGTGATGACTTCCCATCCGGCGATCACGACGATCACCGTGATCAATGCGGTCAACACGACGAACCACATCGAAATGCCGTCGACACCGAGGTGATATGTAATGTTGAATCGTTCGATCCAGTTGGCCTGTTCGACGAACTGAAGATCGGCGCTGCTCGAATCAAAACCGGTGATCAGCGGAATCGTGACGATGAAGCTGACGATCGAGCCGATCAATGCGACCCAGCGCGCGGGGCCGGGGTTACGGTCGGAGCCGATGGCCAGAACCAGCAGGCCGCAAAGGATCGGCAACCAGATGGCGAGACTGAGAATCGGATAAGCGTGCATTAGTGTCCCTCGCCTTATTTGCCGCCGAGCGTTACAAACAGGGTCAGGAGCCCCAACATGCCGATAATCATGGCGAACGCGTAGTGGTAGATGTAGCCGGATTGGAGGAAGCGGATCACGCCGGCGAACCAGCCGATAAAGCGTGCGCTGCCGTTGACGATGCCGTCGATCACGACGACGTCGCCTTCCTTCCAGAGACCACGGCCAATCGCCACGGCGCCCCGCGCAAACACGACTTCGTTGATCTTGTCCATGTAGTACTTGTTATCGAGCAGCGTGTAGATCGGCCCGAACGCGCGCTTGATGGTAGCCGGCAGTTCAGGACGAACCAGATACAGGAACCACGCGACGAGCACACCCGCGAGCGCGAGCCACACCGGCAGGCCCGCGACCGAGTGCAGGCCCATCGCGGCCCAGCCGTGGAACTCTTCGGCCATCTCGTGCAGCGCCGGATGGTTTTCGCCGATGAAGATCACCTTCTCGAACGCCACGCCGTGCTGGAAGAAGTCGCCGAACAGCATCGGGCCGACCGCGATCGCACCGATCACGACAGACGGAATCGCCAGCAGCACCAGCGGCAACCACACGACCCACGGCGTTTCATGCGGTTCGTGCGCGTGACCGTGGTCGTCGTGACCGTGGTCGTCGTGACCATGTGCGTCATGGCCGTTGCCATGACCGTGTGCCGCGGCTTCGGCGCCCATCGGCGAATCCGGATGCTTCGGATCGCGGAAGCGCTCCTTGCCGTGGAACACCATGAAATACATACGGAACGAATACAGCGCGGTGACGAACACGCTTGCCACCACGGCGAAATAGGCAAAGCCCGAACCCGGCAGATGCGACAGCTTCACTGCGTCGATGATCGAATCTTTCGAGTAGAAGCCCGAGAAGAACGGCGTGCCGATCAGCGCCAGCGAACCGATCAGCGACGTGATCCACGTGATCGGCATGTATTTGCGCAGGCCGCCCATGTTGCGCATGTCCTGATCGTGGTGCATGCCGATGATCACGGAACCCGCGCCGAGGAACAGCAGCGCCTTGAAGAACGCGTGCGTCATCAGGTGGAACACGCCGACCGGATAAGCCGACACGCCGAGCGCGACCGTCATGTAGCCGAGCTGCGAGAGTGTGGAGTAAGCCACCACGCGCTTGATGTCGTTCTGGACAATCCCGAGGAAGCCCATGAACAGCGCGGTAATGGCGCCGATCACCGTGACGAACGAGAGCGCACTATCCGACAGTTCGAACAGCGGCGACATGCGCGTGACCATGAAGATACCGGCCGTCACCATGGTTGCCGCGTGAATCAGCGCGGAAATCGGCGTCGGGCCTTCCATCGAATCCGGCAGCCACACGTGCAGCGGAAACTGCGCCGACTTACCCATTGCGCCGATGAAGAGGCAGATACACGCCACCGTCAGCAGGCCCCAATCGGTACCCGGAAAGCTCAACGCGGCCAGTTCCGTGCGCTTGGCAAACACGTCGCCGTAGTTCATCGAACCGGCAAACGCGAACAGCAGGCCGATACCCAGCAGAAAGCCGAAGTCGCCGACGCGGTTCACGATGAACGCCTTCATGTTGGCGTAGATCGCCGACTCGCGCGTGTAGTAGAAACCGATCAGCAGGTACGACACGAGACCCACTGCTTCCCAGCCGAAGAACAGCTGCAGGAAGTTGTTGCTCATCACGAGCATCAGCATCGAAAACGTGAAGAGCGAGATGTACGAGAAGAAGCGCTGGTAGCCGTCGTCGTCGGCCATGTAGCCGATCGTGTAGATGTGCACCATCAGCGACACGAAGGTCACGACGCACATCATCATGGCCGTGAGCGAATCGACGAGGAAGCCGACTTCGAACTTGGTCTTGCCGATGGACATCCATTCATAGACGGTGGCGTTGAAGCTCGCGCCGTCCAGCACCTGGAAGAACACCATCATCGACAGAACGAACGAGATGGCAACGCCGAGGATCGTGACCGAGTGCGCACCCGCGCGCCCTACCGCCTTCCCGAACAGCCCCGCGATCAGGCAACCGGCCAGCGGTGCCAGCGGAATCGCCAGCAGCAGGTTTTCATTGAGTATCGTGGACATAACCGCTTTTCCTGAGATTAACCTTTGAGCTGATCGAGATCTTCGACATTGATCGTGTCGAGGCTACGGAACAGGGTCACCAGAATTGCGAGGCCGATCGCTGCTTCCGCTGCCGCTACGGTCAGCACGAAGAACACGAAAATCTGGCCATGCACGTCGCCGAGATAATGCGAGAAGGCGACGAAATTGGTATTCACCGCGAGCAGCATCAGTTCGATCGCCATCAGGATGATGATGACGTTGCGACGGTTCAGGAAAATACCGACGATGCTGATCGCAAACAGAATCGCGCCGAGCACGAGGTAATGGGCAAGGGTCAACATGATTTCTATCTCCTGTCCGCTCAGCTGTTCTTCGCAGACGCCGATTCGGCTGCTGCGGCCGCCGCTGCGGCTTCTTCCGCCGCGACGGTCGCCGGGCTCTTTTCCGACGGCATCTTCACGACGCGCACGCGGTCTTGCGCACGCACCTTGACCTGGTCGCTGATCTTCTGGCGCTTGCTGTCCTTCTTGTGGCTCGTGGTCAGCGCGATAGCCGCGATGATCGCCACCAGCAGCACGAGGCCGGCCACTTCGAACGCGAAGATGTAGTCGGTGTAAATCACTTTGCCGATCAGGCGGGTGTTCGACCAGTCGCCCATGCCGCCCGCCGCGGCGGTCGTGTCGGGCACCACCGTGCTCGTCGCGCCGTAGCCGTGCCACAGGATCAGCGCGGTTTCGAGCACGATGATCGCGCCCACCACCGTGGCCATCGGCACGAAGCGTCTGAAGTCCTTGCGCAGCACGTCGAGGTTGATGTCCAGCATCATCACGACGAACAGGAACAGCACCATCACCGCGCCCACATAGACCAGCACCAGCAGGATGGCGAGGAACTCGGCCTGCAGCAGCATCCAGATAGCCGCTGCGTTGAAAAACGCCAGCACGAGAAACAGTGCGGACGACACCGGGTTGCGCGAGGTGATCACCTTCAGCCCTGAAACCACCAGGAGCAGCGCGAAGATGTAGAACAGTACGGTCGTGAATTCCATGATTACCGGTTCATCGTTAGGCCATCGTCAGGCATTTTCTTTGGCACGGGCGTCCGGCCACAGCGTGACAACCGCCGGAACAGACGCACGCGTGCGCCGTGCCGCGGCTTGCATACCGCGGCGCTCGGCCCGACAACAGGCCGTATTACTGCTGCATTGACTTGATGCGCTACTGCCGCACCTACTGCTTGTACTTGGACGCTTTAACGATACGGTGCGTCGGCAGCCTTGTTCGCGGCGATCTCCGCTTCGTAACGATCGCCCACGGCCAGCAGCATGTCCTTCGTGAAGTACAGATCGCCGCGCTTTTCGCCGTGATATTCGAGAATGTGCGTCTCGACAATCGAATCGACCGGGCAGCTTTCTTCGCAGAAACCGCAGAAGATGCACTTGGTCAGGTCGATGTCGTAACGCGTGGTGCGGCGCGTGTTGTCTTCGCGCGTTTCCGACTCGATCGTGATGGCGAGCGCCGGGCACACCGCTTCGCACAGCTTGCACGCGATACAGCGCTCTTCGCCATTCTCATAACGTCGCAGCGCATGCAGTCCGCGAAAACGCGGCGAAATGGGCGTCTTCTCTTCCGGGAACTGCACGGTCACCTTGCGCTGGAACGTATAACGTCCGGTCAACGCGAGGCCCTTGATGAGTTCCGTCAAAAAGAAGGTCTTGAAAAAATTTTGGATTGCGGTCATAAGTTCATCCGCCCTTTATTTCCAGATATTCCACGGCGACATGATCCAGAAGCCGACCACCACCAGCCACACCACGCACACCGGAATGAAAATCTTCCAGCCGAGACGCATGATCTGGTCATAGCGGTAGCGCGGGAACGTGGCACGCGCCCAGATGAACACCGACAGCAGCAGGAAAACCTTGAGGACGAGCCAGAAGATGCCGGGGATAAACGACAGGAAGCCGAACGGAGCACTCCAGCCGCCGAGAAACAGCGTCGACGCCAGCGCCGAGATCACGATCATGTTGATGTACTCGGCAAGGAAGAACAGCGCGAACGCCATACCCGAGTAATCGATCATGTGACCCGCGACTATTTCCGATTCGCCTTCCACCACGTCGAACGGATGGCGGTTCGTTTCCGCGATGCCCGAGATGAAGTACACGACGAACATCGGCAACAGCGGCAGCCAGTTCCACGACAGGAAGTTCAGGCCGTGTGCGGCGAAGAAGCCGCGTTCCTGCGAACCGACGATGTCCGACAGATTCAGCGTGCCCGCCGTCATCAGCACGACGACCAGCGCGAAGCCCATCGAAATTTCGTACGACACCATCTGCGCCGCGGCCCGCATCGCGCCGAGGAACGCGTACTTCGAGTTCGACGCCCAGCCGGCCAGAATCACGCCGTACACGCCGATCGACGAAATCGCGATCGCATACAGCAGACCCGCGTTGATGTCGCCGAGCACCGCGCCCGCCTGGAACGGAATCACCGCCCAGACCGCGAAAGCCGGCACCACCACCATGATCGGCGCGATCATGTAGATCCAGCGGCTTGCCTGGGTCGGCTGAATCACTTCTTTCAGCAACAGCTTCAGCACGTCGGCGATAGGCTGCAAAAGACCTGCGGGGCCGACGCGGTTCGGGCCGAGACGCACGTGCATCCAGCCGATCAGCTTACGCTCCCACAGAATCAGGTAAGCCACGCACAGCAGGATCACGACGGCCACCACCAGGATGCGCACCAGTGCCCACACCGTGGGCCATGCCACACCGAGAAGCTGGGTGCCGCCCGAGTTGATCGTATCGAACAAGCTCATTTACGCCTTCTCCACCACCAGTTCACCGAACAGGCTGCCCAGCGCTGCACCGGCAGGCGTGGCCGCCGATACGCGGACGACCGTCTCCGCAAGATTCGCGTCGCGCACGGCCGGCAACTGCACCGATTGCTCGCCCTGGCGCACGCGCACCGCGTCGCCTTCCTTCAAACCCAGTTTGTCGAACAGCGCGGCCGGCAGGCCGACGTTGTTCGCGGCACGCGCGGCTGCGGTCAGATGCAGCGATTCCGCGCGACGAACCAGCGCGTCGGCATGGTAGATCGGCACGTCGGCGATGCGCTCGAACTTGCCTTCCGCTGCCTTCGCCGTCTTGCCGCGAGCAACCGTTACGCCCGTGCGGTTCGACAGGCGCGATTGCAGTTCGCCGTCGCCGAGCGCCGCGTTGCGCACTTCTTCCGCCGTGTCGTATTCGAAGCCGGGCGCGCCCAGCAGGCTGCCCAGCACGCGCAACACCTTCCATGCGGGGCGCGTCTCGCCAAGCGGACGCACGACGCCGTTAAACGTCTGCACCGTGCCTTCCGCGTTGACGAACGTACCGGCCGTTTCAGTGAACGGCGCGATCGGCAGCAGCACGTCCGCGTATTCGGCGCCCGTCTGGAACGGCGACATCACGACGACCATCTCAGCCTGGTTCAACGCAGCCAGAGCCTGCGCCGGATTGGCCGTGTCGAACTCCGGTTCGAAGTTCATCAGCACATAACCCTTGCGCGGTTGTTCGAAGACTTCGCGAGCGTTCAGGCCGCCTTCGCCCGGCAATGCGTTCACCAGATGCGCGCCGACCGTGTTCGCGCCTTCCGTCAGGAAGCCGAGCGTTGCGCCGGTTGCGTCTGCGATCCACTGAGCCGCTGCATGAATGACCGCGAAATCCGGATGACGCACCGCGCCGTTGCCGAGCAGCACCAGGCGACGCTCGCCCGTAGCCAGCGACCTGGCGACTTCCTTGTCGGCGTCCGACGCTTGTGCGCCAGAGAACGCTTCCGGCAGCGCCGTGCCGTTCGCTTGCGAGACCGCCGACGCGATGCCGGCGAGTGCCTCGAGCCATGCCGACGGCGCCGCAGCGATACGCCGCGCTTGCGGGATCAGCGCGTCGTCGCCGGTGGCTTGCACCAGCGTGAGCTTCGCGCCGCCCTTGGCCGCCTGACGCAGACGCGCGGCGAACAGCGGATGATCGCGGCGCAGATCGGAACCGATCACGAGCGCCGAGTCGATATTCGACAGGTCCGCAATAGCAGTGCCGAGCCACGGCGTGCCGTTGACCGGCGCCGAGAAGTCCGACTGACGCAGACGGAAGTCGACGTTAGGCGTGCCGACCGCTTGCGCCAGTTGCTTCAGCAGGAACAGTTCTTCGACCGTGCTGTGCGCGCTGCCAAGCGCGGCCAGCGCGTTTGCGCCGTGGTCGCCCTTGATGCCCTTCAGACCTTTGACCACGTAGTCGAGCGCGGTCTGCCAGTCGGTCTCGACCCACTTGCCGCCCTGCTTCAGCATGGGCTGCGTCAGACGTTCGGGGCTGTTCAGGCCTTCGTACGAGAAGCGGTCCTTGTCCGAAATCCAGCATTCGTTGATGGCTTCGTTTTCGAACGGCAGAACCCGCATCACGCGGTTGTTCTTCACCTGCACGACGAGATTGGCGCCGACGGAATCGTGCGGGCTTACCGACTTGCGGCGCGACAGTTCCCACGTACGCGCGCTGTAGCGGAACGGCTTGCTGGTCAGCGCACCGACCGGGCACAGGTCGATCATGTTGCCCGACAGTTCCGAGTCGACCGTCTTGCCGACGAACGACGTGATTTCCGAATGCTCGCCGCGGCCCAGCATGCCCAGTTCCATCACGCCGGCCACTTCCTGGCCGAAGCGCACGCAGCGCGTGCAGTGGATGCAACGGGACATCTCTTCCATCGAGATCAGCGGGCCGACGTTCTTGTGGAACACGACGCGCTTTTCTTCGCTATAACGCGACGACGACTTGCCGTAGCCCACCGCCAGATCCTGCAACTGACACTCGCCGCCCTGATCGCAAATCGGGCAATCCAGCGGGTGGTTGATCAGCAGGAATTCCATCACGGATTGCTGGCCCTTCACCGCCTTTTCGGACTTCGTGCGCACGATCATGCCGGCCGACACGGGCGTCGCGCATGCGGGCACGGCCTTCGGCATCTTTTCGACATCGACGAGACACATCCGGCAGTTGGCCGCAATCGACAGCTTCTTGTGATAGCAGAAGTGAGGAATGTACGTGTCGACCTTATGCGCAGCCTGGATCACCATGCTGCCTTCGGGCACTTCTACTTTCTTGCCGTCTATTTCAAGTTCAACCATGATGGTCAATCTTCCTTAACCTGTTACCGCTCAATCGTTCGCCCCGTTCATCGCCCGCTCGGCAATGAATCCCGTGGTTGACGTGTTCTGGTGCATACCTGTCCGGCGTGCCGCTTGTCCGGGAGCTTGCCCGAGCGCCTCTCCGTGCGCGCCTCGGGCGACTTGCGAGGTCGCTCAGCAACCTCGCTCAGGCAGCCACTGTTTCCGCTGCCGCCGCAGCGCCCGCATGACCGCCGACGAGGCAATGCTTGTGGGCGACGTGATATTCGAATTCGTCCCAGTAGTGCTTGAGCATGCCGCGAACCGGCATGGCCGCAGCATCGCCGAGCGCGCAGATCGTGCGGCCCATGATGTTTTCCGCGACCGAGTTCAGCAGATCCAGATCTTCCGGACGGCCAAGACCGTGCTCGATACGATGCACGACGCGATACAGCCAGCCCGTGCCTTCGCGGCAAGGCGTGCATTGACCGCACGACTCTTCGTAATAGAAGTACGACAGACGCAGCAGCGAACGCACCATGCAACGCGTTTCGTCCATGACGATGACCGCGCCCGAGCCGAGCATCGAGCCCGCCTTGGCGATCGAGTCATAGTCGAGGTCGGTCTGCATCATGATGTCGCCCGGAATGACCGGTGCCGACGAACCGCCAGGAATCACGGCCTTGATCTTGCGGCCGCCGCGCATGCCGCCGGCGAGGTCCATCAGCGTGGCGAACGGCGTGCCGAGCGGAACTTCGTAATTGCCCGGACGTTCGACGTCGCCCGAGATCGAGAAGATCTTCGTGCCGCCGTTGTTCGGCTTGCCGATTTCCAGGTAATTTTGCGGGCCGATGGCGAGCAGGAATGGCACCGCGGCAAACGTCTCGGTGTTGTTGATCGTGGTCGGCTTGCCGTACACGCCGAAGCTCGCCGGGAACGGCGGCTTGAAGCGCGGCTGGCCTTTCTTGCCTTCCAGCGACTCGAGCAACGCGGTTTCTTCGCCGCAGATGTAGGCGCCGTAACCGTGATGCGCATGCAGCTCGAACGAGAAGCCCGAACCCATGATGTTTTCGCCGAGGAACCCGGCGCGGCGAGCTTCGTCCAACGCTTCTTCAAAGCGTTTGTAGACTTCCCAGATTTCGCCGTGGATGTAGTTGTAGCCGACCGTGATGCCCATTGCGTACGCGCCAATGGCCATGCCTTCGATCAGCGAATGCGGATTGAAGCGCAGGATGTCGCGGTCTTTGAACGTGCCCGGCTCGCCTTCGTCCGAATTGCAGACGAGGTACTTCTGGCCCGGGAACTGACGCGGCATGAAGCTCCACTTCAGGCCGGTCGGGAAGCCCGCGCCGCCACGGCCGCGCAGACCCGACGCCTTGACGTCGGCGATCACCTGCTCGGGCGGAATTTTTTCTTCCAGAATGCGGCGCAGCTGGGCGTAACCGCCGCGCGCCACATAGTCTTCGAGATGCCAGTTGTCGCCGTTCAGGCCGGCGAGAATCAGCGGTTTGATGTGACGATCGTGTAAAGACGTCATTTCGAAAGTTCCTCGAGCAGCTGGTCGATCTTCTCGCGGCTCATGAAGCTGCACATGCGATGGTTGTTCACCAGCATCACCGGCGCGTCGCCGCACGAACCCATGCATTCGCCTTCTTTCAAGGTGAATTTGCCGTCGGCCGTGGTTTCGCCGAAGTCGATGCCGAGCTTCTGCTTCAGATATTCAGCGGCGCTGTCGGAGCCGCCGTCCGGGCCGAGTTGACACGGCAGGTTCGTGCAGAGCGTGATCTTGTGCTTGCCGACCGGCGACGTCTCGTACATCGTGTAGAAGGTGGCGACCTCCTGCACGGCGACTGCCGGCATGCCGAGATAGTCCGCGACGAACTGCATGAGTTCGGGCGACAGCCAGCCATGCTCTTCCTGAGCAGTGGCCAACGCCGACATCACGGCGGACTGTTTCTGATCGGCGGGATACTTCGCGATCGCACGATCGATTTCTTTCAGGCCTTCAGCTGAGATCATTTTCAGACACGACTCTTTCAATTCCTACCGAACGAAAACCCGTCGCTCACTTCGTGCTGCGACAGACCCGGCGTTCCTTTGCTTGACGCACGCTTCGGACCAAACATGAAGACGCGCGCCGATGAATACGTCCTAGCGATCTACTTCGCCGAACACGATGTCCTGCGTGCCGATGATCGTCACGGCGTCGGCGATCATGTGGCCGCGCGCCATTTCGTCGAGCGCGGACAGATGCGCATAGCCCGGCGCGCGAATCTTGAGGCGATACGGCTTGTTCGCGCCGTCGGAAATCAGGTAGATGCCGAATTCGCCCTTCGGATGCTCGACGGCGGCGTACGACTCGCCTTCCGGCACGTGGAAGCCTTCGGTGAACAGCTTGAAGTGGTGAATCAGTTCTTCCATGTTCGACTTCATGCCCACGCGCGACGGCGGCGCAACCTTGTGATTGTCGATCATCACAGGGCCCGGATTCTTGCGCAGCCACTCAATGCACTGTTTCACGATGCGCGTGGATTGACGCATTTCTTCGACACGGACCAGATAGCGGTCGTAGCAGTCGCCATTCACGCCCACCGGAATGTCGAAGTCCAGCTTTTCGTACACTTCGTACGGCTGCTTCTTGCGCAAATCCCACTCGATGCCCGAGCCGCGCAGCATTGCGCCGGACATGCCCATTTGCAGCGCACGCTCCGGGCTGACCACGCCGATGCCGACCAGACGCTGCTTCCAGATCCGGTTGTCGGTGAGCAGCGTTTCGTATTCGTCGACGCACTTCGGGAAGCGCGTGAAGAAGTCGTCGATAAAGTCGAGCAACGAGCCCTGACGGTTCTCGTTCATTCTCGACAATGCCTTCGCATTGCGGATCTTCGACGCCTTGTATTGCGGCATTGCGTCAGGCAGATCGCGATAAACGCCGCCCGGGCGGTAATACGCCGCATGCATGCGCGCGCCGGACACCGCTTCGTACACGTCCATCAGATCTTCACGCTCGCGGAACGCGTACAGGAACACGGCCATTGCGCCAACGTCGAGCGCGTGCGCGCCGATCCACATCAGGTGGTTTAGCACGCGCGTGACTTCGTCGAACATCACGCGGATGTATTGGGCGCGCACCGGCACGTCGATGCCGAGCAGCTTTTCGATCGCCATCACGTAGCCGTGCTCGTTGACCATCATCGACACATAGTCGAGACGGTCCATGTACGGCACCGACTGAATGAACGTTTTCGTTTCGGCGAGCTTTTCAGTCGCGCGATGCAGCAGGCCGATGTGCGGATCGGCGCGCTGGATGACTTCGCCGTCGAGTTCCAGCACGAGGCGCAGCACGCCGTGCGCTGCCGGGTGCTGAGGGCCGAAGTTGAGCGTGTAGTTCTTAATCTCTGCCATGGCGTTCTCTTAGTGTTTCAGACCGCCATAGCGATCTTCGCGGATCACGCGCGGCGTGATTTCCCGCGGCTCGATCGTCACAGGCTGATAGACGACGCGCTTCTCTTCCGGGTCGTAACGCATTTCGACGTAGCCGGAGACGGGGAAATCTTTACGGAACGGGTGACCAATAAAACCGTAGTCGGTCAGAATGCGGCGCAGATCCGGGTGGCCTTCGAAGACGATGCCGTAAAGGTCGAACGCCTCGCGCTCGTACCAGTTCGCCGAATTCCAGATATCGACGACGGACGGCAGAATGGGCATGTCGTCATTCGGCGCGAACACGCGAAGCCGCAGACGCCAGTTATTCTGCACCGACAACAAATGCAGAACGGCCGCGAAACGCGGACCGTCGTAAGCGCCGTCGGCATAGGTTTGATAGTCGACGCCGCACAGATCCATCATCTGTTCGAAACCGAGCGAGCGGTCGTCGCGCAGACGCGTTGCCACGTTGAGGTAGTCGCTCGCTTTCACGACGATCGTCAACTCACCGATTGCCTCGGTAGTGCTCAACAGGAGGCCGCCAAAGGCCGCCTCGAGGTTCGCTTTCAGGGTCTCGAGTTTGCTTGCCATATTGTGGGGAGAGGCGTTGCCTTATTGACGGGCGATTGTGTTGGTGCGGCGAATCTTGGCCTGCAACTGGATCACGCCGTAGACCAGCGCTTCCGCTGTCGGCGGGCAACCCGGCACGTAGACGTCGACCGGCACGATGCGATCACAACCGCGCACTACCGAATACGAGTAGTGGTAATAGCCGCCGCCGTTCGCGCACGAACCCATCGAAATCACCCAGCGCGGTTCGGCCATCTGGTCGTACACCTTGCGCAGAGCCGGCGCCATTTTGTTGCACAGCGTGCCGGCGACGATCATCACGTCCGACTGACGCGGACTCGGACGAAACACCACGCCGAAACGGTCGAGGTCATAACGGGCCGCGCCCGCATGCATCATCTCGACCGCGCAGCACGCCAGACCGAACGTCATCGGCCACAGCGAACCGGTGCGCGTCCAGTTGATCAGTTTGTCAGCCGTCGTGGTGACAAACCCTTCCTTCAAGACCCCTTCGATACTCATTTGCTTTCCACTCCAGACGGGGCGGCAAGCCTTGGCCACCCACGCAAACCGGCGATTAAACCATCATTCCCAGTCGAGGCCGCCCTTCTTCCAGATATAGGCGAAGCCCAGCAGGAATTCGAGCAGGAAAATCATCATCGCCATGAAGCCAGGCCAGCCGATGTCGCGCAGGGCGACGCCCCACGGGAACAGGAACGCGGTTTCAAGATCGAAAATGATGAAGAGAATGGCGACGAGGTAATAGCGCACGTCGAACTTCATGCGCGCATCTTCGAATGCTTCGAAGCCGCACTCGTACGGTGCGTTTTTCTCGGTATCGGGCTTGTTGGGACCGAGGATCTTGCCGATACTGACCAGTGCTACGCCTAAACCGGTGCCCACAACGAGGAACATCAAGACGGGGAAATAGGCTGCGAGGTTCAAGACTATCCTCAATCGGTTGGTTCTGAATGCCGTCAGGAGCATAGCACCCCTGACGCGAAATCACTTCTGAGACGTACACGCCGCAGACCAACGCAAACCGCGCGCCAGAAGTGAAAATGCCAGCCGAAGCGAAGCAAGCGGCTGGCATTAGATAACATTTGGTGCCGACGGCGAGACTCGAACTCGCACAGCTTTCGCCACTACCCCCTCAAGATAGCGTGTCTACCAATTTCACCACGTCGGCACTGTATGCAATCCGGGAAAACAACTTATAAAACCCGCGAATCGCTTCAAGACTTAGATTCTAACTGGTTCAAACAGTTTGTTCAACGCACAAAAGCACTTTCTACGAAAAATTTTATTTCGGTACGTCGGTGGCCGGAACCGATGCAGCCGACGCCGCGAGCGCAGCCGAACCGCCTGCCGGAGCGGACCCAGCCGGTGCCGCCGAAGCCGCCACGGGCGCGGTAACCGCGGCGCCCAGCACGCCGGCTGAAGGCTTGGCGCGATAAGCGCCGAGGTACGTGAGCGTCAGCGTGGTGACGAAAAACACCGCGGCGAGCACTGCGGTTGTACGCGACAGGAAGTTTGCCGAGCCGGTCGCGCCGAACAGGCTGCCCGATGCACCGCTACCAAAAGCCGCGCCCATATCGGCGCCTTTGCCGTGCTGCAGCAAAACGAGGCCGATGACCCCGAGTGCCGACAACAGCTGAACGACGATAATCAAAGTTTTCAAATACAGCATTGCACTCACCTGAGTCTTTTATTTAGCCGAAACCCGCGGACTGCGGGCCCGGAATGGGTCATTCCGAGAGGCGCCCTGCTCAACCAGCGGCTGTCGTAGCAGCCGCCGCCTTGCAGATCGCCAGAAAATCCTGGTCCTTCAGTGACGCGCCGCCGATCAGGCCGCCGTCGATGTCCTGCTGACGGAATAATTCTTCCGCGTTGTCCGGCTTCACGCTGCCGCCGTACAGCAACGGCACGCCGGCAAATTTGGCGCCCTTCGCGGCGAGACGCCCGCGCAGGAACGCGTGCACCGCTTGCGCCTGGCCGGCCGTCGCGCTCTTGCCGGTGCCGATCGCCCAGACCGC
>NZ_ABLD01000038.1 GCF_000172415.1 Paraburkholderia graminis C4D1M
GCTTTTGTTGCAGTCAAATAGCGGCATCGCGTCCATCCGCTCATTCGAGAGATCCGTTGATCCGCCCCGTCTTTGAACCTGAAGCCCTGCCCATCGAGGCAACGGGCGCCCACTTGCCGCCGGTCGCCGCGGAGCGTCTTACGCCCGATGGCCTTCGAACGCGCTTCAAGCAGCATCTTTCCTGGACACCCGAGCCGATATCGAGGCGCCGTGGCGCGACATTCACACCGACCCGCGTGTCGCCTCCGTGCTGGTGCCGCTCGTGATCCGCGCGAATGGCCTCACGGTGTTGCTGACGCAGCGCGCCGATCATCTCAACGACCATGCCGGTCAAGTCAGCTTTCCGGGCGGACGTCAGGAGCCTTTGGATGCCGACGCCACCGCGACCGCCTTGCGTGAAGCACAAGAGGAAGTCGGCCTCGCGCCTTCGCGCGTCGAGGTGCTCGGCGCGTTGCCCGACTATCTGACGGGCACCGGGTTTCGCGTCACGCCTGTGATCGGCCTGGTGCACCCGCCGTTCGCGTTGAAAGCGGACGCGCTCGAGGTCGCGGAGGTCTTCGAAGTGCCGCTCCCATTTCTGATGAACCCGGCGCATCACGAAGAACGCGTCTTCCGCTACGAAGGCGGCGAGCGCCGCTTCTTCGCGATGCCGTACCCGCGCGGCGTATCGCTCGAAGCAGCCGAACAGGGTGTCGGCGGAACGGGTAGCCACTACTTCATCTGGGGCGCGACAGCGGCGATGCTGCGCAATTTCTATCGCTTTCTGGCGGCTTGACGGGTGTTCTTATGTGCGGACGTTGGGTGTTTGGCAACGTCCCGCTCAGTGGCATCCGACCCTGTGCTATCGTTATGAACCAATCGTAAAACTCGAAAAGCACGGCGCATCGCATGACTTTTTTTTCCGTATTGCTGGCTCTGATCATTGAACAGGTGCGCGCACTGTCGCCGAACAATCCGGTATCCGCGCTGCTTCAATACCATGCGGAGTCGGCGGCGCACGGATTCGATGCGGGCAAGCCCAAGCATGGTCTGCTTGCATGGCTCGTCGTCGTGGTGCCGTGGACGCTGGCCGTCGCGCTCGTCTACTACGTTCTGTACAACATTCACTTCGTGCTGGCGTTCCTGTGGAACGTCGCGGTGCTGTACTTCACGCTCGGCTTCCGCCAGTTCAGCCATTACTTTACCGACATCCATCTCGCGCTCAATAACGACGACGTGCCGCGCGCGCGCGAAATTCTCAACGAATGGACCGGCCTCGACACGCTCGACATGCCGGTCAGCGAGATCGTGCGTCATACGCTGATTCACGCGGTGGTCGCGTCGCATCGCCATGTTTTCGGCGTGTTCTTCTGGTTTCTGATTCCGGTTGGGCCGGCCGGCGCTGTGCTGTATCGGATCGCCGAGTATCTGTCGCGCACGTGGGCGCGGCCGGTGGACGATCGTACCGTCGCGTTTTCGAGCTTCGCGCAGCGCGCGTTCTTCGTGATCGACTGGATTCCGGCGCGGCTCACGTCGCTCGGCTTTGCCATTGTCGGCAATTTCGAAGATGCGATTTACGCGTGGCGCAACCACGCGCGGCAGTGGCCGGATGCGAACGACGGCGTGCTGCTCGCGGCGGGTAGCGGTGCCCTCGGCGCGCGTCTGAGCGGGCCGCTTGCCGAGCCGTCGAGTCTTGATGCACTCGCTACTGGCGACGGCGGTCCGATGCAGGTGGGTGACGACTGCACGCCGCGCACGTTGCAATCGGCGGTCGGACTCGTCTGGCGCGCGGTCGTGCTGTGGATGATTCTGTTGCTGATGCTCACCATCGCCGTGTGGCTGGCTTGAAGCAACACACGTGATGTGCGTAAAAAAACGGGCAATCGCCCGTTTTTTTACGACCTCGACCTCGCAGCCCGCGCCAGACCCGTTCACCCATCCAAAGGATCGCGCGCCGTCCCGCACTGCCAGCACACGGTGAACTGCGCTTCGAGCTTTTCGCCGCATTGCCGACATTGCCAGCCGGGCGCACCTGCGGCCGGACCTCGCGACGCCGCATCGATCAGACGTCGCGCCACGGCCTCGTCGCGATCGTCCACGAGCCACAACTCGGGCGCGCACTGATCCGCGGGAATGTCGCCGAGCGCGCCGTTCAGATAGCGGTTGTGCAGCTCGCACGCGATGCCGGCTGCGGCCAGCACATTGATCCAATGCTGTCCGATGATGAGATTCGGCGCGCGCATCAGCTTCATGTCAGCGCACGATCTGGCTGGCTTCATGCACGAGTTGCGCGTACAGCGCATGCCGTTCGCGACGGATGCGGCCGTCCGCGACCGCTTCGAGGATCGCGCAGCCGGGCTCGTGCAAGTGGTGACAATTGTAGAAGCGGCAGTTAGGCAAGAGAGGCCGGAACTCCGGGAACGCGCGCTCGAGCCGGCCTTCCGTCAAATGATGCAGGCCGAATTCCTGGAAGCCAGGCGAGTCGATCAGCGCACCGTTCCCGCCGTTCCCTCCATTACCCGGCAGCGCGCCCGGCAGCGGATAAAGCCGCGTGAACGTCGTCGTATGGCGCCCGCTGTTCAACGCGGTCGAAATCTCGCGCGTAGCGACTTCGGCGTTGGGAATCAGCAGATTCACGAGCGTCGATTTGCCCATCCCCGACTGGCCGAGCAAAAGCGTCGAGTGGCCGTGCAAATGGTCGATCAACGTCGCGCGGGCGTCGTCGGGTTGCGTCTTGATCGACACTTCCAGGACCGTATAGCCGAGTGCACGATAGGGCTCGAGCCGTTTGCGCGCGCCTTCGAGCGAATCGGTCACGTCGATCTTGTTCAGCACGATCAGCGGCTTGAGTTCGTTGGCCTCGGCGGCGACGAGCGCGCGCCCGAGCAGGTCTTCGCTGAAGTGCGGTTCGGTCGCGAGCACGATCAGCAACTGGTCGAGGTTCGCGGCGAAGAGCTTCGACTTGTACTGATCCGACCGATACAGCAGATTGCGCCGCTGGCCGATTTCGACGATCACGCCCTGGTCCGCGGACGTCGGCTCGTAAATCACGCGATCGCCCACCGCCACCTCGCTGCGCTTGCCGCGCGGGAAGCATTGCAGCAGCGCGCCGCCGTCTTCGGGCGCGACCAGATAGTGGCGGCCATGCGCGGCCACCACGAGGCCGCCTACGCGCGTGCTGGACGTTGCGCGCGGCGCTTTCGGAGAGCGGCCGCTCATGCGTGCCGCAACAGTCGGTCGATCCGCTGCGACGCCGGCGGATGCGAGTAATAGAACGCGGTGTAGAGCGGATCGGGCGTCAACGTGGACGCATTGTCTTCGTACAGCTTGACGAGCGCGTTGACGAGGTCTTGCGCGTCCGTTTGCGTGGCGGCGAACGCGTCGGCCTCGAACTCGTGTTTGCGCGAAGTCAGGCTGCCAAGCGGCGTGACGAAGAATACGAACACTGGCAGCGCAAGGAAGAACAGCACGAGCGCAAGACCGCTATTGCCGCCGATGAGCGACGGCCTCACGCCCAGTCCTTCATAGAACCAGACCTGCTGCGTGAGCCAGCCGAGCAGCGCGAGCATCGCGAGGCTGATCGCGAACGTGACCAGCATCCGCTTGATCACGTGACGACGCTTGAAATGGCCGAGCTCGTGCGCGAGCACGGCCTCGATCTCGCTGCCCGACAGGCGCGCGAGCAGCGTGTCGAAAAACACGATGCGCTTGGCCGCGCCGAAGCCCGTGAAGTACGCATTGCCGTGCGCCGAGCGGCGGCTGCCGTCCATCACGAAGAGGCCCTTGGCCGCGAAGCCGCAGCGCTTCATCAGCGCTTCGATGCGGCTTTTCAGCGCTTCGTCCTTAAGCGGCTCGAACTTGTTGAAAAGCGGCGCGATAAACGACGGATACAGCACCAGCACGAGCATCTGAAAGACGACCCAGACGATCCACGTCCACAGCCACCAGAAGCTGCCCGCCTGGTTCATCAGCCACAGCACGACAAAGAGCAGCGGCAGGCCGAACGCGGCGCCGAGCAGCACGCCCTTCAAACGGTCGACGACGAAAATCCGCTTGCTCATCCGGTTAAAGCCGAAGCGTTGCTCGATCACGAACTGACGGTAGTAGTCGAACGGCAGATCAATTGCGCTGGTGATCGCGATCACTGCCGCGACGAGTGCAATCTGGCCGACATAGCCGCGGCCGAGCCAGTCGGTGATCGCCAGATCGAGCGCCTGCACGCCGCCGAGCAGCGTGAGGCCGATCAGCACCGCCGCGCCGACGACGATCTCGATCATCGTGAGACGCGTGCGCTCGACGGTGTAGTCGGCGGCGCGCTGGTGCGCGGTGAGCGCGATGGTGCCGGCAAACTGGCTCGGCACCTGCTCGCGATGGCGCGCGACGAAGCGGATTTGCCGCGACGCGAGCCACAGCTTGGTGCCGACCATCGCCACGACGGCGACGACGAACAGGACGGTGAAGTACAGGGTAGGCATCCGTGGATTCCGTGGTATCTATGCGAGAATTATATGTTTCTTCCCGCGTCGCAGCGGGGACCGGCTTAAACCATCCATAACCATTTCACACGAACGATCGCCGCGGCGTCCGGGCTTTCACCAAGCTCGCGGCCGGGCCGTCAAGGTTGCCTTCATGACTGACATCCTCCAATCCGCTGCACCAGTGCCGCTCGTGCGCAGCGACATGAACCTCGTCTGGCTGGACATGGAAATGACCGGGCTCGATCCGGACTCCGACCGCATCATCGAAATCGCCGTAGTGGTCACGAATTCGACGCTGGACAGAATGGCCGAAGGTCCGGTTCTCGCGATTCATCAGAGCGACGAGACGCTCGCCAAAATGGACCAGTGGAATCAGAACACGCATGGGCGTTCCGGACTGATCGACCGTGTGAAGGCGTCCACCGTCAGCGAGATCGAGGCCACCGAACAGATCCGCGCATTTCTCGCGCAGTACGTGCCGCCCGGTAAATCGCCGATGTGCGGCAACTCGATCTGCCAGGACCGCCGCTTCATGGCGCGCTGGATGCCCGAGCTCGAGACGTTCTTCCACTACCGCAACCTGGACGTGAGCACGCTGAAGGAACTGTGCCGCCGCTGGCAGCCCGCGATCTACAAGGGCTTCCAGAAGCGCGCGATGCACACGGCGCTGGCCGACATCCACGAGTCGATCGACGAACTGAAGTACTACCGCGAACACTTCCTCATTCCGCCGGCGCCCGACGCCTCGATGAACGCCGAATAACCGGCGAGCGGGCGTGAAATAAGTCAGGCCGGCCTCGGCGCGCGCACCGCGTTCTTCGGCCGGAATGCTTTCACGACCTCGGCGTTGGTCTCGACATACGGCCCGCCGATCAGGTCGATGCAGTACGGCACCGCGGCGAAAATGCCCGGCACCTTCACCGCGTCTTCTGCATCGCGCAAGCCTTCCAGCGTTTCCTTGATCGACTTCGGCTGGCCCGGCAGGTTGACGATCAGCGCCGCGTGATCCGCCGTTTCGCGGATCACCGCGACCTGGCGCGACAGGATCGCGGTCGGCACGAAATTCAGGCCGATCTGCCGCATCTGCTCGCCGAATCCCGGCATTTCCTTGGTAGCGACGGCAAGCGTCGCCTCGGGCGTCACGTCGCGCCGCGACGGACCGGTGCCGCCCGTGGTCAGCACGAGGTCGCAGCCGACTTCATCGACGAGCTCCGTGAGCGTGGCGGAGATGGTCGGCGCGTCGTCCTGAATCAGGCGCGTGACGACCTGCCACGGCGAACTCAAGGCCGCGCCGAGCCATTCCTGCAGCGCCGGGATGCCCTTGTCCTCGTACACGCCGGTGGACGCGCGGTCGCTGATCGACACGAGGCCAATCAGGATCTCGTCGGGATGATTGCGCTCGAGCTTGTGATTGCCTGGCGAGTCAGGCGTCGCGGTCGTCATCGGCGTCTTCCTCGGCGTCAGCGTCGTCGGCAGCGGAATCGGTCGCGGCGGCGGGGCCGTCCGCGTTCTTGATCCACTGGAACAGCTCGCGGAAATAGCGCGGCGGCTTGTTCTGCTGCGCTTCCTTGCGCGCATTGCGAATCAGCGTGCGGCCTTGCTGCGGATCGGCGTTCGGATGCTGGCGGATGAATTCGGTCAGCGCGGCGTCGTCGGCGAGCAGCTTGTCGCGAGTGCGCTCGATCCAGTGCAGCTTGGCCGTTTCCGCCTTGTTGACGCCGTTATAGGTGTCGAGCGCGGTGCGCAGCGCGGCGGTTTCGTCGTCGAGCAGCGAGCGCATCACGCGGCCGACGTACTGAAGCTGACGGCGCTTGCCTTCGTGGTCGGTGATGCGGCGCGCCTCGCGCACGGCGTCGTCGAGCTTTTCGGGCATCGGCATGCGCTTGAGCGCGTCTTTCGGCAGCGCGATCAGCGCCTCGCCCAGCTCCTGCAGCGCGTGCATTTCGCGCTTCAACTGGGACTTGCTCGGACGGTCGTAGCCGTTCTCGTCGACTTCCGGCTCGGCGGATTCGATGGGTTGAATGCGGGTTTTGCGTGTCATGCCGATATTGTAGCGCGCCGGGCCTTGCAAACCCGCCGCCGCGCCGTATAGAGCGGCGCGCGCGCTGCGAAAAACCGCGCTGCGAATGCCAGGTGCGCGAGCGCTTAGCTTGCTATGATCGCGGGATGCTTCAACGATGCTCATGCGCCCGTCATGCGCAGATTCGGCGCAAGCAATCGCGCGGTACGCGAACACGCATGGGCGAACACCCGGGCCGCTCGGCCCCAAAAGGACGGCAACGACAATGGCAGCAGACATGGACGTCAAGCAGCGCTTTTTTCCGCATACCCAGGATGAACTGAAGGAAATCGCCTCGGACATCCTTCGTCACGCGAAGTCGCTCGGCGGTACCGACGCGGCGACCGAAATTTCCGAAGGCGACGGCCTGTCCGTCTCCGTGCGGCGCGGCGAAGTCGAAACGATCGAGCACAACCGCGACAAGATGGTCGGCGTGACGGTGTTCATCGGCAACAAGCGCGGCAACGCGAGCACCTCCGATTTTTCGTCGCAAGCGCTGAAGGACACGGTCGCGGCGGCGTACAACATCGCGCGCTTCACGGCCGAAGACGATTGCGCGGGCCTCGCCGAAGCCGAGCTGCTCGAAACGGAGCCGCGCGATCTCGATCTCTATCACCCGTGGAATCTGTCCGCCGACGAAGCGGTGGAAATCGCCCGTCGCGCGGAAGACGCCGCGTTCGCGACCGATCCGCAGATCAAGAACTCGGAAGGCGCGAGCGTGTCGGCGCAGCACTCGCAGTTCGTGCTCGCCACGTCGCGCGGCTTTCTTGCGGGCTATCCGTACTCGCGGCATTACATTGCGTGCGCGCCGATTGCCGGCAGCGGCCGCAACATGCAGCGCGACGACTGGTACACGTCCACGCGCAGCGCCGAACAGCTTGCCGATCCAGAAGCGGTCGGCCGTTACGCGGCGCAGCGGGCGCTCGCGCGCATCGGCGCGCGCGGCCTGGATACGCGCAAGGTGCCGGTGCTGTTCGAGGCGCCGCTCGCCGCCGGTCTGCTCGGCGCGTTCGTGCAGGCGACGAGCGGCGGCGCGCTGTACCGCAAGACGACGTTTCTCGTCGACAGTCTCGGCAAGCCGGTGTTCGCCCCGCATGTGCAGATCGTCGAAGATCCGCATGTGCCGCGCGCGATGGGCAGCGCGCCGTTCGACGAGGAAGGCGTGCGCACGCGGCAGCGCTCGGTCGTGAAAGACGGCGTCGTGGAAGGCTATTTCCTGTCCACGTACTCCGCGCGCAAGCTCGGCATGCAGACCACCGGCAACGCCGGCGGCTCGCACAACCTGTCGCTCCAGAGTTCGAGCACGCGTCCCGAGGACGACTTCGAGCAGATGCTGCGCAAGCTCGGCACCGGCCTTTTGCTGACTGAACTGATGGGGCAGGGCGTGAACTATGTGACGGGTGACTATTCGCGCGGCGCGTCGGGCTTCTGGGTCGAGAACGGCAAGATTCAGTATCCGGTCGAGGAGATCACCGTCGCGAGCACGCTGCAGGAGATGTTCCGCCATATCGTCGCGATTGGCGCGGATACCATCACGCGAGGCACCAAGCAGACTGGCTCGGTGCTGATCGAGCGGATGACGATCGCGGGGCAGTAAGCGGTTTTGCTTTTGCGGCGGCGCTCGCTACGGGCGCCGCAAACGAAAACGCCACGCCTGGCTTGCGTGGCGTTTTGCTTTTGACGGCGCGCTTCATGGAGCGCTTCACGGCGCGAGCCGGTGCTTCATGAAGCCGCGGCCTCAGCGGCTTTTGCGCTTATACGTCACGAACGCATAGTCGAAATCGTTCGGCGCATGCGCGCGATGCGTTTCGTGCGCGACTTCTTCCCACTCGTCCGGGTCGACGGCGGGGAACGTCGCGTCGCCCTGGAAATCGGCCGAGATTTCGGTGACGATCAGCTTGTCCGCGAGACGCAGCCCTTCCACATACAACTGCGCGCCGCCGATCAGAAACGCTTCCGGCGCCTGGTCCTGTGCCGCGAGCTTCAGCGCTTCGCCGAGCGTCGTCGCCGCGTCGCAGCCCTGGAAGCGCCGCGTGGCATCGCGTGTCACGACGATGTTGCGGCGTCCCGGCAGCGGCCTGCCGATCGACTCATGCGTCTTGCGGCCCATGATGATGGGCGCGCCCATCGTCGTGCGCTTGAAAAACGCGAGGTCTTCGGGAAGTCGCCAGGGCAACTGGTTGTCGCGGCCGATCACGCCGTTATTGGCGCGAGCGACGATCAGGGTGAGCGTCGTCATCGAATGGAAGGGGGAACGTAATCGGATCGATTCTACCTGAGCGAAGCGCCGCGGCCGCCGACGGAGCCGGCAGCGGCAACGGTAGCGGCGGAGCGACCTCGTCCCACAAGGTCACGCGCGCGCTTTTCGCACTCGCCGGTCGCGGCGCGCCGCGAGTCCCGATCCGCGGAATCGGCATCGTGATCGTCCGACAAAGTACCGCATGCGTTGCAATCCGTGCCCGACGGACGCGCAACCGAAGTGTTCGCATAATGACTCTCCAGATGCAGGCAATTAGCGAAACACGTGCCACCGGGCGCAATCCCTTGGTGGGTCGGGTTGCAACTTCTTGCTCGCGCAATCCGATAAAAGGAATCGGCTGTAAACGTTTCAGGTCTGAAACGGCGAGAAGAAAATACCTATTAACTGTTAATTGCAGCGGTATGAACTACCTCCAGCGCTATGTATGAGAGAACCGCTTCCCACAATTGGTTATTCGTAAGTTGATTACTTATTTATCCCCGCGCGCGCCTTGCTGGACAAGGGTAGCCGGATTAAATTCGCATAATTGTTTTCCAAGCGGCGCGCGTATAGTAAGCTCTCGGAAAGAGCTTCAAATTTAAAAAAGCCCGCTAACGGGCCGTCTCAAACACACACGCCGCTTTCTGGGGATCAGCTGTCCGCACGGAATGGAATGGCCGTTCGGTTTTTGCTATTTGCGAATCCCGAATGTGCCAGCGTGTCTGAATTGCGGTTCAGGTGCGTGCATCATCCTTAACGTTCGTTGACGAGAGGATCTGAATAATGGAACCCGCAACGCGGCAACTGATTTACGTTTCGCGAGAGCCAAGCGCGGAACTGAACACCCGCTTTCACCAGCGTGGCTGGCATGTGGAAGTGGTGGGATCGGCGCGCGACGCGCGCCGGGCCGTACGCGCCGGTTCGGCAGCGGGTGGCCTGCTTGATCTGTCCAGTCATTTCCAGCCGCATGAAATCGCCGCTTTCGAATCCTGCCTGACCATGCCGAACGTCGGCTGGGTCGCCGCGACCATGCCCGGCCAACTCCAGGACGCGGCGCTGCGCCGCCTCGTGCGCGATTATTGTTTCGACTATGTGACCGTGCCGTATTCCGGCGACCGGATCGTCGATTCCGTCGGCCATGCATACGGCATGATTTCGCTCGGCGAACCGGCTTCGAACGACGGATCGCAAGGCGCCGAAGGCGAAATGGTCGGCTCGTGCGACGCGATGCTCGCGCTGTTCCGTTCCATCCGCAAAGTTGCAATGACCGACGCGCCGGTTTTTATCTCCGGCGAATCGGGCACCGGCAAGGAACTCACGGCGGTCGCGATTCACGAGCGTTCGTCGCGGCGCAATGCGCCGTTCGTGCCGATCAACTGCGGCGCGATTCCGCCGCATCTGCTGCAGTCCGAACTATTCGGCTACGAACGCGGCGCGTTCACGGGCGCGAATCAGCGCAAGATCGGCCGCGTTGAAGCGGCCAACGGCGGCACGCTGTTTCTCGACGAAATCGGCGATCTGCCGCTCGAAAGCCAGGCGAGCCTGTTGCGCTTCCTGCAGGAGCGCAAGGTCGAGCGGCTCGGCGGTCATAGCGCGATCGACGTCGATGTGCGGATCATTTCCGCCACGCACGTCGACATGACGGCGGCCATGATCGAAGGCCGTTTCCGCTCGGATCTTTACCATCGGCTGTGTGTGCTGCAAATCGACGAGCCGCCGCTGCGCGCGCGCGGCAAGGATATTGAACTGCTCGCGCGTCACATGCTGGAACGTTTCAAGAAAGACGCAAGCCGGCGGCTGCGCGGCTTTGCACCCGACGCGATCGCGGCTTTGCACAACTACGGCTGGCCGGGCAACGTGCGCGAGCTGATCAACCGGGTGCGGCGAGCCATTGTGATGTCCGAAGGACGCGCGATCACGGCGCGCGATCTGGAATTGGCCGAGTACGTCGAGATCGTGCCGGTGTCGCTCGCGCAAGCGCGCGAAGCCGCTGAGCGTCAGGCTATCGAACTCGCGCTGTTGCGGCATCGCGGGCGTCTTGGCGACGCCGCGCAGGAGCTCGGTATTTCGCGCGTCACGCTATACCGGCTGCTCTGCTCGCATGGCATGCGTCATATGGAAAGCGAGCCGCTTTCGGCGCCGAACGGTACGTTGCCGGCATCTGTGCCGCATCTCTGAGCCGACGGGCGGGCGTTATCGGGCGTTGCGTTTGTGAATGGGCGCCGCTGCGGGTGCTGAGTTGTGCCGCGGCGGTGACTTCCGGGGTTTGCGCGCGTGAGTGTTGGCGTTGCGCGCGTTACGCCTCGCCCCGCCCCGATCCTGGTTCCGTCTGTTCCCATCACTTCTCCTCAGTTCCCCTCTGTCGCATCGCGGCGGCGGCGCCATGTCGCCGCGCTTGGTAAAATCGGGTTTTCCGCTCAATCTCGCGGCACGCCGGCTGTAGCGTGCGCCGGCCTGCGCCGCGTCGAAGGAACCCGCATGAAACAATACCTGGACCTCGTCCGCACGATTCTCGACACTGGCTCGTGGCAGGAGAACCGCACCGGCATTCGCACGATCAGCATGCCGGGCGCCGTGTTGCGCTTCGATCTCCAGCAAGGTTTCCCGGCGGTCACGACGAAGAAACTCGCGTTCAAGTCGGCCGTGGGCGAACTGGTCGGTTTCCTGCGCGCGTCGCGCAGCGCGGCGGATTTCCGCGATCTCGGCTGCAAGGTGTGGGACGCCAACGCGAACCAGAACCCGCAGTGGCTGGCCAACCCGTATCGCGAGGGGCCCGACGATCTCGGCGATGTCTACGGCGTGCAATGGCGTCAATGGCCGGCGTACAAGGTGCTGGACGCCGCGGCGAGCGCGCAGCTTGCGGACGCGACCGCGCGCGGCTTTCAAGTGGTCACGGAGTTCGATGAAAACGGCAGCCGCAAGGTGCTGCTGTACAAGGCAATCGATCAATTGCGCCAGTGTCTCGACACGATCATGCAGAACCCGTCGGACCGGCGAATTCTGTTTCATGCGTGGAACCCGGCCGTGCTGGACCAGATCGCGTTGCCCGCGTGCCATCTGCTTTATCAGTTCCTGCCGAACGTCGCGCGCAAGGAGATTTCGCTGTGCCTGTACATCCGCAGCAACGATGTCGGGCTCGGCACGCCGTTCAATCTGACCGAGGGCGCGGCGTTGCTGCATCTGGTCGGCCGCCTGACGGGCTATACGCCGCGCTGGTTCACGTACTTTATCGGCGACGCGCACATCTACGAGAATCAGCTTGCCATGCTGCAGGAGCAGCTCAAGCGCGAGCCGTATGAAAGCCCGACGCTCGCGATCTCCGACCGCGTGCCGGACTACGCGAAGACCGGCGTGTACGAGCCGGAATGGCTCGAGAAGATCGAACCGTCGGACTTTTCGCTGGTCGGCTATCGGCATCACGAGCCGCTGACGGCGCCGATGGCGGTTTAAGCGGCGCTGTACGGAGAAGGGTAAAGCCCCTGCGATGTGAATTGCGGGGGCTTTTTTTATGTCGATGAACGCTGCGGTTTGGGAAAGCAGAGAGCGCTCAGCCTCGGTGATGCTCGTCGTGGCCACCGCCCGAACGCTGCTCGCCGTGTGGCGGTTGTGGTTGCGGTTGCGGACGCCGTTGTTGCTGCGCTTGCGGCTGAGGACGCGGTTCTGGGCGTGGCTGCGCTTGCTGCGGATGGAACTCCGGACGCGGTTGCTGCTGCACCTGCGGCTGAGGGCGTGGTTCTGGACGCGGCTGGATCTGCTGTGGATGGAACTCAGGGCGCGGCTGCTGAGCCTGCGGCTGAGGACGCGGCTCGGGGCGCGGCTGCATCTGCTGCGGATGGAACTCCGGACGCGGCTGCTGTTGCGCCTGCATCTGCTGCGGATTGAGTGCGGAACGCGGTTGCTGTTGCGCCTGCGGCTGACGCTGCGGCTCAGCCCCCGGCTGTGCCTGCTGCTGACGAAACTCCTGCCGAGGCGGCTCTTGACCCCGCGGTTGCGCGCGCACTTCGCCACCAGCCTGCGCCTGAACCCCCTGACGCGGCTGCTCCTGAACCTGCTGCGGCCGTCCGAGCGCCTGCGCGCGTTCGTCGCGCTGCGCCGGCTGCGCATCCTGCCGCAGCCCTTGACTTTGACCTTGCCCGATCCGCGGCTGCTGTCCCAAGGCCGGATTTTGCACCGGACGAGGCACACCGCCTTGCCGCCCCGCGGCATCCACGTCACCGCGAGCTTGCTGGGCGCCCCCCACCCTTGGCACCTGCGATCCCTCACCTCCGCGCTGCAAACTCTGCTGCGCTTGCTGAGCCATCGGCACATGCGGCTGAGTCCAGGCAGGCTGCTGACGACCATCGGCTCCAGCTTGCCGCCCCGCGTCCTGTGACCGCGCAAACCCGGCCGCGTTGCCGCCGTTCTCACGCGGCGGACGCGGCACGCCGTTGAACGCGGCGCCCGCCGCGCCAGCCGGCTGGCCGTTCGCCAGTGCCTGCATGCCGGGCCGCCCCTGCTGCATCGCTGCATGCGGCGGTTCGCCTGCGCCAGGCGCCTCGCCCAGGCGGCGCCCCGCCTGGTCCCCGCGATCAGCAGCGCCCGGTGCGGGCCGGCCGCCGAGCCCCGGCTCAGGAACCGGCGCGCCTGCCGCCGCGCCAGGCATTCGTCCCGGAAGATGCGACTGCACGACCCGGACGTTCTGCATCGGTGAAGAACCAGGCGTGCCCGCGAAGTGCGCCGGCACCGACGTCCGCACGATCGGCTGCCCCGCGCCAGGCACGCGTGCGCCGCTTTGCGCGAAACGCTGCGCGAGGCCGTCGCGGTACGCCGGCGGCAGCGACGGACTGCGCGTCGCTATCACCGGACGCCCGATGACGCCCGCCGGCGGCCGGTAATTCGCGTTGCGCTGGCCGGGCCCAAAGCTCTCGCGCACCGGCGCGATGCCCGGAGCGCCGGGGTTGATCCGCGCGTTGCGCCACTGCGCCGGGTCGACCTTCTGCGCGAACCGTGCGACCGGCTGTCCGTGAACGAAAGCCGTCGCGGGCACGGCGGTCACGGCCCGCGGCGCCCGATAGTTGATGTACGTGTTGTGGACGTTGGTGATGTTGGTGTGGTTGTAGTTGTTGACCACCGTCGTGCGATTGACGCGTTCGTAGTAGCGCGGGCTCCAGTTGTCGCGGCCGCCCCATTGCGGGTGCCATCGTTCGCCGGGGCCGAGCGGGAACCACGCGACGCCCGCAGCCATCGCGCCGCCGATCGCCAGATTCACGCCCCAATCGACCCCGCCGCCACCGCCGCCGACGAACGCCACCAGCGCCGGCGCATAAACCGGCGGCGCGTTGACCACTACAGGGCCCGGCACCCACGCCCACGAATCGTCGACATAAGCCCAGCGGCCGTAGTGGTAGGGCGCGAAACCCCACGGCGCGTCGTCGACCCATGTCCAGCCCCACGGCGCCTGCCACACCCAGTGGCCGTCGTGGTAGGGCGCCCAGCCCGCGGGCGTCGCGCGCGGCACCCAGACTTCGCCGTATTGCGGACTGCTGCGCCACGTGCCGTTGGCGTCGAGGTCCTGATAACCCGGAATTTCGCGCGATACATACCGCGCCGATACCGAGCGGTCTTCCGCGGCGTCGCGGCTCGCGGCCCATTGGTCGAACGCGTCGGCGCCCGGCGCGCCGTCGTCGGCGAGCGCCTGCAGATTGGTGCCGGCAAAGCGCAACTGCTGGCCGGCGGCGATCGGCACCTGAGCGCCGTCGCCATACGCCGTCGCGCTGCCGCTGCGCACGGTGACGGTGGTGCTGCTGCCGTCGGGCGCGACGTCCACGCGGTAGTCGCCCGCGCCGTTCAGCCCGAGCGCGAGATTCGGGGTGTCGATTTCATACGACGAGCCCGGCGGCAATTCCCGCACGCGCGCCGACAGCGTGCCTTGCGCGACCTTCAACTGCGCGCTGTTGTCGTCGAGATTGAGCAGATCGAGACTGGTGGACTCGCCCAGACGCACGGCCGTGGAGCCGATATGCAGCTCGGAGCGTGCGTTCCGGTCATTCCACAACTGATCGCCGGTGGTGAGCGGCCGATTGATCTGGGCGTACGACCAGTCGGCGGCGCCGGCGGGCTCGGTGGTGACCGTTCCGGCCATGTAATTCAGACGCGCGACGCGCCCCGGCGGATCGGCGTCCTGCGTCGCGACGCCTTGCGGTGCGGGAACGGCTTGCTGCGCGAGCGCGCATTGCGTCGCGAACAGGAAGGCGGCGGTGGCGAGCAACGTGTAGCCGAGTGTCCGATGTCTCGACGGTTCGCGTGGGGTCGTGGTTTTCATGATTCGTTCTCCGACGGACGATGCACATGCAGCATCCGTGAACCACTCTACCCGCGCCCTATGTTTCAAGGCCCCCACTTTTGTAAGGCCGTCTCACCAGCGGTAACAAAAGGTCTCGATCGAGGCGTGGAGGCGGGCTCGGCTGCGTTTGGCGCGGCAACCCGGACTGAACGCCGAGCCGCTCCGGAGTCAACGCTTCGGCGTTCCGCCTGCCCGCCGCTCACTCCGCGAGAAACGCGTCGAAATGCCGATGACCTGCCGGCGTGATCCGCAAAATGCGCGGCCGCTCGGTCCGTTCGACCCAGCCGCGCGCCGCCCACGAATCCAGCAATGCCGCGCCGAGCGCGCCGCCGAGGTGCGGGCGTCGCTCGCTCCAGTCCGGGCATGTGCAGGCGAAGCGGCGTCGACGGCTGCGCTGCGCCGACACGTCGATGCCCCAGTCGGCGAAGCGGGCAGCGCCGTCGGACGTGGCTTCGAGCGACGTCCCTTGCAGGCTCAGCAGTCCGCGGCCGACGAGCCGCTCGAACACCCGCACCGACAGTTCGCCCGCCATGTGGTCGTAGCAGGTGCGCGCGTAGCGCATGTCGGTCGGCACCGTGCGCACCGGACGCGGCGCGGGGCGCTGGGGCGCGCTGACTTGCGCGACGTTGGCCAGCGCTTCGATGGAGGCCGCGATATCCGCCGATGCAATCCGGAAATAGCGATGCCGGCCGCGCACTTCGAGCGCGAGCAGGCCGCCGTCGGTGAGACGCGCGAGATGCGCGCTGGCCGCCGACGGCGACAGCCCGGCGATCATCGTGAGTTCGCCGGCGGGGCGGGCGCTGCCGTCCATCAGCGCCCACAGCATGGCTGCGCGGCCGGGGTCGGCCAGCAGCGCGCCGATCCGGCTCAAGCCTGGAAAATGATTGTGTTCATCTGCTAGGAAGGCGGGCATGGGGCGCTCCGTGTTCGGTCTTTCGGGCGATGCGCGGGTCGCACAACGCGTCATGTGCCACTCTACGCGGCGCATGCATTCGATGTTTCAGCTTAGCGTGAACCGTCGAATGCAGCAGCTACGAAAACCCGGCCCGTCTGCGGACGGGCCGTGCTCGGCGCTTGCCTGTGCGTTCATGCGTGCGCTTCCACTGCCAAGCTAGAATCGACGCCTGTCTTTCGAAGGAACGCAGTCATGAAAATGGTTTTGGCCCTAGTGGCGTCGGTCGTGTTGCTGGGCGCTTGCGCGCAGGGCGGTTCGACGTCGGGCGCGGGCACCGGCAGCGTCACCATGTACGGCACGATCGACGAAGGCATCACTTTTCGTAAGTAACGGAACGGCCGCACGGTCTGGTTAAACGGTCCCGAATGGCAGAAAGTGATGCATCATTGTCATGACTGCCACGCGCGAGCATGTGACGATGCGGCTTTCGCTACTCGAGCCACTCAGGCCACTCGAGGCACCTGGCCCACTTCGCCCACTTGGACCACGGAAGCCGCGATGGCTTGAACAGCGACCGCCGCGACGGTGCGCTCAGAGCCGCCGCGATCACTCTCCGCCGCCGGAACCGACATATGCCGCCAGCCGCTTCTGCTTCCGCCTCCGCCCCCAGCACCGCTTCAACCTTCTCCGACCACGCCGCCGATCTGCGCGGCCCCGATCCCCACGGCCGCCGCGCCGCGCGCGTGCTGGCCGTTTGCCAGGCGCTGTACACATCGTCGGTATCGATCGATCTGACGCTGACCGGGCTCGTCGGCTACACGCTCGCCGACGACAAGGCGCTCGCCACACTGCCGTTCTCGTTGATCACGGTCGCGGCCGCGCTGACGACCGTCTTCGCTTCGTTCCTGATGGCGCGCATCGGCCGTCGCGCGGGCTTCGTACTCGGCGCGGGCGTCGGCGCGCTGGGCGGCGCGGTGTCCGTGTGGGCGATCTTCCATCACGACTTCTGGGCGTTCTGCGCGGGCACGGCGACCGTCGGCGTGTTTCAGGCGTTCGCGCAGTACTACCGGCTGGCCGCCGCCGACGCGGTCGGACTCGAAGGCAAGAGCCGCGCGATCTCGACGGTGCTCACGGGCGGCGTCGTCGCGGCCGTGTGCGGTCCGCTGCTCGCCGCGTGGAGCAAGGACTGGCTCGCGCCGGTCGCGTTCGCGGGCTCGTATGCGCTCGTGACCGGACTCGGGCTCGCGTCGATCGTCCTGCTGATGCTGCTGTATCGCGACATGGCGCCTGCGCTCGCCGCGGCCACTTCCGACGACGCCGCGCGGCCTCTGCGCGAGATCGTGCGGCAGCCGATCTTCGCGGCGGCGCTCGCGAACAACGCGCTCGGCTACGCCGTGATGATGTTCGTGATGACCGCGACGCCGATCGCGGCGGTGGCGTGCGGGCACAGCATCGGCGACGGCGCTGCGATCATCCAGTGGCATCTGGTCGGCATGTTCGCGCCGTCGCTGTTCTCCGCCCGGCTGATCCGGCGCTTCGGCGTGCTACCGGTGATCGGCGCGGGCATCGCGCTGTCGGCGTTGTGCGGCGTGTTCGCGTTGCGTTCGACTGATCTCCCGCATTTCTACGCCGCGCTCGCGTGTCTGGGCGTCGGCTGGAACTTCATGTTCGTCGGCGGCTCGACGCTGCTCGCGCAATCGTACCGGCCGTCGGAGCGCGCGAGGACGCAGGCGACCAGCGAATTCACGACGTTCGCGTGTTCCGCGCTCGGCTCGTTGTTCGCCGGGCAATTGCTGGCGCGCTTCGGCTGGGCGGCGATCAATGCGGCGATCTTTCCGCTCCTCGGCGTGGCGGCGCTTGCGACGCTGGCTTACGCGCGCTCGTTGAAACGCCGCGCGGCGTCGGGAGTCGCGTGATGAGCGCGCGTCATATCGTGTTCGCCGTCGCGCCCGATCTCGTGTTGCTCGACGCGTGCGGTCCGCTCGAAGCGTTCTGGCGCGCGGAACTGACTATGGCTGTGGGGAGGGGGGATGGTGAGGGCGGTGGTGCTGGCGCTGGCTTCGGCACTGGTTCTGGCTCCGGCAACGGCAACGGCAACGGCAACGGCAACGGCAACGGCAACGGCAACGGCAACGGCAACGGCAACGGCAGCGGCAACGGCAACGGCATCGGCAACGGCAACGGCAACGGCAGCGCCAACACCAACGGCAACACCAGCGGCAACGGCAACGGCAATGGCAACGGCAACGGCAACGGCAACGGCAACGGCAGCGGCAGCGGCAACACCAGCGGCGCCTCGCCCGTGCCCCACTCGCCGCACTCCCGTCCCGTCGCGTACCGCACGACGGTTGCGTCGATCGACGGCGGCGTCCTTCAGACCTTTCCTGGCTTGCCGGTCGTGACCGAACGGCTCGACTCGCTCGACGCCGAGCCGATCGACACACTCATCGTCCCAGGCGTTCCCATCGATGAGCACTGCACGCTGCAGCCCGAACTCGTCGCGTGGATCAGGCGCAATGCGCCGCGCGCCCGCCGCATCTGCTCCGTGTGCACCGGTGCGTTCTACCTGGCGGCGGCGGGCCTGCTCGACGGCCGGCGCGCGACCACACACTGGCGCGAGGCCGCGCATCTCGCGCGCCGTTTTCCCAATGTGCACGTCGACGCTGATCCGATTTTCATCCGCGACGCAGGGTCAGGCGCGGGGTCAGACGGACACACCAGCACAACCCCGCGCGAAAGCGTGGTCTGGACCTCGGCAGGCGTGACCGCAGGCATCGATCTCGCGCTCGCATTGATCGACGAAGACCTTGGCCACGCGGTCGCGATGCAGGCCGCGCGGCGCCTCGTCGTCTTCATGAAGCGGCCGGGCGGCCAGTCGCAGTTCAGCGCGGCGCTGGCGGCGCAGGCATCGGCGGGCGGGCCGTTCGACGCGTTGCATAGCTGGATGGCCGCGCATCTGCGTGACGATTTGACGGTCGAGCGGCTCGCCGAGCGCGCGCGGATGACGCCGCGGACTTTCGCGCGCCGCTACGTCGACGAAGTGGGGCGCACGCCGGCGAAAACCGTGTCGGCGCTGCGTCTCGAAGCGGCTTCGCGGGCGCTCGCGGAATCACGTCGGCCGCTTAAGCGGATCGCGCTCGACTGCGGCTTCGGCAGCGAGCAGAACTTGCGGCGCGCGTTCGTACGGCGCTTCGGCGTGTTGCCGCTCGATTATCGCGAGCGGTTCATGTCGGCGGCAGCAGCGCCGTCGTCGGCGGCGAGCGGGGCGATTGCCGCGGACAGCGCGCGCCTCGAAACGCGCTGAGCGGCCACGCGCGCGCGGAGAACCCGCTGCATCGAATCGTGGAAATCCGCGCCACGCGTCGCCGCGGCGCTTCGGCGTGTTGCCGCTCGATTATCGCGAGCGGTTTATGTCGGCGGCAGCAGCGCCGTCGTCGGCGGCGCGCGGCGTGGTTGCCGCGGACAGCAGGCGCCTCGAAACGCTCTGAACCGCGATGCTCGCGCGGAGAACCCGCCGCATCGAGTAGTGGAAATTCGACGTCAAAATCCGCGCCACGCGTCGCAGCACCGCTTCGGCGTGCTGCCGCTCGATTATCGGGAGCGGTTTATGTCGGCGGCAGCGCCGTCGTTGGCGGCGAGCGGTGCGATTGTCGCGGACAGCGCGCGCCTCGAAATGCGCTGAACCGCCACGCGCGCGCGCCGAGACCCGCCGCATCGAATCGTGGAAACT
Source organism: Paraburkholderia graminis C4D1M (assembly GCF_000172415.1). Taxonomy (GTDB): domain Bacteria; phylum Pseudomonadota; class Gammaproteobacteria; order Burkholderiales; family Burkholderiaceae; genus Paraburkholderia; species Paraburkholderia graminis. Next base: position 19,703 of record NZ_ABLD01000038.1, read on the forward strand.
CCGTGTCGGAGGAAGCCTCCGGCACGCGTCGCCGCACCGCGCGCGGCCGCACCCGTCGCCACCGTCGTCGACCTTAAGCGCTCAACAAGCCCAGCCGCTGCTCAAACAGGCACCACCTCGTCCACCTATCGCCTCACCAGCCGATCCGACAAATTGGCGCGCCGTCAATATTGCGCTCGTATAATCGCCTCCTTTCAATGCATCCGATTGACCGGAGTCAAGATGAGCAGCCATCCTGCAGCGCCGCTGGACCGTTCCGAAACCACCTTCCGTTTTCTCGCCGAACCGAGTTCGGTCAACTTCGGCGGCAAGGTGCACGGCGGCGCGCTGATGAAATGGATCGACGAAACCGCCTATGCGTGCGCGGCCGTCTGGTCGGGGCGTTATTGCGTGACGGTGAGCGTCGGCAACATTCGTTTTCGTCGGCCGATTCTGGTCGGCAACCTCGTCGAATTGCGCGCGCGGGTCGTGGCGACGGGGCGCACCAGCATGCACATCCACGTGTCGGTGCAGGCGGGCGATCCGAAGGGCGGGGAGTTGCTGCAGACCACGGACTGTCTCGTCGTGATGGTCGCGGTCAACGAGAACGGCAGCCCGGTGCAGGTGCCGTCGTTCGTACCGGAAACCGACGAGCAGAAGCGCCTCGCGAGATACGCAATGGATGTGAAGGAAGCGCTCGACGCGATCGTCGAACTGAAGCCCGAAGAAGTGGCGCAGGGCAAGATCTGAACAACGAGGGTTACGGGCGCCGACTTCAAAGCGGTGCGAGCCACAAGCGCACGCACCTCACGTACCGAACACACGTTTCCAGACCGAAAATCAAAGCGGGCAAACGGGCAAACGGGCGACTCACCACGAGCCGCCCAACAACCGCCCGAGGCATTGAGGCGTCCCTACGGCGCCGAATGCCCGACCATATCTCCCGGCCGCACCCATTCGTCGAACTGCTGCTCGGTGACATGACCGAGCGCGAGCGCCGCGGCTTTCAGCGTGGTGCCTTCCTTGTGCGCCTTCTTCGCGATCTGCGCGGCCTTGTCGTAACCGATGTGCGGATTGAGCGCCGTCACGAGCATCAGCGATTCGTTGAGCAGCGTGTCGATCCGCTCGCGATTCGGCTCGATGCCAACCGCACAGTTCTCGTTGAAACTGCGCGCGCCGTCCGTCAGCAGGCGAATGGATTGCAGTACGTTGTGCGCAATCATCGGCCGGAATACGTTCAGTTCGAAGTTGCCGCTCGCGCCGCCGACGTTCACCGCGACGTCGTTGCCGAACACCTGCGCGCACAGCATCGTCAATGCTTCGGACTGCGTCGGATTGACCTTGCCCGGCATGATGGAGCTGCCCGGTTCGTTCTCGGGAATCGACAGTTCGCCGAGGCCGCAGCGCGGACCGCTCGCCAGCCAGCGGATGTCGTTCGCGATCTTGTTCAGACTCGCGGCCACCGTCTTCAGCGCGCCGTGCGCGAAGACGAGTGCATCGGCGGCCGCCATCACTTCGAATTTGTTGGGTGCGGTGACGAAGGGCACGCCGGTGAGCTTCGCGATCTCCGCCGCCACCTTCTGCGCGAACTGCGGATGCGCGTTAAGGCCGGTGCCGACCGCCGTGCCGCCCTGCGCGAGTTCGTACAGATGCGGCAACGCCGATTCGACGTGGCGAATGCCCTGGTCAAGCTGTGCGACATAACCCGAAAACTCCTGGCCGAGCGTGAGCGGCGTCGCGTCCTGCAAGTGCGTGCGGCCGATCTTGACGATGTCGGCGAACGCGCGCGCTTTGCCGTCGAGCGTATCGCGCAGTGTCTTCAAAGCGGGCACGAGATGTTTGACGATGCCATGCGCGGCGGCCACGTGCATCGCAGTCGGAAACACGTCGTTCGACGATTGCCCGCGATTCACGTCGTCATTCGGATGCACCTTGCGCGCCTCGCCGCGCTCGCCGCCGAGCAGCTCGCTCGCGCGATTCGGGATCACTTCCTTGAGGTTCATGTTGGTCTGCGTGCCGGATCCGGTCTGCCAGACGGCGAGCGGAAACTCTTCCGGATGCTTGCCGTCGATGATCTCATCCGCCGCCTGCATGATCGCGCGCGCCTTGCTTTCGTCGAGCACGCCGAGTCCCAGGTTCACCGCGGCGGCGGCGCGCTTGATCACGGCGAGCGCGGTGATCAGTTCGGGCGATTGCTTCTCGGTGGAAATGCGGAAATTCTGCAGCGAGCGCTGCGTTTGCGCGCCCCATAGACGGGCGTTCGGCACGGCGATTTCACCGAACGTGTCGCGCTCCATTCGTACGTCTTCAGTCATGGTTCAGCTCCGCTTTTAAAGTTCTGCGTTGACCGGCAATAAGGAGAATAGCCCGGTTAGCGCATTCCGGTATAACCCTGCCTGCGGGTCGAAAATATAGGTGCGCCGCACGCCGTTCTCCACATCGGTCCAGACGAGCGGCGACAGCGGCGCGCCGATCGAGCGGAGATAGGCGAGCTGCGCGTCGTCGGCGAGCGTCACGCGATAGCTTTGTTGCGGTTCGATCGCGCGATCGAAAATGTCGGCCACCTGCGCCGCCAGTTGCGGACTGTGGATCACGAGCGCGAGTTCGGTGTTCAGATTCGCCGAGCGCGGATCGAGGTTCATCGAACCGATGACCAGAATGCGCCGGTCGATCATAAAAGTCTTCGCATGCAGACTCGCGCGCGAACGCGAGCCCGCGAAACCCGCGGCCGGCGTTTCCTGGCGCGGTCGGAACTCATATAGCTCGACGCCCTGCTTGAGCAGCGGCACGCGAAACGGACTGTAGCCGGCTTGCACCGCGACCGCGTCGGTGGCGGCCAGTGAATTCGTCAGGATTGCTACGCGCACGCCGCGCTGCGTCAGTTCGCTGAGCGCCTTGACGCCCGCCTCGTGCGGAACGAAGTAGGGCGACACGATCAGGAAATCCTTGTGCGCGTCCTTGATCAGCTCGCCGAGCCGCTTCAGCGGCGGACTCACGTAGTCCGGCGACGGGTTCTCGATCTTCTCCGGCTCATCCGCCTTGAACTCGGCGTGCGCCCACGTCAGGCCGAGTTGCCTGCTGGAAATCTGCGCGGCGAGCGGCGTTGCGTTCAGCGGCTTTGCGTTGTACGGATCGGCGTTGGTACGCCAGTGCTGGCGAAGATCGTCGCGCGTCTGATCGAGTTCCTTTGCGTCGAACTTCTGCTTGTTCAGCACACGCAACGGATACGCGAGACTGCTGTTCCAGTAGTCGTCGAAGCTCGCGGAGACATCGGCGGTGATCGGGCCGGCGGCGAGTACGTCGATGTCGCGGAACTGCAGCACCTCGCTCGCGCTGAAGTATTCGTCGCCGAGATTGCGGCCGCCGACAATCGCCAACTGGTTGTCCGCGATCATCGCCTTGTTGTGCATGCGGCGCGTGAAGTGGCCGATCTGCGTGAAGAGATTCGTGGTGCGCTCGAACACCCCTTCGCGCGCACTGCCGAACGGATTGAAGACGCGAATCTCGATGTTGCTGTGCGAATTCAGGCCCGCCATGATGCGGTCGATGTCCTTGAAATTCAGGTCGTCGACCAGCATGCGTACGCGCACCCCGTGGTCCGCCGCATAGAGCGCCGCGCCGAGCAGCAGCTTGCCGGTGGTGTCCTCGTTGGCGATGTAGTACTGCATGTCGAGCGTCTTGGTCGCCGCGCGGGCGAGCGCAATGCGCATCTGCAACGCGTCGGTGCCGCTCGAGAGCATGCGAAAACCCGACTCGTCCGGATGAGCGGCTTCAAGCGGCGCGAGCGCTGCGCGAAGCGGCGTGTTCTCGGTGGCGGGCAGCGCGTGAGTGACCGGACGGTCGAACGCGGTGGCGGGCGGCCTCGTCGCGCACGCGGTCAGAAATGCCGATGCGCAACACAGCAGGAAGAAATGTCTCGCAGAACTGATTGCACGCTTGCGCTGCATCGCGGTCTGCTTTTGTTGTGTAGGCAACTGCACGCTCTTTTCCCCTTTGTTGTTCAGGCTTTTCGTGCGGCGGCGCAGTGTCTTCACACGCGCCGCCGAGAAAACCATTCTAAGGGGAATCGGGCCGCCGGACTGTTGGCGGCGGCACGAGATGGGCGTGCTTAGACGCGTCCGGGATTCACCGCGCGTTCGTCGCTGGCATGGGTCGAGCCTTTCGCCGGACGCCCTGCCCAGAAGCCCGCGAGCAGCGAGCCCGAGAGGTTGTGCCACACCGAGAACAAGGCGCCCGGCAACGCGGCGATCGGCGTGAAATACAGCTTGCCGAGCGTCGCGGCGAGGCCCGAGTTCTGCATGCCGACTTCGATGGCGAGCGTGCGGCAGACGGCTTCGTCGAAACCGAGCAGACGGCCGCCCCAATAACCGCCGAGCAGACCGATGCCGTTGTGCAGCACGACGCCGAACATCACGACGAGGCCGACGGACGCAATGCTCTTTTGCGTGCCGCCCACCACCGCGCCGATGATCAGCAGAATCGCGACCATCGACACGAGCGGCAGCACGGGTTCCACTTTGCGCACCGTCTTGTTGAACAGATGATTCACCACGAGGCCGACGACGATCGGCAACGCGACGATCTGCAGGATGCTCATCAGCATGCCGTGCACATCGACGGCGATCGACGCGTCCACATAAAGGCGCGTGAGGAGCGGCGTCGCGAACACGCCGACCAGCGTGGACAATGCGCTGATCGTTACCGACAGCGCGACGTCGCCGCGCGCGAGATAGATCATCACGTTTGACGCCGTGCCGCTCGCGACGCTGCCGACCAGCACCATGCCCGCCGTCAGGTCGGGCGGCATGCGCAGCGCCTTGGCGATCGCCCAGGCGGCAAGCGGCATCACGAGGTAATGCAGCACGATGCCTGCGATCACCGGCGCGGGCCGCGTGAAGACGCGCTGGAAATCGGCGACGGAGAGCGTGACGCCCATCGCCAGCATGATGATGGTGAGGAGTGTGGTGACGTGCGGCGCGATGCCGGAAAACGATGCCGGCGACGAATAGGCGGCAACCGAAATGAGCACGGCCCAGAGTGGAAAGAGACGGGTGATGCGGGCAAGCATGAGGCGAGGTCCTTGGTTGGGTATTTTTTCGTGAGAAGCGACTGGCGAAAAGCGCGGGTCTCTAGTAATGCCGTATTAAGCGCTATTGGCGCGGCGCGCGGCGATGGTTCTGCGAAGCGGCGGTGCCGTTATGGATCGGATCGGCCGCGTGCGAGCCGCTTACCCGCAGCGTGTGTGTCGCGCCGGTTGCGCTGTTGGTCTCTTGCAGGAGAAAGGCAGTGCGTCAGCGGATAGCGGACCTGCCGGCGGCGCGGTCCTTTGTGAGGAGCGCGGCCGCGTTTTCTCGTCGGATGGACGCGGGGTCGCGTCGCTCGGAACGAACGCGCATTTTACCGTTGCCGCGCAAAGGCTGCCGGACGCTTCGTTGCGCGTGCAACGAAAGTAAGCGTTCCGCGAGGCAGCACGAAGTAGCGCCTCGACGCACGAAATTGCCGCTGCCGTACTCGCGCTTATTTCCGCGCGCTCATTCCCGCAGACCCGCCTGGTCCTGCCGCTTTCACACCGATGCAGCAGGCGGCGCGTCCTTCGCCGGCACGCGCCGCAAGCTCAGCTTGTGAAAGCGCAGCGTCATCAGCAGCGCGACGCTCGCGAGCCCGGCCGCGAGTCCCCACCACAAACCGCGCGCGCCGAGCCCGAAGTGAAACGCGAGCGTATAGCCGGTCGGAAAGCCGATCACCCAGTAACCGAAAGCCGCGGCGATCATCGGTATGCGGGTGTCTTTCAGACCGCGCAGGCAACCGGAACCGACTGTCTGCATGCCGTCGACGATCTGAAAAATAGCAGCCACGCCGAGCAGCGAACTCGCGAGCGCGACGGTCGCGGCATTCGCCGGATCGTCGAGATGCAGGTAGAGGCCGACGATCCAGTGCGGCGCCGCGATCAGCACGATGCCCGACAGCGTCATGAAGCCGACGCCGAGCGCAAGCGCGACGAAGCCCGCGTGGCGCGCGGCCAGCGGCTGCCCCGCGCCGGACCAGAAGCCGACGCGCACATTGGCCGCCTGGCCGATCGCGAGCGGCACCATGAAGGCCACCGACGCGACGTTCAGCGCGATCTGGTGCGCGGCCAGTTGCGATTCGCCGAGCAGGCCGACCATCAGGCCGGTCGCGAGAAAGAGCGTCGACTCCACGCCATAGGTGATCGCAACAGGCCAGCCGATGCCGAACAGCTCGCCCATCAGCGGCACATTGGGGCGCGTTGCGACGACGAAGTGGCGATAGCGCGGCCGCAGGTGTAACAGCGCCATCAGCACGAGCGCGGTCAGCCAGACGGTGATCGACGTCGCGGCGGCCGAGCCGAGAAAGCCGAGCCGCGGCAGGCCGTACGCGCCGTGAATCAGCCCGTAGTTCAGGACGCCGTTCACGCCGACGCTCACGAGCGATACCCACAGGAGCCGCCGCGCCGCGCCGATCGCCGGCAAAAACGAGCGCATCAGACCCACGCCGATCAGGCTGCCGAGCGCGCCCCAGCGCAGCACCGCCGCATATTCGCCGACGTTGTGCGCGAGCAGCGCGGGCTCGCCGAACGCGAGCAGGATCGGCGTGGCGAACGACAGCAGCGCGAACGCCGGCACCGACAGCAGCACCGACAGCACGAAACCCGTCCAGTAGATGTGCGGCACGCGGCTTTCGTCCTGCGCGCCGCGCGCATGCGAGACGCTCACGCTGACGGACGTCAGCACGCCCTGCAGCAGCGTCACCACGACGAAGAAGAGATTCGCGCCGAGGCCGCCGGCCGCGAGCGCGTCGGGGCCGAGCGAGCCGAGCAGGATGGTGTCGGTGACGGCCATCGCCATTTGCGACAGTTGCGCGATCGCGAGCGGCGCGGCGAGCCGCGCGGTGTCGGCGGCGTGGCGCGAGAAAGTCGGCGGCGGGGCGGCGGACCGGGTGAAGCCGGATTGAGTCATGGAGCGTGCGTATTGAGCGGATCGGGACAGCGCGTTGGACGACAGCGGCATTAGCTTGCGGACGGCGCGGCTTACGCACGGCGTAGCGGCCGGCGCACGAGGCGCCCGCAAGCGGCGGACGCGGCGGCGGCTAAAAGCTGGCGCGTTCGCCGCGATGGCGCGTGCAGCACGAGTCCGAAGCCGACGACGTCGGTCCATGCGCGTGTCTGGCAAAACCAACAGCTTATTGTGTGGCCGCTGAACTGTCGATGGAGAACGCACGTTTTTGGTGCGCGAGCCGGCTGCGGAATCTCGTGGTCCGGCGCAGCGCCCGCGTCACGCCTCGTGGACGGCGATTCGCGTGTCGCCGAGCAGCACCACCTGACCCGCGCGGATCTTGCACGTTTTACGCGTTTCGACGCGGCCGTCGACGGTCACCGCGCCGTCGGCGACCATCAGTTTGGCCTGGCCGCCGCTGTCCGCGAGTCCCGTAATCTTCAGCAGATTGTGGAGTTCGACGTAGTCGCCAGTGAGCGTGAAATCGAGGTTGGGCATGGGCGTTGCACCTTCAGGCGAGGGGTTCGCATCATAAGCCACAAGCTTGCCCTGAAGAAGGCGCGCTGTGTTTGCCAGTGTGTTTGCCCGCGTCATTGCGGATGCCGGCCGCGCGTCGGCGAGCGCATCGCAAGCAAATGCAAGCAGATGTTATGCGCTTGTCAGAAAGTGAAACGTCGCGTAACACCGGTCGCCACGAAACGACTTCACTCGTAAAGTGGGTCTCAGCAGCAAAGCTTGCCGAAAACTTGTTCGGCTGTGAGCAGACCGGGAGGCGTCCTGCAAAGCGCCGCCACGACGCGGCGCCGGACGGCTCGCATCACAACAACCTGAAGAGGAAATCGCCATGACCCAGATTCGTACGCTACTCATCGGCACAGCCATGACCGCCTTCGCCGCAACCGCGGCTGTGGCGCAGACCAGCCAACCCGTTCAGCCGATCCAGCCGGCCGCGGGCGTGAATACGCAAGCGCAACTTCAGGCACAGACGCCGGGCGCCGATGTCGCGCCGGCAGCGCCCGCCGCGCAGGGCGTGCAGCCGGTCACGCCGCCGCCGATGCGTCTGACGGCGCCGGGCTCGGCCGATCCGCTCGTGCAGAAGCGCGAAGCGAACGCGAAGGCGAGCGCTGAATACCGCGCGTCAAAGAAGGCATCGAACGCCGAACTGAAGCAGCAGCAGAAGGCCGCCAAGTCCGAGTACACCGAGCAGGTGCGCGACGCGAAGATCAACATGAAGGCGGACAAGCAGGCCGCCAGCAATGAAATGAAGATGAACATGCAGGGCCAGGCCGGCGCGCAGACCGACGGCGGCGAGGTCAAGCATTAATCGCCGGTCGCGTCGGAGCGCGATGCGCCCGGCACGTCGGACTTGCGCCCGGGCGCGATGCGCTCTCGCCCGGGCCCATGAGATTTAGATTTGGCAAGGAGGTATCGCATGAACAGCACTCAATCTACGAAGTCGATGAAATCCGCCGCTGGCCGGCTTTGCGCGCTGATGATCGCGGGCTGCCTGTCGTCGGTGGCTTTCGCCCAGGCTAGCGATCCGGCCGCCGCGCCGGTCACGCACGCCGACAAGAAGGCGGCGAAGGAGCAGTCGAAGGCGGACAAGAAGGCGGCTGTCGCGCAAGCCAAGGCCAACAAGGAAAAGACTGAGGCGCAAGCCGACGCCGATAAGGCTAATGCCGAGGCCAATTTGAAGGATGCCAAGAAGCAGTAGGGTTCTGGCTCTCGGCGCGATGAAGGAGCCGGAAGGCTTGCTGGTCCATGGCGGCCCGTTCAGCGTGAAGCGAACGGGCCGTTGTGTTTTCTGACTCGGGCTTGCTGGCCGCCGACGCCATACGGCGCCACGCGTCCCGCGCTGAGTCTGCCTGCAACGCCCGCGGCCGTCCGCGAAAAAAAGGGCGCTTGTGCGCCAGGGTTGTATGGATATACAGTATGCGTCGCCTTCCCGATCCATTCAACGCCTGCCAAAAAACGTGCTTTCCGTCGCCGAATCTCCGCCATCCGACGCCGCCGCCTGGCTCGCGAAGCTCAACGACGCGCAGCGCGAGGCCGTCGAATACGGCGCGGATACGCCGCACGCACCGCCCGGCGCGTTACTGGTGATCGCGGGCGCGGGTTCCGGCAAGACCAACACGCTCGCGCATCGCGTCGCGAATCTGATGGTGAAAGGCGCCGATCCCGGGCGGATTCTGCTGCTCACGTTCTCGCGCCGCGCGGCGCTCGAAATGACTCGCCGCGTCACGCGCATCGCCACCGCGGCGCTCGGTACGCGCGCCGCGCTCGCGCAAGGGCTGACGTGGGCGGGCACCTTCCATAGCGTCGGCGCGCGGCTGTTGCGCGAATATGCGGAGCTGATCGGCCTTGCGCCGGCCTTCACCATCAACGACCGGGAGGATTCCGCCGACCTGATGAACCTGGTGCGTCATGAACTCGGGCTGTCGGCGAAAGAACGGCGCTTTCCGGCCAAGAGCACCTGCTTCGCGATCTATTCGCGCGTGGTGAACACGGGCGCGTCGCTCGGCCAGGTTCTGGACAGCGCGTTTCCGTGGTGCCGCGAATGGGAGGCGGATTTGCGCATGCTGTTCGCCGCTTATGTCGACGCCAAACAGAAGCAAAGCGTGCTCGATTACGACGATCTGCTGCTCTACTGGTCGCACATGGCCGCCGAGCCGGCCATTGCCGCGGATCTGTCGGTGCGCTTCGATCATGTGCTCGTCGACGAGTATCAGGACACCAACCGCCTGCAGGCGTCCATCCTGCTCGCGCTGAAGCCCGACGGCCGCGGCCTGACCGTGGTCGGCGACGACGCCCAGTCGATCTACTCGTTTCGCGGCGCGACCGTGCGCAACATTCTCGACTTTCCGGCGCAATTCGATCCGCCCGCCACGCAGATCACGCTCGAGCGCAATTACCGTTCGACGCAGCCGATTCTCGCCGCGTCCAATGCCGTGATCGAACTGGCCAGCGAGCGCTACACGAAGAACTTGTGGACCGATAAGGCATCGGCGCAACGCCCGCGTCTCGTGACCGTCGCCGACGAGGCCGACCAGGCGCGCTACGTCGTCGAACAGGTGCTCGAAGCGCGCGAGCAAGGCATGAAGCTGAAATCGCAGGCGGTGCTGTTTCGCGCCGCGCATCACAGCGCCGCGCTCGAAATCGAGCTTACGCGGCGCAACATTCCGTTCGTCAAGTTCGGCGGGCTGAAGTTTCTCGATTCAGTGCATGTGAAGGACGTGCTTGCCGTGCTGCGCTGGGCCGAGAATCCGCGCGATCGCGTGGCCGGCTTCCGCGTCGTGCAACTGCTGCCGGGCGTCGGGCCGGCCACCGCCGCGAAGGTGCTGGACGAGATCGTCGCTCGTGCCGGCGCCGGTGTCGCTGTCGGCAATCCGGCCGGGACTGTGGCCGAGAGTCTGGCCAACTCGGCGGCCAACGCGCTCGCGGCGTTCGCGCCGCCGCCCCGCGCGCAGGAGGACTGGCATCCGTTCGTCAGGCTGATGTCGAGCGTGTACGGGCGGCAGACGCCGTGGCCCGCCGAGTTCGAGATGGTGCGGCGCTGGTACGAGCCGCACCTCGCGCGCAATCACGAAGACGCTGCGATTCGCCATGCCGACGTGCTGCAGATGGAAAGCATCGCGGGCACCTATGCGTCGCGCGAACGCTTTCTGACCGAACTGACGCTCGATCCGCCCGACGCCACCAGCGACGAATCGGGCGTGCCGCTCATCGACGAAGACCATCTGATCCTGTCCACCATCCATTCGGCGAAGGGGCAGGAGTGGCGCAACGTGTTCGTGCTGAATGGTGTCGACGGCTGCATTCCGTCCGACCTCGGCACGGGCAGCGAAGACGAAATCGACGAGGAGCGCCGCCTGCTCTATGTGGCGATGACGCGCGCGAAGGAAGATCTGCATATCGTCGTGCCGCAGCGCTTTTACGTGCACAACCAGACGCATCTCGGCGACCGCCATGTGTGGGCGTCGCGCACGCGCTTCATTCCCGCGCATCTGATGCCCTTGTTCGACGCTTATGCGTGGCCGCGCGTGCCCGTGGCGAGCGCGCCGACAGCCGCGGGGCTGGCCGCGGCGGCGCAGGCGAAGATCGAAATCGGGGCGAGGCTTAGGAAGATGTGGGATTGAGAGCCGGTTATAGCCGGTTGCTGGCGGCTTGCCGGAGCAGTCATCGGCGAGACAAGTGGGGTCGGTGCGGCGGGGCGCTAGCGGCGCGGCGGGGGCGAGCAAGGTGACCAGAGGCCGCAGCGCCCCAATGCCCCGGAAGCAGCCACGCGAGGCGGCCACCGCGGCCAAAGACCGCAGCGCCAAAGGCCGCAGCGCCCCAATGCCCCGGAAGCAGCCACGCGAGGCGGCCACCGCGGCCAAAGACCGCAGCGCCAAAGGCCGCAGCACCCAAAGTCCACCGCGCCAAGACCACCGCGCCCAAAGTCCACCACGCCAAGACCACCGCGCCCAAAGTCCACCGCGCCAAGACCACCGCGCCAAGACCACCGCGCCAAGACCACAGCGCCAAGACCACCGCGCCAAGACCACAGCGCCAAAGACCACAGCGCCAAGACCACAGCGCCAAGACCACAGCGCCAAGACCACAGCGCCAAAGACCACAGCGCCACAGACCGCAGCCACAAATTGCCCGGAAAGCGGCTAAGCGCTCACCACGCTCACCGCGACTGACGTTGCTGCTGCTGAGGCGTCGGACGCGGCGGAACGAAAAAGTTGCGCAGCCAAGCCGCCATCCGCGAAAACACGTCGTACGGTTCTTCGACGAAAATTTCCGGTTTCAGCAGGCGCAGATATTCCATGATCTGCTGCGCTTCCTGTTTCTGGAACGAGCCGTGCGAAATGCCGAGGCGCAACAGCCCGCGCAGTTCGCCGAGCTTTTCGCGCGCCGTGCTGCCCACGTTCGTTTCGCACGCGACCTTCGCCTCGTACACGCGCTGACGCAACGATTCGACGAGCCGCCATGCCGGCGTCTGCATGACTTCCTCGAGCGCCTGGATGTCCTGCACGGCGCCCTTGATCTGCGCGGCGAGCGGGTCGACCAGCACGGCGTCGCCTTCGGCTTCCTTGACGATGGCCGCCGCCCAGTCGCGGCACTGCTTGGCGAGCTCTTCCGGCGTCCATTCCGAGCGTGCCGCGAAGCCGAAGCCGAACTCGCCGGCCTGCTGCATCAGAATCGCGACGACGTCCGGGAACTCCTTGTCCAGCGTGCGTTTCGCCCATGCATACTGGCCGCCCTGCAACATCCGCTGAACCGCGTGTTCGGTCAGCGGCACCATGTTGTCGAGCAGCTTGGCGCGCAAAAAGTCCTCGAACGACGGCGTCGCGAACTGCGGATCGAGCTTCAGCGATACGCGCAGAAAAGCCTCGAAATCCTTGCGCAGCGTCGCGATGGTCTCGTCTTTGAGCGTGAGGGTGATTTGACCCATGTGTCTATCCCGTTTGGTCCTGCCGCGCGGCCTCGTCGTGTGCTCCGGTCGCAAGCGGACCCGGAGATTCGACGCGCGATGGCCACGCGCTTGATTCCTGCCTGTTGCCGCGTCGTTGGCGGGACGTATCCCGTATCCCGACGAGCGGACCTCGACTGCTTATCGGCGGATTGACGGGAAACTTAAGGGTTTTATCGGGTAGCGCGCGGGCGCTGGAGGCGTCTTTTGGCGGCGGGATGCGGCGAGGATGCTGAGGAGCGGGCGGCGGCGACGGGGCGGCCAATGCGTCCGGCGAGCGGGACGAGCGGGGGCGTTGGTGGCGGTGGATTATGCATCCGGCGAGCGGGACGAGCGGGTGCAGGCGGCGGTGGGCACTGCATCCGGCGAGTGGACGAGCACGCGTAGGCGACGGGCAATGCGTCGGGTGAGTGGACGAGCGGGCGGCGGCGGCGGACTATGCGTCCGGCGCGCGGACGAGCGGGTGTAGGCGGCGGTGGGCACTGCATCCGGCGAGTGGACGAGCACGCGTAGGCGACGGGCAATGCGTCGGGTGAGCGAACGACCGGGCCGTTAGCGGCGGCGGGCAACGCGTCAGGCGAGCAGACGCGCAGGCGTTGGCGGCGGCCGGCCGCCGCAGCCATTGGCAATGCGACGGGCGCAACCGCCACCAGCGCCGCTTCCCACGTGAGTAGGCACTCACCAGGGCGCCGCCCAAGTCACTACCTCAGCACCACGCATTGCCAAACAAAAAACACCGCCAGCCCAATCGCGATGGTGACCAGCGGGCGCCGCGTCAGCGCGCTCGCCGCCACAGCGGCCAGCGCGCCGACCAGTTGCGGATTGCGCCAGGTCAACTCGGCGCCGGCGTCGGCGCCATGCGGCGAGACGGCCATCGGCACGATGATCGCTGTCAGCACGGTGACCGGCACGAAGCCGAGGGCAGTGCGCACCAGCGGCGGAAACACCAGCCGGTCGCCGAGCACGAAGACGGCCGCGCGGATCACCCAGGTGATCAGCGCCATGCCAAGTATCAGGACGACGTAGTTCATCGCGACGCCTCCGCGGAACGGCGCGAGCGCCGCGAACGAAGCCCCGGCGTCGACAGCAGAACGCCGACGACGACGCCCGCGAACACCGCAGCGAGCAGGCCGAGCTTGTACGGCCACGCCTGCCAGAGGAAGGCCAGCGTGCCCGCAGTGACCGCTGCCGCGATGTAACGCAGCGCGACCAACTGAGGCACGACGATCGCGATAAACGTCGCGACCATCGCGAAGTCGAGCCCGAGCGATTGCAGGCCCGGAAACGCCGCGCCGAACAGCAGACCGGCGATCGTCCAGCACTGCCAGTTCAGATACATCGCGAGACCCGCGCCGAAGAAGTAGTGCGGTCCGACGGTGCCCGGCTCACGGTGGCGATAGTGCTCCCAGGCGACCGCGAAGACCTCGTCGGTGAGAAGCGCGCCGAGCGCCCAGCGCCAGCGCGCCGGCAGATGCGCCACATGCGGCGCGAGCGTCGCGCTGTACAGTACGTGCCGCAGATTGACGACGAGCGTCGTCGCCCAGATCACGGCAAAACTCGCGTGACCGGCGATCAGCCCGAGCGCAATGAACTGCGCGGAGCCGGCGAATACGACGAGCGACATCAACTGGCCGTGCCACAACTGCAGCGGGCCGGACGCGACGAGCGTGCCGTAAATGACACCGAAGGGCGCTGCGCCGATCATCATCGGGATGATGTCGCGTGCGCCGGCGGTGAATTCCTTGAGATGGTTCGAGCGGGTCAAGACTTGCCTCCTTGAGCCGGGAAGCATAGCGGGCGAGGCGCGGCCGCACTTGTACGTTCTTGCGGACGAGCGATCGTCACGCTCCCTGCCAGCGTCCGGGCGGCACGCCGAACATGCGCCGGAAGTGCCGCGTGAAGTGGCTCTGATCGGTGAAGCCGCTGGCGGCGGCCACATCGGTGACGGGAACGCCCGCGCGCAGCGGCGCAAGCGCGCGTTGCAGCCGCACCTGGTTGCGCCACGCGTGAGGCGGGAGGCCAGTGGCGCGGTTAAAGAGCCGCGCCGCGTGAAACGGCGAGAGCCCCGCGGCCTGCGCGAGTTCGGCGAGCGTAACCGGTTCGAGAAGATCGCCTGTCAGACGCTCTTTCATCGTCGCGACGCGGGCGTCGTCGGCGGCAACGCGCGAGGGTTCCGGCTGTGTCTGCGCGTAGCGCACGAGCAAGGTGGACAGCGCGTCGAGCATCGCGGCTTCCGCGGCGAGCGCGTCGGCGCCGTCTTCGAGCAGACGATGCGCGTTCGCGAGCCGCGCGGCGAGATCAGGATCGCGGATCACGCCGGGCGTGAACCACGGCAGCGGCTGCGGCTTGCCGGCGACTTCGTCGGCGAGTTCGTGGATGAACTGCACGGGCGCATACATCACGCGATACCGCCAGCCGGCCTCCACCGCCTTCGAGCCCGTGTGCAACTCGCCGGGGTTGATGATCGGCACGCCGCCCGCTTCGGCAACGTAGTCCGAGCCGCGATACCGGTAGCCTTCCGCGCCCGCGACGATCACCGGGATCGTGTACGCGTCGTGCCAATGCGGCGCGAATTCGTGATCGTGATATTCGGCCGTGAGCAGGTCCGCGCCGGGCAGAAGCGGCGTGCGCCAGTAACGGGCGGAGTTGCGAAAACGATGGGCGGCGGTCATGGCATGGCTTTCATTCAGCCACCCAGTTTAGCGCGGGCGAGCGGTCGGCGGCATGCGCCTTCCGGCTATGCGCATGCTGCACTTTTTCGTAGGACGCTGGTTATGTGCTGCTATGTCGCGCGTTGTCTCGCCGCTGCGGGCTCACTTGAGCGGAATGGTCGTGCCGGCCGGCATGGGCACGGCGCTCACGCTGTTTTTCGCGCTGCCGCTCACCACGCGGTCGCTGTACGTGAGATAGACGAGCGCGTTGCGTTTCGTGTCGACCACGCGCACGACATGCAGCGCCTTGAAGATCAGCGACATGCTGACGGAGAACACATCGGCTTGCTGCTTGAGCGGTCCGCTGAAGTGGATCGCACCGACCTGGCGGCAGGCGATGGACGCCTCCGTGGGATCTTCGGCGATGCCGAGCGTGCCCTTGACGCCGCCCGTCCGCGCGCGCGACACATAGCAGGTCACACCTTGCACGAGAGGATCGTCATAAGCTTCGACGACTACGCGATCCGAGCCGGTGATGCGAAAGTTCGTATTGACGCTGCCGACTTCCTCGGCGTGCGCAAACGGCACGAGCACGGTGGAGGCCAGTGCAAACGCAGCTGTAAGTGCGACCGCAAACGCGGCCGCAGGCGCCGTGCGCAACGAGATGAATTTCATGAGATTGCCGACTGATGAGCAGGGTTCGTTGGGCAGCGCGGTGATGCGCTGCGAAGCCGTCATCGTATACCGCCGCGTCGTTCGCGCGACGATGGATGGCCAAAGCCATCGGCAAAACAAAAAGGCCCGCACGGATGCGGGCCTTCGAATTTTGGCTCCTCGACCTGGGCTCGAACCAGGGACCTACGGATTAACAGTCCGGCGCTCTACCGACTGAGCTATCGAGGAACAGCAGTACAACTTGATCTACATAAAAAAGCCCGTCTTGGTTAACGGGCTTTTGCAATTCTTGGCTCCTCGACCTGGGCTCGAACCAGGGACCTACGGATTAACAGTCCGGCGCTCTACCGACTGAGCTATCGAGGAACAGAACAACAACAGCAGAGAAACGGAATTGTAGGAGCAGCTTTCGCACCTGTCAATACTTCGCGTTCATCTCGATTTGGCTGAAACGGCCGCGTACCGACAGCGCCGCAACGCTCAGCGCACCAGCAGCGCGAGCTTTTCCTTGACGTCCTTGAACTCGTCGGCTTCCGGCAGCGGCGCCTTCGTCTTGGTGATGCTCGGCCAGTTCTTGGCTAGATCGGCATTCAACTCGATGAAGTTTTGCTGGTCGCCCGGCACGTCTTCCTCGGCATAAATGGCATTCACCGGGCACTCGGCCACGCACACAGCGCAGTCGATGCATTCATCGGGGTCGATCGCGAGGAAGTTGGGACCTTCGCGAAAGCAGTCCACCGGGCACACATCGACGCAGTCGGTATAGCGGCACTTGATGCAGCTTTCGGTCACAACGTGAGTCATTCAGGCAGCTCCTGCATGCGGAATCAGAAAGGCGCAAACGCCAAAAGCGCTATTGTAACGTAACGTCAAGAGGCGCATGCGGCATCACACAACGGCTTTTATATGTTTTCGTGATTAGTTTATTGCGTCCGAAAACAGTATCCCGCCGACGGCAAGCGCCGCCGCGCGGGCCGCGGCCGGGAGCCTGAAGGCCGGCGCATTCGGGTAACATGCGTCAAGCCGGTGCGCACGAGGCGCGCCGTATGCATGGGTTGAGTCACGCCTCCCGTACTTCGCAGTCCCCTTCGCACCATCATGATTATTACTTCGCTGCTCGACACCGATCTGTACAAGTTCACGATGATGCAGGTGGTCCTGCATCATTTTCCCGCGGCCAACGTCGAGTACCGCTTTCGTTGCCGCACGCCGAACGTCGACCTCGTGCCGTACATCGGCGAAATACGCGCGGAAGTGCGCAAGCTCTGCAAGCTGCGCTTTACCGACGAAGAGCTCGACTACCTGCGGCGCATGCGTTTCATCAAGGGCGATTTCATCGAGTTTCTCGCGCTCTTTCATCTGAACGAGAAGTACATTTCGATCGAGCCTTCGCCGAAGAACAACGGCGAGATCGACATCGAGATCAAGGGTCCGTGGCTGCACACGATCCTGTTCGAGATTCCGATGCTCGCGATCGTCAACGAAGTCTATTTCCGCAACACGCAGCAGGAACCGGACTACAGCGAAGGTCGCGGACGCCTCGTCGAGAAGATGAAACTTCTGGGCGCGCGGCCGGAATTCGCCGACTGCAAGATCGCCGACTACGGCACGCGCCGCCGCTTCTCGAAGCAATGGCACGAAGAAGTGATCCTCACGTTGAAGGACGGTCTCGGCGAGCAGTTCGCAGGCACGAGCAACGTCTTTTACGCGATGAAGCACAGCCTCACGCCGCTCGGCACGATGGCGCACGAGTACCTGCAGGCATGCCAGGCGCTGGGTCCGCGGCTGCGCGATTCGCAGATCTTCGGCTTCGAAATGTGGGCGAAGGAATATCGTGGCGACCTGGGTATTGCGCTCTCCGACGTGTACGGCATGCAGGCGTTTTTGCGCGACTTCGACATGTACTTCTGCAAGCTGTTCGACGGCGCGCGTCACGACTCCGGCGATCCGTTCGATTGGGGCGAGCGCCTGCTCCAGCACTATGAAGCGAACCGTTGCGATCCGCGCACGAAGATCCTCGTGTTCTCCGACGCGCTCGACATTCCCAAGGTGCTGCAACTCTACGAGCGCTTCCGCGGACGCTGCAAGCTCGCGTTCGGCGTGGGCACGAATCTGACCAACGACCTCGGCTATAACCCGCTGCAGATCGTCATCAAGATGGTCCGCTGCAATGGGCAGCCGGTGGCGAAACTGTCGGATTCGCCGGGCAAGAACATGTGCGACGACAAGGCGTATCTCGCGTATCTGCGGCAGGTTTTCGGCATCGCGCAGCCCGAGGAAGAGCCCGCGAAGTAGCGGGTTTGTAGCGCGTTTGTCGCGTGTCCGATGTGTTCCTATGCCGTTCGGCCAGGGTGTTCGCGCGGAGGGTGGCCGGTATAATTCCTCGCATGCACGCCCCGCATCTCGCATGGCCATGCACACGAGGACTATCGAGGACTTTCGCATATGGACACATCGATTGCCCGCCGCAATATCCTGGCGCGCATCCGCGCGGCGCAAGGCCGTGAGCCGGAGCCGTCCGCGTCCGAACGCGAGGCCGCGGCGGATTATCTCGCGCGCCATCCGCCGGGTCCGCGCCCCGACATGCCTGCGGATCTCACCGCGCGCTTCATCGAAGAAGCGCAGAAATTGTCCACCACGATCGACACGGTCGAGTCGCTGAGCGACGTGCCGATCGCCGCACATCGCTATCTGGTCGAACATGCATTGCCGTTGCAGGCGATCGCGTGGCAGACGCTGCAGGATCTGCGCTGGAGCGACGCGGGCCTCACCGTCGAATTTCGCAAGCCGAAAGACGGCGACGTGGTCGGTCTCACCGGCTGCTTTTGCGCCACTGCCGAAACCGGCTCACTCGTGCTGCTGTCAGGGCCCGAGACTTATGCGTCGGCCGGCCTGCTTCCCGAAACGCACATTGCCATCGTGCCGGCTTCGCGCATCGTGGCGGGACATGAAGAAGCGTTCGCGCTGATTCGTAGCGAGCGGGGCGAACTGCCGCGTGCGGTCAACTTCGTTTCGGGGCCTTCACGCACCGGCGATATCGAACAGACCATCGTGCTGGGCGCGCACGGGCCCTATCGGGTGCACGTGATCGTCGTACTCGGCGCCTGAGTGCCGCGGCGGCGTCTATTCGTTCGCCGATGTACGCCGGCTTGCGCCGTCAGTTGCCATTTCAAAAGAACCAGGGAATCTGTTGCATATGACTAGACGTGCCGCTCCGGCGAGCATGGTGCTCGCTGCTGCATTGACGTTAATGAGCTGGCCTCAACTTGCGTGCGCCGCGACATTGGATGGCGCAACGCTTTCCGCGCTATGGGGATTGCCGTTCGCCGGCGTGCTGCTTTCCATTGCCGTCTTTCCGCTCGTCGCGCCGGCTTTCTGGCATCACCATTTCGGCAAGATCGCGGCGACGTGGGCGCTGGCGTTTCTGGCGCCGTTCGCGTTCGCAATCGGCGCAGACGTTGCCTTCGCCACGCTCATCCATGCGTTACTCGAAGAGTACATTCCGTTCATCGTGCTGCTTACCGCGCTCTACACGGTCGCGGGCGGTATTTGCGTGCGCGGCAATCTGCACGGCACGCCGCGGCTGAACGTGACGATCCTCGCGCTCGGCACCTTGCTCGCGAGCGTGATGGGCACGACCGGCGCGGCCATGCTGCTGATCCGACCGTTGCTGCGCGCGAACGATAATCGGCGGCACGTCGTTCACGTCGTCGTGTTCTTCATCTTTCTGGTGGCGAATGCCGGCGGCTCTTTGTCGCCGCTCGGCGATCCGCCGCTGTTCCTCGGCTTCCTGCAGGGCGTCGACTTCTTCTGGACCACCACACATCTCGCGTTGCCGATGCTGTTCGTGTGCGCGGTGCTGCTCGTCGCGTTCTATTGTCTCGATTCGTATTATTTCCATCGACGGGAAGAGGAGCGCTCGCTCTTCCTCGATCCGACGCCGGATTCGCCTCGGCTCGGGATCGACGGCAAGATCAATTTCGTGTTGCTTGGCGCGGTGGTCGGCCTCGTCCTGATGAGCGGGCTATGGAAGCCGGGCGTGAGCTTCGACGTGTTCGGCACGCATGTGGCCTTGCAGAATGTCGTGCGCGACGTTGCGCTCATCGGCGTCACGGTGCTTTCGATTCTGTGGACGCCCCGTGCGGCTCGCGCGGGCAATGACTTCAACTGGGCGCCGATCGAAGAGGTCGCCAAGCTCTTTGCCGGCATCTTCGTGACGATTGCGCCGGTTATCACGATGCTGCGTGCGGGCGAAGCCGGCGCGTTTGCCGGCATCGTGCATCTGGTCAACGATTCCGCAGGCCAGCCGCACGACGCGATGTACTTCTGGGCGACGGGCCTGCTATCTTCGTTTCTCGACAACGCGCCCACCTATCTCGTGTTTTTCAACCTGGCGGGCGGCGACGCACAGTCGCTGATGACCACCGGCGCGACCACGCTGGCCGCGATCTCGGCGGGCGCGGTCTTCATGGGCGCGAACAGTTATATCGGCAACGCGCCGAATTTCATGGTGAAGTCCATCGCGGAGTCGCGCGGTGTGCGCATGCCGAGTTTTTTCGCTTATCTCGGCTGGTCAGGCGCGGTGTTGCTGCCGCTTTTTCTCGTCACCGGCTGGCTCTTTTTCTGACACCGGGCCTGCTGCCGAGGCTGTCTCACTCGATTCGCTACACGGAGAATTGCAATGCAGAAGATCCTCGTCGCCCGTCCGATTTTTCCTGACGTGATCGAACGGCTTCAACAGTATTTCGACGTCGACTGGAATCAGGGCGACGTGCTGCCGGCGGAAGAACTGAAGCGCCGCCTTGCCGACAAGGACGGCGCGCTGACTGCCGGCGACCCGATCGGCGCCGACGTTCTCGCGGCCGCGCCGCGTCTGCGCGTGGTGTCGAATATGGCGGTGGGCTACAACAACTTCGACATGGCCGCGTTCAACGCGGCGAACGTGCTCGGCACGAACACGCCGGACGTGCTGAACGAATCGACCGCCGACTTCGGCTGGGCGCTGATGATGGCCGCGGCCAGGCGCATCGCCGAATCGGAGCACTGGCTGCGCGCGGGCAAGTGGCAGAAGTGGTCATACGACGGCTTTCTCGGCGGCGACATCCACGGCTCAACGCTGGGCGTGATCGGCATGGGGCGGATCGGTCAGGCGCTCGCGCGGCGTGCGCGCGGCTTCAACATGCAGGTGATCTATCACAACCGTTCGCGCGTCGCGCCGGAAATCGAAGCGGAACTGAATGCCGAATATGTGTCGAAGCAGGACCTGTTGCGGCGCGCCGATCATGTCGTGCTCGTTTTGCCGTACACGAAGGAAAACCATCACACGATCGGTGCGGCCGAACTCGCGCTCATGAAGCCGACCGCGACGCTGACGAATATCGCGCGCGGCGGTATCGTCGACGATGCGGCGCTCGTTCAGGCGCTGCGTGCAAAGCAGATCGCCGCGGCCGGTCTCGATGTGTTCGAAGGCGAGCCGAATCTGAACCCGGACCTGCTCACAGTGCCGAACATCGTGTTGACGCCGCACATCGCGAGCGCGACAGAAGCGACGCGCCGCGCGATGGCCAATCTCGCCGCGGACAACCTGATCGCCGGTCTTGGCGAAGGTCCGCGCGCGGGTCGGCCGCCTAATCCGATCAATGTCGAAGTCATCGGCCGGGCGCGTGCATGACGATGATTCTGGTCGCGGCCGTCGCGGTGCTGGCGGATC
>NZ_ABLD01000037.1 GCF_000172415.1 Paraburkholderia graminis C4D1M
AGACGTATTGCCGCAATCGAGCGCGTGTCAAAAATTCAGCGCCGACAACAGTCATGTATTTGAAGCGCACCCCTTAATCGGCAACCCGCGCCTTCTTCGTGGCTGCAAAGCGCGCGTTGCCGATTAATAGATGCACTTCAAATACATGACTGTTGTCGGCGCTGAATTTTGACACGCGCTCGATTGCGGCAATACGTCTAAAGAAATCACAAAATCAATTGCCGCCGGGCGTCCGCCATCCCGCTCCTGCGCGCAAAGCCAGTCCCGGCGCGGCTCTCGCCCTTCTTATCGCGCTTCTTATCGCGCTTTTTGCCTATTGTTTGTGCATATGGCGAATGAGCCGCCATCCCCAATTCGCCGGAAAACCCGGCATAATGACAATTCACTTACATTTAATTATTTCCGAGTAAATTAACGGCATGCAGTCGGGCGCTGCGACGAACAGGGGTAACGACCATGCTCAACGATAGGCTTGCATCCGCCGCTTCTTCCACTGGGGCTTCTTCCACCGTTTCTTCCACCGTTTCTTCCACCGCTTCTTCCACCGCTTCTGCCACAGGGTCTGCCACCGCGGCTCGCGAGGATTCGCTCGGCTGTCTGTCGAGCCGCTTGCAGCATGACCGCGAACTCGATACCGGCGAGTTCAGGTTCTATCGCAAATGCACGCTCGGCAGCGACACGAACCCGGTCGTCATGGACGGCTCGGGCCGCGGCTTTCTGATCGGCGTATCGCTGAGAACGGGACATCGGCGGCGCATCCACTCGCAGCATCGGTGGACCACGCATGAGTTCGAGCGCGACTCGGTGTACGTGCGCGATCTCGCCGACGACTATCGCGCCGAACTGCTGGGCGGCTTCGACTTCGTGCTGATCGAACTGTCGCGCGCGTTCGTCAGCGACACCTGCCATGAACGCGGCCGCGGCCTCGCACGCATCGCGACCGTCGCGGGACACAAGGACCCGGTGCTCGGCCATCTCGCTCAGGTGCTCGCGCTCACACTCGACGCAGAGAACAACGCAAGCCCGCTTTTCGTCGAACAACTTGGCGTGACCATCGGCACGCATCTGCTGGATCGATATGGCGAGCCCGCGCGTGGAACGGGTCAGGCGAGCCGCCGTCTTTCACCCTTGCAGGAAGCGCGCGCGAAGGAGATGCTGCTCGCCAGATCGCAGGGCAATGTCTCCATTGAAGAGATCGCGGGCGCGTGCAATCTGTCGCGCAGTTATTTTATTCGCGCGTTTCGCGAGACCACGCAGCGCACGCCGCATCAATGGCTGCTCGAGCGGCGCGTCGACCAGGCGCGCGAACTTCTGAAACGATCGGACCGTTCGCTGTCCGACATCGCCATGGCTTGTGGGTTTTCGGATCAGAGCCATTTCACGCGCACATTCTCGCAACTGGTCGGCACGCCCCCTGGACATTGGCGTCGACAGGCTGGGCGTTAAGGCGCGCCACACGCCGCACGCAACGCCCCGCCGGCATGACAGCCGTCTGCGCTCGCCATCGCGAGACTTTCCTACAAAGCATCGCACTAACCGACAAGACGCCGAGGCGCGGACGCGGTAATTTCTGCCCTACCGCCTGCACGTTTTTCCCTCAGCCCGTTGTCCGGAAATTGAAAACGACATGATTGAACTAGGCCGCTTTCAAATCGATCTGGAACTGCGCACCTTATGGTGTGACAGCGAACGTGTGCCGCTCGGCTCGCGCGCCTTCGACATTCTCGCGATGGTCGTCAAGGCCGGCGGTCGCCTCGTCACCAAGGACGAGCTGATGGACGCCGTGTGGCCGAACACCATCGTCGAGGAAAACAATATCCAGGTTCATCTGTCCGCGTTGCGCAAGATTCTCGGCGCCGACCGCGACCTGATCCTGACCGTGCCTGGCCGCGGCTATCAGCTCGTGCAGCGGCACCGCGTGGCGAGCGTGGCGGCGCCTTCGCCAGAGGCACAATGCGCGCCGGCCGGACGGCCGCTTCCGCCGTTGCGCATGCAACTGGTCGGGCGCGAAGCGGACGTCATGCAGATCCGCTCGATGCTGGCCCATACGCGCGTGCTGACGCTCGTCGGCGCGGGCGGCATCGGCAAGACGAGTCTCGCCGTCGAAGCCGCGCGCCAGGCCGCGGCAGATGTCACTGAGCCCTTCACGGAACCGGTCTGGTTCGTCGAACTCGCGACGCTCGGCACGCGCGACGAAGTGCTCGCCGCCATCGCGCAAGCTTGCGGACTGCCGGTCGAACACGCAACGCCGGGCCTCGCGCAAATCGCTTCTGCGCTCGCCGGCCGCCGTCTGCTCGTGCTCGACAATGCCGAACACGTGATCGAGCACGTCGCCGAGGCCGTCGAGGTATTGGCCGCCATGAACGCGGATCTGCGCATGCTCGTAACGAGCCGCGAGCCGCTGCGGATCATGGCGGAAGCGGTGTTTCGCGTCGAGCCGCTCGACGTGCCGCAGCCCGGCAGCGCCGATGCAGACATCCTGCGGCGCTCCGCCGTCAATCTGTTTCTGCTGCGCGCCAACTCGATGCAGCGCGAGGTGGCCACGGACAGCGCCGAACTGCGGCTCGTCGGCGAAATCTGCCGGCGGCTCGACGGCATTCCGCTCGCGCTCGAACTGGCGGCCGCGCGCGTCGTGACGCTCGGCGTGGTCGGCGTGTATCAACGGCTCGACGATCGCCTCGCGATACTCGCGGGCGGCTATCGCACTGCGTTGCCGCGTCACCAGACCTTGCGCGCGACCTTCGACTGGAGCTTCGCGCTGCTCGACGCGAAGTCGCAGGCGCTGTTCCGGCGAAGCGCGGTGTTCGGCGGCGTATTCAGCTTCGAAGCGATGTGCGCGGTCGCATGCGATGCGTCGCTGACGGTCGCCGATGCGATCATCGCGATCAGCGAACTGCTCGCGAAGTCGCTCGTGAATGTGGAGTTCGACGGGCCGGTCGCGCGCTACCGGTTGTCGGAATCGACCCGCGCATACGCGCTCGACAAGCTGCAAGCCGAAGGCGAGCGCCAGGAACTCGCGGTGCGCCACGCGCGCTATCTGTCGCAGTGCTTCATCACGCACACCGCGCAAACCGTGCGCGGCAACGCTGACAGCGCCGCCGCACTCGCCGCCGCACTCAAACACACGCTCGACGACGCGCGCCATGCGTACGACTGGGCGTTCTCGCCCGACGGCGACCTGCAACTCGGCGTCGAGTTGGCATCGACGCTGTCGGCTGCGCTGCTCGACGGCGGCATGATCGCGGAATGCTGCGAACGCGCGACGCGCGCCGTCGACACGCTCGACGCGCTCGACGCGCTGCCCGCCGCGAGCATCGATGCGCGCGACGAAATGCGTGTGCGCGCGGCGTTGGCTTCGGCGTTGCCGCATGTGCGCGGCTCGGTCTCGAAAGCCGAGCAATTGTGGCGCAAGGTCTATGCGCTCGCAACGGAACGCGCCGACGACGCGTACCACGCGCGCGCCCTGTGGGGCCTGTGGACCACGATGATTTCAAGCGGCAACATCCACGCATCGGCGGAATTCGCAGTGCGCTTGCGGCAGCTCGCGCAGCAACGCGAGAACGCCTGGCAGGAAACGTTAGCCGATCAGATCGCCGCCATTTCGCAGCATTGCCTCGGCCGCCATGCGGAGGCCAAGGCCGAACTGCTTCGCACGAGAAACCGCTTCGCCGAGCTCGAATACAGCGGACAGCGCGACAACACGATTGCCGTCGATCCGCTCGTCTACTGCAATGGCACGCTCGCGCGCATTGCATGGCTCGAGGGACATTGCGGCGAGGCGATGCGGCTCGTCGACACGCTCGTCGGCCTCGTGCGGCCCGACATCATGGAGCCGTCGCTCACGCATACGCTCGGCGCTTCGGCCGCGCCGCTGTCGCTGATGTGCGGCGACCTCGGCCGCGCCGCCGTGTATCTGGACATCATGCGCTCGCAAGTGGCGCTGCATGGGCTCGACGTGTGGCGCGACTACTGCAACTGTTTGTCCGCGCATCGCGACATTCTCGACGGTCAACTGCAACGAGGCGTCGCATTGCTGGAGAGTTCGCTCGACGCGCTGATCGCGCGGGGCTTTCGCCGGCTCATCACGCTGTTCATCGCGGCCTATGCGGAAGCGCTCGTTGCAGCAGGACGAATCGACGAAGCGGTGCGCCGGCTCAACGACACGTTGCAGTTCTGCGAGAACAACGGCGAGATGATGTTCGTCCCTGAACTGTGGCGCGTGCTCGGTATCGCCGCGCGCGCACGACGCCGATCCGCCGACGCCGAAGCGCATTTCACCACGGCCATACAAATGGCCCGCAGGCAAGGCGCGACAATGTGGGAGCTGCGCGCGTCGCTGTCGCTGGCCGCGCTGTGGCGTGAAGAATCTCACGACGCGCAGCGCGATTCGCAAGCGCTGCACATGCTCGAGCGCCTCGCGCTGTGTTTCGATGCGCCGTCGAATGCCGCCGATGTGCGTGCGCTGTTCGACACGCTCAGCACGATGCGTGGAGCGGAACGCACGGTGAGCACTGCGTCGCCGATGCTGACAAGTCCCGCGCCGCTCGATGCTCGTCGCAAAGCCGCGCGCAAACCGAACGCGAGCCTCGCGCGCGTCGATTAGATTAGCGTCGCGCAAGCCCCGAGCGCGGATTTATTACGCCATCCGAACTATTCTTTTTTTCCATCCGCGTCTTCGCCATCTGCCGCCGCCACATCCGCATTCTTCGCCGTCAGCACCGCGGGCATCGACGGATTCTCCGGCTGCGTATAACGCTCCTGCACGGCGGCCTTGATGCGCGCGAGGCTCGCGGCTGCATCGAGCGAAGCGTCCTGCTCGATCTGCCGCGCTTGCGCCGCGAGATCCGGATCGCCGATTTCCTTTTCGAACCAGCGCGAATAGTCGCCGCGCTCGCGGTGATACTGCCAGGTGCCCGCATCGACGCCCTCGGCGATTTCGACGAACAGCACGAGGTTATGCGCGCGCAGGTTCAATGCGTTCTGCGGCCCGCGGAAATAGAAACTGCGCTCGGGAATCAGCAGCCCTTCCGCGTATTTGCGCCGATGCCTTAGGCGATGCTTGCTGCCCGGCTCGAGCCGGATCACGCCTTCGGGCTCGGGCTCATCGAGCCGCCATAACAACGCCTGCCCTGTTTCGATCTGCGTTTCCTGAAGCTGCGGCACGGGGCGGCCGGTGGCGTTCGCGAGTTCCTGCACCGCCTTGCCGGCGCTCGGGCCCATTGCGAGTATCAGGTTCACCTGACGCAGGAACGCGCCGTCCAGTTGCTGCGGAGAAACGGTGATCGCGAGCGCGGTCTCGAGCGCCTGCGGAATCGCCTGGTTCGCGCCGGCCCAGCCAGCCGGAAACAGATGATGCGCCTCGTCGAATACGAGCCAGTGCGGCCGCCCGGTTCGCAGACGCAACTGCTGCACTTCGAGCAGCAGCGACGCGCAGAACGCGGGCCGCTCGGGCAACGGCACACGCAGCAGATTGACCGCCACCGCCGGACGCGGAGGCCGCAACAGCAACTGCACGACTTCATCGATGACCGGCGCGGTGTGCGCGTCGCCGATCACGATCGTATCCTCGTCGTTCTGATAGTCGCCTTCCGGATCGATGATGCACAACTGCTGATGCATGCCCGCGAGGCGTTCGAGCAGACCCGCGCACGCGGTCGACTTGCCGCATCCCGATTCGCCGGCGAGCAGCGCGACCGTGCCGTGCGCCGGGCAGTAACGGTCCGCGGGTTCGCGCGTGTCTTGCCTGCCTTGCGTGTCTCCCGCGTCTTTTGCATCGCGTGCATGTCCGATCAGCACGCGGCTCTTCGGCGCGGCGCACGCGCGTTCGCGCAGGTCGTCCTTTACGATCGCGTCGACCAGTTCCGCGACGCCCGCGCCCGCCGCCTGGCTCGTGACCATGTCGGCGTGCTGCTTCAACGCCGGCAGCGCATTCGCCACCGCCACCGAGAAACCGCATGCGTCGAGCAGCGCGTGATCGTTTTCCGCGTCGCCGACGCCCGCGACGTTGAAGGCCGACAACGCGAGTTCGTCGAGCGCCTCATGCAAGCCGGTTGCTTTCGATATGCCCGGCGACACGATCATCACCGCGTCGCCGTTGAAGATGATCTGCAAGCCGAGGCCCAGATCGCGAATCGCCGCGAGCGCGATCTGTTCCGCGGGCTTCATCATCGCGACGAGCGTTTCGCTGACGCTGAAATGGCGCAGGCCGCGGCTTCGCAATTCGTCGACGAAAGCCGGCGGCGGCGGTGGAGCGAGCAGGCGCCGCGCGCCCGTCGACGGCGTGTACAGCACGCCGCCGTTTTCCGCGACGACTCGCGAAAACAGATCGAGCCGCGGACAGATCGCGAGCAGATCGTCCATCTCGCGGCCGCTCACGAGGATCGCCTGGCGGCCCGACGCGCGCAGGCGTTCGAGCGCGGCCCACGTCGCGTCGGCAACGCGTCCGTCGGATGCAAGGGTGTTGTCGTAGTCGGTCGCAATGGCAAAAAATCGCATGGAAAGCGCTCCGTGATCGCGTGTTGTTCAGCCTTGTTTCAGCCGGCCTCGAGCGGTTGCGCGTCGCACGCGTCGCGCAGCATCGCTTCGTAAATGCGGACGTACCGGTCGACCATTCGCTCGACGGTGAAGCGGCGCTCGAAGGCCGCGCGGCACGCGGCGCGGCTGATGGTGTCGATCTTCGCGAGCGCGTCGACCGCTTCGTCGACGGAGTGAACGAGAAAGCCGGTTACGCCGTGTTCGACGATTTCATGCGCCGCGCCATGATCGAAGGCGATCACCGGCGTGCCGCACGCGAGCGCTTCGATCATCACGAGGCCGAAGGGCTCCGGCCAGTCGATCGGAAACAGCAACGCACGCGCGCGTCCGAGGAAATCGTTCTTGTCGGAATCGCCGACTTCGCCGCAATACTCGACATGCGGCAGCTCGAACAGCTCCGCGATTTCCTGCTCAAAATACGCACGATCGCCGTTGTCGATTTTTGCGGCGATGCGGATCGGCCAGCCCGCGCGCCGCGCAATTTCGATCGCGCGGTCGGGGCGTTTGGTGGGCGCGATGCGGCCGAGAAACGCGACGTAGTCGCCCGGCTCTTCATGAAAGCGCAGCAGGTCGACGGGCAAACCGTGATGCACGGTCGCGCGCCAGTTGAGCCACGGCAACGGCGCGCGTTGCGCGGCGGAGATCGAGACCACCGGCATGTCGGCGAACTGCCGGTAAAGCGTGCTCAAGCCAGGCACGTCGAGCCGCCAGTGCAAGGTCGTCAGCGACGCGCAGTTCAAACGCCGGGCGAATGGAAAGCTCGCGTAATCGGTATGAAAATGCACGATGTCGAATTCGTCGGCGCGTCGCACCACGTCCTCGAGCATCGCGAAATGGAAGGCCTGCGGGTCGGCGGTATCTTCGATCAGACGAACCGCGCAGTCGCTGCCCGAGACGAGCCGCGCGCGCGTGCGCGAGTCGCCGCTTGCAAAGAGCGTCACGTCGTGGCCCCGCGCGACGAGACCGTCCACGAGCCACGCCACCACTCTTTCGACGCCGCCATAGGCCACGGGCGGCACCCTCTCATACAACGGCGAAACCTGCGCGATACGCATGCCCTGCTCCATTCGACGAACCTATGTTCGGAAGCCGCCGCATCGTGCATGCCCGGCGCCGTCACGCGCGAGCCGCAATGCTTTTCGCCGATGGAAAAATGTACAGGCCGGCGATGAAATTAAGCGGTACGCGCGGCAATGGTCATTCTGAACCTGAGCGGACTGCATGCGCCGCTAGCTGATCGGGCCGCTATAGCCATCGGCGGACGCCGCGGGCTCCGCTCCGTTTGCCCGTTCGACGTGCTCGTCGATCCATGCCGTCGCGCGTTCACGTGCGAATTCGAGCGCCTCGTGTTCATCGACGAAATCGCGGTGAAACTCCATGTCGTGCGTATCGTCGCCCGAACTCACGCTGCCTGGCGTGACCTCGATCCTCGCATGTGCAACGATCGCGCCGCCGTCGACGCCTGCCGTCAGATGAACGATGCACCCTCCGTATTCGAAATCCATGATGTTCTCCCGCGTGTCGTGGTTGTGTCGCTCAGTTGTGTTGCCAGGTGCCCTCACGAACCGTTATCGGCTCGCGGTTCGCTGTCTTCGCCGACGGCTTCGTCCGCGCGTCGCCCCTTGCTCGACTGGTCGACGGCAACCGGCGGCTCGGCGTTGCCCGTATCGCCTTCGGCTTCGATCTGCGCCTGAGCGCGTGTCCAGTAATCGTCGGCGCTTCCTTCCGGCGAGCCGTCGCTCTGCCATAGCTCATACGCGCGCTTGCGGATTCGGTCCTCTACGGTGGGTTCGCCCGGCAGGCCGTCCATGGCAATCTCCAAACGTTTGTCGTCAGTCGAAAACAGCGCACGCGATGCGGGCCGCTGCGCCGGTGAGGTGAGCAAAGCGCGTTCCCATGCGCGATGCGCGCACGCTGCATGTGAAGTCTCGAAGCAAGCGCTTTTGCGCGACTGCGTTGGCTTTCCGCTCGCCTCACGATGAGCCTGTCGTTATAATCGTTTCAGCAAGCATGAATCAAATCTAACGACATTCACATTCTCTCCACGCGCCAGGACCTCCATGCTCAAACCCGATCGCCTTCGCGCTCTGGCCGACGCGCTGACACGGCAAAGCGTGATGCGCCTGCGCGATGCCGCGACGCTGCTCGGCGTATCGGAAATGACGGTGCGCCGCGACATTGCCGCGAATTCGGATCGCTTCACGTATCTCGGCGGCTATATCGTCAGCGCGACCGATGTGCCGAATAACGCCGGCTATTCGCTGGAGCAGGAAAAGGATCACTTCGCGCAGGCCAAGGCCGACGCGTCGTCGATCGCGGCGGGGTTGATCGGCGACAACGAAACGCTTTTCATCGATTGCGGCACGACGCTCGCTGCACTCGCGCGCCTCGTTCCGCCGGAGCGCCATGTGACCGTGGTCTGCTATTCGCTGAACGTCGCGGAGATTTTGCGGCGCAAGCCGAACGTGCGCATGATTCTGCTCGGCGGCGTCTATGTGCCTTCGTCGGATTCGTTCGCGGGCGAGGAAAGTCTCGAGATGCTGCGCCGCATGGGCATCAACAAGGCGTTTATCTCGGCGGGCGGCGTGGACACCGCGCGCGGCGTGACCTGCTGGAATTTCCACGAAGTCGCAGTGAAGCAGGCCGCGATGGCGAGCGCCGTCGAGCGGCATCTGGTCGTGGACAGAAGCAAGTTCGGCGTCGTGAAAGCCGTGCGCTTTTCACAGATCGAAGACTTCGATTCGATCATCACCGAAGAAGGCCAGGCGCCGCGCAAGCGCACGTAATACGTTTAGCGTGAAGCGGCAGGCGCGCATCGCGACGCGCCTTCCGCTCGCACGAACGCAACCCCGCGCGGCGCGTTTTCAGCGCTTGCGTTGCAGCGCGAACAGCGTGCCGGCGAGCAGAATAAACGCGCCGATAATCACCTTCTGCCACGTAGTCGGCACGCCGACCAGAATCAGCACGCTCTTGATCAGCGTAACCAGCACCACGCCGAGCAGCGTTCCCACCACCGTGCCCGTGCCGCCCGTAATGCGCGCGCCGCCGAGAATCACCGCGGCGATCACGTCGAGTTCCGAGCCGACCAGATCGAACGGATTCGCGAGGCGGTTGTTCGACACATGCAGAATGCCCGCGATGCCGGCAAGCATGCCCGTATAGCCGAACACGAACAGATGGATCGCGCGCAGGTTGTAGCCGAGCCGCTCGGCAATCGCAAGCGAGCCGCCCATCGCGTAGACGCCGCGGCCCATCATCGTGCGGTTGAGCAGCCACCAGGTGACGAACGCGGCGGCGACGAGCGCCAGCACCGAGACCGGCAGCACCGCGCGCAAGCCGTCCGCGGTGTGATAGAAAAACAGCGGAATGCGGCCGAAGCGATCCATGCTGTGCGGAATGTTCATGAAGAACGTCGTGCCGATAAACGTCAGCAGCAAGCCGCGATACAGGTATTGCGTGCCGATCGTGACGATCAGCGAAGGCGCTTTCAGCCGATGCACGAGCAAGCCGTTGACGACGCCGAGCATGACGCCGCCCACTGCACCCGCGACGAGAATCAGCGCGAACGGCGCGTCCGGCCAGAACGCGAATACGGCCTTGGTGATGCCGTACATGGTCAGCGCGGCAATCGCGGTGAACGACACGTCGATGCCGCCCGACGCGAGCACGACGAGCGTGCCGAGCGCGAACAGCGACATGGTCGTTGCCGAATGCAGCAGATCGAACAGCGTCGCCAACTGAAAGAAGCGCGGGTTGATGGCGCCGACGATCAGACACGTGACCACGATCAGCGCGACCGTGAACCACTCGGGGTTGCGCGCGAGCCGCATGCGCAAGCCTCCCGGTTCGACGCTCGGCGCGACTTCGACGACATTCGGAGTGGTCATGGTCTGCTTCATGGGCGATTCGGTGGACGAGTCGGTGGGCAAGTCGATGCGCGGCTGGATGCGCGAGTTCATGGCGGTTGACGTCCTCTAGGCCGCTTCGGAAAGCAGCGCGTGATACAGATCGGCCTCGCTCAATGCGTCGGCCTGATATTCGGCGGCCACGCGTCCCTTCTTCATCATCAGAATGCGGTCGCAGTTTTGCAGAAGCTCGGGCAGGTCGTCGCTGATCAGAATGATGCCGATGCCGCGCTGCGAAAGCCGCTGCATGATCCGGTAGATGATGTCCTTCGAGCCCACGTCGACGCCCACCGTGGGGCCGTGCAGGATCAGCACGCGCGGGTCGATGGCGAGCCAGCGGCCGATCAGCACGCGCTGCTGGTTGCCGCCGGAAAGAGATTGCACGGGCTTGTCGACGCCGGGCGTCGCGATCTGCAAATCCTTCACCGTCTGCTCGGCAAGCGCCTGCGCACGCGCGCGGTCGATCTGGCCGAAGCGGTCGCGCAGGCTCGAAATCATCGCGGTGATCACGTTGTCGCGAATCGGCTTGTCGAGAAAGAGCCCTTCGTTCAGCCGGTCTTCCGGCACATAGCCAATGCGGTGGCGTTTTGCATCCGACGGCGTGCGCAGCGCAATCGGCTTGCCGTCGAGCCGCGCCTCGCCCGCTTGCGCCGGCGCGACGCCCGCCAACGCGCGCGCGAGTTCGTTGCGCCCCGAATCGAGCAGTCCGGTGACGCCGAGAATCTCGCCGCCGTGCAGCCTGAACGTGACGTCGCTGAACTGACCGGCGCGCGTGAAGCCGCGCACGTCGAGCACGACGTCGTCCGCGTGCGCGCTTTCGCGATACCGCTCGTTCGACAGATGGCGGCCCGTCATCAGTTCGCTGATCTGCGCCTTGGTGAACTGCGCGATCGGTCCTTGCGCCATCTTTTGTCCGTCGCGCAGCACGATCACTTCGCCGCCGATCGCATAGCACTCGTCGAGCTTGTGGCTCACGAACAGCACCGTCACGCCTTGCGCGCGCAGATTCGCGAGCACCGCGATCAGATTGTCGACTTCCTTTTGCGTGAGCGACGTGGTGGGCTCGTCCATGATGACGAACTTCGCTTCGCTCGCAATCGCTCGCGCAATCGCGACAAGCTGCCGCGTGGCGAGCGGCAGTTGCTCGACGAGCGTCGCCTGGAAATCCGCGTTGCCGGGCAGGCCCACCGCTTCGAGCGCGCGCGCGGCCGTGGCGGCGAGCACGCGGCGATCGAAAGTGCGCGCGAGCCGTCCGGCATGCGTCGCGAGTTCCGATGTGAGCGCAACGTTTTCGGCGACGCTCATGTTGGGCAGCAGCGACAAATCCTGATACACGGTTTCGATGCCGGCCGCGAGCGCCTCGAGCGCGGAGAGCCGCGCATGCGGCACGCCCTCGATCACGAGTTGGCCTTCGTCCGGCGGCTGCGCGCCGGAAATGATCTTGATCAGCGTGCTCTTGCCGCAGCCGTTTTCGCCGAGCAGGTGATAGATCTGCCCGCGTTCGAACGCGAGGCTCACGCCGCGCAACGCATGTACGCCGGTAAAGCGTTTATGCACGCCGACCACTTGCAGAAAGGGTTGCGAAGACTGGGCGGAAGAGACGTCTTGTCGATTCATGATGAGCGGTCGCGGTGCCGGGGCGCGCCCACCGGACGCGCCCCGAAGTGAACAACGGAATCAGAACGGATACTGCTTGTAGTTCGACTTGTCGACGTTCACCCAGCCCTGGCCGCGCACGATGATGCCCTTGCCCGGCCCTTTCGCGACCGTCACTTTCGTGTAGCCCGGAATGCCGAGGTCCGCGCCGTTCTCCACGGTCTTGCCGTCCACCAGCATCTTCGCGACCTTGTTCATCGCGATGCCCGCGAGTTTCGGGTCCCAGAACGCGATGCCGTTGATCGCGCCGCTCTCGAGGAACTTGCCCGCCTCGGTCGGCAGACCCGTGCCGTACACGCAGATCTTGCCCTGCATGCCGGCTTCCTCGACGGCGCGGCCGATGCCGATCACATCCAGCGACGACGAGCCCTGGAAGCCCTTCAGATCCGGATGCTTGCGCAGCACTTCTTTGGCGACTTCGTACGCGCGCTCGCCGTCGTTATTGGTTTCGAGCTTCGGCTCGACGAGATTCATTTTCGCGTATTTGGCCTTGGCGTTCCCAATGCCGCCGTCGGCCCATTGCACCTGCGAACGGCTGCCGAGCGAGCCGACCAGCACCGCCCACTTGCCTTCGTTATGCATGCACGACGCGAGCCGTTCGTTCAGACCCGCACCGTAGGCCGTGTTGTCGAACGCCTCGATGTCGACCATCGTGTTCTTTGCGTTGTCCGCTTCATGCGTGACGACCTTGATGCCGCGATCCATCGCCTTCTTGAGCGCCGGTTCGAGTGTCGGCGGATCGTAGGGCACGACTGCAATTGCGGTGACTTTCTTCGCGATCAGATCTTCGATGATCTTCAGTTGCTGCGCCGCGTCCGCGCGGCCCGGGCCCGTCTGGTACGCGGTGATGCCGGTGTTTTCCTTCGCGAATTCCTTGACGCCGTCGTCCATCCGGTTGAACCAGTTGATGCCCGTCACCTTGACGACCGTGACAATGGTTTCGTTGGTGGCGGCCTGCGCTGCGGCGATCGCGCCCACCGCCACTGCGCCTGCTGCGAGCGCGGCACCCAGTCGAGTCAGTTTCATGCAATGTCTCCTTTATCGTTCGATGTCGCCCGTGCTGGCCGTGTCAGCCGTCGCGAACAGGGAGGGCACCTTGTTCGCCTTCATCCGTTGCGTTGCGTTGCGTTTGCTTTTACCGATACTTCGCTATGCGTTAGCGCTTTGGCGGCGTGCCGCCGTCGGCGCGAGCCGCTGCCGGTTCCGTTGCCGGATGCGCGCCACCGCCGCCGAAGCCGAAGATTGCGCGCACGCGTTCGCCGCCCGCAAAGGCCAGCGAGAGCAGCAGCAAAAAGCCCCACGCGCAGTCGCCGAAAAACTGCGAGACGCCGAGCAGATTAAAGAGGCTCGACAGAAACTGCAGCACTGTCGCCGCAAAAAACACGCAGACGATGCGCCCATAACCGCCTGCGGGATTCACGCCGCCCATCACCGCAATGAGGATTGCGATCAGCAGATACGAGTTGCCGTAATCCCATTTCGCGCTGGACGTATGCGTCGCGCTGATCAGGCCGGCAAGCGACGCGAGCACGCCGCACATCGCATAGGTCGTGATGAGCATGCGCGCGCGCGGAATGCCCGCGTAAAACGCGGCCTTCGGATTCGTGCCCATCAGATAGAGACGCAGGCCGAAGGGACTGCGCCTGAGCAGCCATCCCAGCACGATCACCGCGGCGATGAAGATGCAGAACGCAATCGGCACCTGCAACACGGTGCCGTTGCCGATGTCCGACAGCGGCTCGACATAGTCGACATGCACCGATGCGCCGTTGCTGATCACGACCGCGAAGCCGGTGAACAGCAACTGCGTGCCGAGCGTGCAGAGAATCGGCGTGAGTCTGAGCCGCGCGATCACGACGCCGTTGAGCAGCCCGCCGAGCAGGCCCATGATGAGCACGATCGCGCAAAAGAGCGACGTGTAAAGCATCGGCGAATCGTCGCCATTGACGAAGCGCGGCACCACGATCGCCGCGACCATGCCCGACAGGTTCGCGAGGCCGACACCGGACAGGTCGATGCCGCCGTTGCCCGACACCATCGACAGCATGATGCCGAGCGCGAGCAGACCGAGTTCGGGCAACTGGCCGCCCATCGACTGAAGATTGTCGATGTCGACGAACTGGCCGCGCGAGAGCCACGTCGCGACCAGCACGACGAGCACGTTGACGATCAGAAGGAAGTTGAGTTGCCGGTCGGCAAACAGTTTTCCCGCAGCAAACGAAGACTTCATGGCGCTCATGATCTCCTGACACTGCACTGCACGTTACTGCACGGATGAGTTACGACACCTGCGCGGTCTGGCCCGACTCGCTGTACTCGCTCAACACCTGGTTCACTTCGGCAAGCGTGGGCATCGAGGGCGCGGTGCCCGCGCGCGTGACCGAGATGCCCGCGAGCGCGCAGCCGAAGCGCATCGCCGCAATCGGGTCTTCGCCGCGCGCAAGCGCAGCCGCGAAGCCGCCCGTGAAGCCGTCGCCCGCGCCCGCCGTTTCCACTACCGTACCGCAGCGGAACGCGGGCAGCCACACCGATTGCGTGGCGTCGTGCAGCAACGCGCCGCCTTCGCCGAGCGTCACGATCGCGGCGCCCACGCCTTTTGCGAGCAGCACATCGGCCGCGCGCCGCGCATCGTCGACATTCGCGATCGGCACGCCGGTGAGCGCGGCCGCCTCGCTTTCGTTCGGCGTGATGTAGTCGCACAGCGGGAAGATGTCGTCGTCGAGCGGCATGGCCGGTGCGGGATTGAACACTGTGATGACGCCATGCTTGCGCGCCACTTCGAGTCCGCGCCGCGCGGCCGCGAGCGGCTGCTCGAGCTGCGTGACGAACACGCGCGCGCCGGCAATCTCGGCTTCTATCGCATCGACATCGGCTGCGCCGAGCGTGCCCGCCGCGCCGGCCGCGACGATGATCGCGTTCATGCCCGTGGTGTCGTCGACGAAGATGTGCGCCGCGCCCGTCGCCACGCCGGGCACCACCGACGCGCGCGCCGTAATGCCCTCGCGCGCCCAGGTGGCCTGTGCGATGGAGCCGAACGCATCGTCGCCGATGCGCGTGCAGAACACGACCTGAGCGCCTGCGCGCGCCGCCGCCACGGCCTGATTCGAGCCCTTGCCGCCAGGGCCCATCGCGAACGCGGAGCCCGCAATCGTCTCGCCGATCGAAGGCATGCGCGCCGCGCGAAACGTCAGATCGGTCACGTAGATGCCGAGAATGACGACGCGTCCGCTCGCTTGCTGCGCGCTCATGACGGCAGCCCTTCGTGCGCCGCGTGCTTCGTCATGCGGCGCGCCGCGTGCGATGGCGCAGCGTTCGTCAACAGCAGGAAGTCCAGAATGTTCGGCACGTTGTCTCCTTCATTTTGTGATCGACGCGCATGCTCTGCGCTGCGGTGCGTGTGCTGCTGTGCGGTCAATCTCCGTACGGTATCCAGATGTTCTTCACCTGCACGGCCTGGCGCAGAAACGGCCTGCCCTCGCTCGCACGGTCGAACCAGTTGAACTGGTGGCCGTAGTCGGTGAAGGTGCGCTTCAGATTGCCGACCGATGCGCGCTCGATCAGCGCCGAATCCGCCGCGTTGCCGAAGCACCAGACCGCGTCGACGTCGTCGTGGCTCGCGAGCGCCGGCAGCAGCGCCGCGCGTTTGCCTGTGACGATGTTCACCACGCCGCCGGGCACGTCGGACGTCTCGACGACCTGATAGAAATCCGTCGCGGCGAGCGAACCGGCCTCGCCCGGCAGCACGACCACGCGATTACCCATCGCGAGCGCCGGCGCGATCAGCGAAACGAAAGCCAGCAACGGCGCCTCGTCCGGACACGCAATGCCGATCACGCCGAGCGGCTCGTGCATCGCAAGCGCGACACCGCGCAACGGCGGCGTGTGCACCGCGCCGTCGAACTTGTCGGCCCACGCCGCGTACGTGAAGAGGCGCGTGACCGACGCCTCTACTTCCGCACGCGCCGCGTCAGCCGTCACGCCATGCCGCAAGACGAGCCGATGCGCGAATTCATCGGCGCGCACCGCGAGATTCTCGGCGAGATAGAACAGCACCTGCGCGCGGTTATGCGTGCTCGCCTGCGACCACTTGTGCCCGGCGCGCGCCGCTTCGACCGCGTTGCGTATGTCCTTACGATTGCCTTCGCTCACCTCGCCGACCGGCGTTCCGTCCGGCGCGTGAATCGTCAGCGAATAGCCGCTGTCCGGGCGCACCTGCTTGCCGCCGATAAAGAGCTTCGCCGTGCGGTCGATCGATACGATGTTCGCGATGTTCGCCGTGTCCTGCTCGGCAGCCGTCTTTACGCCGTCGCTGTCCTCTTGCGTCGCGCTCGGCGGCCGGCGCTTCGGAAGATTGAGCCACGCGCGCGGTTTCAGATATTCGTAAATGCCCTCACGTCCGCCCTCGCGGCCAAAGCCCGACTCGCGATAGCCGCCGAAGCCGACCGCTGCGTCGAACAGGTTCGTCGCGTTGATCCACACCACGCCCGCCGCGAGCCGCGGCGCGACGTCGAGCGCGCGGCCGATGGTCTCGCTCCACACGCTCGCAGCGAGTCCATAGCGCGAATTGTTGGCGAGCGCGACCGCTTCTTCCGGCGTGCGAAAGCTCATCGACACGAGCACCGGGCCGAAGATTTCCTCCTGAGCCAGAGTCGATGCGGGCGCAACGTTCGTGACGAGCGTCGGCGGATAAAAGCAGCCGTTGGCAGGCAGCGTCGTATTGCTCGCCTGCCAGATCGCGCAGCCCTCGCGCCGCCCGCTTTCGACGAGCGAGCGAATCCGCTCGAGCTGCACCGGATCGACGATCGCGCCGACGTCGGCATTCTTGTCGAGCGACGTTCCGACGCGCAGCGACTCCATGCGACGCTTGAGCTTCGCAATGAAGCGCGCTTCGACGCCCTCCTGCACCAGCAGGCGCGAACCCGCGCAACACACCTGGCCCTGGTTGAACCAGATCGCGTCGACCACGCCTTCGACCGCGGCGTCGAGGTCCGCGTCGTCGAATACGATGAAGGGCGACTTGCCGCCCAACTCAAGCGTCAGCGATTTGCCCGAGCCCGCCGTGACCGAGCGGATCAGCTTGCCCACTTCCGTCGAGCCGGTGAACGCGAGCTTGTCCACTTGCGGATGCTCGACGAGCGCCGCGCCCGTCGCGCCGTCGCCGGTCACGACATTGAGCACGCCCGCGGGCAGGCCGGCGCGATGCGCGAGCTCCGCGAACAGGAGCGCGGTGAGCGGCGTGTATTCGGCCGGCTTCAGCACGACGCAATTGCCCGTTGCGATAGCCGGCGCGATTTTCCACGCGAGCATCAGCAGCGGGAAATTCCACGGCACGATCTGGCCGATCACGCCGAGCGGCGCATGATCGGCGAACTCGCTGTCCTGCAACTGCGCCCAGCCGGCGTGATGCAGAAAATGACGCGCGACGAGCGGCACGTCGATGTCGCGCGTCTCGCGAATCGGCTTGCCGTTGTCGAGCGCTTCGAGCACCGCGAAGAGCCGGCTGTGCCGCTGCACCATCCGCGAGAGCGCATACAGATGCCGCGCGCGTGCCGCGCCGCCCGCCGCGAGCCAGCCGGGTTGCGCGGCGCGCGCGGCGGCTACCGCGGCGTCGACATCGGCCGCATCGCCCTGGGCGACTTCGGCAAGGCGCTCGCCACTCGCCGGCGCGTGCGACACAAAATGCGCGCCGCTTGCCGGCGCGTGCCACGCGCCGTTGATGAAATGCCCGAAGCGCGCGTCATGTTGCG
Source organism: Paraburkholderia graminis C4D1M (assembly GCF_000172415.1). Lineage (GTDB taxonomy): Bacteria > Pseudomonadota > Gammaproteobacteria > Burkholderiales > Burkholderiaceae > Paraburkholderia > Paraburkholderia graminis. Next base: position 17,843 of record NZ_ABLD01000037.1, read on the forward strand.
CGAGCCAGGCGCGCGCGGGCTGGTCGCCCTCGGACGAGGGGCCGTATTCCATCGAAGAAAAATACTCCGCTACGCTCATGGGTTGGGTCTGCTTCAGGCTACGGGGTGACGGTTGAAAGCGGAATAACGGCCGCTCACGTGATGTTCGAGTTGCCGCTCGATGTCGGCGAGCAGGCTCGATGCGCCGATGCGCAACAGCTCCGGTTCGAGCCACGCGCGGCCGAGTTCTTCCTTCATCAGGATCTGGTACGACAGCACCGACTTCGCGCTCGACACGCCGCCTGCCGGCTTGAAGCCGATGAGCACGCCGGTGCGCTCGTGGTATTCGCGGATCATGCGCGCCATGACGAGCGACACGTCGAGCGTCGCGTTCACGCCTTCCTTGCCCGTCGACGTCTTGATGAAGTCGGCGCCGGCCATCATGCAGACCATCGACGCGCGCGCCACGTTCGACAGCGTGCGGATGTCGCCGGTCGCGAGAATCGCCTTCAGATGCGCGGGGCCGCAGGCCGCGCGAAACTCGCGCACTTCGTCGTACAGCGCCTGCCAGTTGCCGGTCAGCACGTATTCGCGCGTGACGACGATGTCAATTTCCGCGGCGCCGTCGGCGACCGACGCCTCGATTTCCTTCAGCTTCAGCGGATGCGGAATCAGTCCGGCCGGAAAGCCGGTCGACACCGCCGCGACGGGCACGCCGCTGCCTTCTAGCGCATCCACGGCGGCGGCGACGAAGCGGTGATAGACGCATACGGCGCCAGTCGTGATGCGCTGCGGCGCCATGCCGAGCGCGTCGAGAATATCGGCGCGCACCGGCTGGCGCGCCTTCGCGCACAGGCGCCGCACGCGGCCTTCCGTGTCGTCGCCGCTGAGCGTGGTGAGATCGATGCAGGTGACGGCTTTGAGCAGCCAGGCGGCCTGCGCGTCATTCTTGACGCTGCGGCGCGTGACGAGTGTGGCCGAGCGCCGTTCGACCGCCGACTGGTTGACGCGCAAACCGTCGAGCCACGAAGCGTCGAACGGCATGCCCGGATTGCGCACCGGATGAACGAGCGGCCCGCCGCGCAGCGCGACGACCGATGACGACGGAGAAGAATCAGGCATGAGGCGTCCGGGGTTGGAATGCGGCACGACGGCGAGCCGGCGAATGACGGGGCTATGTTACTCCGTTTGATAGGATTGTCACACGCAGTACGGGTAAATCCTCACATTGCCGGCGGCGAACGCTGTTGCTGCGGTGTTTCCATGTGAGGCGAGGCGCTTGAACGTGATGTTGATGTCACAAACGACGTTACGAGGTTGTCGGACTGCCCCCTCCCAAGCCGCCAATCTGACTGCGTTTCTCACGTGAGAACGCGCGGGTTTGCCCGCAGCCGGCGCGTCACAAGGCAAAATACGGGTTTTGCGCGCGCGGATTGCGCCGGTCGCGCCAAGCGAAGCGCACCGCTCGCTGCGTCGCAGGCTTTCCGCGATACGAACATCGCCACAGGGCGCCGTGGGCCGTTTCGCCCGCCGCGCCCACTCCCGGACACAGGACAGCTCGTCCTCTAACAGAGCCTCTCAGGAGCATTTATGACCGATTCAAACCCGTCCTTCCTCGGCAGGATTTCGCTGGCCGTCAGCGCGTTTTTCCGCATTCTCGGCGACGGCGAATTCGCCGCCGCGGTGCTGCGCGTGCGCGACGGCGGCGCGGCTGCGCAAGCGCAAACCCAGGCGCCCTCGCCGGCCCCCAAGGCCGCGCCGACGCTCAAGGAAGCCAGCCCCGACGCCGCGCTGCAACTGCTCGGCCTCTTGCAACGCGACGCGCGCTTCATCGATTTCGTCGAGGAAGACATCAAGCGTTTCAGCGACGCCGACATCGGCGCCGCCGCGCGCCTCGTGCACGAAGGCTGCCGCGCGACGCTGCGCGAGCACTTCACGATCCGCCCGGTGCGCGACGAGGCGGAAGGCAGCCGCGTCACGCTTCAGGAAGGTTTCGACGCGAGCGCGATCCGTCTGACGGGCAACGTGGTCGGCCGCGCGCCGTTTGTCGGCAGCATCAGCCACCGCGGCTGGCGCGTCGACGACGTGCGTCTGCCGAAGCTCGCGGAAAGCCATAACGCGAAGGTCATCGCGCCGGCCGAGGTGGAGCTATGAGCGACGCGCGTTATTCCATCGGCATCGATCTGGGCACTACGCACTGCGCGCTCTCCTACGTCGACACCAGCGCAAGCGACGGCGAGAAGACCACGCTGGCGGTGCTGCCCATCGCGCAATTGACGGGCCCCGGCGCAATTGCCGATCTCGATCTGCTGCCCTCGTTCCTGTATCTGCCGCATCCCGACGAACTCGGTTCGGGTGACCTGCATCTGCCGTGGACGGGCGAGCGCCAGTTCGCGGTCGGTGAATTCGCGCGCAGCCGCGGCGCGGCGACGCCGATCCGGCTCGTTTCGAGCGCGAAAAGCTGGCTGTGCCATCCGGGCGTCGACCGGCGCGCGGCAATCCTGCCGAGCGATGCGCCGCCCGAAGTCGCGCGCGTGTCGCCACTCGAAAGTTCGGTCCGCTATCTGACCCATTTGCGCGAAGCGTGGGACCACGCGCATCCGGACGCGCCGTTTCACGAGCAGGACATCACGGTGACGATTCCCGCATCGTTCGATCCGGCCGCGCGCGAACTGACCGCCGAAGCCACGCAAGCCGCGGGCTACGGCCGCATGACGCTGCTCGAGGAACCGCAGTCCGCGCTGTATAGCTGGATTCAGAAGAGCGGCGGCCAGTGGCGCAAGCAGGTCAAGGTCGGCGACATCATTCTCGTGGTCGATGTGGGCGGCGGCACGACCGACCTCTCGCTGATCGCGGTGGTCGAGCGCGAGGGCAATCTCGAACTGCATCGCGTGGCGGTCGGCGAACACATTCTGCTCGGCGGCGACAACATGGACCTCGCGCTCGCGCACGTGGTCGCGCGCAAGCTCGCGGCGCAAGGCACCCAGGCCGACGCGTGGCAGTTGCGCGCCCTCACCTATGCGTGCCGCTCGGCGAAGGAAACGCTGCTAAGCGACCCGACCACCGACACCGTGCCGCTCGTCGTGCCGAGCCGCGGCTCGAAGCTGATCGGCGGATCGATCCGCACGGAACTCACGCGCGCCGAGTTGACGCAGACGATTCTCGACGGCTTTTTCCCGCAGGTGGACAGCGCCGCCCGGCCGGTGAGCCGCACGCGCGCCGGCCTCACGCAACTCGGCTTGCCCTATGCGCAGGACGCGGGCATTACGCGGCATCTGGCGGCGTTTCTCGGCCGTCAGGTCGGCGCGCTCGCGGAACTGGAAGGCTTGCGCGAGACGGCCGCCGACGCGTCCGCGCAAGGCGCGAGCTTCCTGCATCCGACGGCGGTGCTGTTCAACGGCGGCGTGTTCAAGTCGACGCTGCTCGTCGAGCGGATCATGAGCACGCTGAACGGCTGGCTCGCCGCGGAAGGCGCGGCGCCCGCGCGCCTGCTCGAAGGCGCCGATCTCGATCTGGCCGTCGCGCGCGGCGCGGCGTATTACGGCTACGTGCGGCGCGGCCAGGGCGTGCGGATTCGCGGCGGCACCGCGCGGGCGTACTACATCGCGATCGAATCGGCGATGCCCGCCGTGCCTGGCCTCGAGCCGCCCATCCAGGCGCTGTGCGTCGCGCCGTTCGGCATGGAAGAAGGCACCGAGGCCGAGTTACCGGCGCAGGAGTTTGGGCTTGTCGTCGGCGAGCCGGTGCATTTCCGTTTCTTCGGGTCGTCGGTGCGTCGTCAGGATCAGGTCGGCACGCTGCTCGACTTCTGGGGCCCCGATGAGTTGCAGGAGCTAGAAGAGATTCAGGCGACGCTGCCCGCCTCCGGCCGCACGTCCGGCGAGGTCGTGCCCGTGAAGCTGCACGCGCGCGTGACCGAAGCGGGCACGCTTGAACTCGAAGCCGTGCCGCGCGGAACGGACGAGCGCTGGAAAGTCGAATTCGATGTGCGCGGCAACGCGAATGCATGACTGAGATGAAGCGGTACAGCGTCGGCATCGACCTCGGCACGAGCAACACGGTGCTTGCGTATGCGCAGGCCGGCTCGCAGGAGATTCGCGTCTTCGAGATCGAACAGCTTGTTAGTCCGGGCGAGGTTGCCGCGCGGCCGCTACTGCCTTCGGTGCGGTATCACGCCGCGCCGGGCGAGCTGGATGCGGGGGATTTGCAGTTGCCGTGGACCTCGGGACGCGGGGTGCAGGCGGTCGGGGCAAGCGTCTCGGTCTCGGTCTCGGTCTCGGGCGAAAGCGCGGCGCGAGCCGCAGCGCCTTCCACCGACGATCAGGACGCGCCGCCTGTCGTCATCGGCCGGCTTGCGCGCGTGCTCGGCGCGCAGGTTCCCGGACGCCTCGTCGCCAGCGCAAAAAGCTGGCTCTCGCATGCCGCCGTCGATCGCGTCGCGCCGATCCTGCCCTGGGGCGCCGCCGACGATGTCCGCAAGGTCTCGCCCGTCGAAGCCAGCGCGAGCTATCTCGCGCACGTGCGCGCGGCGTGGAATCAGCGCTTTCCCGACGCGCCGCTCGAACAGCAGGACGTGGTGCTCACGGTCCCCGCATCGTTCGACGAAGGCGCGCGGGCGCTGACCGTCGAAGCGGCGCGCATGGCCGGGTTGCCGTCGTTGCGGCTGCTGGAGGAACCGCAGGCGGCGTTCTACGACTGGCTGTTCCATCATCGCGAGCGGCTTGCCGACGAACTGGCGCACACGCGCCTCGTGCTGATCTGCGACGTCGGCGGCGGCACCACCGACCTGACGCTGATCGAAGTAAGCATGGCCGACGGCGAGCCGCAGCTCACGCGTATCGGCGTCGGCAATCATTTGATGCTCGGCGGCGACAACATGGACCTCGCGCTCGCGCATCTCGTCGAAGCGCGGCTGCCTGGCGGCGGCGAGCGCGCGCGTTTGTCGGCGGCGAGCCTGTCGCAACTGGTCGAGCGCTGCCGCGGTGCGAAGGAGTTGCTGCTCGGGCCGCAAGCGCCCGACTCGGCGTCGATCACGCTGCTCGGCGCGGGCGCGAAGCTCGTCGGCGGCGCACGCACCGCGCAGGTCACGCGCGACGAGGTGGAGCGTGTGATCGTCGATGGATTCTTTCCGGCGGTGGCTGCACACGAACGGCCGGGCCGGCCGCGCGGCGCGATCGTCGAGTTCGGTCTGCCATACGCAACCGATGCCGCCGTCACACGGCATATCGCCGCTTTTCTGGGCCGCTTCGAGGCGCAGTCGCGCAAGGCGTTGGGGCGGGACAAAGATGAATCCGCCCCACTCCCCGTCCCCGATACGCTGCTGCTCAACGGCGGCGTGTTCCGCGCGCAGGCGTTGACGCAGCGCCTCGCCGATACGTTGGGCGCGTGGCGCGGCGAACCGCTGCATGTGCTGGAGAACGACAATCCGGACGTCGCCGTGGCGCGCGGCGCTGTTGCCTATAGCCTCGCGCGCGCGGGCGGCGCGCCGAAGATCGGCGGCGGTTCGCCGCGCAGCTATTTTCTCGTACTGGACGAACCCGCCGACGCGCGCGAGGAAAGGCTGCGTTCGCAACCCGCACCGCCCGAGCAAACCACCCAACGCGGCATCTGCCTCCTGCCGCGCGGCACCGAGGAGGGCCACGAAATCCTCATCGCCGATCGCACGTTCGCGTTGCGGCTCGGGCATCCGGTGCGCTTTCACCTGGTGTCGTCGAGCGCGGACACCGTGTATGCACCAGGCGAGCTGGCGGACCTTGCGGGCGGCGACTTCGTGCGCCTGCCGCCCATCGCCATCATCGTCCCGCCGCAGGGCGCGGGCAGCGCCCGCGAGCGAGCCGTGCGCATCGCCACGTCGCTGACCGAAGTCGGCACGCTCGAAGTCCACTGCATCGACCGCGACAATCCTGCCGAGCGTTGGTTGCTTGAGTTCCAGTTGCGTCGTGAGCATGCTCAAGTCGATCTCGCGGACGATGCCGCCGCGGCGCGGCATCCGCGGCTCGACGAAGCCATCGCGCAGATCGACCGCTCGTTCGGTTCGCGCTCGCAAGACGTCGATAAAAAGGAAGTCAAACGTCTGCGCGCGCAGCTCGAACAACTGCTCGGCCCGCGCGAGAGCTGGAACAGCGCGCTGCTACGCGAACTGTTCGGCGCGCTGTGGGAACGCGCGCGCAGGCGGCGCCGCTCGGCGGATCACGAGCGGCTCTGGCTGAACCTCGCCGGCTATTGCGTGCGGCCAGGGTTCGGCTATCCGCTCGACGAATGGCGCGTCGAACAACTGTGGTCGCTCTTCGACGACGGTATTCAGTACGTCCAGGAAAGCCAGGTCTGGTCCGAATGGTGGACGCTGTGGCGGCGCGCCGCGGGCGGCCTCGACGAAACCGCGCAACTGCGCGTGCTCGATGCAATGACCTATCTGCAAACGGCCGCCCAGTCGCGTCACAAGCTGCCGTTCGACGTCGCGAAAACGGGCATCGCCGATATGGTTCGGCTGAGCGCGTCGCTGGAACGCATTCCGGTGGAGCGCAAGATCGAACTCGGCGAGTCGGTGCTCGCGCGGTTGCGCAAGCCTTCGGAGAATCATCAGAGCTGGTGGGCCGTCGGGCGGATCGGCGCGCGCCGGCCGTTCTATGGCAGCGCGCATAACGTCGTGCCGGCCGATGTCGCGAGTGGATGGCTCGACGCGATTCTCGCGCTCGACTGGAAGAAGATCGACCCGGCCGCGTTCGCCGCCGTGCAGATCGCGCGCATGACCGGCGACCGCTCGCGCGATCTGCCGCACGAGTTGCGCGACGCCGTGATTCGCAGGTTGGAGGCGACCAGCGCGCCGCGCGCGTGGATCGCGATGGTCGGCGAGGTCGTCGAACTGGATAACGCGGACGAAGGCCGCGTGTTCGGCGAGTCCTTGCCTGCGGGGTTGAAGCTGATTTCGTCGGATTGAGTTCGGCTCGTCCCAAGTCCCCTCAAGGCCGCTCGCCTCGCGCGAGCCGCGCGTCGATATCGCGGACCACCGGCATCAGATCCGCGACGCTGTCGATCACATAATGCGCGCCCGCGGCCCGCAATCTGTCGATGGCGGCCGCGCGGCGCCGCGCGAAGTCGTCGGGCGCGAGCGCCTTGACGTCGTCCTCCGCCATACCGAACGCATTGCCGCTGACGGCGACACCCACCGCCCACGTGCCGCCGTTAATGCCTTCCTCGATGCCGACTTCCGTATCGTCGACCTTGATCGCGTCTTTCGCGCGCCACACGCCCAGTTCCGGCAGCGTCTTGTAGATCATGTACGGCGACGGCCGCCCTTCCGGCGTATCGCCCGTGCACACGATGCTGTCCGGCGAGAAGCCCTGGGCCGCCGCGCCCGGCACGATCTCGGCCATGATCTCGCGCGTGTAGCCCGTCGTCGTGCCGATGCGGATGTCGTCGCCGCGCAGCGCGCTCGTCACTTCGGCGACGCCCGGAATCACCGAACTGTAGCTCGCGGCCACCGCGATGTTCTTCGGCACGAACACGTCGTACACGGCGTCGATGTCGGCGTCGCCCGGCGCGTGGCCATACCTGTCGGCCCATGCGCGCGCGACGCGCGGCAGCGCCATCAGCGCCGCGATATGCGGGCGCTTGGCCATGCCCATCGGCCCGCGCGCTTCGTCGATCGTGATCGGCACGCCGAACTGCTCGAAGGTTTCGACAAACGCGCCCATCGGCGCAAGAGAACCATAATCGACCACCGTGCCGGCCCAGTCGAAAATCACCGCCTTGACGTGCTTCATCGTGTTTCGTTCGCTTCCATTCGATGTTGTCTGCTATCGCTCATGCAAGCTCCGCCAGCAGCTTGCGTTCTTCGATGGCGGCGGCCGGCGGCGCGGCGTGATCGACGCCCATCGTCCGCAGCGCGCTCGCGCACGCTTGCACGACGCGGCGCATCACCTGCGCGTCCACCTGGCCGATGCAGCCGATGCGGAAACTCTCCACCACCGTCAGCTTGCCCGGATAAATGATGAAACCCTGTTGCTTCATTAGTTCGTAGAACTGCTCAAAGCTGAACGCCGGATGCGCCGGCGAGAAAAACGTCACGATGATCGGCGAACGCCAGCGCGCATTCAGGAGCGGCTCGAAGCCGAGTTCCTGCATGCCCGCGACCAGCACGTCGCGATTGTTCGCATAACGCGCGAGGCGAGCGGGCTGCCCGCCTTCGAGCTTGTGAAGCCGCAGCGCCTCGATAAACGCGGCGACCGTGTGCGTTGGCGGCGTAAAGCGCCACTGGCCGGTGCGGTTCATCACGTCCCATTGATCGTGCACGTCGAGCGCGAGCGAATGGCTGCGCCCGCGCGCGTCGTGCAGCGCGCTCTTCTTCGCAATCACGAAGCCGAAGCCGGGCACGCCCTCGATACACTTGTTCGCCGACGAGACGAACGCTTCGCACGCGATCTCACGCACGTCGAGCGGCACCGCGCCGAATGCGCTCATCGAGTCGATCAGCAGCTTGCAGCCTTTCGCCGCCGTGACCGCGGCAATCTCCTCGATCGGATTGAGAATGCCCGAGCTCGTTTCGCAATGCACGGCGACGACATGCGTGATGGCCGGCTCGGCATCGAGCATGCGTTCGACTTCCGCGGCGCGCGGCGGCAAGTAATCGCCCTTGTCGAGCACGGTATGCGCGCGGCCGAGATAGCGCAGCGTCGTCGCGATGCGTTTGCCGTAGGCGCCGTTCGCGAGCACGAGCGCATGGCCGTCACGCGGAATCAGACTGCCCAGCATCGCTTCGACGCAATAGCTGCCGCTGCCTTGCAACGGCACGCAATCGTATTCGCCGGCCTCGTCGCTTGCGTCACCTGCGATGTCGAGCAGGCTGCGGCGCAGTCGCGCGGTCATCGCGCGAAAATCGCCGTCCCACGAACCCCAGTCGCGCAGCATCGCCTGCTTGGTCGAGAAGGCGGTGGTCAGCGGGCCGGGCGTCAACAGATAAGGCTCGCCTTGGGCCGGCGGCGCGCAGCTTGCGCTTTCTTGCGCTGTCGCCGGGGAATTGCCAGTCGCGCTTTGCATGCCGAATCTCCGGTCTGGCTGGTTGAGATAGCGCCTACAGTACCGAAACGTGGTGCATCGGTAAAATCGATATAATCGATGCGTTCATCGTAAATACTTATAGCCGGCGAGTTTCGCTGCGACGGAGGCTCAGGTGCAATACGCGCAATTGCGGGCGTTTCATGCGGTCGCGGAACATGGCGGCTTCTCGCGGGCGGCCGAAGCGCTGTCGCTCTCGCAACCGGCGGTGTCCGACCACGTGCGGCGGCTCGAGCAGGATTACGGCGTGAAGCTGTTCGAGCGCGGACCGCGCGGCGTCGAGACCACCGAACTCGGGCTACGGCTTTTCAGCGTGACGCGGCAGATGCTCGGTTGCGAGCGCGACGCGCGGCAGTTGCTCGAATCGGCGGGCGGCCTGGAGTCAGGGTCGCTGTCGCTCGCGGCGGACGCGCCCGATCTCGCGGTCGCGCTGATCCGCGCGTTTCGCAAGCTGCATCCGGGGATCGTGGTGACGCTGTCCATCGCCAATGCGGCGGACTGCATGCAGCGCGTGCTGTCGAGCGCCGTCGACGCCGCCATTACCGCCGCGCCGCAGGTTCACAGCCGGCTCGAATCGCGCGTGTTGCGGCGCGACCCGCTGGTCGCGATGGTGCCGGTGCGCTATCCCGTCGCGAAGAAACGCAAGCTGAGTTACGGGGAACTCGTGCAGCAGCCGATGATTTTTCGCGAGCCGCAATCGGTCACGCAGCAATTGCTGGAGATCGAACTGGTGCGCGAGTCGCTGCAAGTGGAGCCGGTCATGTATGTCGACGGCCGCGAGGCGCTCGAGGAAGCCGTCGCGCAAGGCATGGGCGTCGGCGTGATCGCGCGCGCGGAATTCAACCCGTCGCGGCGTATCAGAATGATTCCGCTGGAAGATTGCCAGGTGCGCATGACCGAATCGCTCACGCGGCTCGCCGGACGGCCGGGGTCGAATCTGCTCGATGCGCTCTTTGCCGTCCGCTTGCCGGGCAGCGAGGAATAAGCGAGGCAAGAAGCGACGCGCAAAAAAAGCGGCACCCGAGGGCGCCGCTTTGCCGCTACTTCAATGGATATTCTTAACGCACGCCGCCGCTGACGATCAGGCTTTCGCCGGTGATCCAGCGCGCGTCGTTGGATGCGAGAAAGGTGACGACGTCCGCGATGTCGTCCGGCTGGCCGAGGCGGCCAAGCGGCGTCGTGCTCAGCGCCCACTGCTCCAGGTCCGAACCGATGATGCCCGCGCTATGCGTGCCTTCCGTCACGACCATGCCCGGATTCACCGAGTTCACGCGAATCTTGCGCGGCGCGAGGTCCTTCGCGAGCACGCCCGTGATGCTGTCCACCGCGCCCTTCGTCGCCGAATAGACTGCGCTCGTCGGCGGCGTGATGCGGCTCGCGACCGAGCTCACGTTGACGATGCTCGCGCCCTCGCCCAGATGCTTGACCGCTGCCTGCGTGACCAGCAGCAGACCGAGCACGTTCACATTGAAGTGCTTATGGAAGTGCGCTTCGGTGATGTCCTCGATCGCCGCGAATTCGTACACGCCCGAGTTGTTGACGAGAATATCGAGGCGGCCGTAGGTTTCGACGGCGCTGTCGATAATGCCTTTCGCATCGGCGGCTTTCGATACGTCGCCGCCGACGGCGATGGCCTTGCCGCCCGCGGCGGTGATCGCAGCCACCACTTCGTCCGCGCCGGCCTTGCTCGACGCGTAGTTCACGACTACCGACGCGCCTTGCGCGGCCAATCCCTTTGCGATTGCCGCGCCGATACCTTTCGATGCACCCGTTACGACTGCGACCTTGCCTGTGAGCTTACTCATGATCTGGTTCGTCCTTTGACTGGATTTGCGCCGGCGTGCTGCCGCGGAGAATCGCGGCATTCACGCTGCTTCAGCAGGACGCTGCGGCGCTGACACTGGTGACAATGTAAGCACCACGGCCACGCGGATAAAGCGGCTCAAGGCGAATAGATACGTCAAGGCAGCCGAACAATGGGAAAGATGCGGTCGGCCGGCGATGTGTCGCGCTCACCGCTTGCGTCCGAAGACGAGAATATGCAGAGCGATGCTCAGCAGCACCGCCAATGCACCTAAAGTATCCAATGCAGCAGACAACACGATCGTCTCCTTGGCAGCTCGGGCTGCTCATTGCTTGAGAACGATTGCATGGCCCTTCGATTAAAGGACTTTTGCAACGCGCGCCGCGAACAATGCAAACAACAGGGCAACAAACAATAGAGCAAACTTCCGACGACAACTCCGCCCGCCGCAGTAGACAATGCCCTGATCCCGGCTCCGCTCGCCATGCCTATGAAAGCGCAACGTCCGCGTCGTCCTCCGCCGCTTCCTCGCGAATCGCTTCATGCCGAGTGGCGCGATCACACGCTGCCTTATATCGTCGTCGCCGCGGCGGTCGCGCTTGTCGTCACGCTGATCGTGTGGCTCGTCGATCCGGCGCCGCCGAAAACGATCACGCTCAGCGCCGGTCCGCAAGATAGCTCGTTTGTCGCCGCCGCCGATCAGTACAAGAAAATTCTCGCGCAAAACGGCATCAAACTGAACGTACTCGAATCGGACGGCTCGGTGCAGAACCTTCAGCGTCTGCTCGATCCGAAGCAGCACGTCGACCTCGCGCTCGTGCAAGGCGGCGTGGCGGACGGTCTGGATACATCGTCGCTGATGTCGCTCGGCAGCGTCTTTTATGTGCCGATCGTGGTGTTTTATCGCGGCACCGGCGTAACGGAGCTGGCGCAGCTCGAAGGCAAGCGGATCGCCGTGGGCCGTGAAGGCAGCGGCACGCGCCTGCTCGCGCTGAAGCTGCTGGACGCGAACGGCATTGGGTCCGGCGACGATACGACGCTCGTGCCGAGCGACGGTCTGCAAGCGGCCACGCAGCTCGTCGCGGGCGAGGTCGATGCGGCGATTCTCAGCGGCGATTCCGCGACCCGCGGGCTGATGCTGCGCCTGCTTCGCGTGCCGGGCATTTCGGTGATGAATTTCGACGAAGCCAGCGCCTATACGCGGCTTTTTCCGTATCTGGATCAGATCGATCTGCCGCCTGGCGTGCTGGATCTGCGGCACAAGATTCCGCCCGAGACCGTGCATCTGATCAGCCCGACCGTCGAGCTTGTCGCGCGTACCGATCTGCATCCGGCCATTTCCGATCTGCTGATCGAGGCGGCGCAGGAAGTGCACGGCAGGCCGGGCCTGCTGCAGCGCGCGGGACAATTCCCGAGCCCGATCGCGCACGAGTATCAGATCAGCGAAGACGCGCAGCGCTACTACCGCACCGGCAAGAGCTTCCTATACCGGACGCTGCCGTTCTGGCTCGCGAGCATCGGCGACCGCACGCTCGTGCTGCTGTTGCCGATCGCCGTGCTGCTTTTTCCGGCGATGCGGCTGGTTCCGGCGCTGTATCGCTGGCGTGTACGTTCGCGCATCTATCGCTATTACGGTTCCCTGATCGCGATCGAGCGCGGCGCGCTCGCGCAAACCACCGACGAAGAGCGCAAGCGGCTCTTCGCGGAACTGGATCAGATCGAGGAATCGTTGAATCGGCTGCGCATGCCGCTCGCTTACGCCGACGCGTTCTATGTGCTGCGCGAACACGTCGGCTTCGTGCGCGGCCGGCTGGGGGCGGCGGTGCGTTGAGCGGCCACCGGGTGATTCAGGTGGCCGATGCTCAGGCTTCGCGAGTGGCGGGAGCCGTCTCGGAGAGGTTGGCGGATTGCGCAGCGAGTTTGTCGTCAGACGGCGCATCGGCGGCGGTGGATTGCGGCTCGTTGGGCTCGGCTTGTTGCGGGGTTGCTTGCGACGCTTCTTGCGAACCCTGCTGTGACGCTTGCGCATCCACAGGCGCTTGGTTCTGCGCATGGACCGCATCGGCGGAAGCAGCAGATGCAGCCGGCGCAGCCGCTGCCGCCGCACTCTTCGCGCTCTTCGCCGCGCGATGCGCCTGCAGGCGCTGCGCGCCCGCCGCTTCCTGAGCCGTGACCTTGCCCGCCTCGGCGCCCGTCAGGTCGACGCGCGCGGCGCCTTCCACGAGACACTTCCAGTAGCGGCTGCCGCGGCACCACGTCTTGATCGCGTCGCGCAACTCCGCTTCGCTCAGCGACAGTTCCTTGGCATGCACCACGAGGTCTTCGAAGATGCCGACCTTCAGCGGCAGCTTCGGCGCCGGGTTCTTCGGGAACGCGTTCGGGAAGCGCTTTTGCAGACGGCCGATGGACTTCACCACCGGATCGACCGGCTTGGCGTCCGCGGCCGGCGCGCCAGCATTGGGACCCCCGCCGGGACCGCGCCGCGATTGTGACGGCTGTGACGGCTTGCCGGCAGGCCGCGCGCCCTGTCGGGCGCCCGCACCGGGGCCCGCGCCCGGCTTCGCGGATTTCGCAGCCGGCCTGCCATCGCTCCTGACATCGCGCCTTGAATCCGGCTTGCCCTCGGGCCTCGCGCCGGATTTGCCGTCAGCCTTCGCGGCCGGCGCAGCCTGGGCCCGTGCCGCGGCCAGTTGCTTCTTCAGTTCAGCGAGTTGTTCGAAACCCATAGCGCACAACCAATCAAGAAAGGGGAGATTGTAGCAGCGCTCCGTAAGAGATTAGTGACGGCATTGCAACGCCGGGCGGGCCGCCAGCATGCGCGGGCGCCTCTTTGCGATGCCGTTAGGCACTAACGCAGCGGATGATGCAAGGTGCAATAACCGTTCGGACGCTCGCTCCCCGCCCGGCGAGCGAACCGGGTGTCCGCACGGGCATTGCGTCGGCATCGCCCGCACGAGGGTTGCAGAAGGTTTCGGGATGCTGATTAACTTGCCGGCAAGTTTCCACTCAGCGGGCCGCTCAGCGCGGCCACTAAGCGCGGCCACGACGACCCCATCGGCGCACGACGGGCCGCGCTCACCGAAGCCGGCGACGCTCGAGCGCGGCGTCCGCGACGACGCCACGCGCTGCGGCGATCGCAGCAAGCGCGGCGCTCGCCGTCATCATGCAAAGCGCCGCGCAACGATCGCGAACGTGTGCGCGGCGCTAGCCGCATCGCCGGCTAGATAGGCTTGATGTCCGCGGCCTGCTTTCCTTTCGGCCCCTGCTTCACTTCGAAGCTGACCTTCTGATTTTCCTGCAGCGATTTGAAACCCTCGGAGCGAATCTCCGAGAAATGGGCGAACAGGTCTTCACCTCCGTCGTCGGGTGTGATGAAGCCGAAGCCTTTTGCGTCGTTGAACCACTTCACTGTACCGGTAGGCATGTCGATTCCTCATGTGCATCTGGTTGACTGGGACTGCCGCTCGACTGTACGCCACTTGACGCGCCGGCGCTCTCCCCGGGCTTTCCATGACTAGCGCCTGGCGTCGACGCACAGGCCGCGGCGGCCGTCCGGAAACTGGGGTCGCAAGATGCGTGCCGCGCCCGCCGCGAGCGGAGCGGCCGCCGGTACGTTTGAGCGCAATCAGATAAGATGTTTCCTTATCGGCAGTCCATTCTCGGCCACGCGCGTTCGGCTCTGTACGCGAGCGCAGCGCAGCCTGTCGTTTTCCCATTTACAGGAACCAGCATGGCAATTTCGAGCTATACCGATACCCGACTTCTCATCAACGGCGAGTGGTGCGATGCCGCGAGCGGCAAGACTCTCGACGTACTGAACCCCGCTACCGGCCAGGTCATCGGCAAGGTGGCGCACGCCGGCATCGCCGATCTCGACCGTGCGCTCGAAGCGGCTCAGCGCGGCTTCGAAGCGTGGCGCAAGGTGCCCGCGCACGAGCGCGCCGCGGTGATGCGCAAGGCAGCCGCGCTGGTGCGCGAGCGCGCGTCCGACATCGGCCGTCTGATGACGCAGGAACAGGGCAAGCCGTTCGCCGAAGCGAAGGTCGAAGTGCTGGCCGCGGCGGACATCATCGAATGGTTCGCCGACGAAGGCCGCCGCCTTTATGGCCGCGTGGTGCCGTCGCGCAATCTCGCCGCGCAGCAGCTCGTGCTGAAGGAACCGATCGGCCCGGTCGCCGCCTTCACGCCGTGGAATTTCCCGGTCAACCAGATCGTGCGCAAGCTGAGCGCGGCGCTCGCGAGCGGCTGCTCGTTCCTCGTGAAGGCGCCGGAAGAAACCCCGGCGTCGCCGGCCGGTCTGTTGCAGGCGTTCGTCGAAGCGGGCGTGCCGGCCGGCACCGTCGGCCTCGTGTTCGGCGATCCGGCCGAAATCTCGAACTACCTGATCCCGCATCCGGTGATCCGCAAGGTCACGTTCACGGGCTCCACGCCGGTCGGCAAGCAACTGGCCTCGCTGGCCGGCGCGCACATGAAGCGCGCGACGATGGAGTTGGGCGGCCACGCGCCGGTCATCGTCGCTGAAGACGCCGACGTCGCGCTCGCGGTCAAGGCAGCCGGCGGTGCGAAGTTCCGCAACGCGGGCCAGGTGTGCATTTCGCCGACACGCTTTCTGGTGCACAACAGCATCCGCGAAGAGTTCGCCGCGGCGCTCGTCAAGCACGCCGAGGGCCTGAAACTCGGCGACGGTCTCGCGGACGGCACGACCCTCGGGCCGCTCGCCAACGCGCGCCGCCTGACGGCGATGAGCAAGGTGCTCGACGACGCGCGCAGGACCGGCGCGAAGATCGAAACGGGCGGCGAGCGCGTCGGCACCGAAGGCAACTTCTTCGCGCCGACGGTGCTCACCAACGTGTCGCTCGAAGCCGACGTGTTCAACAACGAGCCGTTCGGCCCGATCGCGGCGATCCGCGGTTTCGACAAGCTCGAGGAAGCGATCGCCGAAGCGAACCGCCTGCCGTTCGGTCTCGCGGGTTACGCGTTCACGAAGTCGTTCGCGAATGTGCATCTGCTGTCGCAGCAACTGGAAGTCGGCATGCTGTGGATCAACCAGCCCGCCACGCCGACGCCGGAAATGCCGTTCGGCGGCGTGAAGGATTCGGGCTACGGCTCGGAAGGCGGACCGGAAGCGATGGAAGCGTATCTGGTCACGAAGGCCGTGACGGTGATGTCGTCGTAACGCATGGGGTAACGCTGGCAACGGCTGATCGTTGCTGGCTGTAGAGAGTCCGCGAGTTGATGCTCGCGGACTTTTTTATTTCATCGACAAACGTTTTGTGCGAACTCATGCAACCCACGCTGACGGGCAACACGGTCGAACTGCGGCCACTGCAACGCGATCACGCGCAAGCGTTGCTCGAAGCCGCCGCCGATGGGCAATTGTGGAATCTGACGCTGACTGTCGTGCCCGGGCCCGGCACGATCGACGGTTATATCGACGCGGCGCTCGCCGGACGTGACGCGGGAACAGTGATGCCGTTCGTGATCGTGCGCCGCGATACGGGTGCGGTGGTCGGCAGCACGCGGTTCTGGAAAATCGACTACGCGAATCGCAAGCTCGAAATCGGGCACACGTGGCTCGGCGAATCGGCGCAGCGTTCGGCCGTCAATACCGAGGCGAAATATCTGCTGCTGCGTCATGCATTCGAAGCAATGCAATGTGTGCGCGTGCAGTTCACCACCGACGAGCTCAACGACAAGTCGCGCGCGGCGATTCTGCGAATCGGCGCAAAGCAGGAAGGCGTGGTTCGCCACGAGCGCATCATGCCGGACGGCCGCAAGCGCAACTCGGTGCGCTTTAGCATCATCGACGACGAATGGGCGCACGTTAAGGCCATGCTCGAAACGAAACTGGGGCCGCGTTAAAGCGGCCCCGGCGTTTCTACGCTCGGTCAGCGAGCATCAGCGCGCATGCTCACACCCGCTCACACATGCACGTCGCTCTCCTTCAGCGGCGTCGCCGCGGGCGTCAGCAATTCCTCGCGCAACGTATCGCGCGCATGATGACGGCGCACCCATAGCGCGGTCAGCATCGGCACCAGAATCGCGGTCACGAGGCAGGCGGTCGCGACCATCGCGGTCGCGGCCGGCACCAGCGGCTTGAAGCTCGGAATCATCTCGCCGATGATCGCCGGGTTGGCCACCGCCGCGCCCGCCGTCGACGAAGCCGCGAGTCCCGCCGCGCCGTTGCCGCCCGCGATCCAGCGGTCGGCGAGAATCAGCGGAATGCCGGTCACGACGATCACCGCAAGGCCGAGCAGCACGCCCGCCATGCCGCTCTTCGCGATCACGTTCAGGTCGATGCCGTTGCCGAGCGCGAAACCGAAAAACGGAATCAGCGGATGCACGCAGCGGCCGAAGAACTCGCGCAGATCGCTGTCGATATTGCCGAGCGCGAAACCGATCAGAAACGGCAGCACCGCGCCCACGAAAAGCCGCGGCTCGAAGAATGCGACGCCCGTCGCGCCGAGAATGATCATGCTGACGAGCGGCCCCGACTCGACCGACATCAGCACGAATGCGCCGGCCTCCTCTTTCGTGCCGTACTGCTGCATCACCGCGGCGTAGAGACCGCCGTTGGTCATGTCCATCGACGTCGTGATCGCGAGCACCGAGAGCCCGGCGAAGAGCCCGGCCCTGATGCCGTCGATGGGAATGAAATGCGATGCCACGAGGGTCGCGATCCACGCGACCACCATCTTCGTGACGAGCAGCGTGCCGGACTTGCGCAGCACGGTGCCGGTGGCGCGCAGGTCGATCGTCGCGCCCATGCAGAAAAACCAGACCGCGAGAATCGGCACGGTGCCGGCGATCAGGCCGTTGGTGAACGAGCCGAAATACTTGCCCGCGCCGGGCGCGAACGTATGAACGCAGGCGCCGAGCAGCAGCGGCACGAGCATCAGGCCGCCAGGAATGCGGTCGATGGCCTTCTTGAGCTTCATTGTCTCCTCCGTGGACTTGACGTCCAGTTGTCCGGTAACTCCACCTTGGGTAAGCACCGGTCTGACGCCGGCTGCTCCCTTTCGGCGCAATATAGCATCGAGTTAGGAACGTCGTTCCGGTTTTTTGCGCGACGAGGATAATCGCTTACCCGGCCTATGCTGGCGGGCCGCC
This sequence comes from Paraburkholderia graminis C4D1M, assembly GCF_000172415.1. Classification (GTDB taxonomy): domain Bacteria; phylum Pseudomonadota; class Gammaproteobacteria; order Burkholderiales; family Burkholderiaceae; genus Paraburkholderia; species Paraburkholderia graminis. The sequence continues at coordinate 35,790 of NZ_ABLD01000037.1, forward strand.
GCTGGCTCACCGATGCTTCGCAATTTTTTATGGACCACTGTTCCGAAATAGCGAATAACGCGCTACAGTCGAGCCCATGCGTGCGCCGCCGCTAGGTAACTGCGGGAAGGCGTCCACCCACCGGAGACAGAATCATGGAAGCAACGCTGCAAGTGAGGCAAGCGGTCAACAGCGAGTATGCGAAGACGCTCAACACCGCCGCATTGCGCAAGGAGTTCCTCGTCGACGAGGTGTTCGAGCGCGACGCGCTGCGGCTCACGTATAGCCACATCGACCGCATCATTGTGGGCGGCGCGTGGCCCGCCGCGCGCGCCGTCGAAGTGCCCGGCTCGCTCGGCAAGGCGATCGGCGTCAGCTATCTGCTCGAGCGGCGCGAACTGGGCGCGATCAACATCGGCGGCGACGGTTGGGTCGACGTCGACGGCACGCGCTACACGGTGCGCAACGAGGAGGCGATCTACATCGGCCGCGGCGCACAATCGGTAGCCTTCGGCAGCGACGACGCCACGCAGCCGGCGAAGTTCTACCTGAATTGCGCACCCGCACACGAGTCGCATCCGACTCGCACGATCTCGCTCGCGCAGGCGTCGCCGCAAACGCTCGGCGATGCCGCGACGAGCAACCGCCGCACCATCTACAAGTTCATCGTGCCCGAGGTGCTGCCGACCTGCCAGTTGTCGATGGGCATGACCAAGCTCGAACCCGGCAGTCTGTGGAACACGATGCCCTGCCATACGCACGAGCGCCGCATGGAGGTGTATTTCTATTTCAATGTCGCCGACGACGCCGCCGTCTTTCACATGATGGGCGAGCCGAGCGAGACGCGGCACATCGTCGTGCATAACGAACAGGCGGTGATCTCGCCGAGCTGGTCGATCCACTCGGGCGTCGGCACGCGGGCCTATACGTTCATCTGGGGGATGGTCGGCGAAAACCAGGTGTTCAGCGACATGGACCATATCGCGGTGCGCGATCTGCGCTGAGCGCTGCACGTTGCGCGTTGCGCGTTGCGCGTTGAGCGTTGAGCGCCCGCATCGCATCGGCCGCTCGCCATACGAAACTGACGACATGGGCTTTGACATTGTGAACATCTCCGCCACCAACCGCTCCGCGACCCATCCGTTCGATCTGACCGGCAAGGTCGCCATCGTCACCGGCAGCAACGCGGGCCTCGGCGCGGGCATGGCGCTCGCGCTGGCTGAGGCGGGCTGCGACATCGTCGGCGTGTCGCGTGCCGATGCGGGCGATACGCCCGAGCGCGTCGCCGCCGCGGGGCGCAGATTCGCGGACGTGCGCGCGGACCTCGCGTCGATTGCGCCAGTGGACGACATCGTGCGGGCCGCAGTCGAAGCGTTCGGACGCGTCGACGTGCTGGTGAATAACGCAGGCATCATCCGTCGCGAGAACGCGCTCGACTTCACCGAAGACGACTGGGACGCCGTGATGGACCTCAATCTGAAGAGCCTCTTCTTTCTCGCGCAGGCCACGGCAAGACAATTCGTCGCGCAGCAAAGCGGCGGCAAGATCATCAACATCGCGTCGATGCTGTCGTTTCAGGGCGGCATACGCGTCGCGTCGTACACGGCGTCGAAAAGCGGCGTGCTCGGCCTCACGCGGCTTCTTGCCAACGAATGGGCCGCGCAGCGCATCAACGTGAACGCGATTGCGCCCGGCTACATGGCCACCGCGAACACCGCGGCGTTGCGTGAAGACGCGCAGCGCAACGACGAAATCCTGAGCCGCATTCCGGCGGGCCGCTGGGGTGCGCCGGACGATCTCGCGGGACCGGTGGTTTTTCTGGCGTCGTCCGCGTCGGACTACGTGCACGGGCATACACTCGCAGTAGACGGCGGATGGCTCGCGCGCTGAGTCTTCAACATACGCGACGAGACGCGGTATGCTCGCGGCGTCCGCCGCAGCGCGGCACGCAATAGCGTTCGAATATGGTTCGATAGAAGTTCGATCAGGGAATCACGGAAATGGCAGCAACCGGCAAACAGCAGCGTAAGGACGTTCCCGCGACCCTTGCGCACGACACGGACAGCGTCGAGTGTGGCAGCGACAAAGGCGAATCGGCTTCGTCGATTGGCCGCGTGTTCGCGATCCTCGGCGCGATCGGCGACAGCGGGCAGATCGGCATCAGCGAACTGTCGCAACGGCTCGGCATGTCGAAGACGACCGTGCATCGCGTCGTGCAGACGCTGAAGGCGCTCGGCTACGTGACGCAGGAAGTCGAGACCGAGCGCTACCGTCTGACCATCCGTCTTTTCGCACTCGGCGCGAAGGCGTTGGAGAGCGTCGATCTCGTGCGCGAAGCCGACGTCGAAATGCGCCGCATCGGCCAGCTCACACGCGAGGCGGTGCACCTCGGCGCATTCGACGAAGACGCGATCATCTACATCCACAAGATCGACGCCGATTACGGGCTGCGCATGCAGTCGCGGATTGGCCGGCGCAATCCGCTTCACAGCACGGCAATCGGCAAGGTGCTGCTCGCGTGGATGGAGCCGGCCGACGCGCGCGAGGTGCTCTCTCACGTCGAATTCCGCAAGTCGACGCAAAAGACGTTGTCGTCGGCCGAGGCAGTGCTGAGCATTCTGCCGCGCGTTCGCGAGCAAGGTTACGGCGAAGACAACGAGGAGCAGGAAGAAGGCTTGCAGTGTATCGCGGTGCCGGTTTTCGACCGCTTTGGCCGCGTGATCGCCGGCCTGTCCATTTCATTTCCGACCATGCGCTGCGGCGCCGATACGAAGTCGCATTACGTCGCGCTGCTGCGCGAGTCGGGCCTTGCGATCTCGACGCGGCTCGGCTATCGCGAAGCAGCCGCGCCGCAGCATGCGGCCGCGGAACCGGGTTGATCGAGCGCTGATGCAGCGTTCAGGTTGCGTTCAGGTTGCGTCCATGCAATCGCACCGCTCAAGGCAGCATCCGCTGCAACACATCGTCCTTCAGCACGAAGCGATGAAAGAGCGCGCCCGCCACATGCAAGCCGATCAGCACGAGCAAGACCCACGCAAGATAGCCGTGGATGTCGCCCATCTCATGCCCGACGCTGGAGCCGGTCGGCGAAATCGACGGATACGGCAGCACGCCGAAAAGCTTGATCGTCCAGCCGCGCGATGACGCGTTCGCCCATCCGAGCAGCGGCACGACGACGAGCGCGAGATACAGCAGTCCGTGCGTGATGTGCGAAACGACGCGAAAAAACGGCGACACCGATGCCGGCGACGGACGATGCGTGGCACGCCAGACGATTCGCAGCACGACGGCCGCAATCAAGGTTGCGCCCACACCCAGATGCCAGGCAATCAGCCCTTCGGGCAGCGTGCCCTTGTGAATGTCCGGCATGGTCCAGCCGATCACGAACTGCGCCGCAATCAGCAAGACGATCAGCCAGTGAAGCAAGCGGGCGACGCCGTCATAGCCGGTCGCATAACGGCGCGTATTCGTATCGAAGGATTGCATCTTCATAGGACGTCTCGTTTCTCGTTTGGCATCGTGGGTTGGGCACGGGGCGGGCGCCGGCGTGCGAGCCAGTATGCTACCGGTCAAATATTAATAAAAGCTGAACTGCGGCCCGACGAGTGACCAATCTCAGGCCTCGCGTCGCAAACGGTCAACGTAAAACGCCAGTCTGCAACCGAATGTATCCGCGCGGCATATAGGCCGCGTCTCGCCCTGCCTTCCGCTTTTCAGCCCTGCTCGCAACGGGCCTTTGTCGCGCCGCGGCTCATCCAAGACCTGCGTACGCGGCCTTTTCATAGCGTGCTCAATGGCTTGCCCCTCGTTCGCAGTTCGTAGCCGCGGTCGTCACGCGGCACGTGCGCCCTCGCCTGCACGCGCCCTGCACAAACAGTCCACGCGATGCACGCGACACGTCCTGTTACACACGAACACAACGGTAATACCGCCTCTCAGTAGAGTTCGGATCAACAGCAACGAGGAGCAATCTCATGAAACGAATTTTTGCGCTGGTCATTCTGGCGGCGACGCTCGGCACCGCGTTGAGCGGTTGCATCGTGGTGCCCGATGGCGGCTATCACAACCATTACCGTTACCACGACCGTTACTGATCGCGGCGCGCGCCGAGCCCTACACACTCAATCATAAGAACACGGGAACCCACCCCATGAATCAATCACGAAGCCGCTTGCTCTCTATTGCGATCGTCGCCGGTGTCGGCATCGGGGCGTCGTCGGCGGCGCTCGCTCACGTCGACGTCGGCGTGAACATCGGCGTTCCGGGCGTCGTGTATGCGCCCGAGCCCGTTTACGCGCCGCCTCCGCCGCCGGTGTATGCGCCGCCGCCGGTGGTCGTCGTCAGTCCCGGCTGGTATGGCGAGCGTTACTACGACGGTCATCGCTATTGGGAACGTCGCGAATGGGAAGAGCGTCATCGCGAACGCGAATGGCGCGACGCGCGCGGTCCGCACGGAGACTGGCGCGGCCACGGCGAAGGACATGGCCGCGGCGAGTGGCACGGCCACGGCGGCGATCATTGATCGCGCGTAGTGCGGCGCTACACGTTATGACGATCGCGCCGCGCTGCGTTGGGCTTTGCCTTTGCATTGAGGTCTGCGTTTGCGTTTGCATCGGCAGCTTGCAGGAGCGACAACTTGGTACGCACTGATCCACGGCGAGTCAGCGCGCAGATCGACGGCATGCTCGTCTGCGCGGAGTACAGCGAACAGACCGGCCAGTTGTGTTTGCGGCAGAACGGCGCGCTCGTTCGCGAATGGTTTCCACCGCATTCGTGGATGGCGATTGCGTCCGTCGCGGGCGCTCGGCATTGGGGCACGCGACCAACCGACGACGACCTCATCGCACTGCTGCGCAACGAGATGACGTTGTTGCGCTCGCCGCAATCCGGCACGATGCAGAAATAGAAAACCGCGCGGCGCCTAGGGCGTCACGCGGTTTTTTCGTTTGCGGTTTGAACGCGAAAACTCCGCGCCCTGCTCTTTCGACAAACTTTATCGTGCGTTATAAACCGGCGGCGAATACGAACTGAACGTGACGTCGCCGCCGCGGCCCGCTTGCCACGAACCGTGGCTGCCCGAACCATAGCCGCTGTTCTCGACTCGCGCGGCGCCCTGCTGGCTCGCGGCCTGACTTTGAATAACCTCGACGCCTTGCTGCGCGGCTTGCCCCGACGTCTGCGCCATCGAAACGATCGGCGCGCCGAGCGCGACGGCAACTGCAACAGCCTGAATGAGCGATTTCATTTGACCACCTCCAGTCATGCTTCTTATGTGTGCTGCGAACGGAATTCGTTGCAGCGGTGAAGGCAGTGTAGGTGCGCCGTCGTAGACGATAAATCCGCTAATCCAGAATTCACTGTTGCTGTTGCACCGACAATCGCAGCCGCCGGCCTTGCGCTCAGTCTCAATCTCCGTCTCGCGCTCAGTCTTGCGGCACGGCGACGCCGACGTAGTTCTCCGCCATCACCGTGGCCGCGCTGCGCGACGTCGTCACGTATTCCAGTTCGGCCACCTGAAGCTGCTGCTCGAACGGCGACGCGCCCTCGATCCGATGCATCATGCTCGTCATCCAGTACGAGAAATGCTCCGCGCGCCAGATGCGCTTGAGCGCCGTTTCGCTATAGCGTTCGAGCAGATCGCTGCGGTTCTCGACGTAGAACGCGTTCAATGCCTTCGTGAGCAACCGCACGTCGGCGACCGCGAGGTTCATCCCTTTTGCGCCGGTCGGCGGCACGATATGCGCGGCGTCGCCGGCCAGGAAGAGCCGGCCATGCTGCATCGTCGCCGAAACGAAACTGCGCATGCCGACAATGTTCTTCTGAAAGATCTTGCCGTCCTTCACGTGCTGACCATCGTGCGAATCGACGCGTGCATGCAGTTCGGCCCAGATGCGGTCGTCGGACCAGTTATCGACGGAATCTTTCGGATCGCATTGAAAGTACATGCGCTGCACGTTGGCCGAGCGCGTGCTGATCAGCGCAAAGCCGCGGTCGTGGCGCGCATAAATGAGTTCATCGGAAGACGGCGGCCCTTCGCATAGGATCCCGAACCATCCGAACGGGTACACGCGTTCGAAGTCGCGGCGCAACGCCTGCGGAATCGATGCGCGCGAAACGCCCTGCGAGCCGTCGCAGCCGATCACGAAGTCGCACTGCAACTCGCAGAGTTCGCCTTCGTGACGGTAGCGGATCGACGGCTTGTCGGTGTCGATGCCATGCAGCGACGTCTCCGATACGCCGAAGCGCAATTCCCCGCCCGCTGCCACGCGCGCCGCGACCAGATCCTTGATGACCTCGTGCTGCGCATACACGGTGATCGAGTGGCCCGTCAGTCCAGTCAGATCGATGCGGCGGCGCTTGCCTTCGAACGCAAGCTCGAAGCCGTGATGCAGCGCGCCCTCCGCCTTCATGCGCTCGCCGACGCCGGCTTGCGTCAGCAGATCCATTGTGCCCTGCTCGAGCACGCCGGCGCGTATCGTCGATTCGATCTGCTCGCGCGTGCGCGTTTCGAGCACGACCGACTCGATACCGCGCAGATGAAGAAGATGGGAAAGAAGCAGGCCCGCCGGCCCCGCGCCGATGATGCCAACCTGAGTGCGCATGATGTGTCTCCTGAGTGCGAATGTGATTTGCGCCCAGTTTGACGATTGGCCGGGCTATCGCGCAACGCGATACGGCGGATACGCTGTATCGTCTTTTGAGATAGCAGGACGGCGCTGCAAGCGTCACGCAAAGCCGCCGATACGGCGCGACGCCCTGTTGACGGCGCTTGCAGCGCAGTGCCTGTTTATGCGGTGCGATTGCTCGTACGTGAGGCGCTCAAGGTAAACCCCGAGTGCGCCGAT
>NZ_ABLD01000036.1 GCF_000172415.1 Paraburkholderia graminis C4D1M
TCGTGCGGATTTCCGAGAATGCGGGACAGATCTTCGCGCCGCCGTCCGGGTGATGAGCCAAGCCCTTTGCGTCATTGACCACTTGCGGTTCCGGTTTCCATATTACTTGTTCCTAAAAGATGGTGAATAAGGCCGAAGCCCGTTGAGTGCATGAAAATCAAGGAAGGGGGTAATGGGACCAACCGGAGTACCGTTGATGGGCGAACTACGAAAGACCAATTCACTCGCCGCTTGAAATCCTGCCCGAACGTTATACGGCGATTTCGAGAGAAGGTCAACACTCGGCCCCCAACTTTACAAAAATTCGCGATACCGCCCCGAAAAGTTGCTTACAAAGCTTGCGGAGCGGGTGGATTTTTTGCTAGGGAGAACCCTTAGTTTCACTGCAGGCGCCGGGTGCAACCGTTAAACTACGCGCCCGCGCCGGTTGCACCATTGGGATAACCGTCGCGCATACATGCGCGTCACCCGTTTTCTCGTCATAAGCGCGATTCATGGGGTGCCGACGTGGTTCTGAAACAGGAGAAGACGTGAAAAGTTCTATACAACGGAACATCGGGCCCTTCGCACTCATGCTGACCGGCCTGGGTTCGATCATCGGCTCGGGCTGGCTGTTCGGCGCGTGGAAGGCCGCGAAAATCGCGGGCCCGGCGTCGATCTGCGCGTGGATCATCGGCGCCGTCGTGATTCTCGCGATCGCGCTGACCTACGCCGAGCTGGGCGCGATGTTCCCGGAATCGGGCGGCATGGTGCGCTACGCGCGCTATTCGCACGGCGCGCTGGTGGGCTTCATCAGCGCGTGGGCCAACTGGATCGCCATTGTTTCGGTGATTCCGATCGAGGCCGAAGCATCCATTCAATACATGAGCACGTGGCCGTATCCGTGGGCGCATGCTTTATTCGTCGATGGCTCGTTGACTACGACCGGGCTGCTACTCTCGGCGGTCCTCGTAGTTATCTATTTCCTGCTGAACTACTGGGGCGTGAAGCTGTTCGCGCGCGCCAACTCGGCCATCACGATCTTCAAGTTTCTGATTCCGGGCGCGACCATCCTCGGACTGATGCTGACGGGCTTCCACAAGGAAAACTTCGGCGAAGTGAGCACGTTTGCGCCGTATGGCTGGTCGGCGGTGCTGACGGCGGTCGCGACAAGCGGCATCGTGTTCGCATTCAACGGTTTCCAAAGCCCGATCAACCTGGCGGGTGAAGCGCGCAATCCGGCCAAAAGCGTGCCGTTCGCAGTGATCGGCTCGATCCTGCTCGCGCTCGTCATCTACGTGTTGCTGCAGGTCGCGTATATCGGCGCCGTCAGCCCGACTGACGTGATGAAGGGCTGGAGCCACTTCAATTTCGCTTCGCCGTTCGCGGAACTGGCGATCGCGCTGAACCTGAACTGGCTCGCGATTCTGCTGTACGTCGACGCCTTCGTCAGCCCGAGCGGCACCGGCACGACCTACATGGCGACCACCACGCGCATGATCTACGCGATGGAGCGCAACAACACGATGCCGAAGATTTTCGGCAGCGTGCATCCGTTCTACGGCGTGCCGCGTCCGGCGATGTGGTTCAACCTGCTGGTCTCGTTCATCTTCCTGTTCTTCTTCCGCGGATGGAGCTCGCTCGCGGCGGTGATTTCGGTTGCGACCGTGATCTCGTACCTGACCGGCCCGATCAGCCTGATGGCGCTGCGCCGCGCGGCGACGGACCTCGAGCGGCCGCTGCACATCCCCGGCATGCAAGTGATCGCGCCGTTCGCGTTCGTATGCGCGTCGCTGATTCTGTACTGGGCGAAGTGGCCGCTGACGGGCGAAATCATTCTGCTGATGGTCGTCGCGCTGCCGGTGTACTTCTACTTCCAGGCGAAGTCGGGCTTCGGCGGCTGGGGCCGCGACCTGAAGGCGGCGTGGTGGCTGGTCGCCTATTTGCCGGTGATGGCGATCCTGTCGCTCATCGGCAGCAAGGAGTTCGGCGGTCGTGGCGTCCTGCCGTACGGCTGGGACATGCTGGTCGTGATCGCGTTCTCGCTCGTCTTCTATTACTGGGGCGTGAATAGCGGCTATCGCTCGGAGTATCTGGAAGAGCGTCAGACGCACGACGAAGTGCTCGAAGGAATGGGCGCGCATTGAGTTGCCGCGCTGCGCCGGGCGGTTGATGGCCTGGCTGCATGCTAAAAAAGCCCGTCTGAGTTTTTGCTCAGGCGGGCTTTTGTTTTTGCCGCGGACGCCGCGAGTCGTTCTTTGTCGGGCCCGGCGCTCAGGCCGTGCCGAACACGTAGTTCGTCATGGCGAGCGAGCGCTGATAGGTGCCGAGCGATTGAATTGCCAGCGAGTAATCGTCGTCGGCGGCACCGAGCGCTGCGAAGACCGGCAGCAGATGCTCGTCGGTCGGGTGCATCAGCACCGCATGCGGCGCCTTCTGGCGATAGTCGAGCAACGCGTCGATGTCGCGCGCGGCGAGCCGTGCTTCGAACCAGTCGGTGAATTCGGCGACGCGCGGGTCGGCATCTTCCGGCCGCGCGGAAAAATCGGCGGCGCGCAGATTGTGCGTGATCTGGCCCGAGCCGATCACCATCACGCCGTCGTCCCTCAACGCGCGCAGCGCGCGGCCGACCCGAAAGTGATGCGCGGCGTCGAGGCGCGGTTGGATCGACAACTGCGCGACGGGCACGTCCGCATCCGGAAACATCAGCAGCATCGGCACCCATGCGCCGTGGTCGAGCCCGTGCGGCTCTTCGCCGGCGTGCATGCCGCTGTCGCGAAGCAGCGCGGCGGCGCGTCGCGCGAGATCGGCCGCGCCGGGCGCCGGATACTGGATCTCATATAACTGGCGCGGAAACCCGTAGAAATCGTGGATGGTTTCCGGCTTTGTGGCGGTGCTCGCGACAGGCTGCGCGGTGCCCCAATGCGCGGATAGCATCAACACGGACTCGGGACGCGGCAATTGCGCGCTCAGCGTCGCAAACTCGGCGGACGGCAGCGACGGATCGATCGGCAGCGTCGGCGCGCCGTGGGAGAGAAAAAGCGAAGGCAAGCGGTTCATGGCAGCGACGCGCTGCGAGGCGCGGACGAAGTTCGGTTGCTGTCAATATAGAGCCCCACCGTCGTTTGATAAACGGGTGAAAGCGGAATTGATTGTCTTGCGGTGGTTGGTAATCGTGATGGACGGACGACCGATTATTCCTGGTCACCGCCTCGTAATCCGGCCCACGCCGGCGATAGCGCCGGTCCCAACGCAAACAGATCCAGCACGCGGGCAACCGTGTGATCGACCATGTCGTCAATCGTCGCTGGTTGGTTGTAAAACGCAGGCAAGGGCGGAAAGATCACGCCACCCATCTCCGTCACCGCCGTCATATTGCGCAGATGCGCGAGATTGAACGGCGTTTCGCGCACCAGCAGCACGAGCCGGCGGCGCTCCTTGAGGGTGACGTCGGCGGCGCGGGTGATCAGGTTGTCGGAGAAACCATGTGCGACGCTCGCGAGCGTTTTCATCGAACACGGCGCGACGACCATGCCGTCCGTCGCAAACGAACCGGACGCGATGCTCGCGCCCACGTCGCGCACCGAATGGACGACGTCCGCGAGCGGATGCACGTCTTCCTTGGACAACTGCAATTCGTGCCGGATATTGAGCCAGCCGGCGCTCGAAATCAGCAGATGACTTTCGACGCCGCCTAGCTTGCGCAACGTCTGAAGCAAGCGGATGCCGTAAATGGCGCCGGTCGCGCCGGTGATGGCGACGATCAGCCGGCGTGGCGCCGCAGCGCGTGTTTCCATGACTGGCGGCGCCTCGTAGGAACAGCTTCGGACTGGACGATCAGGCCGCGGCGAACAGTTGCTGCAATTCGCCCGATTCGTACATTTCCATCATGATGTCCGAGCCGCCGACGAATTCGCCCTTCACATAAAGCTGCGGAATGGTCGGCCAGTTCGAGAACTGCTTGATGCCCTGGCGAACTTCGTCGTCTTCGAGGACGTTGACCGTCTTGAACTCGTTGACATTGCACGCCTTCAGGATCTGGATGGCGCGGCCGGAAAAGCCGCACATCGGGAACTGGGCGCTGCCCTTCATGAAGAGCACGACGTTGTTTTCGTCGACGATTTGCTTGATGCGTTGTTGCGTATCCATGACTGACCTTGCGGTTCCGAGTATGTGTAGGGAATAGGCTGAAATGATAGCGGATTTCGCCCGCACCGGCCGACGGCCGCTTTTTCCATCCGCGCGTTGCGGCTATTGCGGCGGCTTGCGTCAGCGAGCCTGCTGACATATCAGCAAGTCTGCGTGTTCAGGCAAGCCGCCCGCCGCTGATTCGCTCAATGCCCGCAAGGTCGCGCTCCGATCTGACATCCACGAAGCCTTGCGCTGTCAGAAGTTCGCGGACGGCTTCGGCCTGATTGTAGCCGTGCTCCATCCACAGAACGCCGCGCGCGGCAAGACGCGCGGGCGCGCCGGCGACGATCGCGCGGATCGCGCTGAGGCCGTCGGCTTCGTCGGTGAGCGCGCCGCGCGGCTCGTAGCGCAAGTCGCCTTGCTCCAGATGCGGGTCGCCGCTCGCGATATACGGCGGGTTGCTCACGATCACGTCAAAGCGCAGCGCCGTATCCAGCGAGCCGTACCAGTCGCTTTGCGCGAACGTCACGGCGCCGCCTGCCCGCTTCGCATCCAGCAGACGCGCGGCGTTGCGCGCCGCGACCGCGAGCGCTTCCGCCGAACGGTCGAGCGCGGTCACTTGCGCGTCCGGGCGCATCGACGCAATCGCCACTGCAATGGCGCCCGTGCCGGTGCCGAGATCGAGCACGCGCGGGCGCGGAAGATTTTCCATCGCCGTGAGCGCCGTTTCGACCAGCAATTCGGTCTCCGGACGCGGAATCAGCACATGCGGCGTCACCTCGAATTCAAGCCCGAAGAACTCGCGGACGCCGACAATTTGCGCAATCGGCTCGCCGGCCACGCGCCGCGCCTGCAACGCGAGATAACGCTCGACGCACTCGCTGTCGAGCGCTTCGTCCGCGCGCGTGATCAACTGCGTATGGCGCCAGCCGAGCACATGCGTGAGCAAAATGCGCGCTTCGAGCGGCGGCAGCGGCGAGGCGCGCAACAACGCCGCGGGCGTGGCCGCCTGGTCGCGATTGGGCGGCGCGTTCGCGGTCATCGGCGCTTAATCCGCGTCGCCGAGCGAAGCAAGCAGCTCCGCCTGATGTTCGCTGACGAGCGCGCTGATCAGTTCGTCGAGATCGCCGTCCATGATTGCATCGAGGCGATACAGCGTCAGATTGATCCGATGATCTGTCAGACGCCCTTGCGGGAAGTTGTAGGTGCGAATCCGCTCCGAGCGATCGCCCGAGCCGATCAGACTCTTGCGCGTCGCCGCTTCTTTCGCCTGCTGCTCGTGCGACTGCTTGTCCTTGATGCGCGCCGCGAGCACCTTCAGCGCGCGGTCCTTGTTCTTGTGCTGCGAGCGGTCGTCCTGACATTCGACGACGATGCCCGTCGGCAAGTGCGTGACGCGCACGGCCGAATCCGTCTTGTTGATGTGCTGACCGCCCGCGCCCGACGCCCGGAACGTGTCGATGCGCAGATCGGCCGGATTGATTTCGACTTCGCCGATCTCGTCGGCTTCCGGCATGACCGCCACCGTGCACGCGGACGTGTGAATGCGGCCCTGCGTTTCGGTTGCCGGCACGCGCTGCACGCGATGGCCGCCGGACTCGAACTTCAGCTTCGAATATGCGGCTTCGCCCGCGATCCGCACGATCACTTCCTTATAGCCGCCCAGATCGGATTCGCTCGCCGACATCATCTCGACCTGCCAGCGGTTGCGCTCGGCGTAGCGCAAATACATGCGCAACAGGTCGCCTGCAAAAAGCGCGGACTCGTCGCCGCCGGTGCCGGCGCGAATTTCGAGGAAGATGTTGCGGTCGTCGTTCGGATCTTTCGGCAACAGCATCTTCTGCAGTTCGCCGCCGAGCTGTTCCATGCGCTCACGCGCCGCGCGAATTTCCTCTTCGGCGAATTCGCGCATGGAGATGTCCGTCAGCAGTTCCTGCGCGGTGGCGGCGTCGTGCATGGCCTGGCGCCACAGCGCGTATTGCTCGACGACGGGCCCAAGCTCGGCGTGTTCGCGCGTGAGCTTGCGATATTGATCGAGGTTCGAGGTGATGTCCTCGCGGCTTAACAGATCGTTCAGTTCGGCCAGCCGTGTCGTCAGCTGGTCGAGCTTGCGTTGCATGCTCGTTTTCATCGGGCGGGTATCGGAGCGGGCTCCGGAAGGACAGCAACCAGGAAAATGGGCGGATGCCCGGAACAGAAGCATGTGGCGGGCCACTGCGAGGCCACCGGCGGGTGGCGCGGACGAGGCGGTGCGCGCCGCTAACGTTCCGAGGAGCCGGAGTGTTTGTAGAAGCCGCCCATCAGTTCGATGAGCGTGTCGCGGTTTTCACCGCTCGCGCGGTTAAGCGCGTGAGTGGGACCGTGAATCAGCTTGTTGGTCAGCGCTTGCGAAAGCGCCTCGATCACCGCGGCAGGATCGTCGCCGCGCGCGAGCATTTTCTGCGCGCGTTCGACTTCGGCCCGGCGCAGCACGTCGGCTTGCGTATGCATGTGACGGATCACCGGCACGATGCTGCGCGCCTCGAGCCACTGCATGAAATTCTGCACGCGCGTTTCGATGATCGCTTCGGCCTGCGCAACCGCGGCCTGGCGCGACGCATTCCCTTCGCGGACAATCGCGCCGAGGTCGTCGACGGTATACAGGAACACGTCTTCCAGCTTGCCGACTTCCGGTTCGATGTCGCGCGGAACCGCCAGATCGACCATGAAGATCGGCCGATGCCGGCGCGCCTTGACCGCGCGCTCGACCGCGCCCAGGCCGATGATCGGCAACGTGGAAGCCGTGCACGACACGATGATGTCGAACTCGTGCATGCGCGTCGGCAAGTCCGACAGCGGAATGGCCCGGCCGTTGAAGCGCTCCGCGAGCCGCGTGCCGCGCTCGGCCGTGCGGTTCGCGACCACGAGTTCACGGGGCTGCTGCGCGGCGAAGTGCGTGGCGCACAGCTCGATCATTTCGCCGGCGCCGATGAACAGCACGCGCTGGTTCGACACCTTGTCGAAAATACGTTGCGCGAGCCGCACGGCAGCGGCTGCCATCGAAACCGACTGCGCGCCGATTTCGGTCGTGCTGCGCACTTCTTTTGCGACGGCGAACGTGCGCTGGAACAACTGGTTCAGATAAGTGCCGAGCGCGCCTGCTTCGGACGCGGTGCGCACGGCGTCCTTCATTTGTCCGACGATTTGCGTTTCGCCGAGCACCATCGAATCGAGGCCCGAGGCGACGCGAAAGGCGTGACGCACGGCTTCCGACTGCGGCAGCGCGTAGACGTGCGGCGCAAGTTCCTCGATGGGCAGGTTGTGATACCGCGACAGCCATTGGATCGCGGCTTCGCGCGCGGCCTGGTCGTCGGTCGCGCAATAGAGTTCGGTGCGATTGCAGGTGGAGAGAATCGCCGCTTCAGGCGCCGAGCGGGCCGTGCCGCCGAGCCAGACGCTCTTGAAGGTGTCCAGTGCAGGCTTGATCTGTTCGAGCGGAAACGCCACGCGTTCGCGCAAGGCGACAGGCGCTGTGTGGTGATTGATTCCGATCGTTAAGAGCTGCATGCTGGGGAGCTATGGTTTAGCCCCATATTATAGCGTTTTCGCGATTCTTACTCGCTGCACCTCGCACCCGCGCCGCTTATGCCGGCCATCAGGCCGGTGCGGCAGCGCCTTCCACGGAAAATGCGTCGAGCTGATAGCCGTAGCCGTACAGCGGCGCAAGCGAATAGCCAAATTCCGGGCGCAATTCGAGCTTGGACCGCACGCGCGACGCGTGCGTGTCGACGGTGCGCGACTTTACGTCGCGGCGCCGTGCCCACACGGTTTCCATGATGTGCGCGCGCGACACCGGGCCGCGACAAATTGGTGAACAGCAGCAGCGCGAAGCGGAACTCCTTCGGCGTCAGCGTGACCACGCGGTTGCGGAACGTGACGGCGAAGTTGGCGGCGTCGAACGTATAGCCGCGAATCACGTCGTGCCGTCGATTGGGCGGCCGGCGCAAGCCTGCGCGCCGCAGCAGCGCGTCGACGCGCGCGAGCGTTTCCGGGCCGCGTACCGGCTTGGCGAGACAGTCGTCGGCGCCCGCGTGCAGCACGGCGACGATCTGGCTTTCGCGCGGCTCCGTCATCATCACGATGACCGGCAGGCTCGGCAGGAGCGCGCGGGCGCGTGCGATCACATCTTCGGCGGAATGGTCGCCGGTCCAGTTTTCGGTAATCAGCAGATCGAAGAATTGGTCCGCGGCTTGCGCGAGGAACGGGGCGCTCGTGGCGAAGTGCTGACACACGTGGCCGCCGGCGAACATGAGCCGGGTGACCAACTGGGCGTGCCGCGGGTCCGGCTCGATAAGGGCGATTCGCATGCGCGCAATCCACTTGACGACGGCCAGGAACCAGGCTTTTCCGTAAGGCCTCCAGCTTGCCTAACATCACCCCGACCCCTAAACTCAACCGCTGTGCGGAAAGCGCCGTGCTGATTTTTTGAGAAGAGACAAAAATGCTAGCTGTCGTTGTGCCTCGCGCCCATGAGACAAATCCGAAACTGCGCGAGTCCATCCGCTGATGGGCTGGGCTGGAATCGTCGTACTCGGAGCCGCAATCGGCTTCGCGGGTTGGTGGTTGCATCCGCTGCGCCGCTTGAACAACGCCGGCCGCTCCGGCGGCTCGAAAGGCGCCCGCCTATGGGTGGCGCTGCTGGCCGGCGTGCTGGGCGCGAGCGTCTCGCGCATGGCCGGCAATGTGACCGGTCTTTTCCATGACGGCGAGATACTGGAATGGCCTGTGTGCACGGCCGTCGCCATGATCGCCGTCGCCGTGACGGTCGGCTTGCTTTCCCGTCGATGAATACTTGCAGGTGACCTCCATGAATGCCCGACTTCCCCAAACTTCCTCCATCCCCGAACGGCTCGCCGGCTTGCGCAGCGCGATGGCGCGCGAAGGCGTCGCCGCTTACCTCGTGCCGTCTGCGGACCCGCATTTGTCCGAATATCTGCCGGGGCGTTGGCAGGGCCGCGAATGGCTGTCCGGCTTCACCGGCTCGGCGGGCACGCTGATCGTCACGGCCGACTTCGCGGGCGTCTGGACCGATAGCCGCTACTGGGAGCAGGCCAATGCGCAACTGGCCGGCAGCGGCGTTCAGCTCATGAAGATGACCGGTGGTCAGCAGACCGCGCCGCATTTCGAATGGCTCGCTGAAAACGTGGCGCCGGGCGGCACCGTCGGTGTGGACGGCGCCGTGCTCGGCGTGGCGGCGGCGCGCGCTCTGACTCAGGCGCTCACGGCGCGCGGCGTGAAGCTGCGCACCGACGTCGATCTGTTCGACGGCATCTGGCCGCAGCGCCCGTCGCTGCCCGATGCGGCGGTGTTCGAACACACCGAGCCGCATGCAAGCGTCGCGCGTTCGGAAAAGCTCGCACAGGTCCGTCGCGCAATGGCGGAAAAGGGCGCGCAGTGGCACTTCATTTCCACGCTCGACGACCTTGCGTGGCTCTTCAATCTGCGCGGCGCCGACGTCAGCTTCAACCCGGTTTTCGTCGCGCATGCGCTGATCGGCGAACACGGCGCGTCGCTTTTCGTTTCCGACGGCAAGGTGCCGCCCGCGCTCGCCGAAGCGCTCGCGCGCGACGGCGTCAATGTCGAGCCCTACGCGAAAGCGGCCGATGCGCTCGCCGCGCTGCCGGCCGGCAGCACCTTGTTGATCGACCCGCGCCGCATCACGTACGGCTCGCTGCAATCGGTGCCGTCGACGGTGAAGGTGGTCGAGGCGGTCAATCCGTCCACCTTCTTCAAGTCGCGCAAGACCGAAGCCGAGGCGAAGCACGTGCGCGAGACGATGGAGCAGGACGGCGCGGCGCTCGCCGAATTCTTCGCGTGGTTCGAAAGCGCGCTCGGCCGCGAGACGATCACCGAGCTCACTATCGACGAACGTCTGACGGCCGCGCGCGCACGTCGGCCGGGTTTCGTGTCGTTGAGCTTTGCGACCATTGCGGGCTTCAACGCGAACGGCGCGATGCCGCACTATCGCGCGACTCGGGAATCGCATTCGGTGATCGAGGGCAACGGCCTGTTGCTGATCGACTCCGGCGCGCAGTATCTGAGCGGAACGACCGACATCACGCGCGTGGTGCCGATCGGCACGATCAGCGACGCACAGCGGCGCGATTTCACGATCGTGCTGAAGGGCACCATGGCGCTGTCGCGCGCGAAGTTTCCGCGCGGCATCCGCTCGCCGATGCTCGACGCCATCGCGCGCGCGCCGATCTGGGAAGCCGGTGCCGACTACGGTCACGGCACGGGCCACGGTGTCGGCTATTTCCTGAACGTTCACGAAGGCCCGCAAGTAATCGCGCACTACGCGCCGGCCGAACCGTGGACGGCGATGGAAGAAGGCATGATCACGTCGATCGAACCGGGCGTCTACCGGCCAGGCAAGTGGGGTGTGCGGATCGAGAATCTGGTGCTGAACGTGCCCGCCGGTCAGACCGAATTCGGCGACTTCCTCGAGTTCGAGACGCTCACGCTGTGCCCGATCGACACGCGCTGCCTCGACTTGTCGCTGCTGCGCGACGACGAACGCGCGTGGCTCAACAGCTATCACGAGACGGTGCGCACGCGCCTCGCGCCGCATGTTTCCGGCGACGCGAAGACGTGGCTCGAACTGCGCACGCAGCCTGTCTGAGCAGCAACCGTATAACGACGCATAACGACGTTTAACGAAGCATAGCCACGGAGAGCGCATGGCCATCAAGGCAGTGGTGTTCGATTTCGGCGGCGTGCTGATCGACTGGAATCCCGAGTACCTGTATCGGCAACTGATTCCAGACGAAGCCGAGCGCCGCTGGTTTCTGACTCACGTGTGCTCGATGGATTGGGTGGTTCGCCAGGACGGCGGCCAGCCCATCGCCGAGGCCACGGCCGAACTCATCGCGCGGTTCCCCGATCACGAAGCGCTGATCCGCGCGTTTTACGAGCGCTGGCACGAAATGGTGGCCGGCGTGCTGGACGACGGCGTCGCGATCATGGAAAAGCTCGAGGCCGCCGAGGTGCCGCTCTTCGGCCTGACGAACTGGTCGGCCGAGACCTTTCCTTATGCGTGGGAAAACTACCCGGTGCTGCGGCGCTTTCGCGACATCATCGTGTCGGGGCGGGTAGGTCTGGTGAAGCCCGATCCGGCCATCTTCGCGGCCATGCTAGAGCGGATTCACGCGCAAATGCCGGGCATCGAACCGTCCGAACTCGTCTTTATCGACGACAACCCGAAGAACGCCGCAGCCGCTACGGCGCTCGGCTGGTACGGCGTGCATCACGTCAGCGCCGCGCAGACCGAAGCGAGGCTGCGCGAACTGGGGTTGCCGGTTTGACTAGACGCGCGTGGCAAACGCAGAGCGCTTGGACGCATCCGCTTGCGCGCCGTGTTCGCCACGCGGTTTGATCCGCTCACTGCCCCAGCAAATTCTTCAACGCATTTCCCAGGCCTTTTACCGTTTCGCCCGCGCCTTTCGCCACGCCTTCCACGCTGACGCCCAGCGCTTTCGCGAAGCCAGCGGCGATGCGCGTCGTCAGTCCTTCCTGCACCGAAAATTTCGGGTCGCGCAAGTTGCCGTCGAGCACGAAGTGCAGCGTGATGTCGCCGTTGTGCGCCTTGAGCGCGGCAACCGCGGCCTTCGTCGGAATGGACATGAACGTGTCGAGCGGATTGCCCGTGTCCGCAAGTTGCAACTGATGAACCGTGATCGTGCCGGGCGCGTGCAACTGATAATTGCGCACTGACGACTCGATGCTCATGTCGATCGTGCCGCTTGTCACTTGCGCCTTCGCGCCGGCTTTCTTAACGAGATACGGATCGAGCATGACGACGTCGACGCCGCGCAGTGTGCTGGTCGTCTGCGAATCCTTGCTGGCGATTTTGATCCAGCCGCTGAACGTCACCGTGCCGGTGTGCGACGGCCCTTTGATCGAGCCTCTGACATTGACGTTGGTCGGCTCCGTGAGCGCGGGCAGACGAATGTTGTCGACGGTCGCGTTCGCGTCGCTCACCGTCACCTTGTAGGCCGGCGACCCGACCGTCATGTCGTAGAAATGAAAGCGGCCCTGCTCGAAACTGATGTGATCGACCTGCTTGTCGCGCGGCATCGAACTCGCTGATGCGGCACCTGCGTCGTCCTTAGTGCTGTTGACCGATTGACGCAGATTCGGCAGCAGACGGATCGTGCCGTTTTGCGTGCGCAGCACCGCCATGTCGAAACCGCGCACTGTCACGCTGCGGATATGCATGCGGCGCTGGAGTAGATCGCGGATGTCCGGCGTCAGGATGATCTCGTCCGCTCTCAACGGATCGCCGGCGGGCCAGCCGGGCGGCGGCCTCAATAGAACGTTACTGAGGTGCACCGAGGTCACGCCGACGTCGATGCTTTGCGCGCTGCCGAGCGGACCGAGTGCGGCTATTACTCGCGCTTTCACTTCGCGCTGCGCGTATTGCAGCAGGCCGAATGCAATAACGACGAGCACGACCAGCACGCTGCTCGCGGCAACGATCCAGCGTTGGCTCTTCGACATTGCCATGCTTGTTCCCTCGTCACCGCAACGTGCGTGCAGTGTGATCAAGATGAATGCGCGCCGTCCAATACAAGTCGCGCGGACGACATATAGCACGCGCAACGGAGCAATGCGTGTGCCGTGTCGCATGTCGCCGATGTCTGGCGTAGGTGAAGGGTATCGAAGGAGGGTAGGGAGTTGCTGCGAAGAACGGCTGAGCGTGCCGGGCACGCACGCTGACCGTTTGCAAAGCTGAGGGGATAACTGCGCCAAGTGCGGCCTGCTCGTCTTCCGACAAGCAGACCGCTTTTCGCGCAGCTTCTGACGCGGTGAACCTTTAACGCCGTGTACCTTTAACGCCGCGTGAACCTTAACGCGTGATCGGCTTATACCGCAGACGCTTCGGACGCGCCGCTTCTTCACCCAGGCGTGCGCGCTTGTCCGCTTCATACTCCTGGTAATTACCGTCGAAGAACGTGATTTGCGAATCGCCTTCGAACGCGAGAATGTGCGTCGCGATCCGGTCGAGGAACCAGCGGTCGTGCGAAATCACCATCACCGAGCCGGCGAATTCGAGCAATGCGTCTTCGAGCGCGCGCAGCGTTTCGACGTCGAGATCGTTCGACGGTTCGTCGAGCAGCAGCACATTGCCGCCCGCAATCAACGTCTTCGCGAGATGCAGACGGCCGCGCTCGCCGCCCGACAGATTGCCGACCGTCTTCTGCTGATCGCCGCCCTTGAAGTTGAAGCGGCCAATGTAGGCACGCGACGGCGTCTCGTACTTGCCGACCGTCAGCACATCGGCGCCGCCGGAAATCTCTTCGAACACGGTCTTGGTCGAATCCAGCGCGTCGCGGCTCTGGTCGACGTAAGCGAGCTTCACCGTCGGTCCCATGACGATCTCGCCCGAATCCGGCTGTTCGCGGCCAGTCAGCATGCGAAACAGCGTGGACTTACCCGCGCCGTTCGGACCGATGATGCCGACAATCGCGCCCGCCGGCACCTTGAAGCTCACGTTGTCGAGCAGCAGCCGGTCGCCATACGACTTGCTGACGTTCTTGAACTCGATCACTTCATTGCCGAGGCGGTCGCCGACCGGAATGAAGATTTCCTGCGTTTCATTGCGCTTCTGATAATCCTGGCTGTTCAGTTCCTCGAAGCGCGCAATACGCGCCTTCGACTTCGCCTGACGGCCCTTCGGATTCTGGCGCACCCATTCCAGTTCTTTCTTGATCGCCTTCTGACGCGCGGATTCCGACGCTTCTTCCTGCTTCAGGCGCTCTTCCTTCTGATCGAGCCAACTGCTGTAGTTGCCCTTCCACGGAATGCCGTGGCCGCGGTCGAGTTCGAGAATCCACTCGGCCGCGTTATCGAGGAAGTAGCGATCGTGCGTGACCGCGACGACGGTGCCTGGAAAGCGCGTGAGGAACTGTTCGAGCCAGTCGACCGATTCCGCGTCGAGGTGGTTGGTCGGCTCGTCGAGCAGCAGCATGTCGGGCTTTTCGAGCAGCAGCTTGCACAGCGCGACGCGGCGCTTTTCGCCGCCCGACAGATGTTCGATTTTCGCGTCCCAGGCCGGCAGACGCAGCGCGTCGGCGGCGATCTCGATCTGCTGTTCGGCGCTGCCGCCGTCGGTGGTCGCGAGAATTGCTTCGTACTTCGCCTGCTCGGCGGCGAGCGCGTCGAAGTCCGCGTCCGGTTCCGCGTAGGCCGCGTAAATCTCATCGAGCTTCTTCTGCGCGTTGAACACGTCGCCGAGACCTTCTTCGACGGTTTCGCGCACCGTCTTGTTCGGATCGAGCTGCGGTTCTTGCGGCAGATAGCCGATGTTCAGATTCGGCATCGGCGTGGCTTCGCCTTCGATGTCCTTGTCCACGCCGGCCATGATGCGGATCAGCGTCGACTTGCCCGAGCCGTTCAGGCCGAGCAGGCCGATCTTCGCGCCGGGGAAAAACGACAGCGAGATGTCTTTCAGGATTTGACGCTTGGGCGGCACGATCTTGCCAACCCGGTTCATGGTGAAGACGTATTGGGCCATTTGCTTGTGTGCTTGATAGACGTTGACGACGCCGGCCGCGTTCGGGCGGGCAGCCGTGGGTGGATCGGTAATCGGTGTGTGCCGGGGCGGCGTCGAACACGCTCTCAGCGCAACGACGCGAGCACGCCGGGTGCAAATCGCATTGTACTTCGGCAGGGGAGTGCGGGCGGTAGCGCGGCTTGCGGCTTGTGTCAGTTCGCGCGCAGCGGCGGTGAAATCACAGCCAGCTTGCTACGCCGCCGTGCCGCGAGCAGGTGCCGCTGTGGTGCCGGCTGAAGCTGTAGGTGCCGTCGCGGCAGCGGGCGGTCGCGCCGTCGGGCGCCTTGCCCGAGAGTGAGCGGGCCGGCGCGTGTACCGTGTTGCCGTCGCGATTCGTGTAGGTGTTGTGATTGCTGAGGTCGGCTTCGTCGGGCGTTGTGCCTGGCGCGACGTACGCGAATGCCGGCGAGATGCTCAACGATAGCGTCAGCAACAGCGCAACCGATGCGCCACGGGCGGTTCTAAGACCAATACCTTGCATGGCGTTAGAGATCGTTCTTGTAGTTGTGAGTATTGTTATGAGGCGCTCAACTTAGTTCACCCGCCGGCCACTCGTCGAATCGAAGAAATGCAGATGACGCGCGGGCAACGCGACCTGCAATGCCTCGCCAGCCGCGGGCCGATGCGCGTGCGGCAAACGCACGGTCACGTCATGCTTGCCCCATCGTCCGTGCGCGAGATTGTCGGCACCGAGCAACTCGCATGAATCGACGGTGAGCGTTGCGTGCGGCGCATCCGCTTGCCCCGGACTCATGTGCTCCGGACGAATACCTAGCGTGTATTCGCGCCCCTTGGCGACTTCGCCGCCAATCGACGCCACGCCCGCGAGCGGCAGTTGCGGCCCGTTGCCGGCGATGTCGAACGAGGAACCGTCGTCCGACACGCGGCCTTGCAGCAGATTCATTCCCGGCGAGCCGATGAAGCCCGCGACGAACACCGTCGCCGGCCGTTCATAGACCTCGGTCGGTGCGCCGATCTGCTCGGCGTGGCCCTTGTTCATCACGATCACGCGTTGCGCGAGCGTCATCGCTTCGATCTGATCGTGCGTGACGTACAGGCTCGTCGTAGAGAGCCGCGCATGCAGACGCTGAATCTCGAGTCGCATTTGCACGCGCAGACGCGCGTCGAGATTCGACAACGGTTCGTCGAAGAGAAACACGGCCGGTTCGCGCACGATCGCGCGGCCCATTGCCACGCGCTGACGCTGCCCGCCCGACAGTTCGCGCGGCTTGCGCTGCAACAGCGCTTCCAGTTCGAGAATCTGCGCGGCGGCGTTCACGCGCTGCGCGATCTGCGCCCGGTCGACGCCCGCGATCTTCAGCGCATAGCCCATGTTTTCAGCCACGCTCATATGCGGGTAGAGCGCGTAGTTCTGAAACACCATCGCGATGTTGCGGTCCTTCGGCTCCAGTTCGTTCACCACTTTGCCGGCGATCGAAATGCTGCCCTCGGAGATGCGCTCGAGTCCTGCGACCATCCGCAGCAACGTCGATTTGCCGCAACCGGACGGGCCGACCATCACGACGAATTCGCCGTCGTTCACATCGACGTCGATGCCGTGCAACACGAACTGTTTGCCGTCGTAGGTTTTTTTAACGCCTTGCAGTGTCAATGCAGCCATGCGGTTTTAGCCCTTCGTTTGCGTGTCTTTTGTCATTGGTGCGTGCTTGCCGCAAGCGCGGTTTGCGCCGCGCGGATCATTTCTCGGCATCCACGAGACCGCGCACGAACCAGCGCTGCATGGTCAGCACGACGGCGAGCGGCGGCAGCATCGCGAGCAGCGTGGCCGTCATCACGAGATGCCATTCGGTGGCCGTGTCGCCCGAAGCAATCATGCTCTTGATACCGACGACGGCGGTTGTCAGCGACTGCTGGCTCGTGATCAGAATCGGCCACAAATACTGGTTCCAGCCGTAAATAAACGTGATGACGAAGAGCGCCGCCATGTTCGTTTTCGACAGCGGCAACACGACGTCCCAGAAGAAACGCATCGGACCCGCACCGTCGATGCGCGCCGCTTCCATCAACTCGTCGGGCAGCGTCATGAAGAACTGGCGAAACAGGAACGTGGCCGTTGCGGACGCAATCAGCGGCAACGTCAAACCGCTATACGTATTGCTCAGATTCATCGACGACACGACTTGCACGGTCGGGAAGATACGCACTTCGACCGGCAGCATCAGCGTGATGAAGATCAGCCAGAACGAGAGGTTGCGAAACGGAAAGCGGAAGAACACGATCGCATACGCGGAGATCATCGACACGGCGATCTTGCCGATCGAAATGGCGAGCGCCATCACGAGGCTGTTGAACAGCATGCGCCCGAACGGCGCTGCCGCGTTGCCGCTGCCGTGCGCCCACACGATCGCGATGTTGTCGAACAGATGCGAGCTCGGCACCAGCGACAGCGGCACGGTGAAGATCTGCTGTTCGTTCATGGTCGCCGCGCAGAACGCGACGTACACCGGAAACACGACCAGCACGACGCCGAGTATCAGCACCGCGTGGCAGAAGAGGTCGAAACCGCGGCGGTTCTCGATCATGAGTATTGAACCCTGCGTTCGATGAAGCGGAATTGCACGACCGTCAACGCGACGACGATCACCATCAGCACGACGGATTGCGCGCCCGAGCTGCCGATGTCGAGTCCCTGGAAACCTTCGGCGAAAATTTTGTAGATCAGCGTGCGCGTCGATTGAGCGGGGCCGCCGCCCGTCGCTGCGTCGATCACCGGAAAGGTGTCGAAGAACGCGTAGGTGATGTTGATGACCAGCAGGAAGAAGCTCGTCGGCGACAGCAGCGGCAGGGCGATGCCGAAGAAGCGCCGCACGGGACCGGCGCCGTCGATGGCGGCGGCTTCGATCAGCGATCGCGGAATCGCCTGCAAGCCCGCGTAGAAGAACAGGAAGTTATAGCTGACCTGCTTCCACACCGACGCAAGCACGACAAGAAACATCGCTTGTCCCGCGTTCAAAGCGTGATTCCACACAATGCCTTGCTTCGCGAGCGCGAATGTCACGAGGCCGATGCTCGGGTTGAACAGAAACGACCACAGCACGGCGGCGATGGCCGGCGCGACCGCATACGGCCAGATGAGCAGCGTCTGATACGCCTTTGCGCCGCGCGTCACGCGGTCCGCGCAGACCGCGAGCAGCAGCGAAATAACGAGGCCCGATACGGTGACGAGCGCGCAGAAAATAATCGTCGTGTTGAACGACGACAGATACAGCGGATCGGCGAAGAGCTGCTTGAAATTCGCGAGCCCGACGAATTCGCTCGACGTGCCGAACGCGTCCTGACTTTGCGTGGATTGCCACAGCGCTTCGCCGGCGGGCCACAGAAAGAAGAGCGCCGTGATCGCGAGTTGCGGCGCGACGAGCAGATAGGGCAGCAGGCTGGTGCCGAAGCGGGAGCGCTTTTCCATCGAGGAATCTCAAGAGTTTTGCTGCAAGCGGGTTCCGGCGCGAGTGCGCCGGAACCGACGATGCCGACGCGGGAATTAACTGCCCGCTTTCTCGAAACGCCGCAGCAGTTCGTCGCCGCGCGAGACCGCCGAGTCGAGCGCCTGTTGCGGCGTCTTCTTTTCACCCCACACCTGCTCGAGCTCTTCGTCGATGATCGTGCGGATCTGCGGCATATTGCCAAGGCGCAAGCCCTTCGTGTACGGCAGCGGCGGCTTGTTGAGCATCTGCTTGATCGCCGTATCGCTGCCGGGGTTCTTCTCGTAGAAGCCCTGTTGCTGCGTCAACTGATACGCGGCGGTCGTGACCGGCAAATAGCCGGTGTCCTGATGCCACTTCGCGGCGACTTCGGGCGAGCTCAGATACGACAGGAATTTCGCCACGCCTTTGTAGACGGCCGGGTCCTTGCCCGCCAGCACCCACAAGCTCGCTCCGCCGATAATCGCGTTCTGCGGCGCGCCCTTCACGTTCGCGTCGTAAGGCATCATGCCGGTGCCGAAGTTGAACTTCGCGTACTTCTTGATCGTGGCAAGCGAGCCCGACGAGTTCGTGATGATGCCGCAGTCGCCGCTATAGAACTTCGAGATCGGTTCGTCCTTGCGGCCAACGTACGTGAACGTGCCGTCTTTCTGCATGCTCTGCAGGAACCGGATGTGCGCGACCTGCAGCGGCTTGTTGAATTCGAGTTGCGCATCGGCGCCGTCAAAACCGTTGTTCTTTGATGCGAACGGCGCGCCGTGCCACGCGCTGTAGTTCTCCAACTGAATCCAGCTTTGCCAGCCCGACGAATAGCCGCACGCCATGCCCGACGCTTTCAGCTTCTGCGCGTCGGCCTGGAGCTCGGCCCAGGTTTTCGGCGGCTGGTTCGGATCGAGACCGGCTTTCTTGAACGCGTCCTTGTTGTAATAGAGGACGGGCGTCGAGCTATTGAAGGGCATCGAAATCAGATGGCCCGTTTTCGCGTCGCTGTAATAGCTTGCGATGGTCGGCACAAACGCCTTTTCGTCGAGCGGCACGCCGGCTTGCTTGAACACGTCCGAGACGGGCACGACGGCTTTCTTAGCCTGCATCATCGTCGCGGTGCCGACTTCGTACACTTGCAGGATGGACGGCGCGTTGCCGCTGCGATAAGCGGCGATGCCGGCCGCGAGCGTCTGGTCGTAAGTGCCCTTGAACACCGGCACGATCTTGTAGTCCGACTGCGACGCGTTGAACGCGTTGGCGATGTCGTTCAGACGTTCGCCCAACGCGGCTTCCATGGCGTGCCAGAACTGGATTTCAGTGGCGGCCTGGGCCGTCTGGCTCATGCCGACGGTGCCCACACTCAGTACAGCGGCGACGGAAAGCGAACGGAACAGCGGCTTGAAACTCATCGATTTGTCTCCTCATCGGAAGGTGCGCGAATGCGAATCGCGCGATTCTATTTGTGTTCGATGACAGTCCGGCGTCGGCCGGCGGATGCCGCAATTTAACATCGGCTGTGAGGAAACTGGAATAGCTGGGTTCTCTAATGCAAAAAGCCCGCGCGAGGCGGGCTTTTCAAAACGCCGGCGTGAGCCGCCAGGCGGTGCTGCGAATATTGCGGCTTTAAAGGCCTTTACACGTTGAACAGGAAGTTCATCACATCCCCGTCGTGCACCACATATTCCTTGCCTTCCGCGCGCATCTTGCCGGCTTCTTTCGCGCCTTGCTCGCCCTTATAGGTGATGTAGTCGTTAAACGAAATGGTCTGCGCGCGAATAAAGCCGCGCTCGAAGTCGGTGTGAATCGCGCCCGCGGCTTGCGGCGCGGTATCGCCGACATGAATGGTCCACGCGCGCACTTCCTTCACGCCTGCGGTGAAGTAGGTTTGCAGGCCGAGTAGCTTGAAGCCCGCGCGAATCACGCGGTTCAGGCCCGGCTCTTCCATGCCCATGTCGGCGAGGAACACTTCCATGTCGGCTTCGTCGAGGTCGGCGATTTCCGCTTCGATTGCTGCGCACACCGCGACGACCGGCGCATTTTCCGACGCCGCGAACTTCGCGACCGCGTCCAGATGCGGATTATTCTGGAAGCCGTCTTCCTTGACGTTCGCCACATACATGGTCGGTTTCGCGGTGATCAGGCAGAACGGCTTAAGCGTCGCCTTCTCTTCGTCCGACAGATCGAGCGCGCGCACGGGCTTGGCCTGATCCAGTTGAGCGCGCACCTTTTCCAGCACGGCGGCGTTCTTGATGGCTTCCTTGTCGTTGCCCGACTTGGCTGCCTTCGAATAACGCGCGAGCGCTTTTTCAACCGTTGCCAGGTCGGCCAGCGCGAGTTCGGTGTTGATGACCTCGATGTCCGACAGCGGATCGATCTTGTTCGCGACGTGAATCACGTTCTCGTCTTCGAAGCAGCGCACGACGTGCGTGATCGCGTCCGTTTCGCGGATGTTGGCGAGGAACTGGTTGCCGAGACCTTCGCCCTTGCTTGCGCCCGCCACCAGACCGGCGATGTCGACGAATTCCACGACCGCCGGCAGGATGCGCTCGGGCTTGACGATTTCCGCGAGCGCTTTCAGGCGCGCGTCCGGCACTTCCACAATGCCGACGTTCGGCTCGATCGTGCAGAACGGATAGTTTTCGGCGGCGATGCCCGCCTTGGTCAGCGCATTGAACAGAGTGGACTTGCCGACGTTAGGCAAGCCGACGATGCCGCATTTGAGGCTCATGGAAATCCTTCAGTGATTCAGTAAATTGCGTGATGCGCTCGACGCCGTATTGCAGGATTCGTGAGCCTTCGGCTTAGGCCGGCAAGAAAAACGCAGCGGAGCGGGACACGACACCAGAGCGGGCGTTGGCTCGACGGTTCTGGGCGGTTTTGTCACGGAAAGCGTAATTGTAACCCGTCTTGTAACCCGTCCCACCGGCTCCTTGACGTGGCTTCAGGAAGCTGCGCGCCCGGTCCGTCCCCCACAACCCCCACGGCTATAATGCGCGGATGAACGCACACCATCAGACTTTCGATGCCGCGGTGATCGGCGGCGGGCTGGTCGGCAAGACCGCCGCGCTCGCGCTCACGCAAGGCGGACTGCGCGTCGCGCTGCTCGCGCAAGCCTGCGCGCCGCTGGCCGCCGGCGCTTCGTTCGACTCGCGGGTGTACGCGTTGTCGTCCAGTTCGCAGGCGCTGCTCGAGCGTTTGCGCGTGTGGCAGGCGCTGGATCTGTCGCGGCTTGGCCCCGTCTACGACATGCGGGTCTATGGCGACGCTCACGCGGAGCTGCATTTCTCCGCGTTTCAGGCGTCGGTGCCGCAACTGGCGTGGATCGTGGAGTCGTCGGTGATCGAGCGCGCGCTCGACGCGGCGTTGCGCTTTCAGCCGAATCTCACGTGGATCGACAGCCGCGCCCAGGCGCTCGATTTCACCGCCGAAAGCGCGAGCGTCGATCTCGCGAACGGCAACGTGCTGGTGGCGGATCTCGTCGTCGGCGCGGACGGCGCGCATTCGTGGGTGCGCGCGCAAATCGGCTCGAAGATGAACCGGCGCGACTATCGGCAGACGGGCGTCGTCGCCAATTTCAAGGCGGAAAAGCCGCACGGCGAAACCGCGTTCCAATGGTTTAAAGACGGCGAAATCATCGCGCTGCTGCCTATGCCGGACGGCCACGTGTCGCTCGTCTGGTCGGCGCGCACCGAGCACGCCGAGCAACTGATCGCGCTCGATCCTGCGCAACTCGCGGCCGAAGTGGAGCGCGTGACGGGCGGGCAGCTCGGCGGACTCGATTGCGTGACGCCGGCGCAGGGTTTTCCGCTCGCGCTGCAGACCGTGGACCGCCTCGTCGCGCCGCGCGTGGCGCTTGTCGGCGACGCCGCGCATCTGATCCATCCGCTCGCAGGCCAGGGCATGAACCTCGGTCTGCGCGACGTCGCGGCGCTGGCCGATACGGTCGCAGGCAAGGAGTCGTTCCGCGATCTCGGCGACATGGTGCTGCTGCGGCGCTACGAACGCGCGCGCCGCGAAGACATTCGCGCGCTGATGATCGCCACCGACGGCCTGCAAAAACTCTTCTCGGTGCCCGGACCGTTGGCGAAGATCGTGCGCAATAGCGGTATGGCTTTCGTCGGCGCGCAGCCGTTCATCAAGCGCTGGCTGGTGTCGGCCGCGCTTGGCTGAAGCGGCCGCCGAACTCCCTTCAAAATGCGCGCGAAAACGCTCGTTGAAATACCGCGCGGCATTTGCGGCCGATGACACGGGTATCATGAACGCACAGAGGCGGTTCGCGTCAAACCGGCAACCTCGCAAAACGCCAACGCGTGCCCAATGCGCACGATTGAACCAGGAATTCAGCATGAAAAAAACCTTCCGCATGGCGGCTGCCGTGCTCGCGATCGCCGCTGTCACGATCGGCTGCTCCGCGCAGGCCGACCAGACCACCGACAAACTCAAGGCCACGCTGCAAACGCGTCTTGCCGACGTGACGATCAAGAGCGTGACGAAGTCGCCGATCGCCGGCCTTTACGAAGTGAACCTCGGCAGCCAGATCGTCTATAGCGACGCCAACGGCGACTATGTGCTGCTTGGCGACATGGTCGATACGAAGACGCGCAAGAATCTGACGGACGCGCGTCTGTCGGAGACCAATCGCATCGACTTCGCGAGCCTGCCGTTTGCGAACGCGGTCAAAGTGGTGAAGGGCAACGGCGCGCGCAAGATCGCCGTGTTCTCCGATCCGAACTGCCCGTACTGCAAGCAGCTCGAAACCACGCTGAAGTCGATCGACAACGTGACCGTCTACACCTTCCTGTATCCGGTTTTGTCGCCGGATTCGACCGCCAAGTCGAAGTCGATCTGGTGTTCGGCGGACCGCGCGAAAGCATGGGAATCGTGGATGCAGAACCATCAGGCGCCCACCGCCGCCGGCACCTGCGACACCGCCGCGATCGACAAGAATCTCGCGCTCGGCCACGCGATGAACGTGGAAGGCACGCCGACCGTGTTCCTCGCCGACGGCCGCCGCCTGCCCGGCGCCGTGCCGGCCGACCGGCTCGACAAGGAAATGGCCGCGGTGCACTGAGCACGCGGCTCACACCCGACAAAGGAGGCGCGAGAGGCGCCTCCTTTCGCATCAAGCTCCCAAACAATCACACAGAAAAATCCACTCGCCGCCGATGAAGCCGATCCGCTACACCATCGTTCCCAAGCAGCCCGCCGCCCATCTGTTCGAAGTCACCGTGACCGTCGCCGAACCCGATCCGGCCGGCCAGCGTTTCATGCTGCCCGTGTGGATTCCGGGCAGCTACATGGTGCGCGAGTTCGCGCGCAACATCGTCACGCTGCGCGCTTTCAACGACGCGGGCCGCAAGGTGCGCGTCGAGAAAACCGACAAGCACACGTGGCAGGCCGCGCCGGTGAAGGGCGCGCTGACGCTGCGCTACGAGGTCTATGCGTGGGATCTGTCGGTGCGCGCCGCGCATCTGGACGACACGACGGGTTTTTTCAACGGCACGAGCGTGTTCCTGGCCCCGCTCGGTCACGAGGACGCGCAGTGCGTCGTCGACATTCAGAAGCCGCAGGGCGCGGCGTATCGCGGCTGGCGCGTCGCGACCGCGCTGCCGGAAGCGCGTGGCACCAAGCGCTACGGCTTCGGCGAATATCGCGCGCAGAACTACGATGAACTGATCGACCATCCCGTGACGCTCGGCGAATTCGAGCTTGCGACATTCAACGCCCACGGCGTGCCGCACGACGTCGTGATCGCCGGGCGCGTGATCGCGCTCGACATGGCGCGGCTTTGCGCGGACCTGAAGCGCATCTGCGAAGCGCAGATCGCGCTGTTCGAGCCGAAGTCGAAAAAAGCGCCGGTGGATCGCTATGTGTTCATGACGCAAGCCGTCACCGACGGTTATGGCGGGCTCGAACATCGCGCGTCGACGGCGCTCATCTGCAATCGCGGCGATCTGCCGGTGCAGGGCCGCGATGCGCTCACCGAAGGCTATCGGACTTACCTCGGCCTGTGCAGCCACGAATATTTCCACACGTGGAACGTGAAGCGCATCAAGCCGGCGGTGTTCGCGCCCTATGACCTATCCGTCGAAAACTACACGTCGCTGCTGTGGCTGTTCGAAGGCTTCACCTCTTACTACGACGACCTGATTCTCGTGCGCAGCGGCCTGATTTCCGCCGACGATTACTTCGGCATGCTCGGCAAGGTGATCGGCGGCGTGCAGCGCGGCAGCGGGCGCACGAAGCAGACCGTCGCCGAAAGCTCGTTCGACGCGTGGGTCAAATACTATCGGCAGGACGAGAACGCGCCGAACGCGATCGTCAGCTATTACACAAAGGGCTCGCTCGTCGCGCTTTCCTTCGACCTGGCGATTCGCGCGCAAACCGGTCATCGCAAGTCGCTCGATGATGTGATGCGTCTGCTGTGGCAGCGCTTTGGCCGCGACTTCTATCGCGGCAAGCCGGTTGGCGTGGAGGAGGGCGAAGTCGAGGCGCTCATCGCCGAGGCGACCGGTGTGCAACTCGGTGAGCTGTTCGCGCAAGCCGTGCACGGCACGCGCGATCTGCCGCTGGAGACGTTGCTCGAACCGTTCGGTGTGACGATCGCGCCGGAGCCTGACAAGAACGGCAAGCCGTCGCTCGGCGCGCGTGTGCGCGGCGGCGCCGATTGCACGCTGGCCGCGGTCCACGAAGGCAGCGCAGCGCAGAAAGCCGGGCTCTCGGCCGGCGACGTGCTGATCGCGCTCGACGGCCTGCGCGTGACGGGCACGAATCTGGACGCGCTGCTCGCGCGCTATCAGCCGGGCGCGAAGGTCGAAGTGCACGCGTTTCGCCGCGACGAGCTGCGCACCGCGCAACTCAAGCTGGACGGGCCGGAAGTGTCGCGCTACAAGCTCGCCGCCACCGACAAGCGGCCCGCTGCCCGCAAGGCGCGCGAACGCTGGCTCGCAAGCTGATTGTAATTGTCGCCCGGTTTAATTGACGTGCTCAGCGGCGGATTGTTCTACCAGTGCAACAATCCGTCGCCGCGGGATGGCTTTTTCCGCAGTCGGTAAAAAAACACAATGACTCCACTCGCGCAAAACTGCGCGCCCACTACTGGAGTCACCATGACCACGATCCTGCAAATCAACTCGGCAGCCCGCTCGCAAGGCGCGAATTCCACGTTGCTCGTCAACGAACTGACCGAAAAGCTGCAACAGTCGAATCCGGGCGCGCAAGTCGTCGTCCGCAACCTGCAAGCCGAACCGCTGCCGCACCTGGACGACGCTGTCCTCGGCGCGTTCTTCACGCCGGCCGACCAGCGGACCGCCGAGCAAGCCGCCATCGCCGCCCGCAGCGAAGCGCTGATCGCTGAACTGCAAGCCGCCGACATCGTCGTGATCGGTGCGCCGATGTACAACTTCGGCATCTCGTCGCAACTGAAGACGTACTTCGACTTCATCGCGCGCGCCGGCATCACGTTCAGCTATACCGCAAACGGTCCGCAAGGTCTGGTGACGGGCAAGAAGGTCTACGTCGTGTCGGCTCGCGGCGGCAAGTATGTCGGCACGCCGAACGACAGCCAGACCCCGTATCTGAAGAGCTTCCTCGGCTTCCTCGGCATGACCGACGTGAACTTCATCTACGCCGAAGGCCTGAACATGGGCCCGGACGCAGCGAGCGCCGCGCTGGCCGCCGCGCGCGAAGCGATCGCTGTTGCTTGAGGTTGAGATGTCGGCTTCGGGCCGACTGTTCGGGGCTGGTGACGCCGCTTGACTGCGGCGCCTGGTTTCTCGATGCAATTGGGAACGCCACGGGGTGTGAGCCACGTGGCGTTTTTGTTTTGGGCGGCGTGGGAGCGCGGGAGCGACGGTGATGCCGAAGCCCGAAGCCCGAAGCCGCGCCTACGCCAGCATCTGCGCCTGATCGGGCAAACGCCAGTCGATCGGTGTGCGGCCGTGCTGCACGAGATACTCGTTGGCCTTCGCGAAATGCCCGCAGCCGAGAAAACCGCGATGCGCCGACAACGGCGAAGGATGCGGCGCCTCCAGCACGTAATGCGATTTGCCGCCGAACAGCGCGCGCTTCGCTTGCGCGTGCGCGCCCCACAGCATGAACACGAGATGCTCGTGGCGCATGGCCAGTTCGTGAATCAGCGTATCGGTGCATTTTTCCCAGCCGCGCTTCGCGTGGCTCGCCGCCGAATTACGCTCCACCGTCAGCACGGTGTTCAGCAGCAGCACGCCTTGCTTCGCCCAGGTGTCGAGGCAACCGTGGCGCGGCGGCTCGTGGCCGAGGCTCGTCGCGATTTCCTTGAAGATGTTGCGCAGCGACGGCGGCGTGCGCACATTCGGCGCCACTGAAAACGCGAGCCCATGCGCTTGCGGCGTGCCGCGATCTTCGCCGTGATACGGGTCCTGGCCGAGGATGACGACCTTCACATCATCGGGACTCGTGAGACGCAACGCGCGGAAGACGTCGGTGGGATAGACGGTTTTACCGGCGGCGCGCTCACCGTCGACGAAACGGCAAAGCGGCGCGTAGGCATCGCTTTCGATGAAGGGCTTCAGGTGCGCGCGCCAGGCAGCCGGCAATGCGGCGAACTGCGCTTCGAGCGTGAGCGTGCCGTGGGCGTGTTGCTGCGATGACGACGGCGATGGCGTTTCGGTTGCGCCGGATGTGTCGCTCGCGGGCGCGGCAGCGTCGCCGAATAGCGAGGCCTGCGATGGCGTCGAGCGGGTACGGGATGAGGAAGTCATGGCGCAGAAGTGTCGCAGCAAATGCGGTGTGACTCAAGTTGAGGCGGATGCCAGCGTTGGCTACGTCAAGGCCCGCTTGGCCGGCGACGTATTCAACCCCTCACCCCGCCCGCAACTGATACCCGCGCTGCGCCTTGCTCACATTTTCCGGCGCAAGCCCCGCAACCTGCTTGCCGAGCTCGACAGAAAGCGCATGCAGCGCGGCTTCGTCGCCGGATTTCAGTTCGAGCTCGATCTCCGAAATCGGCGCGCGGCGCAGTTCGCTGTTCACTTCGGCGAGCACGTTGCCTTGATCGATCGCGGCTTCCACTTGCGAACCGTCGACGCTCACATTCCACAGCGTGCGCGTGAAATCCGTGCGAAACAGTTCGATCAACCGCGGCGCCGCTTCGCGCAGCGCTTCGGCAGCGGCCGGCTCGTCGCACTCAAGCAGCAGCGCATCGATTTCAAGCGCTTCGCCCGCGACCGGCATTTCCCATTCGTGACGGCTATGCAAACCATTGCTCGCGTTGCCCACCGTCTTGAAGGTTTGCAGCCAGCCGTCGGGCGTGTGACGCAAACGCAGCGCGCTCTTCGACGCTGCGAGCGCAAGTTGCGGCGTGTCGAAATAAATATTCGACAGCTTGATCGCGCGGCCTTCGTCGCCGGTGCGCGCGACGAACCACGCCGACGCCGCCTCGACTTGCGCCACCGGCAGCAGCAACTTGATTTCGCGTTCCATGCCCATGATCTGCTCCGCTATGTTCCGCCAGATGCCGTTAAACGCGACGCGTCGTCGTCACGCCGCGCCTGGAAAGAACATGCGCGCAAGCTCCACGCCCGGTTCGGCGGCGCGCATGAACGCCTCGCCGACGAGGAACGTGTTCACGTCCACCGCACGTAGCCGTTCGACATCGGCACGCGACAAAATGCCCGATTCCGTCACGACGATGCGGTCGTCGGGAATCGCGTCGAGCATGCCGATTGTCGTTTCGATCGACGTCTCGAACGTGCGCAAGTTGCGATTGTTGATGCCGATCAGCGGCGTTTTCAGCGTGAGCGCCTGCGTCAACTCTTTGTCGTCGTGTACTTCGACCAACACTGCAAGACCGAGCGATTGCGCCAGCGCTTCGAGATCCTGCATCTCCGAAGTGTCGAGCGCGGCGGCGATCAGCAGGATCGCGTCGGCGCCCATCGCGCGTGCCTCGACGATCTGATACGGATCGACGATGAAATCCTTGCGCAGCACCGGCAACTGACAGGCGGCGCGCGCCTGCTCGAGGTACGCGACGCTGCCCTGGAAGAACTGCACGTCGGTCAGCACGGACAGGCAAGCCGCGCCATGCTTTTCATACGAACGCGCGATTTGCGCCGGCACGAAGTCTTCGCGCAACACGCCTTTCGACGGGCTCGCTTTCTTCACTTCCGCGATCACCGCGGCGAGACCCGCCGCATGCTTCGCACGCAATGCGCCGACGAAATCGCGAAGATCGCGCGACGACGCTTCGAGGCGCAATTCTTCCAGCGGCGCGCTTTGTTCGGCCGCGCGGACTTCTTCGCGTTTGACCGCGATGATGCGGTCGAGGATGTCGCTCATAAGTGTCTCGTTACGTTGGTTGCTGCGTGATCAGTGCTTGAATTCAGTGCTTGAATTGCTGCGTGAAGCGAATCAGTTCGTCGACTTTCGCGCGCGCCTTGCCGCTTGCAATGGCTTCGCGCGCAAGCTGAATACCGTCCGCAATCGACGACGCCACATTCGCCGAATAGAGCGCCGTGCCCGCGTTCAGCGTGACGATCTCGCGCGCGACGCCCGGCTTGTTGTCGAGCGCCTCGAGCAGCATCGCTTTCGACTCAGCGGCATCCGCCACTTTCAGCGTGCGGTTCGACACCATCTGCATGCCGAAGTCTTCCGGATGAATCTCGTACTCGTGCACTTCGCCGTCGCGCAACTCGCCGACTTGCGTTGCTGCGCCGAGCGAGACTTCGTCCATGCCGTCCATACCGTACACCACGAGCACATGCTTTGCGCCGAGGCGCTGCATCACGCGAACCTGAATGCCGACGAGGTCCGCATGAAATACGCCCATCAGTTGATTCGGCGCGCTGGCCGGGTTCGTCAACGGACCGAGAATGTTGAAGATGGTCCGCACGCCGAGTTCGCGGCGCACCGGCGCGATGTTCTTCATCGCCGGGTGATGATTCGGCGCGAACATGAAGCCCATGCCGGTTTCGGCAATCGACGCCGCCACTTGTTCCGGCTGCAAGTCGAT
This sequence comes from Paraburkholderia graminis C4D1M, assembly GCF_000172415.1. Taxonomy (GTDB): domain Bacteria; phylum Pseudomonadota; class Gammaproteobacteria; order Burkholderiales; family Burkholderiaceae; genus Paraburkholderia; species Paraburkholderia graminis. Next base: position 29,120 of record NZ_ABLD01000036.1, read on the forward strand.
ATTCACGCCGAGCGCTTCGAGCACGTCTGCGCTGCCCGACTTGCTCGACACGCCGCGATTGCCGTGCTTCGCGACTTTCGCGCCCGCCGCCGCCGACACGAACATGGTCGCCGTGGAAATGTTGAAGGTGTGCGAACCGTCGCCGCCGGTGCCGACGATATCGACGAAGTTCGAGTTGTCCTGCACCTCGACGTGCCGGGCAAATTCACGCATCACCGTCGCGGCTGCGGTGATTTCGCCGATGGTCTCTTTTTTGACGCGCAAGCCGGTGATGATCGCGGCCGACATCACGGGCGACAGCTCGCCGCGCATGATGAGCCGCATCAAATGCAGCATTTCGTCGTGGAAAATCTCGCGGTGCTCGATGGTTCGTTGCAGCGCTTCCTGCGGCGTGATGGTCATGATGTTGTCTCGCTTCATCAGGCGGTGCGTTGGGCCGTCTTCGCTTTCGACTGCTTCACGAAGTTTTCGAGCAATGCGTGACCGTGTTCCGACAGGATCGATTCCGGATGGAACTGCACGCCTTCGACGGCAAGCTCCTTGTGACGCACGCCCATGATCTCGCCGTCGTCGGTCCACGCGGACACTTCGAGGCAATCGGGCAGCGACTCGCGTTCGATCGCGAGCGAGTGATAGCGCGTCACGACGAAATGCTTCGGCAGGTCGGCGAATACGCCTTTGCAGTCGGTTTCGATCGTGCTGACCTTGCCGTGCATGATGGTTTGCGCGCGCACCACGCGTCCGCCGAATGCTTCGCCAATCGCCTGATGGCCGAGGCACACGCCGAGAATCGGCGTCTTGCCGGAGAACTCGCGCAGCACGTCGAGCGTGATGCCCGCGTGTTGCGGATTGCTCGGGCCGGGCGACAGGCAGATGCGCTCGGGGTTGAGCTTCGCGATTTCGTCGAGTGTGATTTCGTCGTTCCGATAGGTGCGGACGTCTTCGCCGAGTTCGCCGAAGTACTGCACCAGGTTGTAGGTGAACGAGTCGTAGTTGTCGATCATGAGCAGCATGGTGTGTCTCCGGTCAGAAGTCGCTATCGAGGCCGTCTTGAACCTGTTCGGCCGCGCGCAACACGGCGCGCGCCTTGTTCTCGGTCTCTTGCCATTCGGATTCGGGCACCGAATCCGCGACGACACCCGCTGCGGCCTGCACATACAGATTGCCGTTCGCGATCACGCCGGTGCGGATCGTGATGGCGAGATCCATTTCGCCGGTGAACGACAGGTAGCCCACGGCGCCGCCGTACAGGCCGCGCTTCACCGGTTCGAGTTCGTCGATCAGTTCCATCGCGCGAACTTTCGGCGCGCCCGACAGCGTGCCGGCCGGGAAGGTGGCGCGCAGCACGTCGAAATTGGTCGTGCCGGGCTTGAGCTTGCCTTCCACCGAACTCACGATGTGCTGCACATGCGAGTACTTTTCGATGACCATCTTGTCGGTCACGATCACCGAGCCGATCTGCGCGATGCGGCCCACGTCGTTGCGCGCGAGGTCGATCAGCATCACGTGCTCGGCAATTTCCTTCGGGTCGTTCAGCAGTTCGGTCGCGAGTTCGGCGTCGCGTTCGGGCGTGTTGCCGCGCGGACGCGTGCCGGCGAGCGGCCGAATCGTCACGATACGATCTTCGCCGCGCTTTTCCTGGCGCACCAGAATTTCCGGCGATGCACCGACCACATGAAACTCGCCGAAGTTGTAGTAGTACATGTACGGCGACGGATTCAGCGACCGCAGCGCGCGATACAGCGACAGCGGATTGTCGCGATACGGCTTCGTCAGACGCTGGCCGACCTGCACCTGCATCAGTTCGCCTGCGGCAATGTATTCCTTCGCCTTGCGTACGGCTGCGAGGTAGTCGTCTTTAGCGAACTCGCGATACGTCTCGGTGCGCACGCTCGCCGACGTGACCGGCGGCTCGACGGTCGAGCGCAAACGCTGGCGCAATTCGCGCAGACGCTGCTTTGCTTTCGTGTATGCCTCGGGTTGCGTCGGATCGGCGTAGATCACGAGGTACAGCTTGCCCGCGAGGTTGTCGATCACAGCGACTTCTTCTGTCAGAAGCAACTGAATGTCCGGCAGATTCAGATCGTCTTTTGGTGCGGTGTGCGCGAGCTTTTTCTCGATGTAACGCACCGCGTCGTAGCCGAAATAACCGGCGAGACCGCCCGCGAAACGCGGCAAACCCGGACGCTGCGCGACCTTGAAACGGCCCTGGAATTGCTGGATGAACTCGAGCGGATCGCCTTCGTGCGTTTCGACGACCTTGCCGTCGCGCACGACTTCCGACACGCCATTGCGAGTGCGCAACAACGTGCGCGCCGGCAGGCCGATGAACGAATAGCGCCCGAAGCGCTCGCCGCCCACTACGGATTCCAGCAGGAACGAGTTAGCGCCGTTGCGCTCGGTCTGCGCCAGTTTCAGATACAGCGAGAGCGGCGTTTCGAGATCGGCGAGCGCCTCGGCGATCAGCGGAATGCGGTTGAAGCCCTCGTTGGCGAGGGACTGGAATTCGAGTTCGGTCATGTTCCGATCCTGTTCGTAGGTCCGGCGGCAGCGTGCGTCGGACAAAGCGGGGCATGCGCAGCCGGTCAGGCGTTCATTCGACATTGACGATGATGAACCGACCGGCGCGATTTTCCCATCGACGCAAGCGCGGAGTTCCGGCGCGCAGTTGTACTTTGCAAGTACACGCGGGCCGAATCAGGCGATGCAGCGAAACGAGACGATGGAAAAACGCGTGAGCGCAGCGAAGTAAAAAACGGTTGCCGAAGACGAGCTTCAGCGTACCTCAGGCGAGGTTAGCGCGACCAGCGACGCCAGGGCCAGGCTCCCCGGTCGATGCTAATCAGACTCCGTTTTTTATTCAGAAACATGAGGATGAAGGACTTTTCAAGTCGTGGAATGGTGCGCTGCGATCGCCTTGGCGGCGTCCAGCAGCGAGGCAACTATACCATCGGATTTTATTGTTTGTATAGCTTGGCCGTGGTTGTAGCCGTAGGGCACCGTGAGCGTCGACATGCCCGCCGCGCGGCCCGCCAGCGCGTCGTTTTCCGAATCGCCGATGGCCACCGTGGCGCGCGGTTCGACGCCCAGTTGCGCGGCGGCCGTGAGCATGGGCAGCGGGTCCGGCTTCTTTTTTGGCAGACTGTCGCCGCCGAGCACGACGCTGAAATATTGCGCGAGCCTGTATTGTTCCAGCAGTTCGACCGCGAAGCGATGCGGCTTGTTGGTGACGCACGCGAGCTTGAGGCCCGCGTCGCGCAGGGCCGCGAGGCCGGCTTCGACGTCGGGATAAAGACGCGTGTGCAAGCCGTTGATTTTTGCGTACTCCGCCTGATAGATGGCGAGCGCTTCGTCGAAACGGTCTTGCGCGTGCTCCGCTTCGAAGCGCGGCGCGAGCACGCTGCGGATCAGATGCTCAGAGCCCTTGCCGACATAGCCGACCACTTCCTCGCGCGAGGTTTCCTCCGCGTCGAGTTGCGCGAGCATGCCGTTCAGGCCGGCGGTGAAGTCGTCGGCGGTGTCGATCATCGTGCCGTCGAGGTCGATGATCGCGGCTTGCAGGCGGGAGCCGGTGAAGGTCGGGGCGGGGAAGGTGGACGTCATCGGGCGCGGTTTCAGTGCTGAATGTTGGCGAGCGCGGCGCGCATCTTGTCGATCACGACCTTGTGGTCCGGCTGGCCGAAGATCGCCGAGCCCGCGACGAATGTATCGGCGCCGGCGGCGGCGATTTCCGCGATGTTGTCGACCTTCACGCCGCCGTCCACTTCGAGATGAATGTCGCGGCCGGTGCGCTCCTTGTACGCGTCGATCCGTTTGCGCGCCTCGCGCAGCTTGTTCAGCGCTTCGGGAATGAACGACTGGCCGCCGAAGCCCGGATTCACCGACATGATCAGCACGAGGTCGAGCTTGTCCATCACGTGATCGAGATAATTCAGCGAGGTGGCCGGGTTGAACACCAGGCCGGCCTTGCAGCCGTGATCGCGGATCAGCGACAGCGTGCGGTCGATGTGGTCCGAGCCTTCCGGGTGAAAGCTGATCAGATTCGCGCCCGCCTTCGCGAAGTCCGGCACGATGCGGTCGACCGGACGCACCATCAGATGCACGTCGATGGGCACGCCGACATGCGGACGAATGGCTTCGCACACGAGCGGACCGATGGTCAGGTTCGGCACGTAGTGGTTGTCCATGACGTCGAAATGGATCCAGTCGGCGCCGGCGGCGACGACATTGCGGACTTCTTCGCCGAGGCGGGCGAAGTCGGCGGAGAGAATGCTGGGAGCGATGCGGAATTGCGTCATGGCGGCGGGCGGATGCAAGCGGGAAAGCGCCATTTTACCGTTTTGTGCGCGTGGCAAGCGGCTGGGCGGCGGCGTGGCGTTGCGCCGGTGCTCCGGTGCTCCGGTGCGCGTCGTGGTCCCTGGAACAGGCAGTCGTCGCGCTTTTTCGGCGTCCAGTCGCGAAACGGGTGCGGCGCCTGCGCCTCTTCGCGCCCTAAGCGTGCTTGTCCAGAAGATATGTCCGGTTGCGGGCGCCTCGCGCATGACGCAGAATGCCAAACCATGGCGCTGCGTCGCCAATGGGCCGTGAAGCCGTTGGCGCTCGGGCCTTCCAGCGATCTTGTCGCCCCCGTTTCAGCAGATTGGAATCAGGATGAGCCAGTATGAATTCAGCGTGTCGGCGCAGGTGCAGTTCCTGCCCGAAGAATCGGACCCGGAGCGCCGCCAGTACGCGTTCGCTTATACGCTGACCATCCGCAACACCGGTCAGGTGCCCGCGCAATTGATCGCGCGGCATTGGGTGATCACAGACAGCGAAAAGACCGTGCAGGAAGTGAAGGGTCTCGGCGTGGTGGGACACCAGCCGCTGCTCAAACCCGGCGAGCAGTTCGAATATACGAGTTGGGCGGTTATCGCCACACCGGTCGGCACGATGCGGGGCGAGTACTTCTGCGTGGCCGAGGACGGCGAGCGTTTCGACGCGCCCGTGCCGGAGTTCATTCTGCGCATGCCGCGTACGTTGCATTGAACCGTGGGCGTCTGGCGCGGTCTTTAACGGTTCGATATAGCAGGTGCGATAAGCGGTTCGATAACGATCGATGCGCGCGGTGCAATGCGTGAATCGGCGCCGCGTCAGTGCGGTTTTTGTGGCGTCTTCGTTTCCCGGCTGTCGGCGCGCGCTGCTTTCTTTTTACCGGACGACGTCCACACGACGATGAACACGAGCAGGAACAGCGCGAGAAGCGATTCCAGCGCGAAGACAAGCATTGGGTATTCGTCGAATAGATCAGACATGGCGGTTTCCATCAAGAACGAACATTGTATGCGTTTTGTCGGCGCGGCCGGAGCCTGGCTCGGCGCGCTTTCGATGGCGGCCATACTCGCCGCCTGCGGTGGCGGCGGCTCGGTGCGGCCAGTCGCTTCGCCACCCACGGGGGCCGCGATCATCCCCGGCCAGATCGCCGCGACGCGGCTTACGGCGGTAGCGTGGCAGCAGGTTCCGGGCTGGCAGGACGATTCGCTGATCGGCGCGACGGCCGCGTTGCGGCAAAATTGTCTGAGGCTCGCGCGTCAGGCGAACTGGGCACGCGCCTGTGCGGCAGCGGCGCAGCTTGACGATCTCGACGTGACCGGCGCCCGGGCTTTTTTTGAAGCCTATTTCACGCCCTTCCAGCTCGCGAACAACGACGGCACGCTCGACGGTCTCGTCACCGGCTACTACGAGCCGTTATTGCGCGGCTCGCGCACGCGGCATGGTGTTTATCAGACGGCGCTGTATCGTTGGCCGTCGAGTTATCGCCCTGGCGTCGCGTTGCCGCCGCGCGCGCAACTCGAACGGACGGGCGTGCTGAACGGCAACGAGCTTGTCTGGGTCGACGACCCCATCGAAGCATTTTTCCTGCAAGTGCAAGGCTCCGGCCGGATCGTGATGGAAGACGGCAGCGTGATGCGCGTCGGCTTCGGCGGCACGAACAACCAGCCGTACAAATCCATTGGGCGGTGGCTGCTGGATCGCGGCGAGCTCACGCCTGCGCAAGCCACCATGCAAGGCATCAAGGCCTGGGCGCGCGCGAACCCGAATCGTGTGGATGCGCTGCTCGATACCAATCCGCGCTTCGTGTTTTTCCGCGAAATGCCGTCGGTGGAAAGCATGGCGAAGGGCACCGCCGATGGTCCGATCGGCGCGCTCGGCGTGCCGTTGACGCCGGAGCGCTCGATCGCCGTCGATCCCACCTCGATTCCGCTCGGCACGCCGGTGTTTTTGCAGACCACGAGGCCGCTGACGAATTCGCCGATGAACCGTCTGGTGTTTGCGCAGGACACCGGCTCGGCGATCAAGGGCGGTGTGCGCGCCGACTACTTCTGGGGTCTCGGCGATGACGCGGGCGATCTTGCTGGCAAGATGAAGCAGGGCGGTCGGATGTGGGTGCTGTTGCCGAATTCTTGAGGGTGGTCGCGGGCGCGTCTGGGGCTTCTGGCGGCCGTGAGTGTCGCTGCGGGGCATTGGGTGTGGCTTGTGGCCGGTTTACCGCAGACGCACGCACAAGCGCTGGTGCTGAAACCGTTGCCGGCGTTTGTGGGGCTGTTCGTCTTGGGCGGCGCGGTATTAGTGGCATGAGAGCCACTGGAGCCACTAAGGCCACCAGCGGCGTTAGCGCCAAATTTTCGCGCGCCCATTTGCAGGGCGCCTGCAACTTCTTCCGGCCTTACAACCCCGACTTGCGCTTGTCGACTACGCGCCTCGCCTTCCCCACCGAACGTTCGATTCCATTCACCGCCAGCACATTCACCACCGCGCTGACGCCGATCAGCGCCTTGATGTCATAGGCCAGCGCCTGCTTCGCGAGATTGAGCGCGGCAGTGTCGGGCGCGGTTTCGGGACACGGTTCGACGTTTAGCGTCAACACGTCGAGCGGACCTTCCCTGGTCAGCACGATCTGATAGTGAGGCGCGAGAGTGTGCTGCTTGAGCAGCAGTTCCTCGATCTGCGTCGGGAACACGTTAACGCCGCGCACGATCATCATGTCGTCCGAGCGGCCGGTGATTTTTTCCATGCGGCGCATCGTGCGGGCGCTGCCTGGCAGCAGGCGCGTGAGGTCGCGCGTGCGGTAACGAATGATCGGCAACGCTTCCTTGGTGAGCGACGTGAAGACCAGTTCGCCGAGTTCTCCGTCCGGAAGAACTTCGCCCGTTTCCGGGTCGATGATCTCGGGGTAGAAATGGTCTTCCCAGATCGTCGGACCGTCTTTCGTTTCAACGCATTCCGACGCCACGCCTGGTCCCATCACTTCCGACAGACCGTAAATGTCGACCGCGTCGATGCCCATGCGCTTTTCGATCGCCTGACGCATGTCGTTGGTCCACGGCTCCGCGCCGAAGATGCCGATGCGCAGCGAGCAACCGGCAGGGTCGATGCCCTGGCGCTCCAACTCGTCGGCGATCGACAGCATGTAGCTCGGCGTCACCATGATGATGTCGGGCCGGAAGTCCTGGATCAATTGCACCTGCTTTTCTGTCTGGCCGCCGCCGAACGGAATAACGGTGAGGCCCGCACGCTCCGCGCCGTAGTGCGCGCCGAGACCGCCAGTGAAGAGGCCGTAACCATAGCTCACATGCACCTTGTCGCCAGGCTTGGCGCCGGCCGCGCGGATCGAGCGCGCGACGAGATTCGCCCACGTGTCGATATCGCGAGCGGTGTAGCCGACCACAGTCGGCTTGCCTGTCGTACCCGACGAAGCGTGAATCCGCGAGATTCGTTCCTGCGGCACGGCGAACATCCCGAACGGGTAGTTGTCGCGCAAGTCCTTCTTGGTCGTGAACGGGAAGCGTGCAAGGTCCGCAAGCGTCGTCAGGTCGTTCGGATGAATGCCCGCTTCGTCGAACTTGCGACGATAGACCGGCGAGTTTTCGTAAGCGTGGTTCAGCGACCACTTGAGCCGTTCAAGCTGGAGCGCCGCAAGTTCGTCGCGGCTGGCGGTCTCGATAGGATCGAGCGGAAGGGCGGGGCTCATCGAATGTCTCCTTACTGCCTCAATGCTGGGTCTGTTATAGATTGCGCTCGCGCGTAAAACTTCGAACGACGGCGCTGAAACTGCGGACGGCCGCCATTGCGGTGAATTGCTGGCCGGTCTCACCGCTCACGACTGTCTCGGACTGGCGACTCTCGTGTGGAGCGCTTGCCGTGTGCCTTTTGTTTTGGCTGGTCTTTTCGCTCTGCGCTGCGGATGCTGTAGCGCTTCGCGTTACTCCGGTCCCGTGTGCGATGGTGTCTGCGGAATCACGCTGCCCTTGATTTGCGCCGATTTGCCGCGAAACATTGCCACCGTATCGCCGGCGCGATTGGTCACGCGAATATCGTAGATGCCGGTGCGGCCGTTCAATGTCTGTTCGACCGCTTCTGCGGTGAGCACATCGCCGCCATGCACGGGACGCAGGAACTCGATCGAGCAGCCGGATGCCACGGTATTCACGTTGCGCGAGTTGCACGCAAATGCAAAGCTCGAATCAGCGAGCGTGAATATCAGGCCGCCATGACAAATCTGATGGCCGTTCAGAAAGTCTTCGCGCACAGCCATTCGCAGACGCGCATACCCGGCGCGCACTTCCACGATCTCGAGGCCGAGCGCGCGGCTGCACGCATCGTTTTCATACATCGCGGCGGCGGTTGCGCGGGCCAGTTCGTCGGGCGTCATTTCCGCGGGGTAGAGAGGTTGCGTCGACATATCAGCGGCCCTCGAAGCGCGGCGCGCGCTTTTCGACGAAGGCGCGAACGCCTTCCGCATAGTCGTGTGACGCACCCAGCTCGCGTTGCAGGTCGCGTTCAAGGTCGAGTTGCTGATCGAGCGTTTGTGTGGCGCCGGCACGCATGGCGCGCTTGATCCCGGCGATCGCGCGCGTGGGTTGCTGCGCGAGTTGTGCCGCCAGGGTGGCCGCGGCTGCCGCGAGTTCCTGATCGTCGACCGCTTGCCAGATGAGGCCCCAGCTTTCGGCTTTCTCCGCGCTGAGTTTGTCGCCGGTGATGGCGAGTCCCAACGCGCGGGCCATGCCGACGCACTGCGGCAAGAACCACGTGCCGCCCGAATCCGGCACGAGGCCAATCTTCACGAAAGCCTGGATAAAGCTGGCCGAACGCGCCGCGAGAACGATGTCGCACGCGAGCGCGAGATTCGCGCCGGCGCCCGCAGCCGTGCCGTTGACAGCCGCAATCACCGGCAGCGGCAATGCTTGCAGGCGGCGAATCAGCGGATTGAAATGCGCGTCGATCAGGTCGCCGAGATCTGTCATCGCGCCGGGCGTGAAATCCAGATCGGCGAGGTCCTGTCCTGCACAGAAGCCGCGGCCCGAGCCGGTCAGAATGAGCGCGCGCGCGCCGGATTTTTCTACTTCGCCGAGCGCCGCCGCCAGTTCCTCATGCATCGCGCGCGTGAAGCTGTTCAGCTTGTCGGGACGGTTCAGCGTGATGGTGGCTACGCGGCTCGATGTGTCGATATCGAGGCGGATCGCTTCATACGACATTGGGTGTCTCCTCAAAGTCTCGTTCGCGGAACTGCAGTGCCTATTTCACAGCCTTTCGATGACGAGTGCGATGCCTTGGCCCACGCCGATGCACATCGTGCAAAGCGCAAAGCGCCCGTTGCAGCGTTCCAGTTGGTACAGCGCAGTCGTGATAAGGCGCGCACCGGATGCGCCGAGCGGATGTCCGAGTGCGATCGCTCCGCCGTTGGGATTGACGCGCGGATCGTCGTCGCGCAGGCCGAGCGTGCGCAAAACCGCGAGTCCTTGCGACGCGAACGCCTCGTTCAGCTCGATCACGTCGAACTGCTCGAGCTTCATGCCGAGTTGCCTGAGCAGCTTTTGCGTGGCCGGCGCGGGACCGATACCCATGATGCGCGGCTCGACGCCCGCCGTCGCCATGCCCACCACGCGCGCGCGGCGACGCAGACCGTACTGGTCGGCCGCCTGCTGGTTCGCGAGCAGTAGGGCGCAGGCGCCGTCGTTCACACCCGATGCATTGCCGGCAGTCACACTGCCGTCCGGACGAACGACACCCTTGAGCCTCGCCAGGCTTTCGAGCGACGTCTCGCGCGGATGTTCGTCAAGCGTCACGCGAATCGGATCGCCTTTTTTCTGCGCGATTTCCACACCGACAATTTCCTGCGCCAGCGTGCCGTCCTGCTGCGCGCGCGCGGCCTTCTGCTGGCTCGCCAACGCGAACGCGTCCTGATCGGCGCGGCTGATTCCGAACTCGACGGCCACGTTTTCCGCAGTTTCCGGCATTGAATCGACGCCGTACTGTCGCTTCATTAGCGGATTGACGAAGCGCCAGCCAATCGTCGTGTCATAGATATCCGCTTGCCGAGCAAACGCGCTCGCCGCCTTGCCCATCACGAACGGCGCGCGAGTCATGCTTTCGACGCCGCCAGCGATCATCAGGCGGGCTTCGCCTGCCTTGATGGCGCGCGCTGCTGTTCCGACGGCGTCCATGCCCGAGCCGCACAGACGGTTGATCGTGGAACCGGGGACGTCGGTAGGCAACCCCGCGAGCAATGCCGACATGCGCGCTACGTTGCGATTGTCTTCGCCGGCCTGGTTCGCGCAGCCGTAGATCACGTCGTCCACGGCGCGCCAGTCCACGCCGGCATTGCGCTCGATCAGTGCCTTGATCGGCACGGCGCCGAGGTCGTCGGCCCGCACGTCTTTCAGGGCGCCGCCGTAACGGCCGATGGGGGTGCGAATCGCGTCGCAGATAAAGGCGTCGTTCATATCCGTTCCTGTGAGGCGGACCGGCGTTCAATGCCGATCCGATGTCATGTTAGTTGGCGCGCACGGCGTGGTCCATTCGGCCAAAAGGCATAGGACGATCGACGTGCTTTCGTCTTATGACTTTCAGCCAGCTACCGCTGGGGCCGCTTTCGGTTCAACATGAACGCGGCTTTGGACTACGCGGAAGCGATTGGCGACGAAGGCCGCGTCGGTGAGCGCCGCGTTGGCCGCGGGGTTGGCGCCCGTGCCGTGGAAGTCGGAGAACGCTGCCGACTGATTCACGAACACACCGCCCGTCAGGTTGATCGACAAAGCGACGCCGCCGCGGAGCGACGCCTCGTGCGCGTCGTCGAGCACGGCGTCGTCGGTGCTGTAGACGGACAGCGTTAGTGCGCCGTGCTCGGCGGCGATGGCGCCAGCAAGTTCAAGAGACTGCGCAGTCGAGTCGGTAGCGATCACGAAGGAGATCGGACCGAACCATTCCCTCGTGAACTGCGCGCGGTCGGTTGCGGCGTCGAGTTGGACGACCAGCGGCGTGCGCACGCGGGCAACCGGAAAGGCCGGATGCTCGAGCGCCTGGCTTTCGACCAGAACACGGCCGAGTTTCGTCGCTTCGTCGATGCGTTGGGTGACGCCTTCGTTTTGAATGGCGCCGAGGAGTTCGACTGCGCGAGCGGGGTCCGCGACGAGTTTTTGCACGGCGCCGGCGATTGCCTGCGCGACTTCGTCAAACGTGAGCGCACCTTCTGCAGTACGGATGCCGCCGCGCGGCACGTAGATGTTTTGTGGCGCTGTGCACATCTGCCCGGAGTAGAGCGCGAGCGAGAACGCGATGTTGCGGGCGGCGGCTTTGATGTCGTCCACCGAGTCGATCACGATCTGGTTCACGCCGGCTTTTTCGGTGTAGACCTGCGCCTGGTGCGCGTTGCGCTCGAGCCAGGTGCCGTTTTGCGTGCTGCCTGTGAAGTCGATCAGCTTGATCTCGGGGCGCACGGCGAGGCTTTGGACAATCGCGCCGTCGTTCGGCTCAGTGGCGAGCAGCGTGACGACGTTCGGGTCGAAGCCGGCCTCGCGTAGAACGTCGCGCGCAATTCGCACGGTTATGGCGAGCGGCAGGATAGCGCCCGGATGCGGCTTGACGATCACGGCGTTGCCCGTCGCGAGGTCGGCGAAAAGGCCCGGATAGCCGTTCCATGTCGGAAACGTGCAGCAGCCGAGTACCAGGCCGGTGCCGCGGGGCACGATGGTGTAGCGCTTGTGCATGGCGAGCGGCGGGTTCTTGCCTTGCGGCTTTTCCCAGTGAGCGTCGGCGGGAATGCGGCGCAACTGGTCCCACGCATACACGACGGCTTCCAGTGCCCGGTCTTGCGCGTGCGGCCCGCCTGCCTGGAAGGCCATCATGAAGGCCTGGCCGGTCGTGTGCATTACGCTGTAACCGATCTCGAAGCTCGCGCGATTAAGCCGTGCCAGGATTTCGAGCGATACGCCAACCCAGGCCTCGCGACCCGCGGCGCGCCAGCCCTGTTGTGCGATCGCGGCGGCGGCGATCAGTGCGTCGGGATCGGATTTGGGATAACGGATAGCGAGCGGGAAGCCAAATGGCGATACTTCCGCGCCAACGGTTTCTCCAGTAGAGGGCTGGTCGAGTTCGAAGGCGGCGTCCAGATGCGCTTTGAAGGCGGCTTCGCCGTCCGCATTGGCGGTTTCCCCGTACACTTTCGGACTGGGCATTTCGACGAACGGGCTCCAGTAACCGCGCGTCTCGGCCGCGGCGAGCGCCTTTTGCAGCGTGTCTTCGTGCTTGGTGAATAACGGATGTGTCATGGCAGAGGCTTGGCTGTACGTTGGGGGAAGCCCGTCTAATAATTGACCGACCGGTTGGTTGGTGAATGTTAGCATTATTAAGATGGGCGCGCGAAGCGTTTTTCGCGCTCGGTCAATCACAAGGAGGCGGCATGGTTTACGAGAACATTCTGGTTGAAACGCGGGGACGGGTCGGACTCGTTACGTTGAATCGTCCGAAGGCGCTGAATGCGCTGAACGATGCCTTGATGGACGAGCTAGGCGCGGCGCTGCGCGAGTTCGACGCCGACGACGGCATCGGCGCAATCGTGGTGACGGGTAGCGAAAAAGCGTTCGCGGCCGGTGCCGACATCGGCATGATGGCGACCTATTCCTATATGGACGTCTACAAGGGCGACTACATCACGCGTAACTGGGAGACGGTGCGTTCCATTCGCAAGCCGATCATCGCGGCGGTGGCGGGCTTCGCGCTCGGCGGCGGCTGCGAACTGGCCATGATGTGCGACATGATCTTCGCCGCGGACACGGCGAAGTTCGGCCAACCGGAAATCAAGCTCGGCATCATGCCGGGCGCTGGCGGCACACAGCGCCTCCCGCGCGCTGTGTCGAAGGCCAAAGCGATGGACTTGTGCCTGACCGCGCGTTTCATGGATGCGGCGGAAGCGGAGCGGGCCGGGTTGGTGTCGCGTGTGATTCCGGCGGGCTCGCTGATAGAGGAGGCGATTGCCGCGGCAGCGACGATAGCGGAGTTCCCGCTGCCGGCAGTCATGATGGTGAAGGAGTCCGTCAACCGGGCGTACGAAACGACGCTCGCCGAGGGCGTGCATTTCGAGCGCCGTCTCTTTCATTCGCTGTTCGCAACGGAGGATCAGAAAGAGGGCATGGCGGCGTTCGTGGAAAAGCGCAAACCGGTTTTCAAGCACCGTTAATAGGCTCGTCAAAATAACGCTTGCAAGGCGCCAGCCGGCTCGCTAGAATCTCGCTCTTTCGTGCTCCGGACGCCGGGCACGGGAAGCGGGAGAGCCAATAGCGGCAAGGCTTCCAGCGGTGGCGGCAGGTTCAGGCAGTAGCAAAAACCTGTTGACGGCGCGACGGAAGTTC
>NZ_ABLD01000035.1 GCF_000172415.1 Paraburkholderia graminis C4D1M
GTGGCGTTCGGATGCTCGCGCAGATAATTGAGCGTCCACAACTCCAGCGGATGCACGCTCGCGATATAGCCGCGGTCATTTAGATTGAAGCGGTCGATTCCGTATTTGGCGTAGAGCTTTGCGAGATCTTCATCGTCGAGTATCGAGGCGGCCGGCGTGTTTCTCAGCGCGGCGCGCATCTTCTCGTTGAACCACGCGTTGGACTCGTCGGGCGCGACGCTGCGCAATACGGTCGCGACTTTCGGCGGCGATTTGCGCACGCCGAGCAGCAACAAAGCGAGCGCCTGGTCGCGCGTCTTGCCGTGATACTTCGTATAGAACCGGTGCATGTATACGCGGCTTTCCTGATCGGCGAAACGCGTCAGATACATCTTGCGAATCGCGGGATCGTTTAGCCACTGCGACGAAGGCCCGGTCGTCTGCACCATCTCATAGTGAACGATGTCGCGCATCATCCGCACGAACACGAGATTCACCGAATGCTGGAACGCGCGACGAACCGTGAGAATGCGGCTGTTGTCGTCGGAATCGAAATTGTTGAAGCTCTGCGCGCCGCCGCCTGTGTAGAACGTTTCGCCGGGACTCGCCGAATATTTGCGTTCGACGGCCGCATCGAGCATGGGTTGCAATGAGCGGTCACGTGTATGCGACAAGTAGTCGAGCGCCCAGCGCGTCAATTGATCGTTTGGATCGGGCTTGATGGCTTTCAGCTCCGTCGCGCTCAGAGCGGCGTAACGGCCATGCAGTTGAGAGACGATCTGCAAATACGTCACCATGGTGCGCAGTTTCGCGGTGGAACCGAGATTGAGCCGCGCGCCGGAATTGATGTCGAACGGCTGGTTCACGCTGTCCGTTTGCACTCGCACGAGGTTCGCGCCGTCGCGCCGCTCGAATAGTGTGAAGCTGTAGGCGATTTTCGACGGATCGTCGGACGCGCGCAGCATTTCGAAACCGACGAGACCCGCGGCCTTCGCGCCCTCGCGTGTGGCGGCGGCGGCAAGCCTCTCGCTCACGGCCTGTTGCACGGCATTGTTGAGCGTGCCCGTGGCTTGCAGATCGAGCCGGTCAAGTTCGTAGAAGCTCGGAATGCCGAGCGCCGCGAGCAGGTTCGAGCGCATCGACGTGACGGCTTTGCGCGACACGAACGAGCCCGTGTTTTGAGCGGGTTTTGGCGCGCGGTGCAACTGCACGTTCGTCGACAGCGCCGCATCGCGCAGCGCGGCGGAAATCACGCCGCCACTCGCGAGCAAGCGCAAATAGCTGTCCGTCAGCCGCTCGAGTTCGGGATAGCCGCGATGCAGGAAATACGACGGCGCGCGCTGCGCGATCATCAACGACAGTACTTCGCGGAAGGCTTCTCCTTGCGCCGCCAAATTCTCTTCACTTGAAGGCGCGGCGAGTATGCGGTTCACCTCTGCGAAATCGCGGCCGTACCACGCGGCGAGGCCGTCGCCCATGCCATTGATTTCGCCGATGCCAGGTTGCGCGGCCAACGGCACCGAATTCAGGTAATGCACGACGATCTGCTGACGTGCGGGCATCGTTTGAGGGCCGTTCAGATAGGCACGCACAGAAGCGGATGCAATCTGCCGCAGCTTTTCCGGAGGCGTTGCAGTGCGGCCGCCCGCCGAGTGGCGGAATTTTTCGATCTGCGTGGCGAGCGTGCTGCCGCCAGGCGTCGGCTGATGATGATTGAATACGCGCGCGCCCTGATCGGCCAGCGCGCGGCTAAAGCGTCCCCAGTCGATAGCCGGATTACGGTTCGGCTGGTTCGGATCGAGCAGATAGCGGTCTTCGATAAAGAGCAGCGAATTGACTATGACGGGCGGAATCGCCTCGAAGCTCGCATAGGCGCGGCCTGGAAAATTCGCGCTGAAAAGCGCTGCGCCAGTGCCGTCGAAGAGTTGCAAACCGGCCTGGTCTTTCTCGGCATACGGCAGAAAAAGACTTCTGTCCGCGAGCGAAAGCATGCGTTCCGAATCGCGCGCCTGTGCGGTGATTTCAAAGCCGCGTTGCAGCAGGCGCTGCTGGATGGACGGCAGCAACGCGTAACCGAGGCGCGTGTCGTAAGGACCTTTATCGGTTTCGGGAAAGCGGATGGAATGGCTTGGACCGTCATCGACCGTGAAGCCGACGTCGCGGGTCAGTTCGGACAGATAGTGCGCTTGCAGCCGGGACGTTTCTATTTCGAGCTGGCATAAGCGTGCAAGCCACGCCAAGCCCAGCAACAACGCCGCCGCCAGCGCCCATTTGATCCACTTGCGCACCGGGCTGGTGCCGGTGGCGCGAAGCGGAAACCGAACCGATGGCCGATTCATGACTGCTCTCCCCGAACGGGCGCCAGGCTCGTAAATCCGGCACCCTTTAAGGAGTTTAGCTCGGACGCCCGCACGCAATTGGTTCGGATAAACCCCCAGTGTCGCGGCTACAACACCCGCTGCGGCGACATAGCAAAGTGCGAATTACCGTGCGATATTTAAGGTCTGCGCGATGTCGGCCGCGAGTGGGTGTGTCAGTCGAAAAACCCGCTTGTTCAGGCGGCTTTTCGTTTCGTGGCGGGTGCGCGCTTTGGCTTTGGCTTCTGCATGTCCGGCTCGTCGCGCATCTTCATGTGCTGCCGCAGCAATTCGACAAAGCGTTCCGCTGGCGGCGACAGCACGCCGCCTTTGCGCGTCACGACACCGAAAGTCTGCGAAGGCGATTTCAGTTTGACCGGCACCGCGCGCAGCATTTTTTGCCGAATGAACATCTCGGCGATGGCAGTCGGCAACAACGACACGAGATCCGCGCGGCTTTGCAATAGCGCGACGGTCACAAAAGTCGACGCGGTGGAGATCGGATTATCCGGCATCGTGAGCCCCGCCAGATCCATCTCGCGTTCGAGCAGCGCGTGCAACGGCATATGCGACGGATACATCACCCAACGATGATCGGCCAGATCGCCGAGCTTCACTTCCTTTCTCGGCAACGGCGGATGACCATAGCCCACCACCACCGATAACGGTTCATCGGCAAGCGGACGATACTGGTATTTCGATGGATCGGCTGCCACGGCGGCGCGGCCGATCATGAGATCGAGGCGGCCGTCGTCGAGTTGCGCGAGCATGCGCGCGCTCGTGTCCTCCACCACTTCTATCGACAGGTTCGGATGTCCCGCATGCAGCCGATTGACGGCGGGAATCACGCACTGCGGAATAGCGCCCATGATCGCGCCGATCGCGAGGCGCCCGCCGCGCCCCGAGCGTATTTCAGCGACGTCCTGACATAACGCGGTGAGGTCCGTCGCGACGAGGCGCGCATGGCGGATCACGCAATGCCCGAGCTGATTCGGAATCATGCCGCTTTTCGAGCGCTCGAAAAGCGGTGCTTCGAACATCGACTCGAGTTCCTGCAACGCTTTGCTCGCGGCAGATTGCGTCATCGACATGAGGCCGGCCGCTTTATGCAGCGACTTCTGGTGGTCCAGCGCGATCAGCAATTGCAACTGCTTCATGCGCAATTTGCCGAGCAGAACGTTCAACGTGTTTTTCATGAAAGCCGCGGTGAGTCGTAAAAGCGATCACAGGATGGAAACAATTCAATATACCCGGCCGCCGCAGCGCCGTATAGTCGGCGGTGGAGACATCGACACTGCCGTGCCCTACCACTTCTAAAAGGCGCCCGAATCATGAGCCAAACCACCCATGCCGCCGCGATGCGCGGCGTCTTTCCCGTTGCTCCCACCATTTTCGACGACGCCGGCCGGCTCGATCTGGAAGGCCAGAAGCGCTGCATCGATTTCATGATCGACGCGGGTTCGAACGGCCTGTGCATTCTGGCGAACTTCTCCGAACAGTTCGCGCTTTCGGACGACGAGCGCAACACGTTGATGCACGTCGTGCTCGATCACGTCGCGGGCCGCGTGCCGGTGATCGTCACGACCACGCATTTCAGCTCGCATCAATGCGCGGAGCGCAGCCACCGCGCGCAAGAAGCCGGCGCCGCGATGGTGATGGTCATGCCGCCTTATCACGGCGCGACGATCCGCATCGGCGAGCGCGGCATCGAAGAGTTTTACCGCACGGTGTCCGATGCGATCGACATTCCTATCATGATCCAGGACGCGCCCGTTAGCGGCACGCCGCTGTCCGCGCCGTTTCTCGCGCGCATCGCCCGCGAAATCGAGCACGTGTCTTACTTCAAAATTGAAGTGCCGCAAGCCGCCAACAAGCTGCGCGAACTCATCCAGTTGGGCGGCGATGCAATCGTGGGTCCGTGGGACGGCGAGGAAGCCATTACGCTGATGGCCGATCTCGATGCGGGCGCAACGGGTTCGATGACAGGCGGCGGCTATGCGGACGGCATTCGTCTGATCGTCGACGCGTACGCCGCCGGCGATACGGAAGCCGCCGCCGCGCATTATCAGCGGTGGCTGCCGCTCATCAACTACGAAAACCGCCAGGGCGGCCTCGCATCGTGCAAGGCGTTGATGAAGGAAGGCGGCGTGATTGGCTCGGACGCGGTGCGTCATCCGTTGCCGGCGATGCATCCCGCGACGCGCGAAGGGCTTCTCAAGATCGCGCGGCGGCTCGATCCGCTGGTGTTGCGCTGGGGCAGATAAAGCGCGGCCGTGTCTTGCGGCAAGTGAGCGGCTAAGCGGCTGGACGCGGACACGCGAATGCCGCTACGCTAGCCGCCATGGACAACTTTTACGAAGCGACTGTCGCTCGCCCCTCTGCTTACGCGCCGCTCGCCGGGCGCCACAGCGTCGACGTTTGCATCGTCGGCGGCGGGCTTGCGGGACTCTCGACGGCATTGGGGCTGGCTGAACGCGGCGTCGCGAACGTCGCCGTGCTCGAAGCGCGGCAAGTCGGCTTCGGTGCATCGGGGCGCAACGGCGGCTTCGTGTTCGGCGGCTATAGCCTCGACTGCGCCGATCTGCTGAAAACGCTAGGCGCGGTTCGCGCGCGCGAGCTTTACGCGCTCACGACCGACGCCGTCGATGTGATGCGCGCCCGCATCGCGCGCTATCGCATCGATTGTGACGCAACCGACGCCGGCGTGATTCTCGCCAACTGGTTCGACGAACCGGCGCGTCTCGACGCGCAACGGCGCCTGATGCGCGATTCGTTCGGCGTCGATTGGGAACCGCTGACGGCAGACCAGCTTGCCTCGCAATTGAAGACGCGCCGTTATCACGGCGGTCTCTTCGAGCGCAATGCGTTTCACTTTCATCCGCTGAAATACGTGCTCGGCGTAGCGAATGCCGCGGCCAATGCGGGCGTGCGGATACACGAGCAGTCGCCTGTCGTGCGTTTGCAGCGCGAGGGCGCGGGCTTTATCGTGCATACGCCGCAAGGCGCAATCGACGCGCGGCACGTCGTGATGGCGGGCGGCGGTTATGCGCGCAACGTCCATGCGAAAGTCGAGCGCGCGGTGCTGCCCATTGCCACCTACGTGATGGCGACGGAGCCGCTCGGCGCGCGTCTGCAAGATGCAATCGATACGCGCGCGGCCGTCTACGACACGCGCTTCGCATTCGACTACTACCGGCCGTTGCCCGATACGCGCATTCTGTGGGGCGGACGCATCTCAGTACGAGATCGCGCGCCTGAAGTCATCGCGCGATTACTGCGGCGCGACCTGCTAAAGGTGTATCCGCAACTACACGACGTGCGCATCGACTACGCGTGGGGCGGACTGATGAGCTACGCGCGTCACAAGATGCCGCAAATCGGCCGCGGCGCGGACGGCGTCTGGCACGCGGTCGGCTTCGGCGGACACGGCATGGCGCCGACCACCGTCTCCGGCGAATTGCTGGCCGCAGCCATTGCGGGCGAGCGCCCGGTGCCCGAAGCGTTCGCCGCGTTCGGTCTGACGCCCGCATATGGCGCGCTCGGGCTCGCCGCCGCGCAGTTGACCTACACCGCGATGCAAACGCGCGACGCGCTCGCCGCGCGCCGCCGGCTATCGCGCCGCCCACATTAAAGGCGGCCGGCGCGTGGACTGCATTCAAGCCGTCTCGAGCGGGCTCGATGCAACGCTCGACACGCTTGAACCTCGCGTCGGCGCGGGTTTTCGCCATGCTAGAATGCGCCGTCACCGCCGCTCGAATAGACAATGAAAAAGGGAAGCAAGGCCGCCGGGCCCGATACCAACGGCATCCCGTCCGACGCGACGCAGAAGGACGCGCGGCGTAGCGATGTCCGCCGCAAGTACGATCCCGAACAAACCAAACGCAATATCCTCGACGTCGCGACGCAGGAGTTCTCCGCGATGGGACTGACGGGTGCGCGCGTCGATGCGATCGCGGAGCGCACCAACACCACCAAGCGCATGCTGTACTACTACTTCGGCAGCAAGGAAGGGTTGTATCAGGCGGTGCTCGAAAAGGTGTATGGCGACATTCGCGCGCTCGAACAGGATCTGCATGTCAGCGAACTCGACCCCGTGGAAGGCATGCGCGCGCTGGTCGAATTCACGTTCGACTATCACGACCGCCAGCGCGACTTCGTGCGCCTCGTGACGATAGAAAACATTAACGGCGCGAAGTATGTCGAGCAGGTGAAGAGCTTTAAAGGCCGCAACGTCACCGTCATTCACACGATAGAAGATCTGCTTGCGCGCGGTATCGCGGCGGGCAAATTCCGCAATGACGTCGATGCAATCGATCTGCATCTGCTGATCAGTTCGCTGTGCTTTCATCGCGTCGGCAATCGTCATACGTTCGGCACGGCGTTTGGCCGCGATCCGTCGCATCCGAGATTGCGCGCGCGTCATCGCGCGATGATCGTCGACGCTGTGTTGCGTTTCGTGCGTAAGGAAGATTGAAGCGAAGGTTGAAGCGCGTCGCTCGCAAATGCAAAACGGGACGTGGCTTGCGCCACGTCCCGTTTTTTATCGCGCTTGAGTTTGCGTTTGCAACTGCGTTTGCACTCAAGCAACCGCTCAGTCCACCAGCACGATCCGCTTGATGTCGCCGACGATAAAGATGTACGACAGCGCGCCAATCAGCGCCACGATGCCGATAAACACCAGCGCGCCGACAAACGATCCCGTCGCCGCGACGATAAAGCCGACCACGAGCGGCGTCACGATGCCGGCCAGATTCGCGGCGAAGTTGAAGATGCCGCCCGTCACGCCGAGCAGTCCTTCGGGCGCGATATCGGACACCAGCGTCCAGCCGAGCGCGGCCATGCCTTGCGCAAAAAACGCCACCGACAGAATCGCTATCACCGCGACGTTGCTCTCCACGTAGTTGGCGAGAATGATCGTGGACGCGAGCAACAAGCCGGCGATGATCGGCAGTTTGCGCGCGACGTTCGCCGACTTGCCGCGACGCAGCAGCCAGTCCGAAAAGAGCCCGCCGAACATCACGCCGATCGACGCCGCAATGAACGGCATGATCGCGAAGAAGCCGATTTTCAGCCAGCCCATATGACGTTCGGTCGCGAGGTAAGTCGGGAACCAGGTGAGAAAGAACACGAGCGTCGAGTTGCCGGCGAACTGGCCCAGACAGATGCCCGTCAATTGACGATGCTTCAGCAAGCGGCCAATGGTGCGCCATTCGAAGCCGCTTTTCGCGGGCGCCGCGGCAGAGGCGGCGCTGCTATGCCGCTGCGTGAGACCGCCGCCTGCTTCGATATAGTCGAGTTCGGCCTGATTCGCCGACGGATGATCGCGCGGCTCGCGATACAGCAGCCACCAGATGCCGCCGAACACGATGCCCACGCCGCCCACCACATAAAAGAGCGAACGCCAGCCGAATGCGCCCATCAGCATGAACAGGAACGGGCTGAAAAACGCGAGCCCGATATATTCGCCGACGGTGTAGGTGCCCGTCGCCATCGCGCGTTCGCTTTGCGGGAACCACGTCGCGACGACGCGGCTATTGGTCGGAAAGCACGGCGCTTCGGAGACGCCGAGACCGAGGCGGAATACGAACAGACCCGCAATGCCATGCACGAGCCCTTGCGCGAGCGTGCATAAAGACCAAAAGGTCATCGACAGAAAGTAAGTCAGCTTGCTGCCGAAACGGTCGAGAAAAAGCCCGCCTGGAATCTGCGAAGCGACGTAGCTCCACGAGAACACCGAGAACAGCAGGCCCATCATAGCGGCGTTGATGCCCAACTCTTTCGTCAACTGCGGCGCGGCGATGCCGAGCACTGTGCGGTCGAGATAGTTGATCATCGTGCCGACGGCGAGCAGTCCGAGTATCTGATAACGCGCATTCGAGCGGCGCGCCGTGCTCGTGCTCATTTTCGTATTTGCGCCGGACTGTTGATTGGCGTCGGATGGACTGGATTGAATCGGTTGTGGCATAGGTGGTCGTCTCCTCAAACTATTTAGGTATCCGTCATTTACCGGGATGTGCGACCGGTTAGCGTTCCAGCAGTGACTGGAAATGCGTATAGACGCGCTCGGCATCCGGTTCGAGCCCGGTGAAAATACGCATCGCGTCGACTGCCTGGTACACCGCCATGCCGCCGCCCGACAACGTGCGGCAGCCGAGCGCTTCCGCGGCCTGGAGCAGCGCGGTGCGAATCGGGAAGTAGACGATGTCCGCGACCCACAAGTCGCGATGCAGCAATTCGGCGGGCAACGGCAGGCCAGGCAGCTTCGCCATGCCGGTGGGCGTCGCGTGAATCAGGCCGTTGGCGGCGGCGAGCGTCTCGCCGAGCGAGCTGCCGGCAGTGACCGTGCGATCGGCGAAGCGCTTCTGCAATTCGGCGGCAAGCGATTCGGCGCGCGCGGGATCGACGTCGAACAGCGTGAGCGTTTGCGCGCCCATTGCGAGCGCCGCATGCGCGACGGCCGCGCCTGCGCCGCCTGCACCGAGTTGCACGACGCGTTCGAGCGACACGTCAGGCAAGCCGCGTTGAAAAGCGCGCGCAAAGCCGGACCAGTCCGTGTTGTGGCCGATGCGTTTGCCGTCCTTGAAAAGCACAGTGTTCACGGCGCCGAGCGCGCGCGCATCGTCGGACAATTCGTCGAGCAGCGGAATCACCGCCTGCTTGCACGGATACGTGATGTTCAGGCCGTTGTAGCCCATGCGTTCGGCGGCAATCAGCAGATCGGGCAGCGCCGAAATGTCCAGCTTCAACGCTTCGAGGTCGATGCGGCGATACACGTAATGCAAGCCGAGCTTGCTGCCTTCCTCCTCGTGCATGGCGGGGCTCAGCGAGCCGCTGATCCCCGCGCCGATTAATCCGACCAGATATGAATTGGCGCTGGCCTGCGCGTTCGTTTGTGCATTCATTGGCGTAGTCATTTCGCCGCCCTATTCTTAAGGATGGTGACCATGCGCTCGAGCGCGAGCACATAGCCTTGCGTGCCGCAACCGACGATGATCGCGTCCGCCACAGCCGACACATACGAGTGGTGACGGAACGCTTCGCGCCGATGCACGTTCGATATGTGTACTTCGATGACGGGCTTTTCGATGGCGGTGAGCGCGTCGGCAATCGCGACGGACGTGTGCGTGTACGCAGCCGGATTGATGACAATGCCGTCGACCTTCGTGCGCGCAGCGTGCAGCCAGTCGATCAGTTGATGCTCGGCGTTCGACTGGCAGAAATCGATGGACAGATCGAGGCGCTCTCCCGCATCGCGGCAAAGCCGGGCGACGTCGTCGAGCGTCTCGGAACCGTAGATAGCCGGCTCGCGTGTGCCGAGCAGGTTGAGATTCGGTCCATTGAGGACCAGTACTGACGCAAAGCTCATAGTCGTCTCCAGCGGGTAGAACAGGAAGCGCAGAGCCGCGGGCTCGCAACGCTTCTCAACGTATGGCGAAGTGTGCGCGCATTCAGCCGTGTCCGTCATTCGGGGTTTATACGAATTTGTACCATCTAGTTAGTTTGTATAGACTGTCGGAAAATGCGCTTATTCTGGGAAATTCTGGCCTGCGTCTTGCTCACAAAGTAACGAACCAGGCCATTTGACGCATCGCAACATCGCTGCGAAGAGCCTGCGCCGTAGCCACAGCGCGCGATCGCGATAAGCCGTCTGACCGTTTTTGCAGGAGCTGTTCATGCAACGTTCGATTGCCACCGTGTCGATCAGCGGCACCCTCGTCGAGAAGCTGACCGCGATCCAGGCGGCCGGCTTCGAGGGCGTCGAGATTTTCGAAAACGATCTGCTGTATTTCGACGGTTCGCCCGCCGACGTACGGCGCATCGCCGAAGATCTGGGCCTGAAAATCATGCTGTTTCAGCCGTTCCGCGATTTCGACGGCGTGAGCGCGGAGCGTCTCGCGCGCAATCTGGATCGGGCAAAACGCAAGTTCGATGTGATGCACGAACTGGGCACGGATCGCATCCTGGTGTGCAGCAACGTGCAGCCCGACACCCTCTGCGACGATGCGCTGATGACCGACCAGCTCGGCGCGCTCGCGCAGGCGGCCGAGGCGGCCGGCGTGATCGCCGGTTACGAAGCCCTCGCGTGGGGCCGGCACGTCAAGACGTACCGGCATGCGTGGAAGCTCGTGAACGCGGTGAACCATCCCAATCTCGGACTTGTGCTCGACAGTTTTCATACGCTGTCGCTTGGCGACACCGTCGACGGCATCGCGGATATTCCAGGCGAGCGCATCGCCTTCGTGCAGATCGCCGACGCGCCGAAGCTCGCAATGGACGTGCTCGAATGGAGCCGCCACTACCGCTGCTTTCCAGGCCAGGGCGATTTCGACGTCGCGAACTTCACGGCTCAAGTCGTGAAAGCGGGCTACAAGGGCCCGCTTTCGCTGGAAATTTTCAACGACGGCTTTCGTGCCGCGCCGACCACGATCACCGCCGCGGACGGGCATCGTTCGCTGCTGTTTCTCGAGGAGCAGACGCGTGCGTTGCTGGACAGCGAGCGGCAACCGGCCGGTGAGCTCTATGAGTCGCTGGCCGCGCCCGCGCATGTCGGCTACCAGTTCCTCGAATTCGCCGTGGATCACACCACGCGCGCGCATCTCGCCGACTGGCTCGGCAAACTGCGCTTTCGCCAGGCGGGCCAGCATCGTTCGAAAGACGTGACGCTTTATCAGCATGGCGCCGCTTCGATCGTGCTGAACGCGGAGCCGGATTCGTTCGCCAATGCGTTCTTCCAGCAGCATGGTTTGTCGCTGTGCGCGTCGGCGTTTCGCGTCGACAACGCGAATCAGGCTTTCGAGCGGGCCGCCGGCTTCGGCTATGCGCCGTTTTCCGGCCAGATCGGCCCGAACGAACGCGTGCTGCCCGCGGTGCAGGCGCCGGACGGCAGCCTCAATTACTTCGTCGACGAAACGCCTGACCAGCCGACCTTGTTCGAAGCCGATTTCGTTCTGACGGACATCAACGGTCCGGCGGAAGTGGGGCCGCTCAGCCGTATCGATCACGTGTGCCTTGCCGTGCCGGCGAATTCGCTCGATACGTGGGTGCTGTTTCTGCGCACCGCGTTTGGCTTTCAGGCGGAGCCCGGCGTGCTCGTGCCCGATCCGTATGGCCTCGTGCGCAGCCGCGCGCTGCGCAGCCGCGACGGCTCGGTTCGCGTGGTGCTGAATGCGTCGGTGGATCACCATACTGCGGTCGCCGAAGCGCTGCATACCTATCATGGCTCCGGTCTGAATCATGTCGCGTTCAGCACGGGCGACATCTTCAGCGCAATTCCCGAATTCGTCGCCGATGGCTTGCCGGTGCTGCGCATTCCGCGTAATTACTACGACGATCTGGCCGCTCGCTACGCATTGCCGGACGAGATGCTCGACGCGCTGCGCGAGCACAACATCCTGTATGACCGCGATGAGCGCGGCGGCGAATTTTTCCACGCTTATACGGAACAGCTCGATCAGCGCTTCTTCATGGAGATCGTCGAGCGGCGCGGCGGGTATGACGGCTATGGCGCCGGCAACGCGGCGGTGCGGCTCGCAGCGCAGGCGCAGCGGCGGAGATAGGCGGCGCTCAGCGTTGGCGTGTCGGCGGGTTGGCTTCTTCGCTTTTCGCCGCCGCTACCGGTTCGTGACTGAGCAAAGCTACGCGGCAGGCACGCGCCGTGCGGATCGGTTAGACACGGGCTCTCGCCCGATATAATGCAGCCTGATTCGCGGTCCGCGCCGCGCGGCTGCATCGCCGGTCATGTCGACGGCGGTGTCCGCAGCGTGAGCCCGAGCCCGCTCGTCGCGGGCTTGCGCCCGCACTCACCGCCCGCCGAACGAAACGCCAGGAGAGATATGAAGAAGTTTGCCGTAGTCCTGTCAGTTCCCCTTCTTTTCAGCGCTTGCGCCTACTTCCAGAAGAATCCGGACGCCGGCGAGCCGGTCACGGACACCACCACGCAGCGCTCGGTCAACGACGTCATCGCTTGCCTCACGCAACTCGCGACGAACCACAACGCCGCTTTCAAATCCACGTCGATCCCGCAAGGCCAGATGCTCGACTTCGGCGATTCGAACATCGTCAAGGTGCGCAGCGACAATGGTGCGACAACGTACCGCTTCTACGCGGGCAAGCGCCACGTCAATAATCTGTGGATCGAAACCGCGGGGAAAACCTGCGCGCCGTAAGTCACGCAAGCACAGCAGAAAGCAATCGAAAGCCCGGCCGTTAAGGGTTGGTAAGCTGCGCCGCTGCCATCTTCGTGTCACGGTGTTACAGGACAATGGTTCTTAAGAACCGTTTAAGACTTCGTCCCCATCATGCCTCGGACACTACCGCACGAGGTGCGCACCATGAACCAGCCCGAACAAAATACCAACGACAACCCGCCGCCGGCGAAGCGCCCCACCATCCTGCGCCGCCTGCTGAGCCATCACGAACTGGCGACGCTGCTGCTCCTGCTGCACGCGCCGATCGACGCGTCCGCGAAACCCGAGATTCCGCAACTGCACGAAGCCGGTCTGATCGAAACGATTTCGAACGATGCCGGCGGCTCGCGCATCCGTTTGACGTCCGAGGGCAATGCCGTGCTGCGCGGACTCGGTGTTAAGTAACGCTACGCCTGCACACCTGCGCTTGCCACGGTTACGCTTGCCACACGCCGTACCCCGCTTCACGCAGTCCAATCGCCAATTCGACTTCCATGTCCTGTGCGCCGCGATAGGGCATCGGATTGAACACTTCGTATAACTCGGGCACGAGGCGCAAGCCGTAGTCGCGCACGTAGCGATTCGCCTGAATGCCGGCCTTGTGCCGGTCGAAGCGCAGATCGGGATCGAGCCCGGTCATCCCCACATACACGCAAGGCTTGTCGAACCGGTAGTCCGGATTCGCGCGGCGAAAGCGCGGCTCGTTCCAGACGGTGTCGTCGAGCAAGACGACGTACACGTAATAGTGATGCTTGCGGCGAACCATAAGCCAGGTTCAGTTCCTCGACGTGCCGTGCAGCAGCATCCGGTATTCGGTCGGCGTGACGCCGACAGTCGCCTTGAATTGCCGCGTGAACGCGCTGTGATCGGTGTAGCCGCATAGCGCGGCGACGTCGGTGACCTTGTCGTTCGAGACCAGCAGCGCGGTCGCGGCATCGAGCCGCGTCTTCAGCAGAACCTGACGCGGCGTCAGATGAAACACCTTGTGAAAGTAGCGCTCGAGCTGCGCGACCGACATATCCGCCATTGCAGCCAGTTGCTTCAGGTTCAGCGGCTGCACGTAGTTTTCCTGGATGAACTGCACGACCGTCGCGAGCCTGCTATACGCGGGATGGCTGCTCTCGTCCGCTCTCAGATCGCGTGAGATGCCGGCCAGTCCGATGATCTTGCCCGCCGCGTCGCGCAACGGCTGCTTGCTAGTCAGGCACCAGCCCGGCTGACGTCCCGGATAAAGATGCAATTCGAGCTGATCGATCATCTGATTGCCGACGTGGATCACGCCCTCGTCCTGCGCCGTGTAGATGCGGCCGAAGCGGCGCGGAAACACGTCCTCGGCGGTCTTGCCGAGCAGCGCCGTTTTCTCCTTGAAGCCGCAGCGCGAAGCGAGCGTGCGGTTCACGAGCGCGTAACGCGCGTCGGCGTCCTTCACGAAGAAAACGACGTCGGGCAGCGCGTCGAATACGGGCTCGAGCTGCCGGAAGTGCGACAGCATGGCGGACAACGGTGCTTCGTCAGGGGGAAACTGATGAGCCAGCGTGTTCATCGTGCGGGTCCCGTGGGTCCGAGCCGGTTGTGAGGGCGGATGCGTGAGCGGTTTGTGAGGCTTGTGGCGCTGCGTTGTTTGCAGCCGATGCGGTTCGGTTCTGGTCGATTCACCATGCGTGCGCCGTCGATTATAAAGCCGCCGATTCGCCGACAATATGCGCGTGCCGGCGATGATCGGCGCACGTCATTCGGTCTGGGGCGGATGCCCGGCCGCTGCGATCAGCGTGCCGATTTGCGCGGGACTGAATGGCGGACGCGGCGCCGCCGATGGCCAACCGAAGTACACGTTGGCGGCGGTCCCGCAGATCTTTCCCTGGCAGGCGCCCATCCCGCAACGGGTGTGCAGCTTGGCGTCGCGCCAGTTCTGGAACGCGCGCACTTCGCCGACGCTGACGTCTTCGCAGCGGCATAGCAGGGTGTCGTCGGCGGGCGGGATGCGCGCGGCGGGCTGCAGAGCGAAGGCGGTTTCGACGCGCGCCGCGAAGCGGCGCCAGCGTTGGCGTTGTGCGTGAAGCGGGCGGAGGCGGGAGCTTGCGGTTAGTTCGGGGCTCGATCCGTCGACGCTGCTGCGTTCACCCACGCCCAACCCGGCGATTTCCCCTTCGATCGACGCCAACTCCGCGCCGCCCACTCCCGTGCACTCGCCCGCCGCGAACACGCCCTCGACCGAGGTGCGCTGCGAAGCATCGACGACGATGCCGCCTGCTTCGTCGATCGCACAGCCGAGCGCCTGCGCGAGCGTGACATTCGGCACCAGCCCAAACCCGCACGCGACACGCTCGCAATCGAGCGTCACCCTGCGCTCGCCGCGCCGGATCGTGACCTGTTGCACGCGGTCTTCGCCGTGCGCCGCTTCGACCATGCTGCTCGTCCAGTAGCGCGTGCCGCCGAAACCGCGCGTCATTCTCACGGCCTGCCGCAGCTTCGCGGGTTCGCGTAGAAGCGAAGCGCCAAAACGCGCGACCTTTATGGCCGAAGCCTGCTCGACCACCGCGAGCACTCGCGCGCCGGCTGCGCGTGCCGTGGCCAATGCGGCGATCAGCAACGGACCGCTGCCCGCAATCACGACGCGCTCACCGCGTACCGGCATGCCGCCTTTGATCAGCGCCTGCAGCGCGCCCGCGCCGGTGACGCCGGGCAGCGTCCAGCCGGCGAACGGCAGCAAGCGCTCACGCGCGCCCGTCGCCAGAATCAGGCGCGCGTATGTCATGCACACGCCGCCTCGTTCCGCCGATTCGACCAGCAGACCGCGCGGCGCGAGCGGCGCGATGACGCGCGTCGATGGAAAATGAGTCACGTTGCCCTGGCGGCTTAAATCGGCGAGCAGAGCGCACAGCGGCGACTGCGGCGCCGAGCCTGGCCCCTGCCGCCAGATCTGGCCGCCGACGCGCGGATTGTCGTCGAGCAACGCGACGGTCGCGCCTTCGCGTGCCGATGCAAGCGCGGCGTGGAGACCGGCGGGGCCGGCGCCTACTACGATCACGTCGAAGTGCTGAGTCACGGTGCGTTCACCTTCTGCGTATGCACGACTTGCCCATCGCGGCACAACGTCTGGCACGCAAGCACATGCGCGCGTCCATCTACCGTTACGCGGCATTCCTGACAGACACCCATCCCGCAGAGAACAGCGCGCGGCTCGCCGCGCATGGACACCCGCGTGCCGCTCGCGCAACCGCCAACCACCAGCGCCGCCGCCACAGTCGTCCCAGCATCGACCTCGACAGCCACTCCGTCGATCATCACCCGAACCCGCGCCTCGCCACTCTTACTCATGCGCCACCTCGTGCACGAACCGCCCCGGCAGATAAGGCTCGACCGGAATCGCCGCCGTCTCTCCGACGATCTGCGCGGCAAGCAGCTTCGCCGTCGCAAGCGATGTCGTCACGCCCAGCCCCTCATGCCCAACGGCGAGCCACACGCCGGGCGCGGCGTCGCCGGCCGGACCGATCAGCGGCAGGCCATCCGGCGATGCCGCGCGAAAGCCGGTCCATGCGCGAATGCCGTTGAGCTGCGGCAGCATCGGCAGATAGTGCGCGGCGCGCTGCAGCATCTGCGCGAGCACGGGCATCTCGACTGCGGGGTCGGTCGTGTCGAACTGGCGCGATGAGCCGATCAGCAACTGCCCCGTCGGCCGCGGCTGCGCATTGAACGCGACGGACGTGCCCGTCGCGTGGTGCGCGCTCTTGATATAGCCGAGCTCGAGCAATTGATGATGGATCAGCTCGGGGTAACGGTCGGTGATCAGCAGATGGCCCTTCTTCGGTTGCAGCGGCAGCGTCGGCACGAGTTCGCGAGCGCCGAGGCCGTTTGCGACGATCACATGCCGCGCGCCGCGCCGCTCGCCGTTCGCGAGCGTGACGCCGGTTGCATCCACGGAAACAACGGACGCGCCGAGCCGCACGCCGATGTTCGCCGACGCCGGCGATTGCGTCAGCAGCCACTCGGCGGCCGTCGGCGCGTACACGATGCTGTCGTGCTCGATGCGCAAACCGCCGACAAGCGACGCCGCCACCGCCGGCTCGCATTGGCGCAGCGCGGACGCGTCGAGCAGTTGCGCTGTAACGCCATGCGCTTCGTAAGCGGCGTGCATGGCGCGGGCGGCTTGCCATTCTTCTTCGTCGGCGGCGAGCCAGAGCGTGCCGCAGCGCGCGAACGCGTCGCGCGTGCGCAGCCGAGGCGCGAGTTGCAGCCAGAGGTCGCGCGAATAGAGCGAGAGCGCCAGTTCAGCGGGCGAGTCGTTCATCACGACGATATGGCCCATCCCGGCCGCCGTCGCGCCGCCGCCGATGCCTTGCGCGTCCAGCACCTCGACGCGCATGCCGAGTGCGGCGAGTTCGGCCGCGCAGGCCGCGCCGACGATGCCCGCGCCGACGATCAAGACATCCGCCGTCATGCCGTGCGGATGCCCCACGCAAACGGATCGCGTTCGTCGAAGCAAAGCCGCCCTTCCGCCGTGATATGCGCGTGTCCGGTGATGGTCGGAATCACGCCGAGGCCGTCGTCCGCGTGACGATAGCTCGCCTCGAACACGCTGCCGATAATGCTCTCCTGCCGCCACACCGCGCCTTCGGCGAGCTTGCCGTCCGCCGCGAGGCACGCCACTTTCGCGCTGGTGCCCGTGCCGCACGGCGAGCGGTCGTACGCGTTGCCCGGACAGAGCACGAAACTGCGGCTGTCGATGCCGTCGCGCGAACCCGGCTCGAAGAGCTCGATATGGTCGATCAACGCGCCGTCGGCGCCGGTGAGCCGCTGCGCGATCAGCGCGTCGCGGATCGCGGCGCTGAACGCCGTCAACTCAGGAATGTGCGCCGGCTCCAACGGACGGCCATGTTCGGCGACGAGGAAAAACCAGTTGCCGCCCCAGCCGATGTCGCCCGTCAACACGCCATATCCCGGCACGTCCACTTGAACGGCCTCGCGATAGCGATACGCCGGCACATTGCGCACGGCGACGCTGCCGTCGTCGTTGAGCGTCGCTTCCACCACGCCGACGGGCGTCTCGATCCGATGACGCCCCGGCGCGATCCGCCCCATATGCGCGAGCGACACCACGAGGCCGATCGTGCCGTGTCCGCACATGCCGAGATAGCCGACGTTGTTGAAGAAGATCACGCCGGCCGCGCACGACGGGTCGTCGGGTTCGCACAGCAGTGCGCCGACCACCACGTCCGAGCCGCGCGGTTCGGTGACGATGCCGGCGCGCCAGTCGTCGAAGCGCGTGCGGAATACGTCGAGCCGCTCTGCGAGCGTTCCGCCGCCGAGATCGGGGCCGCCGGACACGACGAGGCGGGTCGGTTCACCGCCGGTGTGGGAGTCGATGATATTGAGCGTTTTCATGACGCACATGGTAGGAACGGCGCACGCGCGAGTCTTGGTGCGACTGCGCGTGGATTGTGACGATTTCGGCATAGGTTGTAGTTTTACCGCTGCGTGGTTCCGCAGGCCACGCAACGCTGAATGAACTTGCGGCCGCGCCTCGGCCGCAGCGGCAAAGGCACGGCCGTTTGCCCAGCGCGGACCGCCGCGCACGCACCGGCCAGCCGCCTCTTAACATATCGCAAAAACGCAGCACCGCCCCACGGCCGCATTGCGGCCCAGAACCCCACTATGCCGAAATCGTCATCCGCCACGCGCGATTGACGCAAGACGGCGGCGTTTTCGCTGCTTACACTGCGCTTCGACTCATCACATTCAGGAGAGCAGTCGTGGCGCATATCTGGGAAGGCGTATTGCCGGCGGTCACCACCAAGTTCAACGCGGATTTCAGCATAGACCGTGCGTGGACCGCAAAGAATATCGAAGCGCAGATCGACGCGGGCGTGGACGGCATCATCGTGTGCGGATCGCTTGGCGAAGCGTCGACGCTCTCGCTTGACGAAAAGCTGGAAGTGCTCGACATCGCCGTGGACGCCTCGCGCGGCCGCGTGCCGGTGCTGCTGACGATCGCGGAAAACAGCACGCTCGACGCGTGCCGCCAGGCCGAACACGGCAGCCGGCGCGGCGCCGCCGGTTTCATGGTGCTGCCGGGCCTGCGCTATCTGTCCGATCGGCGCGAGACGCTGCATCACTTTCGCAGCGTCGCCGACGCAAGCGCGCTGCCGCTGATGATCTACAACAATCCGCTCGCGTACGGCGTCGATATGACGCCCGAGATGTTCGCCGAAATCGCCGACGAGAAAAAGATCGTCGCGATCAAGGAATCATGCGGCGACGTGCGGCGCGTGACCGATCTGATCAACGCGGTCGGCGACCGCTTCGCGATTCTGTGCGGCGTCGACAATCTCGCGATGGAAGCCATCCTGATGGGCGCGCATGGCTGGGTGGCCGGTCTCGTGTGCGCGTTTCCGCATGAGACGGTGGCGATTTACAAGCTGTTGAAAGCGGGACGCCTGGAAGAAGCGCGGGCGATTTACCGCTGGTTCGCGCCGCTGCTCGCGCTCGACGTATCGTCGAAGCTGGTTCAGAACATCAAGCTCGCCGAAGCGATGGTGGGACTCGGCACGGAGCCGGTGCGCCCGCCGCGCCTGCCGCTTGCGGGCGACGAGCGCGCGGCGGTGGAAGCGTTGATCCGCAAGGCGCTTGAAACGCGGCCGCAATTGCCGCGCCTTTGAGCGAGTGCCGGTGTGCGAGTTTGAGCGTGAATAAAGGCTTCAGGCCGCCTGCGGCTGCGCGTGCACGGCGTCCTCGTGACGCAGATGCAGCAGCCTGTAGCCGCTCTTATAAACCGGCTGCAAGCGAAACTCGTTTTGCGGCTCGATTGCGAGCAACAGACGCAGCCGCGACACGTGGCTGTCGATGGTGCGCGTGAACTCGCGGAATTCGCGGCCCCACACCATCGCGAAAATGTGATCGCGCGACATCACGCGGCCAATGTTCGAGAAGAACAGCGAAGCGAGCCGGTATTGCGTGCCGGACAAGGCGACCGGCTGGCCGCGCAGCATGACGACCTGGCGATGCGTGTCGAAGCGGTACGGGCCCA
This sequence comes from Paraburkholderia graminis C4D1M, assembly GCF_000172415.1. Taxonomy (GTDB): domain Bacteria; phylum Pseudomonadota; class Gammaproteobacteria; order Burkholderiales; family Burkholderiaceae; genus Paraburkholderia; species Paraburkholderia graminis. The sequence goes on from NZ_ABLD01000035.1 coordinate 19,548, forward strand.
CGTCGAAGCTCGCGGTGCCGAAGCGCTCCGGATAGGCGCGCCGCAGCAACGCCGTGACGCGCTCGCGGAATTCGGCCGGGCGCAGCGGCAGTGACGCGTAGTCGTCGGCGCCGTTGACGAACGCGCGCACCATGCTCTCCTCGGACGTGTCGCGCGACACGAAAATCACCGGCATCCGGTCGCCGCCGACCGCGCGCGCCGTGCGCAACACCTCGGTGCCCGACAGGCGCGTGCCGTGCCAGTCCAGCACCAGCAGATCCACGGTGGATCGGGCAAGCGTTTTCGACATGGTGAGACCGTCGTCGTAGCCCGCGCAGGTATGGCCCGCGCTCGTCAGAATCTTTTCAATCGACTGACGCATGACGGGATCACGTTGGAGAATGGCAATGCGCATGGGATGACTCATAACTGATGGCGTGGACGCGATTCTCGAAGGCCCACCCGCGCTATCCCATAGGACCAATCCTAATTTAGCGTTTGCTCAGACGAATCCGCTCGACGAATCGCCGACGGACTACAGCCGACTTCCTGTACCCAGGCCCGGCTTTCCCCAAGCCCGCCACGAAACGCGGACTCAAGCAGAACTTTCCCAATCTAATTAAGCACTTCCCGAGGCGAATCGCTTTCATCCTGTAAAATCGCCGGTTGGCTTACTTCGTCATCGCGCCGCCCTACCCGGGACGGCGCGCCGGTGTCCCGCGCTCTACCCAGCCGTTGCCACACTTCTCGCCCGACGAGCGCCGTTTTTCCACGCCACACGTGGTTTCCAATTCAACACAACGACATAGCAATGCAAGCGACAAATCTGGGTGGAGCGCAGGCTGTCACCCCACGCCCGCTTGGGCGCAGCGACTATAAAACGCTCGGCCTCGCGGCCTTGGGCGGCGCGCTCGAGTTCTACGACTTCATCATCTTCGTGTTTTTTGCGCCGGCAATCGGCCAGCTATTCTTTCCGGCCGCGATGCCGGATTGGCTCCGCCAGGTGCAGACCTTCGGCATCTTCGCCGCGGGTTATCTGGCGCGGCCGCTCGGCGGCATCATCATGGCGCACTTCGGCGATCTGTTCGGCCGCAAGCGCATGTTCACGCTGAGCGTGCTGCTCATGTCCGTGCCGACGCTGATGATGGGTCTCCTGCCCACCTACGCGAGCATCGGCGTGATGGCGCCGGTTCTTCTGCTGCTGTTTCGCGTGATGCAGGGCGCGGCGGTCGGCGGCGAGGTGCCGGGCGCGTGGGTGTTCGTCTCCGAGCACGTACCCGAGCGGCACATCGGCTATGCGTGCGGCACGCTGACGGCCGGGCTGACGGCGGGCATCCTGCTCGGCTCGCTGATCGCGTCGGCGGTGAATCGCAACTTTGCGCCCGCTGAAATCGCCGATTACGCGTGGCGCATTCCGTTCCTGATCGGCGGCGTGTTCGGCATGTTCTCGGTTTATCTGCGCCGCTGGCTGCACGAGACGCCGGTGTTCGCCGAACTCAAGCAACGCAAGGCGATTGCCGCCGAAGTGCCGCTCAAGGCCGTGCTGCGCGACCACGGCCGTGCGGTCATCGTGTCGATGCTGCTCACGTGGATGCTGTCGGCCGCGATCGTCGTCGTGATCCTGATGACGCCGACGCTGCTGCAAAAGCAGTTTCACATCGCGCCGGCCACCGCGCTGCTCGCGAACTGCGTGGGGACGCTGTGCCTGACGATCGGCTGCGTGATGGCGGGCTCGATCGCCGGGCGCGTCGGCGCGGGGCGCACCATTTTCATCGGCGGCCTGGCGCTGGCGGCGACCTACTACGCGATGTTCCAGCAACTCGCCGTCGATACGTCCACGCTCGTGCCGCTGTACGGCGTGACCGGTCTGCTCGTCGGCGTGATCGGCGCGATTCCGTTCGTGATGGTGAAAGCCTTTCCGCCGGTCGTGCGCTTCTCGGGCATCTCGTTTTCGTACAACGTCGCGTACGCGATCTTCGGCGGGCTGACGCCGATCGCCGTCTCGCTGATGATGAAATCGAATCCGATGGCCGCGCCGTTGTACGTCGGCACGATCTGCGTGCTGGGCGCGCTGACTGCGCTCTTCATCAAGGACGCGCCGCACAAGCGCTGATCCTCCGTGTGCGCTCATGAATGACGCGAACGGCGCGCCTTTGACGGCGCGCCGTTCGCGCATGTGCGAGCGAGTGCGTTCGTTCAGGCGGCGACGCGACTGAGCGCATATCCTGCACGGTCTTTCACCGACATCGACACTTCACGCCGGCCCGAAACATCGGGCGCGCCATCGGCCTACGATGTGTCGCATGAACTCCCAAAAAACACCCGTTTCGCCCGCCCTCGGCCGCGTGCTCGCGACCGTCAGCGTCGGCTTCGTCGTCACGCAGTTGGACGTGACCATCGTCAATATTGCGCTGCCGCAGATCGGCGCGAATCTGCACGCGAACGTCGCGGGCCTGCAATGGGTCGTCGATGCGTACACGCTCGCCTTCGCCGTGCTGATGCTGTCGGCCGGCGCGCTCGGCGACCGCTTCGGCGCGCGCCGGCTGTATGCGGCTGGCATCGTGCTGTTCGCGCTGGCGTCGCTTGCCTGCGGCCTCGCGCTCGACGCGCCGATGCTCGTCGCGGCCCGCGCGCTGCAAGGCGTCGGCGCCGCCGCGATGCTGCCGAATTCGTTGGCGCTGCTCAACCAGTCGTACGGGCACGACCCGAAACTTCGCGCCCGCGCGGTCGGACTGTGGACGGCCTCGGGCGCCATTTCGATCGCCGCCGGCCCGGTGTTGGGCGGCGTGCTGATCGCGGCCTTCGGCTGGCGCAGCATTTTCCTCGTCAATCTGCCGATTTGCGCCGCCGGCTTTCTCGCGACCTTGCTGTGGGTGCCGCGTCCGCAGGCCGCCGCGAAAGCGGATACCAGCCCGCGCGGCATCGATCTCGGCGGCCAGTCGCTCGCCATCGTCGCGTTGACGGCGTTCGTCGCCGCCGTGATCGAATGGCGGCCGCTCGGGCTCACTCATCCGCTCGTCGCGGGCGGCTTCGTGCTCGCGGCGCTCGCGGGCGGCGCCTTCGTCGCCGTCGAAGTGCGGGCGCGCGCGCCGATGCTGCCGCTCTCACTCTTCGGCAAGCGCAGCTTCAGCGCGGCCGTGCTGTTCGGCATCTGCGTGAACATGACTTATTACGGCATGGTCTTCGTGCTGAGCCTGTATTTGCAGCGGGCGCGCGGCTACACGCCGTTGCAGGCCGGGCTCGCGTTTTTGCCGCTGACCGGCGGCTTCCTGATTTCGAACGTGGCAAGCGGCTGGGTGGTCGGGCGCTTCGGCGTGCGTGTGCCAATGATCGCCGGCGCCATCACCGCCGGGCTCGGCTACGGCCTGCTGCATTTCGTCGATGCCGGCACGCCGCTCATCGGCTTGCTGCTGCCGTTCCTGCTGATCCCGTCCGGCATGGGGCTCGCCGTTCCGGCGATGACGACCGCCGTGCTGGCATCGGTGGAAGCGCGGCGCGCGGGCACGGCATCGGCGGTATTGAACACGGCGCGCCAGGCGGGTGGCGCGGTGGGCGTGGCCGCCTTCGCGCGCTCGCGAGCGGCTCCGCGGCGACGCAAATCGTTGCCGGCATGCAGACGGCGACGGCGATCTCGGTCGGGCTGCTGGTGTTCGGCGGCGTGATGAGTTGCCTCGTGCATCCGCAGCCGCATTCGTCGTCGACGGCGCGGGGCGACGCGGACTCCGTGCGCGTGGGTAATTCGCGCTGATGTTGCAGACTGGCTGTCGAGGCTTCGTGCGCCGCGTCTCGGTTCGCGTTCGTTCGTCTCGGCTCGCCTTTAAACGCACGCGCAATAAAAAACGACCCCGGCGGCTCGAGGCCACAGGGGTCGTCAGCAGTCTATCCGACGTCTACTAGACATGTATCAGGCGCTCAGCCACGAGCGCGCCCTGCACCACTGCGCCGGCGAGCTACAGCGGCGCTTCCTGAATCGTGCCGGTGTTGATCGCGGCTTCGATCAGCCCTTCGTTTTGCGCCTTGCTGATTGCATCGGCGATCAGTTTTTCCGGCTCTTCGATCTCCGCCTTGATCGCGCCCAGGAATCCGGACGCATCGAGAACGACGAGCGTTTTCGCGGAATCGGCAAGGCTGATGATCACGCGATGCGGCGTGGGCCCTTCGCCAAGACTCGCGCACAACTGCAGCACCTTGCCCCCAATGGATTGCTCGAAACTTTGAATCATATGTGCTCCCTTGATTGCGGCCGAATACGGCAGCCGGTCAAACCGGCTAAATCGTGAACGCGGGCGCTCAAAGGCCCAACCCGCTGCGCGGCGCGCGCGCACCGTCGATACTGATACGCCCCGCGCCGGTCACGAACAGCAGCAGAAAACCACCGGCGATACCGATGTTTTTCCAGAAATGAATCACCATGTCGCGCTGCAAGGCGGCGTCGGTCACATTCCAGAAGTCGTGGCCCAGGACCGCGGTTGCCACCGTGTAGACCGCCATGATGAGCGCGAGCGGACGCACCTTGAAGCCGACGATCAACAGCAGGCCGCCCAATGCCTCCACGGCGGTGGCGATCGGCGCGGCGATCTGCACGAACGGCACGCCCTTCGAATGCAGGTAGCCGACAAAGCCCGCATAGCCCAGCAGTTTCATCACGCCGCCCCACAGGAACAGAACAGCAAGCGCGATACGCGCGATGAGAATAACGCCGGAATCGACGGGACGCGTCATGAGGTGCTCCTGTAGATGAATAAGCAGCAGACCCGGTGAAAGGGCCACAGTTCCCTGCTTTGCCTCTGAGCATAAGTGGATTGCCCGCGCTTTCCAAGGCGGGCAAGCGTTGGATGCGTAGTCTGCGACGCCGGGGATGCCCGGCGGCACGATTGGCTTCAAACGTCTTCACCGACGCTGACGCCGCGAACCGGCGGCGTCGTGCACGATCAACGGGGCGCGTCCGGCGCGAGCAGCACGCCTTTCGTAAAGACGAAGCAGCCGTAGCCACGGTCTTCACCCGTCGCGATCACGCAATACGCTTTGCGCGCGCGCTCGTAAAACGCGAAGCGTTCGATGGATGCAAACGGCACCTCGCGCCCCTCGGCGGCATTGACCTCGATCTGCGCCTCGCGCTGCACGGCCGGAATGGTATGCGGCTCGCCGACGACTTCCATCCGCGACGCCGGTTGCTCGATGAAGGTATCGAGCGGCAGCACGGAAAGCACGGCGCGAACCGCACGCGGCGCGCTCACGCCGTCCAGATGAAGCAGCTTGCCGAGCACCGTGGAATGCGCGACCGAGTTGCCCGGAAAGTTCGCGTCGCAGATCACGAGTTCGTCGCCGTGGCCCATTGAGCGTAGTGCATGCAGGATGTCGGCGTTCAGCAGGGGATCGAGGTTCTTTAGCACTGTGTCTCCATGCAAGTTGCTTGCGGTTATTCGAATGGATTGAATCGATTGCCTTGATCGCAATACGGCAAACGATTGTAGCAAGCAACGTCGCGCGCTTCGGAGAGATTCAGTGCGCCGCGCAAGACGCGCCGGGCGCGCCGGACGCCCCACGCCTCTTGCCGCGGCAACGCCACCGCAACCATCCGATGATCGCGAGCAGCATCAGCCCCGCGCCGCCGAGCACCGGTTCGCGCCAGCCGAGCAACGCGGTGAACATGAACGCGCGCGTGCCGGCGAGCAGCGCGAAGCCGGCGATCGCGCCGGAGAACGCGTCCATCGCGGCAGCGAATCGCGCGAACGTTCTGACGGGCGAACGAGTCGTGACGCCGGCGGGCTCGTGCATGATGCTCTCCATGAAAGATGGGCGGTGGTGATTGGCGATGGCTAATTGCGATTGGGGGTGGCCGCTCAGGCGCCCGCTGGCACCTGGTCGAGGAAGCCGGTCACGGACTGAAGGCGCCCGTGCGCGTCGACCGTGCCGAAGTCGGAGCCCTTGACGATCGCATCGCCGGCGGGCGTCACGAGTTCCCACGAAAAGCGCAGGCGATTGCCGAAGCCGTCGACGTCGGTCGAGCGGCGAAACGTGTGACCGGCAAAGCGCTCCTGCACGGCCTGGATCATCGCGTCAATGCCGTCGTGGCACGCGCCGGTCATCAGCGGGTCGCGGTAGTCGGCGTCGCGAGCCCAGGTCGCGGCGATCAGTTCGCGGCGGCGCGCGCCGTCGGTCTCGTTCCATGCATCGAAATAACGGTCGATCAGGTTGGTATGCGCGTTCATCTCCCACTCCTATGGCGTGATAGAGCGCTACGCTCGGCACGCGGGTCGCGTGCGGCGGGCTCGGAGTGAAGATTCGCGGTTTGCGCGACGTCGGTCGATTACGTGGGAGGTAATCGGGGTGCTGCGGTGGGCGGGGCAATGTGGCGGCTGGGGTGGCGAGGCGGAGCCATGCGCTGCGAGAGGAGCAGCGAGGTGCGGCCACGCGCGGCGAGCGGCAGCGGGAGCGACGGGACGGGGACGGCCAGCGGTGGGACGGCCAGCGGCGAGGCGTAGCACTGCGCGGCGAGAGCGGAAGCGAGGCGCGGCCACGCGCGGCGGGCGGCAGCGAGGTGCGGCCACGCGCGGCGAGCGGCGACGCGAGCGACGGGGCGGCTAGCGGACGAGAGGGGCAGCGAGGTGCGGCTACACGCGGCGAGCGTCAAGCCACAAACGACCCGCGGCGAGCACCACCCATTACCTCGCAAGTAATGGATTGCCGCGGCGCTTTGGCTATCATCGGTGGCATGAACACACTTTCTCTTGCGCAAAGCGCCGCGTCGGCGCCGCCCACGGCTAGCCGCAGTGTCGGCGATCTGCTGCGTGAATGGCGGCAGCGTCGACGAATGAGTCAATTGCTGCTCGCCGCCGAAGCCGACATCTCGACGCGGCATCTGAGCTTCGTCGAATCCGGCCGCGCGACGCCGAGCCGCGAAATGGTGATGCACCTCGCCGAGCGCCTCGACGTGCCGCTGCGCGCGCGCAACGCGCTGCTGGTCGCCGCGGGATACGCGCCGCTGTTCCGCGAGCGTCCGCTGTCGGACCCGCAACTGAGCGCGGCGCGCGAGGCCGTCGAGCTGGTGCTGAAGGGCCACGAGCCGTATCCGGCGCTTGCCATCGACCGTCACTGGACGATCGTCGCCACCAACAATGCGCTCGCACCGCTGCTCGCGGGCGCGAGTCCCGAATTGCTGAAGCCGCCCGTCAACGCGTTGCGCCTGAGCCTGCATCCGGAGGGCATTGCGTCGTCGATCGTCAACTGGCACGCGTGGCGCGAGCACGTGCTCGCGCGGCTGCAACGGCAAATCGACGTAAGCGCCGACGACACCCTCAGCGCGCTGCGCGACGAGCTGGCTGCTTACCCGAGCCCGCTAGGCGCCGCCGCGCCCGATGCCGCCGATAGCCCGCTCAACCAGATCGCCGTGCCGCTGCGGCTGCGCACGCCGCTTGGCGTGCTGTCGTTTTTCAGCACGACGACGGTGTTCGGCACGCCAGTGGACGTGACGCTTTCTGAACTCGCCATTGAGGCGTTCTTTCCGGCGGATCCGCAAACCGCGGCCGCACTGCGCGACTTCGCGGAGAAGCAGCGGGTGGAGGGCGCTGCGGGCAGGGAGACGGCTGCCGGCGCGTGAAAGCGTGGTCGAGTGGTCGAGTGGCCGCGTGGCTGCGTGGCTGCGTGGCTGCGTGGTCGCGTGGTCGCGTGGTCGCGTGGTCGCGTGGTCGCGTGGTCGCGTGGTCGCGTGTCGCGTGTCGCGTGGTCGCGTGGTCGCGTGGTCGCGTGGTCGCGTGGTCGCGTGGTCGCGTGGCTGCGTGGTCGCGTGGTCGCGTGTCGCGTGTCGCGTGGTCGCGTGTCGCGTGTCGCGTGTCGCGTGGTCGCGTGGTCGCGTGGTCGCGTGGTCGCGTGGCTGCGTGGTCGCGTGGTCGCGTGGTCGTGCGTAGTCGCGTAGTCGCTTATACGCGCGACGCAACGCCAGGCTGCCCGCAGGATCGGCGACGCCCTCTCACGCGTCGCCTGAAGCAGCGCCGCGAGGTTGCGGTCGGGATCGTGGAGTTGATTGCGGCCTGCGGGCTCAGCTCGTGGCCGCGAACAGGCGGGACCAGAACGCATATGACAGCGCTCCGCTTAACCGACCGCATGCGGCGGCGCGACGCTCAATGGACCGCAGACGGCGGCGTTGCGCTCAACGGACCGCGTGTGGCAGCGCTCTGCTCAACCGCCCGCAGACGGCGGCGTAACGCTCGACGGACGGCAGCCAGCGCCCCGCCGAACCAACGCACATACGCTAGCGCCCCTCTCGACCGAGACACACACCCCGCGCCCCGCCCCTCTGCGCGAATCTCCCCCACGTGCTATCTTTTTCGATCCACTTTGCATGTGTCGACCCAGCGCGCTGAGCCTCCCGACGACGTTCACGTCGCCAGCCGCCGCCGCGCCAAAGTCCGCCTACCGTACTCATCATGTCCGATCTCTCCACTCCGCTTTCGCGCGCCCCGCGCCGCTTCGACCTCAACCCAAAACCGCTTGCCGCGGCGCTGCTGCTGATCGCGCTCGGCGCCGTCTATCTGGCGCAGACGGTCAGCGGCCGCCAGGCCGCGCTCTATATAGTCGGCGCGCTGCTCGGCCTGTCGCTCTATCACGCGGCATTCGGCTTTACGTCGGCGTGGCGCGTATTTATCGCCGATGGCCGCGGCGCCGGCCTTCGCGCGCAGATGCTGATGCTCGCCGTCGGCGTCGTGCTGTTCTTCCCGGCGCTCGCGTCGGGCAGCCTGTTTGGGCATCCGGTTGTCGGTCTGGTCGCGCCCGCGGGCACGTCCGTGGTGGTCGGCGCGTTCATGTTCGGCGTCGGCATGCAGCTTGGCGGCGGTTGCGCGTCCGGCACGCTGTACACGGTCGGCGGCGGCAGCACGCGAATGATCGTCACGCTCGCCGCGTTCGTCACCGGCTCGGTCGTGGCCACCGCGCATATGCCGTTCTGGACCGCGCTCCCGTCGCTCAAGCCGCTCTCGATGGTGACGACGCTCGGCGCAAGCAGCGCCATCGCGCTCAATCTGGCGATTTTCGCGGCCATCGCGGCGCTGACGGTGCTCGTCGAACGACGCCGGCACGGAGGCCTCGTCAACGAGGCGGCACGCCCGCCGCGCGCGTCGCCGTGGCTGCAAGGGCCGTGGCCGCTGTTCGTCGGCGCGCTCGCCCTCGTGCTGCTCGACTTCGCGACGCTCGCGCTGTCGGGCCGCCCGTGGGGCGTCACCTCGGCGTTCGCGCTGTGGGGCGCAAAGCTCTTCGCCGCGCTCGGGATAGACGTCGCGAGCTGGCCGTACTGGGCGACCCGCGCGAACGCGGGCGCGCTCGCAGCGCCTGTTACACACGACGTCACGACCGTGATGGACGTCGGCATCATTCTCGGCGCGATGGCCGCCGCCGCGCTCGCCGGGCGTTACGCGCCGGTCTGGAAAGTGCCGATGCGTTCGCTGATCGCGGCCGTGGTCGGCGGCCTGCTGCTGGGCTACGGCGCGCGCCTCGCCTACGGCTGTAACATCGGCGCCTACTTCAGCGGCATCGTCTCCGGCAGCCTGCACGGCTGGCTGTGGCTCGTCGCGGCGTTTGCTGGCAACGTGCTCGGCACGCGCCTGCGGCCCGCGTTCGGCCTCGAAGTCGAACGGGTACGTCGCACCGGCTGCTGATTCTCACCGAGGAAGTTACAAAGTCGCCCTGGTTTGTAACCGGGGCGGCAGCAGTCCGTTACAACTCTCTTCTGTCCCCAAAGCACGAAAAGCCGACGGTATTTATTACACATTTTGCTTCGGCTTTTCTCTTTCCCTTTCATTCAGACTTATTTACCGGTTGTGCGCACAACGATCGGCTGTTGCGCGGACGATACGCCCTCATCCCCGCCGCACAAGGGTTTTCATGGATCAGACCATTGCCGGCGCGGCCGCAAAAGCCGTGTAGCATCGCCTATTACAGGCCGGTGAAATTCTTACCGAAATTTGATGCATCTTTTTGAGATATTTTTTCGAGAAGGGATTGATTTCTTGTTTTGCCCTTCATACAATTCGTCCCAAGCTGTTACGAAATGTAACGCGATGTATCAAAAGGTCGCCATCTGTATCAACCGAGCGACCCGTAGCCGAAGGACAACGTTTTCGGCGAGGCACAAAAGAGATAACGGCAAAAAGCCGACTTAGTAATTCGGGGCTTCGGAAACACAGAAAATGGACCGTAGCAGCGAGACGCTGGACTCAATCCGCGAGATTAACCTGTCGTACATCATGCTTGCGCAACGCATGTTGCGTGAGGACAAACCCGTCGGCATGTTCCGTCTGGGCTTGTCGTCGGAACTGGCCGATCTGCTTGCCGGGCTGTCGCTCGCGCAGATCGTCAAGCTGGCCTCTTCCGATCAGCTTTTGTGCTTCTTCCGCTTCAACGACCACTCGATGTTGTCGGCGTTGACGCAAACGACGAAGCACACCGCAGTTGCACCGACTCACGCGGCCATCCTGCTTGCAGGCCAGCCCGCCGAGCAATTTGCCTAATAGGGTGACTGCGATGCTTAAGCGTAGCCTGACGGAAGACGCACAAGAAGTGTTTCGCGCCATCGCGCTGATCGAACTGGGCGCACGCATGCAGGTGCTCGAGAGCGAGTTGACGCTCTCGCGCGATCGCATGATCCGCCTGTATCGTGAGGTGAAGGGCGTATCGCCGCCCAAGGGCATGCTGCCGTTCTCGGCGGACTGGTACATGACGTGGCTCGCGAACATTCACGCTTCGCTGTTCTACAACACGTACCTGTTCCTCAAGAACGAAGCGCGCTGCTCGCATCTCGACGCGCTGACGAAGGGATATCGGCTGTATCTCGAGCACTGCAAGCACAGCGAAACCGAACCGGTGCTGGACTTGACGCGCGCGTGGACGCTGGTGCGTTTCTTCGACGCCGACATTCTGCAACTGACGAAGTGCTGCCGTTGCACCGGCAAGTTCGTCGCGCACAAGCACGACTTGCAGCACAACGTGGTGTGCGGCGCATGCCAGCCGCCGTCGCGTGCCGGCAAGACGAAGAAGGCCGCAGCGGCTCGCCAGGAAGCAATGGAAGCTGCGCAGGTCGCGCAGGTCGCTCAAGCCGCCTGAGCCAGGCAACTCGTTGGACCCACGATGACGGCTGGTCCGCCCGATTCGTACCGAAGCCTCAAGAAAAAGTCCGCGCAGAATAAATTCTGCGCGGACTTTTTTGTTTGGTGCCGCGCTGTTCTCTTACCCCGCCAGTCCCACCGTCTGCACGACAAGCCAGAGATTCGCCGCAGTGATCACCGCAAACAGCGACCACGCGACGATTCTCGTCAGCAGCGTATTCGCGAACTCGCCCATCAGCGAACGGTCGCCCGTCATGCGGATCAGCGGATAAAGCGCGAACGGCAATTGCAGGCTCAACACGACCTGGCTCGCGACGAGCAGTTTGCCCACCGCGCCGTTGCCCATCATCTGCACGCCGATCAGCGCGGGAATCAACGCAAGCGCGCGTGTGATGAAGCGACGCTGCCAGCAAGGAATCTTCAGCTTCAGAAAGCCTTCCATGATGACCTGTCCCGCGACCGTGCCCGTGAACGTCGAGCTTTGTCCCGATGCCAGCAGCGTGACCGCGAACAACACCGCCGCGAAGCCGGTGCCGACAATCGGCGCGAGCAGCTTGTACGCGTCTTCGATTTCGGTGACCTGATTGTGGCCGGTTGCATGAAACGCAGCGGCCGCGAGAATCAGGATCGCCATGTTGATCATCAGCGCGAGCAGCAGCGAAGCGATGGTGTCGATGCGCGACATGCCGATTGCGGAGCCGATGCTCGCGGGATCGCGCTTGACCGCGCGCGTCTGCACGATCGACGAATGCAGATACAGGTTATGCGGCATGACCGTCGCGCCGAGAATGCCGATCGCGAGATACATCGGCTCGCGCGAACTCAGCGCCTGCCACGACGGAATCAGCCCTTGCGCGACCGACGGCCAATGCGGCTTCACGAGCGCCAGTTCGACGATATAGCCGACGCCGATCGTCGCGATCAGGCCGAGCATGATCGCTTCGAGATCGCGGAAATTTTTGCCCTTCAGGCCGAGCACGATCAGCGTATCAAATGCCGTGAGCAGCACGCCCGTGGTCAGCGAGCATTTGAAAAGCAGATGGAATGCAAGCGCGCCGCCGAGCACTTCGGCGAGATCGCACGCGATGATCGACAACTCGGCGAGCAACCATTGGAACCGCGCGACGGTCGGCGAATAACGCGCTCGCGATAGTTCAGCGAGATCGCGCCCGGTGACGATGCCAAGACGCATGCTCAGGCATTGCAGCGCCATCGCCGCGAGACTCGAGAGCATGACGACGAACAACAGGCTGTAGCCGTAACGCGAGCCGGCCTCGATGTCGGTCGCCCAGTTGCCGGGGTCCATATAGCCGATCGAAACCAGCAGGCCGGGGCCCGCGAACTGCAGGATCTTCTTCCAGAAAGGCGCGCCTTGCGAGACGGCGACCGAGCCTTGCACTTCGGATGGACAAAACGGCGCCGTTGCCGTGGTCGGTAGTTTGAACTGCAATCCGGGAATCTCTCGAGGAGGAATAAAACCGCCGCGCAGAATGGCTGCGCCGCGGACCGCCTCAAGTGTACAAAGAAACTTCCGGCAATGTCCCGCTCAGTGCATAACGGCCGACATCGCGCACGCGATAGTCGAGCGGATCGTGCAGCGTGTGCACGCGCGCGTTGCGCCAGAAGCGGTCGAGTGCAAGCGGCCCGTGCGTGGCGCGCGCGCCGCATGCATCGAACAGTTTTTCGCTGACGTCGAGCGCCGCGCGATGCGCGACGATTTTCGCTTCCGATGTGGCGAGCGCCACATGTGCGCGCGCTTCGGCGGACAGCGAGGGGCCTTCGCGCCACGCGGCGTCGAGCGCCTGCGCGGCGCGCTCCGCCAACGCCTCCGCGCTCACCGCCTGGATGCGCATTTCGCCGAAACGCTGGATCAGGTACGGATCGTCGGTCGCTTTGGCCACGCCCGAAGTCAGCCACGGTTTGCCGTATTGCGTGACATACGCGCGGGCTTCGTCGAGCGCACCTTGTGCAATGCCGACGAACAGATTGGTCATCACCTGCTGCGAGACGAGCGTGCGCAAACTCGCGTACGGCGTATCCGCGCGATGCAGCACTTCATCCGGCTCGACCCTGACCTGCGCGAATGAAACGCTGCCGCTGTCGGTCTGCCGCTGCCCGATCGGATTCCAGTCTTCATTGACGGTGATGCCCTCGCGCGTGGTCGGCACCACTGCAAATACCGAGTTGCCGGTGAGCGGATCTTGTGCGGAGACCGTCATCATCTGCGAGCCGCGCGTGCCTGAGCAAAAGCCCTTCTGGCCGTTCAGAAGATAGCCGCCGTCAATCGTTGCACTTGCAACAAGGCGCGTATCGAGCGGATTCACCGCATTGCCCCACCACCAGCGTTCCTTGACTGTGCCGCTCAAATAGCGCGCGCGCTGTTCGGCATTGCCCCACACATTAATGCTCACTTCCTGCAGGAACGTGAAGCCGAGCAGATGAGCAAGCGCGCTGTCGACCTGCGCGATCTTGCGAATCACCTGGTAGATATGCGGCCACGATGCGCCCTCGCCGCCGAATTCGCGCGGCACGGCGAGCGTGAGCAGGCCGGCGTCGGCGATCCACTGTTTTTCCTGTGCGGCATGGCCGCCGGCAAGATCGCGTTGCGCGGCGCTCGCATGCAATGCGTCGAGCAGGCCGGTGAGATCTCGCACCGCCGGCGCGGCGGACGCCTCGCGCGCGTGCAGCGCCGCGGCGTGACCTGAATCGTTCATGCTGTTTCCAGTGATGATGTTTGCGGTGTGACCTGCGGTGCAGGCGGGACCGTGCTGACGCTCACGAGAGGCTCACGGCCGTCATCCAGCAGGTTTCATGATAGGCGGTGATGCTGGCGACCGATAGGAGCGGCGCTATTCGTCATGCGAAAGCGCTGTATCAGCCGGTCGCCTTAAGAGCGTCGCAAGTACCCTGCGTTCGTTCGACGCACAACGCCGCTTGTCACGCGCGTTGCGCGAGCCGCCGCACGAAGCGGTCGCCCACCAGTTGCACCGCCGTCACGATTGCAATCAGCAACGCGATGACCGTGACCATCACCGTGGTATCGAAACGCTGATAGCCGTAGCGGATCGCCAGATCGCCGAGGCCGCCCGCGCCGACCGCGCCCGCCATCGCGGAAGAGCCGATCATCGCGACCACCGTGATCGTGAAGCCGCCGACAATGCCCGGCAACGCTTCCGGCAACAGCACATGCCAGATGATATGCCGGCGCTGCGCGCCCATTGCCTGCGCTGCCTCGATTAGTCCACGGTCCACTTCACGCAGACTCACTTCGGCCACGCGCGCGAGAAACGGAACCGCGGCGATGCTAAGCGGCACGACCGCTGCCCACACGCCGATCGTCGTGCCGATGAGTAAGCGCGTGAGCGGCAGCAATGCGACCAGCAGAATGATGAACGGCGTCGAGCGGAACGCATTGACGAGCGCGCCCAGCGTGCTGTTCACCGCGCGCTTTTCGAAGATGCCGCCGCGCGTGGTCGTGACCAGCACCAGCGCCAACGGAATGCCGACGAGCGCCGCGATCACCGCGGAGATGCCGACCATCAGCACCGTATCGCGTATCGCACCGACGAGTTCGGAAAGCCAGAGCTCAGACATAGCCCAGCACCTCGACATGATTCGCGTGGCCGCGCGCGCGTTCGAGCAATGCGGCAATCTGCGCGTGCACACTCGCGCGTTCGTTCGCGCGCACTTGCGCCGACACGATCAGGCGCCCTTGCGCATGCCCCTGAATCCGGTCGATGCCGCCATGCACGAAACTCACGCTGCTTCCGTCGACGCTGAGCGCGGACGCGAGGCCGGCGAGATCGGGATCGCGCGCGTCATCGCCGGTGAAGCGCACGTCGAGCAGAACGCGTGCGTCGGCTTGCGCGATATCGGCGAGCGGCTTCACGCGCTCCGCGAGATCGGCGGGCAAATCATGCACCAGCGTGCGCAGCAACGCTCGCGTGGCATCGTGCTGCGGCTCGCCGAATACGCGCCACACCGGGCCCGTTTCGACCACACGGCCACGCTCGATCACGGCAACCGTATCGCACACTTCACGAATCACCTGCATTTCGTGCGTGATTAGAACAACAGTCAGCTTCAGGCGCCGATTGATGTCGCGCAGCAGTGCGAGAATCGCCTGCGTCGTTTCGGGATCGAGTGCGGACGTGGCCTCGTCGCAGAGAAGAATGTCGGGGTCCGTAACGAGCGCGCGTGCAATGCCGACGCGCTGCTTCTGCCCGCCTGACAAACTGGCCGGATACGCATCGCGCTTCGCCGCCAGACCGACGAGTGCAAGCAATGCATCGACCTTGGCGTCGATTGCCGCCTTCGGCACGCCCGCAATTTTGAGCGGCAACGCGATGTTCTCGCGCACCGTCTTTGCGGACAGCAGATTGAAGTGCTGAAACACCATGCCGATGCGTCGGCGCAGCGTCACGAGTCCGCGTTCGTCGAGTTCGCCGACACTTACGCCATTCACGCGCACCGCGCCCGAGCTCGGCTTTTCGAGTCCGTTGACGAGCCGCAGCAACGTCGATTTGCCCGCGCCGCTGCGCCCAATAATGCCGAACACTTCGCCGCGCGCAACGTTCAACGTGACGTCCGCGAGAGCCGCGGTCGACGCGCCGCGCGTGCCCGCAAACACTTTGCCTACGTTGTCGAATACGACAGCGGCCTGCGTCGGCGCTGCGTTCGAAACCGGTTCGGCTGCACGCGACGGCGCGTCCTGAATGAACTGCGGCACATCGAAAAGATTAGCCATGCTTTGCTCCTGTCAGACTTACGCGGTTTGCTCGACGTTTGCACGCGCGCGCCGATGCTGCGCGCCGGCATGCACATCGGGCAAACGCGCGCGGCCGCCGCCGAACAGCTTCTCGCGCAAAGTCGGCGCGGGATCGTAGTCTTCCTTGTAGACGCCGCGGTTTTGCAGTTCGGGCACGACGAGATCCACGAAGTCCTCGAACGATTCCGGCATCACCGTGCGCGTCAGATTAAAGCCATCCACGCCCGCTTCTTCGATCCACGACACGAGTTCGTCGGCAATCTGCTGCGGCGAGCCGACCACCGGTTTCGCGCGACCGCCGAGCGTCATCTGTTCGAGCACTTTGCGTTTGGTCCACACGCCGCTCACGCTCTTTTTGGAAATGGCTTCGACCGCGGATTGCATCGACTCCGTCTTCACATACGAGATCGGCTCGTCCAACTCGTATTGCGAAAAGTCGATACCTGTCGAGCTGGAAAAGTGCGCGATGCCTCCTTCAGCGCTTGCATAACGCCGGTACTCTTCGAACTTCTCCTGCGCCGCGCGCTCCGTTTCGCCGACCACTACCGTAATGCCCGCGAAGATCTTGATGTCGTCGGGCGCGCGCCCAAAGCTCACGGCTCGCGCGCGAATGTCATCGACAATGGAACGGGTCAACTGCTTGTTCTGTCCGCCGACAAACACGCACTCCGCATGACGCGCCGCGAAGTCCACGCCGCGGCTCGAAGAACCCGCCTGATACAAAACCGGCGTGCGTTGCGGAGAAGGCTCACTCAAATGAATCGCGTCGATCGAATAGTAGGGACCGTCATGCTTCACGCGATGCACCTTGCCCGGCTGCGAAAAAATGCGTGCGGCGCGGTCGCGCACCACGGCGTCGTCTTCCCAGCTTTGCTCCCAGAGCTTATAGACCACGTCCATGTAATCGTCGGCGCGGTCATAGCGGTCGTCGTGACTGATCTGCTGCGCGAGTCCCATGCCGCGCGCGGCGCTGTCCAGATAGCCGGTCACGATATTCCAGCCCACGCGGCCTTTGGTCAGATGGTCGAGCGTCGACATGCGGCGCGCGAACAGATACGGCGGCTCATACGTGAGATTCGACGTGACGCCAAAGCCGATATGCCGCGTCACATGCGCCATTGCAGGCACGATGAGCGCCGGGTCGTTGATCGGAATCTGCACCGCCTCGCGCAACGGCGTATCGGGACCGTTTTGATAAACGTCGTATACGCCGACGATATCCGCGAGAAAGATGCCGTCGAACTTGCCGCGTTCGAGCGTCTGCGCGAGACTCGTCCAGTAGTCGAGATCCGTGTAGTGCGCAGAGCGATCCCGCGGATGCGTCCACAAGCCATGATTGATGTGGCCGACCGCATTCATATTGAACGCGTTCAGCAGGATCTTTTTCTTCGGCATCGCGTAGTCGCTCCTGTTGTTCTATCCGGCGCGCGAGCGCCCCTTACCACGCGACTGCGTACAGATTGCCGAACGCTTTATCGAGCGCGGCGCGCACGGCCGGCGAATGCTGATAGATCGAAATGAACTTGCGAATACGCGGATCGTTCGCGCTTTCCGGACGCACGACCCATTGAATCGCGTAGTTCTTGTTCTCCAGGCCGTCGAATAGCAGCGCGCTATTCGGGTCCGTCGTTCCCGCGAGTTTGATAAAGCTCGGGTAGCCTTGCGCGAGGTCGACGTCGTCGAGCGAACGGGCGAGTTGCGATGCTTCGAGCTGGACGATCTTCAGATGCTTCGGGTTGTCGATAATGTCGAGCGTCGTCGCGCGATAGTCGATGCCCGGCGTCAGCTTGATCAGCCCCGCGCGTTGCAGCAGCAACAGGCCGCGCCCGCCGTTCACTGGATCGTTTGCGATGGCCACGGTCGCGCCGTCTTTCAGTTCGTCGAAGCGTTTAATCTTTTTCGAGTACAGACCGATCTTCATGATCGTGCCCGGCGCAATCGCGACAAAGTTATAGCCGCCCTGCTTCTTTGCATTCTCGAGAAACGGAATGTGCTGGAAGTAATTGACGTCGATGTCCTTGTTCGCGAGCGCGGCGTTCGGCGTATTCCAGTCGGTGAATTCGATCACCTTTACATCGAGTCCCTGCTCTTTCGCCTCGCGCACCGCGATTTTGAGTGCTTCGATTTGCGGGCTCGTCGCCGTGCCGATCTTCAGCGTCGGCGCATCCGCCGCGAACGCGGGCGCCGCGGGCAAAGCAAGTGCAAAGCCGAATGCGCTCAGAAGCGCGAGCGTCGGCGCACGGAAAAAGCGCCGCGCGTTGGAAAGAAAAGTGCGCATGGTGGACTCTTGATGAAGATGTGATGTATTCGCGGCGAGTCAGATCGACGGCCTGCGCCAAGGTGCGAATCATCATAGAGGCCACGATGCCTGCGGGTCTACGAACGGATTTTCGAAAGGAAAGCGCGAAAAAAGATTTGCGAAAAAAAACCGGAGCGCGCTTGCGGCGCGGTCCGGTTCTACAACAGCAGTCAATAATAGACCGAAGCGTTTAGCGCTTTGCCACCTGTTGGTCGGAAGGTGCAGCCGGCGTTGTAGCCGAACCCACGGCCGTATCCGACGCCGGCACATCGCCCCAACCGCCGCCGAGCGCGCGAATCAGGTTGACGGTCGCGACCGCTTGCGTGCCCTGCAAATGGCTCGCTTGCAGTTGCGTGCTCAACACCTGCCGCTCGCCGTCGATCACGTCCAGATAGCTGACCGCGCCCTCGGTGTACTGCGTACGCGACAGACGCGCGGCGCGCTGCGACGCCTGCACCGCATTGTTTTGCTCGCGCATCTGATCGTCGAGCAGACGCAGATCGGCCAGGTTGTCCTCGACTTCGCGGAACGCGACCAGTACTTGCTGACGATACTGCGCGACGTCCTCGTCGTATTTCGCACGAGCCTGCGCGAGATTCGCCTTACGCCGGCCGCCGTCGAACAGCGGCAACGTCAATGCAGTGCCGGCAAACGGCCCGAGAATGAACGCGCGGCTCGACCACATGAAGAGATCGCCCAGCGTGGCCGACTCATAGCCGAATGCGCCGGTAATGTCGAGCTTCGGGAAGAACGCCGACTTCGCCAGACCGACGCGCGCATTTGCCGCCGCCATCGCGCGCTCGGCCGCCGACACATCGGGCCTGCGTTCGAGCAGCGCCGAAGGCAACCCCGGCGGCACGCGCACTCCGACCGGCACGAGCGGCGCTTCGGCGAACGAGAAGTCTGCCGGCGGCTTGCCGAGCAGAATCGCGAGACTATGCTCGGACGCCGCGCGCTGACGTGCGACGCCTACTGCGTCGGCGCGTGCGCTCGCGAGTTCATTGCGGGCACGCGACACATCCAGTTCGCTAATGTCGCCTTCCTTGAAGCGGCGCTCGACGAGCTTCAGCGTATCTTCACGCAACGCCACTGTACGGCGATACAGGTCCTGGTCGGTATCGAGCTCGCGCAACTGGAAATAGTTTTGCGCGACGTCGGCCTGCAGCGACAACTGCACCGAACGGAACAGCGCTTCGCTTTGCTGCTCGTCCGCACGCGAGGCGTTCACATTCGAACCGACACGCCCGAACAGATCCGCCTCATACGACGCGCCGACCTGCGCGCGCCAAATGGTGCCGGTCGTGCCGCCCACGCTATCCGGCTGGAATTGCGAGGCCGCCGACGCCCGTTCGCGCGTCGGGCCGAAGCCCGCGTCGAACTTCGGGAACCAGTCGGACTTCGCCGCACGCGTGACCGCACGCGCCTGCTGCACACGCGCCGCCGCCGCTTTCAGGTCCTGATTCGCGGCAGCCGCCTGCTCTTCGAGCGCGTCGAGTTGCGGGTCGCCGAAAATCTTCCACCATTCGCCGCGATGCGCGTCGTCCGCGGGTTGCGCGGTTTTCCACGTACCGGTGTCCTGAGCCGACGCACCCGACGCACCCGATGCACCCGACGCAGCCGATGCAGCCGACGTTCCCGAAGCCGCTACCGGCGCTTCCTTGAACGCGGTCGGCGTGTCCACTTCGGGACGCTTGTACGTGGGCTCAACCGAGCAGGCGGCGAGCAGCGCGAGCAGCAAACCGCTCGCTGCCGCACGGCCCCATCCACTCAAAATCTCAAAGCGTTTCATTGTTGTTCTCTCCTCAGGCGTCCGTGACCGGCGCGCCGATGCGCGGCGAATCCTTCTGCGCGACATGAATCGTCCCGCCGGCCAACGTACGCAGCACCACATAGAACACCGGCGTCAGCATCAGCCCGAACAGCGTCACGCCGAGCATGCCGAAGAACACCGCAATCCCCATTGCATGACGCATTTCCGAACCAGCTCCGGTCGACAGCACCAGCGGCACGACACCCATGATGAACGCGATCGACGTCATCAGAATCGGCCGCAGACGCAAGCGGCTCGCTTCAATTGCAGCAGACAGCGGCGTGTGTCCGTCGTGTTCGAGTTCGCGGGCGAACTCCACGATCAGGATCGCGTTCTTCGCCGACAAGCCCACCAGCACCATCAAGCCGATCTGCGTGAAGATGTTGTTGTCGCCGCCCGTGAGCCATACGCCGGTCAACGCGGACAGCACGCTCATCGGCACGATCAGGATCACCGCGAGCGGCAGCGTCAGGCTCTCGTACAGCGCGGCCAGCACAAGGAACACGAGCAGCACGCTGATCGGGAACACCCACAAGCCCGCATTGCCGGCAAGAATCTGCTGATACGTCAGATCGGTCCATTCGAGCTTCACGCCATGCGGCAGAACTTCCGCCGCCACGCGCTCAGCCGCGGCCTGTGCCTGTCCCGACGAGAAGCCCGGCGCCGGTCCACCGTTGATGTCCGCAGCCGTATAGCCGTTGTAACGCACCACCATTTCCGGACCATACGTCGGCGTGACCGTGACGAGCGACGACAACGGCACCATGTCGCCCGCGCTGTTGCGCGTCTTCAGTTGCAGGATGTCGTCGGCGCGTTGACGGAACGGCGCGTCCGCCTGCACCCGCACCTGATACACGCGGCCAAAGCGGTTGAAGTCGTTCACATACAGAGAGCCCAGATAGATCTGCATCGTGTTGAACACGTCAGTAACCGGCACGCCGAGCTGCTTCGCCTTCACACGATCCAGATCCACGTTCAGTTGCGGCACGTTGATCTGATAGCTCGAGAAGGTCGGGCCGAGCTCAGGCGTTTGCGCCGCCTTCTTCACGAATGCCTCCGCTGCCTTGTTCAACTCCGCGTAGCCGAGCGCGCCGTGATCCTCCAGTTGCATCTTGAAACCGCCGAGCGTGCCGAGACCGAGCACAGGTGGCGGCGGAAACACTGCAACGAACGAATCCTTGATCGCGCCGTATTGCTGATTCAACGAGCCCGCAATCGCGCCAGCCGAGAGCTTCTTGTCGCCGCGATCCTTGAACGGCTTGAGCGTGACGAACACGATGCCCGCGCTCGAACTGTTCGTGAAGCCGTTCACCGACAAACCGGGGAACGCCACCGCGCTTTCCACGCCCTTTTGCTTGAGCGCGATCGCGCTCATGTCACGGATCACTTTTTCCGTGCGATCGAGCGACGCGCCGTTCGGCAGTTGCGCGAACGCGATCAGATACTCCTTGTCCTGCGCGGGCACGAAACCGCCCGGCACGATACGCGCGATCAGCACCGTTGCACCGACCAGGATCGCGTACACCGCGAGCATCGCGCCCTTGCGGCGCAGCACGCCCGTCACGCCGCGGCCATAACCTTCGGAGCCGCGATGGAACACCTTGTTGAAGCCCTTGAAGAAGCGGCCCAGCAGGCGGTTCATGATGCGCGTGAGGAAGTCTTCCTTCGCGCCATGACTGCGCAGCAGCATCGCGGACAACGCCGGCGACAGCGTCAGCGAATTGAACGCCGAGATCACCGTGGAGATCGCGATGGTCATCGCGAACTGCTTGTAGAACTGGCCCGTGAGACCCGTCATGAATGCGAGCGGCACGAACACGGCGACGAGCGTCAGCGCAATGGCGATAATCGGCCCGCTCACTTCCTGCATCGCCTTATACGTCGCATCGCGCGCACTGAGCCCGTTTTCAATGTTCCGCTCGACGTTCTCCACCACGACGATCGCATCGTCCACCACAATGCCGATTGCCAGCACCATGCCGAACAGCGACAGCGCATTGATCGAGAAGCCGAATGCAAGCAGCAGTGAGAACGTGCCGACAATCGACACCGGCACGGCGATCAACGGAATGATCGACGCACGCCACGTCTGCAGGAACACGATCACGACGATCACCACCAGCGCGATTGCTTCGAGCAGCGTATGCACGACCGCCTCGATACTCGAACGCACGAACTGCGTCGGGTCATAGACGATCTTGTATTCGACGCCCGCGGGCATGTCCTGCGCGAGATCCTTCATCGCGGCGCGAACTTCATCGGAAATCGCCAGCGAGTTCGCACCCGGCGCCTGATTGATTGCGAGCGCAACGGCCGGCTTGTTGTCGAGCAGCGAACGCAGGCCGTATTCCGACGCCGCGAGTTCGACGCGCGCAATGTCGCGCAGATAGGTCACGCCGCCATCGGGCGTGGTCTTCACGATGATGTTGCCGAATTCGTCCTCGGTCTTCAGACGGCCGCGCGCATTCACCGACAACTGCAATTGCGTGCCCGGCACCGAAGGCGACGCGCCGATCACACCGGCCGCCACCTGAATGTTCTGCTCGCGAATCGCATTAGCCACTTCGGTCGCGGTCAAACCGCGCTGCGCGACCTTCTGCGGATCGAGCCACACGCGCATTGCGTAGTCGCCCGAACCCCACAACTGGACCTGGCCCACGCCCTGAATCCGCGCGAGACGATCCTTCACGTTCAGAACCGCGTAATTGCGCAGATACGTCATGTCGTAGCGGTCGTTCGGCGAGATCAGGTGCACGACCATGGTGAGCGTAGGCGAGCTCTTGATGGTCGTCACGCCGAGCCGCTGCACGTCTTCCGGCAAACGCGGCAGCGCCTGGTTCACGCGGTTCTGCACGAGCTGGGTCGCGAGGTCCGGGTTCGTGCCGAGCTTGAAGGTGACCGTCAGCGTGAGATTGCCGTCGCTATTTGCTTGCGACTGCATGTACAACATGTTCTCGACGCCATTGATCTGCTCTTCGAGCGGCGAAGCGACGGCTTCCGCGATCACTTTCGGATTGGCGCCCGGATACTGCGCGTGCACCACGACCGACGGCGGCACCACTTCCGGGTACTCGGAGATCGGCAGCTTGAAGAGCGAAATCACGCCCGCCAGCAGAACCAATACCGATAGCACGCCCGCGAAAATCGGCCTATCGATGAAGAATTTGGATATGTTCATTGGAAGCTCTTGATGTTTGGAGCAAGCGGTTGGAGCACGCGCCGCGCGTTCAATGCCGCGGCGCGAACGCTCACGAGTTCTTGTCCGCTTTGGCGCGCTGCTGCGCGAGCGGCGCGCTGTTCGGGTCCTGGTCGGTCGTCATCGGCACCATGTGCGCGCGCACCGCGTCGCCGGGCCGCACACGCTGAACGCCGTTCACCACAATCCGGTCGCCTGGTTTCAGGCCGCCCTTCACGACACGCAGATTGCCCTGCATATCGCCGAGCGAAATCTCGCGATACACGACGTGATTGTTCTGGTCGACCACCAGCACGAACTTCTTGTCCTGGTCGGTGCCGACGGCGGCGTCGTCGATCAGCACCGCCGGATGCGGTTCGCTGCCGCCCACTTTCACGCGCGCATACAGGCCCGGAATCAGCGTGCCGTCCTGGTTATCGAAACGCGCGCGCACGCGGATGGTGCCCGACGACGTATCCAGACGGTTGTCCACCGACTCGATCGTGCCGCTGCGCGAGTAGCCGCTTTCATCCGCGAGACCGAGTTCCACCGGCACCTTGCCGCCGTCTTTCGCGCGACGCAGGTATTGCAGATACGTTTGTTCGTCCGCGTCGAACGATGCGTAGATCGGCGACACCGACACGAGCGTGGTCAGCGGCGCCGAGCCCGCACCTGCCGACACCACGTTGCCCACCGTGATTTCCGCGCGCGATACGCGGCCCGATACCGGCGCCGTGATCTTCGTATAGCCGAGATTGATGCGTGCGGTTTCGAGCGCGGCTTGCGCGGCCTTCAGGTTCGCACTCGCTTCGCGCGCGGCGTTCTGCTTCTCGTCGTAATCGCGCTTGGCGATCGCGTTGTCGGTGATCAGGCGTTGCGCGCGTTCCCAATCGCTTTGCGTGTAGCCCGTGCGCGCCTGCGCGGCCGCGAGCTGCGCTTCCGCGCGCGCGACTTCAGCCGCGTACGGGCGCGGGTCGATCACGAACAGCGTGTCGCCTTTCTTCACGAGCGCGCCGTCCTTGAAGTTAACGGACACGATGGTGCCTGGCACCTGCGAACGCACGTCCACTTTTTCTACCGCTTCTAGACGGCCCGAATAGCTCTGCCAGTCGGTGATCGTTTTTTGCACCACGGTGGCGACATCGACTTCCGGCACGATGGTCGGGGCGGCAGGCGAACTCGCGTCCACGCGAATTGCGCCGAATGTGCCGAGTCCGGCCAGCACGAGTACCGCTAGTGTGGCAACCGCCACGCGGCGGCGGGAAAGAGGAAGGATGGTCATGTGTAGCTCCCGGTATCGTTGATTAAAGTTCTGCTTGTTTCTGTTTCAGCGATGGGCGCGCGCATCGAAGCGCCACTGAAAAAATCGCACTGCCTCCTGCAAGGCGGGCGGATGATCGGCGAGCGCCGCATGCGAGACGGCCGGATAGCGGACCACCTGGGTCAGCACACCGGCGTCGATCAGACTGCTCGCGTATTTCTCCGCCTCGACATGCAGCACGTCGTTTTGCGCCGTCGCGATCAGCGTGGCCGGCAAACCGGCGAGCCGCGACGATTCCAGCGGCGCCGCATACGGATGCATGCGTTGCGACGCCTGCGGCAAGTACGCGCGATAACAGGCCGCGCATTCTCTTGCCGTGATGTCCGAGCCGAGGCGCTTTTCATCGCCAAGGCGCGTGAGACTCGGGTCCAGCATCGGCCCGAACAAAGCTTGCGCGGAAATTTGCACGTCGCCGCGATCGCGCGCGATGAACGCGAGGCAATTAGCCAATTGGCCGCCCGCGTCATGGCCGGCCACGCCAACCTTCCTGCTATTGCCGCC
>NZ_ABLD01000034.1 GCF_000172415.1 Paraburkholderia graminis C4D1M
TTCCCGAGTCAATCCAAACGTAAACCAGGCGTTCGCACAGCCTTTCTCGGACGACACCGCGGTGCTGACTCCCGAGTTGTGGGACCCGACGACGAAGGTCTTTTCGCAACTCGCGCCGCAGGCCGTGCCGCGGACTTATCACAGCGTTGCGCTCCTATTGCCGGACGGCCGGGTGCTCAGCGGCGGCGGCGGTTTGTGCGGTGGTTGTGCGACCAACCATACGGACATCGAAATACTCACACCGCCGTATCTGCTCAATGCGGATGGTTCGGCGGCCACGCGGCCGACGCTCAGCAACGTACCGGCCGACGCGCAACTCGGCACGTCCATCGCGGTGAAAGCCACTACTGGCGTGAAGGCGTTCGCGCTGATGCGTTTGTCGTCCAACACACATGCAGTGAACAACGAGCAGCGACGCGTGCCGTTGAGTTTCACGATCGGTACGGCCGGCGAATTCATCCTGAAGATTCCCGCCGATCCTGGTGTTGTGATTCCCGGCTACTACATGCTGTTCGCGTTGAACACGAACGGCGTGCCGAGCGTGTCACGCACGTTGCGCCTCCACTGATGACGACGTCGACAACCTCGCGCCTCGCGGCTCGCTGGACGGTTTGCCTGGCGCTACTTGGCGCTGCGCTTTTTGCGCATGCTGAAGAGCGCTGCAAACCGGACGATCTTGGGTGCGCGATTTTCACCGGGCAACGTCCGGCAGCGGCGCATCTGCGCGACGACAATCAAGCGCTGCCGGAATGGACGACGCGATGCATCAATTGCCACACGCGGACGGAGCCGGCGCCCAGCTTTGCGCCGCCGCTGACACGCGGCTACTTGCTTGACGCAAAGAGCCGCCGAGGCGGGCCGCCGAGTCAGTATGACCCGGTGGCGTTCTGTCGAGCCATCGAGGACGGCATCGATCCAGCAAGCGTGCTGCTGCGTAAGTCGATGCCTCATTTCCAGTTGTCGCGTGCCGAGTGTGCGGCGCTTTGGCGGTTTGTTACTGGGCCTTGATGGTGAGGCGGTGAAAGTGCGGTGGGAACAATCTGTGTGGGCATGCCTCTATACCTGGCGGGGCTTTGGAGGAGGACTTCCTCTGAGAGACCATAGTCCGACGATTGTGAAAAGTGTGTGCCCAAGATCTGCTGGCCGCGAATTTGAGTGAAAGTATGTGGTCGATCAGTAGCCAAGACCGACGCGAGTCAAGGTGTGTGCTCGGCGAGTTATCTGATCGATACGAGATAAAGTACGGGGTGGGCACGGCTAAAACCTTGTCAGCGAAAAAGCATGTCTTATCGAAAGGTCGTATCGGTGGAAAAGAATCGAGTCCAGAGTGGGATGTCTGCCGCTCTGCGATCTTGTGCCTACGGCATGCCCGCTGCAATTTCAAGCCGAGAAATTTCATTAGCCGCGGGCTGACCGACCCGGGGCTAACATGTCAAGATAACGCCGTGCTGACTGTCGGTCTTTCCACCCGACGTACTCCGCAAGCATCCTTTCGTCCCACGCGTTTGATCCAGCCCAGATCGCGAAGCCGTGGCGCAGCGAGTGGCTGCTGTATTCGTCTGCATCCGGTATCCCCGACGATCTCAATATTCCGCGCAAAAGCGGCGTGATGCTTCCGCTTGCGAGAGCACTGTCTTTGATCTTTCCCCAGCGATCGATGCTGCGAAAAACCGGGCCACCGGTTAGCCCGGATGCAGCGATCCAAGCTTCATAAGCGGCAACAGGACACAGCCGCGTCCGAGCAGCAGTGCGGAGGGCCACATGACCGTCAGGGAGCTCACAGTCCACACGCGGGATATAGAAAGTGATGCTGCGTCCACTATCTACCGTCACTTTTTCAACCTCTAGGCGGGTCAGTTCGTCGGAACGGAATCCTCGCCAGAAACCAATTAGCACTAGCGCCCGATTCCGCAAATGTGGGAGCTTCCGCGCGCCGCGCTCGAGTGCGAGTTGCTGATTCAGCCACGAGTCGACCGTCTCGAGCTGCTCGAAACGTAAAGGGCGGGCCTGTCCGCGCACCGTGCTTTGCAGGTGCTCTATGCACTTGAGGACGCTTTTGACGTGCGCGGACCCGGTAGGATCAGGAAATTGTTGCTTCTGATGCCAGTGGCTGATGGCGGCCAACCTGATATTCAATGTTGCGAGGGATAGGGCCGCTGCGTGCTCACGAAGATACCGCGCAATCTCACGAGGCGTACCGGGCAACACGCCTTGCCACCTGAACTGGTAGTCCTGTATCACCTCGTCGTAGGACAGTTGCTCGTCTTTTTGATTGGCGGCTTTGTCGTTGCGATCGGTGGGGCTGTCGCTCACTGGTCACCTGCGATAGTAATGGACAGCTTTCCAGACATCGGGCTTGTTGACGGTATGCCGGGATCAACACGGCAGAAATTGAAGCACGTTATCCCGATTCACCGCCCTTACGGCGTGGACGCTCAAATGCCTCCCAAACTTATTCGGGGCAATGGGCTCCGCTATCTCGTTTTTTGTGTGTAGTTACTTCATGCTGGCCCTTATCAGTGATGGGAGCCGCAACGGTAAAGTGGCATCTTCGGCGCTACTGCCGTCGCGAGAAGTGCGACGAGCAAATCAATTCAGCAACGCGGCTCTGCATCTCGCCGTTGAAATACAGTTATTCACTTCTGTTTGACCGCACAGCATTATTCTACACGCTATTCGCGGCGATCTTTCGGTGGATGGTATTGGGTCGATTAAAATACAATTAATGCGACTTTAAATACATAACACGTAAAAATAAAATGGCCTCTATCACATGCGATTTTCAGAAGATTCTGGAAAACTCGCAGTGAATGTCGTTGAAAAATCTATTGTCTTCCCCTAATAATGTGGAATCTGAAAACAAAAAAGCCGACTGGCGGGTCGGCTTTCTCGCGAGGTCCATCGAAGATGCTTTAGCGGTGCTATCCACTAACAACAGGGGTCGGGCGATCTTTGCAGGGATCCCGGCCACCCGCGTCGATTTGATTTTCTACCATTCACGGGGAAAGTCAAGGGGATTCTTTTTGGCGGCGCGGGCGTGCGTAAGGAGAAGAATATCTCATGCCTCGTCTTTTCAGCATGTCCCCGGGCTTTTCGCGCGACGGTGAAAGCGCTTCCAGGATAATCGGGCATCGCTCTGATCCGGAAGCCAACTTCTGGGTCTTCCACTCCAATAAGCGCGACAAATTGATGGTGGCGCAGACCGACGTTGTTTTTGCCTGTTCAATTCTTTTTGAGATGAATCCGGAGATCGTCTCGTACGGGCCCGCACCTGCCCAGAGCCCCGACGTAGAGTTGGAAATGAAAGATTTCCGACCTGATGTGGTAGTTCGGTACGCAGACGGCCGGCAGGAGCTAATTTGCTGCAGAAGGGAGCCAGGCAGCTCAAAAAAAGCAATGTCAAAGCGGCTCCCCGTAGGAGTTCGTTTGATCACGGGTCGCGATATTGTCGAACGCCGAATCGAACTGGACAATTGTCTGTTCTTATCGGCTTCAATCACTGCCGTACTTGACTACACGTCGCCCGCAGCGAGATTCGCGATCCTGGACCGATTTGGGCCGGGGACGCAAGGCACGATCCGACAGATCCTGGGCATCCCCGGGATTGACCCAGCCCTTTTGAGGGGGGCGATGGCAGCCCTTATTGCAGAAGGCACGTTGGTGACTGACCTGACGATGCTACTAACACTGGACACCGTAGTGGCCAACATTACGGGCAGTGGTGCCAGCACGTACAAAAGACCTCAGCGCACCTCGGCCAGTGGCATGGCGCCCGAGGCTAGTAATCCGCCCGCAGGCGGGAACGGGAAAGCTGAGGCCTCCGAGGATGCGACTGCATCCTTCGGTACTGGCACCTCGCGCCGGACGCTGATTCCGCCAGAATATCGCTTTGCCCAGTGGCCGGCTCCTGATGAGGTTAGCCTCCCAGAGAAGGCTCGGAAAAAGTACCGGGAGAAGAAAGCCGGAATTGACGCTTACCGGAAAGGCATGTCTTTTGAGGACATCAAACATGATTACGGGATGTCGGAAAATGAAATATACCGTGTGGTAAAACGATGCGTCACGCCCGCCGGCCCCGGATCGATTCATGGCTACTTTGCGGTGCTACCTTACTACCGTATAGCCGAGCCAAGAGACGGAGGGGCGGGTTGCCGAAGCAAGTCCGAAGAAAAGGGCGGCGACGCCGAGGATAAAAATCCTGGCGGCCCTTGGGCGTGGACCAGGCTGCTTAAAAGTGTGGTCGGGCTGGAGGCGTTTCTTGAAGATATCGTGTTGGACCATCCGCCATCGGATGCAGGTAAGAGGCTTGACGTCGATGAATGCTGGAAGAAGATGAAGGACTTCCTGGCAACGAAAGGAGTTGGGGCTAAAGACTATCCCCTCACCAACGCTGATTATGGCCGCGACGCGCTCAGGAAGCATATAGAGACAATCCGCAACCGACACGCACAGCGGTATATCGGGATCTATTACGGGGAAACTTCTGCCAAGCGCGCCCGACAGATTGGAGGAACCCCCGCGCGCATCATCTGCCCGGTCCGACCTGGCTCATTCCTGCAACTTGATTACTACCGTATAGACAAGGCCACCAAGATCGCCCGGCGCAACCCGGCCGGTGAACTTTTCGAGGAGACATTGCCACGGTGGTACGTTGCCCTGCTTGTGGACTCGCTCCATTGGTCTGTCTTATCACGACATCCGACTCTTGAGATCAATCCGAGCGCGGCCAGTGCTATTGAAACTCTGGATCGGTATGTCCATCCGGAGCAGTATCGTTTGGAGAACGACCCGCATGGCGACGACCGTCTGTTTTTCGAACAGTTCGGCTTGACTGGCAATTGCTTCTGCGTTCTGGCGGTTGACAACGCGAAATGCAACCTCACGGACAACTTCATCAGAGCCGGCATTTACACCTTTGGTTGTGCAGTCAATTTTGGGCCCACATATAACTGGGTGACGCGAGCAGTCTGCGAGCGAGCAATAGGCGATATATCGAGACGTGTCAATGACATGAACGATGGGGAGTCAGCGGTTGAGCTCAACACGTTCATTCTCGATCTTGCTCGAGCGTGCAATCAGCACAATTCCGACCGCACCGAACGGCTGTGCCAAACATCGCCATCCACTGCGTTTCGGAATGCATTGAACGATGTGAGCAAGGGGCTCGTGGCCGCGCCGCTTGCTCGCGAGGCGGTCGCAGACAGCAAATATCTTGATCATTATTTCGACGCAGCGGTACGGGGCAATTTGAAGAAAGGAGTCATGCCACATTGCAACACCTTGGGACGACGCTATTCAAACGACGAGTTGAAAGGGCACCCGGAGCTGATTCAGCCTGGCGGATCAAACGTCACAAATCTGACTGGCAGGATAAAGCGCTGGGACCTTCGTGACGCCCAAGGCGCCGTAAACAACACTCCGATAGGAAAACTCGAACCGGACAGGCAACGTGGGATAAAAATCTCTGTATCGGACTGGACGTTTTTTTACCGCGTCGGCGGCAACTTGAAAACTCGCGAACGACTGGACCGTGTGGATTCAGTGCCAGAAAGGGAGGCGGCAGACCGGCGGTCCCGAAGCGCAACAAGCAAAAAGCCAGGAAAGGCGAGTGCTCCAGCGCTCCAAGAAGAGCGTCAACTCCGCCGGGAAACCTATCATGGTCGTCGGGAGGTCGTTGAAAATTCCGCCGCCGATGATGACGGGAAGTCAAAGGAGCCGGCCGAACCGGCAAAGCCCGTGAGGGCGGTGGAATTGCAGGAGCAGCAGGGTAGGAACATCTGGGAAGGTGGCGCAGACCGGTTCGGTCTAAATGTTATTCGTGGCGGCAGGAGGTTCGGATGACTGACACTCAGCCTGGTACACCGCCGCAAGAGGTCGAACAGCCGCAGCAATCAGACATCTTGTCGCAGAATCAGCGCACCGAACAGGAGCTATTGCTTAGGCATCCTTTTTATAGTGCGCCAGAGCTCCCAACATCGCCAGCCATCCAGGCATACCTGATGTGTAAAGACGAATTTCTTTATGGCGCTTCTGGCTTCACCCTACTCGGAGAGCGAGGCAGTGGTCGAAAGATTGCATTGCTGGTCATAAGGAATTTATTCCAGCACGAATTTCCGGAACTTGCAACCGCAACCTGGGCGCCGCTTCCCAGTGAATTAACAACTGCTGCAGGAACATGGCGTTCGCTACTAGCAGCAGTTAACCATCGTTTCTGGGGAGGGGCCAGCCAGGATATCACGAGCCGACTGGAAAAAGTGATTGAAGAGCGAACGGCGATAACCGGCGTGTACAGGTTTGTACTTTTTGTACAGAACATAGAAACGGTGGACGGGGCGACGCTAGAGGCGCTGGCTGGTCTGAGGGACAGCCTTCAGGTAAAAGGGATTCAGTTATTTGTGGTGGGTTCCAGCGAGATAAACGCGTTTCGCGCGAGGACTGACGGTATGACGGGTCCCACAAAAGAAACGATCGAGTCGCTGTTGGGATCGGGCCATGTATTACGGCCGCTTACTTCTGCATTGGACCTCGTGTCGGTACTGCACGCGCTTGATACTCTTCCTTATCCAGACGCGGGCGGTGTGACATGGGTACAATTTTTTGTTCCGCGCGCCTTCGCGGCCGGCTTTAGGCTTTCGGACCAAGTGGCGACGTTGAAGGGGGCTGTAGACGCGTACGCCGCAAACGGTCGCGTGACGGCCCGTTTTATTTTCAAGACTATCAAGCGCATGCTGGGGGAGGCTTCGAAAGTTGACCAACCGGGACTTACGATCGGCGTCGATCAGTGGAAAAGGGCCATGGGACTCGTTCTGGGTGACGGCATTACATATCTTCCCGCGCCCACGGAAGAATAATGTCACCAGTGACTAACGGGCAGGTAACCGGTGAAGCCTTTACGCGCTTGCCACATGAATCGACCTTTTCGGTTGCGGCAAGAATCATGTGGCTGAACGCACTTCCATTTGGCAAATTTTCGAAACTGTGCGGCGTGACGTCTGGACGTAAGGATTTCTTGGCCGATGACGGCCGGATTGATCGCCATATTAATCGGCTGATGGGATGGGATAACAAAGAGTATCCCGGGACAAGCGATGCAAAGTGGCTGTCGGCTTCTTCTCCCGAGGTGTGGTTTGTGGGCAGACTACGACTGTGTCCGGAGTGCATGTTTGGGCTTTATCACAGCGTATGGCATCAGTCGAAGGCCCTTGAACGTTGCCCGCTCCACGACTGCCCGCTTGTGAAGGCTTGCTGGGCTTGCGGGGAGGAATTTGGGACCTACGAATTCCACGGTGCGATACTACGGACACCATACGACTGCGTGCATTGCGGCGCCTCTCTTACTGCAGGAAGCGCGCCGTCTATACGTGAACACGTGAAATTCCGCGGGTCGATGAATATCAGCGGGGTATTTTCGCCATATCTAAGACAGCATAGGAGGGCAGTGCGCGGCATGCTTCCGCTTGCGCCATTTGCCAGCTCTATGAACACCCATGCAATCGACGGTTGGTGGGGAACATCAACGATGATTTTTCAGATTTCCCGCTCGGTAAGTACATGCGCGCTCGACCAGACCTTGCCGGAGGCTGGACTGTCATGGCTGCTCTGGGAGGACGAGAATGTTGCCTCGGGAAATGCTGTCGATGATGCCGCACGAAAGAATGCAAATCGCCGTCTGGATGAAGCAGACCTTGTATACATGGCCACACTTTCAGATCTTAAGTCCTGGCTGACAGAAGCGTATGGACATCTTTTTCCCGATGAGGCAACCCCGATACTGGTCGGCGATGATGGTCAGTTGCTGCGCGACGTTGCTCCCGCGCCGGTGATGGCATATATGCTGTTGCGCGGGGCATGGGAAGGCGATAGACCTCAGAGCCTACGCTCACCCATTGGGAATGCCCGCATTATCCGGTGGCGATCGCCTGCCGCACGGATCTGGCCCACTACCCTGAACGAACGTGGCTGGGAAGCCGTCTTCCGGGGTACGTTCGCGGCGTTCTACTGGAAATTACAGCACACGCGGCTCGCATACGCGGAATTCACTGCGGCGGCAGGGTTCGATACATATTTTCAGTATCAGCTTTCCCCAGTTTTGCGCATCTCGGCAATTGTGTTCCCGAAAGTTGAAGGTCTTCCGCTTGGCCACTTCGATCCGCCTCGTATGCGTCTTCATGACGCCATGACGCTGTTGCGAAATGTGCACCACCATAACAGGAAGTTGGACAACGACCTTCGTGTTTTGCTTAACCCGGATTTCGATACGTACGCGGCCGGTTCACTGTAGGGTGAGCGCACATCGAACGAACGGGTCAGTAATGCATGGTTCCAGGCCTTGTACACGACTTGGCACTACGCTCGATGTTTCATGAGTGGAACGGCAGGAAATCTGGGATCTCTGCCACGTGGAGTCCGGGTGCGGTTCCGGCATCGACAAGCTCGTGCCCATTGGGAGACAGGATCATGCTGCCTCCAGAATTGTGGCCGGCCGGATAGTCTTCATCACTGACGCCGTAGCCGGCCACCATCCAGTAAGCGTTTAACCGATGTGAGGACCGCAGACCCGGGGGGTCGGGACAAGTTTCGATACCCGCCTTTCTGTGCGACGCCGAAACCATCAATATCTGCGCGTCCTCCAACTGGAACATATGCAAATGATCGTCGGCGAGAAGTAGCCCCTCGTCTGGCACGATGTCCTGAAACACGCCGGCTCTCGCGAACTCGGTGGCAACATAGCATGCCCTCGAATCGCCGACCATGGTGGTCCCGGATGAAACCTTACTGCTTGTAAAGAGCCGGCCCTCGTACGCCGCATAGGCAGAGCGACAAACCCGATGTCCCAAGCGTGTCCTCACTCCAAAACCGATGAGCGCGTGCTTCCGACTGCTTAGTTCCGTGACATACGAAGCGAGTTGCGAGCTTAGAACCTTCTCAGCCCTTTGAGAGCACGCGGTTGATGGGGTGGGCAAAACCAGCACGTCGAATTCTTCGCGGCAGACAGTCCGTTCGACGGCCGCTATGAAAGTTGAATGCTTGCCGGCGAACCAGTCAGACTCGGCCTGTATGACAGCAAGGAGCATAGGGGTCTCCGGCAACGGCAAACCGGGGCCGCGTTAGCCGTCAGAGAAATCGTACTTCCTGATTTCGTCAATCTCCGAGCGAACGACCCGCCCCAGTTCGCGAAGCTGTCCTGGAGACAGGTCCACTGTGTAGGCGTAGTACAGAACGCTAAGAGGATGAACGCCTATAGCCCCCGCGATTTCATCGAGCTTGTCTAGCGTCGGCGTCTGTTTTCCAAGCTCGAGTGCGCTCAGGTACGTCCGACTGGAGACGCCAAGGCCGTCCTGCGAGATGCCGCGCATCTTGCGTGCTGCTCTCAATCCGCGGGCCAGGCCAAGACGAAGCGACATCAGTCATGTGATTAAATTCGAAGATGCCACTTTCGTTCGATGCACACAATTACGCTACAATTGATAGTGTGCAATATGTAACTGGCGCCCACCTCTGGGCTTTACGTCGCTGAAACAAAAGGGTTCGAGGCTGGATGTCACTACGCTTCAGGCGGTGACGCCAACGACTTTGGATCATTGATTTTTCGTGGAAAGATGCTGTTCACAAAATCACCGTGGGAGACGCCGTTTCGAGTGAGGCATGACCCGTTTAACCGTTGGCGCCTCGCAGGCATCCATCACATATCTACAACCTTCCTGATTCGTGCCGCAGATGCCCGACCCAACGACCCAAACTGTTACTCGTATATCGTCGCAGACCCTGAGATTCTTGTCTCTACGCTCGAGGCATATCGATCGGCCAAGCCCCGTTTGTTTGCGATCGAGTGGGAAACGCTGATTCCTGTCTCGAGTCTGTGGTCATACACGCATACGGAAGGCGGCGGGAATCTGCTCGCTTACGCGGACGCGAACGGACATTTGCGTGCCTGCAAATCTCAGCAGGCCGATCCACTTACTGCGTGTGACAAGGTACTTCTTTGGGCAGGTGGCGACTCAGATACGGTATGCCTCGCTTGATACGAGTATGGCTTGGAGCAGAGGTCAACCAGTAGGAAGCAGCGTGCGAGACCATGCCTAAATGGCGTTGCGCCAGGGGTTGCTTAGCTGCGCCGTACTTGCTGCTTCCATGCGCAAATCAGGGGCACCGCGGTTCCTTGCATCGACAATGCGGTTGCCCCGCCGCAGAGAGACGGAAGCCCAGGGCGACATTGACGGAGATGATCGCCCTGGCCGCAAGTGGGCCGGAATTCCGTTTTGCTTGATCGCCATCATGCTCGCCACCCCACGGGCACGTTGCCAACAGTGACCGTTTCTGTTATCGGGAGCGGATGGCAAAGGACCTAAGATGTTCAATGCTACCGAAATCGTGCAGTTCCTGATGGACTTCGCACCACGATCGCAGCCGCTTGGTCTGCGCTACTTTGCGGCGTTTGAAATCGACGCGGAGCAGGTGGGTCAGCTCGTGCAACAGGGGTGGTTGCGACGCTTATCGGACGACGCGTATCTGCTACGCGGTGATCAGCCTGGCATTGATGGAACAATTGCCTACTTACGTTCGCATATTCCGGACCTGCACGTTGGGGGACGAACGGCCCTAGAGTGGCATCGGATGGTGCACCATCTTTCGTTTCGTGAGCGGGTCGATCTGTGGGGCGATGGCTGTGTCAGTCTCCCCATATGGGCGGTGGAAAGGCTCGCCTGCTCTTATTATTCCCATACTCTGTTCGATGCAAGAATGGATCAGAATTATGGGTTGAAGCCGCTTGCATGGCGTCATGTGCAGGTGATGGTTTCGGTCCCGGAGCGGGCCATTCTCGAATACGTCAGCGTGTCGCTTGAGCTAGCCCTGATTGAGGGGGTGAGAAATTTGATCGGTAGTCTGAGAAACATTCGACTGAATGTTTTGCAGACGCTGGTGGATCACTGCCCGCGCAGGGATGTCGTGTGGGGACTGAAGTTTCTCGCGGAGGATGCAGGCCTGAATTGGGCCCCACGGTTGCGCGCGTGATGCACGCTCTTGAACGGATACTTCGCTTGCTTAGCCCTGCTTTTAGGTAAGCGCGGCAGCAGTGACGTCTTGACCGGGATCGTGATTGTCAGGCTGGACTGCGGAGCTGATCGGCGACGACCCACGGTGTGAGTTCGTGAACGCGATTGATCGCATGGTCAGCGATGCGTGCGAGCACGTAGCGCAGATACGCCTCAGGATCGATGCCATTGAGTTTTGCGGTGCCAACCAGGCTGTAGATGGCGGCGGCACGTTCGCCGCCAGAGTCTGCTCCAGCGAACAGATAGTTGCGGCGCCCGATGGCCACTCCGCGTAGCGCGCGCTCGACTGGCAGGTTATCAATTTCGAGCTGGCCATCATCGCAGTAGCGTGTGAACGCTTCCCATCGGTTCAACGCATAGAGGATCGCCCGACTCGTGTCAGATTTGCGCGAGAGCGTTTCGAGAGTCGTCGTGAGCCACGCATGGAACTGGTCAAGTAACGGCCGTGCGTGCTCGTGGCGATAAGCGCGGCGCTCGTCGGGCGGTTTGCCTCTGATCGTTTCCTCAATCCGGTATAGCGCGCCGATACGCTCGAGCGCTTCGGTGTTCAACGCATTGGGGCGCGCTGCGTGTAGTTCATAGAACTGTCGTCGGGCGTGCGCCCAGCAAGCTGCCTCCGTGACACACCCGGTTTCGTAGATGGCCTGGTAGCCACCGTATGCATCGGCTTGCAGTGTGCCGTTGAACGATCTGAGGTGCTGCTGCGGATGGATACCCTTGCGATCCGGCGTGTAGGCAAACCAGACCGCCGGCGGCGTGATGTCGGCCGATGCACGATCATCGCGCACGTACACCCACAAGCGACCGGTCTTCGTCTTGCCGTTGCCCGGAGCAAGCACGGGAACCGGCGTGTCGTCGGCATGCAGTTTCGTCGCCGACATCACGTGAGCACGCAGTGTTTCAACGAGTGGCTGCAGCAGCGTCGCCGCGTGACCGACCCATTTCGCAAGCAGCGAGCGATCAAGCTCGACGCCTTCTCGCGCGTACATGACTGACTGCCGGTAAAGCGGTATGTGGTCGGCGAACTTCGAGACCAGCACGTGCGCCAGCAGCCCTGGGCCGGCGAGACCACGCTCGATGGGACGGCTCGGTGCAGGTGCCTGAGAGATGTGGTCGCAACACACGCAGGCAAACTTCGGACGCACATGACGGACGACCCGGAAGCTTGCCGGTACGTACTCAAGTTGTTCGGCGACGTCTTCGCCCAGCGACTTCATCAGGCCACCACACTGCGCGCACTTCCCGGCGGATTCGGGCAAGTGCGTCTGGATCTCGCGCGGCAGATGCTCGGGCAGTGGCTTGCGCGGTGTCTGTTGCACAGCCGTGCGCGGTGTCTTCGGGATTTCGACCGGTGCCGCGCCTTCATCAGTCTCAAGCTCTTCGAGACGCAGTTCCAGCTGCTCGATCTGACGATCCAGCTTCTCCGACTTGCGACCGAACTGCATACGGCGCAGCTTGGCAATAAGCAGCTTCAGGTGTTCGACTTCGGCTGCGCGCGAAGCCAACGCGGCTTGTTGCGAGTCGACTGTTTCTTGCAGTGCGAGCACCTGAGCGTCACGCGCGCGAAGTGCCGCCTCCTGGCTGAGCAGCATGGCCTTCAGCGTTTCGACATCGTCGGGAAGTGGGTTCGCGCGCGTCATGCGAGCAGTTTACGCGCCAGCAACGACGTTTACAACGCTGAAGTCGGACGTGCCGTTCTCGTCGGTTGCCGCCAGTCGATACCTTCCAGCAGCATCGACAGTTGCGCCGGGCTCAGGCAAATAACGCCGCTGTCGGCCTGAGGCCATACGAAGCGACCCTTCTCGAGTCGCTTCATCAGCAGGCACATGCCATCGCCGCTCCACCACAGCACCTTGAGCAGGTCGCCGCGTTTGCCGCGAAACACGAAGACGTGCCCGCAGAAGGGATCACGTTCCAGCACGGTCTGCACCTTGGCGGCGAGACTGTTGAAGCCGGCGCGCATGTCAGTGACTCCTGCGGCAAGCCACACTCGGGAGCCGGAAGGCAGGCCAACAGCAGACGGCAGCATCAGCAGGCTCATCGAGCAAGGCCCCGCACAATCTTGATCAAGGTTGCGATGGGTGTGTCAGCGCTTAATCGTAGCCGGACGTCACCGCATTCGACCTCGTAGGTGCCGACACCGTCCGACGATTGGCTGGCCGTTGCTTCCGGCAAAGGCTCAGCCACCGCCACGGGTAGCCAGCCGAGCGCAGGTGCCTCTGGCAACGAAACGTCGGGCATGCCGAAATCACCTGCAAGATAATGACGACGCCATTTGAACAGCAGATTGGCGTTGACGTCGTGCTCGCGAGCGATGAGTGCGGCCGATGCGCCCGGCTTGAGTGTCGCCTCAACGATCTGCCGTTTGAACTCGACCGAAAAATTGGGGCGTTTGGATCGTTTGGATTGCGCAGCGTTGTCCACTATAGCGTCCACCATTCATTTGGTGGACACCAAAGTAGCCAAACTCAACGAGGATATCTAGACGGTAATGAAGACGCGCTTACGCTTTTAGCGAGGCGACTGCCGGCAAATCAGCCGTCGTACCAGTCCGCGACCGGCCACTTCGACGAAGTCCGCTCACGCGGCACGTCGACCGTAAGATGCTCGACTGATTGACCGGTGCTTGTGCCTTGACGACTCGCTGTGGAGCTATACCTCTTTGCCGTCCAGCTGACGCTGAAGGCTTCGCCTTGGTCTTCTGCGATCGACGCTACACTGGCTTCAGTGGTGATGCCACATTCGCCGCTGCAGGCAGGTAAGATGCCGTCGTGTTTTTTCCCATCCATCCTGGTCGTCTTCACGTTGCAGGGTGATGAAGTGAAGCGTGAGGGGAAGTGTGGAGCGTTCGGAAACAGGTAATTATCGGAATCGAAAAAGAGTTTGCGTTGCCTTTTTGATCATCGGACATTGCCGATTGTGCGGGGTCTTCATCAATCTTTACGGGGAGCGGCGCTTCGCTATTTGCCGTTCACTTCTCTCGTTCGCCGTTGTGCAGATTGTCGGCCTCTGCTGCGGTACGCCTTTCCAAAGAACGGCGACTATCCAAACGGCCGTAGAATTCCACCGTATCGTTCAGCTCCCGCAAGAAATGAATACTCTGTTCTGTTAGCTCCATCAGGTGGCGAAATCGCTCCTCGCGCAGTTCCCTTTCGCAGGTCCATCGAATAGCTTGCTGCTCAGATATTGCGTCCGCCAACCGCTTCTCGCAATCTTCCAGCTTGGCTTCCAGCGCGATACGGCGCTCGTCAAGCCTGGCGAACCTGCTCACGATACTTGAAAGCTCGAAATCGCGTGCGGCAATGCGTTGGCGGAGTTCGGTGAGCTGTGATTTCATCAACGCCATAGTCGTAACATCAGCCTGCACCATACTGCATCCTGGTTCCGCCCGCGGGCGACTGACCTCTGTCGTCTGTCCGGTGGCCGGGGCATTCGATACTACCTTCGTGATTGCAACCTCGAGCCCAGGAACTGACACGCGAAGGACGCCCTTTCCCTCAGTGAATTCCGACTCGATCGCATCGATCTGGCGGCTTAGCTCCACCGGATCTCCGCCACCGAGCCTATCGCGCACCTTACGCACAGAAATCAATTGTCTGAAGCCTGCCGTCGACATCGTAGCTTCCGCGCCTGCGCCGGTTATCGCTTCACGGACAACAGGAGAGATCTTTTTTGGAGGTCGAGAGGAGGAGGGGGCCATAACGATTCCTTTGAATGCCTGCCGGCTGCGTTACGCTATTTTACTGAACCAGTCTCACGCGAAGTTGAACGACGGCAGGCATCATGTTCGCATTAAACCAGACGCGATTACCGCAAAGTTCTCAATGGAATGCACCAGACTAGGTCGCCAAGCTCCAATATGCGAAGGTTGATCGTTTCTTACCTTCATCACCAGGCGGTGTCGGGGTCGCCGTAAAATTCATCAAGAGCCACACTGAGCACGCGCGACGGGTCGCTCTCAAAGACTTCGGCCGGTGTCTGTCCGCCCAGATTTGCGTGCGGCGAATAAAGCCAGAAAGCACTTCGCCAGCCCGCATCGTCGTTTTCCTTTGGCAACAGAGTCAGTAGTTCGGCGACTTCCGGGCGCAGGTCGCCTCTGCGATCGAACTGAAAGTCCGGGTAGACGAATGCGCGTCGCGCTGCAGACCATACGCCTAACAATATCCGGGCCTCGCGTGCCCGGGCGATGCATTCTGCGGCGTCCAGGCTACCGGAAAATCTGCTAAATCGGACGACCTCACTATCGTTCGGCCAATTCCTGCCAAGTAAGTCGTTCCTGAAATCGATTGCGGCGCTCGCCACGCTTCCAGACCGGTTCATTTCGCAATTCCGTTGTTGCGCTTCCTTCCCAGATTATCCCGCGCGGGCCAAGCAGGTTGCTCGGCCGAGTACCATCCAGGAACCTTGCCGCGATGGGATCTATCCTGACTGTCACACTGCATGATCTTGAGCGCTCGTCTTGGAGGGTGAACGTCCGATTTCAACTATGCTCGCGGGCACGGATAGCGCGTTCGATGTGCCGCCGCCGATGCCGGCCCTCTCCACGCTTACATGCGCACCGACTATCTTCCCGTGTCCAATGCAGGAACTCAAAAGATACACCGGACCGGTTATCACTTCATTTTTCCCGTTCATATTAATGAAGACCACAAGACAGGCGTTGCCGAACATTGCAGCCTGTCTTGACGCCCGTTGACCCTATCCACTAAGCGTTCAACGCAGCAACGGGATCGAGCGTGTTTCCGACGAACGTGCAGCTATTCAGCAGTCAACGCTAGGATCGACGACAAGTTTAAAACTCGCCGCGGCGAAATCGGGGGAAGCAGTGCACCACGGCGCGCTTGAGACAACTCCTCAATGGATTGTCGCAAAAACCACCAAATTCACCGGTCTTGCTCTCGCGGCAGTTCTTGAACGGCCGAAGCGACCGATCTTGAGAGAGCGCGGCCTCTCTGCTGGCTTCATCAAACACCGCAAGCGGGCCAGCGAGATCCTGCATCTGGAAGCCCTGATAGACAAGGTATGCGATGTTACGTGGTCCCGCCTTAGAGCCGTCTGAGTTAAAAGCCGTATTTTTTTCAATAGCAGTCGAGACGCTGCTCGCCCGGTTGGTTGATGTCATTTCACAATACTCCTCCCATGGGAAGAGGATGCATTAAAACGACGCGGGGAAAAAGGACGCAGATGCCTCAGTGGACGAAACCGCTCGCGCGGTAATGGGGCTCCGGTTGAGCTCTGGTGGCAGGTGAGAGGAAACCGACTCTGTTTCCATGTTGGGTACGAGGCAATCCGCCTCGTTCCTCAACAGGAGCAGAGCCATGACTCACACCAGCCAGGATATCAGTCCGCTGCGCCAGCACATGATCGACGACATGCGCATGCGCAAGCTCGCACCGCAGACGCAGGCCGGCTATGTCCGCGTGGTCCGTCAGTTCGCCGCTTTCCTCGGGCGCCCGCCCGACACCGCCACCGTCGAGGACCTGCGGCGCTACCAGCTGCATCTGGTCGACCACGGCATCTCGCCCGTGTCGCTGAATGCCGCCATCACCGGACTGAAGTTCTTCTTCGAGATCACGCTCAACCAGCCCGGGCTGATGGCGAGGATGCAGCCGGTGCGCGTGCCCCGCACGCTACCGGTCGTGCTCAGCCCTGACGAGGTGGCCCGCCTGATCGCCGCCGCCGGCAACCTGAAGCACCAGACGGCATTGTCGGTCGCCTACGGTGCCGGGCTGCGTGCGAGCGAAGTGGTGGCGCTGAAGGTCGGCGACGTCGACAGCCAGCGCATGACGCTGCGCATCGAGCAGGGCAAGGGCCGCCGCGACCGCTACGCGATGCTCTCGCCGGTCCTGCTCGAGCGCCTGCGTGTCTGGTGGCGCGTGGCCCATGCGCAGGGTCGCATGCTCGAAGGCGGCTGGCTGTTTCCCGGCCTCGATCCGGTGGACCCGCTCAGCACGCGGCAACTGAACCGCGCCATCCATGCCGCCGCAGAAGAGGCACACCTCGGCAAGCGCGTATCCATGCATACGCTGCGTCATAGTTTCGCGACACACCTGCTCGAACAGAAGGAGGATATCCGTGTGATCCAGGTGCTGCTGGGGCACAAGAAGCTCGAGACCACCTCACTCTATACCCAGGTGGCCACCGACCTGCTGCGCAAGGTGATCAGCCCGCTGGACCGCCTGCCTTCCGAGTAGGCCAGCACCGCGCGGAGCGCCCCGTGCTGGAGGTCGCGGACATCTTCCGCGTCCACGGGCCAGCGTGGCGACAGACTGTACCGCTGAGCCTGGGACAGCTGAAGGTCATGTCGGCCATCGAACAGTGCCGCACCGCGGCGCTGGGTGGACATGTGTTGCGCTGTTCCGGCTGCGCAAAGCTGGAGATCTCCTATGACTCGTGTCGCAATCGCCATTGTCCGAAGTGCCAGGCGAGCGCCGCACACCGGTGGCTCGAGGCACGTCAGGCCGACCTGCTGCCCGTGGAGTATTACCACGTGGTCTTCACGCTGCCCGCCACGATCAGCGCGATCGCCTGGTACAACAAGGCGGTGATCTACGGCCTGCTGTTCGATGTTGCCGCCGAGACCCTGCGTACCATCGCAGCCGATCCGAAGCATCTGGGCGCGCAGACTGGCGCGACGCTGGTGCTCCATACGTGGGGCTCGGCACTCACACACCATCCCCACGTCCACGGCATCGTCCCCGGTGGTGGCCTGTCACCCGACGGTGAGCGGTGGGTCGCCTGCCGGCCCGGCTTCTTCCTGCCCGTGCGCGTGCTCTCACGGCTGTTCCGGCGACGTTTCCTGGAAGAACTCGCTGCAGTGCATCGTCGTGGCCAGTTGCGGTTCTTCGGCGAGTACGCCGCGCTCGCCGATCCTGCCGTCTTCGCCCAGTGGCTCGCGCCGCTACGCGCATGTGAATGGGTCGTGTATGCGAAGCGCCCGTTCGCGGGACCCGAGGCCGTGCTCGCCTACCTGTCACGCTACACGCATCGCGTGGCCATCTCCAACCAGCGGCTCGTTGCGCTCGATGAACGCGGCGTGACCTTCCGCTGGAAGGACTATCGCGCGAAGGGGCGCACCCGCTACAAGACCATGACCCTGGGCGCGCACGAGTTCATGCGCCGCTTTCTGCTGCACGTGCTGCCCGGCGGCTTCCACCGCATCCGCCACTATGGCCTGCTGGCCAATCCCGTGCGCCGGGCCAATCTCGCGAAGGTGCGCGAGTTGCTGCACGTCGTCCCCACACCCCGCACGCAACCCGACGACACCGGTCCCGCTGTGCGCCCCGCCTTCATCTGCCGGCACTGCGGCGCGCCGATGATCGTCATCGAGATCCTCCAGCGCAGCCCACCGATCCGCGCACCACCTGTACAGCGAGCAGCAGCATGAGCACAGGTGTTTCGACACGTTCAAGACGACCGTCGGCTCTCCGGCAACGGGACCCGATAGCGAACGCTTGCGTCCCTCACAGCCACCACGCGGCCGTGCGCCCCGCCTCCCGTCACAAACCCGGGCCGCACAGCCCCGCCAACGTGCATCCCGTCGACATCAACCCGCTTTGCCCCAGCGCTCCGTCACTCCAACGCCGCACCCGACCTCTTCAATCCCCATAGCGCTAAACGTTCCGGCCACGCCGGAACACTCCGCGGTTTCCTCCATCGGGATTTGTACGACGCCTGCCCGCATGCGCCTGTGGCCCGCGCTCATGTCCGTGGTCGAGGGCAGGCATCCTACAAATCTAAACAGAATCAGACTTTAGCCAATCCAGGGTGGATGTGACATCGAATTCATATCGATGACGAAATACGAGGGAAGTTCGTCCTATGCTCGTTGGGCCGGCTTGATGAAAATGTGGCGTCAAAAGAGGTTTCCGGATTTTTTCGCTCGCGTGCTTTATCCCAGGGAAGTGCAGGCGGTTGGCTTGACTGGCGAGCTGTCCGCTCTGAATTGCCAGGTGGGCAGAGATCGACTCCGGTGACCAATGTTGCAGTCAAACCAGATTGCTATTTTTTAAAGAGCTCCCAATGTCCGCTTCTTTAAATCCTCGTCCAAGGATTGCGCTTGCCACGCTTGTGGTTGTCGCGATTGCAGGACTGGGCACATTCAGTGCGATCCGTGTCAGTGCGCGGAATTCCGCGCCGTCCGTTGCAGCGCCCGCGACCGGGGTTGATGTCGCCACGGTGCTGCAAAAAGAGGTTAAAGATTCCCAGACGTACTCGGGGCGACTCGCGGCAGTCGACAAGGTTGAAGTTCGGCCACTTGTGTCAGGGACAATCGTGTCGGTTAATCTGAAAGACGGTCAACTGGTAAAAAAGGGCGATGTCTTATTTATCATCGACCCTCGCCCATATCAGTCCGAGGTGGATAGGGCAGCAGGGCAGGTTGCCGCCGCGCGTGCTCGCGTGACCTACACGGCCAATGACTGGCAGCGCGCACAACGTCTGATTGCGGACAACGCCATCGCCAGGCGCGACTATGACGAAAAGCAGAATGCTGCAAACGAGGCAGCCGCGAATCTTAAAACTGCGCAAGCCGCACTGGAAGCGGCGGAAATTAATCTCGGGTACACCAGAATATCCGCACCGATTTCCGGCCGGGTTTCTCGAGCAGAAATCACGCTAGGCAACGTCGTTAGTGCCGGGGCAGGCAGTCCACCGTTGACGACGATAGTGTCGGTATCGCCCATCTATGCCGAATTCGACGCGGATGAGCAGACGTATCTGCAATACATTCGTCGCGTCAGGAACGAAGGCCGTGTGCCCGTCGACCTCGGGCTGGCGGACGAGGAAGGTTACTCTCGCACGGGTGTCATTCAGTCCGTTGACAATCGGGTTGATACCAATTCAGGAACGATTCGAGTACGGGCGCGATTTGACAACAGCGACGGCAGCCTCATTCCAGGACTGTACGCCCGAGTCAAGGTCGTTAGCGGCGATGCTTATTCAGCC
Source organism: Paraburkholderia graminis C4D1M (assembly GCF_000172415.1). Classification (GTDB taxonomy): domain Bacteria; phylum Pseudomonadota; class Gammaproteobacteria; order Burkholderiales; family Burkholderiaceae; genus Paraburkholderia; species Paraburkholderia graminis. The sequence goes on from NZ_ABLD01000034.1 coordinate 20,001, forward strand.
TTGCTGATCAGCGACACCGCGATTGGAACAGATCAGGACAAGAGATACGTCTACGTGGTCGGCAGCGACAATCAGGTTGCTTATCGTGAGATCAAAGTAGGCGATGCCCACGGAAACCTTCGGATCGTGAAGTCGGGGATTCAACCGGGCGACCGGATTGTCGTCAGTGGAACGCAGCGTGTCAGACCGGGTGTAAAAGTCAGTCCTCGTATCGTTCCAATGATCGATACCGACGCGGCGGGAACGCCTTCAGCCTGAAGTCGCGGTTTGTCGATCAGGCAAATACTCCTGCGCTATCCAGTAGCTGGATTTTCCGTCGTGGCCACGCCCTGCAATGGCTGCTTTTACGCGCCATTTTGTTCTATGTCTTCACGCAGCTCCTCTCGCCAACTTTGTTGCTGCGGGCAAGAGCGGTTCGCCAAGATAAGAGTCACATGAATATTTCGAAATTCTTCATCGACAGGCCAATATTTGCGTGCGTGCTGTCGGTAGTCATCCTCCTCGCAGGCACCATCGCGCTATTCAAGCTTCCGGTCTCCGAGTATCCGAACGTGGTTCCACCTTCCGTGATCGTTCATGCCCAGTATCCGGGCGCGAATCCGAAGGTAATCGCGGAGGCGGTCGCATCGCCGATCGAAGAGCAAATCAATGGCGTTGAGAACATGTTGTATATGCAATCTCAGGCCAACTCCGATGGCAACCTGACTTTGACGGTCACTTTCGCCCTCGGAACCAATCCCGACCTCGCCACGCAACTCGTGCAGAACCGTGTGAATCAGGCCCTGCCGAGATTGCCGGACGACGTCCAGAAGTTGGGCGTGACGACGATTAAAAGTTCTCCAACGGTGACGATGTTCATGCACCTGTTGTCGCCGGACGGTCGATACGACAACACGTATCTTCGCAATTACGCGCTTATCAACCTACGAGACAGGCTCGAGCGCATTAAAGGTGTGGGAGAGGTGCAACTTTGGGGTGGTGGCGACTATTCCATGCGCGTCTGGCTGGATCCTCAAAAGGTAGCTGAGCGAGATCTCACCGCAACCGAGGTCGTGAACGCCATTCGAGAACAGAATGTACAGGTCGCGGCAGGCGTAGTCGGCGGTTCACCTGCCGTGCCCGGAACGCTTCTCCAGCTATCGGTCAACGCACGTGGACGTCTGAAGACGGAGCAGGAGTTTGGCGGAATCATCGTCAAGTCGTCTGCCACGGGTGCCGTCACGCATTTACGCGATATCGCGAAGATAGAGCTTGGAGCATCGGAATATGGTTTGCGCTCCCTGTTAGACAACAAGCCCGCGATCGCGTTGTCGATCAACGAAGCGCCGGGTGCGAATTCGCTGCAGATTTCGGATGATGTTCGCGCTGCGATGAAAGAACTCAGCGTAGATTTTCCGTCCGGCCTCGAGTACCGGATCGTTTATGACCCGACCCGTTTTGTACGTTCGAGTATCGAAGCCGTGATCCACACATTGCTCGAGGCGATTGCGTTGGTCGTGATTGTCGTGATCGTCTTCCTGCAAACGTGGCGCGCATCCATTATCCCGTTGCTGGCAGTTCCGGTTTCTATCGTTGGCACCTTTTCTCTCCTGCTCGCATTCGGCTTCTCGATTAACGCGCTTTCACTCTTTGGAATGGTGCTGGCGGTCGGGATCGTCGTCGATGATGCAATCGTCGTCGTGGAGAACGTGGAACGAAATATAGCCAGAGGGCTGAGCGCTCGCGATGCGACATATACGGCGATGCAGGAAGTGAGCGGTCCCATTATCGCAATCGCGTTGACGCTCGTCGCGGTGTTCGTTCCGCTCGCATTCATGAGCGGTCTGACAGGACAGTTTTATAAGCAGTTTGCGATGACGATTGCTATCTCGACCGTCATTTCAGCATTCAACTCGTTGACCCTTTCGCCGGCGCTGTCGGCTCTGCTGTTGCGTAGTCACGACGCGAAGAAGGATGGCTTGACGCGTGTCATGGATAAACTTTTTGGAGGCTTTTTCCGGCGCTTCAACACTGTGTTCAATGTTGGCTCGGAGAAGTATAGTCGCGGCGTGGCAGGATCGCTGAAGCGCAAAGGGACAATGCTCACGGTCTACGGTGTGTTGCTAGGACTGACGGTCGTCATCATGCAAATCGTGCCGGGGGGGTTTGTTCCCGCACAGGACAAAGAGTATCTCGTCTCCTTCGCCAAGTTGCCCAACGGAGCATCGCTTGACCGGACCGAGCAGGTGCTCAAGGAAATGGGCGAAATGGTGATGAAGGAACCGGGCGCGGCACATGCCGTTGCGTTCCCTGGACTTTCTGTGAATGGATTTACGAACATTCCGAGCGCTGGCGTTCTCTTTATTCCGCTAAAGCCTTTCGAGGAACGTAAGGGCCACTCGGCAGCGGATATTGCAGCCTCGCTCAACAGGCAATTTTCTTCGATCAAAGATGCATTCACGGCCGTCTTCCCGCCGCCGCCAGTCCTGGGACTTGGAACGCTGGGAGGGTTCAAGATGCAACTGGAGGACCGCGGCGCTCTCGGCTACGAAGCACTTAACAAAGCCACGATGGATTTTGTGAAAAAAGCGTCGACCACGCGGCAGCTCGGCCCGACGTTTTCGAACTATGAAATCAATGTGCCTCAGCTGAATGTCGACCTCGACCGCGAACGTGCCAAGCAGCTCGGGGTCGCGGTGACCGACGTCTTCAATACCATGCAAACGTATCTGGGTTCCCTGTATGTGAACGATTTCAACAGGTTCGGCAGGGTGTACCAGGTCCGTGTGCAGGCAGACTCACATTACCGGCGTAATGCCGGCGATATCTTGCAGCTGAAAACACGCAGTAGTAGCGGCGAAATGATCCCGCTCTCGTCGCTCATCACGGTCACGCCGACTTACGGTCCCGACATGGTGGTGCGCTACAACGGCTATACCGCGGCTGATATCAATGGTGGCCCAGCGCATGGCTACTCCTCGGACGAAGCGAAGGAAGCCGCCGAGCAAATCGCTGCCGAAGTCTTGCCTAAAGGAGTGAAATTCGAATGGACGGATCTGACTTACCAGCAGGTTCTGGCTGGGAACTCAGGGATGTGGATCTTCCCAATCAGCGTCCTGCTAGTGTTTCTGGTGTTGGCTGCGCTGTATGAGAGCCTCTCTCTTCCGCTCGCGGTCATTCTGATTGTGCCGATGAGTATTCTCAGTGCGTTGACGGGCGTGTGGATCACGCATGGGGACAACAACGTATTCACGCAGATTGGTTTGATGGTGCTCGTTGCGCTCGCATCCAAGAACGCGATCCTCATCGTGGAATTCGCCCGCGAGCTGGAGCACGACGGTCGAACCGCAGTGCAGGCCGCCATCGAGGCCAGCAGGCTAAGACTTCGACCGATCCTGATGACCTCTATTGCGTTCATCATGGGTGTCGTTCCACTCGCTTTGTCGACCGGCGCCGGTTCCGAAATGCGGCAGGCGATGGGCATCGCCGTTTTCTTCGGGATGCTCGGCGTGACGTTGTTTGGCCTGATGCTGACACCCGTTTTCTACGTGGTACTCCGGACATTGGCCGGTGGAAAGATACATGTCGCTCAGAAAGATATCTCACACGAGATCGCACATCTGTCGGATCTTTAATAACCACAATGCTTACGAACGATATGCACGGTTCATCGATGTTCAGACGAGGTTCTCATCGCGCGGTAGTGGGCGCTGTCGCCGTAGCTCTGCTGTCCGCATGTTCGATGGCGCCGCCCTATGTGCGACCGGATGCATCGGTCCCCGATGCATTCAAAGAGCTGCCTCGACATTCCGGGGAATCGCCTTCTGCCGCAGAGCGGTCAACCACAGAAGCCTGGAAAACCGCGGAGCCTGCCGAGGACACGTTCCGCGGCGAGTGGTGGCGTGTCTTCAGCGACTCTACGCTTGACGGGCTGGAGAAACAGGCCGCGCAAGCAAATCAAAGCCTGAAGGCGGCCGCTGCGCGCGTTCAGCAGGCAAGAGCGCTCGTGCAGTCGGCGCGCTCGAACTGGTTTCCGTCGATTGGCGCGGGATTTGGGCCTACGCGACAACATATGTCGCCTGCTTCGCAGTTCTTGCCCGACAACACCGAGGTTCCGGATCAGACGTTATGGCGCGCGCAAGTCTCAGCGTCGTACGAGGCCGATCTTTTCGGGCGCGTTAGTGACAATGTGAGCGCATCTCGTTCCGACGAAGCACAAAGCGAGGCGCTGTTCCGGTCGGTACAGCTGGCTCTACAGGCTGACGTCGCTCAGAACTACTTTCAGCTTCGCGAATTCGATGCGCAACTTGGTCTCTATCGTAAGACGGTAGCGTTGCGTGAGGACGCGCTGAAACTCGTCGAGAGCCGCTTCAATGCGGGAGAGATAGGTGAGCTCGATGTATCGAGGGCGAGAAGCGAGTTGGCGACCGCGCGTGCCGATGCGGTCGGCGTCGCTCGCCAGCGGGCAGCCTCCGAGCATAGTCTTTCGATCCTGCTCGGTAAGCCGCCAGCTGACTTCACGTTTCCCGGAGACGCCGCTTGTGGCCGTGCAGGCGCATATCCCCGCAGGCCTCCCTTCCTCGTTGCTGGAGCGCCGCCCGGATATCGCCGCGGCGGAACGTGCCATGGCCTCGGCGAACGCCAGAGTGGGCCTGGCAAAGTCGGCATTTTTTCCTCAGCTGGATGTTACCGGAGCATTCGGGTATGAATCCGCCACGTTAGGCGATCTGTTCCAGTGGTCCACCCGGGCCTTCCTGTTGGGACCATTTGCGGGGACTGCGCTGACATTGCCGATCTTTGATGGTGGACGCCGGAGTGCGAATCTTGCAAAGGCACGGGCGAAGCTCGACGAGGACGTTGCCCAGTATCGTCAGCAGGTTCTCGTTGCATTCAAAGAAGTCGAAGATAGCCTGTCCAATCTTCGGTTGCTTGACGATCAGATCAGCGAACAGGGTTTTGCGATGTCCGCATCCGAACGTGCCGAGCAAATGTCGGCAACGCAGTACGAAGAAGGGCAAGTCAGCTACCTGGATGTAATTGACGCTCAACGTCAGGTGCTGCAGTCGGAGTTGCGGTCGATTCATCTGGCCAGTGAACAAGCCGTTTCTACAGTTGCGTTGATTCGTGCGCTCGGGGGTGGCTGGGCTGAATCACAGGCGCAGATTGGGAGCGAGGGAGAGAGTCAGAAAAAAACGGTTGAACGTAGATAACTATTCTGAGTCGCGATGGGTTGAGAGCATCTCTGAATTGCAACCGTGTTGAATTCGATGAGGCGTCGAGTCGAAAAAGGAGCTGCCCGGCGTGTCCAGCAAGAAAAAAGGGAATACCGTTGACCGGTTACTTGCGATGCAGGTTTTTACTCGCATCGTCGACGCTAACAGTTTTTCGCGAGCGGCCGACGCGCTCAATTTACCGCGCGCTTCAGTTTCGAACATCATCCAAAATCTCGAGGCACATCTAAAAGTAAGATTGCTACAGCGCACCACGCGGAGGCTGAGTTTAACGCCAGACGGCGCCGCCTACTATGAGCGCTGTGTGCGAATACTTGCCGAGGTGAGGGAGGCAGAAAGCGCTTTCTCGATCAGTGGTCATGTCCCTCGCGGAAGGCTGCGAATCGACATGCCGGGCGCACTCGGCCGACTTCTCGTGATGCCCGAGTTATTCGAATTTCATGCAAAATACCCGGCACTCGAACTTGTGCTTGGTTTCAATGAACGACGCATTGATCTCATTCAGGAGGGAATCGACTGCGCAATTCGGATGGGCGCTCTTGAGGACTCGAGTCTCGTTGCCCGACGTATAGGCCTGGTGCCATACGTCACTGTCGCTTCTCCTGGCTATCTTTCATCTCACGGTGTTCCGCGGACGGTCGATGCCCTGCAAAAGCATACAGCCGTGAAGTATTTTATCGACCAGTCTGGACGTGCGCTGGACTTTGATTTTGTCGTGGGCGCACAAGCGGTTCAGGTTTCAATGCGAGGGACAGTCGCGGTCAACGACGCGGAAGCTTACCTTAGTTGTGGGCTCAAGGGCCTTGGTATCATCCAGTTGCCGTTTTTTATGGCACGGACGTACCTTGAGACCGGCAAGCTCATCGAAGTCCTGCCGGATTTCAAACCTTTGCCACGGCCAATTTCGGCGGTTTATCCGCACAAACTGCATTTGTCACCGAATGTCCGGATGTTTGTTGATTGGATAGTGGAACTTTTCGCCCGTCGTAATCTGGGTAGGAACGAACAGGAAGCGCAAATGTCCCCTATCGGGATTGACCATTGGAAATCAGAATTTGCTAGCCGACATATGTTGACTGGAGCAACGCCGCAGGCCTGAATGTGGCGGACTAAATCGGTCAATCGACATAGCGATGCTTAAAATTGTGACAACTGCGATCGAAGTAAAAAATAATTGTCGCGCCCAGACAATGTCATCTTGCGTCGTCAATCCACGCACCCCAATCCAGAACCAACCAATACCGCTTGCCAGCGCGGCGAGAAGATAGATTGCGCCGGCATAGCCCAGCGGAACAAGTAGAGTCGCCACACAGGTGAAGGCGACTATGTAGCCAATCATGTGGTGTTTTGCAGCGAGTGTCCCTTTGACCAGCGGATAGACTGGAATCGCGGCGGCGCGATAGTCCGACGAACGGAAGATTGCGATCGCATACGAGTGAGGCATCTGCCAGATGCAAAACACGATCCATAAGATGAGCGCTGCCGTGTCGAACCTGCCGCTTGCCGCGCAGTAGCCAACTACCGGTGGCATCGCACCCGAAAAGCTGCCAACCATTGTCCCGTGAATCGATCGACGCTTGAAAAACAGGGTGTATAAACCGGTGTATACGATGTAGCCAACGAATAGAAGCAATGCCGCCACGGCGCATTTCGTGCCTTGAAAGAGAAGAACGAATCCCGATAGTGCGAGAAGCGCTGCGAACGACAGGGCGGATCGTGTGGATACCTCTCCGCTGACCATCGGCCGGTTCCGGGTTCTGGCCATTAATGCATCAATGTCGCGGTCGACGACGTTGTTGACCGTGCATCCAGAACCGATGACAAGAGCAACGCTCAACAGGACGAGTGCGAGTTGAAACCAGTTGATGGTGCTTCGCGACGCCAGGAAATATCCGCCGCTTAGCGAAATCATATTTCCGAGAACAATTCCGGGCTTGGTTAGTTTTAGATACGAGCGATACATTGATCTTGGTAGTAAGACAAATTCGAAAACTTCAGGAGGCCAAGGTTGCAACGCGTATTGCGTTCAGAAGGGCTTGACGACAGCAAGTATCGCGATGACGACTGCGCAAGTTACCGCGATCGGTAACGAAGCATGCAGCGGCGTGATCGGAGCGCCGTGACAGAGACGACGCAGTTTTCCCGACTGCATGCCATGCAGCGCGGAGAGAACGACGACGAAAACCAGTTTAACGGTCAGCCACGGTGCGTTGAACCAATGGCCTGCGCCTCCGATCCCTAACCCCAAAGCCCAGACGAGGAGCATTGCAGGCGTAGTGATGACGTGGTCCCAACGTCGGATGCTTGCAGCCAGTGTTCGAATTTCAGGAGAGTCGGTTTTGACCATATGGAGAAAGACTCCAACGGACACCACTCCGCTGAGAAAAACTAGCGCCGATGCTACGTGCAGTGCTTTTAGCCACGGATAGAAATTTGCAACATTCATGATTTTTTGTCGTTCCTGACTGAAGCCATCTTCTGGGACAGAAGGGTGTGATTAAAAAAGGCGCCGAATGGTATGAAGGCGCAGAGCATGACGCGAACTATCTCGCGTATGCGCCAACCGCCGCCGGTCACTGTCTGGATCGTGAACCATAGGTAGGCGCAAAACGCCAAACCATGGATGGGTCCCAGAAACCGCACACCCGTTGACCACCCATACAGATGTTTAAGGGGGACAGCGATGACAAGTAGAAGGAGAAGGGTCGTGCCTTCGGCGAAAGAGACGAACTCGAGACGACGAAGTTGCGCCAGTTCGATATCACGGTAGGTGTCGCGAGTCATGTCAATGCGCCTCGAGTCATGATTTTGATCAGTAAAGCGGTGGTGCACCAGGCGCTTGCCGTTTGTGCACGCATCGATTTTTATTTTTAGGCGCGACCTTTATACCCTTGCGATCATAAAACCGGAAGTGGCAGAATTGACGGAATATGATAGATTTCTGCCAATCGACCGAAATGCCTTGTTCAGGCAGAGGAACCATGATGCAAACGGTGGCAGTTCTCGCGTTAAACGGTGTTGTTCCTTTCGATCTGGGCATCGCGTGCGATATCTTCTCGCGAGTGCGAACGGTCGATGGCGTCGAGGCTTACCGTGTGCTTGTTTGTGGCGAGTCGTCCCGTATCCGCGCTGGCCACTTCGGCATCCATACGCCCTGGCGCCTGGATGCCATGACGGATGCGGACATTCTGATCGTCCCTGGGGTCGAAGACGTCAACATGGTCGTTTCATCGGCCGTGAAAAAGGCGCTGCAACTTGCGAGCGGCCAGGGGGCGCTGGTCGCATCCATATGCACCGGTGCATTCATACTCGCTTCGACGGGTTTGCTCGACGGCAAACGGGCGACCACTCACTGGGCCGTGGTGGATGAGTTTGCAAAGCGGTTTCCCGCAGTTACCGTAGATCCCGATGTGCTGTTTGTCGATGAGGGAAACGTGGTGACGTCCGCAGGTTCTTCCGCGGGGCTGGACATGTGCTTCCATCTTATCGGCCGATTCCATGGACAGGCGGTAGCTTCACATGCTGCGCGGCTCGCGGTGGCGCCTCTTGTTCGTGATGGTGGACAAGCGCAGTTTATTCAACAGGCTGCCCTACCTGCATCGAGCAGCCTCGCGCCATTGCTGGAATGGATGTTAGCGAATCTGGAGCAGCCGATCGACGTCACCTCGTTGGCGAAGCGCGCCTCAATGACACCGCGGACGTTCGCCAGGCGATTTCGGGATCAAACCGGAGCGACGCCCATCCAGTGGTTACTCAAATCAAGAGTCCGTCGTGCTCAGGAATTGCTCGAGACTACGTTAGCTTCAGTCGATCAAGTCTCGGCTGCCGTAGGTTTTGATTCGCCAGTGACGTTCAGAGCCCGTTTCCGGAGTGTTGTTGGTCTGACACCCAGCTCATACAGACGCCGTTTCAGTACGGCATTGCCATCCGCGAAAGCAGAATAACCAGGTATGGATGTCGAGCGTGCGTTTGGTCGGCGGTCGCAAGCAGGTCCTCGTGTCTCTGGCTCGATGCCCCTCGCGGCCTCGAGTGAGACGGCGTCACGCCCAAGCATGAAAGTACCTCGGATAGCGTAGAAGCGCGGCGTCGATTAATCGCGCCGGAGTGGCTGGAAACGAGGGAATTATGACCTGGCGTAGCGTGCCCAAGCACCATAAGATTCCCGGCAGCGTACAAGGCGATTCCAGTTGAATGCCGATTGAGTATTTGCCACCAAAGTAGCGGGTAATTTCGGATATTCTCGCCCCGAAGGAGTGCGGGAGGTCAATTGCATTCCGTGAAATCTATGAAAGAACCGATTCGAGGTCGCCCTTATTCAGCGGATTTGCAAGCGAGGATGCGTCGCCAGGCGGTGAAATTGGGAAGCATCGTTGTCACCATTCTGATCTTGTCGTTATTAGTGCCGCTCTTTATCAAGCTTGCGGTTCGATACTTTCTATAAAACGTCGGGACCACGGAATGCACGATGCTCGACACACGATTTTATGATGACCAATAGTCACCTTGGCAAGGCGATATTCACTCGAATTTTGTCTCGTATCGACGGATGGAACATCAGTATCCGTATCTTATGTGTGAGCTTGGTGATGCTTGGAAGCTGCGCATTAGCTGGATGTCAACGCGAGGAACCATGGCGCCTCACTATGGTTGACAATCAGATGCCCTCACTCGACTTCACGCTGACTCGCGCGAAAGACGGCCGTACTGTCACCAGCAAGGACTATCGTGGGCAGATTGTCGTTCTGGAGTTTGGCTACACGTTCTGCCCCGACGTCTGTCCTACGACGTTATCCAACCTGACAGCTGCTCTAACCAGACTTGGCGACAAAGCGAAGGCCGTCCGGGTGCTTTTTGTAACCGTCGATCCGGATCGAGATACTCTTGATTCGCTGAAGCGCTACGAGGCTGCCTTCTCTCCTCAAGTTGACGGATTGCGCGGAACGGAGAGTCAACTCGAATACCTCGCGCATCGGTATCGAGTGGCGTATTCGGTGTCACCTTCGAAGGATCCGGGAGAGTACCAGGTTATGCACAGTTCAATCATCTTTATTTTTGACAAAACCGGTCGAATCAAGTTGCTTTCGACAAATCCCGATAATGTAGGTGACCTGGCACACGATCTTGGGCAACTTGTAGATGAGTAGAGGAGCCACGGCATCTATTGGAGTAGCCCCTTGATTCTCAGGACACGAGGCACCCCTTAAAATAAGAGGGAACCTTGTGACTAGTTTCAAGCCTAGGCAAATCGTGGAAAGCATTGAAGTTCTGACCGAGCCGGAGCGCCGTCGTCGACGTTCGGTCCAGGAGAAAGTTGCCATCGTGCAGGAAACCCTGGAGCCGGGAGCAACGGTTTCAGCGGTTGCCCGGCGACACGGGGTCAACCCAAACCAGGTGTTTGCGTGGCGCAAGCAATACGAGGAAGGCAGCCTGGCTGCGGTGAAGGCTGGAGAAGCCGTGGTGCCGGCCTCGCAGTTAGCCGCAGCGATGAAGGAAATCAGGGAGCTGCAGCGTCTGCTTGGCAAGAAGACGCAGGAGGCAGAAATCCTGAAGGAAGCAGTCGAGTATGGCCGCTCAAAAAACTGGATTGCGCGCTCGCCCTTACTGCCCGGGGACGACCAATGAAAACGGTCTGCGATGTTCTCGGCGTAGCGCGCTCTGCTTTGGCAGTCAGAAAAGCCCGCTCCCCGGACTGGCTGGACGGCCGCCGCGCCCGACAGACCGACGACACGGAGCTGGTCGCTGCAATCCAGGAGCACGTGGCGGGCTTGCCGACTTATGGATACCGGCGAGTCTGGGCACTGCTGCGACGTAGTCACGAAATGACTGGTGCGCCGTGCGTGAACGCCAAGCGGGTCTATCGCGTCATGCGCGACCATCAGCTACTGCTTCGGCGCCTTGGCCAACGTCGCGATACCCGCCGGCATGACGGACGCATCGCCGTTGACCAGAGTAATGTCCGTTGGTGCTCGGACGGCTTCGAGTTCCGTTGTGACGACGGCTCGCCGTTGCGCGTGACGTTTGCGCTGGACTGCCATGACCGGGAGGCTATTAGCTGGGCAGCGACTACCGGCGGCCATAGCGGCGACGTCGTGCGTGATGTGATGCTCGCAGCGGTCGAGCAACGCTTCGGCACGACGCAGGCAGGCGCACCCATCGAATGGCTGTCGGACAACGGCTCTGCCTACATCGACCATCGCACGCGCAGTTTCGCTCGAAAACTGGGCCTGGAGCCGTTGACTACGCCCGTTCGTTCGCCGCAAAGTAACGGCATGGCCGAGTCGTTCGCGAAGACAATCAAGCACGATTACATTGCCTTTATGCACAAGCCCGATGTGCCAACCGCGCTCTCACATCTGGCCGGCGCATTTGAGCACTACAACGAACGCCACCCGCATAAGGCACTGAAGTACCGTTCTCCCCGGGAGTTCCGGCGAACCGCTGCCTCATCAACTTAACGGTGTCCGAGTGTCCTGAGTTACAGGGGCAACTCCATCTATCTCTACCGACTCGCTGCGTTTGTGTGGCGATTCGTGAGCAACTACGCCGCTGTTGCGATTAGAGCAACGTGTTGGTGTCGTTTAATTTTGAACCAGGTCTAAATTAACGGAGCATTCTGATGGAAGATCTGAAGGGCAAGCGCGCTCTGGTAACAGGTGCTGCACGTGGTATTGGCGCCGGGATTGCGATGACTCTCGCGGAGCGAGGCGCTGATGTCATCATCACCTATGAGCGGGCGGTTGATCGGGCAGCGGAGCTGGTCGATGCTATCCGGACGAAAGGTCGGCGAGCTTACGCCATTCAAGCCGATAGCGCTGATGCCGCGGCCGTCAAGCAATCCGTCGACGAGGCTTCGGCTCAGTTGGGCGGCCTGGACATTCTCGTGAATAACGCAGGTGTACTCTTTTCGAACCCGCTCGAAAAGATGGACATTGACGTGATCGATAAAATCATCGCTGTCAACATTCGCTCCGTGGTGCTCGCTTCCAAGGCGGCTCTCTCGCATCTGAGCGAAGGCGGTAGAATCATTTCCATTGGATCTTGCCTTGCCGAGCGAGTAGCGATTCCCGAAGTAATCGTATATTCCATGTCGAAGTCGGCATTGCTTTCGTTTACGCGAGGTCTGGCCCGGGAACTCGGTCCGCGAAACATTACAGTGAACCTGGTTCATCCGGGACCGACCGATACCGATATGAATCCCGCCGATGGCCCGACCGCCGACTTCTTACGGTCACAGATTGCGCTCGGTCGTTTTGGCCAAGTCGAGGACGTAGCGGCGGCAGTTGCCTTTTTGGCGGGGCCGGGCGGTCGACACATCACCGGCACCGGGCTGGTGGTTGATGGCGGAATCAATGCGTAAGGGTAACGCCGTCAACTGACGACGATGACCCGATGAAGGTGATCTGTCACGCGAGGAAAAATCGCACACGGTTGCTCGCAAGCGGGCCTCCATACGCCGTAGCGCACGGTTCCACACCGTGCGTTTTTTTTTGACATCGCCTTTCGACGTGGCGATCCAATCCCAGTCGATCGAAGCTGGGAGCCGTGACTTTGCAGTCGAGGTGTCGATTTGAGCGCTGAATGGGTTCAGGCGTCCGGGTGAACATGGTGAGTTCGCGACAAGACCGCAGAGTTGACTGGAATTGAGGGAACCGCGTCCTACTCATAGTCAGCAGGTGTCTGCCAGAATGCCCCGTAATAAATCGAAGGGTGAACGGGAATGTGGCAGTCTTTGAATAGCACGACTTCACGCGCGGGAAGAAAATAATGGCAACGCGCAAAAAGGAAGCGACATCATTCGATACGGGAGTCCGGCAATCGAACGCTGTCGTTCTCTCCGTCGCACAAGGTTTATATACAGCCGCAGTGGCCATCGACCTGACCTTAACCGGATTGACCGGTTATCAACTCGCGCCCGACAAATCGCTCGCTACGCTGCCATTTGCGCTTATTACGGTTGCGAGCGCGATTGCGACGCTGTTCGCGTCGTTGCTGATGCAAAAAATCGGCCGACGGCGAGGATTCGTGATCGGCGCGGCCACGGGAGCGTTAGGTGGGCTGGTTTCCGTCTGGGCGATCTTGCAGAACGATTTTTGGTGGTTTTGCCTAGGAACCGCGGCAGTCGGAATATTTCAGGCGTTTGCCCAGTACTACCGGCTCGCCGCGGCCGACTCCGTGGCGCCTCAACAGAAGGCAAAAGCCATTTCGATGGTTCTGGCTGGCGGCGTTATCGCTGCAATACTCGGTCCGGCGCTGGCGGCGTGGAGCAAGAATCTGTTTCCGACGCTTTTTGCCGGTTCGTACCTGATGGTATTTCTTCTTGGTGTCGGTTCAATACTGGTGCTGGTGTTTGGATTCCGTGATGTCGAAGCCGAAATAATTCCGGCCGATGAGGCAGCGGTTGCCCGGAGCCTGACGACTGTTTTTCGACAGCCGATTTCTCTCGCCGCACTTGCGAACAATGTCATCGGAGGGGTTGTCATGATGTTCGTGATGACGGCGGCGCCCCTGGCTGCTGTCGCCAACCATCATTCGATCGATGATGGCGCGAACATTATTCAGTGGCACCTCGTGGGTATGTTTGCGCCGTCATTCGTTGCAGGTCACCTGATCAAGCGATATGGCATGCCGTCCGTACTTTTCGCCGGAATGCTTCTGAGTGCTGCGTGCACTTTTATTGCCTCCGCGTCATCCAGTCTTCCAGCATTCTACGTCGCGTTGCTTTGCCTCGGGATCGGCTGGAATTTCATGTTTGTCGGCGGTACCGCTCTGTTAGCTTCCTCGCACACTCCAGCCGAGCGCGCGAAGGTGCAGGGCGTCGCGGAACTTGTCCGAAACATCTTTACTGCAGCGGCGTCGCTTGTTGCAGGTCCGATCCTGGAGCGCTTCGGATGGGTCAACCTCAATTTGGTGAATGTGCCTTTGCTGGTTGTCGCAGCGGCTCTAACGGTTTTCTGGATGAGAACAGAGCGCAGTTCAGAACGAGTCGTAAGCGATTCCCCAGCTGCGTCTCGTTGAGCACTGGCCAAGCTCACCGAGTGAGTTTAAGTGCGTTGAGCACCATGCGTTCGCGTGACAGATCCGCTCAGGCGGAGACTGACTTTATTGCGGCTGGATCAGGTGGTTACGTTGTACGCTTCGATGAAACGCATAGCGTGCGCGCGCAGCGCGGCTGCGAGACAAGATGAAGTCGCACAAGGCGACACTCTGCAACGAGCACGACATCCCAAGTCTGCTTGCAGGTTCGACACAGTTACGATCGAACTGCCGTGTCTCATCGATGGCACGCGCGAGTTAACTGTGGCTCTCCTCGAGAGCCTGCGCAACGGTATCTGTCAGTCTGCGAGACATTTGTTGTTTGCCCTAAGGACTCGAAGCGCTGTTCGTTCACTTCAGGGGCAAGCACGTCAACCTGCAACTGCTGACCTCTTCATAATTATCGTCACGAAAAAAAGCGCACGATTGAGTCGTGCGCCGTGACAAAGAAGGGCAGGGTAGGAGGATTGCGCCTTCATGTAGTCAAATGTAGACGTGATTTCCCAAGCATCACAGAACTGTCTTCTCCTGACTTCAGACAATCCAGACTGCAAATTTATCAAATTAGCGGCAGGTGATATAGCGCTGCGTTCGAAAACACATTCCAAACAAAACGAACAATGAGCGCAATTTCGCGCGTTTCATTGCGAGATTTCATGAGAACTGTTCGCCGGTCTATCCCTGATGGATAGAAAAGCCGACGGCATCGGGCGATTCGAGATCAGGCCGCAGTTGCATGGTCGGGATAAGATAGTCACCAAAGTTCTGTCGACGATACGGGATTGGGGAAATTGTTTCGATCGTTTGCATTCGTTCCCGTAGTTGCGTCTCCAGCGTGCTGAAACCGGCTTCGTCAAGGCGGTCGGTCTTGTAAGCTACAAACGACGGAAGTACGGTGTAGCCGGGGTAGAACAGGATACCGTGATTGATCGGAAAGAGCAGATCGTCGATCGGGCCATTGATGCCGCGTCGAGAATAATGTTCTTCCCAGCCGCCTGCGGTCACAACGAGCATCGCGCGCTTTCCCTCAAATCTTCCTTCGCCATAACGATCGCCCCAACGTTTGTCGCTGTGATCCCCGATTCCGTGTGCAAAGCCGCAGGAATACACCCGATCGACCCAGCCTTTGAGGATCGCCGGCATCGTGAACCACCAGAGCGGGAATTGCAGAATCAAGGTGTCTGCCCAAAGAAGTTTCTCCTGCTCAGCCCGGACATCTTTTGTTAGCGCATTCGCGTTGAATCCCACTTTCGAGGCATTCGAAACATGCAATCGTGTTTGTTCGTCTAGCAGGGGGAAATCAGTCCGACTTATTTCGGATTTCCACTTCATGGCGTAAAGATCGGATACTTGTACCTCGTGACCTTGCGCCTCGAGTTCGTGAACGGCGACATCACGCAGCGCACTATTCAAGGAGCGCGGTTCTGGGTGTGCATAAACGATAAGGACTTTCATCTTTCAGCGCTTCGGTAGAAAACACGAAGACTAATGGATGAGCCAGTATACTTGAAATGAATTTCTGATATGCCTGGTATAGTCATGGACAATTTGCGAAATCTCGATCTCAATCTGCTTCGCACGCTTGCAGTTCTGCTATCTGAACTCAACGTTACCCGCGCCGCGGAGCGCCTGCATCTGTCCCAGCCATCGGTCAGTGTTCAGTTGGCCAGGTTGAGAGAAATATTGAAGGATCCACTGCTGTTGCCCGGGCCACGGGGCATGCAGCCGACGGCACGGGCGCAATCTTTGCGTGAGCCGCTTGCCAAAGCACTTCTGGCTCTTTCTGAAGTTTTAGCTCCGATCCAGGCTTTCGATCCTTCAACGGCCCGTGTGACCTGGAAGATCGCTGCGACTGACTATAGCGAGTCAACAGTCTTGATCCCCGCACTCCCTGGTCTGCGCCGCCTGGCGCCTGATAGTCGGCTGGCCGTTGTCCAGCTCGCGCCTCGCTCAATTGGACGGCAGTGCGAACGTGGAGAGATTGATCTGGCATTCCATAGTGCTGACGAGGCTCCCAGTGGATTGAGGCATCGATCGTTGTTCATGGAGAAGTACGTGCTAGTCGGCAGGCGCGGTCATCCACGGTTCAACAGGAAGATGTCGTTGACGCAGTTCTGCAAGCTGGACCATGTGATTGTGTCGCCCGACGGAGGCGGTTTTTCAGGTGTCACCGATGCAGCGTTGGCCGAGGCTGAATTGCAGAGGCGGGTCGTGCTTTCCGTTCCACACTTCACGTTCGTCAGAGAAGTGTTGCTGAGTACGGATCTCGTGGCGATGCTTCCCGCCCGATTGGTGAGAGGCATGCCTGGCTTACAGTCGGTGGCGCCGCCGGTCGACATGCCGGGATTTGAGATGGTGATGTTGTGGCATGAACGCTCACATCTCGATCCTTCGCATCAGTGGTTACGCGATGTCATTGTATCGACGATTAATCCTGTGGGGCCGCGAACGTAATCGCAATTTCTCAGGCATTTGTCTTAGTTGTCATAGTGGCAGCAAACAATCAGTCTTTGTCGTTTCTGCCAATCTCGTTGAGCGCGAAAAAGTTTTATGATGAAGATCTTCATCCCATACGAAATCGTTGCGACCTAGAATATGACAAGCAAAATCGAAGACCGTCCTTTGCAAATTGGCATGCTGCTGTTCCCGGGCTTCACCCTCCAGGATCTGGCTGGCCCGCAGACCGCGTTCGGCCTGCACAGTAAAACGCATCTGATCTGGAAGACGTTAGAGCCCGTTCCGACGGACATGGGTGTCACGATGAATCCGACGATTACACTGGATGAAGTGCCAGATAATCTGGATGTGCTGTTCGTGCCCGGTGGCGGAGGCACGCCTGAGATCATGAAGGACCAGGAAATCCTCGACTTTCTTGCTCGCGCCGGGGCAACCGCCAGGTACGTGACCGCCGTTTGCACGGGTTCCGTGATCCTCGCGATGGCTGGGCTGCTCGAAGGCTATCGTGCGGCCACTTACTGGCCGTTCTACGAACCGTTGATCGCCTTGGGAATCGAGCCGAGCTACGACCGTGTTTGCGTCGACGGGAATCGCATCACAGGCGGCGGCGTCACGGCCGGCATCGACTTTGCTCTCCAGGTCATCGCGGAACTAAAAGGGCGCGACGCAGCTGAGTTCACCCAGCTGGTGCTCGAGTACGACCCGCAGCCCACGATGAACTCAGGCCATCCGCGCAGTGCCAGACAGGAAATCATTGATCAGATCACAGGCTTGTGGGGGCGAACCGAGGAAGCGGTCAGAGTGGCGAACGCGCATATGGCGCGCCGCGCCATATCTGCTTGATCATCAGCGAAGCGATCTTTCATCGTTGGCGCTGAATGCTATTGGCGTGGCTTCGACATTGACTGCTAGGAACGCTCCGGCCCAGAAGCCTCGTTCCTTTCCAGCACGTTGAGTGCAGCATTGATCTCGCGCTCAAGTGTTTGGACTTCGTCATGATGGTCGGCATGATGTTCGGATTGCGCAATCAATCGAAGCAAATCGAGGGCGTTGCGTCTGTCGAGTTCGCTCATCCCGTGCTTGACGGAAAGTCTAACCAGATCCAAAGCCAACTGCGTGTTTCCGTTATGTAGTGCGATATCCGCTGCCGAGATTGCCATTTCGATTGGCTCGGATGAAAAACGGGCAATCGGAATGGAACTGTTATCTCCTGACGCAGGCTTATATATCAGATCCGGATAAAACCCGCTGTACAGAGCGGGCATATTCGGCTGCAGTTCCATGGACTCATTCTTTTGTGGTTGCGCTCGCCCTATTGCTGCACGACTTTGAATCATATCTTTGTCTGGGGAGGATTCATTCGTGGCTTTCGTGGCGAGAATGTTAGACGTCTCGTAGTCGCGGAAGAATTGTTCAGTCTTACGTCGATCCAGCCCGGCTTCGCGTTTCAATGCATCAAGCCCGCAGCGGATAAAGAGACGTATTACCGCAGCCTCCGGTTGATTCAATTCAAAGGCGAGTTGGCGCAAGCTTTCATCCATGTCCGGGGGGACAGGTACAGAGCGAAGGACGAACGGTCGATCAACCATCTTTTATCTCATTCTTACGGTGGGAAGCGATACATTCATGCGTATAGGCGGCTCGGACCGAGGGTCTGTAACTTCATGATCCGGAGCACGATAACCAGGTATTGAGCAGTTCCTGATTCCCGCAGCCAGGAGTTAGACGGAGCGTGGTGTTGCCGGCGTACATCGATTTCCGGCGTGGGAGAGTAGCTGACGTTGCGTTATGCCCGGCGGCAAGAAATTGATGGCAGTGCCTATTCAAGCGGACTTTTCACCCTACTCAACTTGGCTCCATGATCTGGAGATACGGGCAGCGTGGTTCTCAACGCACAACGACTTCCGGCAGGCGGCAAACCGGGCAATAACAATGGCTGATAAACGTTCCGGCATCACGTAGGGTTGCCCCGGGAAGGCAATTTCCAGCTGCAACGTAAATATTCCCGCACTGCGAGCAGGTAACTCGTTCGTCTTCGATCAGGTATCGTGGTTCAACTGGATGTTCTGACATGACTACCTCCCCGTACTTGCTGCAGGGCTGTTCCGGGTTTGCCCATTTCAGTGCGTACAAGGTCGAAAGGGTTCATTTGCAAAAAAAGCCTGCGATTCGCGCAGGCTGTGCTCAAAGAACTCAGAGAGGTCCGGCTCGTGCACGCGCTATCGGATAGCACGGATGCTAATCTGATGGATCATTTGAAGCAAGCCTAAGCGACCGATTTTTCACACGCAGGCGTATGAGTGTGAACTCAACGATCGATAGCAATTGCATTTGCTGCTTCGGAGAACTGCAAGGTCTACGTCCATTCGGTCACAGTGCCATCGGGATCAGGTAGCGTCAATCCCGAGGTCGGCAGCGGCAGCGCGGTCTTGTATTGCACCTGCTTGAGTGCAAGGCTGGAGCGAATGTTGGAGATTCCGGGGATCTTCGTCAAATGGTCGACGATGAAGCGCTCCAGCGTTTGCATGTCTGGCATCACAACCCGCAGCAGATAGTCCGCGTCCCCTGTCATCAGATAGCACTCCATGACCTCGGGACGTTCGGCAATCGCCTGCTCGAAACGCGACAGGGCGTGTTCAACCTGCTTCTCGAGCCTCACCTGGATGAACACATTGATTCGTAGCCCGAGCAGTTCCGGATTCAGCAGGGTGACGTGCTGTTTGAACAGGCCGAGTTTTTCTAGCGCGCGCACCCGATTGAAGCATGGCGTTGTCGAGAGATTGACTGCGCGCGCGAGGTCTGCGTTCGTAATGCGCGCATCCTGCTGCAGTTGCCTGAGAATGCCAATGTCGATTCGGTCTAGCCGCTTGGGCTGGTCGGTCATAGATGAAATCTTCCGTAGCAACGCTGAAATTTGGAAAAAATAGCCTATCGCATCTCGTGGATAGACGCAATTCAGATGCTTATTTTGCAGCCAAATCGTTACCATCGGTGAACGTGACCTTGAATCGAAAGCACCTTTCCCGGAGCAGTGCGATGACGGATTTATCCAGCGGCAGTAAGCAGTTTCAGTCAGTGAACAATCAGAACAGTGCGGGTACGGAGCGTCAGGATGTCGATCCGCAGGAAACCGCAGAATGGCTGGAAGCACTGAGTGGTGTCGTCGCACATGTCGGCCGGGACCGCGCACAGTTTCTGTTCGATAAACTCGCCGGGCATGCCGTGTCGTTAGGCATCGAATCGACGCGGACCAACGTGACTCCATATCAGAACACTATTCCGTTCGAGCAACAGCCGCGTTATCCCGGCAATCTCGAGCTTGAAGAACGGCTCGCTGCTGCATTGCGCTGGAACGCGCTCGCGATGGTCGTGCGTGCCAACCAGGCTTACGGTGAACTCGGCGGTCATATCGCAAGCTATGCATCCGCGGCGGACCTGTTCGAAGTTGGCTTCAACCATTTCTTTCGCGCTGCAGCCCCGGGCGGCGAAGCGGGCACCGGCGATCTGGTGTATTTCCAGCCGCATTCGTCGCCGGGCGTCTATGCGCGTGCCTACCTCGAAGGTTTCCTGTCCGAGGAAAATCTCCAGCATTATCGCCGTGAGATCGACGGCCCGGGCTTGTGCTCCTATCCGCATCCGTGGCTGATGCCGGACTTCTGGCAGTTCCCTACCGGCTCGATGGGTATTGGTCCGATCAATGCGATTTACCAGGCGCGCTTCATGCGCTACCTCGCTAATCGCGCTCTCGCGCAAACCGATGGTCGCAAGGTTTGGGGCTTTTTCGGCGACGGCGAAATGGACGAGCCTGAGTCAACCGGCGCTTTGTCGTTGGCCGCGCGAGAAGGGCTCGACAATCTGGTCTTCGTCATCAACTGCAATTTGCAGCGGCTCGATGGTCCGGTGCGCAGCAATGGCCGCATCATCGACGAACTGGAGGCGCACTTTGTCGGCGCTGGCTGGAACGTCATCAAGGTGGTGTGGGGCTCGGACTGGGACGCGCTGTTCTCGCGCGATCGAACCGGCGCCTTGCTGCGCGCATTCGCGCATACCGTGGACGGCCAGTTCCAGACTTTCTCCGCCAACGACGGCGCGTACAACCGCGAACGATTCTTCGGTCAGAACCCCGAGTTGGCCGCGCTCGCCGCGCAGTTGAGCGACGACGACATCGACCGTTTGCGCCGGGGCGGCCACGACGTGCGCAAGCTGCACGCGGCTTACGCGAAGGCGCTGGCGCATCGCGGCCAGCCCACGGTGATTCTCGCGAAAACGATGAAGGGCTTCGGCATGGGCACGTCGGGCCAGGGACGCATGACCACGCATCAGCAAAAGAAACTCGGCTTCGATGAACTCAGGGCGTTTCGCGATCGGTTCCGTCTGCCACTGACGGACGAGGACATCGAACAGGTGAAGTTTTATAAACCTGCAGAAGATAGCCCGGAGATGCAGTACCTGCATGCCCGACGGTCGGCTCTCGGAGGCTATCTGCCGAGGAGGCGGACAGTCGCTTCGAAGGGGCTGACGGTTCCGCCGATTTCCTCCTGGGGGCAATTCGCTCTGGAGACGGGTGGCCGGGAAATGTCCACGACGATGGCCCTCGTGCGCATGCTGACCGCGTTGCTCAAGGACAGCGAAGTTGGCCCGCGGGTGGTGCCGATCGTCGCCGACGAAGCGCGTACTTTCGGCATGGCAAACATGTTCCGCCAGGTCGGTATCTATTCCCCGCTCGGGCAGTTGTACGAGCCGGAAGACCTCGGCTCGATGCTGTATTACCGCGAGGACACGAAGGGGCAGATTCTCGAGGAAGGCATTTCGGAAGCGGGCGCGGTGTCATCCTGGGTTGCGGCGGCAACCTCGTACAGCGTGCACGATCTGCCGATGTTGCCGTTCTACATTTACTACTCGATGTTCGGCTTCCAGCGCATCGGCGATCTGATCTGGGCGGCGGCGGATCAGCGCGCGCGGGGCTTCCTGATCGGAGCGACCTCCGGCAAGACGACGCTCGGCGGCGAGGGCTTGCAGCATCAGGACGGTACGAGCCACCTGGCGGCGTCGACGATACCGAACTGCCGCGCGTACGATCCCGCGTTTGCGTACGAAGTGGCCGCGATCGTCGACGCAGGTATGCGCGAGATGGTCGAGCAGCAACGCGACGTGTTCTATTACGTGACGGTGATGAACGAGAACTATGCACAGCCGTCGGTGCCGGGCGGTGATTTGCAGACGCTGCGCGAAGGCATTCTCAGGGGAATTTATCGCCTTCCCGCACAGGAACAGGGAAGGGCGGACGTTAAAGTTCAGCTACTCGGGTCTGGCGCGATATTGGGCGAGGTGATTGCCGCGCAGAAGATGCTTCGGGACGACTGGCAGATCGAAGCAGCCGTGTGGAGCGTAACGAGCTTCAGCGAACTGCAGCGGGACGGGATGAGCTCGGAGCGCGGTGCGCGTTTTGGCGAAGCGACCGAGGCGCCCTACGTCAGTACAGCGCTCAATGCCTCCGTAGGCCCGATTATCGCCGCTACCGACTATGTGCGCGCAGTGCCTGAACTGATACGTGCCTACGTCCCGCGCCGATATGTGACGCTCGGCACCGATGGTTTCGGTCGCAGTGACACCCGTCAGGCGTTGCGGGAGTTCTTCGAGGTCGATCGGAAGTCGATCGTGATTGCGGCCCTGAAGGCACTTTTTGATGAAGGCGTCATCGGTTCTGACGTAGTCGACAAGGCAAGGCAACTTTACGGCATGCACAAACCGATGGGCGCTCCTTCGTGGCTAAAGTGACAAACGAGCCGACGGATCTTCGGCGACGCTGATGTGCGTTGCATTGTGTCGGAAGTAGGGATTGCTTCCACTGCGCCGCCAGAAATACTCAATCAGTGTCTGAAAATCTGAAGGCAGATGCCGGCAGTGTATGAAGTCGAAGTACCGTCAAGAGCAAATACACCAACCTGTCGCTGCCTGACCTAAGTGTCAAAGCTGGTGATTATGTAAGAGAAGAACAGACGTGGATTGCCATCTAATACGGCAATCCGCGTTGGATGAACCGTGCCCGACAGCCAGTAACGACATGCAAGTCAGGGTCAATGTCGACGACACAATATTGGAGGAATCGTTGATAGCAGTCCAGCAAGACGCGCAAGCCAGTGGCACTGAATCGGCTTCGACCGACCAGGCTGCGCCGCTTGCGGTGGCGACAGCAGCTAGCGCCCTGATTGAAGTTGAGGTTCCAGATATCGGCGACTACAAAGATATTCCTGTGATCGAAATCTCGGTGAAGGTCGGCGACCGCGTCGAGAAGGAACAATCGCTGGTGACGCTCGAATCCGACAAGGCGACCATGGACGTGCCAAGCTCGGTTGCGGGCATGGTCAGAGACGTCAAGGTCAAGCTTGGCGATAGCGTTTCAGCGGGCACGGTCATCGTAGTAGTCGAAACTCAGGGAGCCGCGGCACCCGTTGCCACGCAACCGGTCGCAGCGCCGCCTGATGTGCCTGCAGTTCCGGTGCCGACAACTCCCGCGCAAGCGGAGGTATCAATTGTCTCGACTGGTGAGGGCGGCTCTCGTCAAGACAGTCATGCATCGCCGTCGGTGAGAAAGTTTGCGCGCGAAGTTGGCGTCGACTTGAAGCGCGTGCGTGGCACGGGTCCAAAGGACCGCGTTACGCGAGCCGACGTCAGCGTCTTCGTCAAGGACGTGATGACGGGCCAGCGCCCGGCGCCCTCTGGTGCGGCTGCGCCCGTTGCCGGTGGCGGCGGGTTGAATCTGTTGCCCTGGCCTAAGGTCGACTTCTCCAGGTTCGGTCCGGTTGATGCCAGGCCGTTGTCGCGTATCAGGAAGATTTCGGGCGCGAATCTGCATCGCAACTGGGTCACGATTCCGCACGTCACGGTCAACGACGAAGCGGACATCAGCGACCTTGAAACGTTGCGCGTGCAGTTAAACAAAGAAAACGAGAAGGCCGGCGTAAAGGTGACGATGCTGGCATTCGTCATCAAGGCGGTCGTGGCCGCCCTGAAACGGTTTCCGACATTCAATGCCAGCCTCGACGGCGACAACCTCGTGTTCAAGCAGTATTTTCACATCGGCTTTGCCGCGGATACGCCGAATGGCCTGGTCGTCCCGGTCATTCGCGATGCGGACAAGAAAGGTTTGATCGATATCGCCGGGGAAATGGCCGAGCTGTCGAGGCTCGCGCGCGACGGCAAGCTTAAGCCGGATCAGATGCAAGGTGGATGCTTCTCGATCTCTTCTTTGGGCGGTATTGGCGGCACTCACTTCACGCCGATCATCAATGCACCGGAGGTTGCGATTCTCGGGCTGTCGCGTAGTGCGATGAAACCGGTTTGGGATGGCAGGCAGTTTGTTCCACGGCTGATTCTGCCGCTTTCCTTGTCGTTTGACCATCGTGTCATCGATGGAGCCGAAGCTGCGCGCTTCAATGCGTATCTAGGTGCAATCCTCGCCGATTTTCGGCGTGTGATTCTTTGAGGTGGTGATTGCGCGGGGCGCTGGTTTTTTCTGTGATCAGCGTTTTTATGTAGAACCTGCTTTGCTGGTGGTCTATTAGTGTCGCCCCTGTGCGGGGCGGCACCTACTTTTCTTTGTCCCACAGGGACTACCTTCGGGTCGTCTTCCAAAGAAAAGTAGGCAAAAGAAAGGCGCGTCCTTGGGCGGACTGCAAAGGATGTTTCTGTCCGCCTCGTTGCCAGCTTTTAGGCTGCAATTTTGTGAGTTCTTCCTTCATCACGGTCAATAAGAGAAGGGGACACTAATGAGTCTCGTCGAAGTAAAAGTGCCGGATATCGGTGACTTCAAGGACGTCGATGTCATCGAAGTCAATATCAAAGCGGGCGATGTCATCGAGAACGAGCAGGCGCTCATGACGCTGGAGTCGGATAAGGCTTCCATTGAAGTGCCCAGCGATGCGGCAGGCACGGTCAAGGAAGTTCGTGTCAAAGCCGGCGACAAAGTCTCGCAAGGTACGGTGATCGCGCTCGTCGAAACGTCGGCGGATGCGGCACCGGCAAAAGATGCCCCGAAGGCCCCGGCGAAGGAGCCGGAGAAAGCATCGGCACAAGCGGACGCGAAACCGCAGGCGGCAGCGGCGGCTCCAGCCGAAGCTGCTACGCCCGCACCGCAGGCAGGCAGTTTCTCTGGTAACGCGGATATCGAATGCGACATGCTGGTGCTCGGTTCGGGCCCCGGTGGCTATTCGGCGGCATTCCGCTCCGCCGATCTCGGCATGAAGACGGTGCTGGTCGAACGCTATTCGACGCTCGGCGGCGTGTGCCTGAACGTCGGCTGTATTCCGTCGAAAGCGCTATTGCACACGGCGCTCGTGATCGACGAAGCCGAAGCGCTCGGCTCGCATGGCATCACGTTCGGCAAGCCGCAGATCGATCTGGACAAGCTGCGTGACTTCAAGTCGGGCGTCGTCAAAAAGCTCACCGGCGGCCTCGCCGGCATGGCGAAGATGCGCAAGGTCGAAGTCGTGACGGGGACGGCCTCGTTCGTCGATCCGTATCACATGGAAGTGCAGGTGGACGGCGGCCGGAAGATCGTCAAGTTCAAGCAGGCGATCATCGCGGCGGGCTCGGACGCGGTGAAGCTGCCGTTCATTCCGCAGGATCCGCGCGTGGTCGATTCGACCGGCGCGCTTGAACTGAGGCAGATTCCGCAGCGCATGCTGGTGATCGGCGGCGGCATTATCGGTCTGGAAATGGCGACGGTGTACGCAACGCTCGGCGCGAAGATCGACGTGGTCGAAATGCTCGACGGTCTGATGGCGGGCGCGGATCGCGATCTGGTCAAGGTCTGGGAAAAGTACAACAGCAAGCGTTTCGCCAACGTCATGCTGAAGACGAAGACCACGGCGGCCGAAGCGAAAGACGACGGTATCTACGTGTCGTTCGAAGGCGAAAAGGCCCCGGCCGAAGCGCAGCGCTATGACCTCGTGCTGGTGGCGGTCGGCCGTACGCCGAACGGCAAGAAGATTAGCGCGGACAAGGCCGGTGTCGCGGTGACGGAACGCGGCTTCATCGAGGTCGACAAGCAGATGCGCACGAATGTGCCGCATATCTTCGCGATCGGCGATATCGTCGGTCAGCCGATGCTCGCGCACAAGGCAGTGCACGAAGCGCACGTCGCCGCCGAAGTCGCGCACGGCGAGAAGGCGTACTTCGACGCGCTGCAGATTCCGTCGGTGGCGTACACCGATCCGGAAGTGGCGTGGGCGGGCAAGACGGAAGGCCAGTTGAAGGCCGAAGGCATCAAATACGGCAAGGCCGTGTTCCCGTGGGCCGCATCGGGCCGCGCGATCGCCAATGGCCGCGACGAAGGCTTCACGAAGCTGCTGTTCGATGAGGAAACGCATCGCGTGATCGGCGGCGGCATCGTCGGTCCGAATGCGGGCGATCTGATCAGCGAAGTTTGCCTCGCGGTCGAAATGGGCGCGGATGCGACGGATATCGGCAAGACGATTCATCCGCATCCGACGCTGGGCGAATCGATCGGGATGGCCGCCGAGTTGTACGAAGGCGTCTGTACCGACTTGCCGCCAACGCGAAAGTCAGCTCACTAGCAGGATAAGAAATATTAGGGCGTTGCAATGAACCACAATCTGGAAGAGTTGGAGACCATCGAGAACGCCGCTGTCAGCGGTGTCGATCTTTTCGGTGCGGAGATGATTGTCGCGGCGCTGCGCGCAGAGGCTGTCCAATATATTTGGGGATATCCCGGTGGCGCCGCGCTCCCCATTTACGATGCCTTGAGCAAGCAGGATCACGTGAAGCATATCCTGGTGCGCCACGAGCAGGGTGCCCTGCACGCGGCCGATGGTTTCGCAAGAGCCACTGGCGAGGTGGGCGTGGCACTTGTGACTTCCGGGCCGGGTGTAACCAATGCCGTTACAGGGATCGCCACGGCGCACTTCGACTCGATCCCGTTGGTTATCATCGCAGCCAATGTTCCGACCAGTGTCATCGGTGAAGACGCTTTTCAGGAATGTGACGCGGTTGGTATTACGCGGCCAGTCACCAAGCACAATTTCACGGTGCGGGAGGTCTCGGAACTCCCGAATGTCCTCAAGAAAGCCTTCTATCTGGCGAAATCGGGACGCCCTGGCCCCGTCCTCGTGGATGTTCCAAAGGACGTCCTTCTGAACCGCGCATCTTCGTCTACCCGCAATCGGTGAAAATCCGCTCTTACTCG
>NZ_ABLD01000033.1 GCF_000172415.1 Paraburkholderia graminis C4D1M
TAAGCCGTACCGAGACACTCAGCGCGTTTCTCGTCGTGTTTTCATCGCGGCAGGCGTCTATTCGACGTACTCGTTTATTGCGCCGATTGTTCGCGACACGTTCCATGCCGGTTCCAGCGCTGTATCGGCCGCGCTTGTCGTGCTGGGCGTTGCCGGCGTCGCAGGCAACCTTTTCGTGACGCGTGCCGCGAGGCGCTATAGCGCGGAAGCGATGTTGACCGCTGGGCTCGCGCTGCTCGCCGTCGACCTCGCGTTGCTTTGGATGACGCCACCCCATCTGCAATGGTTCTTCGTTGCGCTTGCTGCCTGGGCATTCGCCACGGATCTGCTGTGGCCTTCCCAGCAGCGCCGGATCGTCGAGATGGTGCCGGACCGGCGCGGGACTGCATTAGCGTTGACTGCGTCGTTCGTATTTTGCGGAATCGGCTTTGGTTCGGCAGTGGCGGGGCATGTCTATCCAGTGTTCGGTTTTGCGGGTGTCATCTGCAGCTCGTTGGGCTTCCTCGCACTTTCCGCTGTTAGTCTGATTATTTCGCGGGCTTCCGTTGCGAGGATTCAGGTGCCTGTCGCCGGCGGCTCGAGTCAGTCCTGATCTTCCAGTGCGCGCGCCCGCGGACGAAATTTATCGTGAGCTTTGTCGATTTCCTCAAGCGTGGTTCGTCGTGTGTATAGGGCGGCAAGATTGCGGCAATGCGGTCCCGACGTCGCTTTTGCGCCCTTATTCATGACTTACGCAAACCGGAGATCGTTCATGACTTACATAGATGGGTTTGTCGCCGCGGTGCCCACGGCCAATCGCGAAACGTACAGGAAGCATGCCGAATCGGCAGCGGCCGTCTTCAAGGAGCACGGCGCATTGAAGGTGGTCGAGTGCTGGGGAGACGACGTCCCGGAAGGGAAGCTGACGTCTTTTCCGATGGCGGTCAAACGGCAGCATGACGAGGCGGTGGTGTTCTCCTGGGTTGTCTGGCCTTCGCGTCAGGCACGAGACGACGGCATGAAAGCGGTGATGGCTGATCCACGGCTGCAGCCTGACACGAATCCGATGCCGTTCGACGGCAAGCGGCTGATCTACGGCGGGTTTGAAGTGATCGTGGACGCATGAGGGGCAAAGAAGGCGGCGCCGGTCGGGTCGACAATGGCCAGGAGCCTGCGATGCACCTGAGTTTTCCGCAGGTCCACCTGCGGGAACGGGCCGTTGAGGCGCTTTCCTGAAACATTCAATGGAGACGACGTATATGCAGCAAGATCCTGCCGACATCGCCCGTGCGAGCTATCTCGCCTACGTACGTAAGGACCGCGCCGCCATCGAGGCGCTGATCGGCGCTGACTTCCATTTCACTAGCCCTCTGGATAACCGCCTGGATCGCAGCACTTACTTCACGCGTTGTTGGCCGAACAGCGAGACGATTACCGACTTTCAGTTCGTCGATGTCGTTGTTCATGGCGAACAGGTGTTCGTCGTTTACGAAGCAACGACTCTTGGCAGTCGACGATTCCGCAATACGGAGCGGCTGACCGTCCGCGGCGGCAAGATCGTCGAGGCAGAGGTTTATTTCGGCTGGTCCCTTCCGCACGACGCGCCCGATGGCGGATATGTGACGTCGGTCGGCTAGGTTGTCGGCAATGGCCGAGCCGTCGCCCACGAGCACCCTTTGGATGACCCGAGCATTTAGTTAGTCACGCAAACGGCTATCTGTCTGTCGACGCCGGCATGAAGGCCGACCCGCGACGGTCGGGTTTGTCGCCGATGCGCGCGTGCCGACAGACCGATCCCTCCGCAAAAAAATCGGCGAATATCCCAAAAACATAGGTCTCCGGCAATCTGCTAGCGTTACGCCGTCATAAGCGACGAGGCTGGCGATGGGTGGAACCGAACTGAAGACAGATTCGTTTCAACGCTGGGTGATGTACAGTAAGGATGCCTACGCGAGCGGGCGCATCTTTCTCTCTACAGAGCAAAAACAGGCGGTTGAAGAAGGCAAGAAGTTCTCCCAACGTGCATACGCCGATATATGGGCTAAAGATGCCGCTCTTGTTGGGCGGGTCCGCGCTTTTCTCGGGACGAATTTCTATTGGCACGAGCGGCTGGCAAAGAATGGCGCTGACCTCGAGGTCATAGAGACATTGCAGTCCATGATCCGCGGCGAGAGTGTTGTTCTCATTGCCGAGCAATCGCGCACAGGCGGCTTGGGTGGCAATCCGCCGCCCGCGCCCCAGGGGCTCCCCAGCTTCCGCAGTTCGTTAATGAACGATTGCGGAATGTCCTACGATGCGGCGACGGCTTATATTGACCGCTATAACGACATGGAGGACCGGATTAATGCGGGTCCAGCCCGCAATGCGAACGCGGCCCCTTCGTCACTGGCCGACGCCGCGAGCGATCTCACGGAAACCGCTGCGCCGCTGGGCGATGCGCAGCCGTTCGATTATCAGCCCGATATCCTGGACGGCGATGAGGAAGAAGTCGCGGCGCGGGGCGTCCGTATGACAGGGAACGAGCCTGGGGGCTTTGCAATCAACCCCAACGGACAGGACGTCGATTATTTCGATTCAGACGGCAATCTTTCGGCTCAATATCATGGAAGCCACGGCGACCCGCACGGACATAATTTTTCAGACGGCGTGCGGGACAATAGTCATCTTCCAATGTCACCAATCAACTTTGACTAGGCGCGCGCCGAATAGAGGACTGTCATGAGCAAGGCAAACAGGACATGGGGTTGGCATCTTGCCAGGGATGGTGAACGGCTTGAATTGGTTCTTGGTGGATATTCGTCTTTCCACGATTCAGCTATACGCTCATTCTGTTTGCAGAGAATCCGGCGAACGCACGAAGGCGTCAGCGGTCTTCCTTTGCCGGGGAATCGCACGCGCGAGATGCTAGACCTTCGGCTGGAAGTGCTTCACAACCGGTATGGTGCGCCGCCCGTCCCAGGGAAACCCGATTACATCGCCACACTAGACTTTCTGGATATTCGAGCGTCGGATATCGACGTGAACGGTATGGTAGAAGAAGCAACGATTACGGAAATGACGCTTGCTGAAACGCCGGAAGGCTTGATTCAGCTTGACCTCACACCAAACATTGGCCTTGATATCCGGCTAACGTGCAAGGAAGCTGTACTTGTTGATTTGCGCCCTTACACGCGCGAAGTCTAGCCTTTCTACGCGGGAAACACCGGCTCCCCCAAACTCAGCATCAGCCGGTTTGCCCACGCGAAGATCGCGATCGCGTGGCTCAGATCGAGAATCTGTGTATCGTCGAGTCCGGCATGGCGAAGCGCGTCGAGCGAAGAAACGCGACGGACTCACCATTTTGCTGATCGAGCACAAGCTCGATCTCGTGATGCGTCTGTCCGACCGCGTGCTGGTACTCGACGGGCGCGAACCAGGGACCCCGCCGCGCCCCACCCATTATCAGAAACGCTGCTTAGCACCTGAAAATTGCTTGGTTTGTGCTGTCCGCAAGCGTTGCTAGAGTCCACTTCTCACGCTAAGGCACGCGCTATTCGACCTCGCGCGCGGCCCATCAAAACAACAGGAAACCACCGCTATGAATCTCAGAGTGCTTGGCGCAGTGATCGCCGGAAGTCTGCTTGTCATGTCCGCTGCCGCGCACGCGGATCGCCTCGACGACATCAAGAAGGCGGGCGTATTGCGCGTGGCCGCGTTCGACAGCAATCCGCCGTTCGGCTTCGTCGATCCGAAGAGCAATCAGATCGTCGGGCTCGACGTCGATTATGCGCGGGCGCTCGCCACGCGCCTCGGCGTCAAGCTCGAGATCCAGCCGACCAATCCGGCGAACCGCATCGCGTTCCTGAAGTCGGGCAAGGTGGATCTCGTGTTCGCCAACTTTACGATTACCGACGACCGCAAGAAGGAAGTGGATTTCAGCATTCCGTATTTTGCGTCGGGCACGCAATTCATCGCGAAGAAGGGCACGCTTACTTCGCCGCAGCAGTTGAACGGTTTGCGGATCGGCGCCGACAAAGGCACGACCAATGAGCAGC
The DNA here is from genome assembly GCF_000172415.1 of Paraburkholderia graminis C4D1M. Taxonomy (GTDB): domain Bacteria; phylum Pseudomonadota; class Gammaproteobacteria; order Burkholderiales; family Burkholderiaceae; genus Paraburkholderia; species Paraburkholderia graminis. The sequence goes on from NZ_ABLD01000033.1 coordinate 4,014, forward strand.
AGGTGCGAGCGCAATTCCCGAGCGCGACGATCATCGCTTACGACGACACGCCGTTCGCATTCGCCGCGCTTCGCACGGGCAACGTGCAGGCGATCACGCAGGACGGACCGAAGCTCGTCGCGTTGCTGGCGAAGGTACCGGACAAGGCGAACTACGAGATCCCGCCGTTCACGATCTCCAACGACTACGAAGGCGTGGGCGTGCCGAAGGGCGAGACGCGCCTGCTGAATGTCGTCAACGACACGCTGAAGGATCTCGAAGCCAAGGGCACGGCCGGCACGATCTACGATACCTGGTTCGGCCCGAAGAGCGCCGCGCCGCTGCCGCGTCTGTTCAGGATCGGCGATCCGCAGAAGAGCTGAACGCCCGTCGCTTGACAGCCGTCTCGACATGGCCCGGTCACGAAACGCGTGACCGGGCCTTCTTGCTGATACAGGACCGCGTTTTCTCCAAATGCATTTGATGAACTTCTGGCTGGACCCGCGCTATCTCGGCTGGCTCGCCCACGGCTTTCTGATCACGCTGATCCTGTCGGCGTGCGTGAGCGTGTGCGCGACGTTGCTTGGATTCGGGCTGGCAATGGCCCGCATCGCGCAACATCGTGCGGTCGCCACGGCGGCGAAGCTCTACGTACTCGTGTTTCGCAATTCTCCGTTGCTGGTCCAATTGCTGTTCTGGTACTTCGGCGCGGCCACGCTGCTGCCTTCCGCGTGGATGACGTGGCTGAACACGCCGCATGTCCTGAGCGCCGGGCCGTTTGCGCTGCACTGGCCGAGCTTCGAACTGTTCGCCGGCTGGCTCGGGCTGACGTGCTACAGCACGGCCTTTATCGCCGAGGAGTTTCGCGCCGGAATCCGCGGCGTGGGCATCGCGCAATATCAGGCGAGCGCGGCATTGGGCATGACGCGTTACGCGACCTTGCGGCACGTGGTGCTGCCGCAAGCGGTGCGGATCGCCACGCCGCCGCTCGCGGGGCAATACATGAATATCGTGAAGAACTCGTCGCTGACGATGGCGATCGGCGTCGCCGAGTTGTCTTATGCGTCTCGCCAGGTCGACACGGAAAGCTTCCGGACTTTTCAGGCGTTCGGCACGGCGACCGTGCTGTATGTCGGCACCATCGCGCTGATCGAAATGGCTCTCGTGATCTGGCAGCACACGGGCGTACGCGCGCTGCAACGGGGGCGAGCATGACCGCGCTCGAGTGGCTGCCGACGCTGCGCTATCTGCTGCTCGGTGCGTTTCCCAACGGGCCGCTGGGCGGCGCGGCGCTGACGGTCGTGCTCTCGGTGGTGTCGGCGTTGCTGTCCGCCGTCGTGGGGTTGGCGGGCGGCGTGGCGCTCGCGCTGACACGCGGCGGCGCATACGTGGTGCTGCTCGGAATCGTCGCGTTTTTCCGCGCAATTCCGGTGCTGATGCTGATCTTCTGGACCTTCTTCCTGATGCCGATGCTGCTGCATATCGACGTGCCGGGCCTCGTCGCGGTGGTCTGCGCGCTGTCGCTGATCGGCGGCGCGTATCTGTCGCATGCGGTGCATGCGGGGATCGTGTCGGTCGGCGCGGGCCAGCAGCAGGCGGCGCTGTCGCTCGGGCTCACGCGCTGGCAGGCATTGCGTCATGTGGTGCTGCCGCAGGCTGTGCGCATCATGCTGCCGTCATTCGTGAATCAGTGGGTGTCGCTCGTCAAGGACACGTCGCTCGCGTATATCGTCGGCGTGCCGGAATTCACGTTTCTCGCCAATCAGGTCAACAGCCGTCTGATGATTTATCCCGCGCAGATTTTCGTATTCGTCGGGATCGTGTATCTGGTTTTGTGCTCCGCGCTGCAATGGATTGCGTCTCGCATGTTGTTGCGGGAACGGCGGGCTCACGCCACGCGCATCGATGCGGCAACGGAAACGGAAACGGAAACCGAAACCGAAAGCGGTACGGTGCGCGATGAACAACACGGCGTGGCGGTGCGTTGATGCGATGAGTTTGCGCATCGGCTGCGGGCCGTGAGCGGAGAGCAGGCGAGAGCAGAACAGACACAGGCCGGCTCGCGACAAAGCGAATACCGGCCCGTGTCCCTTGCGTTTAACCGCGCGCAGTGCAAGCGCGCGATGCCTTGCGGCAGACGGTACGGGTACTTAGAAATCGAGTCCCGGCCCGCCCGCGCCGGGACCGCCCGGCTGTCCCGCTGCCGGCGCATCCTTCGGCGCTTCATGGACGGTGGCGTCGGTGGTGAGCAGCAGACCCGCGACCGATGCCGCGTTTTGCAACGCCGTGCGCGTCACCTTGGTCGGATCGAGCACGCCCGATTCCACCAGGTCGCCGTACTCGCCGGTCTGCGCGTTGTAGCCGAAATTGCCCGTGCCTTCCGCCACTTTCGCGACGACCACGCTGGCCTCTTCGCCGGCATTCGTCACGATCTGCCGCAGCGGTTCTTCTAGCGCGCGCAGCACGATCTTGATGCCCGCATCCTGATCGGCATTCACGCCCTTGAGCGCACTGATAGCCTGCTTCACGCGAATCAGCGCGACGCCGCCGCCCGGCACGATGCCTTCCTCGACAGCGGCACGCGTTGCATGCAGCGCGTCGTCGACACGGTCTTTCTTTTCCTTGACCTCGATCTCGGTCGCGCCGCCGACCTTGATGACGGCCACGCCGCCCGCCAGTTTCGCGACCCGTTCCTGCAGTTTCTCGCGATCGTAGTCCGAACTGGCTTCCTCGATCTGCGTGCGAATCTGCTTCACGCGTGCTTCGATGTTCTTGCTGTCGCCCGCGCCGTCGATGACGGTGGTGTTTTCCTTGCCGACCTCGATCCGCTTGGCCTGACCGAGTTCCGCGAGCGTCGCTTTTTCGAGCGACAGTCCCGTTTCTTCGGCGATCACCTGGCCGCCGGTCAGAATCGCGATGTCTTCGAGCAGCGCCTTGCGGCGATCGCCGAAGCCTGGCGCCTTCACAGCAACCGTCTTCAGAATGCCGCGAATGTTGTTGACCACCAGCGTAGCCAGCGCTTCGCCTTCGACATCTTCCGCGATGATCAGAAGCGGCCGGCCGGCTTTCGCGACCTGTTCCAGAACCGGCAGCAGATCGCGGATGTTCGACACCTTCTTGTCGTGCAGCAGCACGAACGGGTTATCGAGCACGGCCACCTGTTTGTCCTGATCGTTGATGAAATACGGCGACAGGTAGCCACGATCGAATTGCAGACCTTCCACCACGTCGAGCTCATCGTCGAGCGACTTGCCGTCTTCCACGGTGATCACGCCTTCCTTGCCGACACGGTCGATCGCTTCGGCAATCCGCTGGCCGATCGACTCTTCGCCGTTGGCCGAGATCGTCGCGACCTGAGCGATTTCCTTGCTGGTCGTGGTCGGCCTGCTGATCTTCTTGAGCTCGTCGATCGCGGCGATCACGGCCTTGTCGATGCCGCGCTTCAGGTCCAGCGGATTGAGGCCCGCCGCCACATACTTCTGTCCTTCACGCACGATGGCTTGCGCGAGCACGGTCGCGGTGGTGGTGCCGTCGCCGGCGGCGTCGCTGGTGCGCGAGGCGACTTCCTTCACGAGCTGCGCGCCGATGTTCTGCACGCGGTCCGGTAATTCGATTTCCTTGGCGACCGAGACGCCGTCCTTGGTCACGATGGGCGAACCGAAGCTGCGTTCGAGCACAACATTGCGGCCCTTCGGACCGAGCGTGACCTTGACCGCGTTGGCCAGAATGTTGACGCCTTCGACGAGTTTCGAGCGGGCGACGTCGCTGAAGATGATTTCTTTTGCTGCCATGATTTGACGCTCCGTTCGTTATTGAGTGACCACTGCCACAACATCTTCTTCGCGCAGCACGAGCAGTTCGTTGCCGTCGACTTTGACCGACTGTCCCGCATATTTGCCGAACAGCACGCGCTCGCCGACCTTGAGGTCAGGTTCGACGCGCTTGCCGTCGCTATCGCGCTTGCCCGGACCAATGGCGATAACTTCGCCCTGATCGGGTTTTTCGGCAGCGCTTTCAGGAATCACGATGCCCGAAGCGGTTTTGGTTTCCTGGTCGAGACGCTTGACGATCAGGCGGTCATGCAAAGGACGTAGGCTCATGGTTCGATATCCGCGTGTGAGTTTTGGCACTCGTCGTTGGTGAGTGCTGACCGGAATCGAGTATAGAAAGAAGAGCGCGCGTTGCTCCAATAAGCGATTCATCGAAGGTTATGCGCGTTTGGCATTTGGGTGGAGGCTAGTCGCCCGTTGATTGCCGTTCGGTCTCCGGGCCGATATCGGGCCCGGGAAGAGAAAGCGGTCACACTATCGATATGAGCAACGCTTCGTTGGCCGGCTGATATCCGCTAGCTACGATGGTCGGTCATTCGCTACGAGCGCAGTTACGCTGCGCGCTCTTCGATGGCCGCTCCCATTCTGACCGTCGCCGCCGTCTCGAAACGCTTCGGCCCCACGCTGGCGCTCGATTCCGTCGACTTCTCGATCAGCGCCGGTGAAGTCGTCGCGCTGATGGGCGCCAACGGCGCGGGCAAATCCACACTCGTCAAAATCTTGAGTGGCGTTTATCGCCCGGACGGCGGCAATCTGAGCTTGCGTGGCGAGCCGTTCCAGCCCGCGTCGCCGCATCACGCGAAACAGCTCGGCATTGCGACCGTGCACCAGTCCATTGCGGAAGCTGTGGTGCCGGCGCTTTCCATAGCGGACAACCTGTTGCTCGACCGCCTGTGCGATCCGGCCTCGCCGTGGCGCGCGCCGCCGGCAGCGCGCATTCGCGACGCGGCGCCGTTGGCCGCGCGGGTAGGGCTGGACGCCGATCTGGCTGCACCCTTGGCGTCGCTGTCGCTCGCCGCGCAGCAGCTCGTGACGCTGGCGCGTGCTTTGGCTACGCGACCGGCGCTGCTGATCCTCGATGAACCCACGGCCAGTCTTTCCGAGCCGGAGGCCGAGCGTCTCTTTGCGTTGCTCGAGCGCTTGCGCGATGAAGGTGTTGCGATTCTGCTGGTATCGCATCGGCTCGGCGACCTGCGTCGTATTGCGCAGCGCGTGACAATTGTGCGCGACGGCCGCATCGTCTCCGACTTACGCGCGCCGATCGATTTCAACGCCGCAGTGGAAACGATGATCGGCCGCAAACTGCGCAGCGATCGCAACGCGGCCGTCTCCACTCATGCTGCTCTCTCCGCTCAGAAGCCCTGCTTCAGCGTGCGCGATCTGCAATTGACGCCCGGCAGCGTCTCTTTCGATCTCGACGTGCAGCAAGGCGAAATCGTCGCGATCGCCGGGCCGGTCGGCGGGGGCAAGTCGCGTTTTGCACGGGCCATTTTCGGCGCGATCCGCACAGCGTCCGGCACGATGACGCTCGACGGCAAGCCGTGGCGTCCGCGCTCACCTGCCGACGCAATCCGCGCCGGTGTCTTCCTCGCGGGCGAAGACCGTTGGCGTACGTCGCTGTTTCCGGACAGCGTACCGTTCGCGTCGATCGCGGGCACGCTCAGCTTTCCGTTTCTCACGCGCTGGTTCAGGCGGGGCGTGGTCAATCGCGGCCGCGAACAGCGCGCGGCGGCCGACGCAATCGACAACTTCGGGATTCGCTGCACGGGTCCGGATGACCGGCTCACGCGTCTATCAGGCGGCAATCAGCAGAAGGTCGTGCTCGCGCGCTGGCATGCGCAACCCGCGCGTTTGCTGCTGCTCGACGAACCGTTTCAGGGCGTCGATGCGGGCGCACGCGCCGATATCGTCGACACGTTGCGGCGTCACGCCGGCCAACGCGCCACGCTCGTTTTCGTCAGCGATCTCGAGGAGGCGCTCGAGATCGCCGATCGCGTCGTCCGTTTCGATCGGGCCACGCTCGAGCCTGCCGCCCATTCCGACCTCAATCTCCACGCTCACTCATGAAAACCAGCTCTTCGATTGCATCCGAGGCCGTCGATCAAAACGCTCATGCGGCACGAACCGCGGTCGCACGCAAAGGCGGCGCATTGCGCAGCCTGCGAGGCCACCTCGAACGAACCGGTATGCTCCTCGTGCTCGCGCTACTGATCGTCGTCTTTGCGCTCAACCAGCCGGCGTTTCTGAATATCGACAACCTGTTCAGCATTTTGCAGTCGGTGTCGATTGTGGCGCTGCTCGGAATCGGCGTGACCGTGACGCTTGCGGCGGGCGGTTTCGATCTGTCGGTGGGCAGCGTGGCCGCATCGGCGCAGATGGCGGCGAGCTATGTGTTGATCGTCTGGCACGGCAATACGCTCGCGGCGGTCGCCGCGTGCCTTGTCCTCGGCGTGCTGGCCGGTCTCTTCAACGGCCTGTTGATTACGCGCCTGCGCGTGCCGGATCAGCTTGCCACGCTCGGCACGCTATTTCTGCTCGCCGGCTTGCAATTGATACCCACAGGTGGCCGTTCGCTCGCCACGGGTACGATCCTGCCCGACGGCACGGAAACGACCGGCGTATTCCCCGATGCGTTCCTGGCGCTCGGACGTCTGCGTCTATTCGACGTCGTGCCGCTGCCGGTGATCGTGCTTGCCGTGTTGACGGTGGTGGCTTGCGTGCTGATGGAAAGCACGCGCTGGGGCCGCGTCATTTACGCAATCGGCGGCAACGAGACGGCGGCGCGTCTCGCTGGTGCACCGACTGCGCGCTACCGGATTGCCGCGTATGTCGTGTCGGGCGCGATTGCTTCGCTGGGCGGCGTGCTGATTGCCGCGCGCGTCGGCCGTGGCGATGTCAGCGCGGGCCATTCGATGCTGCTCGATGCCGTCGCGGCATCGCTGGTCGGATACGCGGTGTGGGGCGCCAAGCGGCCGAACGTGTTCGGCACGGTCGTCGGCGCGGTGTTCGTCGGTGTGTTGTTGAACGGCTTGACGATGCTCAACGCGCCGTACTACATGCAGGATTTCATCAAGGGTGTGCTGCTGGTCGGCGCGTTGGCATTTACGTTTAGCGTGGGACGTGGCGCGGAATCTCACGCATAACGGGTTCGGCGTTGAGCGAAGCTGACGGCCAGCACGGCGAAGATCAATGCGCCGGTCGCCACTTGTTGCCAGTAGAAATTCCAGCCGATCAGCAACAGTCCGTTTGCGACCAGACTGAGCAGCAGCACGCCAAGCAAGGTGCCGACGACGCCAGGACGGCGCGTCGGCGACAACGTGGTGCCGATAAACGTCGCACCGATCGCATTGAGCAGATAACCGTTGCCGGCCTGCGGAACGTACGCTTTGACGGTGGACGAAAGCAGCAGTCCCACGACGCCATAAATCAACGCGCTGGCGATAAAAGTCACTGCCGTGATCGTCGCCACCGGCAGCCCCGAATAGCGCGCAACGCCAGGTTGCGCGCCAAGCGCCGTGATCGCCCTGCCGAACGCGGAGCGCGAAAGCGTGACGTGTACGATAAGCGCCAATGCAGCGACGATCCATAACGGCACCGGGAGGCCGGCTACGGCGCCATGCGCGAGCGCACTGAATAGCGGCGGCAACGCCATATTCAACAGATACACGGGCTGTCCGCCATCGGTCGCGAGTTGTTGCACGGTTTGTCCGATGAACAACGTGCCGAGCGTCGCGAGAAACGGCGCGATGCCGAGTCTGCCGATCAATACGCCGTTGAACGCGCCAATTACGAATGCGGCGGCGAGACCGCCCAATGCCGCCGGCAACACGCCCACATGATGTGCGCTCAACAGCACGAACGCGAGACTGGCGACGTCGATAGACGTGCCGAGCGACAGATCGATCGCACCCAGGGACAATGCGAGCGTCATGCCAAGCGAGGCGATAGCGAGCAATGCGAAGTTGTTGAGAAGAACGTCGGCGAGATTGCCGGCCCGCGCAAAACCGGGCGCAAAAACCGCAAAGAAAACGATCACGGCGATCAATGCGCCGACTAGCGCGAAGCGCTGAAAGCGTCCGATGGTTTCAATCATGGGCATGACTCCCCGCATGACGGCGGCGCACAAGAGCAGTGGTGGCGACCACAAACAGAATCAACACGCCTTCCACTCCGTTGACCCAATAGCTCGATACATTGTCGAGTTGAAAGCCGTTGCTGATCACGCCGATAAAAAGCACGGCGAGCAGCGTGCCCGGAATGGTCGGCACGAGACGCCGCGAAAACACGAAGCCGAGCAATGCCGCCGCGACGGTCGCCAGCAGATTTTCTCCCGCGCCCGGTGAACTGCCGCTGACTAGCGCGGTGGAAGCCAGTGCCGCCAACGCAGCCGCCACGCCGCTCAACACGTAACTGGCCGCAATGTAGCGATGAGTTCGAACGCCCGCTGCCTGCGCGGCGTCGCGATGAGCGCCGACCGCGCGCAAGCGCAATCCGAACGGCGTGTAGTGAATCAGCGCGGTGAAGAGCGCGGCAACGAGCAGCAATGCATACGCAAGATGGGGCACGCCAAGCGCGCCATTGTCGAGCAGGAAGCCGGGCAATGCTCCGCTTGCAGGCACCGACGTATTCTGCGTGAGCACCAGTTCGAATCCGGCGCAGAGATTCATCGTCGTCAGTGTGGCAAGCAACGGGAAGATGCGCAGTACGATCACGGCGAACGCGTTGAGCGCACCGACTGCGGCGCCCGCTGCCAGCGTCAGCGCGAAAGCGCTCAAAGGCGAAAAGCCGTCGCGCAGCGTCACCGCGTACACCGCCGCACTCAGCCCGAGATTGGCCGCGACGGACAGATCAAGGCCGCCTCTGATCGGATCGGCACCGCCGCCTATCAGCACAATCGTCAACCCAAAGCCGAGTATTCCAACTACCGCGGATTGCTGCACGACGTTGGCCAGATTGGCGAGGCTGAAAAAGAGCGGCGAACTGATGGCAAAGCCGACGAACACTGCGGCAAAGGCGAGCGCCGCACCGCTGCGCAGCCACCATTGCGCGCCGAAGAAGCGCTCGGGTATTTCGAATTTGCCGCTACGTGGCGCGTTTTCGAGAACCTTGCTCATGCGGCAACCTCCTGTTGCGATGACGCGCCGCGTGCACCGGTTGCCCATGCGAGTACGTCCTGGCTATCGGCTTCGCGTGAGACGAGTTCGCGTACGATCCGGCCACGCGCCATCACCAGCACGCGGTCGGTCATGCCGAGCAGTTCGATCAGATCGCTGGAGAACAGCACTACGGCAGCACCGTCCCGCGCAAGCCGGTCCAGCAGACGATAGATCTCCGTCTTCGCGCCGATGTCGACGCCGACTGTAGGCTCATCGAGCAGATACACCGACGACGCGCGGCTCAGCCACTTCGCGAGCGCGACTTTCTGCTGGTTGCCTCCGGACAGATGCCGCACCGGCGCTTCCGTGCCCGGCGTGCGCACGGCCAGATCCTCGATCAGACCTTGCACGGCGAGGGTCTCGCTGCGTTGCTTCAGCAGCCCGAAACGACTGAAGCGCGCGAGACTGGCAAGCGTCGTGTTCTCGCGCACGGAAAGCGCGGGCGCAACGCCATGCGCGCGCCGGTCTTCCGGAACGAAGGCAATGCGTCGGCGCACGGCGTCCTGCGGACGTCGCAAACGTACCGGCTTGCCGTCGATTTCGATCACGCCCTCGACGCCGCGTTCAAGCCCGAACAGACTGCGGATCACCTGCTTGCCGCCGGAGCCGAGTAAACCGGTCACGCCGATAATCTCGCCGCGCCGCACATCGAACGAGACGTCGTCGAAGCGGTTTTGCGCGCTCAATTTGCGTACGCTCAACACGGTTTCGCCAGGTGTGCGCGCCGACTGGGGCATACGCGTTTGCGGCTGCGCGCCGATCATTGCCGTGACGAGCGACTCCGTAGAGGTGGTGCGTGCATCGACATGAGCGACGTCCGCGCCGTCGCGCAGCACGGTCACGCGATCGCAGACAGCCGCGATTTCGTTGAGGTAGTGCGACACGTAAAGGATGGTCAGGCCGCGTTGCCGCAGACGATCGATGGTCTGCAGCAAGCGGTCCACTTCGCGGCTCACCAGCGCCGCGGTCGGTTCGTCGAAGACGAGAATGCGCGGCTCGCGAATCAGTTCGCGCGTGATCTGCACGATCTGCTGTTCAGCGACGCTGAGATCGCCTATCAGCCGGTTGGGCGGCAAGTCGACACCGAAGTGTGTCTGCAACGCGTCACGCGCATCGCGCTGCATGCGGCGCACATCCAGTAGACGAAACGGCCCCGCCGCGCGTGGACCGAAGCTGCGTTCGTCGCCTAGCCAGAGCGCTTCCGCGACCGTGAAGGTGGCCGGCAACATGCGTTCCTGATGGATGAAGCCAATGCCGGACCCATGCGTGTGAGCGGACGCATCGAGCGGTTGTTCGATGCCGTCGACGCTGATCGTGCCTGAATCCGCTGCGTGAATGCCGGCGAGAATCTTGATCAGCGTCGATTTGCCCGCGCCGTTCTGGCCGATCAGACCGTGTACGCTGCCGCGCGCCACGTCGAGCGACGCGCCGCGCAGCGCGGGCACGCCGTCGAAATGTTTGACGACGTCGCGCAGCACAAGCGCGGAAGGATGCGCCTTTGGATTCATTTCGAGCCGAGTTGTCCCAGGGTTTGCTGGACGTTGCCGGCGTTGTCCTTGGTGACGAGAATAGACGGCACGTAAGTGTAGGGCGGCAAGGTGCGGTCGCCCGCGAGGTAGCGCGCGACGTTGTCCACGGCCGTCTTGCCGATCAACGCCGGTTGCTGTGCGACCACGGCGCCTGCGCTCGACTTCGGGTCCTTGACGAGCGCCACGACGTCCGGGCTGCCATCCACGGCGTAGGTTCTGATTTCATTTCGATGCGCGGCATCCACGGCCTGGGTGGCGCCGACCTGCGGCACGTCCCATGCCGACCAGATCGCGGCAATCTGCCCCTTCGGATACTTCGCGAGCAACTGGCTCACTTGCGCATACGCGCTTTGCACCGTGTTCGGGATTACATCGCGCAACTCGGGCTGGATGATGTGCACTTTCGGGTAGTACTTCAGCACGGCTTTCAACTGGTCGTAGCGGATTGCGCAAACCGGCACGCCGTAAAAACCATTGAATACGAGGATGTTGCCCTCGCCGTGAATGTCGTTGACGAGCTTCAGCGCAAGCTGTTCGCCGATGAAGAAGTTATCCGAAGTCGTGTCGTTGATGCTCGACGGAGATGCTGTGTCGATTGTGAACAGCGGGATGTTGGCCTGGCGTATTTTCTGCAACCACGGCTCCAGTACTGTTGCAGTGCCCAATTGTTCGATGATGGCATCGGGCTTCTGCGCGATCAGCGTCTGGATCTGCGCAATCTGGCGGTTGTCGTTGCGGCCCGCGTCGAGCGCGATCGGTGTGCCGCCGAGGCGTTTTACTTCATCCACGGCGCCCTGGTAGGCTTTCAGATCCCAGTAATGATCCGTGCCTGCCACAGTAATGCCGATGCGCTTGCCCTTGAGCGAGGGCACCGGCGCGGCGTTATCGCCCGTGGACGCCGCTGCGGGCGTTTCGCCTTGCGCGTGCGCTAAAGAGAAGAGGCCTCCGGCAAGTGTGAAAGCGGTTGCGGCCAGCAGCGAGAACAGACTGGGCAGAGTGGGCAGAGGGCGTTTCATGGTGTCCGGTTTGAAGAGGCAAGAAGGTCCATCCTGCGATGACTCTAATCAACAACGCATCGCGCATGAAACTATCGAATCGGACTATCTTTATCAGGTCGGCTGCGAAGTGCTTATCTGCGAAGGCGGAAAAATTCGTTTGCCATCCGAAGGAATATTCATTTCATAAACGTTCAGTTTGCGCGCGTCGTACCCGCTGATAGATTGTGTAATCAGTCACTCAAGCGGAGATTCGTATGGCCGAGGTACATGAAGCGAACGAAGCGAACGCGTCGCAGGCAAGCGGTGTGCATCAACATGCCGCGCGTGTCATTGCGGATGACGCCGAGGCGATTGCCGTCGCCCATGAACTGGCTGTGCGTCTCGCCAGGGACGCCGCTCAGCGTGATCGCGAACGCCGCTTGCCGCACGAGGAAATTGAATGGTTTTCGCAATCGGGCCTGTGGGCGATCACCGTGCCGAAGGCGTATGGCGGCGCGGGCGTGTCCTTCGTGACGCTGACGGAAGTGATCAAGATCGTTGCAGCAGCAGATCCGTCGCTCGGACAGTTGCCGCAAAACCACTTCGGTCTGGTGGATGTCATTTCGCTGACAGGGACGGAAGAACAGAAGCGCTATTTCTTTGCGCAGATAGTGAGCGGCAAGCGCTTCGGTAACGGCTTTTCGGAAAAGGGCACGAAACACGTACTGGATCTGAAGACGCGCGTGCGGCGTGACGGTGACGACTACGTGGTCGACGGCACCAAGTTCTACTCGACGGGGGCGTTGTTTGCGCACTTCGTGCCGGTGCTGGGCCTCGATGACGAGCGTAAAGGCTGGCTCGCGTATATACCGAAGGGCACGCCGGGTCTGAATGTGATCGACGACTGGTCGGGCTTTGGGCAACGCACCACGGCGAGCGGTACGGTCGTGCTCGAGGGCGTGCGCGTGCCTGCGTCGCATGTGTTCCCTGCGCATCGCGTGTCCGATTTCCCCACCTTGAACGGACCGGTTTCGCAGATCATTCAGGCGGCGATCGACGCGGGCATCGCACAGGCCGCGGTGAACGACACGCTGACGTTCGTGCGCACGCGCTCGCGGCCGTGGATCGATAGCAATGTCGAGCGCGCCGGCGACGATCCGCTGACGGTGCGTGAAATCGGCCACCTGCATATTCAGCTGCACGCCGCCGAGGCGCTGCTGGAACGCGCCGCACGGACACTCGACGCGATCGCCGCCAAGGGCGACACCAGCGAGGACGATGTGGCGCTAGCTTCCGTCGCAGTCGGCGAGGCCAAAGTCCTGACCACGGAAATCGCACTACTGGCGAGCGAAAAGCTGTTCGAGCTTGCAGGCACGCAGTCCACCTTGAGCGAACACAATCTGGATCGCCACTGGCGCAATGCGCGCACGCATACCTTGCATGATCCGGTGCGCTGGAAATATCACCTTGTCGGCAACTACTATCTGAACGGCGTCAAACCGGCCCGGCATGCGTGGAACTGATGCTATGAATGCTTTGACAGAACCGGCGGCGCGTAGCGAAGCAAGGCGGATTGCCAACGACGAAGAAGCGCTGCACGTCGCGCGCCAGTTAGCGCGCGACTTCGCCCGCGAAGCGTCGCAGCGCGACCGTGAGCGCCGCTTGCCGCATGCGGAAATCGAAGCCTACTCGTCGAGCGGTCTTTGGGGCATTGCTGTGCCACGCGAATTCGGTGGACCGCAGGTGTCGTTTGCGACGCTGGCCGAGGTAACCGCAATCATCTCCGAAGCCGATCCTGCAATAGGCCAGATTCCGCAAAATCACTTCTATATGCTGGACGTGTTGCGGGTTAACGGCACGCGCGAACAGCAGGCGTTTTACTTCGAACGGGCGCTTGCGGGCGAACGATTCGGCAATGCGCTGTCTGAGCGCGGCACCCGAACCGTCGCTGATTACCGCACCACGTTGACACCGGATGGCAACGGCTTTCGCATCAACGGGACGAAGTTCTATTCGACGGGTGCGCTGTTTGCGCAGTGGATTCCCATTGTCGCGAAGGCTTCCGACAATACGCTGCATGTGGCGTTTGCGAGCGCACAGACGCCGGGCTTGTCCGTGGTGGATGACTGGTCGGGATTTGGTCAGCGGACCACGGGTAGCGGCACGACCACGCTCGATAACGTTTATGTGGAAGCCGCCGCCGTCGTGCCGTATAGCGCGGCGTTCAATGCGAAGCCCACGACGGTAGGGCCGGTCGGTCAATTGATTCATGCGGCGGTGGATCTCGGCATTGCGCGCGCCGCGTTCGCCGATGCACGGCGCTTCGTTCGCGAGCGGTCGCGTCCGTGGATCGACAGCGGCGTGGAACGCGCAAGCGACGATCCGCTGACGATCGAATTGTTCGGCAAGCTCGCGTTGCAACTCAATGCCGCGGACGCGCTGGTTGAGCGCGCAGGACGCAAGGTGGACCTCGCGGCTCAGGAGTCGAATGAGCAGACTGTTGCTGCTGCATCGATTGCGGTGGCGCAGGCGCGTGCTGCCACAACGGAATAGCGTTGCAGGCCTCGACGCGTCTGATCGAACTGGCGGGCACGCAGTCCACGTTGAGCGAGCACAACCTCGACCGCCACTGGCGCAATGCCCGCACGCATACGCTGCATGATCCGGTGCGCTGGAAATACATCGCCGTCGGCAACTACTTTCTGAACGACGTGCTGCCGCCGCGTCACGGCGCGATTTAGCGCGCTCGCCGCTTCCTTTTTGCATCAACCTAACTGGATCCGATTATGGCCAGACAGATCCGTCTAAACGCGTTCGACATGAATTGCGTTGGGCATCAGTCGCCGGGCTTGTGGGCGCATCCGCGTGACACATCGTGGCGATACAAGCACCTCGATTACTGGACCGATCTTGCGAAGCTGCTCGAGCGCGGCAAGTTCGATGGCCTGTTCATCGCGGATGTGCTCGGCATTTACGATGTCTTCAAGGGCAACGGCGAAGCGGCGATCCGTCAGGCGGCGCAGGTGCCCGTCAACGATCCGATCCTGCTCGTTTCGGCGATGGCGAATGTCACCCAGCATCTCGGCTTTGGCGTGACGTGCTCGCTTTCGTACGAGCACCCATATCCGTTTGCGCGGCGCATGTCGACGCTCGATCATCTGACCAACGGGCGCGTGGGCTGGAACATCGTGACGTCGTATCTGGATAGCGCAGCGCGCAATGTCGGTTTGCCGAGCCAGGCGAATCACGACGAACGCTATGCGCTCGCCGAAGAATATCTGGACGTTTGCTACAAGCTATGGGAGTCGTCATGGGAAGACGACGCCGTTGTGCGCGATGGCGAACGACAGGTCTTTACCGAGCCGTCGAAGGTGCATCCCATCGAGCATCACGGCAAGTACTTCGACGTGCCGGGCATCCACCTTTGCGAGCCTTCTGTGCAGCGTACGCCGGTGCTGTACCAGGCGGGCGCATCGAAGCGAGGGAAGGACTTCGCCGCGCAGCACGCCGAGTGCATTTTCATCGCGGCGCCGTCGCGCACCATTCTCAAGCAGTTCGTCGCGGATATTCGCGCTCGCGTGAAGTCATTCGGCCGCGATCCGCATGACGTGCTGATTTTCAATCTGCATACGGTGATTACCGGAAAGACCTCCGCCGAGGCCCATGCAAAACATGCGGATTATCGGCGCTATGCAAGCGACGAGGGGGCGCTCGCGTTGATGTCGGGCTGGACAGGCATCGACCTGTCGAAGTACGAACTGGACGAGCCGCTGCGTCACGTCGAGAGCAATGCGGTGCAATCCGCGGTGGAGGCTCTATCGAGCGCCGATCCCACGCGCGTATGGACCGTACGCGAGATTGCGAAGTGGGGTGGCATTGGCGGACTTGGACCGTTGTCGGTGGGTGATCCGCAGGAGATTGCCGACGAGTTGCAGTCGTGGGTCGAAGAGACCGACGTCGACGGTTTCAATCTCGCCTATGCACTGACGCACGAAACGTTTAGCGATTTCGTCGATCTCGTCGTGCCGGAATTGCAGCGCCGCGGCGTGTACAAGACCGAGTATTCGAACGGTTCGCTCCGCGAAAAATTGCATGGCAAGGGGGCGCGTCTTGCGGAACCGCATCCTGGCGCGCGCTACCGGGCTCGACATACGGCGCACGCCGAATGAGTTTGCATTCACCCATCACTACGTTAACCGGTTTGCAGGAGACCTCCGATGAAATCGATTTTTAGTCACACGTTGCGCGCGCGACGCATGGCTGTTGCATTGACGTTGTTCTCCGCGGCGGCGATGCTGGGCGTTGGTCAGCCGACGCACGCCGCGCCGCTCAAGGGCGCACCTGCACCGTTCGACAAGGGCGGCGTGAAGATTGCGTTGGTCAACTATCTTTCGGAGGGCGATTTCTTCCAGGCCTATGAAGCCGGCGCGCAGAAGCAGGCCAAGGCGCTTGGGATCGATCTGCGCATTTACGAGGGGCGGCAGGATGCCGCCGAACAACGCGAGCAGATTCAGCAGGCGATCAGCCTTGGCGTGTCGGCGATCATCGTAAATCATGGGTTGCCGGAGTCGCTTAAGGACGTGGTGCAGCGAGCGTTGGATAAAGGCATCAAGGTGGTTGCATTCGACGTCGACCTGAACAACCCGAAGGTGCCGCAGATCGAGCAGAGCGATCATGACCTTGCGACGCTGCTGTTGAATCAGGCGGTCAAGGATAACGGCGACGCGTTCTCCGCCGGCTATGTCTATGTGGCGGGCTTTGCGCCGCTGGACCGGCGCGATGCCGTGTGGCGCGAGTTCAAGAGTGCGCATCCACAGGTGCAGGAGAAGGCGCGCTTTGGGACCGTGAACAATCCGATTGCGCAATCGGTCGCGAACCAGGCCGCGGCGGCGTACCGTGCGCATCCTGAGATTCGTGTGGTCTTTGCGCCTTATGATGAATTTGCACGCGGCGCGAAGCTGGCGGCGGATGAAGCGAAACTAGGATCAAAGGTTCGCATTTACAGTGCCGATATCTCGACTGCGGACATAGAGGCGATTCGCGCGCCTAATAGTGCGTGGGTAGCGACCGCTGCGACTAATCCCGCGGTGGTTGGCGCTGTTTCTGTGCGGGCCGCGGCTTTGGCAGTGGCGGGTGAGGGTCTTGCGCATCATATCGTGGTCAAGCCTACGCTTATTATGCGTGACGATCTCGTGAAGAACGACATCAAGACTGTCACGGAGCTGGGGGCCAGGTTTCCGGCGTTCAGGTCTAGCGATGCGGCGAGTGCTGCCTGGATTCCTGTGGCGGAATGAAGATAACGCTATTTTCTTTGTCTCGATGAGGGGGGCGCCAGTGCAGAAGCTTGCCGGGGCCCGCTATGTCAGCCGGGCGGCCCTCATACAGACTTCGATCCGTTGCTGAGCCGAGGAACTGCCTGTCGTTCATCGGCGGCACGCGTCCCAGCCCGGCCCGGCCCGGCTAACTGCCCTGATAGATGTCGCAAGACAAGCCCACGACACAAGCGCCGCCATTCCTCGCGCGTCCGCTTGCGGTCGATCCGCTGTACTGCGGTCCGCGGGAGTCGTTGCCGCTCATGGAGCCGGAAGACTGCGCCATCGGCGGCTGAGACAGCGTTGAGTTCGCCCCCTGACTGGTATTGCCGGCCGGCTGCGAAAATGCAACGCCCGATCCGGCAAAGAGCGCCGTTGCGACGAGTACTGAAGCAAGAGAGACTTTCATTTTCCACCTCGATTAAAAGAACGGTTCTGATTAGTCGATCACGATGACCAATAGAATCGCGCAGATTGAACTGCTGATTTCAAGTGCCCCATTGGTTCCCCGTTAGTGCCACATCAGTGCCGCAATTCGCTATTGCGTGTCGATTGTTAGAAGGAGAGCATTGGCGGGCAGGAAGTTAGTGCCTGGCATCCTGCTGCGCATACGTCGACTCCCAACCGCCGCCGAGTGCCTTGCATAACGTGATGAGATTCGTCGCCGCGTTCGCCGTGCTGCGCTCCAGATTGCTTTGCGCGTCGAGCAACTGCTTCTGCACATTGAGCACGTCGAGAAAGTCGACCGCTCCCGCTTTATATCGTTGCCGCGCAATCGAAAGCGCACTCTGATTCAGACGTACGACCTGTTGCAGGCGCTCGTTGCGCCGCTGTTCGGCGTCGTAGAGAACCAGCGCATCGTCGACTTCGCGCCACGCGGCCAGCACCGTGCGCTTGTAGACGATTGCGGCTTCCTGCTGTTGCGCCTCGCGCAAATGAAGTGTTCCTTTCAGGCGGCCGCCTTCGAAGATGGGAAGCGTGATCGACGGTCCGATAACAAACTGCCCCGATGCCCAGTCCGCGAGATTCGAAAGCTGAAGGCTCTGAAATCCCGCGCTGCCGTTCAGCGATATGCGTGGATAGAAATCGGCTTTCGCCATTCCAATCGCAGCGGTGGCGGCGTGCAACTGCGCCTCGGCTCTTCTGATGTCGGGCCGCCGTTGCACGACTTCCGATGCGAAGCCGATAGGCACATTGTTCGGGAGCTTCGGAACAGCGCCTCGCGCGCTCAAGGTTTGCTGTAGTTCGCCAGGCTGCATTCCGAGCAATAAGCCAATTGAGTTGATGGTCGTCTCACAGTTGGCTTCAAGAGTCGGAATCAGGCTTTCAATCGACGCCGCCTGGGCGGCCGCGTTCGCGACGTCCAGATTCGTCGTGACGCCTTCACGCACGCGTGTTTCCGTGAGCTTCGTGGCATCGCGTGCTATTTCAAGGTTCTGCTGGGCTATTTCAAGCAGAGCCTGAGTGTCGCGCAACTGCACATAGTCGCGAGCCAATTCGGCCCGCGCGGACAGGAGCACGAAGTTCCGGTCCTCATATGATGCGTTACTCACCGCCGTCGCGGCCTCGACACCGCGTCGTACGCGTCCCCAGAAATCGAGTTCCCACGATGCATCGAAGCCGAACTGATAGAGGTCGTAAGCGGGCGAGCCTTTGTCGCCTGGCAATGGGGCCACGCCAGTAGGCGACGCGCCCGAGGCCGACTGGCTTTGGCTTCCTGTCGGCGTTACGCCGAGCAAAGACAGAATGCCGTTCATGCTGCCTCGCTCGCGGTTATACGATGCGGCGGCGCTCACGGTCGGGTACTCGTCGGCGCCGACAATACGTTGCTGCGCACGGCTTTGGCGCAAGCGGGCCGACGCGGCCGCGACGTCGAGATTCGCATCGGTGAGGCGTTGCTCCAGCGAGTCCAGCGTGGGATCGTTGAGCAGCTTCCACCAGTCCGAATCAAAGCCGGCTTCGATCGCGCGGCTTGGCGCCTGTGCGGATTGCGTGCGACTGAATACATCGGGCACAGCGGTCTGCGGGCGTTCGAAATTGGGGCCCACCATACATGCACTGAGCAACATGCCAAGCAGCGTCGCGAGCACCGGTGTACGGATTGAACACAGATTCGCGTTCATTTTGGGTCCGCTCCGCTGATCGACACTTCAGCAGGCTTGCCGACATCGACTTCCGTTTCGACAGAGAGGCCCACGCTCAATGCAGATGCAGCCTGTTGCCCCGGGTCGATGCTGATCTTGACAGGCACACGCTGAACGACCTTCGTGAAGTTACCCGTAGCATTCTCCGGCGCAATGGGCGCGAAGCTCACGCCGGTAGCAGGCGCAAGACTGTCGACGTGGCCTCGGATCACGACGCCTGGAAAGCTGTCCACCTTAATACGCACGCGTGCGCCGGGCCGCATTCTCGCGAGCTGGTTTTCCTGGAAGTTAGCCACGACGTATGCGTCGGATAGCGGAACGATGGCGACAAGCGGGGCGCCCGGCGTAACAAATGCGCCAACACGTGCGGAACGTCTGCCGATCTTGCCGTCGACCGGTGCGCGAATCTCCGTATACGACAGGTTGAGCTTTGCCTGCTGGAGCGTGGCTTCGCTATGCGCTAACGCGCCGGCCGCCTTGTCGCGCTGTGCACGCAAAACGTCGAGGTTCTGCTCGGTCGCGACAAGTACTGCCTGATTGCGCGATTGCTGCGCCAGTTGCTCGGCTAATGCGCTGGAAGAACGCTGCTGCTCTTGCGTCGTTCCGGCGCCGGCTTCCGAAAGATTGCTGTAACGCGCGGCGTTTGCTCGCGCAAACTGGATCTCCGCTTCGTCGGAGCGAAGCGTGGCTCGCGCCTGCGCGACGAGCGCGGGGTGACGCGCGATTTCGGCGTCGTAGTTAACGACCGATGCTTTCGCTGCAGCGACGTCCGCTTCGGCGCTCATCAGTGCGGCGCGGAAATCGCGGTCGTCGATGCGTGCGATCAGTTGCCCCGTCTTCACCTGCTGATTGTCCGCGACAGGTACTTCGGAAAGCTGGCCGGGGATACGCGCTGCGAGTAGCGTGAAATCGGCCGTGACATAGGCGTCGTTGGTCGACTCGCTATTGGGCGTCGCGAGCAGCCATATGCAGGCGGCACCAATGGCGCAAGCTACTGACACATACGCTATGAGGCGAAGCGTTTTGTTGGAAGGGCGGGTGAGAACTGACATATCTATTGTCGTTTAGCGTGAAGATGGCGGCGTGGTGCTCCAGGGCGGATAAATGCGCGTGGGTAACACCGGAACAAGAAAAAGCAGGGCGACGGCAATGCACGCCATCACGCGATACAGATCAGCGGATGTCAGCACGATCGCCTGCTCATGAATGCGTTGCGCGAGTGCGCCGAAACCGTGATTCGCGTCGGCGCTTTGAGTCGTAATCAACGCGTTATTGCCAAGCCGGTCCACGAGCATGCTCGAGTGAAAGTGCTGGCGCGCAGTACCGAGCCCTTCAATGAGACCGGTGGCCGCCACGCCGGCGAAAACTTTTAGCGTGTTGAACATCGCGGAAGCAAGCGGGCCTTCTGTTGGCGGCAAGCCTCCGGTTACGCCCATCAGGATCGAGAGGATCACCATTGGTTGCGCGGCAATCTGCAACGACTGCAGCCAATAAAAGTTGTCGCGAATCCACTCGGAAGTCATGTAGCTTCCCAGGAAGCATGTGGTAGCCATGAGTGAAAGTCCGATCGCGATGACCCATCTGCGATCCACGCGCTGCATGTTCAGCAGCGCGGCAGTCAGAGGCAGCGCAATCAATAGCGGAATCGCGACCAGCAGCGCGAGCGGTGCGGTTTGCAGCGGCCTGTATCCGTGTACTTTCGCAAGGTATTGCGCGGGAATGACGGCGACGCCGGTCAGCAGGATCACCGCGCCCGCGAGTGTAATCAGACCGTGCGTGAAGTTTCTGCGGCGTAGCAGTTGAAGACCGAAGAACGGCGAGGGATGAAACCACTCGTTGATGAGAAACGCGGCCAGCAACAGCGTTCCTTCACCGAGCATGACGCGGATGAAGCCGGAATTCAGCCAGTCGAGGCGGTCGCCTTGCAATAAACCAATCACGAGCATGGCGATAGCGGGAAAGCCGGTGACGAAGCCGGTCCAGTTGAACGACTTGAAACGTTCCAATTTCGAGGATTCGTCGGGCAGTCCTTGCTGGATTGCCACGCAGCTAATCAGGCCGAGCGGGACGATTTGCCAGAATGCCATTCGCCAGTCGACGTACTCGGTCCACAGAGCCGCGAGAGGCGTTGCCAGCGATGGTCCAAAGGTTGCGGTCAGCGCGTAGCCGGCAAGGCCGTATAACTTGATCTTCGGCGGAAGGTAGCGCAGCGCCGCGATAATTAACATGGGAGGCAGGCAGCCGCCGGCTATTCCCTGCAGCACACGCAGCGCATAAAGCGCCGGGAGGTTCGGTGCAAACGGGCAAAGAACACCGATAAGCATCGCGGCTATTACGGCGCCCAGCGTGAACCGCTTGAGAGTGAGCGTTATCGCGAACCAGGGCGCGAAGACCATCGTGGCGACATTCGCGGCCTCGAAGAGCGCGGTCAGCCAGCTTCCGTCATCGTGTCCGATTGAAAGCGCACCGCGAATGTCGGTCATCGCCACTGCGGTGACCTGCTCGTTAAGTATTGCCAACAAAGACGCGAGAAGCATCCCGACGAGACCCGTCGCAAGACGAGGCGACAACTCCGCTGCCGCGGACTTAGGAGGAAGCGGGCTCTCAGTCTCGCGGACGACACTCGGTGACGACGCGTCTGCTACGTCCGATGTTGCCGTTCCCGTTGTCCATGGCGTAGCGATGGTCATATGAGTGCGCGAATCGAGTAAGGTTGAAGAAGGCTATGAATCGGACGTTGATTCATTCTAGGAGATCGCTTTGCTCTTCGAAGACGACAGAGCTGGCGCAGTTGGCCATTTCGTTCGCAAATCAGGCCACGGCTCGGCCTGGCACAATGACAATGTGCGTCCATCGCAATAGTCTTTTGTTTCCCGGACTCTGCTTTACTGTCTATGCAGCAGGTTGCACGTCCGCAAAGTACTGAGGCGCTTCGCGACGATCGAACATGCCGTACTCGCGCACCACGCGGATATGCCGCAGACGCACATCGTCCGGCAATGCAGTCTTGCGTTCGAAAGCTTCGGCGGCGGCGTGATCGCGCCAGGTCAGCACGGCGATGACATCGCCGGGCGCCATTAGCGCGTCGAATACGTCCCACGCCACGAGGCCCGCTGCCGATGTCGCTGTTGTTGCATCAAATCCGAGCGAGCTTGCCACGGCTTCTGCGCCGGCCTCTTCGACCCACTCGGGCGCGCGCTGCGCATCGAGCAGTGTCACCGCAGTACCCGCGCCCGCCTCGGTGACATCGAGCCGTTGCTCGAGCAGAACTTCTCCTTCGGGCAAACGCGTATCGGCAACCGTCTGGCCGATGCGCAGGCGATAGTCGGCAAACACACGATCGCGCGCCGCCTGTTGTATCTGATGATGCTTCGTCGTGGTGCGCCAGCGAACCAGCGACTTCTCGTCGCGCCAGCTCGATAGGGAAAGAAGCCATCCCTCGCGCGTCAGGCTGGCGTAGCGGGCGTTGTCGATAAAGCCGACGATCTTCTCGAGTTCGGGGCGCAGCATCTTTGCCATGCCGAGATAAAGGTCGAACTGTTCAGGTAGCGGATTGACTTCGAGCATCGCAGAAAACATAACGGACTCTTCCTTTGCTTGTCGATACGATGAGTGGCGAGTTGATTGTCCGCGACGCGTGGGAATTGCAGAAGCCGGAATGGATCGCGTATCGGGCCAATAACGTGGCGAAATTTGCCAGCGCGGCGAAAAGCGTCATCACCGTTTTCATGCGGCGAACAAGTGTTTTTCCGGATGCGCAAAAGAGTGCCTTTGATTCGCGACGAGCATCATGAAAACTCGCTTTGCAGTCACCCGGAAGAGTGAGAAGCGGGCCATTTTCAATCGAATTCAGGCCAATGCAGGATTCGGGCTATTACGGCGCCTACAATCGCGGTGTAGACGTGAGCGTTACCGCATGGGAAGCCGGAATGGACAAATTGCGCGAGATGGAAGTCTTTGTTGCCATCGTGGATCGTGGGAGCTTCACGAGCGCGTCGGAGAAACTCGGCATGTCGACGCCCGCGGTTTCTCGCGCGCTCAATTCACTCGAAGCCCGTCTCGGCACGCAACTGCTCGCGCGAACCACGCGGACAATACGGCCGACCGACGCAGGTCTCGGCTATCTCGACGCTTGCCGCAAAGTGCTGGACGCGATCACCGAGGCCGACGCCAATGTCGCCGCCGATCATCTGAATCCCGTTGGCACACTGACTGTTTCCGCGCCGGTGATGTTTGGTCAGCGCTTTATCGCGCCGCTCATCAATGCGTTTGCGCTGCGCTATCCGGAAGTCACCGTCAACGCCATCTATGTCGACCGCACCACGCGGCTACTGGAAGAAGGCGTGGATATCGCCGTTCGCATCGGCCATCTTGGAGATTCGTCGATATTCGCTATTCCGTTGGGGTTTGTGCGACGTCGGACCTACGCCGCGCCTGCGTATCTCGCGGCGCATGGCGAGCCGCGTCATCCAAAAGATCTCGCCGATCATCAATGTGTGTCGTTCACGGGCGTCTCTCATCCGCTCGAGTGGGTGTTCGATGGCAACGGTACGAGAATGCCGGTTCGAATCCAGCCGCGAATGATCGTCGACCTGACTGCGGCTGCCGTTCTGGCGGCACTCGATTGCGTGGGATTGACGCAATTGTTGTCCTATCAGGCAGCTCAAGAGGTACAGGACGGCAAACTCAAGCCTATTCTGACGGCATTCGAGCCGGAGCCCACACCAGTGAGTCTCTTGCATATCGAACGGCGAGGCGCGAGCGGGAAGGTCCGCGCTTTTGTCGACTTCGTGACGGAGAGCCTGCGCAGCAATCCGCATCTTCAATCCGAAGACGCAACGGCGACGTAAAGTTCGCGGTAAGCACGCACGAGTAATTCGAGGCTATAGGCACGATTCAGGCCACTCGGATTTGGCAGCACCCACGCACGCGCACCACCGAAAGGTTCTTGCTGAAGTCCCCATTGAAGCTCGCGTTTGCCGGACATAGCGGATAGCGCCATCTTCCCGAGAAAGGAAATGTAGCGTGGCGCATAGCGTTTGATCTTTTGCTCGAACGCAGCCGCGCCTGCTTCGATTTCCGCTCGCGATAGCTGGTCGGCGCGTGCGGTTGGGCGCGATACTGCTGTAGTGAGACCGCATCCATACTGAAGGAAGCTGCGGTCGTCTTCAGGCCGAATCTGTTGCGGAGAAAAACCCGCGAGATGAACGGCGCGCCAGAACCGGTTGTTTCTGCCCTCGAAATGATGGCCGGTCGTTGCCGCACGCACGCCAGGATTGATACCGCAAAAGACCAGCGACAAACCCGGCTCGAGAACATCCGGAAGAGAAGGGGGCAACTCTTCAGGAATCACAACTGCGGCGAAAGCTGAGATGCGGCGTGCTGATCGGCGCCGCTATAGGTCCGCGGCGGTGCGCTTACTGTGCCGCGAAATCTTTGACGATATTGTTTAGGCGTGACGTTCAGTCTTCGCGTAAACGTGGTCCGCATTTGCGTGGCGCTGTGAAAGCCGCATTGAAACGCGACGGTTTTCAACGGAGCGTCCGAGTCTTCAAGCAGTTTCCTCGCAGTGTCCACGCGAACCTGCTCGACGAACGCCGACGGTGTCACCTTTGCATACTTGGCAAAGAGCCGCGAGAAGGTGCGCCGGCTTACCGAAACAGCGCCTGCCAGTTGTTCGATCGACAATGCATCGGTGATATGTTCGGTGACATAGCGGTGCACCTTGCCGATGATCGGGTTTTCCTCCTTGCCTGCACCAATGTAGGGGCTGTACTGCGACTGGCCGCCTTCTCGCTGGATATAGACAACCAGACGTTTGGCAACGCGTACCGCCATCTCGTGTCCCCAGTCTTCCGCCACTAACGACAAACACAGGTCGATGCCCGCCGTCACACCGGCAGAGGTGAAAAGACGACCGTCACGAATGAAGATCCTGTCGGGCTGTACTCGAGCAAGAGGGAAGTTGTCCGCGAGGCGCCTTGCATCGGCCCAATGGGTCGTTACCTGCTTGCCGTCGATCAAGCCAGCATGTCCAAGCACGAATGCACCGTTGCAAACGGAGCCGAAGCGCGCCGCTCCGCGTGCCTGGTTTTGCAGCCAGGTCAGCAATTCGTTCGGTGGATTGCAGTCAGGCAACCGGGGCCCGCCTGCCACCAGTACGAGGTCGAACTGAGTGACGGAGTCCGCATAGCCATAAGGAACGGCAAGCTGCATGCCGTTTGAACACGTGACCGTGCCGGCTTTGCTACCGACGAGCGACACTTCATATCGCTGATGCTCGGGAAGGTTTGCATTCGCTTCAGCGAATACATCGAGTGGGCCTGCTACATCCAGTGCTTGCGCACCTTCGAATATGACAATGGCGACTTTCATGCCGTGACCTTCATCGAGTAAGAGCACGCTCGCCTTGACGGTGCAGACCGTGTTTTCGTGGGAATTCCATGCATTGCGATAAGCCGCGGCAACGAGCGAGCGCCTAGCTTACCCCAATGATGGCGCGGCCCGCCCGTCACAAGTGGTAAATGACTTTTTCGCTGGCGTAAAGAGAGAAGCGCCTCGCCTGCGCGTGGGAATGCCTCTTTTTGCAGGGTGGCGCAAATCCCGCATCGATTGGCCTGACATCGCGTGATCTACTGGGTCGCACATGGGCCGCATTGATTAGACTTCGTTTGAAGAATCGTTCGTTCTGGGCTGGGTGCACTCGCGGAGAAATGGCGCATGCGTGTCGCAATGATGCTGTATGCAGGCTTTCAACTGCTCGAGGTGAGCGGGCCGATGGATGTATTCGAGGAAGCAAACCGCGTATGCGGTGAACGGTTCTATGTACAGCATGTCATTGGCCCGACGCTCGGGCCGGTCATGTGCTCGAACGGGACCGCGGTACGCACGACCGAATCGCTGCGCGATTTACGGACATCGTTTGATATCGTCATCGTGCCCGGCTCTCCGGCGGTTGGCTCGGCGCGTGAGCATCGGGAACTGGTGAGCTGGCTCGGCGGCGTGGATGGTAGTGCGACAAAGATCGCGTGCATATCCAACGGTGCGTTTCTGCTGGCGCGTGCCGGTCTCGCCGATCATCGCTCGTTGACTATTCGCGAGTGCGACGCACATCGCCTCGCGAGAGACTTTCCATTGGTGCACGTCGTGCCAGATGCGGGTTGGCTGAAAGACGGCAATCTCTATTCTTCGGACGGCGTGAGCGCCGGTGTTGGCCTCGCGCTGACTCTGGTCGAAGAAGATCTGGGCGCAGATGTGGCGCATTGCATTGCGGAGACATTGCTGGCTCACACGCACGTCAAAGACCGCGTCAAAGACCTCGTGACCCAAAAGCGAACTCTTTTGGCCTGTGAGTCCAATGCATCGCCGCGCAGCAGGTCCCGATAGTTGGCAGAATCAATTCATCCTCGCAATTCTTCCAGATGCACACCAAGCAAGTGCTAAATGGACTGCACCGGTATGGAGATCCCGCCGCAGTAATGGTCCATGAACTGGCGCCGAACATACGCTGTTCTCGAATTGAACGGGATATTCCCCAATCGCGGCCGCTGATGCCCTCAGCGCCGGTTTCCATACGAGTCAGCCGTGACCCAGAATCCACAAATAGCTTCGCAAGTTTGTCCAGACCCGACACATGAAGGCGAACTGATGTCGGGCGCCGACATCATTCTGCGTGTACTCGCGGAACAGGGCGTCGACACACTATTCGGCTATAGCGGCGGCGCGATCCTGCCGACTTACGACGCGGTGTTTCGATTCAATGAAGCGTGCGCGTCGCATCCCGAGCGCCAAATCAGATTCATCGTGCCGGCCAATGAACAGGCGGCCGGCTTCATGGCCGCCGGCTACGCGCGAGCGAGCGGAAAAGTGGGCGTATTCATGGTCACGTCCGGACCTGGCGCGACGAACGCCGTGACACCCATTGCGGACTGCAATGGCGATTCGATTCCTGTTGTACTGATATGCGGGCAAGTGCCGCGCGCCGCGATCGGCAGCGATGCTTTTCAGGAAGCGCCGGTCTTCAACATCATGTCGGCCTGCGCCAAACAGGTGTTCCTGGTGACCGACGCAACGAAACTCGAGCAGACCCTGCGAAGCGCATTCGAGATTGCGCGCACCGGACGTCCCGGTCCCGTTGTCGTCGACGTGCCAAAGGACATTCAGAACTGGATGGGCGTTTATCAAGGCAAAGGCACGTTGCAGTTTCGCGGCTATTCCGATCGCCTGCGCATGGTCGCGAAAGGCAGCGATCTCGGCGAGGACAAACGCGCGCGTTTCTTCGATCTTCTGCGGCAGAGCGAACGTCCGCTGTTATACGTCGGCGGCGGTGTCATCGCAGCGGGCGCAGCAGCCGAGCTGCGCGCGTTCTCGGAGCGTTACAGGATCCCGGTAGTGACGACGCTAATGGGTCTCGGCGCCATACCGGCAAAGCACGAATTGTCGCTTGGCATGCTCGGCATGCACGGCGCCGCGTGCGCGAATTATGCGGTCGAAGATTGCGACTTTCTGATTGCCGTGGGTTCCCGATTCGACGATCGCGTCGCCGGTGGCCGCCCGGATGCATTTGCCGCCGGCGCACGTTACGTCGCGCATATCGACATCGACGAGGCTGAGATCAACAAAGTGAAGCGTACGCACTGGAGCCACGTGGGCGATGCGAAGCACGCGTTGCGTTCGTTGATGGAGCACGGTGCAGGTGTGCAATCGCCTGCCGGATGGCTCGAACGAGTGGTGGAACTCAAGCAGCGCCACGGCATGAACTACGACAGGCGCAGTCCGCTGATTCAGCCGCAATTCGTCGTCGAGAAACTCAGCGAAATTACTCAGGGGAGAGCCATTATCAGTACGGGCGTCGGCCAGCATCAAATGTGGACGGCGCAATTTTTCGAGTTCGTCGAGCCTCGCAGCTTTCTGACGTCAGGCAGCATGGGAACCATGGGCTTTGGATTGCCCGCGGCTATTGGCGCACAACTGGCGCGGCCGGATGCGCTGGTAATCGACATCGACGGTGACGGCAGTATCCGGATGAATGCGGGCGAACTGGAAACAGCGAGCACGTATGGCGTCCCCGTCAAGGTTTTGCTGCTCAACAATCGCGGTGACGGGATGATCAGACAGTGGCAGCGTCTCTTTTACGAGGGCCGGACGTTTGTCAGCGACAAGTCGCTTCATCAGAAGGACTTTGTGATGGCGGCGCGCGCCGACGGATTCAGGTTTGCCTGCCGCGTCGAAGCGATAAGCGAACTCGAGGACAAACTGAAGTCATTCGTGAAGTTCGAAGGACCCGCCTTTCTCGAAGTGATGATCGATGAGAACGCCGACGTGTTCCCGATGGTAGGGCCAGGCCAAAGCTACTCGGAGATGATCACGGGGCCTTTCATCCCTTCGCGTCGCACGCCGGAAGCTGGACATCAGGACGCAGTGCGTTTGAACGCTGCGGACATGTTCTGACCATGCCTTCTTCTGTCGCCATGATCGATATCGACCGGATTTATAAAGCCCTTGCGAATCCCTTTCGGCGGGACATTCTCGAATGGTTGAAGACGCCTGCCAAAGTATTCGAGCAGGGCCATTTCGATTTCAGTCATGGCGTACCGCCGAATCTGATTCATGCGCAAAGCGGTCTATCGCAGTCGACCGTCTCGGCCCACATCGCAACACTCGTCGCGGCCCGGCTTCTTGTTGCGACGCGGGCAGGGCAGTGGACTTTCCTGTCGCGCAATGAAGAAGTGATCCTCGCGTTTGCCACGCAGATGAGTGACAACTTGTCAGCACCGCGCCCGCGTAGAGCTTCGTCGAAATAGTCGGGCATGCCGCGCAAATCATCCTATGCTGAAAGTCCGGCAGCCGCCGGAAGACATTTGCACAAACTCCTGGAGGTGTCGTCATGAATGAGCCTTCCGATTTCCAGCTCAAAAGAATAGCGCTCAGTCACGGCGGCGGCCGCATGCCCGCAGTCGGATTTGGCACGTTGATTGCCGATGCAGCCGTCGCGACAAGCGCCACGACCGCTGCGCTAAAAGTTGGATATCGGCACCTTGATTGTGCCGAGCGATACCGCAATGAACGCGAGGTGGGCGCGGCTTTACAGGCCGCGCTGTCGGCACGAGAGCTTTCGCGAGAAGACCTCTTCGTCACGACGAAACTGTGGAATTCCAATCACCGGCCCGAGCGCGTCGAACCTGCGTTCAATGCGAGTCTGGACAGACTCGGGCTCGATTATTTGGACCTTTACCTGATTCATACGCCGTTCGCGTTTCAACCTGGCGACGAGCAGGACCCGCGAGACGAGCATGGAGCCATTCTCTATGATCGCGGCGAGACCTTACTCGACACGTGGCGGGCCTTGGAAGATCTCGTCGACCGTAAAAGATGCAGGGCGATCGGCCTTTCCGACCTTGGTCTGAATGAGCTCGAGCCGCTGTATGAAGCTGCGCGAATCAAGCCGGCGGTCGTTCAGGTCGAGGCTCATCCTTATCTTCCGGAAAGAGAACTTCTGGAGTTCTGCCAAAAGAACGACATCGTCTTTCTGGCGTTTGCGCCATTGGGGCATGGCATAAGGCCCGGACCACTCGAAGATCCGGTTGTCTTGCGGATTGCCGAGCGAGTTGGAAAGACACCTGCGCAAGTGCTGATCGCATGGGCAGTGCAGCGCGGCACCGCTGTATTGACGACACCCAAGACTGACGCGCGTGCGCGCGAAAACTTCGACATTGCGCCGCTGCCCGATGACGCTTTCGACGCGATCAATGACATTCAGACAAGGCAGCGCTTCAATGAAGTCGTGAAGACCGGCAATCCTGGGTTTATTCCGCGATCGCAGCTTTGATGCGTTGGCCGGGGTCATGGGTTCCGCTTTCCCCGGATACGAGTCCATCCGAACGTATTACATGAACACACGAGCGCACGATGCGCGATACCGTATCGGACGATGGCACCGCGCGGTGTTCGCGGCTACCGCCCTCGAGCGCGAGCTCGTCGCAATTCGTTTCTTAAACGCGCGGGTCGAAATCGAATTCGAGCCTGATGCCGCCGGGTTCATAAACCATCGCGTGCCGCTTTGGTCCTTGACCGAGGTCCTCAGGCGCGAATTCGGCCACCACGCCTGGCCATTCCGAAACGCGCGCAAATATCTCGTTTAATGCTTCTTCACTACCCACCTTCAATGCGAGATGGTGCAGGCCGACGTTGGTCTTGCGGTCGAACTCGACGCGCCGGTCCGCGTCGAGTACTTGCCAAAGCGTCAGCATCACGTGTCCATCGGACACGAACGCCGCAGGGTAGCTCGGGCGCTCGCCGACGAGAGTCCAGCCGAGGCATTCGGTGAAGAACTCCACCGTGAGCTTGAGGTCTCGAACCGTCAGACCGATATGGTCTATTCCGCGGGTTAGGGGTTTGCCTTCCACTGCCACTTCTCCTTTATTAATGAACCGGTCGCATTGCGCCATTATGCCTACTTGCCACCCCGACTTACTTCGCCCGTATATCGATCCAGATGGATCTCCACGTCGGGCTTTTTCTGCAGCCCGAGTTCCATCAGCTTGCCGATATCGTGCTGTGCCTGCGGACGCTGTACGGAAGTAATGAAGGCGTCCCATTGTGGGCCGAGCTCGCTATCGGGCGGGAGAGTGGCAATGTTGACGAAATGCTTGATTTCCCCAATGGTTTGCTTGTCGAACGAGGCAATGCGCCGGGCCAGGGTGTCCACAAACTTATCCAGCTCGGCATCCGGCAGCGAGCGGTTGACATAGCCATATCGCTCCGCAAGTTCGCCGTTGATGTCGCTGCCGCTCAGCAGGATTTCAAGCGCACGGCCCCGTCCCATCAGGCGGGGAAGACGCGACATCGGTCCGCCACCCGGATCGAACCCGGCGCCCACTTCGAATTGCGAAAGCACGGCTTTTTCGCGGCTGGCAAAGCGCATGTCGGATGCAAGCGACAACTCACTGCCAACGCCGGTAGCCCGGCCCCGGATCGATACGATCGACACGACAGAAGAGCGGCTCAGGCGACTCAACATATCGGGCAATGGCGGCATACCGGTGGGTCCGGGCGGCATGCTCGTAGTCGCTTCGAGCGGGGGCACGAAATCATAGTGAGTCAGGAAAAAACCAGGTACGGCGCTGTCGAACACCACGACCTTTAGTTCGGGATCGTTTTCTATCTGCGTGATGACGCTGTTCAACTGAGGTATGGATTCGGGGCCGAAGATATTGAACGGCGGATGATCGATCGTGACACGCCAGTATTGCGGCGTTACGCGTTTGATGCCGAACTCCGGCTTTGCGCCCGCTTCCAGTTGCACCGCCTGCTTCGCGGCAGCGCCGCTTTGATTCTCTTGTGCGATCGCGCTGCTATTGAAAAACAGTGGGCTTGCGATCAATGCCACCACAAATTGAGTCGGGTTCATGTTTGCTTCCTTTTGGTCCTGAGAAGATTCGCGGGACAAAAAGCGTGCGGCGCATCCGGTCCACCCAGGTAGTCTAGTCGCGGCCTTGTGCAAGACCAATGAGCGTGACGCCATCGCTCGATCAATAGTCTTGATACCGTATTGAGCGACGCGAAAAAACGGCTGGCGTATCCGGCTGCGTTGCCGTCGCATGACATCTCACACGGTGCTTTACGCGCATCGTATGTATCGCTGCGGCCACGCTGATTGCAGTGGAAAAAGATCTATTCGCGGCCGACACAACTGTTGTTCTAACGCGGCCGTTTACCCGCAAGGCTTGTTTGCCCACAATCGCTACCACCACTGCGACGTGCGGCGTCGCACTTATTGCCAACAGGAGTCTGTATGGCCGACGATATCTTTCCCGAGACCGCATCGCGCCGTCGCTTTATCGGCGTGGCGGCGTCGGCCGCTGTTGCTGGTTCATTAAGCCGACTGGCGTTTGCAGAACCGAATCGATCGATCATTGACGCATCGCCGTCAGGCGGCGCCGACAAATCGGCTATTCGGCCACTCCGTGTGCACGCGCCGGAATCAAAAGTTATGGATTTGAAGAGGCGGATAAAGGCGACCCGCTGGCCTGAGCGCGAAACCGCGAAGGATGCGTCTCAAGGCGTCCAACTCGCAACCATGCAAAAGCTCGCCCGTTGCTGGGTGACGGACTACAACTGGCGCGACGTCGAAGCGAGGCTGAACTCGCTGCCGCAATTCGTCACCGAGATTGACGGCGTCGACATTCACTTCATCCACGTTCGCTCGAAGAACGCCAATGCGTTACCGGTCATCATCACGCACGGGTGGCCTGGCTCGATCATCGAGCAATTGAAGATTATTGGCCCGCTGACGAACCCAACGGCGTACGGCGGCACTGCGTCCGATGCATTCGATGTCGTGATTCCGTCGCTCCCTGGCTACGGCTTCTCGGGGAAGCCGACCGAGGAGGGCTGGGACCCCGTTCGCATCGCACGCGCATGGGTCGTACTGATGCAGCGGCTCGGCTACACGCGGTACGTCGCGCAAGGCGGCGATTGGGGCAATGCGGTGACGGAGCAAATGGCTTTGCTGACACCGCCGGAACTGCTCGGCATTCACACCAACATGCCGGCGACGGTGCCCGACGACATCGCGCGGGCGCTCAAGTTCGGAGAGCCGGCGCCGGCGTCTCTGTCAGCCGACGAGAAGCACGCGTTCGATCAGCTCGACTATTTCTACAAGCACGGCCTCGGCTACGCATTGGAAATGGCAAACCGCCCGCAGACGCTGTATGGCATCGAAGATTCGCCGCTCGGCCTCGCCGCGTGGATGATCGACCACGACGCCGCCAGCCAGGCACTGATCGCGCGAGTATTTGACGGTCAGTCCGAAGGGATCACACGCAACGACGTGCTCGATAACGTGACGCTCTATTGGTTCACGGGCACGGCAATTTCATCGGCGCGCCTGTATGAGGAAAACAAGCTGAACTTCTTTGCGCCGAAGCACGTTGCTATTCCGGTTGCCGTGAGCGTCTTTCCGGATGAGATCTACGCTGCGCCGCAAAGCTGGACAGCGAAAGCATATCCACAGTTGATCCACTACAACCGCCTTCCGAAAGGCGGCCACTTTGCGGCGTGGGAACAACCGCAAGTTTTCTCGGAAGAGCTGCGCGTGAGCTTTCGGTCTCTGCGTTGACCGCACAGATACGGCGGGTAGAAGCGCAATGCGGGTGACGTCATGTAATCAGGATTGCCCGCGACTGACTATCCATCGTTCATGATTTACTTACCGGCAGGAGCCCGACATGCAAACCCGAGTACTGATCTTCACCATGACGGCCGTGGCCGCTTTTACGATGGCTTTGCCTGGCGGCATACCGAGTACTTCGGCTGCGGATTCGTCGTCCCTCAGCACGGACGCTCCGAGCAAGAAGCAGCTTCGAGCCGACAATCGCGCTTTGAGTCATGCCGTGCGCAAGTCGCTCACGAAAGTGAAAGGGCTGGACTCCTCGCACATTAACGTGCTGGCGCACGGCGGCGTCATCACGCTTGCGGGAACTGCGCCCGATGAGGCGCAAATCCAGTCGGCCGGAACAGCAGCGGAAAACGTAGGAGGCGTTCATCGCGTGGACAACCGGCTCACGGTCTACGAGCCCGGAAATTGACTTCGTGTGGCGACGGAGCCCGCGTGTGAATCTGATCTTCGATGGGTAGGCTCACCATGTTCAATATCCTTCTGGTGCCGCTGGACGGCACGCTTCAAAGTGCGAATGTCATCGACCTGGTGCGGCGCGTCGCGTCGCCGGGGCGCGCGACCGTACATCTTCTCTGTGTTATCGATCCTTCTTATGCACTGCCTCCCGGCAGCGAAAGCGGGATCGCGCCCGACGGCCTGACCTATCCGCCCGCAAGCGCGCAGACATCTTTCGCGCGATCCGTCCTCGCCACAGCAGCCGGGCAGCTTGCCGGCCACAATCTGATCGTGGAGCAGCACCTTCGCGCGGGAAATCCTCCGGCCGATGTGATCATCGAACAAGCCGGGCTGCTGGCCGCCGAGGTCATCGTGATGGGGCACCACCATCTGTCACGGCTGCGCCGCTGGGCTAATCCGTCGATCAGCGGAGAAGTGATCGACCGGTCGCCCTGTCCAGTACTGATCGAAACACGGGACAAAGGGCTGACGTGATGATGGCGGCGACAAAAACAAGGTTACGTCTGTAGTATTTCACCAATCAGCGCGAGTAGCCGCACGCCGTCCACTGGCTTCGAGAAGAAACCGGCGGCTCGGCTCGCTTGCGCTTTTTCGAATAACTGTTGAGTCGCGTAAGCCGTAATAAAAATGACGGGGCTTGGACGTTGCCATAGTTTGATCGACTCAAGAAGCGCAAAGCCGTCCATGCCGGGCATGTGAATATCGGCGATAACCAGATTCGGCTGCGACCGCGACGCATCGACCAGAAGATGGTTGGCGGACTCGTAAACAATAGCGTGCCAGTTCGCCGAACGAAGCAGATTGGATATCGCCATCCGGATGGATTCGTCGTCGTCCACCACTGCAATAGTTGCAGGAGAGCGCTTTGATTTCATCAGGAATCCACAGAGCACGGACACGGATTCGAACAAGCTGATTCTTCTTGCAACTTACAGGCCAACGGGCGAAGCAGCAATAAGACGTTCGAATGATCCGGATGACAGTGTGTATTAGCCTGAGCGCATTCGTCGTGATTGAGGAAGAGGTAAGGGCAGTGCGATAGGCCCGGCCGGTTTGTCGAGCCGCTCCTAGTGCAGAGGCGCCACTTGCTGTAGCTTCCTCACGACGTCAGGCACTGAGCGTGCATTCAGCTTGTGCATCGCTTGCGCGCGATGGATCTTGACTGTCACTTCGCTCAGAGAAAGCTGGCCCGCGATCTGCTTGTTCAGCAGTCCATCGGCGACCAGTTTGATGACTTGCCGCTCGCGCGCAGTCAGCGATTCGTACGTTTGACGGATGCCCGCAACGATCTTCGCCTGACGCTTTAGTTCTCCATCGCGCTTCAGCGCTGCGGCGATCGTATCGATCAGGTCCTGATCCTTGAACGGCTTTGTCATGAAGTCAAAAGCGCCTGCCTTCATCGCCTTCACGGACATTTCGATGTCGCCGTGCCCGGTCAGAAAAATAACCGGAAACGGGACGCTCTCCCGGAATGGATGCTGTTGCAGCGTGAGGCCGCTCGTGCCTCGCAGCCGAACGTCGAGAATGAGGCAACTGGGAACGTCGGGCATTTCCGCGGCCAGAAAGTCGTCCGCCGATTCGAACGCCAGTACCTTGATGCCGACGGAAGTGAGCAGAGAAGTCAGTGCGCCCCGAATAGATTCATCGTCGTCGACCACATAAACAAGCGAGTCCGACAATGATTCCCTTGCACCCATCGCATTGTCATGTTTCATCGCTTGCTCATCCAGAACTGGTTGCATTAAGCCGACGCGGATACGTTCGTATAGTAAGCAACCGTCCCGCTTATCGCCAGATTTTTGTAGACGGTTTTGCATATTGGCACTTGAGCCACTTCAGTCGGGCGCTGAAGACGAAGTACTGGTCCTGTGCAACCGCACAGACCGGGAACGCCATACGTAGGTATTGATTGAACAATCGAACGGCGGCCGCCCGACATGCGTTGTACGTATGGTGTGCCGCCGCGATTGGGCGTAGCGTTACCGGTGTCCGCCCAGCCGTCGCACAGGCATGTCCTCGCAATCAACCGGAGACTGACAATGAAGGTTTTGATGGTTTTGACTTCGCACAACGTGCTTGGAAACACCGGCAAGCCGACTGGTTTCTGGCTCGAAGAGTTCACGGCTCCGTACTATGCGTTCGTGGATGCCGACGTAGAGGTCACCGTGGCTTCCGTCAAAGGCGGCCAGCCGCCGATCGACCCCAAAAGCGACGAGCCCGGCAACCAGACAGATTCCATGGAGCGCTTCAAGAAAGACGCTGCCACCCAGGCAATTCTCGCCAACACCGTCAAGCTGTCCGAAGTAAGCTCCGACGGCTACGATTCGGTCTTCTATCCGGGCGGGCACGGCCCGCTGTGGGACCTGGTGGAAGACAGAAACTCGATCGCCTTGATCGAGGCGTTCTATAACGCCGGCAAGCCGGTCGCCGCCGTCTGTCACGCGCCGGCCGTATTGAACAACGTCACGTATCAGGGGCAGCCCATCGTCAAGGGAAAGCGCGTCACGGGCTTTACCAATAGCGAAGAAGAGGCCGTGCAGCTTACCGCGGTCGTACCGTTCCTGGTCGAGGACGAGCTGAAGCGTCTGGGCGGCCTGTTTGAAAAAGGCCCGGACTGGTCGGTATATACGATCGTAGACGGGCGGCTGATCACAGGCCAGAATCCGGCTTCGTCTGGCCCGGCTGCCAGAGAACTGATCAAGCTCCTGCGGGCCTAGCGAGTGCAGGGCGTGATTTGCCCGCGCTGCCGCCTGCCTGCCGCGACGGCGCGCAGCCTCGCCACGCGGGTGCCAGCCGGCCGGTCAAGGAGGTTCGGCAATGAGCAACGAGCCAGAGTCGCCAGGCAAGGCGCCCGCCCGCGAAGTGACGGAGAACACGAGCCGCGTTGATGACGAGGCGCTCGCCGACGACCCTGCGGTGCGCGACCATCCTCGCTACAACCAGATGTTTCCGGTCCTCTCCGCTGCGGAGATCGACAGCATACGGCGGTTTGGCAGCGTGTCGCGCTACGTCAAGGGCGACTTGCTTTACCGTGCCGGAAGCCGTTGCCCAGGAATGTTCGTCGTGCTGTCAGGCAAGGTCCGGATAGTCGGCCGCGACGGCCTCGGCCACGAACGCGTGATTCACACCTACACGAAGCGCGGCGAATTTACCTCTGACGTCACGCAGCTATCGAGCAAGCTGGCCGTGGTCGACGCGCATGTCCTCGAAGATGTCGAAGCCGTGCTCGTGCGGCCCGCCGAGCTTAGCGCGATGATGGTGAGCGAAGCCGACCTCGGCGAAAAGATCATGCGCGCGCTGATCTTGCGGCGGGTGCTCGTCATCGAACGCGGACAGGGTGTCGTTCTCGTCGGCTCGTCGCACCATCCGCAGTTGGCCGCCTTGCAGAATTTCTTGCGGCGCAACGCGTTTCCCAACATGACGCTCGATAGCGAGCAGGACCCCGAAGCCATCGCGTTGCTAGAGCGACTGACGCCGCAGCCCGACGACTTCCCGCTGATCTTTTGTCCGGACGGCACGGTGTTGCGAAACCCCGATGAAGGGCAACTGGCATCGTGTCTCGGACTCATTCCGGAATTCGATCCGACGCATGTCTACGATGTGACGATCGTCGGCGCGGGTCCGGCGGGCCTGGCAGCAGCAGTCTATGCGGCGTCCGAAGGATTGTCGGTGGCGGCGCTCGACTGCCGCGCGCCCGGTGGGCAGGCCGGCACAAGCGCGCGCATCGAGAACTATCTGGGCTTTCCTACAGGCATCTCCGGGCAGGCACTCGCGGGCCGCGCGTTGGTCCAGGCGCAGAAGTTCGGCGCGCATATCGGAATCCCGTGCGAGGTCAGCGCACTGCATTGCGACAGGCAACCGCTTGTCGTCGAACTGATCGGCGGCCGCCGCATTACCACGCGCACGGTGGTGATCGCGAGCGGCGCTGAATATCGCCGGCCTTCCGTCGAGAACCTCTCGCGCTTCGAACGCTCCGGCGTCTATTACTGGGCGACGCCGATCGAGGCGAGGCTCTGCCGCAAGGAGTCCGTCGTGCTGATGGGCGGCGGCAATTCCGCGGGACAGGCTGCCGTTTTCCTCGCCGGGCACGCGGAACATGTGCACATGTTCATTCGGGGCGCGACCCTCGCTCGCAGCATGTCGCACTATCTCGCCGATCGTGTCGCGTCGCTCGCGAACCTCACGCTTCATACGCGGATGGAACTGACCGCGCTCGACGGCAATGCGCGTCTCGAGCGCGTGCACTACCGTGGTGCCGGCGGCATCGAAGGAAGCATGACGGCGCATCACCTGTTCGTTTTCATCGGCGCTGAACCCAATACGGGCTGGCTGGATCAATGCGCGGTGTCGCTCGACAGCAGCGGCTTCATATTGACCGGCGCCGACCTGGAAGAAGCCGGCGCGTCGACGATGCCGTTGCAGACGAACATCGAGGGCGTGTTCGCGATCGGCGATGTGCGCTCGGGTTCGACCAAGCGCGTCGCCTCGGCGGTGGGCGAGGGCGCGGCTGTCGTGGGGCAGATACACCGGTTTCTCGCGGCTGCGGGTGAATAGACGCGCTCAGTCGCACTCAGTCATAGACCGGCGAGCCGACCGCGTCGAACGAATGATGGATGGCGCGCGCCATGCAAGGCGGCGTGGCGGCTTTTCGCACCGTGACGGGAGCGACGTGCGGCGCTGTCGCGATGTCGTCGATGTTGAAGTGATTCACGATGAAGTCGATGAACGCGCGAATTCTTGCGGGCATGTTATGGCGTGTTTCGAACGCGACCGACAGGTCGAGACGCGGCATGTCGATGCCTGGCAGCACATTGACGAGCAGACCGCTGTCGATATCCGGCTCCGCCAGATAAGCCGGCAGCACGGCGATGCCGTGACCGTCCACGGACATCTTGTGCAGCATCGCGAGACTGTTCGACATGATCAGGCTGTCCGGATGACAGCGGCCATCGCCCAGCCGCTCGAGCCGGCGCAGGCATTCGGCAAACTGCTTGCCTGAATGCTGCAAGACCACATGATCGTTCAGCGCGGCCACCGTGCCCGGTACGCCGTGCCGCTGCAGATACATCGGCGATGCAACGAGCTGCATCGGACTGGACGCGAACCGTCTGGTGACGAGCGAATTGCCGCTGGCTTCCACTTCGGGAACGATCACGACATCGACCCGCCTTTCGACCAGGTTGATCGTGTCGTCGCACAGCGCCACATGCGGCATGACGAGCGGATAGGCGTCGCGGAACGACTTCAGGATCGGACTCAGGTGCCGCAGCCCGAACGCAACGGGAGACGCGATCCTCAGCACGCCGCAGGCGCGGCGCTCCTGACCGGCAACGGCCATTTCGGCCTCGTCGATGTCGTCGAGAATACGGCGCGCGCTTTCCAGAAACGTCGCGCCGGCATCGGTCAATGCGACGTGTCGAGTCGTGCGTCTAAATAGCCGGGCGTCGAGACGTTTCTCCAACGCGACGACGCGTCGCGTCACGACGGCTGTGGTCACGGCGAAGTGCTCCGCGGTGCGGCTGAAGCTCGATGTATCGGCAACTTTCACGAAGATACGGATGGTTTCAAGATGGTCCATGATGCGACTCCTGGAGGCGACGCCGACGAGATCGAAGTAATCGTTATGAATCGATATGAGCGAGCATTTCGTGTGCAGCAACGCGGGCTGCATCGATCGTTAGCAGTTCTGCCAGGTTTGTCGTCGTACCCGCTCAGACCGCTGCGATGAGTAGATGAAACCGCGAGTCGGAAGGCCAGTCCATCACACGATGGTATGGCTTGCCACACCATCGTGCTATGACGAAGGCGCCGTCGCGAAACTGCGTTGAATCGGTGCATTACAGGCTGAAAGATTCGAATGCGGCGACGCGGAGCACGGTTGGTGGAGCGTCGCCGTTGCGCGTGCAACCGTAAGTTTTGCTTTGCGTTTGTTGTCTATTCGTACAAGAATGGTCGCTCAATGATCGCGAGCGTGATGTTGTTGGCTGATCGGGCGCGCAAGGTCCCGCGCTGGCTCCGTTCCTGTCCGTTCGGCGCACTCGACGACAGGAGGCGACGTGATCCTCACCGGGTACGAACTCGAGCCATTACACGACGACGGCGATTTCTCACTGTATCGGGCGAGGAAAGCCAGTCATGCCGTGACGATGCTTGCGCTGGTCGCCGCGCGGCCGACTTCGCGCAGTGTCGCGCGCCTCGTGCATGAGTACCGTCTGGCGCCGTTCCTCGATGCAAGCTGGGCGGCGCATCCGCTCGCGCTCGACCCGCGCCGCGAGCCGCCCATGCTGGTTCTCGACGACGACGGCGGCGAGCCTTTGCGGCGCATCTTGCGCCGTCCTCTCGAACTGGCGCGTGTGTTGCGTATCGCCGTCAACCTCGCAAAGGTGATCGGCCGCGTTCATCAATGCGGTCTCATACATAAAGACATCAAGCCGGCGCATGTGCTGGTCGATAGCAACGATCGCGTGCGTCTTACCGGCTTTGGCATCGCTTCGCAATTGCCGCAGGAGCATCAGCCGCCCATACCGCCGGAAGTCGTGGCGGGCACCTTTGCATACATGGCGCCTGAGCAGACGGGGCGAATGAATCGCTCGATCGACACCCGCAGCGATCTCTATTCGCTCGGCGTCGTTTTGTACGAAATGCTTACGGGTTCGCTGCCGTTCACGGCATCCGACCCGATGGAATGGATCCATTGTCATATCGCGCGCAGGCCGCCGCCGCCAGGCGAGCGGGCGAGGGGCATTCCCGAGCCTGTCGAGCGCATCGTGCTGAAACTGCTGGCCAAGGCCGCGGAAGACCGCTATCAAACCGCGGCGGGCGTCGAAGCGGATCTTCGTGCGTGCGTTGCGTCGTGGGGCACGAATCATTCGATTGCGCCGTTTGCGCTCGGCTTGCACGATGCATCGGACCGTCTGCTGATTCCCGAAAAACTTTATGGGCGCGAGGCGCAGATCGGGCACCTCGTCGACGCGTTCGAGAGAATCGTCGCGGGCGGCGCGACCGAACTCGTGTTGATTGCGGGCTATGCCGGCATCGGCAAATCGTCGGTCGTCAACGAGTTGCACAAAGTGCTGGTGCCGCCGCGCGGGCTGTTTGCTGCCGGCAAGTTCGATCAGTACAAGCGAGACGTTCCGTACGCCACCTTTGCGCAGGCATTCCAGTGGCTCTTGCGCGATCTGCTCAGCAAAAGCGACACGGAGATCGAGCCCTGGCGCGAACAGTTGATGGAGGCGCTCGCGCCGAATGGCCAGGTGATGGTGAACCTGATTCCC
Organism: Paraburkholderia graminis C4D1M; assembly: GCF_000172415.1. GTDB lineage: Bacteria > Pseudomonadota > Gammaproteobacteria > Burkholderiales > Burkholderiaceae > Paraburkholderia > Paraburkholderia graminis. The sequence goes on from NZ_ABLD01000033.1 coordinate 44,850, forward strand.
GAGCTTGCGCTCATCATCGGCGAGCAGCCGCCCGTTCCGAATCTGCCGCCGCAAGATGCGCAAAACCTGTTTCATTGGGTGTTCCGTCGCTTCCTGGGTGTGTTCGCGCGGGCCGAGCATCCGCTCGCGCTCTTCATTGACGATCTGCAATGGCTCGATACCGCAACACTCGAACTGCTGGAGCATCTCGTCACGCATCCCGAAGTGCGCCATGTTTTACTGATCGGCGCATACCGCGACAACGAAGTCGATGCGTCGCACCCGCTTGCGCGCACGCTCGATTCGATTCGTAGCGCGGCTGGCAACGTGCAGCAGATCGTGCTCGAGCCGCTGAACGCGCGAAGCATCGCGCAGCTTGCTGCCGATGCGTTGCACTGCGACGGCGCACCGGTCGAGGCGCTTGCGCAACTCGTGCATGAGAAGACAGGCGGCAATCCGTTTTTCACGATCCAGTTTCTGACCGCGCTGCACGATGAAGGCTTGATCCGCTTCGATCATCGCGCCGCGGTATGGACGTGGGATTTGCCGGGCATCCGCGCAAAGGGCTATACCGACAACGTCGCCGACCTGATGGCTGCGAAGCTCGGCCGCTTGCCCGCCGAAACGCGTGACGTGCTGGGACAACTCGCGTGCCTCGGCAATGTGGCCGATGTCACGGCGCTGACATGGGTGCAGGACAAAGCGGAGGAGGTCACCAACGCCCGCATGTGGGAGGCCATACGCGGCGGACTGGTGTTTCGCGTGGGCTCGAACTATGTGTTCGCTCACGACCGCGTGCAGGAAGCCGCGTATGAGTTGATTCCCGCCGGCGAGCGGCCCGCGGCGCATTTGCGAATCGGCCGAGCGCTCGCCTCGCATACTCCGCCCGAGGCGCTTCACGAGGCGATTTTCGACATCGTCAATCACCTCAATCGCGGTGCGGCTTTAATACAGAGCAAGACGGAGCGCGAGCAAGCCGCGACACTCAACCTGATTGCAGGCAAGCGCGCGATGAGTTCGACGGCGTACTCGTCGGCCCGAAGCTATCTCGCCCAGGGCGTCGCGCTGCTCTCGGACGCCGCGTGGGACGAGCGTTACGACAGCACGCTGGAACTCTATCTCGCGTATCTGGAATGCGAGTACCTGGTTGGCGATTTCGCCAGGGCGGACGCCGTAGCCGATCTAGTACTCGAAAGGGCGCATGACAATCTCGATCGGGCCAAAGTATTCAGTCTGCGGATGGAGTTATATCAGCTCGCCGGAAAGTACAACGAGAGCTTCGCCGCCGCGCTCGCGGCGCTGCGTGACTTCGGTATCGTTTTTCCGGAGGCTGACGACGAACTCCGCGCGGCCGTCGACGACGCGTTGCTGGAGGTGCCCATCAACCAGGCGGGTCGTCCGACTGAAGCACTGGTCGATGCACCCGTGGCCGAAGACCCGGCGAGCCGCGCGGTCATCAATCTGCTTGTCGAAGCCATGCCGTGCGCGTTCGCCGCGCGTCCGGTCTTTTATCCGCTATTCACGCTGAAGGCGGTCAATCTCTCGCTGCGTCACGGCAATACCGACAACTCGAGTTTCGCGTACGGCAATTTTGCGTTGATGCTGGTTTCCCGTATCGGCGATATCCCGGCTGCCGTGCAGTTCTCCGAAATGTCGTTGCGTCTGAACGAAAAGTTCGGCAATCGCCGCCTGTACGGAAAGCTGCTTCATCTGTATTGCAGTCATGTGAATTTCTGGCGATGTAACATCGACGAGAACCTCCCGGTGTTTGAACAGGCGGCCGTTGCCTGCATGGAAGTGGGCGACCTCGTGTTCGCCGGCAATCTCGCGTTCAATGCCGTATGGCAGTCGATCGAAAAAGGCGACGCGCTCAAGGACGTGCACGCGCATTCGGCACGATACGCAACGCTCATGCTCGAGAGTCATAACGACGCGGTTCATGAAACGATTCGTATCGAGCAGCAGTTCGTCGCGAGCTTGCGAGGTCTGTCGAGCGGAATGCTCACGCTCAACGACGACCACTTCGACGAAGCCGCCTGTTGCGAGGCCATCGTCAAATCCAATTTCGGCTGCGGCATCGGCGTTTATCACATCATCAAGCTGATGCTCGCGTATCTCGATGGCCGCTATGCCGACGCACTGAACGCCGCAGCGATGGCCGACGCGGTCCTCAGTTCGGTGATGGCACTGGCGATCGAGCCCACGTTTCACTTTTTTCATGTGCTCACACTGAGCGCGCTTTATGCCGACGCGTCTGCCGGCCAGCAGCAGGCGTATCGGCAGGTCATCACAGAGAAGCTTCCGAAATTTGAAATGTGGGCGCGACATTGCCCCGCGAATTACGGAAACCGTTACTCGCTGGTGCTGGCGGAACTGGCGCGCATCGACGGTCGCGACGTCGACGCGATGCACCATTACGAAGACGCGCTGCGGCTCGCCCGCGTGCACGGCTTCATTCAGAACCAGGCGATGGCCAATGAGTTGGCCGCGCGATTTCACGCCTCGCGAGCTCGCGCGACGCTTGCCGATCATTATCTGGCCGATGCGCGCTCCTGCTACGAACGCTGGGGCGCACAAGGCAAGGTGCGTCAACTGGAAAGTATCTACCCGCAGTTAAGAGCCGAACTGGTCGACGAAGAAGGGTCGGTTGCGACATCGGTAGAACAACTGGACCTCGCGACTGTCGTCAAGGTATCGGAGTCCATTTTTAGCGGCA
>NZ_ABLD01000032.1 GCF_000172415.1 Paraburkholderia graminis C4D1M
CGCTGCTGATGCGCTGGCGCGAGCAAAGCGGCCCTACATCTACGTCGGGGGCGGCGTAGTACTTGCGGACGCGGCTGATTCGTTAAGGGAGCTCGCCGAACTTCTCAAATTTCCAGTGACAACGACGCTAATGGGGCTCGGCGCCTTTCCTGGAACAGACCAGCATTATGTGGGCATGCCGGGAATGCACGGGACATTCGAAGCTAACATGGCAATGCATAACTGCGATGTTCTGCTTGCGCTCGGCGTTCGCTTCGATGACCGCGTTATTGGAAATCCAGTTGAATTTTCGAGCAGGAACCGCACGATTATTCACATCGATATCGATTCATCTTCGATCTCCAAGCGCGTGAAAGTGGACATCCCTATAGTCGGGGACTTGCGTAATGTCATTCCGCAACTGACATCTAAACTAAAACGCATTGCGACCAGTCGGGACCTTTCACATTGGTGGAATGAGATCAATGCATGGCGGGCACGCGAGTGCCTCGCTTACGACAACGCCGGTGAGAAATTGCGTCCGCAATTTGTTCTTGAGCGGCTTCGTCAACTGGTCGATGACGATACCATCATTTGCTCGGACGTCGGCCAGCATCAGATGTGGGTCGCGCAATACTATAAGTTTGGCAAGCCACGTCGCTGGATTAACTCGGGTGGTCTGGGAACAATGGGTGTAGGACTACCGTACGGGATCGGCGCCAAACTGGGGAAGCCTGAATCGGACGTCATTGTTGTCACCGGCGATGGCTCGATCCAGATGTGTATCCAGGAGTTATCGACTTGCATGCAGTACGGAATCAATGTGAAGGTGCTCTGTCTGAACAATCAAAGTCTCGGCATGGTAAGGCAGCAGCAGCACGTAGATCATCGGGGCCGCTACGCTCATTCCTACATGGAGTCGCTTCCAGATTTTGTAAAGCTGGCAGAGGCATACGGACACGTGGGGCTTCGAGTGGAGACAAAAATTGCACTCGACGAGGCGTTGCGCACGTTGTTGGAAACGCGGGACAGAACCGTATTTATGGAAGTGTTGATTGATTCCGGTGAACGTGTCTGGCCAATGATCCGGTCGGGTACGGGATTGACCCAGATGCTATTGAGCGAAAGCGACATCGATGGATGATGGCTACGAAAGCGTACGCCCGCCAGGCTGCACATCATCCTGAATCTGCGGTTAGGATGATGTCTCACGAGCTTCCCGTGCGCACCCCGTGAGTCTGTTTCCGATGAGGACGCGTGCCGCTCCCTGAAAAACTGTCCCAGAACATCGATGCGTCGTTACGCCGAAGGCATAAAGAACTGTCTGCTAATCTGGACAGCAGCGTTCGATGCCATCTCCACGAGTGCCATCGCACACGAGAAGTCACCATCGACTTCCCGATGAATCCGTTGACCAGGCGTGCTTCCCTCGGCGACGGTGTTCCAGACTCCGTGACCGGTGCCCGATTGAGGTCCAGAACACCGTCCACGCGACAATCGATGATTCTCCAGGGTTCAACGAGACGACAACGTGAGGCGATCGATAACGATGGCGCTTCGCCACCGTTTCATGCCTTACCGTTGCCGCGCTATGCCAAAGATAAATCAGGCGTCAGCTCCCTCGTTTTCATCTAGAAACGGGAAGTTCAACTCGACTACCAGACCAGACGGATCTTCCAGGAACATCTGATGCACTTTTAGAGTGGGGACGGTGCGTTCGCGGTACGGAACCCCCAGCCGGGTTAAAGTCTCACGCACCTCAAGCAGATTCACGGCGAAGAACGCGATGTGATCGACGGCGCCACTTCCATGAAGGGATTCAATATCTCTATCGCCCATGGCCTCGATAAGACCGGATGGGTCGACCGGATCGACACCGATAAGATGGACCGAACCTTGATCGCCCTCGAGGCCGTCCTTCTCGTCGAGATAAAGCCAATGGCCTGGAAAGTTGAATGGCGGCCGCCAACCGTTTCTCAACCCGATCACCTCGGTATAGAACTTCAGCGAAGCAGGAAGATCGGTCGTGCGTATTGAATAGTGAGCCAACTTTGAGATGTTCATATCGAGTCGAGTATGTGAAGGAAAGGGAAGGGACGCTATCTGCCCGCGTCGTCGGGCATGTCACAGCATGGAAAAGAAGTCCGTTGCTATACCGAGTTGATATATGAATCATGCGGCCGGAACCGGCCTCGCTCGAGACCGGTCAAATAAGACGATAGCGACGCCGCTGACGATCACGAGTACGATTCCGGAGATCGCCATGGAATTCGGCAACGTTCCAAACACCATCACGCCCGCGATCAACGCCCAGACGGTAAAAAAGTAATAGTATGGCGCGACGATCGCTGTTGGTCCGAGGCGATAAGCCGTGAAAAGCAGGTAGTGACCGGCGAACAGGAACAGGCCGGATCCCGCGAGCAGCAGAACATGCGTCGTGCTGGGCACGATCGTTTTCTCGAGCGTGAGATGTATTGCGATGGAGCCGATCAGAACGAGTACAGACGCGCCAAACGCCACGAGAATTCCAGGAACCGTTGCCGGCACCCGACGGCCCACGAGGTCGCGTATCGCTCCGAAAATTGCATTTCCCAGTGCGAGCAGCGCGAACAGAGAAAGCCCTTCCTTCGTGGGTTGTGCAACCATGATCGCGCCGACGAAGCCGATCATGATCAGCGTCATTGACATGCCGCTGAGACGCTCTCTGAAGAACAGCGCTGCGCCGACCAGTACGATCAATGGAGTGATCTGTGTGAGGGCCGCGACATTCGCAATCGGCATATTGGCGAGGGCGACGATGTAACAAAGAACGGAAGCCAACTCGATCAGGTTCCTTAGCGACACCCATCGGTTAAAGATCTTTGGAACGACATGCCATTGTCTTAGGAAGCTAAGTAGAAACATACCGCAGACCGTCGCGGAGACGCCGCGTAACAGCAGCACTTCGTACGGCGGAAGGCCAGCAGTTGCCAATTTCATAAACGTGTCACTGACGATATAAGATCCAGTTGAGCACACCATGAAAAGAGCGCCACGATACGAAGGCGTTGACGAGAACATAACTAAAAGAAACCTTTGAGTTGGATGTTTTTTAAGCGACCCGTTTCATCGGGAAGAGAGGTGCAAGGACGAGAGTTTGGCCGATCACCCCTCCAAAGATCGCCGGCGTCACAGTCAGGCTCAACCGCGAACGACATCGCGTCTTGCGCTGTGAAACCAGCGTCGATTGGATCAGCACATTTCGGGTGGCCAGCCGCTGGTTTCGATTGCCTCACCTGCGGCGAGGCACAGATCTTCCCGGAAGCGGGCCGCCACAAGTTGCACGCCCACTGGAATTCGTCCGATTCGTCCAGTCGAAACCGAGAGCGCCGGTACGCCAATCAGAGGGATAGCGACCTGCGGCAACTGGGCGTGCCACACGCGTTTGAACGACGCCTCATCCTTGAGGTCAAGATTGTCGGGAAATGGTAGTTCACCTGACACGGGCATCAGCACCACCGGATATTTGTCGAGGAAGGCGAACCATTCGCGTGCCAACATATCTCGTCTAGCCAATGCCTCGGACAGATCGAATGGATGCACCTGATCGCGGACACCTCGCAAGCAGGCGAGCGCGCCCAGATCGCCCTCGCGTTCAGCCATTTCGAGTTGAGCCTCGTAACCGTCGCCGAGCCATAGCCTGGTGAGTATTTCGGCGGCCTCCTGCATGGGCGGCGTGTCGTCGATCTGCTCAACAACCCAGCCGGCGCGTTGCAGTCGCTTGCCTGCGTCCACGACCGCGGCAATTACTTCGGGCACCGGATCAAGGCCATCGGGATTGACGCACATGGCAACCCGCTTCGGTCGAAGCGGCCCATTGAGTGAAACCGGTGCGTACCAGGGATCGTGAGCGTTGGGTGCGGACATCGCCGCCAGCGCGATTCGAAGATCATTGATGGTGCGTGCCAGGGGACCGGAGACGGCGCCGATCTGGCCACCGATCGAACGTCCGCCAAAGCTCGGATTGAAGTGGGGGACACGACCGAGACTGGGGCGCAACCCATGTACGCCGCACGCATATGCGGGATAGCGGATCGAACCTGCAATATCGCTACCGTGGGCAATGTGCCCGATTCCAGCTGCGACCGCCGCACCCGCACCACTCGACGAACCACCCGGCGTGATACCCGGATCGTGAGGATTGCGGGTATCGCCGTGAAGCAAGTTCGATGAAAACCAGCGATAAGAGACAGTAGGGCAGTTTGTCCGGCCGAGTAAAATTGCACCGGCCTTGCGTAGATTGGCGACTGCCGGGTTGTCGAATGTCGCGATGTGGTCGTGCAGCAATCTCATGCCGTCCGTGGTGGCGAAGCCGGCCTGATCCGCACCGATCTTGATCGTGACCGGAACGCCCGCCAGCAGTCCCGGCTCATCACCGCGCGCGATCGCCGCATCTATCGTTGCCGCCTGCGACAGCACGTCTTCAGGTCGGTAATCAACCACTGCGTTGATTTTCGGATTGACTGCATCAAGTCGGGCAAGGGCGGCCTGTGCCGATTCTTTCGCGGAGATTTTTTTAGATCTGATGAGGTCGGCCAGTTCAGCGGCCGATAGGCGCCAGAGTTCCTCCATGAAATGCTCTCCTGTTCCTGATTCTAAAGCGGGAAAATTGGCAATGTAATGCTCACGACTGCTTTGCGCTCACGACCTGATCTGGCTAGAAGCTCTCGAAATCGCGGGCGATGCTCGAGTCGTGCGGTGGTAAAACCCGTCGCAACGCGATACTTGCATGACCTGGCTGTTGCTCCGGCCAGACTATCAGGCCGGGATCGCCATTTAGACGCATCGAGGACAGCACGCGCCGGGCTTCTTTCACTCTTGCTGGTGTAACACCGAAGGCAACATGCAGATCCACTGTCAATGAGCCTGCTGGCGAACCCAGTAGACGTGTCCAGCAGCGGGTCGCGCGAGCCCTCTCTGGTCGCGTCTCGCTGCCTGGCCGTATTCTGAGTTCGATAGCTGATCCATACCAGACAGCGTCGCCGTCGACTCGCATTCTCGCTGGCCGGTTGTGCAGGATCAGCGTGCCTTGTGGACCTGGCTCAATGTCCCCCCACGAGGGCGGCCTGCGGATTTCAAGCGGGCCGTGGTGGACAGCCAGCCAGTCCAGTCTGAGCGCGCGTCGGGCCGCTCGCCAGCGCAGACGAACGCTGCTGGCGGCATACCCGTAGGCGAATGCCGCGGCCATTGCAGGCATGAGCAGAATGCCAGCGATAAATTTCAGGGGCGCACGAATAGCTTGCCTCCACGCTTGGAGAGGACATCGACATAAACGGCGAGCATGAGGACGATACCGCTGACGATGTTCTGGTAGGCGGTTGGCACATTGAGCAGCGAGAGGCCGTTCGAGAGACTCTGCATGAGCAGCGCGCCGAGCAGGATGCCCGGCACGGTGCCGGTGCCGCCGTAGAGACTGGCCCCGCCGATGACGACCGCCGCGATCGCGTTGAGCTCCAGGAACAGGCCCGACTCGGGCGGCGCCGATCCCAGGCGGCCCACGAACATGAGCGTGCCGAGTCCGGTCAGCACCCCGATGAGGATGAATGAGGTCATCAGGTGCCGGGTGATCGGAATGCCTGCGGAGCGGGCCGCGGCACGGTTACCGCCCACGGCATACACGTGACGCCCCCATACCGTATTGGTCAGCATCCACGAGAGGATGGCCGCGGCAACCAGCGTGATGGCCACCGGCATGGGCAGGCCGAGATAGGACAGCGTCGACCATGAGAGCAGCGCGACACTGGCGAAGCCCAGGGCAGCGCGGACCAGTGCCTGACGGCGCCGGCCGGGGTCTTTCAGCTGGCGCAGCGGCAGCAGCGAGATGAGCGCGGCAATGGCCAGAAACACCCAGAGCACGGGGCCGCTCAGAAACGCGTCGCCGAAGAAGCGGATGCCTTCCGAGATGCCCGAGATGGTGCGCCCGCCGGACAGGGCCAGCGCGATGCCGCGAAACAGCATCAGGCCACCGAGCGTCGCCACGAATGACGGCAGGCCGAAGCGCGCCACCCAGGTGCCATTCCATACCCCGACCAGCACACCCATGCCGATCGCCGCGGCCACCGTCACCCATGGGCTGACCAGATGGCTGGCCTCGAGCAGGGCGACGACGGTTACGCAAAGGCTCATGAACGAGCCCACGGACAGATCGATTTCGCCCTGCGCGACCACCACGAGCATGCCCAGGGCGACCATCGCCGTGATGGCCGTCTGTCGCATGAGGTTGGTCACGTTGCGGTCGCTGACGAATACGCCATCGGTGAGGAATGAGAAGGCGATCCAGACCAGGGCCACGGCCACCAGCAACCCGGCGGCGGAGCGGGCCACGGAGATGATCGAGCTCGCGCGGTTCGGGGCCGCGGCCTTCGCTTCCGGAGCGGGCGCCGCAATCGCGGGGGTGTTCGTTTCAGCTGTGTTCGATTTCATTGCTGTTCCAGTTTGTCCATTTATTGCAGTCCACCCGCGAGCGCAAGCAGCTCGTGCGGGTTGGTGTCTTTCGTGTCGAGCAGCGCTACCTGTTTGCCGTCGCGCAGCACCAGGATCCGGTCCGAGAGCTCCAGCGCCTCCGATTCCTCCATCGTCGCGTAGAGCACAGCGGTGCCGGTTGCGGCGACCTTGCGGATGAGCCGGTAGACGTCCTGCTTTGCGCCAAGATCGATGCCGCGCGTGGGTTCATCGAGCAGCACCAGACGCGGCTGGTTGATCAGGGCGCGCGCGAGCAGGACCTTCTGCTGGTTGCCGCCGCTCAGATTCGCTATCGGCTGGGCAGGTCCCTGCGTGCGGATGGCCAGATCGCGGATGTACTCCCGGCACAATGCTTCCGCGCTCTGCTCGTCGACCACGGGGCCTTTCCAGCGCGGCGCGCCGCGATGCCAGCCCAGCATCATGTTCTGCAGGACGGAGAGATGGGCGACGACGCCGTCGCGCTGCCGCTCGGCCGAGACATAGGCCACGCCTGCGAGGATGGAATCGCGCGGGTTGCGCGGGCGCAGCGCGGCGCCCGCGAGCTCGAGCACACCGTCGCTCAGCTCCGGCAGCAGGCCATAGAGCGACTGCAGCAGCTCGGTCTTGCCCGCGCCGAGCGGGCCATACACGGCCACGATCTCGTTGCGCGCCAGCGCAAGGTTGATCGGGGCGAGATCGCGCGGATTGTCCAGCGACTTCGAGATACGCCAGTCGCGGATCCTGACGAGCGTGCCCTGCGTCTTCAGGCGCGAGTCCTGGGCGAGCGGCGCGAGCGTGTCGCTGCGGCCATCGCCCAGCATGCCGCGTACGATCGAGGCATGATCGAGTTGCGCGCGTGGCGCGCAGACGGCGACACGGCCATCGCGCAGGATCACCACACGGTCGCAGACCTTCAGGATTTCGTCGGTCCGGTGGGAGATGAAGATGATGCCGGCGCCCTGGGCGGCGAGTTCGCGCATGCGTCGCAGCAGCACCTCGATCTCGCCGGCGCCCAGCGCAGAGGTCGACTCATCGAAGACGAACACGCGGGCGCCGCTCGCGATGGCGCGCGCAATCTCCACCTGCTCCATCAGCGCCACGCCACCTTGGCCGGCCAGTGGCTTGCGCGTATCGATGTCCAGCCCGAGTTTGCGCATGGCGGTGTCGGCCTGGGCATACAGGCCTTTCCAGTCGATGACACCGAACCGCGAAGGCTCGATCGTGAGCATCACGTTCTCACCGATCGTCAGCTGGGGGACAACGGAGCCCTCCTGGTGAACGAGAGCCACACCTGCACGATGAGCGTCACGCGAATGACTGAACGCGGCGGGACTGCCATTGCAGGTGACGGTTCCCCGGTACGAGCCGAACGCAATCTCACCGACGATGACCTTCGCCAGCGTGCTCTTGCCGGCGCCATTGGCGCCCATCAACCCGACGACCTCTCCAGGCGATACGTTAAAGCTGACATTGTCGAGGGCGCGCGTGGCTCCAAACTCGACGGTGATGCCGTCGAGGCGGAGCAGGTCGTGGGCGGGCTGGGTGGCTTGGGCGGTGTGCCCGCTCAGGGGCGACGGCGCGACGGACGCTTCCATGTTCATCATCTGTTCAGCCCTGCTTCAGACCGATATCGGCCGGCTTCAGCCAGTCGGTGCGTTTGAGGAAGTCCGGCAACGTTGTCCTGTTCACGCCGAGCGAGCCGATGCGCATTCCGGGGATCTTCCTGCCGCTCACGGTGATGCTGTCGTTGCCCGGGGGGACCTGCCCGTGGGTGAGCGCGAAGGCCGCATCGGCGGCAACGCGGCCCATCTGGATGAGGTCGGTCCAGGCACTCATGTTGATGCGCCCGGCCACGATCTCCCTGGCCACCTCGGGCCAGCAGTCCTCTCCGCAGAGCCAGACCTTGCCGGCCAGCTTCTGCTCGGCCAGAGCGCGCAGCGCGCCGAGGGCCATGCCATCCTCGTTGGAGATGACGGCCTGGATGTTGTTGTTGTGGCTCGTCAGCGCGTCCTCGACCTGCTTGAGCGCCCCCTCCGGGCTCCACGCATCGTGCCATTGATGCGACACGATCCTGATCTCGCCGGAATCGATGTGCGGCTTGAGCACCCTGAGCGCGCCTTCGGTCTTCTGGCGGGCCACATCGATGCCCTCCGGTCCGCTGACGATGACCCAGTTGCCCTTCTTCGCTTCCTGCAGGGCCTGTCTGGCCTGCAGTTCGCCGACGAAATAGTTGTCACGCCCGGCCCAGTAGTCGACGGCCGTGGAGGGGATCACGTAGTTATACGAAATGATGGGGATCTTTGCCTCGCGCTTTACACGCTCGACGATCTGCTTGCCGGCGTCGACGTTCACCGGAATGATCACGAGCGCCTTGATGCCCTGGGAGAGCATGGCGTCGACCTGGGAGTCCTGGGTGGCGACGTCCTCGTTGGCGCCCTGGATGATGTAGCGCAGCCCGAGCTCGTCGGCGCGTTTCTCGAAGTAGTGGCGGTCGTGCGGCCAGCGGAACGCATCGAAGCTGGGAAAGCTGAAGCCGATCAGCGCGCCGTTACCGGCGGCACGCGCATAGCCGCCCGCGCCAAGGGTTGCGGCCGCGGCGCCGTAGGCGGCGGCCGTCTTCATGAAGCCGCGACGGGAGACACGGCCGTCCACAAGCTGCTGGGTCAGGGAAAGCAAATCGCGCATGGGTCCCCTCCGGGGGAAAAATGGTGAACTGTTGAAGGCGGCTGGCCCGCAGTGGGGCGAAGCCTCCGATGAACATTTCTGATCAGAACTGCGGGTGCTGCCACGGTATATAGAACAACCTATCTAAAAAAAACTGTCAAGCGGGATCTCCACTAGCCGTTACAGCCTCACTCTTTTGTGCGCTGCATCGAAATAAGGGTCGTTTGTTAGCGTTGGGGTTATGGATAATGCCGTGGGCAACGCGGACACGAACGTGCCGTGTGGCGCCGGTTTCTCGGCTCGGTGCGGTGACGCGATGTCAAAGCGCCCTGATGGTCGTTGTCTCCGCTTTTTATCGTTCAAATAAGCTACTGGAACCGCTACGGTATATAGAACAACTTATCCAAATAAAGTTGTCAAGATGCCCGAGCTAAACAGACGCATTTTTTAGGCGGCCACGACGTAGACGTAATCTGTTGCGCTGCAACCAAACGACAGGCCAATAGACCAGGGCGACGGCTTGATCAACGGAAGAATGAGTTGCTTGCGAGCACGGTCCGTCGGATGCATGCAACACCCGAGAGGCGGACCGGCTGGCTTACAGCGATGGATTCGTGAGGGGCAGGCGGAGTCGGGCGCGACCGTGTTCCGTCGCATTGACTTCCCAGTTGATCGCGGTGTGGCGCGATGCCACAGCGATGTCCCGATAGTATCGCGCAATGAGATTGGTCGCGTAGGCGCCGCGGGCACCGATAAGATCCCAGACGACCTCGGCCGCGCGCCGGGCGAGCTGGCCTGCATAGGCTGCGTTCGAGCGGTAGTTTGACCGCTCCATCGGCGAATAAGCGCTGTCAGCCGCAGCGGATTCCATGATTTCCCTGCAGTCGGCGCGGATGAGCATCTCGGCTGCCTGCAGCGATGCCGATACTTCACCGACGCGCATCTGATGGGTCGGATAGCTCACTGTGTCATCGCTGGTTCTAAGCGCTTTGCGTCCGCGCGATTGCAGCAGGAAATTTTCAAACATTGCTTCGGTCATGCCGATTAGGCATGCGGCGGGAAGAATGCCGCTGATCATATGAAGAGGAGGACGGAAGAGTGCGCTCCGGTTAAGAGCCTTACCCGGGAAGTCGCCACCCTTCATGTGGTTGATCGACAAGGTGAGATGTTCGGGTACGAACAGTTTCTCGATCTTGACGTCGTGGCTACCCGAGCCGTGCAAGCCGATCGGATTCCACGTATCGAGAATCGTCACCGAAGCGGTGCGAACCAGGAAATAGCGTTCCTCGTCCGGGGCGGCGTCCTGCTCCACCATGCCGGCCAGGATGCACCAGTCGGACGCCTGCACGCCGCTCACAAAGGGCCACTGTCCCGACAGCTCGTAGCCGCCGTCGACCTGCCGGGCCGTGCCGAGACGCGGTACGAGGATGCCGCTCACGAGATTGGTCGGGTCGCTCCAGACTTCTTTTTGCGCCGTCACCGGCCATCGGGCGATCATGTAGTTGTGGAACAGGTACTGGGCCAGACACCAGGCCGTGGAGGGGCATCCGCTTGCAATCGGGATCAGCACGTCCACGAGGTGCTCGAGCGAACCCTCCGCGCCACCGAAAGATTCAGGCTGCAGCAGGCGCGCGATCCCGGTACGGCGCAGATCAAGGCTGGTTGCTTCGGGCAGGCGGCGATGGCGTTCCGCTTCCTCCTCCCGTTCTCTCAGGGTTGGGATGAGGTTGCGTGCGGTGGTAATCAGAGTGCGGCTTTGCACGCGCGCGCCCCTGAAATCGTCGGGGTAAATGACAGTCAACGATTATCCTCCCTGAGGATGGCGAAGTAGGACAGGCGACGATGCATCATCCAGCAAGGATGTTTTCGTATCACGCAATTAATTTACCGCACCTGCATTGCTTTTGCCGAGGGGGCCATCGCCTGGCGAGCGACCACCATCGGCATACAAAGCCCGAAAGCGTTACTGATGAATTTGATGGCGATATCGAACGGTTTGCCTTCGTCAACACCAGCCTCAGATCAGTCTGACAATGACTTCGGCATAGCGACAGTGAACCTTCTGCGCCTCTACCTGCGGCGCGCCGTCAAACGGCACCCTCCCGAACAGTCTTAGCAAGAGCCGCCATTCCGGGATGCCGGCGGTAGACAGACGGCTTGCAGCGTCGCTGATCGCGTCCAGTCGTTGGTCAACGGGATATGGATCACGGCATCCATTACCTGCCGACGGCGGATCGCCTCCATTCCCAATTTCGGCATTTTTCGTCCCTTTTACGCTGCATCGAAACAGTCATTCTAACTTACCAGCATTGGCGTGGTGGGGCAATCAGGACTTTCTGGCAGGGTAGATCCTCAATGTGAAAGGCTTGCATTTGTTTTTTATACAACGTATGTTCTATAAAAACGGACCCAACGGAGATCACCTTGAACATGCAAACCGCACCCAGCCCCGAACAAACGCCCGCCCTCGCGCGCGCCGGGACCGCGGACGAACTCATCGAGCGCGCCCGCGCACTCGCCCCCGCCCTGAAAGAGCGCGCCGAGGAAACCCAGGCCCTGCGCCGGCCCCCCGAGGCCACCCGGCTCGACGTCAGGCGCACCGGCATCCACCGGCTGTTCCAGCCGGCGCGCTTTGGCGGCGCCGACGCGCCGTTCCGGGCCGCGGTCGATGTCATGCGCCCGCTGGGGCAGGCCTGCGGCTCCTCCGCCTGGGCCATCGTGCAGAACATCTCGCACAACTCCATGATGTGCCGCTGGCCCGTCCAGGCCCAGGAAGATGTGTGGGCAGACAATCCCGCAGCCCTGCTCTCCGGGATCCTGATCCCGAACCTGGGGCGTGCGCGCCGGGTGGAAGGCGGCTACGTGCTCTCGGGCCGCTGGCCTTTCGTGAGCGGCGTGAGTCTGGCCGAGTGGGCGATCTTCACCGCCTTTACGCCCGGACCGGATGGCGAGGAAGAGGACCGCCATTTCCTCGTTCCCCAAAGTGATTACCAGATTCTCGATACCTGGTATTCGATCGGGCTGAAGGGCTCGGCCAGCCACGACGTCGTGCTCGACGAGGTGTTCATTCCGGAGCATCGGACCACGACAGTGGACACGATGCGTGAGCGCGAAGCGCGCTATCCCGGCGAACCGGTCAACCTGCGCGCGCCGCTTTACTGCATGTTCGGCGTCTACATCGGCGGCACGGCGCTGGGCATTGCCGAAGGGGCCGTGAATACCTATCTCGAACAGGCCCGCAGCAGGATCTCGCGCGCCTCGGGCAAGGCCGTCAGCGACTTTCCCACCCAGCAGGTGAAGATCGCCGAGGCGCTGTCCTGCATCGAGGCGGCCCGCCTGCTGATCTACGGCGCGTGCGACAGGATGACGGAGATTCTCGAGTCTGGCCGCCTGCCCAATGACGAGGAGCGCGCGCGGTGCCGCGCCGAAGCGACCTTCGCCGGACAGCTTGCAACGCGTGCCGTGAACGTTGTCTGGGATGCGGCCGGCGGCGGGGCGATCTACGAGCGGAATCCGCTCTCGCGCTACTTCTGCGACATGAGCGCGGCCAACCGGCACATCACGCAGAACTGGGACGTCAGCGCGATCTCCTACGGGCGCACCGCGCTCGGTCTGCCACTGGACAACCCGACTCTTTGAGCACCCACACTATCCAGAAGGAGACACCGGTCATGACGTCTGATGCATCGTCGCTGGCGACCAGCGATACCGGCGTGCTGCGCGATCAGTTCCTGTCGGCGATGAGCCGCGTGCCGCTCAGCGTCGCGGTCGTGGTGGCGGGCGCACCCGACGCGCGCATTGCGCTGACGGTGGGCACGTTCATCTCCGTGTCCGCGGATCCGCCGATGGTGCTGGTGGCCGTCAAGTCAGGCAGCCCTCTTTACAGCGCGGTCTCGCAGCACCGACGCTTTGTGATCAACGTGCTGTCGTGCGGGCAGGTCGAGCATTCCGAACGGTTCTCGGGACGCCCGCGCACGGGGCGCCCCTACGATCTGGCCGAAGCCCGCTGGATCCGCGCAGCGGGTGAGACGCAGCGCTTCCTCGAAGGCGCCGTGGCCGCGTTCGACTGCGAGCTCGTCGAGGCCCGCTCCATCGCTTCGCACGTATTGCTGATCGGTCGTGTGGACGAAATCGTAGCGGGCGAAGACCACCCTCTCGTCTACTGCTCGCGCGCCTACGGCACGCTCTCGCCGCTCGCCGGCGCCGTGTGATTCTGAACGCACCGGCCCGAACAGAACATCGCGGTACTCACAACCAGAATGGAGAATCAACGCATGAAAGCTGTTGGATACCAGAAGTCTTTGCCCATTGACGCAGACGGTCGGTAGTGGCGTTTTGCTTCAGTCAGTTTTTTCAATAGAGAAATCCAGCGATGAATAATGACGGACAAAACTCGACGAAGACGCAGCATGTCGAGCCACCGAAAGATGACGGTAAGACGGTAGCGATGCTGGCAACGGGCAATCGCTGCGAAGTCGCTACGAGTAGCGTCTGGACGAACTGGGCGTGGGCGAACAGACGATCGGGTTACGACTGGATGGATTCGCACTTTCTCTTCACAGACGTCGCCTGACGCGGCCGTTGCCAGCGGCGCGCTTCGTGTTCGCGCGTGTTCGCGCGCGAGAACCGCATTGATTCACATCGCTCGTGGTGGACCCGGTGACATCGCCGGAATATCACGCATCCGCGTGCGAGGCGCGTTGTGACTGCGTTCCTCGACTGTTTCGCTTCTATAGACAATGAATAATTCTCCGATCAGATCCCTGCTGATAGCCAATCGCTCGGAAATCTCCATCCGTGTCATGCGAGCCGCTGCGGAGATGAATATCCGCACCGTGGCTATCTATTCGCAGGAGGATCGCCTCGCTCTCCATCGCTTCAAGGCGGACGAAAGCTATCTGGTCGGTGAAGGCAAAAAGCCGCTCGCCGCCTATCTCGACATCGACGATATTCTGCGTATCGCAAAGCAGACGCAGGTCGACGCTATTCATCCAGGCTATGGCTTTCTCTCCGAGAATCCCGACTTTGCGCAGGCGGTCATCGACGCGGGGCTTCGCTGGATCGGTCCGTCGCCTGAAGTCATGCGCATGCTCGGCAACAAGGTCGCGGCCCGCAACGCGGCTGTCGCGGCCGGTGTGCCCGTGATGCCGGCGACCCCGCCCTTGCCCCATGATTTGCAGGAGTGCCTCCGTCTCGCAGCAGAAATCGGCTACCCGCTGATGCTCAAGGCGAGTTGGGGCGGAGGTGGCAGAGGGATGCGGGTCCTGGAGAGCGAGGCCGAGCTCGAGGCCGCACTCGCCGCGGCACGACGTGAAGCGTTGTCGGCATTTGGCAACGACGAAGTCTATGTCGAGAAGTTAGTGCGCAATGCGCGCCACGTCGAGGTCCAGATACTCGGCGATATGCACGGCGACCTCGTGCATCTCCATGAGCGTGACTGCACGGTGCAACGGCGCAATCAGAAAGTGGTGGAGCGCGCTCCCGCACCGTACCTCGATGACGCCGGACGTGCGATGCTTTGCGACTCGGCACTGCGGTTGATGAACTCCGTGGGGTACACCCATGCAGGCACGGTAGAGTTCCTGATGGATGCCGACTCTGGCCAGTTTTACTTCATCGAGGTGAATCCGCGCATCCAGGTCGAGCATACGGTCACCGAGATGATCACCGGCATCGACATAGTCAAAGCGCAGATTCGCATCACCGAAGGGGGTAGGATCGGGATGATCGAGGATACGCTCGACGAGCGTGGTGTCGTTAGCGAACTTGCAACTGGCGTGCCGGTGCAAGCGGACATTCCGCTTAATGGTCACGCAATGCAATGCCGAATAACAACTGAGGATCCCGAGAACGGTTTTCTTCCGGATTACGGCAGGCTCACCGCGTTCCGCAGCGCGTCGGGGTTCGGTGTTCGCCTCGATGCGGGCACTGCATATGGCGGAGCGGTGATCACGCCATATTACGACTCGCTGCTCGTCAAGGTGACCACGTGGGCGCCGACGGCTGCCGAGTCGATCAAACGAATGGACCGGGCGCTACGTGAGTTTCGGATTCGGGGAGTCTCGTCGAATCTCCAGTTCCTTGAAAACGTCGTCAATCATCCTGCGTTCGGGCGCGGCGATGTCACAACGCGCTTCATCGACCTGACTCCTGAACTGCTCGCGTTCACCGAAAGGCGCGACCGCGCGACCAAACTGTTGCGCTATCTCGGCGAAATAAGCGTCAACGGGCACCCCGAGATGAGCGGCCGTTCTCTGCCTTCATTACCGATGTCGCGTCCGGTGCTACCCGCTCTCGACACCGCTGCGCCGTTGTTGCCAGGGACACGCGACCGCTTGCGCGAACTCGGGCCGGAAAAGTTCGCGCGATGGATGCTCGATCAGAAGCGGGTTTTACTGACCGATACGACGATGCGCGACGCGCACCAGTCGTTATTTGCTACACGCATGCGTACGGCCGACATGCTGCCGATCGCGCCGTTTTACGCTCGTGAGCTTGCGCAACTCTTTTCGATGGAATGTTGGGGTGGCGCGACGTTTGATGTGGCGCTGCGCTTTCTCAAGGAGGATCCGTGGCAACGCCTCGCGCAATTGCGCGAGAGGGTTCCTAATATTCTGTTCCAGATGTTGTTGCGCGGTTCGAACGCTGTCGGCTATACGAACTACGCAGATAATGTCGTCCGCTTTTTCGTCAACCAGGCCGCAAACGCGGGAGTCGACCTGTTCCGCGTCTTCGATTCATTGAACTGGGTGCGCAACATGCGTGTGGCAATCGACGCAGTTCGCGAAAGCGGGGCGCTCTGCGAAGGGGCGATCTGCTATACCGGCGATCTGTTCGATGGTTCGCGCCCGAAATACAAGCTTGGTTACTACGTAGGCATTGCACGCGAGTTGCAGAATGCCGGCGTGCATATTCTGGGCATCAAGGATATGGCGGGTATTTGCCGTCCACAGGCCGCCGCTGCGCTCGTCAAAGCTCTTAAAGAAGAGACTGGCCTGCCTGTACATTTCCATACGCACGATACCAGCGGTATATCGGCCGCTTCGGCTTTGGCCGCGATCGATGCCGGTTGCGATGCGGTGGACGGCGCGCTGGACGCGATGAGCGGTCTGACGTCGCAGCCCAATCTCTCGAGCATCGTGGCAGCGCTCGCGGGCAGCGAGCGCGATCCGGGGCTTGGTCTGGAGCGGCTGCACGAAGCGTCGATGTACTGGGAGGGAGTGCGTCGTTACTACGCACCGTTCGAATCGGAGATACGGGCCGGTACAGCCGATGTCTATCGTCATGAGATGCCAGGCGGTCAGTACACCAACCTGCGCGAGCAGGCGCGCTCGCTGGGTATTGAACATCGCTGGACCGAGGTGTCGCGCGCTTATGCCGATGTGAACCGGCTATTCGGCGACATCGTCAAGGTGACGCCGACCTCCAAGGTGGTCGGCGACATGGCGCTGATGATGGTGGCCAACGACCTGAAGGTCGCCGACGTGTCCGATCCGCTCAAGGAGGTCGCGTTTCCAGAATCCGTCGTCTCGCTGTTCAAGGGGGAGCTTGGCTTTCCGCCCGATGGCTTTCCGGCGGGACTCTCACGCAAGGTGCTCAGGGGCGAACCGCCCGAGCCTTACCGGCCTGGCGACACACTTGCCGCAGTGGATCTGGACGAGGCGCGTTCGCAAGGCACGGCGATATGCGAAAAGGAACTGGACGACCAGCAACTGGCGTCATATCTCATGTACCCAAAGCAAACCGGTGACTATTTCGCTCACCTTCGTGCTTATGGCGACACTTCAACGCTGCCAACGCCGGCCTTCTTCTATGGATTGCAGACGCAGGAAGAGGCAGCGATCGACATCGAGCCGGGCAAAACCTTGCTCGTCGCCATGCAAGGCAAGCACGCCGACACCGATTCCGGCATGACCAAAGTCCAGTTCGAATTAAACGGACAGTCACGCACCGTATTGATCGAACAGCACGCCATCGAACGTGCAAGGTCGGAGCGTCATGGCCGCCCGGTGGCCGATCCGTCGAATTCGTTGCATGTCGCCGCACCCATGCCGGGTTTGATCGTGACCATTGCAGTGCATCCGGGGCAGCGGGTCGCCGCCGGTACGACGCTCGTGGCATTGGAAGCGATGAAAATGGAAACTCACATTTCGGCCGAACGCGACTGTGAGATTGCTGCCGTGCATGTCCGGGCCGGCGACCGTGTGGCCGCGAAGGATCTCATGATCGAGTTGAAGGCTGCGGACTGATCAACGAGGGCGGGACGTGTCTGACCTCTGATCGCGCACGGTGATCGGCTTGGCGACGGCACGAACCCTATGCATTGAGCCGGCTAACGCCGGGACGGGTTCTGCGTTCGAACAGCGACGGCCCGTGTGCAGGCGATGAGTATTGGGCGTTGCTGAAACAGCATCGCGGCCGGATTTGCGGACAAATCATCCGTTACTACTCCCGCGCCCGCTTAACCAATGCCTTCCTGTCAGTCTTCGCGACCACGTTGGCAGTATTTCGCCTGGCAGTGGTCTCGGACTGCAAGAGTATTTCGGCGCCGATTGCGCGCAGGAAGAACCCGGCGGCATGCGATGCAATCTGCTCGGCCGTATATTCACTGCCTTCCTTGTACCAGCCTGACATGCCTTCCGCCATGCTGAAAAGTTGCAGGCAAGCGAGTTTGACATCCTGTGACGGAATCAGTTTTGCCGCGACGGCAGCGGCGAGCGCAGCGCGTACGATCTTTTCGACGGCGTCGCGCCGGGCGATGACCCGCGAGCGATTTTCCGGTTTTAAGGACCGAAGCATCTCGGCCATCAAGCGCCACGACTCACGGCGGATTATGGCCTGAGTCGCTACGTACTTCACGATGGCAACGAGCCTGCCACCGGCATCGTCCCGAAGTTCGCGGTCGAGGCCTTCCAGTTCGCCGAGCATCTGGGACATTTCCCTGTCTTCAATCGCGAGGATGACCGCCTCTTTTGACGGGAAGTAGTTGTAGATCGCCGATGGGACGATCCCCAGGTCGGCGCAGAGTTCTCGCGTGGACGTCGCCACGTAGCCATAGCGCGCAAACCGTTTCAGCGCCGCAGTCAGAAATTCTTCCCGTCGTGGCATGCCAGTTTTAGCCATCTTTATTCCGCTTGTGTTGAGCGCCTGACGCGTTCGAGCGTCGGGCGGAAAGTATCGTTCGTACCAGGACATACCCTTGGGAGCCTGGCGTTTCCGGTCCGGCAACTGCTCCCGCTGCCGCCCGGGTAAAGGCTCGGCGTCGGAATTGGCCGCTTTCATTATAGAGCGCTCGCTCTCAAAAAACAGTTTTCAGAGCGAGCGCTCTGTCATAAGATGGCGTCAATGTTTCCATCAAGAGGCGTCTCATGAGTGAAGTTCGCACCAGAATCTACGACAGCGCAGCCGCGATCAGCGTCTCCAATCCGCCGCACGGTTACATGACGCACGAACTGGTAGGCGAGCTTTTGCGAGCTTTTCGCGCAGCGGAGCGGGACCCGTCGGTACGCACGATTATCTTTACGGGCGCGAATGCGGGCGTGTTTATCCAGCACTACGATCTTGCGGAACTTGCAACGCTAAGCCGCAAGCTGAATGCGCGTGGCGATCGTTATCCCGAGCACGCTCATACGCCCGAGCGCGAGATGGACGTTCTTTTCAGACGTATCGAGGACAGCGCGAAACCCGTCATTGCCGCGATCAACGGCAACGCGATGGGCTTCGGTTGCGAACTCGCGCTCGCTTGCGATTTTCGTATCGCCGAGAGCGGCGATCACATGTTGGGGCAGCCCGAAATTCTCGTGGGACTTGTGCCGGGCGCGGGTGGAACGCAGCGCCTGGCGCGAGTGGTCGGCACGGCGTGCGCACTTGAACTGGTTGTGTTTGGAAAGCGTTTATCGCCCGCAGAGGCTCTCGCCAAGGGGCTAGTGCACGCCGTGAGCGAGGGTTCCGCACTCGAATTGGCGCTGGAATGGGCCAGCGTGCTCGGCCGGCTTTCCGCGACGGCCGTGGCTCACGCCAAAAGACTCGTTCACGAGGCAGGCGTGACCCAGCTTCATGAAGGTCTTCAGAAGGAGCGCGCACTCTTTGTCGACACGCTGGCCTCGCCTGAGGCAAATGAATGCCTGAGCCGAGCCGTGCAAGAGGGACGCGACTTTCGCAACGTCTGACAGCTGAGCTACCGGACCATCCATCATGCTGCTAATTGACTACTTCGAGCGTACCGCCGCGAATTCCCCGGACCGTCCATTTCTGCATTTCGTTGCGGAAGACGATTCGTTCGATGTTCATCTGAGCTACGCGCAGGCGAACGAATTCGCCAGCCATCGCGCACGCGAACTGATGGCGCAGGGCGTCGGCAGGAAAGACGTTGTTGCGTTATTGATGCATAACTCGCCCGACTGGCTCGTCATGTATCTGGCGTGCCAGAAGATCGGCGCCATTTGCGTTGGATTGCATTCGGCACTGGCGCTGCCCGAGTTGCTTGGGATGCTTGAAAGCATCGGCGCGCAGCACCTCGTCAACAGTAACGAGTTCGCGGCGATTGCCGGCGAGGTGCGCGCGGCGAAGGCCGGGATCACGGTTTTCGGTGTGACGACCCTGTCGACAGATGCGCCTGTTTCGAACAGCCCGCTATTACCGCGCTGTGCGGACATCGACGAGTGGGATGGACTCGCGGCGACGTTCACATCGGGGACGACCGGCGGCGCACACAAGGCCGGCTTGCAGACAAACGGCGCGGTGGTGCGGGCGATTGCCGGATACATTGAATGTCTGAAGACCGACGGGCACGACCGGATCATGCTCGTCACGCCACTCAGCCACAGTGCCGCGCTCAACTGGGGCGTGTCGCTTGCGCTGATGTCGGCCGGTACGCTGGTGCTGGCGCGTCGATTCAGCGCGTCGCGCTTCTGGGCGCAAGCGGCGCGAGGGCGCCCGACGGTGATCTGGACAATGGCGACGATCCTCTACATTTTGCAGCAGCAGGAGGTGAGCGACGACGAGCGTCTCGCGCTCGCAGGGCTGCGGTATATGTTCGGTGTGGGATCGGCGCCGCGGCGAGCCGCGCTCGAGGCGCGCTGGGAACGACCGGTCATCGATGGCTATGGCATGACGGAAACATTCGGAACCCTGACTGATTTTTCTCATGAGAACAACCCTTATCCCAACGCCTGTATGGGACGGGCGGTGCCAGGGATCGACCTGCGTGTCGTCGACCTGGTAAGCGGACGCGAATGCCAGCCCGAGGAAATGGGCGAGATCGTCGCGCGATTCGGTCAGGGCTTCGCGGGCTATCTGAACAACGAGACCGCCACGCGCGAAGCCGTACGCGAGGGCTGGTTTCATACCGGCGATCTCGCGTTCCGGGATACGGCGGGGCGCCTGTATTTCGTCGATCGTCTCAAATCGATCATTCGCCGCGGTGGTGAAAACATTTCGAGTCTCGAAGTCGAGGAGTGTCTCGCGAAACATCCCGACGTCCAGGAGGCTATTGCGTTGGCGCAACCGCACGACGTACTCGGAGACATCGTCCTTGCCGTATTGATTCCGCGCGAGCCTGAACGCGAGTTCAGTCTCGCCGAAATTCAGGCTTTCTGCGACGGAAAGCTGTCGAAATTCAAATGGCCGGAAGCGGTGCGCACGGTGTCTTCCGACCAGATTCCCCGAACTGGCGCGGGTAAGGTTAAAAAGCCGATCTTATTGCGGAGCCTGTTCAATGCAAGCTGATATGACCACTCTGGATCTCGCCGCGCGTTGGCGCGCTCTCGCCGATGCAAGTGTCGGCAGCACGCGCTTCATGAGCCTCAAGGATGCCGTGGCGGCTCACGTGCGCGACAAGGACGTGCTTTATTTCGGTGGCTCGATGGCCCGTCCGAACGCCGCCATGTTCGAGGTGATCCGTCAATTCTGGAACCGGACGCCAGACTTTACTCTCGTGGCGCCGGCGGTAGCGAACCAGCATGCACCGATGATCGCGGGCGGCCTCGTCAAGCGCGTGATTACCTCGATTCACGCGATGACGTATCCGACGCCCGCGCCGCATCCGCTCTATGTCGAAGCGGCCCGAAGCGGTCGCGTTGTCTTCGAAAACTGGTCGCTGCTGACGCTCTCACACCGATTGATGGCTGCCGCACTCGGTCTGCCGTTCATGCCGACGCGCTCGCTGGCGGGCAGCGACATGGGCAAGAATCTGGCCGCGCTGAATGCGACGACGTCGGTGCGCAATCCGTTCGACGACGGTAATACGCAGGTGGTCGCGCCACTGTCGCCGGATATCACGTTCATACACGGACTGGCCGCGGACGACGACGGCAATATTCTGATCTGCCCGCCGCTTTACGACGGTGTATGGGCCGCGTTCTGTGCGGGAAGGGCCGTCATCGCGACTGTCGATCACATTGTCAGCCGCGAGTTTCTGCGGCGCTATCCGGAACATGTCCGGGTTCCGGCCTATGTGGTTTCCGCTGTCTGCCACGTACCGCTCGGCGGACATCCGAATTCCCTGCCGAGTGCGCCAGTGCCGGAACTCGCCGGCTATACCGACGATTACGCAATGCTGACCGATCTGCGTCGTGCCGGCAAGAAAACCGACACGTTGCTCGAATGGACGAAAGAATGGATCCTCGGCTGCCGTGACCACAACGACTATCTCGCGAAGCTCGGCGGTGAGCGCATTCAGGCGCTGCAGGGCCGTACCGCGATAGACGGGTGGCAACTGGAAGCGGTGTCCGCGCGCGCGCGCTCGCATGATAGCGCGCCCACCGAAGCGGAACGGCACGTCGTACTCGCCGCGAGAATGCTTCGCCATCGTCTGGCCGATGGCGACACCTCCGCGCTTCTGGCCGGCCTGGGTATTTCCTCGCTTGCAGCATGGATGGCCGCTATCCAGCTTGCGCAGTCAGGTAAGCATCTGCCGTTGATGGTCGAATCGGGCATGTTCGGATACGTGCCGTCTCCAGGCGATCCTTTCCTGTTCAACTATCGGAACATGGCGGGTAGCTCGATGTTGAGCGATACCCAATTCACCCTTGGCCTGCTCACGGGTGGCGCGCAAAACCGGGCCTTCGGCGTGCTGGGCGCCGCCGAAGTCGATGCACGCGGAAATCTGAACAGCAGCGAATTGCCGGGCATGCTGCTCACGGGTTCCGGCGGTGCGAACGATATCGGCAGCGGCGCACGCGAAATTCTCGTCACGATTTCCCATTCACCCAAACGCCTTGTTCGCTCCGCCGGTTTCATTACGACGCCGGGCCGCGCGGTCCTGACCGTGGTCACTCCGTGGGCGGTTTTCGAGCGCCCGGATAGCGGCGCCGATTTCGTCCTGACACGCGTTCAGGCACGCGACGGCCTTACCGCCGACGAACTCGTCGACGTGGCGTTACGTGAGTGTGCGTGGGACGTAAAAGCGGGCACGGCGCCGATCGTCGAGCCGGAACCGACTGGCGAGGAACTGGATCTGGCTCGCCATCTGGACCCCGACCGGCTCTTCCTCGGCTAGAGCGGCATTGCCGAAGCGCGTTTTATATCTACGACCGATCTTTGCAAAAAGGATGAGATTCATGAATGACATCGTCTATCAACATATTCTTTATCACGTCGACGCGGGGGTCGCGCGAATTTCGCACAACCGCCCGCAAGCTCGAAACGCCGAGAGCCAGGCGTTGCTCGACGAACTCGATTGCGCGGTGCGTCGCGCCACCGACGATCCTGCGGTGAAGGCGATCATCCTTGCCGGCGAGGGTGAACACTTCTCGGCAGGCCACGATCTCAAGGAAGCCGCGCTGAAACGCGCGGATTTTACAGTCGAGCAGCGCTGGGCCTATGAGTCCCGTTATTACTTCGACTATGCGTTGAGAATTTTCGATTGCCCCAAGCCGACGATTGCCGAGGTGCAGGGCGCCTGCGTGGCGGGCGGCTTCATGGTCGCGAACATGTGCGATCTGGTTATCGCGTCGAATGATGCATTCTTTTCTGATCCGGTGTGCCAGAGCCTGGGCACCGCCGGCGTCGAGGTGATGATTCATCCGTGGGTGATGGGGGCGCGAAAAGCGAAAGAGTTTCTCTTCACCGGCGAGAAAATGAGCGCGGACGATGCTGCTCGAGCCGGGATGGTAAATCGCGTCGTGCCGCGTGAGTCGCTGCGTGACGAAACGATGGCGCTTGCAAGGAAGATCGCGGCCGGCGACGCATTCGCCATCATGCTCGCAAAACGCTCCATCAATCGCGGACTCGACACCCAGGGTCTTCGGGCCGCCATGACCGCGCACTTCGACGCGCACCAGCTCAGCCATCTTTCCGAGTCGTTCCAGCAACGCCGGAGCGAAGGTCTGGCGCAATCCATTGCGCGCGGAAAGTCCGTGTAACAGCCGAATATCCACGGCGCCAAAAAAACACTACAGGCAGCCAGCCACCTTCGTGCCCGGCTGCCCAGGAGGAGACACATCGTGAACAATTTGGACATGGCTGAACGTGTCAGTCGACACGCGCTTTTCAAGGAACTCGTGACACGACGGGCGAGACTCGTGCGCTCGCTGATGTCGGTCGGTCTGGTCGCCTATTTCATCCTGATCGCCCTGGTCGCTTTCCGGCCGCAGATTCTGCGTATGCCGGTCGAACGGGGAGGCGCCACGACCGTCGGTGTTGTCATGGCTGTTGCGATTCTCGCACTTGGCTGGATCATTACCTGGATTTACGTACGCAGGGCGAACAGCACGTTCGACAGGCTGAGTGTTCATCTTCTCGAAGAGGTAGCACGATGAATCTGGATCAGACGAAGCGTGCGGTTGCGCTGATTGCGTCCGCCGGGCTCATGTCGCTGCCGCAGGGAGCCGCGGCAGCGCAACAAGGTGATGGCCGACCTTTGAACGTGGTCGCCATTGGCATTTTTTTCGTATTCGTGGGCATTACTTTCGCCATTACGTGGTGGGCGGCCAAACGCACGAAAACGGCGAAAGACTTCTTTTCTGCTGGCGCGGGAATTAGCGGTCTGCAGAACGGGCTTGCCGTGGCGGGCGACTATCTGTCGGCCGCCACGATGCTCGGCGTGGTCAGTCTCGTGTATGCGCGGGGTTACGACGGCTTGTTGTACTGCATTGGTTTCTTCATTGGCTGGCCGGTGATGTTGTTGCTGATGGCCGAGCGCGTGCGCAATCTGGGTCGCTATACCTACGTCGATATCATCGCCTACCGGCTCGATCATGTCGGTGTGCGTTGCATGGCGGCGCTTGGCTCACTGACCGTTGTGTTCTTCTATCTGATCGTGCAAATGGTCGGCGCTGGTGAGCTCGTTCAACTGATGTTCGGTCTGCAATACAACTACGCGATTATTTCAGTCGGCATTCTCATGATCGTTTACGTGACATTCGGAGGGATGATCGCGACGACCTGGGTGCAGTTGATAAAAGCCGTCCTTATCATGTTCGGTGCGACTTTGCTGATGGTCCTCGCACTGGCGCACTTCAATTTCGACTTTGAGAGCCTTGCGCAGAAAGCGGTTCAGGTTCATGCCGGCGGTAACGCGATCATGGGCCCCGGCGGTTTGTTCTCGGACCCGGTGTCATCGCTTTCACTGTCGCTCGCCACTGTTTTTGGGTTGTGCGGGATGCCGCACATCCTGATGCGCTTCTTCACCGTGCCCAATGCGCGGGAGGCCCGCACCAGCGTCCTCGTGGCGGCAACTTGCATCGGCTACATGTTTGTCGCGATGTTCGTAATCGGACTGGCGAGCATTGTGATCGTCAGTACCGACGGACGCTTCTTCGAGGGCGGTCATGCCGGCGGGAAACTGCTGGGCGGAAGCAACATGGTTGCGCTTCATCTGGCCACCGCGATGGGTGGCAACCTGTTCCTCGGTTTCCTCGCGGCGGTCATGTTCGCGACGATTCTGGCTGTGGTATCCGGTCTGGCCCTCGCTGGCGCGTCGTCGATTTCGCACGATATATACGTGAACGTCCTGCGCAGAAAAACGACCGTGAGCGGCGAAGCCGAAGTGCGTCTGACGCGCAAAGTGACGATTGTCATCGGTATCGTCGCGGTTCTGCTCGGCATTGTTTTCCGTGGGCAGAACGTGGCATTTCTCGTGTCTCTCGCGTTCAATGTCGCGGCATCGGCGAACTTTCCACCGTTGCTGACTTCGATGTACTGGCGCGGCGTCACGGCTCGTGGAGTGATGTGGGGCGGATTGGCGGGACTGGTGTCGTCAGTGGGCATGGTGATCCTGTCACCCGCCGTCTGGAAGACCGTGCTGGGGCATTCGCACGCCATCTTTCCCTACGATCATTCCGCGCTGTTCTCCATGCCGCTTGCGTTTCTGGTGATCTACGTGGTGTCGAAACTGGACCGCAGCCCTGCGGCCGAGCGGGCAAAACTCGCTTTCGATCTGCAGATGGTTCGCGCGCAAACCGGTCTGGGAGCAGAGGGAGCAAGCCAGCATTGACGTGCTCGTCGTGATGAGCGCCCCGGCGCGACCGGGGCGCACGAGGGTTTCTTCAAGACACTACCAGAGGATCGAAGCAATGGAGCCAATCAGACTGGCGGTTACCGTAGACGATCTGTTTCTCTGGAAGCAAACGCGATGGGCCCCGGGATTTAGCCCGGCAGTGGTGACGCGGGCATTGATCGATGCGTTTCGTCGCCATCGCATCAACGGGGTCTATGCTTTTTCCTGTACCTCGCCGTGCGTTGCGGATCCCGCGCTTTTCAGGCTGCTCGACACATGGATCGAGGCCGGGCACTTCGTCGCCAATCATACGCACTATCACGCGAGCCTGAACTGGGTGGCGGCGGAACAGTACATCGACGACATCGAACAGACCGAGTCGTTCGTCGGTCAATGGATGTCCTGTTCGCCGGCAAAATACTTTCGCTATGCCATGGACAATTGGGGCGATTCGCAACAGAAGCACGATCGCGTACATCGCTATCTGGTCAGGAAGGGCTATCAGACCGTACCGATCACATCGTGGTTCTATGACACGGAATTCCTTGCGCCGCATTACCGGGCGTCGATCAGCAACGATCGGTCGGCTATTGAACTGGTCAGGAAGCGCTTCGTCCAGACGGCTCTGCAGCAACTCAGCAGCCACGTCGCGGCGGCCAGACAGGTTTTTGCCAGAGATTTCCCGCACATCTGGTTGATACACGGGACACCCCTCGCGGCCGAGTGCTTGCCGGAGATTCTCGATCGCTTCGCCAAGGCGGGTGTGACCTTCATCTCACTGGCCGAAGCGATGCAGGACCCGGCTAACAGCGCGCCAGCGGGTGTTATAACACCACGCTTTCTGAACCAGATCCAGAAGTGGGCTCATATCGACGGTTTTACATTACCGGACTGTCCACCGGCGGTTCTGCTCAAGCTGGAAAAACTATATCCGATGCCTGGACTGTCGACTCGCGAAATGATGGGAAGCATATTCGGGAGCATCGCAGAAGAAGTCATTGGCAACTACATTCCCAAGGCCTATTAATGTAGTGAGACGACGCGGGATCAAAAGACATCATGAAAACAGTTGTCGTAACGCAATATGGCGATCCGGAAAAATACGTTCGTTGCATTGAAGTTCCGGATCCCGGCGCACCCGGCGAAGACGAAGTTTTATTCGACGTAGTGGCGTTCCCCATCAATCCAGCTGACATATCGTTCTGTTGGGGGCGGTACAGGTTACGGCCCGAGTTACCGGCTACGCCGGGTGCGGAATGTGTAGGGCGAGTGGTCGCGATTGGCCGAGCCGTCCGTCACATTGCCGTGGGCGATCTGGTGATCAACCTCGACCGCGAAAATTGGACGCAACGCCGCCTCGTCAAGGCTCACCGTGTCATCGTGGTTCCCGCAGAAATTGACGTCAAGCAAGCGGCGATGACGCGGATCAACCCACCTACAGCGCATCTGCTTCTTTCCGATGTGGTGACACTCAACCGAGGCGACTGGATTATCCAGAATGCTGCCAATTCAGCCGTTGGTCGGTTGATCATCGCTTTTGCGAAAGAACGTGGAATTAACACCGTGAACGTCGTTCGACGCGACGAGGCACGGCAGCAGCTCGCGGATCTCGGTGTGGATTTCTGTGTGACGGACAGCGAAAATCTGGCGCGGTCGGTGAGGGCGCTGACGGATAACACCGCGATCAAGCTGGGAATCGATGCCGTGGCGGGTTCGGCGACGAATCGTATCGCGTCCTGTGTGGCGGATGGAGGCGTCGTGTGCATCTACGGATCGGTATCGCGAGAAAACATCGTCCTCCCGCCTGCTCATCTCGTTTACCGTGGCCTGAAATTCACGGGTTTTCTTCTTGGGCGGTTCCTTGACCGGAAGTCCGAAGCCAACGTTGCAGGAATCTATCGGGAAATCTTTGCGCGCATCGCACACGGCCTGAGAGTTGATATTGAACGGGTATATCCAATCGAAGATATCGGCGAGGCAATTGCACACGCCGACCGTGCGAGAGATGGCGGAAAGATTCTCGTTGCGCCTAATGGGCTGGAGCGCCTACTTCCCGCGAGGCAATCCTAACGGGTGCCGAGTGTGATGTTTTGTATAGCACTGTAGGGCGAAAACCACACTCTGCGGATGATCACCTGGAAGCTAATTTTTTTCGCCCTCGTCTTCGGCGCTTTGGTTAACCGGACCGCTGTACGCAAGCGCAAACCCAGCATCCAGCGTTGCTCCTGATTCGTGAGCGGTACGAATTCGACGCTGTGGCCAGCAGCCAGACATTCGAATAGTGAAGAGCCGACACGGGCATGCGGCGCCACCTGCGGAACGACTACCGTTCCGAACCAGCTCCACTTGCCTATGTAAACGGTGGCGCCGCTATCAGGCGGCAAGCGCACACGTTGTCATCGTTCAACACGGCCCCGTCACTCTCAAGAAATTTCCCCAGCAAATTGCGGCGTTTCCGTATTGACAACACCTTCCCGGCATGGGTTTTTTGGTTATTTAACTTGCACGGAAAAATGTGTCAATACGTTGAATATTATGTATTTTACGTAAATTTTGACTAATGGCAAAGTCGCCATCAGTACCGCAGTTATGGGATTTTAACAGCACCCTGCGGACAGGAGGGGCCAAAGATTAATTTATTAAAAACGATACCTGATTAGATATGAAAAATATGAAATTTCAATCAAATGAAGGAGTTTGGGAAGTCTTTCATTTTTATTTTCGTGCGTGGCCTTCAGTGACGCGGCCGGTAGATCGAATTTTTAATGCAAAAATATAAGCGGTGATCGTAATGGAAAATTATTCCAACGAAGACCAGGATTTTTTTCGTCCAGATCTCTCCACCTCGAAATTTTACGCCTTCATAAGAATTTGCAGGTTGCAGTAAATGTGCCATTGAAATGGTTAGCTATTTTTTTAATAAACCCAGGTTATTTTTAAAGTCTGCCATGAAAAAAATTTTTGTTTCGACCATCCTGATAGGTATGGCATTGGATGCGCATGCGCAAAGCAGCGTGACTCTATACGGCCGCCTGGATGAGGCTTTGGAGTACATGACGGGCGTCCCTGCCAATCCGAATGCCTCGGGGATCGCTCAAGGTAGCACTAATCGATTCCGGGTGATGGGAGGTGACTGGCAGGGTAGCTACTGGGGAATCAAGGGCGCCGAGGACCTTGGGGGCGGGAACAGGGTTCTGTTTCACCTCGAGAGTGGCTTCAACATTACGAACGGCCAAGGTTCGAGTGACGGTCTTTTCAATCGCTGGGCAGAAATTGGCGTCGCTAACGACAGATACGGTACTTTCATGATGGGGCGGCAACTATTTATTGCGAATGATGTCTGGGATTTTGACCCATTTGGACAGTCATTCTGGTCGTCTGCCTCGTTGGTGAGAGGGCGCAACTGGCCTTTTTCCAGTAATAACATCTCGTATCAATCTCCGAAATTCGGTGGATTTGATTTCGCCGGACAATATTCGTTGTCCAATGCCACGAGCTTCAATGGCAATGGCACCACGGCACAAGGTCGTGAAGCGGGCGCGCATATCACCTATACATCTGCGCTATTCCAGGTACGCGCAATGTATGACGAGATTCGCGATCCAGCCAATGGGGGATTCGACAATCCGTTCACCGCATCGCGCGAATATTCCGCAATGGTAAATCTGTTTCTTGGGCAGTTTAAGGTTCAAGGATCGTACCAGGCGATTCGGACGTCAGGCGGAACGGCCACGGCAGGTGTCGCACCCACATCCCTCGACCACGAATGGGGCGGCGTGACGTGGCAGGCAACGCCCGCTGCCGCGCTTATCGCAGCGGTCTATCACGTGAACGCAAACAAGGGAGCGGGGAACGCAACCTTATACACAGTGGGCGGCTCTTACAACTTCTCGAAACGAACCATGCTGAACATGCAGATCGCAACGACACGCAACAGCAAGTCGGCAAACTTTGGACTGTTTCCGAACAACGCTGGCACAACGGTTTCAAGTGACAATCCCTTAACTGGGCATAGCCAGTCTGGTGTGTACGTCGGTGTGCAACACCTGTTCTGAGTCGTATCGTGGCAAACCGGGCAGAAACAGGTTAGTTCCTGAGAGATGAGTGTCGTTTCGTTCGGCGGGAAGGCAAGCACCAGCCTGGACAACACCGATGCAGCATCGACGAGCGGTGCGATGACTATCGCGCAGCCCCGATCCACGTCGACTAGGGAGGCGGATCGCACGCTCGGTATCGATATGCGCTGAGCTCCAGGCAAGGTAAGGGGAACGGACAGGTTCCAGATTCGCTGGGGCCTGTCCTGTTCGCGTCCAGCTTGTGCTGCGAATACCGTTTCCGTTGTCGTTGCATTGCGGTCACGATTCATTGATGACGATTGGTGAAGGCTTAGCCGGCAACTGATGGACGGGTTCACAGAGGCGGAAGAGCGTCTGGGTCACATCCCGACAGTCGTGGTTGAGTCTGGTAGGAGACAGAGGCGCGGCGCACTGCTATTTCTGGATTTTTTCAGGATTAGCAAACGCGATTCAGCACGACATGGCTCGAATGGTCGTTGACCGATCCGAGCCACAAAAAAGCCGTACAACACGAGGATGGTGCGGAAGCTGCTGTTGGTATTCATCAGAGCCGATACTCCAGGTCGACGCGACGTTTCTTGATCGCCGCGGATCGAGTCGATTCCGAGAATCGATCAGTCGACGTCCGAGAGCGTTCGAGCAACTTCGGGAATTGCAACAGACGTATCGTCTGAGTCAATATCGCGGAACAGATCCTTGACGATGTCGATTATCGACCTGACGAAAGCCGGTTTATGGTTGCCGTACATGTCAGCAACGATCAGCGTGGGGGCAGGCAAATCGTCGATGAGTGGACGACGGACCAGGCCTCGCCCATCCGGGGTGGAGTACTTGCCAGGCATCATATGAAGAAGTGCCACGCCGAATCCTGCCGTAACGGCGGACTTTACCGTTTCATAGGACCGCGCGCGGAAGCCAATTCGAGGCCTGGATGGCAGTACATCGAAGAGACTCGTTAAATAACTGGAAGTCTGGGGGAGATCGAGTAGCACGAGTGGTCGTGTAGCCAGTTCCGCAATTGAAACGGCGCTTTTCCCGGCGAGTGGATCGCCGCTCGGGAGGAGCGCATGTCCCGGAATTTGACAGATTCTGGTGGTGCAATCGTCCCCGAAGGTTGGTCCGATGTCGTAGGTGATGATCAACTCAACTTCACCGCTGTCCAGCCATTCTCTAAGCTGAACCTGATTGCCTTCATAAAGAAGTATCTCCACATCTCCGTACTTTGCTACAAACCGCCGAAGCACCTCGGCAACGAAAAGTGAGCCGAACGGTTCGAAGCATGCCACTCGCAATGTCTGAGGGGCGCTATTTACGAGGCCGCCAATCTGACGGTTGAATTCACCAGCGGCGGCTAATAGAGTACTTGCCGCGGTTGTGAAACGCTCTCCAGCTCTCGTTATTTGAATTCCTCGAGACGGGCGTCGATCGAAGATTCTTGCACCCAAGACGTCCTCTGCGATCGCGATGGCGGCCAGTATGGAGGACTGTGAAATATGAAGAGTTTCCGTCGCGGCCTGAATGCTGCCAAGACGCGCCACCTCGCAGACGTATCGAAGCTGTTTATGAGTCAGGTTCACATTGCCTCCTGAGCAAAAAATCGCTCGGCCAGAACAGGGTGCTGGTTCGATTGCAGGGTCCAGCATAAAAGGAGGTGGCGCGTAGCACCGAGACCTCTTTCGATCTTACGAAGTCGGCCACGCTGTTGGCCAACAGCCGCTCGATCTCCTCCATGAAATACTCTCCTGTTCCTGAATCAAAAAACGGATGAAGTGGTAAAGCAGAGCTCATGACTGCTTGGGTTCAAGATACTGTGTGTTGACAGCATGTTGTCCACGGTGCGACCGCTGGTCATCGAAACGTAACGCGTCTGGCCGCCCTCGATCTCTTGCAAGGGTGCTCCGCTTCTAGTACGACGTATCTGACTGGACGCGCTCACCGTTGCAAACGATCTCCGGGTCATACACCAGGGTCGGTCAGATAATGAGAGCTGGGTCTTCAGTCAGTCGCGACTGAGGTTGCATGCGTCGCACATCTTTTTTCTCTTTTGATGACGTAACACCGAAGGAGAATTGCGGGTCTGCAATCACTAGCGCCGTCGGGGCGGAAAACTGACTCATCCAGTGGCGGGTTGCACCTTTGGTGCCGCCACTGGTCGGGTTTCGCCGTATCGCCGTATCGCCGTATCGTCATTTTTTTTGCATTGATCCGTACAAGGCAGCGTCACCCGCGATCTTCAAGCAGGCAGAATGCCAGCGATAAATTTCAGGGGCGCACGA
Source organism: Paraburkholderia graminis C4D1M (assembly GCF_000172415.1). Taxonomy (GTDB): domain Bacteria; phylum Pseudomonadota; class Gammaproteobacteria; order Burkholderiales; family Burkholderiaceae; genus Paraburkholderia; species Paraburkholderia graminis. Next base: position 31,914 of record NZ_ABLD01000032.1, read on the forward strand.
ATAGCTTGCCTCCACGCTTGGAGAGGACATCGACATAAACGGCCAGCATGAGGACGATACCGCTGACGATGTTCTGGTAAGCGGTCGGCACATTGAGCAGCGAGAGGCCGTTCGAGAGACTCTGCATGAGCAGCGCGCCGAGCAGGATGCCCGGCACGGTGCCGGTGCCGCCGTAGAGACTGGCCCCGCCGATGACGACCGCCGCGATCGCGTTGAGCTCCAGGAACAGGCCCGACTCGGGCGGCGCCGACCCAAGGCGGCCCACGAACATGAGCGTGCCGAGTCCGGTCAGCACCCCGATGAGGATGAACGAGGTCATCAGGTGTCGGGTGATCGGAATGCCTGCCGAGCGGGCCGCGGCACGGTTGCCGCCCACGGCATACACGTGACGCCCCCATACCGTATTGGTCAGCATCCACGAGAGGATGGCCGCGGCAACCAGCGTGATGGCCACCGGCATGGGCAGGCCGAGATAGGACAGCGTCGACCATGAGAGGAGGGCGACACTGGCGAAGCCCAGGATGGCCCGGACCAGTGCCTGACGACGCCGTGCCGGGTCATTCAGGTGGCGCAGCGGCAGCAGCGAGATGAGCGCGGCAATGGCCAGAAACACCCAGAGCACGGGGCCGCTCAGAAACGCGTCGCCGAAGAAGCGGATGCCTTCCGAGATGCCCGAGATGGTGCGCCCGCCGGACAGGGCCAGCGCGATGCCGCGAAACAGCATCAGGCCACCGAGCGTCGCCACGAATGACGGCAGGCCGAAGCGCGCCACCCAGGTGCCATTCCATACCCCGACCAGCACACCCATGCCGATCGCCGCGGCCACCGTCACCCATGGGCTGACCAGATGGCTGGCCTCGAGCAGGGCGACGACGGTTACGCAAAGGCTCATGAACGAGCCCACGGACAGATCGATTTCGCCCTGCGCGACCACCACGAGCATGCCCAGGGCGACCATCGCCGTGATGGCCGTCTGTCGCATGAGGTTGGTCACGTTGCGGTCGCTGACGAATACGCCATCGGTGAGGAATGAGAAGGCGATCCAGACCAGGGCCACGGCCACCAGCAACCCGGCGGCGGAGCGGGCCACGGAGATGATCGAGCTCGCGCGGTTCGGGGCCGCGGCCTTCGCTTCCGGAGCGGGCGCCGCAATCGCGGGGGTGTTCGTTTCAGCTGTGTTCGATTTCATTGCTGTTCCAGTTTGTCCATTTATTGCAGTCCACCCGCGAGCGCAAGCAGCTCGTGCGGGTTGGTGTCTTTCGTGTCGAGCAGCGCTACCTGTTTGCCGTCGCGCAGCACCAGGATCCGGTCCGAGAGCTCCAGCGCCTCCGATTCCTCCATCGTCGCGTAGAGCACAGCGGTGCCGGTTGCGGCGACCTTGCGGATGAGCCGGTAGACGTCCTGCTTTGCGCCAAGATCGATGCCGCGCGTGGGTTCATCGAGCAGCACCAGACGCGGCTGGTTGATCAGGGCGCGCGCGAGCAGGACCTTCTGCTGGTTGCCGCCGCTCAGATTCGCTATCGGCTGGGCAGGTCCCTGCGTGCGGATGGCCAGATCGCGGATGTACTCCCGGCACAATGCTTCCGCGCTCTGCTCGTCGACCACGGGGCCTTTCCAGCGCGGCGCGCCGCGATGCCAGCCCAGCATCATGTTCTGCAGGACGGAGAGATGGGCGACGACGCCGTCGCGCTGCCGCTCGGCCGAGACATAGGCCACGCCTGCGAGGATGGAATCGCGCGGGTTGCGCGGGCGCAGCGCGGCGCCCGCGAGCTCGAGCACACCGTCGCTCAGCTCCGGCAGCAGGCCATAGAGCGACTGCAGCAGCTCGGTCTTGCCCGCGCCGAGCGGGCCATACACGGCCACGATCTCGTTGCGCGCCAGCGCAAGGTTGATCGGGGCGAGATCGCGCGGATTGTCCAGCGACTTCGAGATACGCCAGTCGCGGATCCTGACGAGCGTGCCCTGCGTCTTCAGGCGCGAGTCCTGGGCGAGCGGCGCGAGCGTGTCGCTGCGGCCATCGCCCAGCATGCCGCGTACGATCGAGGCATGATCGAGTTGCGCGCGTGGCGCGCAGACGGCGACACGGCCATCGCGCAGGATCACCACACGGTCGCAGACCTTCAGGATTTCGTCGGTCCGGTGGGAGATGAAGATGATGCCGGCGCCCTGGGCGGCGAGTTCGCGCATGCGTCGCAGCAGCACCTCGATCTCGCCGGCGCCCAGCGCAGAGGTCGACTCATCGAAGACGAACACGCGGGCGCCGCTCGCGATGGCGCGCGCAATCTCCACCTGCTCCATCAGCGCCACGCCACCTTGGCCGGCCAGTGGCTTGCGCGTATCGATGTCCAGCCCGAGTTTGCGCATGGCGGTGTCGGCCTGGGCATACAGGCCTTTCCAGTCGATGACACCGAACCGCGAAGGCTCGATCGTGAGCATCACGTTCTCACCGATCGTCAGCTGGGGGACAACGGAGCCCTCCTGGTGAACGAGAGCCACACCTGCACGATGAGCGTCACGCGAATGACTGAACGCGGCGGGACTGCCATTGCAGGTGACGGTTCCCCGGTACGAGCCGAACGCAATCTCACCGACGATGACCTTCGCCAGCGTGCTCTTGCCGGCGCCATTGGCGCCCATCAACCCGACGACCTCTCCAGGCGATACGTTAAAGCTGACATTGTCGAGGGCGCGCGTGGCTCCAAACTCGACGGTGATGCCGTCGAGCTGAAGCAGGTCGGGGGCGGTGTGGGCGCTCATGACTGACGGCGCGACAGACGCTTCCATATTCATCATCCGCTCAGCTCTTCTTCAGACCGATATCTGACGGCTTCAGCCAGTCGGTGCGCTGGAGGAAGTCCGGCAACGTGGTCTTGTTCACGCCGAGTGAACGGATGCGCGTTCCGGGGATTTTCTTGCCCGCCACCACGATGCTGTCATTGCTCTGCGGTACCTGCCCGCGGGTCAGCGCAAAGGCTGCATCGGCGGCGACCTGACCCATCTGGATGAGGTCAGTCCAGGCACTCATGGCCATGTGGCCGGCCACGATCTCCTTGGCCACCTCCGGCCAGCAGTCCTCCCCGCACAGCCAGACCTTGCCGGCGAGTTTCTGCTCGGTCAGCGCCCGCAGCGCGCCGAGCGCCATGCCGTCTTCGTTGGCGATCACGGCCTGGATGTTGTTGTTGTGGCTCGTCAGCGCATCCTCAACCTGCTTGAGCGCGCCTTCCGGGCTCCATGCATCGTGCCATTGATGCGACACGATCCTGATCTCGCCGGAGTCGATGTGCGGCTTGATCACCCGGAGTGCGCCTTCGGTCTTCTGGCGCGCCACATCGATGCCCTCCGGTCCACTGACAATGACCCAGTTACCTTTCTTCGCTTCCTGCAGGGCCTGTCTGGCCTGCAGTTCGCCGACGAAATAGTTGTCACGCCCGGCCCAGTAGTCGACGGCCGTGGAGGGGATCACGTAGTTATACGAAATGATGGGGATCTTTGCTTCGCGCTTCACACGCTCGACGATCTGTTTGCCGGCGTCGACGTTCACGGGAATGATCACGAGCGCCTTGATGCCCTGGGAGAGCATGGCGTCGACCTGGGAGTCCTGGGTGGCGACGTCCTCGTTGGCGCCCTGGATGATGTAGCGCAGCCCGAGCTCGTCGGCGCGTTTCTCGAAGTAGTGGCGGTCGTGCGGCCAGCGGAACGCATCGAAGCTGGGAAAGCTGAAGCCGATCAGCGCGCCGTTACCGGCGGCACGCGCATAGCCACCCGCGCCAAGGGTTGCGGCCGCGGCGCCGTAGGCGGCGGCCGTCTTCATGAAGCCGCGACGGGAGACACGGCCGTCCACAAGCTGCTGGGTCAGGGAAAGCAAATCGCGCATGGGTCCCCTCCGGGGGAAAAATGGTGAACTGTTGAAGGCGGCTGGCCCGCAGTGGACGAAGCCTCCGATGAACATTTCTGATCAGAACTGCGGGTGTTGTTACGGTATATAGAACAACCTATCTAAAAAAAACTGTCAAGCAGGGCAGTACTAGTCACTTGCTATGTTTATGGTGATGGGCCGCACCCAAATTGCAGGGTTTGGCAGCCGGGTGCGATAGTTTTGCAGGAAAAGCCCGGCGCGGATACGAGCGGATCCTGCCTTGTTCAACTAGGCGCATGGGCCTAAGAGCGGGCCATTTTGGGCTATCTCGCTCGTTTAAGCCGCTCTCATTTTTTCGCCAAATCACAGGTTTGTTATCCGTATATAGAACAACTTATCCATAAAGATATGTCAATGAGGGCTACCCCGAGGAGCCATTTTGCAGCTTCCAAGTCGATTTCTTTCGCGCTACATTGGTTTGGTCACGGCCCGCTGGCGCTTGCGAGGCATTTTCGGATACAAAACGTTGGTTTCGTAAAAACGGGGAAGGTAGGCGAGGAAGATATTCACTCAGCGAGTCCGTTTCCGGCTTCTAACATCCGGCGCTTCGGTCGCTGCACCCAGCGCCACGATCCCGGGTCAAGCAATGACCCTCTGGAGATCGACAGCATGGTGCTCTCCATGTTGCATCGCGCACGGTTTGTGCCATCAGGCCGTGAGTGAGGGTACGCAGCCCGACCGGGTCCGCGGTGAATTCCATGGCACTCACGAGGGCAAGGGTGTTCATCGATCAGCACGAAGCAATGCTGGAATACGGGTTGAAGCAGAGGGGTTGCAGTTTCAGGCTGTTAGTTTTTGCGGACTTTCAAACTATCGATGCTTCGGTTTCGGCCAACACTTGAGCTGCGCTGATGGACCGATGAACGTTTGAGCCCGTCTGTCCAGGCAGCCCCACGTTTTCGTTCCGTTTTCCGAGGTGAGTTTGTCGCCGGTGCCGTGCCGGGAAAGGCTGGCGGTAGTTGGCGACCGACGGCCGGGATCGCCGTGGTTCCAGCTCGAATTCGGGGTCACCGTCGACGTTGAATCGGATTGCAGAGCAGACCCGCGCGTGGTCACGCGCTGGCAAGAGCCGCTGCCGGACGCGGAGCATGAACGGTGCTCACGGTTGAAGTAATTCGTCTCGCGGTGAGTATCCGAACCTGCGCTTATAGGCCGTGCTGAAATGGCTGGCATTTGTGAAGCCAGATGAATATGCCACGCTCGCGACGGACTGCCTTGGGGGACTCTCCTTGAGTAGGGCCCTTGCTCGCATGAGCCTTGCTTCGAGAAGGTAGTCGCTTGGACTGGTCCCTTCAAGTCGAAACAACTTCTGCATATACCGCGAGGAGATGCTGTTGGCACGCGCGATGTCTTCGATGGACAAAGTGTCATCCAGCAAATGCTGATGTATGTGCTGCTTCAGGCGCCGCAACAACGCGAGTTGAGTGACATTTGCCTGTCCACGAAGATCGGTTTGACCATCCAGCATCAGCGTGACCAGATCAAGCATCTGCGCCATCGTGTAGCGGAATTGGTGGTCCTGCAACCGCTCGACGCCCTGACTCACGCCCATGACATACGCATGGAGTACCGAAGCGATAGGGTTCTCAACGGGTAGCAGAAGCCCGCAAGCACTCGAAACATCGGGCAGGCGCCCTTCGAGCAATGCTCGATTGCAAGCGATCAATGCAATGGATACCCCTTCACCATAAGTCATGGCGTGAGGCTTTGACATGTCGACCAGCAAAATGCGTCCAGGCGTTAGCAGCGCCCGATTTCCGCAATGCTGCACCACACACTCTCCGGCCACGCCGACCATAATTTCGAACCGGTGAATGGCGTCAGACGCTGCATGCGCAGCAGTTCTCGTACTCGATGCCGTGTTTCCTTCAAACTCGACGAACTGAAAGTTTGCGTCTTGTCGCGCGCGAAGCCGGCCTAGATAGCCGAGCCCATTCTTCCGCTCAAACCGGAGACTCCCGTGCAACTTAACCACTGCATCTTCCCATGCATCGAGTTGCAATCGCGGATCCAAGCCGCTCGTGGAGACCGAGAGCATTCGCGGTACATCGGCATTGCAGGAATTTGTCAGGGAATTCATCGCTCCACCCAATGGCCGTTCGATCGTCGACCGGTTCCAGAACATACATCCAAACGCGTATTCAAGACAAGCGGCTGAAGTTCGCTTGCAGAAAGCAGGTGGTTCGCTTTTGCGAAAACACCTGAGCACTCCGACGAATATGATGCCGTCAGATATATACAAAAAAGTCGGAGACACTAGCCATGGTCACTTCTGTTGAAGACGCATTGCCGTTGGAAGTTGCTATCACCGTAGACGAACTGTTGCTATGGGATGACGCGCCCATGCCTGAGGGCTACACGCGTGAAAAGGTTGTGACGTCGGTGATCGAAACACTGGCCAAACATCGGATTAATGGCGTCTACGGGTTCGCGCACACGTCGCCGCTGGATAACGATCCAGGATTGAAGGAAATTTTGCGGCATTGGGTCGATAGCGGGCACCATCTTGGGAACCACACTCATTGTCACGCCTGCCTGAATTGGGTGTCGGCAAAAAACTACTGCGAAGACATCGAGCGCTCGGAGGGCGTCATCGGCGAACTGATCGAGCGAGCTCCGGGCCGCTACTTCCGCTACTCGATGGACATGAGCGGCGACAGCGCGGCAAAGCGCGGTGAGGTCGAAGACTTCCTGGCAAGGAAAGGCTATACCAATGCGCCTATTTCCGCGTGGTTCAACGATTTCGCCTGGATCGTTCCACATACCCGATCTCACCTGAATGGTGACAAGGAATCACTGACCATGCTCAGGCAAAGCTACGTCGAGGCGGCTGTTGTTCAGTTGCGCGAAGCTGCCAGGGCGGCACGCCTGGTGTTTGGTCGTGATATTCCGCAGATCTGGCTTATTCATGGGACACCCATCGCCATGGATACTCTTGACGATATTCTCACGGCGTTCAAGCGGTTAGGCGTTCGATTCGTCAGCCTCGATCACGCGATGAAAGATGTAGCCCACCGGGCGATGCCTCAGGTAAGCCCAAAATTTGTCAATCAACTCCAACGATTTTGTCTTGGGCAAGGAATTTCGATCGACAGGATGACTCCCTCGATGCTTCACGCTGTACTTCAGGCGTCGCCGCGGGAAGGCATGGATAGCATCGCGATGTATGAGCACTTGCTTCGCGGGCTCTGCGAACGCGCAGGCGGAAAATACGAGTGGTCGTGGGCGTAATAGCCAATGCATGGCCAGCGTGCGTTTCACCAGGATTCACATATCGCAATAACTGGTTGTGCTGTCGTGGTTTGTGAATTCTTTACTACAGCTCCTTTGGGGAATCGATTGACTCAAGGGTTGAGTAAGCGAACTGCGCACGCTGTCCATACATAGAATTCCATCACTCCTCGGGCCGAGGCGCTTGGCGGTTGACCCGCCGTCGTTCCGGTGGATGCACTTACGATGAAAAGCCGATGAACAACAGACACTGGACTCAGTCCTACGGATCCGTTCCTGCGGAAATCGACCCTGATCGTTATAGATCGGTGAACGAGTTGCTGGACGGAGCGATGCGTCATTTCGCCGACAAGCCGGCGTTTCACGCCAACGGACAGACGCTGACTTACGCTGATGTGGATCTCCAGTCGACCGATTTTGCCGCCTACCTTCAACATGTGGTCGGTGTCAGGAAGGGCGACCGTGTGGCGGTAATGTTGCCCAACGTCCTGTCGTTTCCGGTTACGTTCGTTGGCATCACGAAGGTTGGCGCAATCCAGGTCAACGTCAACCCGCAGTACACCGCGCGCGAACTCGAGCATCAGCTCAACGATGCCGGCGCGCGCGTGATCGTCGTTTGCAATGGCTCAACATCGACGCTTGCCGAAGTGATCGGAAAAACCAGCGTCACGACTGTCATTACCGTGGGGCTGGGTGATTGTGGAAAAGTCGCGATTCCGGGGCCCGCCGTCGATGCATCGTTGCGCGGCTCGATCACGCTGCCCGCTGCCCTGGAAGCTGGTGGCACCCTGCAACTCACTCCGGTCTCTATCTCTGGCGACGATGTGCTCTTCCTGCAGTACACCGGAGGCACGACCGGGCTATCCAAGGGTGCCGTCCTGTCACATCGCAACCTGATTGCCAACATCGAGCAGTTCAAGGCGTTTTCGCCAAAGGTTCTGCGTGTGGGAGAGGAGGTGATAGTTACTGCAATACCGCTCTATCACGTACTAGCTCTGATGGTGAACTTCCTTAGTTATTTTTCGATTGGAGCTGAAAATTGGCTGGTAATTAATCCACGTGACGTCGGAGCGCTGATCGACGTGCTGGAAGCTGCGCGACCAACTGTCTTCATAGGTGTCAACACTCTGTATGCTGGTCTGGCGGCACATCCGCGGATGATCGATGTTGACTGGTCGCGTTTGCGCTTATCCGCTGGCGGCGGCGCTGCCGTGCTCGCCACCACCTCGGCACGCTGGAAGCAGGTCGCGGGCAGTTTTATCCGCCAAGGTTACGGCCTGTCCGAGTCACCGATCGTCTCGTTTAACCCTGACTATATCGTCGAGTTCAACTCAACCGCTGGGCTACCGCTGCCATCAACCGACATTAAATTACTGGACGAGGATGACGTTGAAGTCAATATCGGCGAGGCGGGTGAAATTTGCATCAAGGGACCGCAGGTCATGGGCGGGTACTGGGAAAATCCCGAGGCAAACGCGAAGTCTTTCACAAGCGACGGCTACTTTCGTACTGGAGACGTCGGCGTATTCGACAGAAAAGGATTCCTGAAAATAGTAGACCGTAAAAAAGATATGGTCGTTGTCTCCGGTTTTAAGGTCTATCCAAACGAAGTCGAGGCCGTTGCTACCACCTTTCCAGGCGTGGCCGAATGTGCCTGCGTCGGCATTCCCGACGAGAAAACAGGTGAAGCAGTCAAGCTGTTCGTGGTCAAGGCGCCGGCCGTGGAGATAGACGAGGCGGCGTTGATTGCCCACTGTCGCGCTGGCATGGCGGGATATAAGGTTCCAAAATTTATTGGTTTTGTTGACGCCCTGCCGAAATCCAGCGTTGGCAAGATTATGCGACGAGAAATGCGGAACCTGACCTAACTAGCAGAATTCTCTTCGGAGCCAAGGCTCGACAGCCGCTGGCACGCGGCGCGGCGATCTATCTCGCCGCGTCATGCACTCACCTTATCAACTTATCGAGCGACAAGGAATCGGTATGTCCAACTGTCAACTCTTCGACGTTAGCGGCAAAGTCGCTATCGTCACAGGTGGCACCCGCGGTATAGGCTATATGATTGCTGAAGGTTTAGTCAAAGCAGGCGTAAAGACTTATATCGCCTCGCGCAAAGCTGATGCATGCGCTGATGCGGAGCGCGAGCTCAAAAAGCACGGAGAAGCTATCGCAATCGCTGCCGACTTGTCTGCGCCAGACGCTGCCGGCGGATTTGCTGCCGAGATGTTGAAACGCGAGCCCAGCATTCACATCCTGGTGAACAACGCCGGCGCCACTTGGGGAGCACCGTTCGACGATTTCCCGGAAAGCGGTTGGGACAAGATCATGGATCTGAACGTGCGCTCGATTTTCTTTCTCACCCAGCAACTGGCGCCGGCGTTGCGGGCTGCGGGAAGCGAAGCTGATCCCGCCCGGGTCATCAATATTGGTTCCGTCGATGGCCTGACAAGCCCCGAGATGGAGAACTTTTCCTACTCCGCCAGCAAGGCCGCTCTCCATCATTTAACTCGTCACCTCGCGAAACATTTGGGACCCGCGAACATCAACGTCAACGTCATCGCGCCGGGACCTTTTGAAACGAAGATGACTGCGCAGGTGCTCAAGGAGTTTGGAGACGCGATTGTCAAAGCGATTCCGCGAGGACGTACGGGACAAGCGTCGGACGCTGTCGGAACAGCGATCTTCCTGGCGTCTGCAGCGTCGGCGTATATCACCGGCGCGGTCATTCCCCTGGATGGTGGATTCTCTACTACGCGATAAATAAAGGAGTTGCTTTATGACAACACTGCGAGTGAGTCCGGATGAACTCCGGGCGATGGTTGGGAAAGAACTTGAGCCTTCGGAATGGGAAGTGATCGACCAGGCGCGTATCGATGCGTTTGCCGAAGTGACCGGCGATCGACAATTCATCCACGTTGACCGGGAAAAGGCGAAGGATAGTCCGTTTGGTGACACTGTGGCTCATGGGCTCCTGATTCTGTCGTTACTGCCTGCCTTGATCGAAAAATCAGTGCCAATCCCGTCGGATGTTGGCGTCACGGTCAATTATGGCTACAACAAGATCCGGTTCCCATCGCCAGTGCGAAACGGAAAGCGCGTCCGCGCGAAGTTCGTGATCTCGGAGTTCAGCGTGCCGTCGCCGGGTCGCTACCAGTTGATCTTCACTGTCACGGTCGAGATCGAGGGCGAATCAAAGCCGGCGTTGGTCGCAGAATGGATTGGCATATGCCTGGTAAATGATGCCAGGGAAGAGGGGAGCCGGGTATGAGCAATCGGTTCGAAGGTCGGGTAGCTATCGTCACCGGTGCAGGAAACGGCCTGGGTCGAGCACATGCCCTTGGTTTGGCCGCTCGTGGCGTCAAGGTCATGGTGAACGATCTCGGAGGCGCGCGTGACGGACGTGATGCGAGTACATCCCCGGCTGAAGCGGTCGTCCAGGAAATTCGAGCTGCTGGCGGTGAGGCGATGGCGAATGGAGCCAATGTCGCAAGGTTCGAAGAAGTTCAAGCGATGATAGCCGCGGCACAGAACGCTTGGGGGCGCGTGGACATCCTGGTCAACAATGCCGGCATTCTGCGCGATGCGACTTTCGCCAGGTTGTCGCTGGACGATTTTTGGGCCGTGATGGACGTCCATGTGCGAGGCACAGTTAATTGCACGAAGGCGGTCTGGGATCTTATGCGTGAGCAGAAGTACGGCCGCATTGTTCTCACATCATCGGCATCCGGTATCTACGGAAACTTTGGGCAGTCGAGCTACGGAACGGCCAAGGCAGCGATGGTCGGTCTGATGAACGTGCTGCATATGGAAGGTGACAAGTACGATATCCGTGTCAATGTGCTGGCTCCAACTGCAGCGACGCGCATGACGGCCGGCTTGATCCCCGAACACGCGATGAAATTGATGGCGCCGGAGTCCGTCACGCCTGGCGTTCTCTTTCTTGTCGGCGACGATGCGCCATCGAAGGTCATTCTCGGTGCCGGCTGTGGTGTCTTTACGCGCAACTTCGTCTACGAAACCGAAGGGATCTATTTGCCAGAGAGCGAACGCACCCCGGAGGTTATCGCAGCCCGCTTTGCCGAGATATCGAACGCCGAGAGACTGACCGCGTTGGAAAGCGCAACGCACCAGACTTTGCGTTTCGTCGACAAAGCGACCGCGGCCGCCAAGACTGCTTACGATCAATGACCAGGAGCCAATTCCATGCGTGAAGCCGTTATCGTCTCCACCGCCCGTACCCCTATCGGCCGAGCTTTTCGTGGCGTCTTTAACGACACCAGATCGCCGACGCTGATGGCGCACGCGGTCCGCCACGCGGTGGAGCGTTCGGGCATTGAACCGGATGCGTTTGAGGACGTCGTAATCGGCACCGTGCTGTCGGCGGGAACGGCCGGTGGCAACCTGGCGCGTCATACAGTGTTTGCAGCGGGGCTGCCGGTCTCCGTGCCTGGGCAGACGTTGGATCGTCAATGCGCGTCCGGTCTGATGGCCGTTGCGTCCGCCGCCAGACAAATCGTCGTAGACGGTGTGGATGCATGTGTTGCGGGCGGCCAGGAAAACATCTCAGCGGTACAGAACGAATACGCTGCATGGGGCGCGAAGACTATCGATCCGCGGGTCGTAGAAATGGTCGAGCACGCGTACATGCCGATGTTGCAGACTGCCGAGTTCATGGCGAAGAAGTACGGGATTTCTCGCGAGGATCAGGACCGGTACGCTATTGAATCTCAGCGACGTACTGCCGCCGCGCAGCAAGGCGGCCGGCTGTCCGCGGAAATCGTGCCGATGCATGCCCGGATGAAGGTGCAGGATAGAGATTCCGGGGAAATTAGCTTTCGTGATGTGCTTCAGGACAAGGACGAAGGTAACAGGCCGGACACGACATTCGAAGGACTCGCAATGCTGAAGTCCGTGGTGGAGGGAGGCTGCGTTACCGGCGGCAATGCCAGTCAACTGTCCGATGGAGCATCTGCATGTGTGCTGGCAGATGCTCGGTTCGCAGAGCGCCGAGGCCTCAATCCACTGGGCGTCTATCGTGGCACAGCGGTCGTGGGCTGTCCGCCTGAAGAAATGGGAATCGGGCCGATCTATGCAATTCCAAAGCTCCTCAAGCAGCATGGCCTGAAGGTCGACGACATTGGTCTTTGGGAGCTAAACGAGGCCTTCGCTTGCCAGGTGCTCTACTGCCGGGACAAGCTTGGGATCGACCCTGAGATTTATAACGTGAATGGCGGTGGCATCTCGATCGGACATCCGTACGGTATGACCGGTTCCCGACTTACAGGCCATGCGCTGCTGGAGGGAAAGCGACGGGGCGTTAAGTACGTCGTAGTGTCAATGTGCGTCGGTGGCGGGATGGGCGCGGCGAGTCTCTTCGAGGTGGTCTGACGGGGTTGCGGGAAGAGGCGATTCCGCCAGGGAAACCCTCTCCTGCTGGTACAGAAATAGGTTGGGAGGAGTAATAACAGCTCGATTATTAAATTAGCAAAACTAAATAAATTGATGGAGACATGAACATCATGATGAATAGCATTCAACGCCAACGCACTGTTTTTTTGTTGTCCGGCATTGCTCTTGCCATTTCGACCCCGAATGCCTTTGCAACCGATGGTATTTATTTCACCGGTAACGGAGCAATTTCGTCTGGTATGGGCGGAGCGGCGATCGCGCTTCCGCAAGACGTGGCTTCGGCGGTCGACAACCCGGCGGGGCTTGCAGAATTGGGGGCGCGAGTCGATTTCTACGGGACACTAATTCCGCTTACCGCCGATTCCACATTTGGTTCTACCGGTAATCACCTCTTCTCCAGCAGAGTCATCGTGTCTCCGGGACTCGGGCTGAACTACCAGATTGCGCCACAGTGGACATTCGGCGTGGCTGTTACCGGTGCAGGTGCATCATCAAACTATGGACGTCCAGTGCTTCCCGTTCCGGGAGCTGGCGATGCCAAGGCTAGCTTGATCGTTGTCAATACAAGTCCGACGATCACCTATAAGCCCCTGCCAAGTCTGTCTATTGGCGCGTCGCTTGTGATCGGTGTCGAGCAGTTCCGGCTGGGCGGGCTCGTTGCGCCGGGGCCAGATGGCGCGCTCGAACCGGTATCGAGCCACGGCAATGAATACGCGACTGGTATCGGTGCGGGGATGGGGGTGCTTTGGACGCCGACCAGTCTGGTGTCGCTGGGGATATCGTACTTCACGAAAACATGGTTTACGGCGCTGCCCGGATATAAGGACGACGTACTTTCGCCAAGTGGTGGGCGTACCGATAGCCCGTCCAGGTACGGTATAGGCGTTGCGATTCGGCCGTTACGTGGACTGACCATTGCGTTGGATTATCTGCGAATCGAATGGTCCGGCGCAGCGGGTTACAACACACCGACAACGTGGGGATACAGCGATCAGAACGTTGGGCGAGTCGGAGTCTCGTACGATGTCAACGGGAAATGGACCCTCCGTGCCGGCTACAGTTTCGCCAATAACAACATCGATTCCAACCATACGGTGGCTAACGTGTATGGGCCAGGCATCAGCCCTCGCGCGGTAACAGTCGGCGCCACCTACGCGATAGACAGGAACAACCTGATCACAGCGGCCTTCGAGTATGACATTCCGACGACAATCGTTGGAACGGGACCTAGTCTGGGAACCAACATTCGCGCGACATACCAGGTTTATACCGCGGGGTATACACACAGGTTCTAGCGCTCCGGGCCGCCGACTCACGCGGCCCACTGATCAGAACAGGATCGCGATGCCTCAGGGGAGGGCGTACCCCGGACCTAAGGTGCGCGCTTAGCCGTGCCGTCCGCGGTTGCGCCGAACTGGTCGCCGGACAGTTGATAGGGTACAAATTCGGTATATAGAACAACGTACCCATAAAAATCTCACAGACAGCACGCAATAAGACAGCTTTATGAAAGAAATGGCGCAGCACTTGTTTGCAGATCACGGGTAAGTTCGGCTTCGAATCGGCAAATCGCTCAGCTTCGCAAATGTATATGTCGAGTGAAGTCCTGGCGATGGGCCTTCGCGGAATTGACTGCAACGAGTGCTGCGCGCTTGCCGATGAAGGTTTCATCGTCCTGCCCCCTTTCGCGCGGAGCATATACGACGCAACACAGGTGAATCCTGGAACGAGCAGGGTACGTGTTATGCCCCTGTTCCAGCTGCTCTCCGCGAAGTCGTTCTTGATAGCGCTTCTACAGCGACGGGTTTGTGAGCGGCAGGCGGAGTCGGGCGCGACCGTGTTCAGTCGCATTAACTTCCCAGTTGATCGCAGTGTGGCGCGACGCCACGGCGATATCCCGGTAGTACCTTGCGATGCAGTTGGTCGCATAGGCACCGCGTGCGCCGATCAAGTCCCATACAATTTCAGCCGCCTGCCGGGCGAGTTGCCCCGCGTACGCCGAATTGGAGCGGTAGTTTGACCGTTCCATTGGCGAATACGTGCTGTCAGCCGCGGCGAACTCCATGATTTCCCGGCAGTCAGCGCGGATGAGCATCTCGGCTGCCTGTAGCGATGCCGATACTTCACCGACGCGCATCTGGTGAGTCGGGTAGTTCACCGTGTCTTCGCTGGTCCTGAGTGCTTTGCGGCCGCGCGACTGCAGCAGAAATTGCTCGAACATCCCTTCCGTCATGCCAATCAGGCACGCGGCGGGAAGGATGCCGCTGACCATGAGCAGTGGTGGTCGGAACAGTGCGCCGCGATTCAGGACCTTACCCGGGAAGTCGCCACCCTTCATGTGCCAGATCGACAAGGTGAGATATTCGGGGACAAATATCCGGTCGACTGCAACGTCGTGGCTGCCCGAGCCATGCAGTCCAATTGGATTCCAGGTGTCGAGGATTGTCAGCGACGCGGTGGGAACCAGGAAGTAGCGCTCCTCGTCCGGGGCGGCGTCCTGCTCCACCATGCCGGCCAGGATGCACCAGTCGGACGCCTGCACGCCGCTCACAAAGGGCCACTGTCCCGACAGCTCGTAGCCGCCGTCGACCTGCCGTGCCGTGCCGAGACGCGGCACCAGAATCCCGCTGACAAGGTGGGTCGGATCGCTCCAGACTTCTCGCTGGGCCTCCACCGGCCAGTGCGCGATCATGTAGTTATGGAACAGGTACTGGGCCAGACACCAGGCCGTGGAAGGGCAACCGCTCGCAATCGGGACCAGCACGTCTACGAGGTGCTCGAGCGAAGCTTCTGCGCCACCGAAAGATTCGGGCTGCAGCAGGCGCGCAACCCCGGTACGTCGCAGATCAAGGCTGGTTGCTTCTGGCAGACGGCGATGGCGCTCCGCTTCCTCCTCCCGTTCTCTCAGGGCTGGAATGAGGTTACGCGAAGCGGTGATCAGGGTTCGGCTTTGCACGCGTTCGCCCCTGAATTCCTCGGAATAGGTGACGGTCAACTAAGCTCCCTGAAGGTGGCGAACCAAACCGGGCAAGGATGACGTCCGCATCACCCGATCAATTTACGGCTTTCGTGAGCGCTTTCTCAGACGGCGTATCGCCCAGGCTTAGACCGAGATCCTGGCTCAGCAGGTCGAGCAGCAGACGACGGCAGCGCTCGGGTGGCATCGCCTGGGGATCGGCCACCATCGGCACGCAAAGCCCGAAAGCGGCACTGATGAATTTGATGGCGATATCCCCTGGTTTGCGGCTGCAGTGGAAACTGCCTTCGTCAACACCGGCCTCGATCAGTCTGACAATGACTTCGGCATAGAGCCGGTGAACCTTCTGCACTTCCGCCTGCAGCACGCCGTCAAACGGCATGCGCCCAAACAGGCTTAACCAGAACCGCCATTCCGGGATGCCAGCGGGCGATGGCTGGCTGACGAAATCTACGAGTGAGACCAGGCGGCTCGCGGCGTCACTGCGCCGGCTTTCGAATTTGCCCAGCGCCTTGACGAACTGCAGCGTGGCGTCGTTGATCGCGTCCAGCGTTAGCGCGCGCTTGTTGCTGAAGTAATGGGTGATCACACCGGACGAAATGCCCGCGACGTCGCTGACCTCCCGGATCGTGAGGTCGCGCCAGCCATTGGTCGACAGGATATGGATCACGGCATCCATTACCTGCCGACGGCGGATCGCCTCCATTCCCAATTTCGGCATTTTTCGTCCCTTTTACGCTGCATCGAAACAGTCATTCTAACTTACCAGCATTGGCGTGGTGGGGCAATCAGGACTTTCGGGCAGGGTAGATCCTCAATGTGAAAGGCTTGCATTTGTTTTTTATACAACGTATGTTCTATAAAAACGGACCCAACGGAGATCACCTTGAACATGCAAACCGCACCCAGCCCCGAACAAACGCCCGCCCTCGCGCGCGCCGGGACCGCGGACGAACTCATCGAGCGCGCCCGCGCACTCGCCCCCGCCCTGAAAGAGCGCGCCGAGGAAACCCAGGCCCTGCGCCGGCCCCCCGAGGCCACCCGG
>NZ_ABLD01000031.1 GCF_000172415.1 Paraburkholderia graminis C4D1M
TCGGCGGGCGCGGGTACGTCGGCTGCGGCAAACGCGGCGGCGGAAAAAAGCCGGCGCGCGCCGCTCGACGATTTCGACTGGGACATGTGATGAGCCGCAAACATCGCCGCAGCGCGGCTGCGCTCGTCTACGACGCCAATGGCGGCGATCCCGCGCCGCGCGTGATCGCGAAGGGCTACGGCATGCTCGCCGACATGATCGTGCAGCGCGCGAAGGAAGCCGGGCTGTACGTGCATGAAGCGCCCGAAATGGTCTCGCTGCTGATGCAGGTGGACCTCGACGCGCGCATTCCGCCGCAGCTTTATCAGGCGGTCGCCGAATTGCTGGCGTGGCTGCATCGGCTGGAAAGCGGAGCGGAGCGCGAGCCGCCGCAGGCCGCGTCGGGCAGCGCGAAGAGCGGTGTGGAGGATGTCACCGATGTTGTTGCGGTCGACATCGATGGTGCGGGTGACGGGCGGTGAGCTTCGGCGTAACCGCGCCACCACGCAACCATGCAGCGAGCCGCAATCAAAACCGCATCATCAACCGCAACAACGCATTGACGCGCTTGCCGTACGGTGGCGCGATCCATCCGCGCGCGTTCAGACGCGCCTGCGTCAACACCGGCTTCATCTTCGAAAACGTCACGAAGCCTTCGTAGCCGTGATAAGCGCCCATTCCGCTGGCTCCCACGCCGCCGAACGGCAGGCTTTCGCAGGCCAGATGCATCAGCGTTTCGTTGATCGCCATGCCGCCCGCGATGGTTTCGTGCGTGACGCGCTCGATGGTCGCGGCGTCGTCCGCATACAGATAAAGCGCGAGCGGGCGCGGCCGTGCGTTTATCCACGCGATTGCGTCGTCGAGCGTGTCATACGCGACGATCGGCAGCAGCGGCCCGAAAATTTCCTCTCGCATCAACTCGCAATCGGCGGGCGCATTCGTCACGGCGACAGGCGGAAAGCGGCGGCTCGCAGCATCCGGCGCGCTGTCGGTGAGCGGATGCAACTGCGCGCCGGCGGCCTCGGCTTCGTCCGCGAGACGCTCGAGCCGCTCGAAGTGGCGCGGCGAAATAATCGACGTGTAATCCGGGTTGTGCGTGAAGCCGGGATACATCTTCGCCATCCGCACGCGCGCCCGGTCGATGAAAGCCTGCTCCTTGCCGCGCGGCACGAGCACGTAGTCTGGCGCGACGCAGGTCTGCCCGGCATTGAGCGTCTTACCGGCGATGAGGTTATCCACGGCGTTCTCGAAACGCGCGTGCGCGCCGATGATCGCCGGCGATTTGCCGCCGAGTTCGAGGGTGACCGGCGTCAGATGCTCGGCGGCGGCGCGCATCACATCGTGGCCGATTTTCGTCGATCCCGTGAACAGCAAATGATCGAAGGGCTGCGCGCTGAACGCCGCGGCAAGCGCGGCATCGCCGTTGACGACCGCGACGTGATCGCGCGCGAAGGTCTGGCCGATCAACTGCTCGAACAACGCGGACGTGCGCGGCGTTAGTTCGGACATCTTGACGATCGCGCGATTGCCGGCGGTGAGCGCGCTGATGAGCGGCCCGGCGGCAAGCAGCACCGGATAATTCCACGGCACGATGATGCCGACCACGCCAAGCGGCTGCGGCACCACTTTCGCGCGGGCCGGCAGCAGCCATTTGTTGGTGCGGCGGCGCTGCGCTTTCATCCACCGTTTGCCGTGGCGCAGGGCCGCGTCGATTTCCTCCTTCACCAGCAGGAATTCCGCAAGCAGCACTTCCTGTTTCGCACGATTGCCGAAGTCGGCGCTCATCGCGTCGGCGAGCGCGTCGCGATTATCGAGCAGCACTTTACGCAGCGCTTGCAGATGCGCCGCGCGCGTTTCCCACGACGGATACGGCGCACGCAAATACGCATGACGCTGATCGCCAAGCAGCGCTTGCAGCGCGGCGACCTCGGGCAGATCGTTCTTCATAGTTCACCACTCCCTGATGAAAGATGCGCTTATTGGTGTTGTTGCGTCGTTGCTTGGTTGCGTGCCGCTGGCTGCGATTTCAAACCGGAAAAGCGCGTTCGACGATCGCCGCGTGATCGAACGTGGCGGGGAGCGTGCCGTAGACGCGTCCGCTTTCGCCGCAGCCATCCGCGAGACGGGTGGCAATGAAGGCCTCCGCGACAACGGCGGGCGAATGCCTGACGAGCAGCGTGGCCTGCGCGATCAGCACGATCTGCTGCGCGATGCGCCGCGCCGAAGCCTCGCGATGTTCGGCGGGTCCGTTGAGCGTCGCGGCGAGTTTGCCGAGCGCCGCGCTCAACGCAGGATGCGCGGCGGCATCGGCCTGCCATTGCGCGAAGAGCGCCTGCGCCGCGTCGGGTTCGCGCTCCATCGCGCGCAGCACGTCGAGGCACATCACGTTGCCCGAGCCTTCCCAGATCGAATTGACAGGCGCCTCGCGATAGAAGCGCGCCATCGGACCGGTCTCGACGTAGCCGTTGCCGCCCCACACTTCCATCGCTTCGCCGGTGAATTCGAGCGCGCGTTTGCAAACCCAGTATTTCGCCGCCGGCGTCACGATGCGCCGCCATGCGCGCTCGGCGGATGCAGCCGCTGAATCGGCGGCGGACGTCGCTGTGCCTGCATCGGCGGATTGCTCGAACGCCTGCGCGAGCCGCATGAACAGCGCGGTCGCCGCTTCCGATTCGAGCGCGAGGTCGGCGAGCACATTGCGCATCAACGGCTGATCGACGAGATTGCGGCCGAACGCGCTGCGATGGCGTGCATGATGAATCGCCTGCACGAGCGCCGCGCGCATCAGCGCCGCGCTGCCGATCACGCAATCGAGCCGCGTGTAGTTCGCCATTTCGATGATGGTCGGCACGCCGCGTCCTTCGTCGCCGATCATGATGCCGAACGCGTCGAGGAATTCGACTTCGCTGCTCGCGTTCGAGCGGTTGCCGAGCTTGTCTTTCAGACGCTGGATCTGCACGGCGTTCTTGCTGCCGTCGGGCGTGAAGCGCGGCACGAAAAAGCACGACAGGCCGACGTGATCGTGCGTGCGCGCAAGCACCAGATGCGCGTCGCATTGCGGCGCCGAGAAAAACCATTTATGGCCGACCAGTTCATAGGCACCGCCGCGGCCGCCGGCAGCGATCGCGCGCGCCTGGGTCTGATTGCTACGCACGTCCGAGCCGCCCTGTTTTTCGGTCATGCCCATGCCGATCATCGCGGACGCTTTTTGCGCGAGCGGAACATCCCGTGGATCGTGCCCGCGCGCATACAGCTTGTCGCGCAACGTCTCGAACAGTTGAGGCTCGCGCTGCAATACCGGAATGCTCGCGAACGTCATCGTCAACGGGCACAGCGAGCCGGACTCGATCTGCGCATGCAGGAAGTACCCGGCGCAGCGCGCGGCCATCGCGCCCGGCCGCGGGTCCGAGAACGGCAACGCATGCAATCCCTCGCGACGCAGCAGCGCGAGTAGCTCATGCCACGCGGGATGAAACTCGAGCGCGTCGATGCGTTCGCCGCGCGGGCTGTGCGTCGAAAGCTCGGGCGTGTGACGGTTGGCGAGTTCGGCGAGCGCGAGCGTCTCCGGCGTGGTCAGTGCCGCGCCGTGCCGCAGCAGCGCGTCGCGATGCCATGCGGCGCCGTCGCGTTCGAGCGCGGCGGATAGCGCGGCGTCGGTGGAAAAGAGGTTGTAGTCCGCGAGCGGCGGCACCTGATTGGTGACCTCGTGAGTCTGGCCGAAGCTATGGCGTTGCATCTGCTGTCTCCGTTCGCCGCGTGTTCGCGGCAAGGGCGCCGGCGCGGGTTTTTTATCGCGCGGCGTTTGCGCTAAGTGGGCGCTTTGCGTGCGCTGTCTGTGCGCGCTCTATGCGTTTTCGCTGCGGCATCGGCACCCATCGGTGCGCCATCCGTGCGCAGTCGCCAGCATGCGTCCGCGCGGCGCCGTTTGATTGCGACCGACTCACCGTGCGCCAAAAGCACATCGCTCACGGACCCTGTTTGAATCCCGCAAGCCGCCGCGCGGCGGGCGTCTGCGGGTCTTTCATCATAGGGGCGCAGGGGCGTTCAGGTTTAGAGTAATCGCTCTGACGTGAAGCCGCCGCGGCCTCCGAACCGTCCCTACAATGCCGGGAAACACACGTAGACAAGTGTGCACGAGACAGGGTGGGCAGACAACGCACCCATCAGGAGGAGCGATGGAATACGACTACATCATCGTCGGCGCCGGCTCGGGCGGCTGCGCGCTCGCGAGCCGTCTCGCGGACAACTGTCCCGACGCGACGATTGCCCTGATCGAAGCGGGCCCGCATACAAACCGCAACCTGTTCGTCAACATGCCGGTGGGCGTCGCGGCGGTCGTGCCGAACAAACTCAAGACCAACTACGGCTATCTGACGACGCCGCAACCGGGACTCGGCGGCCGCCGAGGCTACCAGCCGCGCGGGCGCGGCTTCGGCGGATCGAGCGCGATCAACGCGATGATCTACACGCGCGGCCATCCGCTCGATTACGACGAATGGGCGCAACTGGGCTGCGACGGCTGGTCGTGGCAGGACGTGCTGCCGTACTTTCGCCGCGCCGAGGGCAACGAGCGCGGCGCCGATGCGTGGCACGGCGACAGCGGCCCGCTCTCCGTGTCGGATCTGCGCTACCGGAATCCGTTTTCGAAGCGCTTCGTGCAGGCCGCGATGGAAGCCGGCTACAAGCCGAACGACGACTTCAACGGCGCCGATCAGGAAGGCATCGGCTTCTATCAGGTCACGCAGCGCGATGGCCGGCGTTGCAGCGTTGCGCGCGCTTATATCTACGATCGCGAGCGCGCCAATCTCCATACGATCGCCGATGCCACGGTGTTGCGCGTGGTGTTCGACGGCAAGCGCGCGAGCGGCGTGGACGTGGTGCGCGGCGGCCGTCGCGAGACGCTCGCCGCGCGCGCCGAAGTCGTGCTCGCGGCGGGCGCGTTCAATTCGCCGCAATTGCTGATGTGCTCCGGCATCGGGCCGGCCGGGCATCTGCGAGCGCATGGCATCGAGGTCTTGCACGATGCGCCCGAAGTCGGCCAGAACCTGATCGACCACGTCGATTTCACGATCAACAAGCGCGTGTCGTCGATCGAGCCGACCGGTTTCTCGGTGCGCGGCATCGCGCGGATGGTGCCGCAGTTCGTCACCTTCATGCGCCACGGCCGCGGCATGCTGTCGAGCAACGTCGCCGAGGCGGGCGGCTTTTTGAAGAGCAGGCCGACGCTCGAGCGGCCCGACCTGCAACTGCATTTTTGCGCGGCGCTCGTCGACGACCATAACCGGCACATGCATTGGGGCCACGGCTATTCGCTGCATGTGTGCGTGCTGCGGCCGTTTAGCCGCGGCTCGGTGACGCTCGCGAGCGCCGATGCCCGCGATGCGCCCGTGATCGACCCGCGTTTTTTCAGCGATTCGCGCGATCTCGATCTGCTTCTGGAAGGCGTGCAGATGGCGCGGCGCATTCTCGACGCGCCGTCGCTTGCGCTGCACGGCGGCCGCGAACTGTACACGCGGCCCGGACAATCCGACGAACAGTTGCGCCAGACCATCGCCGAGCACGCGGACACGATCTATCACCCGGTCGCGACCTGCCGGATGGGCGGCGATGCGCGCTCGGTGGTCGATCCGCAATTGCGCGTGCGAGGCGTCGAGGGACTGCGGATCGTCGATGCATCGGTGATGCCGACGCTGATCGGCGGCAATACGAATTCGCCCACGGTGATGATCGGCGAACGCGCGGCCGAGCTGATGACGGCGAGCCGTCGCCGGCCGCAGACGGTGGAGCAGGCCGGCGCAGTCGCAAGCGCCGCGCCGACGGCCAGCGCCGCGTGAACGTGTCGGTACGCCCGCTCGAACCGCCGCATTTCCGTCGTCAATTATGAGGGAACCAGTGCGAACGTCGTCTAAATCGTCATAAATTGTGCCGTTCCTTTTATGAGACTTCCGGATACCTATAATCGCCGCGCAATTAGGGGCGCGTCAGGTGGCGGGTCCGGGAACTCCAGGAAGCGAAGGCATGAGCATCAATTTGATTCACGCGATCCAGTCCGCGTTGACGGACGAAGTGGTCGCGCAACTGGGCGAGCGCATCGGCTTGCCGCCGCAAGCGACGCGCGCCGTGGTGACCACCGCCGCGCCCGCGCTGCTGGCCGGGCTGATGCACAAGGCCGCGACGCTCGAGGGCGCGCGCTCGCTGTTCGCCACCGCCGTCTCGCCCGATGTCGACGCGCGAATCGCCGAACAGTTGCCGCATCTGACGGACAGCACGCGCGGCGTGAGCGAACTCGAAGGTGCGGGGCGCGCGTTGCTCGAACGTTCGCTCGACCGCCGCGCGGAGTCGCTCAGCGACGAAGTCGCCGTGCAAACCGGCGTGCCGGCGCACGCCACGCATGCGATCACGGGCATCGTCGGCGCGACCATGCTCGGCATGCTCAAACAGCATCTGCTGAAAAGCCAGGGCAGCGTCGGTCAACTGCCGGCGCTGTTGAGCCATCAGATGCCGCTCATTGCGCCGTATCTGAACGACCGGCTGCTCGGCGCGCTCGGGCTCGGCACGGTCGGCGCATTTACCGGCGGCGTGCTCGGGCAGTTGAAGGCGGTGTCGGCGCATATCGAGCATCCGATGCCGGCGGCGAAACCCACCCCGGAAGTGACCGCGGCGGTTCATGTGCCGGCGGACGCGGTGGTCGGCGAAAAGCGCCGCTCGCACGCGTGGCTGTGGTGGCTGCTGTTGGCGCTCGGGCTCGGCGCCGCGTTGCTGGCTTATCTGTTTCCGGGCAGCTTCGCGCAACTGCAACACCGTGCTGGCGATGCGGTCGGTGAGAGCGCGCAACCTGCAGCGGCGCAGCCGGCTTCGGCGGCGGTCGGGGCGTCCGGTGAGCTTGCAGCGGCAGTCGCGGCTAGCGACGGCGTCGCGTCGATGGTGACGGGCACCGTGCAGGACGCCGCGGCGTCGGCGGCTGTGGACGCGGCGTCTGCGGCTGCGTCGGCGTCGGCGTCGGTCGTTGCGGCGAGCGGGGCGGGTGTCGCTGGAGGGGCGAGTGGCGTTGGTGGTGCGAGCGGTGCAAACGGCGCAAGCGGCACGAGCGCCGCAAATGCCGCCAACGGCGCGGCTCGCGCAAACGGCGCAAGCGACGCGCATCAGCCGGGCGTCGCCGCGGCGCCGTCCAAAAACAGCCAGTTCGCGTTCAGCGTGAACGAAGCGGGCAAGCCGACGTTCACCGCGACGGTCGGCAGCGAGGCCGAAAAGACGCAGCTCATCGACGAGTTGACCAAGCGCCTCGGCCAAAACAACTACAGCGCGAACATCACCGTCGACCCGGCCACCAAGCCGGCCGACTGGCTCGCGCGCCTCGACGGCCTGGTGCCGCTGATGAGCGTGCCCGGCGCGGAACTGAAACTGGACGGCACGCGAATCGAACTGAGCGGCGCGGCTGCCAACGCCAAACTGGGCTGGCAGAGCGCACTGAAGTCGCTATTCGGCGCCTCGTACGACGTCGGCGCGTTCGACCCCGAACACGCCGTCGAACAGGCAACGGCGAATTTTCGCAGCGCGGTCAAGGCTCTGTTGACGGGCAACCCGACGTGCGTCGCGGCCGATATCGCCAAAGTGCTCAACCTGCAGGTGATCAACTTCGGAAGCTCGAGCGCGCGCGTGCCGGCGGCGGCTAACGAAGACCTGGGCCAGTCGGCGCGCGTGCTGAACGCCTGCGCGCGCAACGGGCGCGTCGCGAAGCTCGAAGTGGCGGGCTATTCGGACAACGTCGGCGGCGAGCAGGCCAATCTGCAACTGTCGAAGGAACGTGCGGAAGCGGTTCGCTCGTATCTGGTCAAAGCCGGCGTACCGGGCGACTCGCTTCGCGCCCAAGGTTATGGCCAGGCGCACCCGATCGCCGGCAACGACACGGCTAGCGGACGCTTCGCCAATCGCCGCATCGAGTTCAGCGCGCAGCAGTAAGGGCGAGGGCGCCTGAGCCGCGGCCGTAAGGCGGTGCCGTCCGGCGCACAGCAACGATGGCGGCGCTGAATCACGGGCAGCAGTAAAGGCCGCTGGCGCTCGGCGCGCAGCAGCATGCCCGGCGGCCGCCTCATGCGCAGCAAGAAGGCCGGTCGCGCTTCACGCGGAGCAGTAATGCCGGTGGCGCGTCACCGGCTGCAGCAAGGCGGGCGACGCTCAATCCCAACCACCATGCCGCCCGGCTCCCGCCGGGCGGCATTTCTCATTCCGCGCGCGGCGCCTGAAGCGGCGCGGCGATGCCGGTCAGGCCGAGCATCAGGTCGTCGCCGGCGCGGCCGGGCAGCGTTTCGCGGGCCACCTCCAGCCAGGCGCGCGCCGCGTGCGACAGATAGCCGTCACGGCGCCAGCCCATCGCCATTTCCCATGGAATCTCCGGCTCGACCACCGGCAGGCAGGTGAACTGCGCGGGATCGAGCCGCCGGCAATAAGGCGCGGGCAGCAACGCGATGCCGACGCCGGCAAGCACCAGCGCCGCCATGAAATCCCAGTGTCCGCTGCGTCCGACGATAGTCGGCGCGAACCCGGCGACGCGGCACGCGTTTAGCACGACGTCGTTAAGCGCCAGGCTCTCGCCGTAGAACACGAACGGCTCGTTCGCGAGCTGTGCGAGCGGCACTTCGCGCAATTCGTCCCAGGGCGAGCCGGTGCGCGCGACGAGCCAAAGCAATTGACGAGTGATCGGCAGCACGTCGATATTGGCCGGGTCCACCGGCTGCAGCACGCCGCCGAGTTCGAGCTCGCCGTTGATGAGCGCCGTCTCGATGGCGCGCGAGCCCTGCTCGAACAGCTTCAGCTCGATCTTCGGGTAGCGCTGGCGGAACGTGGCAATGGCCGGCGTGAAGAGCGAGCCGCCCATCGGCGGAATACCGATGGTGAGCTCGCCGCGGCCGAGCGTGCCGAGATCGTTCAGTTCCGCCTGCAACTGCGCGTGCGCGGCGAGCACTTCCTGACCGCGCTGATAGACGATGCGGCCGGCGTCGGTGAGCACCATCTGCCGGCCGTCGCGCAGCAGCAGCGGCGAGCCGATCTCGTCTTCGAGCGACTTCACCATCTTGCTGATGGTGGGCTGGGTGACGAACATCTGCTCGGCGGCGACGGTGAAGCTCTGCTGACGAACGACTTCGACGAAATAGCGCAGGGCACGCAGTTCCACGGTCGGGCTCCCGATTCCATATTGGAATGAATCGGGCGATTGTAAGTCATGGCATTTATGACGGCGAGGGCGGCTTCGACAATCGCTCGGCCTTGCAACGCGCGCCTAATATTGAGACGTGCGGTGCGAACCGCGAGCTACGATTGCCACCTTTGACGCGACCGGCTGCCGCCGCTTCCCCATGACGCCCGCTTCTGCTATCTGCATCGTTATTCCCTGCTACAACGGCGCGTCGACGCTCGCTCGCGCGCTCGATAGCTGCCGCATTCAGCCGGAGACCGCGCAGATCATCGTGGTGGACGATGGTTCGACCGATGCGTCCGCGGAGTTGGTCCAGCAATACGCAGACATCGACCCGCGCGTGCAACTGCTGCGCATGCCGGGCAACGGCGGCGCGGCGCGGGCGCGCAACTGGGGCGCGCTGCACGCGTCGCACGATCTGCTCGCCTTTCTCGATGCCGACGACGAATATCTGCCCGGCGCGCTGACTGCGGCAAGCGGGTTTCTCGCGCACTATCCGAAGCAGGTGTCGGTGCGGCTCGACGTCGAGTACGTCGATTTCCCCGCCGACATCACCGGCCACCCGGATTTTGCGCAGCACGCGGCGACGCTCAGCAACACGGTGCCGAGCAGTCTCGTGGTGCGCCGTGCGGTGTACGCGGCGCTTGGCGGCTTTCCGATGGATGACGCGTTTCGCCGTATCGGCGGCGAGGATGGCGCGTTCTCGTGGGCGCTGCGGGAGATGTTCGGCAATCCGCGGCTGCCGGACGTGAAGCGCGTGCGCATGCATTACCACGCGGGCATTCACGCCGAGCGGTATTTCCGCATTGCGTTTGGCTGGTTGACGCCGTCGCCCGCCGACGTGACCGACGCGTTCTCTTTTTCGCTGCGCTTTCTCGAGAGGGCGCAAGCGGGCATCGCGCAGTTGCGCGGCGCGGATCTCGCCGCCGAGGCCGCAATGCCGGCGGCGGGCGAGGCCGCTGCCACGGCGGACGGAAAGCCGTGCTGAAGTTGCGCTGTTAGGTGGGGCGGCGTCTGTCTGTAACTGCGCTGGCAACTATGTGTGGCCGGAGCCTGCGCAGCGGCCCAAAGGCGCCGCAACCAAGGCGAACACCGAGCCCCAATTCACGAGCCGCCGCCGCGTCGCCGCCTTCATCCACGGGCCCACAAGCGCCTCCGCCCCGCGCCCCACACCCATCCCAATTTGCTACAATCGCCGTTCGTCTTCGAGGAGCGTTGCGACGGGTACCGCGAATCAGCATATATTCGCCGGCCGCCCGCCAGGCTCGAAGGCTTCAATCGGAGGGCCCGGATGCGCAATTGCGTTGTCCTATCCACCGCATCGAACCGCGCTCACGTCAAATTTCTAGTCACTATTTAGAAAGGAGGGCGTGATGAACGCCGCAGTTATCGATTCCCAAGCTTCCCAGGATTACATCGTTGCCGACCTGTCGCTCGCCGACTGGGGCCGCAAGGAACTCACCATTGCAGAGACGGAAATGCCCGGCCTCATGCAAACGCGCGACGAATACAAGGCGCAGCAGCCGCTGAAGGGCGCGCGCATCGCCGGCTCGCTGCACATGACGATTCAGACCGGCGTGCTGATCGAAACGCTGACGGCGCTCGGCGCGGACGTGCGCTGGGCCTCGTGCAATATCTTCTCGACGCAGGATCACGCCGCCGCCGCCATCGCCAAGGCCGGCACGCCGGTGTTCGCGTTCAAGGGCGAGTCGCTCGACGAATACTGGGAGTTCTCGCACCGCATCTTCGAATGGCCGAACGGCGAGTTCGCCAACATGATTCTCGACGACGGCGGCGACGCGACGTTGCTGCTGATCCTCGGCTCGAAGGCAGAGAAAGACCGCTCGGTGATCGCCAAGCCGACCAACGAGGAAGAAGTCGCGCTGTACAAGTCGATCGAACGTCATCTGGACGCCGATCCGACGTGGTACTCCACGCGCCTCGCGCACATCAAGGGCGTGACGGAAGAAACCACGACGGGCGTGCATCGTCTGTATCAGATGGAAAAGGAAGGCCGCCTGCCGTTCCCGGCGATCAACGTCAACGACTCGGTCACCAAGTCGAAGTTCGACAATCTGTATGGCTGCCGTGAGTCGCTGGTCGACGGCATCAAGCGCGCGACCGACGTGATGATCGCGGGCAAGATCGCGGTCGTGGCCGGTTACGGCGACGTGGGCAAGGGCTGCGCGCAATCGCTGCGCGGTCTCGGCGCGACCGTGTGGGTCACGGAAATCGATCCGATCTGCGCGTTGCAAGCGGCGATGGAAGGCTACCGCGTCGTGACGATGGAATACGCAGCCGACAAGGCCGACATCTTCGTGACAGCAACCGGCAACTATCACGTGATCAACCACGATCACATGAAGGCGATGCGTCACAACGCGATTGTCTGCAACATCGGTCACTTCGATTCGGAAATCGACGTCGCATCGACGCGTCAGTACCAGTGGGACAACATCAAGCCGCAAGTCGACCACATCATTTTCCCGGACGGCAAGCGCGTGATTCTGCTGGCCGAAGGGCGTCTCGTGAACCTGGGCTGCGCGACGGGCCACCCGTCGTTCGTGATGTCCAACTCGTTCACGAACCAGACGCTCGCGCAGATCGAACTGTTCACGCAAGGCGACAAGTACGAGAACCGCGTGTACGTGCTGCCGAAGCATCTGGACGAGAAGGTCGCACGCCTGCATCTGGCGCGCATCGGCGCAACGCTGACCGTGCTGTCGGACGATCAGGCCGGCTACATCGGCGTCGACAAGAACGGTCCGTTCAAGCCGAATCACTACCGCTACTAAGCACGTGCGTTGCGGTGCGCCTTCGCGCTGCAAAACATGACGGTATGACGACGGAGCGGCGCACATGCGCCGCTTTCTTCACCATGCCCGCTTCCCATCGATTAACGGACATTCTGCCTGCAAGGAGCTTGACATGACCGTGCTGCTGACCTGGCTGATCAATGCGCTGGCGCTCCTGATCATCACCTACCTCGTTCCGTCAATTCATATCCGCAGCTTCGGCACCGCGCTGATCGTCGCGGTCGTGCTCGGACTGATCAACACGGTCCTGCGCCCGGTGCTGATCCTGTTGACGCTGCCCGTCACGATCGTGACGCTGGGGCTCTTCATTCTGGTGGTCAATGCGCTGTGCTTCTGGCTGTGCGCGTCGCTGCTGAAGGGTTTCGAGGTCTCGGGATTCTGGTCGGCGTTCTTCGGCTCGATTCTGTACAGCATCGTTTCATGGCTGCTGTCCGCGCTTATTTTCGGCAACCGCAGTCTCGGTTGACATACTGATCATGAACCCGATCGAACTTTCATTCGAATTCTTCCCGCCGAAGACGCAGGAAGGCGTCGACAAACTGCGCGCCACGCGTGCGCAGCTCGCGGCGCTCAAGCCCAAGTTCGTGTCCGTCACGTTCGGCGCCGGCGGCTCGACGCAGCAGGGCACGCTCGATACCGTCGTCGATATGGCGAAGGAAGGGCTCGAGGCCGCGCCGCATCTGTCGTGCATCGGCTCGTCCAAAGAGAGCCTGCGCGCGATTCTCAACCAGTACCGCGCGCATGGGATTCGCCATATCGTCGCGCTGCGCGGCGACCTGCCTTCGGGCATGGGCGAAGTCGGCGAGTTGCGTTATGCGTCGGAACTGGTGAGCTTTATCCGCGCCGAGTTCGGCGACTGGTTCTGGATCGAGGTGGCCGGCTATCCGGAATATCATCCGCAGTCGCGCTCGCCGCGTCACGATCTGGAAAACTTCGCCCGCAAGGTGAAGGCCGGCGCCAATTCCGCGATCACGCAGTACTTCTTCAACGCGGACGCGTACTTCCGTTTCGTCGACGACGCGAGGAAGCTCGGCGTCGATGTGCCGATCGTGCCGGGCATCATGCCGATCACGAACTTCTCGCAACTGATGCGCTTTTCGGAGATGTGCGGCGCGGAAGTGCCGCGCTGGATCGCGCGCCGGCTGGAGAGTTTCGGCGACGACCGCGAGTCGATCCGCGCATTCGGCCTCGACGTGGTGACCGACCTGTGCAAGCGCCTGGTCGATGCCAAGGTGCCCGGTTTGCATTTTTATACGCTGAACGGGGCGGCGGCGACCAAGGCGATTTGCGAGCGGTTGAAGGGCTGAGCGTCGAACAACCAACGGTTATCGCTTCCGTTGGTCCTCCGCAGACCGCCGCGCGAATGATGCGCGGCGCGTCTCGCGGACATTTTTCTTCCCGTGTTTTTCCGAGCCCTGCGGCAGAACACTCAAACGATTCCCCCAAAACCGCCCCAATCACCTACTCTGAAAGTCATTCGAAAGAGCGCTGCAAATATCCGCCGGGGCGCGCCAGCGGCGGCATCGCCGATAATTTCCTCTGCTTGTGACACCGGGGAAAGCTCAGTAATATCGCGCTACGCTGGC
This sequence comes from Paraburkholderia graminis C4D1M, assembly GCF_000172415.1. Lineage (GTDB taxonomy): Bacteria > Pseudomonadota > Gammaproteobacteria > Burkholderiales > Burkholderiaceae > Paraburkholderia > Paraburkholderia graminis. The sequence goes on from NZ_ABLD01000031.1 coordinate 13,575, forward strand.
GTCAGCCAGCCCCGAACCTGGAGGAAACATGAAGCAAAACAATCTGTTGCGCGCCGCGCGTGTTACGACGCTCGTCGCAGCTGCAGCGGCATCGCTGGTGGGCGCAAACAGCGCGCGCGCCGAGATTCCGAACAAGACACTCGTCTACTGCTCAGAAGGCAGCCCCGCGGGTTTCGATCCGGCCCAGTACACCACGGGCACCGATTTCACGGCCAATACGTTCACCGTCTATAACCGCCTCGTCGAATTCGAGCGCGGCGGCACGAAGGTCGAGCCGGGCCTCGCCGAAAAGTGGGATGTCTCCGCGGACGGCAAGACGTACACGTTCCATCTGCGTCACGGCGTGAAGTTCCAGACCACGTCGTTCTTCAAGCCGACGCGCGAATTCAACGCGGACGACGTCCTGTTCACGTTCGAGCGCATGCTCGACACCAATCAGCCGTTCCGCAAGGCCTACTCCGTGCAGTTTCCGTACTTCACGGACATGGGCCTCGACAAGCTGATCACGAAGGTCGAGAAGGTCGATCCGTACACGGTCAAGTTCACGCTGAAGGAAGTCAACGCGCCGTTCATCCAGAACATGGCGATGGAATACGCGTCGATTCTCTCGGCCGAATATGGCGACCAGTTGCTGAAGGCCGGCAAGGCCGCGGACATCAACCAGTTCCCGGTCGGCACCGGTCCGTTCATCTTCCGCAGCTATACGAAAGACGCGACGATCCGCTTCGACGGCAATCCGGATTACTGGAAGCCGAACGCGGTCAAGATCTCGAAGCTGATCTTCTCGATCACGCCGGACGCCGGTGTGCGCGTGCAGAAGCTCAAGCGCGACGAATGCCAGGTGATGAGCTATCCGCGTCCCGCCGACATCGCGCCGCTGAAGGCTGAATCGAGCCTTGCGATGCCGTCGCAGCCGGGCTTCAACCTCGGCTATCTCGCGTACAACGTGACGCACAAGCCGGTCGACAAGGTCGAAGTGCGTCAGGCGCTCGACATGGCGATCAACAAGAAGGCGATCATCGACTCCGTGTACCAGGGCGCAGGCCAGGCCGCCACGAATCCGATGCCGCCGACGCAATGGTCCTATGACAAGAACCTGAAGGGCGCATCGTACGATGCGGACAAGGCCAAGGCGCTGCTCGCGAAGGCCGGCTATCCGAACGGCTTCGACATCACGTTGTGGGCCATGCCCGTGCAACGCGCGTACAACCCGAACGCCCGCCTGATGGCGGAAATGATCCAGGCCGACTGGGCCAAGATCGGCGTGAAGGCGAAGATCGTCACCTACGAGTGGGGCGAGTACATCAAGCGCGCGCACGCAGGTGAGGACGACACCATGCTGATCGGCTGGACGGGCGACAATGGCGATCCGGACAACTGGCTCGGCACGCTGCTCGGCTGCGACGCGGTGAACGGCAACAACTTCTCGAAGTGGTGCCACAAGCCTTTCGAAGAGTTGATCCAGAAGGGCCGCGCAACGTCCGATCAGGGCGCGCGCACGGCGGCCTACACGAAGGCGCAGGAAATCTTCGCGCAACAACTGCCGTTCTCGCCGATCGCTCACTCGACGGTCTATCAGCCTGTCAGCAAGAAGGTGAACGACATGCGCATCGAGCCGCTCGGCTATGCGCGCTTCGACGGCGTGAGCGTCAAGTAAGGCGCCCGCCAACCTGTCGGGCAAGTCGTAAAATTCGCGCAGTACGCTTTTCGCACGGTTAGAAAACTGGTCGAAATGGTCCGGCGACCGGGGTCACGAGCCCTCGTCGCCGGTTGCGTTTTTTCTTCATCAAGACCATAGGGACGAACCATGTTCCGCTTTGTTTTGCGCCGCATAGGCATGGTGATACCGACGTTCATCGGCATCACGATCCTTGCATTCGCGCTGATTCACCTGATACCGGGCGATCCCATCGAAGTGATGATGGGCGAGCGCGGCGTCGATCCGGCCATGCACGCCGCAGCGATGCACCGGCTAGGACTCGACGAACCTCTGCCGATGCAGTACGTCCACTACATCGGACGCGCGCTTCACGGCGACCTCGGCACATCCATCATCACGAACACCAGCGTCATGGGCGAATTCCTCGCCCGTTTCCCCGCGACCGTCGAACTGTCGATCTGCGCGATGCTGTTCGCGCTGATAGTCGGCCTGCCGGCGGGCGTGTTCGCTGCGCTCAGGCGCGGCACGGCGGTCGATCACGGCGTGATGGGCACGGCGCTCACCGGCTATTCGATGCCGATCTTCTGGTGGGGCTTGATCCTCATCATGGTGTTCTCGGTGAAGCTCGGCTGGACGCCTGTGTCGGGCCGCATCGCGGTCGAATACGACATTCCGCACGTGACCGGCTTCATGCTGATCGACGCGATGATGTCCACCGACGAAGGCGCGTTCAAGTCCGCATTGAGCCATCTGATTTTGCCGGCCATCGTGCTCGGCACGATTCCGCTCGCGGTCGTTGCACGCATGACGCGTTCGTCGATGCTCGAAGTGCTGCGCGAGGACTACATTCGCACGGCGCGCGCGAAGGGTTTGTCGCCTGGGCGCGTGATCGTGGTTCATGCATTGCGCAATGCGTTGATCCCGGTGGTGACCGTGATCGGTCTGCAGGTCGGTACGCTGCTTGCGGGCGCGGTGCTGACGGAGACGCTGTTTTCGTGGCCGGGCATCGGTAAGTGGCTGATCGACGCGATTGGCCGCCGCGATTATCCGGTCGTGCAGGGCGGTATCCTGATGATCGCCACACTGGTTATCTTTGTGAACCTCGTCGTCGATCTGTTGTACGGCGTGCTCAACCCGCGCATCCGCCATACGAGGTAAGACATGAACCCCCACGCTCACATTCGTTCGCTGCCCCCCGAGGGGGCGCATGCCTCCCTTGAGGCGGCTCCGCGGGAGGCATGACGATGGCAGACATCCAAAACACAGTTCCCACAGCAGTAACTCCGCCCAGCGGCCGCGCTATCGCCGCCCGCGAATTCTGGGCGAATTTCTCGCGTAATCGCGGCGCGGTTGGCGCGGGCATCATCGTGTTGCTGCTGATCGTCGTGGCGATTTTCGCGCCGCTTCTCGCGCCGCATAGCCCGATCGAACAGTACCGCGACTTCGTGAAGATTCCGCCCGCGTGGCTCGAAGGCGGCAACTGGCGCTTCGTTCTCGGCACCGACGAAGCCGGCCGCGACATCCTCTCGCGTCTCATGTACGGCGCGCGGCTGTCGTTCTGGATCGGCTTCGTGTCGGTCGTGCTTGCATTGATTCCGGGCATCGTGCTCGGCCTCATCGCGGCGTTCTTCGACAAGTGGGCCGACACGCCGATCATGCGCATCATGGACGTGCTGCTCGCGCTGCCGTCGCTGCTGCTCGCGGTGGCGGTCGTCGCGATCATCGGTCCGGGTCTCGTCAATACGATGCTCGCGATCGCGATCGTCGCGTTGCCGGGCTATGTGCGTTTGACGCGCGCGTCTGCGCAAGGCGAGTTGCAGAAGGAATACGTGACGGCTTCGCGTGTGGCGGGCGCCGGCACCTTGCGCCTGATGTTTTCGCAAGTGCTGCCGAACTGCACCGCACCGCTGATCGTGCAGGCCACGCTCGGTTTTTCGTCGGCGATTCTCGATGCGGCCGCGCTCGGTTTTCTCGGGCTCGGCGTGCAACCGCCATCGGCGGAGTGGGGCGCGATGCTGGCCTCGGCGCGCGATTACATCGACAGTGCATGGTGGATCGTCACGATGCCTGGTTTGTCCATCCTGATCTCGGTGCTCGCGATCAATCTGCTCGGCGACGGGCTGCGCGACGCACTCGATCCGAAACTAAAACGGATGGCATAAATGAGCAATAACCTACTGACCATCCGCAATCTGGCGGTGAACTTCAACGGCTTGCCCGCTGTCGACCGTATCAATCTCGACGTCGCGCCGGGCGAAGTGCTGGGGGTCGTCGGCGAATCGGGCTCGGGCAAAAGCGTCACGATGATGGCGCTGATGGGCCTGATCGACGCGCCGGGCAAAGTCACCGCGGATGAAATCACGTTCAACGGACGCGATCTGCTGAAGGCATCGGCGAAGGAACGCCGCAAGATCATCGGCAAGGACATCGCGATGGTGTTCCAGGACGCGCTCACGAGTCTGAACCCGAGCTACACGGTCGGCTACCAGATCAAGGAAGTGCTGAAGCTGCACGAAGGCCTGCGTGGCAGCGCGCTCGACAAACGCGCGCTCGAACTGCTCGATCAGGTCGGCATTCCGGACGCGAAGAATCGCATCACGTCGTTTCCGCATCAGATGTCGGGCGGCATGAACCAGCGCGTGATGATCGCGATGGCGATTGCCTGCAACCCGAAGCTGCTGATCGCCGACGAGCCGACCACCGCGCTCGACGTCACGATCCAGGCGCAGATCATGGAACTGCTGATGCGCTTGCAGAAGGAGCGCGGCATGGCGCTCGTGCTGATCTCGCACGATCTCGCGGTGGTGTCGGAGGTCGCGCAGCGCGTCGCGGTCATGTACGCTGGCGAAGTGATCGAAACCAACAAGGTGCCGGACATTTTCGCCGCGCCTCATCATCCGTATACGGAAGCATTGCTGGCCGCGATTCCCGAGCACAACGTGGGCGCAGTGCGGCTCGCTGCTTTGCCGGGCATGGTGCCGGGCCGCGACGATCGTCCGAAAGGATGTCTCTTCGCGCCGCGCTGCAAGTACATGGTGGACGACTGCAACAAGGCGCGACCACCGCTGGAGGCCATGCAAGGTCACGCGGCAGTGGCGCGCGTGCGCTGCATCAAGCCGCTGAATCTGGTCGGCGACGCGAACGTTCACACACATGGAGGCGCACGATGAATGCAGTACCCGAAACGCGGCGCCAGTCGGACCATGCGGGCGATCACGTGCTGGTTGCCGACAAGCTCGCGCGTTACTACACGGTCAAGCGCGGCATGTTCGCGACGGGCACGGTGAAGGCGCTCAACGGCGTGTCGTTTGCGCTCGAGCGCGGCAAGACGCTTGCCGTGGTCGGCGAATCCGGCTGCGGCAAGTCGACGCTTGCGCGCCAGCTCACCATGATCGAATCGCCTAGCGCGGGCCGCTTGCTGATCGACGGCGAAGATGTGGCCGGCGCCGATCACGCGAAAATCGCCGCGCTGCGGCGGCGCGTGCAGATGGTGTTCCAGAATCCGTTTGCGTCGCTGAATCCGCGCAAGACCGTCGAGCAGACGCTCGGTGAACCGCTCGCCATCAACACGCAACTGAGCGCGACGGAACGCGCCGAACGCATCGCGCAAATGATGCGCACCGTCGGCCTGCGCCCCGAACACGCGAAGCGTTATCCGCATATGTTCTCGGGCGGTCAGCGTCAGCGTGTGGCGATTGCGCGCGCGATGATTCTCGATCCGCAAATCGTGGTCGCCGATGAACCGGTGTCGGCTCTTGACGTGTCGATCCAGGCTCAGATTCTGAATCTGTTCATGGATCTGCAGCAGCAGTTCAACACCAGCTACGTGTTCATCTCGCACAATCTGTCAGTGGTCGAGCATATCGCCGACGATGTGATGGTGATGTACTTCGGCGGCATCGCGGAACTCGGCGATAAGAAGCGCATTTTCTCGAAGCCGCGGCATCCGTACACGCGGGCGTTGATGTCGGCCACGCCGTCGATCTTCGAGGCGGATCGCACGATCAAGATCAAGCTGCAAGGCGAAATGCCTTCGCCGCTGAATCCGCCGTCGGGTTGCACGTTCCATCTGCGCTGCCCGTATGTGATCGACCGCTGCCGCAGCGAGGAGCCGAAGCTGCGTGAAGTGGATGGCCGTCTGGTGTCGTGTCACCGCGCCGAGGAGGTGGGGGACGTGGATGCCTGATGCGCTGGCGGCGCGTCGTCTTGCGCGCCGCTCGCGTGATGGCGGCCGCCGCGCTGCCTTCACGCGACGCTTGCGGGCGCGTGCACTGACCGGTGCCGCGCTCGTCGGCGTTTTCTGTTTCGGCGTCGGCCTGCCCCGCATGGCGTATGCCGCGGGCGCCGCGGCCAATACCCCAACGGTTTCCGCCGACGCCAACGCCAAGGCTGCGCGCCCCACGGTGCCGCTGCCGCATTCGCCGGCTCCGCATTCGCCGGCGCCGCCACGCGCCGCGCTGCCGGGCTTCAATCCGCCGCCGGCGACGCCGGGCACGAGCACGAGCGGTCCGGTACGTTTGCAACCGGCGCGCATGCCGTTCTACGTCGCGACGCGCGGCACGACCACGGTCTACGTGCTCGGCACGCTGCATGTCGGCGATCCCGCCGATTACCCCGCGGCTCAGCCGTTTCGTCCGCCGATCATGGGCGCACTGGCGGCCTCGCCGACGCTCGCGCTGGAACTCTCGCCCGACGAGTTGCTGGTTTCGCAAGACGACGTGTCGAAATACGGCGTATGCCGCCGCGACTGTCTGCCGGGTCTCTTGCCCGAGCCGCTGTGGCGCAAGCTCGCGTTTCGTCTGCGCGGCAATCCCGCGGCGCTCGATGAGATCAAGAAGATGCGGCCGTGGCTCGCGTCGCTCCTGGTGGAAACCTACGACTCGCTCAGCGCCGGTTTGCAGACCGAATACGGCACCGAGGCGCAACTGCAAAATGTTTATCTGCGCACACGCGGCAAGATTGTCGGGCTCGAAACCTTGCCGCAGCAGATGCGCGCGTTCACCGGACTCACGCTCGCGCAACAACGCGAGATGCTCGCGCAGGATCTGGTGCAAACACCCGCGCAAAACGTCGAGGACGTGCGCACGTTGCACCGCCTGTGGCGCGTCGGCGATGCGGATGCAATCGCCGCGTGGGAGGCCGCGAAAACGGAAAAGCTCGCGCGCGACAAGCGCGTGTCGAATTCGATCGACGAAAGAATCGTCTACGCGCGCAACCGGCGCTTCGTCTCGCGGATGCTGCTGATCGCCGCGCCCAACAAGCCTGTATTCGTGGCGATCGGCGCGTTGCATCTTGGCGGACGCAAAGGCGTGCTGCAATTGCTGCGGCAGCATGGCTTCGCGGTCGAGGCAGGATAAGAACAGCCGAGCCGTTATCTACCCGTCTTTAATGCGCTGACCACTTCTCTCACCACGCCCGCCCAATCGCCCAACACCTGCTGCCTGAAGAGCCGCATGCGCGGATACCACGGCGAGTCGCTGCGCGCTTCGAGCCAACGCCAATCCGAATTGGCCGGCAGCAGCAGCCACACCGGCTTGCCGAGCGCGCCGGCCAGATGCGCGACGCCGGTATCGACGGCGATCACCAGATCCAGGTTCATGATGAGCGCTGCCGTGTCTTCGAAGTCATTCAGTTCGCCGCTGAAATCGTGCGCGCGGAATGCCTCGGGTGCCTCGGCCAGTTGTGCGTGCGCCGGACCTTTTTGCAGCGGATACCAGCTCACCTTCGCGACGTCGGCCAGCGTATGCAGATCGGCAAGCGCCATCGAGCGATAGCGGTCGTTGCCGAACACGGGGCTGCCCGCCCACACGAGGCCGACCTTGCGCTTCGTCTTGCCGCTTGTCTGCAGTTTCTTGCGCCAGGCGTCCACCTTCGCGTTGTCGGCGAATAGATACGGTATTTGCGCCGGGATGCTGGAAAGCTCGGTGCCGACGCACGACGGCACGCTCATCATCGGCACCCAGAAGTCGTATTCGGCATCCGCTTTGCCGGCGAACGCGCGATGCATGCCCGGCACGCGTTGAACGAGCCGCAGCAACGGCTCGCGCACGCACACGTCCACGGTCGCGCCGCGTTCGTGCAGCACGCGCGCGTAGCGCAGGAACTGGAAGTGATCGCCAAAACCCTGTTCGCCGACGATCAGCAAACGCCGTCCCTCCAGTGGTTCGCCGCGCCATTCCGCCACGCCCGGCAATGCCAGCGCGTCGTAATCGCTCTTGCGCCAGCGCAGCGCGAACTCAGCCCAGCCTTGCTTGTAATCGCCGCGCTTGAGCAGCAGCCACGCCAGGTTCTGATGCGCGTCGGCGTAGTCCGGATCGCGCGCGAGCGCGTCGCGATAGAACGTCTCTTCTTCGTCGAGCCGTCCTTGTGCGCCGAGCGAGCCGCCCAGGCACACGAGGTTGGTCGGATTCGGGTTCAGCGCAACCGCGCGCCGATAGTGCGACTCCGCGCCCGCATAGTCGCCGCGCTTGCCGATCGCGCTGCCCAGATTGATGTGCGCTTCGGCGTAATCCGGCCGCAGCGCGAGCGCGCGTTCGAAACTGGCAACCGCCGCCTCGTGCTCGCCGAGCGCGTTATGCGCATTGCCCGCGTTGAAGTGCGCTTCCGCCGAGTTCGCATCGAGCTGCAAGGCGTCGCGATAACACGCGAGTGCTTCCGTGAAATTGCCGAGCTTGCCGAGCGCCGTGCCAAGGTTCAGATGCGCGTCGACAAACGCCGGGTTCGATGCGATTGCCAGCCGGTATTGTTCGACCGCTTCGTTCAACGCGCCTTGCGCCTGCAACGCGACGCCGAAGTTATTGCGCGCGTCGGCGAAATCGGGCTGGAGTTGCAGCGCCTGGTCGTAGCAGATGGTGGCTTCGTCAAGATAGCCGAGCGCGGCGGCGGCAAGACCGCGGTTGCTCCAGCAGGCGGCGTTGTGACGATCGTGCTTGAGCGCGTGGCTCATCAGCGTGGCGGCGTCTGCGTGCTGTCCGCGCTGATAGTGCAGTACGCCGAAGTAATGCAAGGCGCGGGCATTCGCTGGATCGATTGCGAGGACTTCGCGGTAGATCGAATCGGCCGTGTCGAGCCGGCCGGCCTGATGCGCGTCGAGCGCGGCATTCACGAGCGAGTCGACGCCCGACGCCGGTGAAGACGATGGCGACGCGGTGCGCCCGCCGGGGCGCTTGGATTGAGGTTCCATGAACACCTGCGGGAAAAGCCACGGCGGCGCGCGCTCTACGCGCCCGCGCGTGTGGATAGGAGATCGTCCAGCATCTTAGGGGCGCGCTGATGGCGCCGACGTTCGGACGCATCCCATTTCCGTTGCAGGCTTTTCCTCTTTTTAGGTGCTTCGCCGATGTGCCACCGAAACTCGCGTGGCACATCGGAACCGGCTTCATTCCCGGTGCAATCTTCTACATGAACATCAGGAAATTGAGCAGGAAGATGTTCACGACCAGCAGGGTCAGCGCAGTCGGAATCTGCACTTTGATCACCGCGTTCTTGTCCGGCAGTTCGAGCAGCGCGGCCGGCACCATGTTGAAGTTCGCGGCCATCGGCGTCATCAGCGTGCCGCAGTAGCCCGAGAACATGCCGATCGCCACCATCACGGCCGGATTGCCGTGGAACACGCCGACCAGAATCGGCACGCCGACGCCGCCCGTCATCACCGGGAACGCGGCGAAGCCGTTGCCCATGACCATCGTGAAGAGTGCCATGCCGATGCAGTACACGGCCACCGCGATGAAGCGGTAATCGAGGCTGATGTACGCAGTCGTCACGTGCGCGACGGCCTTGCCGACACCCGCATCGGAGAACACGAGGCCGAGCATGCCGAGCATTTGCGGCAGCACCGCGGCCCACGAGAGCGCGTCGACGAGGCGGCGCGCTTCCTTCATCGACTGGCCGACCGTGTCGCGCGTCAGCACGCAGGCAATGGCGAGCGCGATCACGCAGCCGATGCCGAAGCCGATCAACGTGACGTTGGCCTTTTCGATCAGCGGCAGCCCGCCGAACACGAGGTGGCTCGCCGACAACGTGACGATCACGGTGATCACCGGAATCGTCAGCGCGGGCACGAACAGCTTGTTGCGAAGACGCGCGGCGCTTGCCTTGCGCGCTTCGAGCGACAGCACGCGCGCTTTGCCGGCGGTGACGCCGCCAAAGCCGGCAATCAGCGCCATCGCGATCACCGCGACGCCGACCACGGCGGGCGGCAGCTTGTCGCCGATCAGAAAGATCAGCGCGTAGAGAATCCAGAAACCGCCGGCCGTGAGGCGGCGCGGGTGTTCCTTGTCGGTAACGATCATGCCGCCGATGATCAGCAGCACCACGCCCAGCAGCCAGAACAGATAGGTAATCGTGAGCGTCATGCTTTGTCTCCTGCAGCCGGTTGAGCACGTTGAGCCGGCGCTGCGGTGTTGCCCGCATTCGCGTTGCCACGCAATTCGCGGTCGAGCTTGCGGTCGAGCAGATACAGGCGGAAGCCGTGAATGAGGAACGCGCAGATCGCGGTCGGAATGCCCCACACCGCAACATGAATCGGCTCGACGATGATGCCGGCTTCTTTGAGGAACGTGGTCATCAGCACGATCGCGCCGAACGCGACGAAAATGTCCTCGCCGAAGAACAGGCCGACGTTGTCCGTTGCCGCCGAGAACGCGCGCAGCTTGAAGCGCACCGCGTCGCTGATCTTGCCGAAGCGCGTTTCGGTCGCGCCTTCGGCCATCGGCGCGATGAGCGGACGCACCATCTGCGGATGTCCGCCGAGACCCGTCAGGCCGACCGCCGCGGTGAGCTCGCGCACGAGCAGATAGACGATCAGAAGACGCCCGGCCGTGGCGGCCTTGATGCCGCTGATCCACGTCTGCGCGCGCTCGCGCAGGCCGTGCCGTTCGAGCAGCCCGATCACCGCGAGCGGCAGCAGAATGATCAACGGAATGTTGCGCGTCTTGATGAATCCCGTGCCGATTTCGGCGAGGATTTTCTCTGGCGGGAAGTGCGCGGCCAGGCCGGTGATGATCGCGGCGACCGCCACGATCAGCATCGGATTGAACCGCAATAAAAAGCCAACGATGATGACGGCCACGCCGATCAGCGGCCATAAACTGACTGTTGTCTGCATCTGGATCTCCAAACAGGTTTTCAACCTTGCCGCTTGTGGCGGCTAACATGAGCCGGCGCGGGCGACCCCGCGCCGTGTTTTGCGCGGCTCTTGGCGGCCGCGTTGCTGCGTACTGCGACTTCAACTGCAACTGCGCTTGCAACTTCATTTGCAACTTCATCTGCTGCGAGAATCCGCCGCCGATACGGGCAACGATTCATCGAATCGTCCCGTATCTGGCGAACGCCCCGCTTAAAGCGGGGCGTTGGAGAAAGTCTTCAATGCGTCATAAAAAAGCGTTCGCGCCGGCTTCAGACGCTTGCCGCGCCGGCCGCGTGCACTTCGATGCCGGCCTGCTCGAGCGCAGTGCGAATGCGCCGCGCAAACGCGAGCGCATGCGGACCGTCGCCGTGCAGGCAAATGGTTTGCGCGTTGAGCGGCACCCATTGGCCGTCGACGGCGCGCACCCGCTGTTCGCGCACCATCGCGAGCGTGCGTTCGAGCACTTCGTCTTCGTCGTCGAGCAGCGCGCCCGGCTCCTTGCGCGGCACCAGCGAGCCGTCGGCGCGATAGCCGCGATCGGCGAAGACTTCTTCGATGGCGGTCAGCCCCGCGTTGCGCGCGGCCGTCACGAGCCCGCTGTTGGCGAGCGCGAACACCGCGACCGACGGATCGAAGTCATGCACGGCCGAGACGATCGCGTCCGCGATCTTCGGATCGCGCGCGGCCTGGTTATACAGCGCGCCGTGCGGCTTGACGTGCGCAATGCGCCCGCCCTCGGCCTGCGCGATTGCCGACAGCGCGCCGAGCTGATACAGCACGCCCGCGTAGATCTCGCTTGCCGGCAAATCCATTTCCTTGCGGCCGAAATTTTCCGGATCGTTGAAGCTCGGATGCGCGCCGATCGACACGCCTTTTTGCACCGCCCAGCGCACGCAGTCGCGCATCGCGTTCGCGCCGCCCGCGTGCCAGCCGCATGCGATATTCGCGGAGCTGACGAGGTCGAGCAGCGCCTCGTCGGAGCCGCAGCCTTCGCCGAGATCGGCGTTCAGATCGATTTCCATGGTGTTCCCCTGCCTGGTTACAGCGCCGCGACGGCCATCTGCCGCGCACAGCGTTCTTCATGCATTGCGATAGCGGCGTCGATCTGCCGCAAATACGTGCGCTCGTCGAGCAGAGCCTGGCGCGCCTCATCGGGTGTCGTCGGAATGAAGCGCACGGCCGCGTTCAGGCGCACCTGCGCGAGCTTCCACAAGTCGGCCTGGATCACCGCGCCGATCTTCGGATAGCCGCCGGTCGTCTGCGCATCGCTCATCAGCACGATCGGCTGGCCGTTCGGCGGCACCTGGATCGTGCCGGGCAGCACCGCGTGCGACAGCAGATCGGCCTTCTCTTTGCGCTTTAGCTCGCTGCCGGCGAGCCGGTAGCCCATGCGATTGCTGTTCGGCGTGACGAGCCACTCGTCGGACCAGAACGACTCGTGCGCTTCGTCGGCGAAGCTGTCGTATTCCGGGCCGCGCAGCACGCGAATCGGCACGGCCCAGGGCACGCCCGTCGGATGACGGCCGCGCCGCAGCGGTTCGTCGACGAGCACGAACTTGCACCACGCGGGCGCCTTCACGCCGAATTCCGGCGCTTCCGGCGAGAAGCCGACCTGGCCGCGCTGCGGCGGCGCGCCGAGCGGCACGCGGTCGCCGTCGCGCAGTGCCCGGCCGCCGAGGCCGCCGAAGCGGCCGGTGAGGTCCGTGCTGCGCGAACCGAGCATCGGCAAGACGTCGATGCCGCCCGCGATGCACACGTAGCCGCGCATGCCGCGCTTCGCCGCGTTCAGCACGAGTTCCTGCCCGGCTTTGACCGGCAGACTCCACCACGAGTAGACCGGCTTGCCGTCGAGCGTCGCGCCGAATTCCGTCCCGGTGATGGCGACGCGCGTCGCGCGAAGAAAACGCAGCACGGTCGGGCCGAAGGTGATTTCGAGGCCGGCCGCGTCGGGCCGGTTGCCGACCAGCCGGTTGCCGACTTCCAGCGACAAGCGGTCGAGCGCCCCGCCCATCGCGACGCCGAGATGCCGGTAGCCGTGACGGCCGAGGTCCTGAATGGTGGTCAAAAGACCTGCGCGAATCACGTCGATCATGCGTGTATCCCCGCGATGGTGAAGCGCACCCGGTCGCCCGGCTGCAACAGCGTGGGCGGGCGGCGTGCGGGATCGAAGAGCGGCAGTTCGGTGCGGCCGATCAACTGCCAGCCGCCAGGCGACGTCGCCGGATAAATGCCCGTCTGCTCTCCGCCGATGCCGACCGAACCCGCCGGCACCTCGAGCCGCGGCGACGCGCGGCGCGGCGTATGCAGCGCCGCTTCGAGGCCGCCCATGTAGGCGAAGCCCGGCTGGAAGCCGAGGAAAAACACCACGTATTGACCGCCCGAATGCCGCTCGATCACTTCCCGCGTGCTCAGCCCGGTGTGGTTCGCGACGGCGGCCAGATCGGGGCCGAACTCGCCGCCGTACTGAACCGGAATGTCGACGTCGCGGCCCGCAGCCGGCGCCTGGCCGGCTGCGTCCCAGGCTTGCTGCAAGCGCTCCGCGAGCGCCTCGCGATCGGCTTCCAGCGGATCGAACACCAGGGTCAGGTTGTTCATGCCCGGCACGACTTCCAGCACATGCGGCCAGTCGCGCGCGAGTTCGGCCGCCGCCCACACGCGACGCTGGCAGTCGAGCGTCGCGGGCGGGGGCGCCTCGCAGACCAGCGCGGCGTCGCCGAGCGGAAAGATTTTGGGTTGGCTCATGGCTTGAAGACCCGGAGAAGTCGAAGAGTTCTGCATTGCGCACCGTCGGGAAAAACGCGGCAGGACCGTTGCGCGATGTCTGGAGCGTACATTGTCAATAAAATATCAACAATTTATCAATAAGAGTTTTCGCCAGGCTCGCCGCCGCACGCTCGTCGTCGTACACTCCCGACAACTCTTGACCCTTCTTCACACCGATTCCCGAGAAACACACATGTCGCGGCATCCCACCAAGATCGTCTCGTCGGAACATCTCGTGTCCGACACGAGCGCGGAGCTGTCCGAGCTCGAGTACGCGCTCATCATGGCCGGCAACGCATTCAACCGATGGATGGTGCGCTGCATGTCGGCGGCCGGGGAAAAGGACATGACGGCCATCGAGGTCTCGCTGCTGCATCACGTGAGTCATCGCGAGCGACGCAAGAAGCTGGCCGACATCTGCTTCGTGCTGAACATCGAGGACACGCACGTTGCGACCTACGCGCTGAAGAAGCTCGTAGCTAGAGGGTATGTAAAAAGCGAAAAGACCGGCAAGGAAGTGTTTTTTTCCGCGACCGACGCGGGCCGCGCGCTCTGCCTGAAGTACCGCGAAGTGCGCGAGAGCTGCCTGATTTCGACGCTGAAGGAAAGCGGCCTCACCAACGAACAGATCGGCGAGGCGGCGCAGTTGATGCGCAATGCGTCCGGCATGTACGACACGGCCGCGCGCGCGGCAGCGTCGTTATAAAGACGAGGCGGCGGCGCGTCGTCGTTGAAGGTAAGCGAAGCTCGAACGGGTGCGTGCTGTTGTCTGCGCCTCGAGCCATTTCTCGCTGTGCCTAACGCCTAACCCGCGGCCCGCGCGTGCAGCCCGCTTTCGGTGACGATCATATCGAGCGGAATGTCGTGAGCTTCGCGCTCGAGCGCCGCCGTGCGGCACGCCTCGTATCCGACGCCCACCGTGATCGGCTTCGTCGCGCCGGGCCAGCCGGCGAGCGTGCGGTCGTAATAGCCGCCGCCGTAACCGAGCCGGTAGCCGTCGGCATCGAAACCCACGCAGGGCACGAGCAATAGCTCGGGAATCACCAGTCGTTCGGTCGCGGGTTCAGCGATCTTGTGATGGCCGATCTTCATCGGCGTATCCGGCGACCATGCGTGAAACTCGAGCGGCACGCCGCGTTCCCTGATGATCGGCAGACTGGCCTCGCGCGCCGAGCCGCCCGCGAGCCAGATCGAGATCGCTGCGCGCGCATCGAATTCGCCCGCGAGCGGCCAGTAAAACCCGACGCTTCGCACGTCGAAATGCTTCAGCGCGTCGAGCACGCGGCGCGCGAGCGCGGCGTTGTTAGCCGGCTCGGAAGCCGCTTGCAGCCTTGTTTCCAATAGCGTCCGGCGCAGTGTCTTTTTCGATTCCGCCGAAGGGTTGCATGCTATGCTTGGGTTCAATTCGCGCTCCAGAAACAACGATGTCAAAAAGTCTTTATCGAGTATATCGCGCGGCCGGTATGGCGCTTGCCGCAGCCGCTCTCGTCGCATGTAGCACCGCGTCAGCCGTCAAGCCTCTTCCCATTTCGCAGCTCACCAACGACGACCAGATTTTCGTCCAGTTGCGCGAGGCTGCCCGCAATAACGACGCGGCGCGCGCGGCGCAGCTCGCGAGCATGATTCCGGGCTATCCGGCGCCTTCTTATCTGGAGTACTTCCAGATCAAGCCGCAGCTCTTCGATTCGGGCGGCCACGCGCGCGTCGACGCACCCGACGCGCCGGTGCTCGCGTTCCTGCAGAAGTACGACGGCCAGGCCATTGCCGACCGCATGCGCAACGACTACCTCACGGTGCTCGGCTCGCGCCACGACTGGCGCAACTTCGACCAGCAATACGCGCGCTTCGTGCTGAACGACGACACGCAGGTGAAGTGCTACGCGCTCGAATCGCGTGCGTCGCGCGGCGAGAATGTCGCGGACGCGGCGCGCGCGCTGCTCGTCGATCCGAAATGGTACGGCGACGGCTGCGTCGATCTGATCACGATCCTCGGCGTCAACAAGCAGTTCAGCACCGACGACGTCTGGCAGCAGATCCGTCTCGCCTACGAACAGAACTACACGAATACCGGCAGCAAGCTCGTCGACGCGCTCGGCAGCCAGGCGCCCGATCCCGTGCTGTTCGGCCAGGCCACCAGCACGCCGCCGCTGCTGCTTGCGCGCGGCGTCGGCGCCGATCCGCAATCGCATCAACTCGCGTTGCTCGCGATCACGCGCATGGCGCGCAACGATCCGGCCATGGCCGCGGCCACGTTTGCATCGGTGGCGCCTTCGCTGAATTCGCCGGAGCGGGCCATCGGCTGGGGCACGATTGCGTATCAGGCGGCGGCCAAGCAGATGCCGAGCGCCGCGGACTGGTATCGGCTGTCGGCCAACGCGCCGCTCTCGAATCCCGCCTACGAATGGCGCACGCGCACCGCGCTGCTCGCCGGAGACTGGAACATGGTGCGCTGGTCGATCGAACAGATGCCGGCCGCGCTGCGCAACCAGCCTTCGTGGACTTACTGGCATGGCCGCGCGCTCAAGCAGGCGGGCGACACGACCACGGCTAACCAGGAATTCGAGTCGATCTCGCAGGGCTTTAACTTCTACGGCCAACTCGCCGCGGAAGAACTCGGCCAGAAGATCGCGGTGCCGCCAAAAACCTCAGTCACCGATTCCGAAATCCAGCAGGCCGGCAATACGCCGGGCTTCGATCTCGCGCAGCGCTTCTACGCGCTGAATCTGCGGCTCGAAGGCAATCGCGAATGGAACTGGCCGCTGCGCAACATGAGCGACCGTCAGTTGCTGGCCGCCGCCGAATACGCGCGCCGTATCCAGTTGTACGACCGCGCGGTGAACACGGCGGATCGCACGAAAACCGAACACGACTTCTCGCTGCGCTATCTGTCGCCGTTCCGCGACATTGTCGAGCGTGATGCGCAGTCGAACGGGCTGGACGTGGAATGGGCCTACGGGCTGATCCGCCAGGAATCGCGCTTCATCATGAATGCGCGCTCCGAAGTCGGCGCGAGCGGCCTGATGCAGTTGATGCCCGCCACCGCGCAACTGGTCGCGAAGAAGATCGGCCTCGGCCCGATTTCTCGCGAGCAGATGAACGACATCAATACAAACATTCTGCTCGGCACCAACTACCTGTCGATGATCTACAATCAGTTCGACGGTTCGGCCGTGCTGGCCACCGCGGGTTACAACGCCGGTCCGGGCCGTCCGCGCAACTGGCGGCAGACGTTGCAGCACCCGGTTGAAGGCGCGATCTTCGCCGAGGCGATTCCGTTCCAGGAAACGCGCGACTACGTCAAGAATGTGTTGTCCAACACGGTCTACTACGCGGCATTGTTCGAAGGCCGTCCGCAATCGCTGAAGGCGCGTCTGGGTTACATCGCACCGTAAGCGCCGTGCCGCCGCTGCCTCGCTGCAATTGCGAGGCGGCGGTGCGCCACGCCAGCCGTTGCCGCGGCTTCCACCAGGGAGTCGAAAATGCGACATAAAGCCATTGCGATCATCGGCGGTTCCGGGTTTATCGGAAGCCATCTCGTCAACGCCCTCGTTGAAATGGGCAAGGACGTGCGCATCGCCACACGGCGGCGTTACAACGCGCGCCATCTCACGCTGCTGCCCATCGACGTGATCGAAACCGATGTGTTCGATCCGGTCCAACTCGCGCGTTTTGTCGAAGGCGCAGACGGCGTGATCAATCTCGTCGGCACGCTGCATGGCAAACGCCGCACGCCGTAGGGTCCCGAGTTCGCGCGCGCGCACGTCGAATTGCCCACCAAGATCGCGGCGGCTTGCGAAGGCAAGGGCGTGCATCGGCTGATTCATTTGAGCGCGCTCGGCGCCGATTCGAACGGTCGGAGCATGTACGCGCGCTCGAAGGGCGACGGCGAGAAAGCGGTGCACGCGGCGAATCTCGCGTGGACGGTGTTCCGGCCTTCCGTCGTGTTCGGCGCGGAAGACCAGTTCCTCAACAAGTTCGCGTTCTTGCAGCGCATCTTTCCGGTGATTCCGCTCGCCATGCCGGACGCGAAGTTCCAGCCGGTTTATGTCGGCGATGTCGCCAAGGCGATCGTCAACGTGCTCGACCTCGATGCGGCCAACGGCAAGACCTACGAACTCGGCGGCCCGAGCGTCTATACGCTCGAAGAGCTCGTCAGATATTGCGGCGACGTGATCGGCCGGCATGCCAGCATCATCCGTCTGCCCGAAGCGCTCGCGCGCATGCAGGCCATGACGTTCGAGTTGGCGCCGGGCGAACCGGTCATCACGCGCGACAATCTCGATTCGATGAAACAGGACAACGTGCTAAGCCGCCCGCTCGCACCCGAGCTGGGCCTGGAGCCGGCCAGCATCGAAACGATCGCGCCGGTGTATCTGACCGGCGCGTCGGCACGTTCGCGTTTCGACACGTTCCGCGCGAGCGCGGGCCGCTGACTTTTTCTCTACTTCTCATACGAACCCGCATGAAGCTGCTTATTGGTGACAAGAACTATTCGTCATGGTCGATGCGGCCGTGGCTGCTGTTCAGGCATTTCGGCATCGCATTCGACGAAGTGCTGATCCATCTGAATCAGCCCGGCACCAATGCCGCGGTGCTTGAGCAGGCGCCTAACGGTCCGGGCAAGATTCCCTGTCTGATCGACGACGCGGGTCTTGCCGTGTGGGACTCGCTCGCCATCGCCGAAACGCTCGCCGAGCGCTTTCCTCAGCACGCGCTGTGGCCGCGCGATGCGGCGGCGCGCGCGCATGCTCGCAGCGTTAGCGCGGAGATGCATTCGGGCTTCGGCGAACTGCGCTCGAATATGTGGATGAACATTCGCGCGTCGTTTGCCGGCAAGAACGCGACGCCGGGCGTGCTGGCCGACATCGCGCGTATCGAGGCGATCTGGCGTGACTGCCTCGATACCTATGGCGGTCCGTTCCTGTTCGGCGAGTTCAGCATTGCCGACGCGATGTATGCGCCGGTGGCCATGCGCTTCAGGACGTGGCAGCCGCCGTTGTCCGAGACGTCGCTGGCTTATGTTCGCCGGCTGAGCGCACAGCCCGCAGTGAAAGCCTGGATCGACGACGCGTTGAGCGAGACGCACACCATCGCGTATCTAGACGAATGCCCATGAATATCTATGCAGTAGGCGGCGCGATTCGCGACGAATTGCTGGGCGTGCCGGTGCAGGACCGCGATTACGTGGTGGTCGGCGCGACACCCGAGCAGATGATCGCGCAGGGTTACCGTCCGGTGGGCAAGGACTTTCCTGTGTTCCTGCATCCGCAGACGCATGAGGAGTACGCGCTCGCGCGAACCGAGCGCAAGACCGCGGCCGGTTATCACGGCTTCCAGTTTTTCTATGCGCCCGACGTGACGCTCGAGGAAGACCTCGCGCGCCGCGATCTCACCATCAACGCGATGGCACGCGAAGTGCGCCCCGACGGCGAGCTGACCGGGCCGGTCATCGATCCGTTCGGCGGTCAGCGCGATCTCGAGGCGAAACTTTTTCGCCACGTCAGCGACGCGTTTCTCGAAGACCCCGTGCGCATCCTGCGAATCGCGCGCTTTGCCGCGCGTTTCGCCGATTTCAGCGTCGCGCCCGAGACGCTCGCGCTGATGCGCAAGATGGTCGCCGACGGCGAAGTGGATGCGCTCGTCGCCGAACGCGTGTGGCAGGAGGTGTCGCGTGGTCTGATGGAAAAGAAGCCGTCGCGCATGTTCGACGTGCTGCGCGAGTGCGGCGCGTTGGCGCGCATTCTGCCGGAAATCGATGCGCTATTCGGCGTGCCGCAGCGCGCCGACTATCACCCCGAGGTCGACACGGGCGTGCACGTCATGATGGTGCTCGATCACGCCGCGCAGCAGGGTTATGCGCTGCCCGTGCGGTTCGCCGCGCTCACGCACGACCTCGGCAAAGCCACTACGCCTGAAGACATCCTGCCCCGGCATCTCGGCCACGAAGGGCGCAGCGTGGATCTGCTCAAGCCGCTGTGCGAGCGCCTGCGCGTGCCGAACGAATGCCGCGATCTCGCATTGCTGGTGGCGCGCGAGCACGGCAACATTCATCGCGTGATGGAAATGGGCGCGGCTGCGCTCGTGCGCCTGCTCGAGCGCAGCGACGCGATTCGCAAGCCGTCGCGTTTCGCTGAAGCCTTGCAGGCTTGCGAAGCCGACGCGCGCGGACGGCTCGGTTTCGAGGCGCGCGACTATCCGCAGGCCGAGCGCTTGAGAGTCGCGCTCGTCGCGGCGCGCGGCGTGGATGCGGGTGCGGTCGCGAAGCAACTCGCCGATGCGCCGGCCGGCATCAAGGACGCGGTGCATCAGGAGCGTGTGCGGGCGGTGGCCGCGGCGCTGGAGTGAAACGCTCGATGCACGGGTCGCCGTTGCCTGTCAGCGCAAACCGCGTTCGAGAAACCGCAGCTACAAGAGCCGCGCGATAAACGACAGCAGCATCGACAGCAACAGCGTGGACATGAACGGGAAATGATATTCGCGTCCGAAAAGACGCACGGTCACGTCGCCGGGCATGCGTCCAATGCCGAGCTTGCGAAGCCACGGCCAGCAGGCCGACAGCACCGCAAGAGCGACGAACGTGGTCAGCAGCCAGCGGATCATGACGTGTATCCCGGCGTCACAACGTATGCGACCGGTCGCCGCTTGCAAACGCCTGCAGCGTGTCTTCGAGTCCGCGCGAGAACGCGATCACCTTGAAGAGCTCGCCCATCTCGGCCTCCGACAACAGCTTCTGGACCGCATTCGCCGCGGGCAGAAAGCGCGCGGTGTCGGCGGGATCGATTTCCGAAAGCGCATCCGTAATGCCCGCATTCAGCAGAAAGCGGGCTTGCGATGTGAACCCCAGCAGGTCCGCGCCGGTCTCGACGCCCGCTTCGGCGATGCCGGTGAATTCCACGTGCGCGGTAATGTCCTGCAAGCCCGGATAAACAAACGGATCGCCGTGCGCGCGATGCCGGTAGTGGCACATCAGCGTGCCTTGCGCGCGCTGCGCATGGTAGTACTCGTGACGCGGGAAACCATAGTCGATGAAAAACGCCGCGCCGCGCGCGAGCATCGTGCAGATGGTCCGCGTGAAGGCACGCGCGGCGTCGTGCGTCTCCGCGACGTAGTCGCCGCCGCCGGTGTCGATTTCCGAGAGCAGCGCCGTATCCGCCGACGCGGACACTTCACGGTCTTCGAATGCGAACCAGCCGTCGCGCCAGACGACGCCGCGTTCGCGCCACGCGCCGTCGACGGAAGCGAACAGCCGCACCGGCATCGCGTCCAGCACCTCGTTGCCGATCACCACGCCTTCGAAGCGCTCGGGCAACGCGTCGAGCCAGCGCACTTTGGCGGCGAGCGCGGGCGCCGCGGCTGCGATGGTTTCGCGCTGACGCTCGCGCAATTCGCCGGAAAGGTCGACGATCGAATAGCTGTCGAACTCGGCGCCGAGTGCAGCCAGTGCGTTGAGCAGGCCGGCCGCGAGTTTGCCGGTGCCCGCGCCGAACTCCATCACGTCGCGCGTGCCGCTTGCCTGCAACGCTTCGGCGATGGGCCGCGCAAGCGTGGCCGCGAAGAGCGGCGACAGTTCGGGCGCCGTGACGAAGTCGCTGCCGTCGTCGCCGCGCAGCCCGAATTTGCGGGCGCCGCCGCTGTAGTAGCCGAGTCCGGGCGCGTACAGCGCGCGCGCCATGTAGCGGTCGAACGGCAACCAGCCGCCGGCGTCGTCGATGTCCGCGCGAATCCGGGCGACGAGCGCTTCTGACTGCGCGAGCGCGCTTGGGCCGGGAGCAGGTAAACTATCGGGTTGGTGAGCTTTCGGATTCATCCCCGCATTGTAAATGACCGCTTCCACGGACACTGCCGGCGCCCGCGCGCCTGAAACGCCGCGCGTCGTGCTGATTACCGGCGCCGCGCGCCGCATCGGACGCGCGCTCGCGCTTGGCTTTGCCGCGCGCGGCTGGGACGTGGCGGTCCACTACGGCGCCTCGCGGCACGAAGCCGAAGAGGTGGTCGCGGAAATCGTCGGCATGGGCCGCCGGGCGGTGGCCTTGCACGCCGAACTGGGCGATGAGGCCCAAGTCACGGGCCTGTTGCCGGCCTGCATCGCCGCGCTCGGCCGGCCGGCGTGCATCGTGAACAACGCCTCGCGCTTCGAGGAAGACACCGCGCTCGACGTCGGCTATGAACTGCTGCTGAAGCTGACCGCGATGAACCTCGGCGCGCCGCTCGTGCTCGCG
Source organism: Paraburkholderia graminis C4D1M (assembly GCF_000172415.1). Taxonomy (GTDB): domain Bacteria; phylum Pseudomonadota; class Gammaproteobacteria; order Burkholderiales; family Burkholderiaceae; genus Paraburkholderia; species Paraburkholderia graminis. The sequence continues at coordinate 35,344 of NZ_ABLD01000031.1, forward strand.
CGCATGCTGTACGACGCGACGCCGCAGCCGCGCTGACGGACGAAACGCAGCGCAGCGTGGTCATCAACGTGCTGGATCAGAAGCTGTACAACATGAACCCGGACTACCTGTCCTATACGCTGTCGAAGGCGGCGTTGCAGACCGCCACGGTCGCGCTTGCGCAGGCGTTGGCGCCGAAGGTGCGGGTGGTCGGGCTCGCGCCGGGCCTCACGATGCAATCCGCCGATCAGACGCCGGAAAGCTTTGCGGCGGCTCACACGGTTACGCCGTTGGGTCGCGCGTCGCGGCCCGAAGATGTCGTCGCCGCCGCGCTGTATCTCGCGGATGCAAGCGGCGTCACAGGAACGACGCTGGTTGTCGACGGCGGGCAGCACCTCGTGCCGCTGCCGCGCGACGTGATGTTTTTGACGGGCGCCTGAAGCACCGCTTGCGCCCCCTTGCGTGCCACGCACGCTTTTTTGGACTGGAACGAACATGTTTGCCGCTCTTTCGCATCCCCGGCTTGCCGATTGCCGCCGGCTCTTTCTGCGCAATTACGAAGTGCACATCAACATCGGCGTGCACGACTTCGAAAAGCGCGGCGAACAGCGCGTGGTGATCAACGTCGAACTGTTCGTGCCGCTCGCGCTGTCCACGCCGGTTGAAGACAAGCTGGCCGAAGTCGTCGACTACGACTTCATGCGATCCACCATTTCGCGCCGCGTCGAGCAAGGTCATATTCATCTGCAGGAAACGCTGTGCGACGATCTGGTGAAGACCATGCTCGAGCATCCGCAAGTGCGGGCCGCGCGCGTGTCCACCGAAAAGCCCGATGTGTATCCCGACTGCGACGCGGTGGGCGTCGAAGTATTCCGAATCAAAGAGGACTGAGCCATGAACGCTCCCGAAATCATGGACGCCGCCGCGCCCGCCGCTCGCGAAAAGTCGCCGCTCACGCGCCGCGAGCAGAAAGAGGCGTACGAGAACAACAAGCTCTTCAAGCGGCTCGCGCGCCTGGTGGGCCAGGCGATCGGCGACTTCAACATGATCGAGAACGGCGACAAGGTGATGGTGTGCCTGTCGGGCGGCAAGGACAGCTACGCGATGCTCGACGTGCTGATGCGCCTGCGCGAGCGCGCGCCGATCAACTTCGACATCGTCGCGGTCAACCTCGATCAGAAGCAGCCCGGCTTTCCCGAACACGTGCTGCCCGAGTATCTGAAGCAACTGGACATTCCGTTTCATATCGAGAATCAGGACACCTACAGCATCGTCAAGCGGCTGGTGCCCGAGGGCAAGACCACGTGCTCGCTGTGCTCGCGGCTGCGGCGCGGCATTCTGTACCGCGTGGCGGGCGAACTCGGCGCGACCAAGATCGCGCTCGGCCATCATCGCGACGACATTCTGCAAACGCTGCTGCTCAACATGTTTTACGGCGGCAAGCTGAAGGGCATGCCGCCCAAGCTGCAATCGGACGACGGCAAGAACATCGTGATCCGTCCGCTCGCTTACGTGAAGGAAACCGATCTGGAAAAGTACGCCGAGCTGCGTGAATTCCCGATCATTCCGTGCAATCTGTGCGGCAGTCAGCCGAACCTGAAGCGTGCGGAAATGAAGGCGCTGATTCGCGATTGGGAGAAGCGCTTTCCGGGCCGCATCGAGAACATGTTCAATGCGTTGACGAACGTCGTGCCGTCGCATCTGATGGATCACAAGCTGTTTCCGTTTGCGGATTTGCGCGCGACCGGCGAGGCCGACCCGCAAGGCGACATCGCATTCGACGAAGAACCGTGTTCGACCGATGCGAGTGACGGTGCGCCGCTCGGTGCGGCGCGGCCTATCTCCATTGTCCAGTTCGACGATCTGTGACCGGAAGTCCCGCATAAAAGGCGCTTCTTCACTTACTTTCGCTTGCAATGTGGCCGCTTTCGCGGCCATTTTCGCGAGAGGGTGCGTGATAGAATCGTCGGCTCCAAACTAGTCTATATGCCGACGCCATGAACATCGTGATTTTGGCGGCAGGCACCGGTAAGCGCATGCGTTCCGCGCTGCCCAAGGTGCTCCATCCCCTGGCCGGCCGGCCGCTCCTCGCTCATGTCATCGACACTGCCCGCACGCTGAAGCCCACGCGCCTCGTCGTGGTAATCGGCCACGGCGCCGAGGCGGTTCGCGATGCGGTCGCCGCGCCCGACGTCCAGTTCGCCGTGCAGGAGCAACAGCTCGGCACTGGCCACGCGGTGCAGCAGGCGTTGCCGCTTCTCGATCCTTCGGTGCCTACGCTCGTGCTGTATGGCGACGTGCCGCTCACGCGCGCCAGCACCTTGCAGGCGCTTGTCGAGCGCGCGGGCGAGGGTGCAGGCGAGGGCACAGGTGGCGGCGCTTATGGCGTGCTCACCGTGAAGCTCGCGGACCCGAGCGGCTACGGCCGCATCGTGCGCGATCCGCAAGGCAATGTGTCGCGCATCGTCGAACAGAAAGATGCGAGCGCCGATCAGCTTCTCATCGACGAGATCAACACCGGCATCGTCGTTGCGCCGACCGGCCCGCTGTCGGGCTGGCTCGCCGCGCTGAAGAACGATAACGCGCAAGGCGAGTTCTATCTGACCGACGCCGTGGAACTGGCGATCGAAGCGGGTCTCGACGTCGTCACCACGCAGCCGCAGGACGAGTGGGAAACGCTCGGCGTGAACAGCAAGCAGCAGCTTGCCGAACTCGAGCGGATTCACCAGCGCAATACGGCGGATGCGTTGCTCGTGGCCGGCGTGACGCTGGCCGACCCGGCGCGAGTGGATGTGCGCGGTACGCTCGAATGCGGCCGCGATGTGTCCATCGACGTGAATTGCGTATTCGAAGGCCGCGTCACGCTTGCCGATAACGTGACGATCGGACCGAACTGCGTGATCCGTAACGCGAGCATTGGCGCAGGCACGCGGGTCGATGCGTTCACGCATATCGAAGGCGCGGAAGTCGGCGCGCACGTCGTGCTCGGACCGTATGCGCGGCTGCGCCCAGGCGCGTCGCTGAAGGACGAATCGCACGTCGGCAACTTCGTCGAAGTGAAGAACGCGGTGCTCGGCCACGGCTCGAAGGCGAATCACCTCACCTATATCGGCGACTCGGATATTGGCGCACGCGTGAATATTGGTGCGGGCACCATCACCTGCAATTACGACGGCGCGAACAAGTTCCGCACGATCATCGAAGACGACGTGTTCGTCGGCTCCGACACGCAACTCGTTGCGCCGGTGCGCGTGAAGCGCGGCGCGACAATCGCGGCGGGCACGACGGTCTGGAAGGACGTCGAAGCGGACGCGCTCGTGCTGAACGACAAGACGCAAACCAGCAAGACGGGCTATGTACGCCCGACCAAAAAGAAGAATTGACGAAGAGCGTGGGCGCCGCGATTCGCGCCTTCGCACATTCCAGCACTGAATAGGAACAAGACCATGTGCGGCATTGTCGGCGCGGCAGCGCAACGTAATATCGTCCCCGTCCTGATCGAAGGACTGCGGCGGCTCGAATACCGCGGCTACGATTCGTGCGGCGTCGCGGTCCTGGGCGAAAGCGGCCCGGCGCGCGCGCGCAGCGTGGCGCGCGTCGCCGATCTGGACGAGCAGGTGCGCGAGAGCCAACTCGGCGGCATTACCGGTATTGCGCATACGCGCTGGGCGACGCACGGCGCGCCCGTGACCGACAATGCCCATCCGATCTTCTCGAAAGATGCGCTGGCGTTGGTACACAACGGCATCATCGAGAATTACGAGTCGCTGCGGGAGATGCTGCGCGGCAAGGGTTACACGTTTGTCTCGCAGACCGACACAGAGGTTATCGCGCATCTGATTCACAGCCTGTATCGCGGCGATCTGTTCGCGGCCGTGCGCGAGGCCGTCGGGCAACTGCACGGCGCTTATGCGATCGCGGTGCTGCATAAAGACCAGCCGCATACGGTGGTCGGCGCGCGCCAGGGTTCGCCGCTCGTGGTCGGGCTCGGCGACGGCGAGAACTTCCTCGCGTCCGACGCGCTCGCGCTCGCGGGCAGCACCGAGCGCTTCATTTTCCTGGAAGAAGGCGACGTCTGCGAGTTGACGCTCGAAGGCGTGCGGATCGCGGATCGCGAGGGCAACGAAGCGCTGCGCGAAGTGCGTCAGGTCGCGGCGTACGGCGGCGCGGTCGAGCTCGGCCCGTATCGCCACTTCATGCAGAAAGAGATTTTCGAGCAGCCGCGCGCGATCTCGGACACGATTCCGCCGTCCGATTCGTTCGACGCGTCGCTGTTCGGCGAGGGCGCCGGCAAGGTGTTCGCGGACATCGACAATCTGCTGATCCTCGCGTGCGGCACGAGCTACTACTCGGGGCTCACGGCGAAGTACTGGCTCGAGTCGATCGCGAAGATTCCGACGCAAGTCGAAATTGCCAGCGAGTATCGCTATCGCGAGTCGGTGCCGAATCCGAAGTCGCTCGTCGTGGTGATCTCGCAGTCGGGCGAAACCGCGGATACGCTCGCGGCGCTCAAGCATGCGCAGACGCTTGGGCATCGGCATACGCTGGCGGTGTGCAACGTCGGCACGAGCGCGATGGTGCGTCAGACCGAGCTCGCGTTCCTCACGCATGCGGGCCGCGAAATCGGCGTCGCGTCGACGAAGGCATTCACTACTCAGCTCGTCGCGCTATTCGTGCTGGCCGTCACGCTTGCGAAGCTGCGCGGGCGCGTGAGCCCAGAGCAGGAGGCCGAATACTTCAGGCAACTGCGCCATCTGCCGGCTGCGCTCAATAGCGTGCTGGCGTTGGAGCCGCAAATCATCGCGTGGTCGGAGGAATTTTCGCGCAAGGAACATGCACTGTTTCTCGGACGCGGCATGCATTATCCGATCGCGCTGGAAGGCGCGCTGAAGCTAAAGGAGATTTCCTACATTCACGCGGAAGCTTATCCCGCTGGCGAGTTGAAGCACGGACCGCTCGCGCTCGTGACCGAGGCGATGCCGGTGGTCACCGTCGCGCCGAACGACGCGTTGCTGGAGAAGCTGAAGTCAAACATTCAGGAGGTGCGTGCGCGCGGCGGCCAGCTCTACGTGTTCGCCGACGCGGACACGAAGATCGTCAACGACGAAGGTCTGCATGTGATTCGCATGCCTGAACACTATGGTGTGCTTTCGCCGATCCTGCATGTGGTGCCGCTGCAGTTGCTCGCGTATCACACGGCTTGCGCGCGTGGCACGGATGTCGATAAGCCGCGGAATCTGGCGAAGTCGGTGACGGTGGAGTGAGGGTGGGGGAGCGTTGCGGGTCTGTCTGAGTAGCGCATCCAGCAAAAAGCGCCGGCTAGCCGGCGCTTTTTTATTGCAACTTTCGTTTATGCAACCGCGGCCATGCACCGCGCGGCACCTGTGCCACACGTGCCGCTTATGCGTCTCACAACTCCGGCCGCGCGAGGTCGCTCGTGACGATGTGCTCGCCGTAGACCTGTGCCGCGGCGACCGCTTCGAGCTTCGTCGGGTACGGCCCGAGTTCGGGCGCGCCGTCGAACGGGAACAGCACGCGGCCGTCCGTGGTTCGGACGACCTTCAACACGCCGAAGAAGCGTCGATAGCCCACCAGCCTGGACGTCGTCGATATGTCGAAATCGTCCTCTGACGCGGCGGGGACGCTCGGGATAAATGCGGTCTTGCTCATACAGAAGACGTCTCGGGTTTGATAAGCCTGCGATTGCCGCGGACGGATGGCCGTCCACGGCGCGAACGTCATTGTCTCAAATCCGCGGGAACGGGGCGGTTTAGCTTATGCGCCGATCGTTGCGATAGGCCCGACTGATTCGCTGGTTTGCAACTAACGGACCAAATGTCTGCGTCCACAAACGGCGGGGACAAGCAGTGACGGGGCGCTGCGAGCCTCGCCATGCACGGCTCGCGCGCGCCGGCACTTTGCTTTGCATCCGCATTCAATTCAAGAGATGCCAATTTTTTAGGCAAGGTTATAATGCGCAGACTTTTCCTCAGACCTTTCCCATGAGCCGGTTACTCTGCCTGATTCTGCTGTCGCTTGGCCTCGTGCAATCCGCGATGGCCGAGGAAAATGGCGACCGCGTGTCCGCCTATCTGACGCAGAAATTCGGGCTCGCCAAGGAAAAGGCCGAGAAAATATCCGATGCGGTTCAATCGGCGGCATCCAGATATTCGTTGCCGCCGGCGCTGCTGCTCGCGATTATCTCGATCGAATCCCGCTTCAAGGAAAAGGCCAAGGGCGCCAACGGCGCAACCGGACTGATGCAGGTGGTGCCGAGCGCGCATCGCGGGCTTCTGAGGAACGTGAAGGATCTCACCGAACCGACGGCGAACATCGAGGTCGGCTCGGCGATTCTGTACGGCTACATGCGCTCGGCCAACGGCGACATGAACGCCGCGCTCAAGAGCTACGGCGGCTCGCAAGCCTACGCGCAGAAAGTCAGCTTGCGCGCCGGCGACTTTGCGGGCGTGGCCACGCCGCAAGACTCCATCAAAAATCTCAACGCGAAGACCGATGCGTGCGACGCTCACGCGACGGGCCGTTGCTCGCCTGCGCCCGGCAACGCGAGTAATGGAGGCGCTGTCGCTCCGGCTAACGCGGCGGGTGCTACTACGGCGGCGGCTAATGTCGGTGCAAGTGGGGCGGTAGCGTCGGCGGGACTTGCCGCGGTGGCGAATTAATCGGCAGCGCTTGTTTGCGTTCCTTCGCTGCTGTGCAGGGCGGAGCGTCGTCAAGGTAGCCCTGGCGGCACCTGCGGCCCTAGCGGCAGTCCCAGCGGCACTCATTCAGTGCTGCCATCTTCACCATCCCCCCATCCACCAGACACCGACAGACGGCCGCCACTCGCGCACCGTCGGCTTCGCTGCACGCTTTTTACGCACAAGCGTCAACCGCTCTACAATGCATTTCCCTCGCGGTTTGTCCGCATGTACGCAGCGCTTTTTAGATTGACCATGTCCACCTCGCTTTTCAAAACCACCGTGGCCTCGCTGTGCGGCCTGATGCTGCTCGCCGCTTGCAGCAGCGCCCCCACGCCGAAATTCCAGCAGGAGTTGTTCGAAACCGGCGCGAGTCCGTACGCGCGCAATTTCAATTCGAGCGTGACCGACACCTGCGAAGCCGCGCGCCGCGCGCTGCTGAGCCAGGGCTATCTGACGACGATGACGCGCAACGATACCGTCGACGGCACCAAGAACTTTCAGCCGTCCGGCGATACGCATGTGGTCGTGGAATTTCACGTCGTGTGCACGCCGGGCGAGGAGGCGAGCAGTACGAGCATCGTCTACGTGAACGCGGTGCAGAACGGCTTTGCGTTGAAGAAGAGCGATACGTCGGCGAGCGTTGGCTTGAGCGTGCTCGGGTCGCTGTCGCTGCCGATCCGCTCGAACAGCGACGCGATGGTGAAGATCTCCAGCGAGACCATTCCGTCCGGCAAGTTCTACGACCGTTTCTTTGGTCTCGTCGATCATTATCTGCAGACGGTCGTGCGCACCCAGCCGGTGGTCAACGACCGCATCGAGATGCATCTGTTGCCGATGCCGGTCGAGGCAGCGCCGCCCGCATCTGCGTCGATGTCTGCGCCGATGTCCGCGCCGGTGTCCGAAACGCCGGAGCTGATCGGCAAGGCCGCCTCCGTCCAACCGGCGAGCGAAGCCGGCACGCTTCGCTGACTCTTCATTGATTCTTCACTGACTCCTCACCACTGCCTCGCCGCTGAACGCAGCGCGCTTCGCTTGCAAAAGCGGCGCGCGGCGGCAGTTCTCCTATGTCGTTTACTTCCTTCGTATACATACGTAGTAGTAGTTAACAAGGGTTAGCCCGCTCTGTGGATAACCGCTGATTCTTCCGTTACATCAAGGTAATGGGAATTCGATAACCCTGCGGGACGACTCTGTAGAAAAACTACGAAGCCGGGATAAGTTTGGGGCGGCCGGCAGCGAAGTCGGTCTTATCAAGATTTCGCGCACAGCCTGTTCCATGCACTGTCCCGAGGTTATGCAAAGGCTCGTGTGGATAACTCGTAGTTAGCGCCGCGTTCGGCGCGCGGTTGTCTTTCGTCTGCCGTTTGCTCGCGAGCGTACAGACCGCTTACAGCGCGAAGCGCACATTGAACGTGGCGGTACGAAGCTTGCGACTCTCTTTTTGCAAGCGTGAGTGTTGCTATTTCGTCAAAAAGCTTTGGCAATGCCCGATCGAGGCATAGAGTTAAAGTGTTTTCTGAAGTTCTTGGTGCGGTGCGGGGGTGTGGAATGAAGCGCAGAACAGCACGACAGTTGGTCCGTCTTCTCTCGGATATCAGACATGCTACCCATTGCAGCACGCTGCGGGCGGCGGCGACGAACCGGGATATGGCGCTTGCATCGGCCGAGCGGGACGAAGCCTCGCGCGACAGTCAATCCAGCGACGATACCGACACCACCCGCGAAGCCCCGGAAAACAAGCCGGCGAGGAGCGGATCATGAGAGCCGCGAGCGAACAGTCGTTGCGTTTCCTCGTCGATAAATGGCTCGCGCCGGCGCCTTCGGCGGCGGTCCACGTCACCGAATTCAGCCGCACGCGCGTCGGCGGCCGACGCTATGTGCGCGTCGAGACTTCCGCGGTTGACGCCGCTACCGGCTCGCGCGGACTCTTCTTCTTTCGCCACGACGACGGCTGCTGGTGCGTCTTCCCTCCGACGGCCGACTCCCCGCATCTCTATACGCATCCGCGAGCCGCTTGAGCGGTCGTCGCTGCGGCACTCGGTCGTACCACTTGCGCTTGCGCGCGCTCAAGTAAAACGCACACCGATTCGCCCCACTACAACCCGACGCACCGCGTGACAGGTCACCGTCCCCTCGCGCGATAATCGCGCGAACACGCCACTGCTTCGGGCACAATTGCGCGCAATCAACTGCATTCGGTGATCCGCCGCATGCCCCGCATTTCGCGCGGGCGGCGCTGGCGGCATGGCGAAGGTCGCATCGCCACATTAGCGGGCGAAAATCTCAGGCAACCGATGGACGACAAAGACTGGATCGCCGGCGCCGCGAAGGCATTGGCGATCATCGAGGCATTCGACGAAGAGCACGCGCGCATGACGCCCACGGCAGTAGCCGGCCGCGCCGGCTTGTCGCGCACGGCGGCGCGCCGCTATCTGCTGACGCTGCGCGAACTCGGCTACGTCGACACGGACGGCAAGCTGTTCTGGCTCGCGCCGCGTGTGCTGCGGCTCGGGCAGTCGTATCTCGACTCCGCGCGCTTGCCGCGCACGGTCCAGCCCTTCCTGCAACGGATCACGGCGACGCTTCAGGAAACGGCGCTCGTCGCGATTCTCGACGAACACGATGTCGTCTACGTCGCCCGCAACGGCGTGAATCGGGCGATGGCGGTCGGCTTCGTGCTCGGCTCGCGCGCGCCGGCGCCTTTGTCGTCGGCGGGATTGGTGTTGCTGGCGTTTCAGGCGCCCGAGAGCATCGAGCAATGGCTCGCGTCGTATCCGATCAAGGTGTTCACGCCGCACACGTATGCCACCATCGAACGGCTGCGCGAAGTGCTCGGCGAAATCCGGCGCAACGGCTACGTGGTGACCGATCAGCAACTCGAACTCGGGGTGCGCGGCGTCGCGGTGCCCTTGCGCGACCGGCATGGCACGGTCGTCGCGGCGATCAGCGTGAGCATGCCGATCGGTGAAGAATCGGCGAACGCCGCGCTGCACCGCGTTCTGCCGACGCTGCTCGAGACCGCGAGCCTGCTGCGCAACCTCGTCTGACGGCGGGCCAGGGAATCTCCCTGGTATCGCGCGCTTATGGGTGAAAGCGTCTCGAAAGCGAGCTGTCTCCAGGAAAATACATATCGGGTTTTGCGCATGACAAACTCCCTACGCCAGGTAATACTCTCCCGCGGGGAGCGGCAGGGCGCCTGAGTCCTGCGTGCTTCGCCGTGCAGCTATTTCATTCACACTGACTCAGTCGTTAGGTTTGGGGAACAACACATGAAAAAAGTTATCGTCTCGCTCGCAGCTGCATCGATCGCGCTGGTCTCGGTTCAAGCTTTCGCACAAGCATCGGACGCAGCCGCTCCGGCCGCTGCAGCTAGCGCACCGAAGAAGCACCACGTCAAGAAGCTGAAGTCGCACGGCAAGCGCGCTCCGGTCGCTGCAGCGGCATCGGCCGCCGGCACGAACGACAAGGGCACGCAGAACTAAGCAGGCGCCCGTTCGCCAGGCAGCGCTGCTTCGCTCGTTGTACGCGCCGCTAGTGCGGCGCTCGTCAGCCGGATTGAATGCAGTCGCCAAGCAAAAAGGCCAGAGCTCGTGCTCTGGCCTTTTTGTATTTGCGCTCCGTTCGGGAGAGGGCGGCGCCGTTTCCAACGCAAAACGTCGTCAACCCACGTCTTAAAGCAGGCGCGCATGCCGCGCCCGCGTCCGCGGCACTCAGCCCGCGAGCCCGCGCTTGATCACTTCGCTCAGCAGTCCCGTCATGCCTTCCGGATGCTCGGCGGCGCGCTCCTTCAATTCGGCGACCAGATCGCTATTCAGCTTGCACGCGAACGGAACGAGGCCCTGCGCCTGATCCAGCTTGCGCTGCTCGCGGCGATCGGGTGCCGGCGCCGCGGCGGCTTTGCCGAAGCGCTCGGCGGTGGACTGCTTCATTGCGTTGTTGAGCTTGAGTGCCTTGTTTTTTTCAAGGTCGGTCTTTTTCATCGCCATACGTCAGGCCTCTGCCAGATAAGTAATCCCGCATTGTACGCACCGTGCGTGGCGCCGCGCGAACGAACGGCCTATGTATGCGTCTCACGGCACGACGCCGGGCGCGCTTGCATCGCGAGCGTCGGACGCGTCGCGACCGTTGGGAGCTTCAGATTGGGCCGGCGTCGCCGCCACGCTGTCCATCAGCGCGCGCATTCGTTGCCAGTGCGTGCCTTCCCAGAACACGCGACGGCACACGTCGCAGGTGACAAACTGGTTATGCCGCTCCAATACGCCGTCGGGCGCGCGGTCGCCGACTTCATCGCGCGGGATGCGCCTTAGCGGCGCGTTGCACATCAGGCATAGTCGGAACGGCTGGGCGCTGCCTGCGAGATCCAGCCGTTCGAACACTTCGCGCAATTGCTCGCGCGGCCTGAGCGTGCGGACATAGCAGCCGTGCGTGATGGTGCGGCGTTTCAACAACTCGCGGTCGCGGGTGAGGACGATGCGGTCTTCCGCGGCGGCGAGCGCCTCGATGCGGGCGTCGGGAAAGTTGTTGTCGTAGAGCGTGTCGAAGCCGGCCAGGCGCAGCAGCGGCGCGAGCCCGCCAAGATGCGCATCGGCGATGAAGCGAACCACGCGCAGCGGCCGTTCGCGCACGCGCAGCAGCGGACGGATGTCGAGCGCTTCGAACTTCGGATAGACGGCGACGCGGTCGCCGTCCGCGAGCGGGTGATTGAAACCGACGGACTCGCCGTTCACCAGGATCAGTTCGACTTCGGTATGCGGCACGCCGAGCGATTCGATCGCGTGCTTGGTGGTGGCGTCACGCGCGCATGCGTAGGCGAACGGGCGCCGGCGCAGCGGCCGGGCGAGAAAATCGTTCAGCTCCTCGTAGAAGCGGAAAGTCGCGGTGACCATCGTCGAAGTATCGCACTGCGCGCCGTTGCGTGCTTTTCCTGCATCTGTCGCGTGGCTGTGCTTTACTTCCACATCTTTAGAAGACGGAGCCACAGATGGACATCGGTTTTATCGGTCTCGGCGAGATGGGCGCCGCGATGGTTGCAAACATTCTGAAAGCGGGGCACCAGGTGCGCGTGTGGAACCGCTCGCCGGAACGCGCGCAAGCGCTCGCCGATGCAGGCGCACGGATCGTCGCCACGCCGGCCGAAGCGTTTGCCGGCGACGCGGTGTTCTCGATGCTCGCCGACGATGCCGCGCTGCGCGAAGTCGTGACGGCGTCGTTGCTCGAGCATGCGCCCCGCGGGCTGATTCACGTCAACATGGCGACGATTTCCGTTGCGCTCGCCGAGGAACTCGCGACCGCGCACGCATCGCGCGGTGTCGATTACGTCGCCGCTCCGGTGCTCGGCCGGCCTGACGTGGCCGCCGCCGGGAAGCTGACGATTGTGGCGGGCGGGCCGGCTGAGGCAATCGACCGCGTGCAGCCGGTGTTCGACGCGATCGGTCAGAAAACCTGGCGCATCGGCTCGCTGCCGCAACAGGCGAACGTGATCAAGCTGGCCGCGAACTTCATGCTCGGCGCGGCCGTCGAGACGCTCGGCGAAGCCGCTGCGCTCGTGTCCGGACATGGCCTCGCGATTCAGGATTTCCTCGACGTGATTACGAGCGGCATTTTTCCGGGACCGGTCTATGCCGGCTACGGCAAGATGATCGCCGAGAACAGCTACGAGCCGGCGCTCTTCAAGGCGCGTTTGGGACTGAAGGACTTGCGTCTCGCACTGGCCGCCGCCGACGCCGTCACGACGCCGCTGCCGATTGCGAGCGTCGTCCGCGACAGTCTGATCGAAGCGGTCGCGCATGGCGACGGTGAGAAGGATTTCGCGGTGCTGGGGCAAGTGGCGGCGCGGCGGGCCGGACGGTGATTTGATGGGCGGCTGGCGGCTTACCGGCCGCCTATGTCGCGGGCGACCGCGGCAACCACCCCATCCGCCAAACCCCCCGCCAACAGAAAATCCCCCTTCAAGCGATAATCTCCCCCCAATCCCCAACCAGCGGAAACATCATGAGTCTGCATACCTGGTGGCTTTTCGTCGCCACAGTTTTTGTCGTGTGCGCCATTCCCGGCCCGAACATGCTGCTCGTCATGACCGACGGTGCGCGGCACGGCCTGCGTCGCACGGGCGCGACGATGGCAGGCTGCCTGTCGGCGCTGGTGCTGATGCTGGCGGTGTCGGCGGCGGGGCTCGGCGTTTTTCTCGAAGCGTGGCCGACCCTCTTCGATGCGCTGCGTTTGATCGGCGCGGCCTATCTCGTGTATCTCGGCATCAAGGCATGGCGCGCGCCCGCTGACGAAGCCGCCGCGTCCGCTGCCGACGAACTGGCCGCGAAGCCCGCACGCTCGCGCCTCGCGCTGTTTCGCAACGGCTTTCTGGTGGCGGGCAGCAATCCGAAGGCGATTCTGTTTGCCGCCGCGCTGCTGCCGCAATTCATCGAAGCCTCGCTGCCCAAGCTGCCGCAGTTCGGCATTCTGGTCGCCACGTTCGCCGTGATCGAGGTGAGTTGGTATTTCGTGTACGCGGGATTCGGCACGCGCATCGGCAACCGGCTGAAGAGCCGCAGCGTCGCGCGAGTGTTCAATCGGCTGACGGGCGGCGTCTTCGTCGGCTTTGGCGCGATGA
>NZ_ABLD01000030.1 GCF_000172415.1 Paraburkholderia graminis C4D1M
CGGTCAGAGCGGCGGCGCGCCATGTGGCGCGCGTTCTGGTTGTCAAGTTCGAGTGGCGTCACGCCGGGTGTCCGGCGCGACGTCAGCAGGTTTCGGAGCGGCGCTCGTGCAAACGTGCCGTTTCCTGAAAGCGGCCGCCGGCGGTATCGGCGGTCTGCATACCAAGTGGAGTGGGTTTCGAAGGGCGGGTAATGGCCAACTGGCCGACCGCACACCCATATCCATCTAATAATGGAGTTGTCATGCCGAAGATGAAGACCAAGAAGAGTGCTGCAAAGCGCTTCGTGGTGCGTCCGGGCGGTACCGTCAAGCGCGGTCAAGCCTTCAAGCGCCACATTCTTACCAAGAAGACCACCAAGAACAAACGCCATCTGCGCGGTTCGACGGCAGTTCATGATTCCGATCTGAACTCCGTGCGCGCAATGCTGCCGTTCGCTTAACCCTTAACCGAAACTCATAGGAGCAAGACATGCCTCGAGTAAAACGTGGGGTTACCGCACGGGCCCGTCACAAGAAGATCATCAAGCTGGCCAAGGGTTACCGCGGCCGTCGCAATAACGTCTATCGCATCGCCAAGCAGGCGGTCATGCGCGCAGGCCAGTACGCCTACCGCGATCGCCGCAACAAGAAGCGCGTGTTCCGTGCATTGTGGATCACGCGTATCAACGCGGCGGTGCGTCAGCACGACATGACGTACAGCGTGTTCATCAACGGCCTGAAGAAGGCTTCGATCGAACTGGACCGCAAGGTGCTGGCCGACATGGCTGTGTTCGACAAGGCTGCTTTTGCTGCGATCGTTCAGCAGGTGAAAGCCGCCGTTGCAGCCTGATTGCGCTTCTGGCAATTAACACTGCGTGGTTCGTTGCAGCGAACATCCGGTAGTCTCGGTGACGCTGCAACAAAAACGGGGCTCCTCACCGAGCCCCGTTTTTGTTGGTAGAACCAGTTTTGTTTCGATAGAACACTGACGTTGAAATGATGGGATCAATGGATCTGGACCAGATTGTCGCCGACGCGCAAAAAGCCTTCGCAGAAGCCTCCGACGTCACCACGCTCGAGAACGAGAAAGCGCGCTTTCTCGGTAAATCGGGCGCGCTGACAGAACTGTTGAAGGGCCTTGGCAAACTCGATCCCGAAACGCGCAAGACCGAAGGCGCACGGATCAACCTCGTCAAGCAACAGGTCGAAGCCGCGTTGACGGCGCGCCGCCAGGCGCTGGCCGACGCGTTGCTGAACCAGCGCCTCGCCGCCGAAGCGATCGACGTCACCTTGCCGGGACGCGGCGCCCATGCCGGCAGCCTGCACCCGGTGATGCGCACGTGGGAGCGCGTCGAACAGATTTTCGGCAGCATCGGTTTCGACGTGGCCGACGGCCCCGAGATCGAAACCGACTGGTACAACTTCACCTCGCTGAACAGCCCGGAAAACCATCCGGCGCGTTCGATGCAGGACACGTTCTACGTCGACGGCAAAGATGCCGACGGCCGTCAACTGCTGCTGCGCACGCATACGAGCCCGATGCAGGTCCGCTACGCGCGCACCAACACGCCGCCTATCAAGGTGATCGTGCCGGGCCGCACGTATCGCGTGGACAGCGACGCGACTCACTCGCCCATGTTCAACCAGGTCGAAGGCCTGTGGATCGAAGAGAACATCAGCTTCGCGGATCTTAAGGGCGTCTATACCGACTTTCTCAAGAAGTTCTTCGAGCGCGACGATATTCAGGTGCGTTTCCGCCCGTCTTATTTTCCGTTCACCGAACCGTCGGCTGAGATCGACATGTTGTTCGAAACGGGCAAGAACGCGGGCAAGTGGCTCGAGATTTCTGGTTCCGGCCAGGTTCATCCCACGGTGATCCGCAACATGGGCCTCGACCCGGAGCGCTACATCGGCTTTGCCTTCGGCAGCGGCCTCGAGCGGCTCACCATGTTGCGCTACGGCGTGCAGGACCTGCGTCTGTTCTTCGAAAACGACCTGCGTTTCCTGCGTCAATTTGCCTGAGCGCGCCTACTGAGCGCGCCCGAGCGAACGCGCACGGCGCGACGACGAGCATAGAGCGCGGCAACGCACGCAGTGCCTGCCGCCAAAGCGTCCCGCAGTGACAAGCAGTGACAAGCAGTGACAAGCAGTGACAGTTGGCCTCTGCGTCACGTGGACCTAAACCGATCAGAACGTACACAGAACCATGCAATTCCCGGAATCCTGGCTGAGAACCTTTGTCGATCCGCAACTGACCACGGACGAGCTGTCGCACGCATTGACGATGGCGGGTCTCGAAGTGGAAGACCTGCGGCCGGCCGCGCCGCCGACCTCGAAGATCGTGGTCGGTCAGGTGCTGGAAGTCGTCAAGCATCCGGACGCGGACAAGCTCAACGTCTGCCAGGTGAACGCCGGCACGGGCGCGACGCTGAACATCGTATGCGGTGCGCCGAACGTGGCGCCCGGCATCAAGGTGCCGGTCGCGCTGGTCGGCGCGCAACTGCCGCCGGCCGAAGAGGGCGGCGCGCCGTTCGCGATCAAGCTTTCGAAGCTGCGCGGTGTGGAAAGCCAGGGCATGCTGTGCTCCGCGCGCGAGCTGAAGCTGTCCGAAGATCATAGCGGCCTGATGATCCTGCCGGAAGATACGCCGATCGGCCAGGACATCCGCGAAACGCTCAATCTCGACGACACCATTTTCGAAATCAAGTTGACGCCGAACAAGGCGGACTGCCTGTCGGTGTTCGGCGTGGCGCGCGAAACGTCCGCGATCACCGGCGCACCGTTGCGTCCGCTCGAGATCAAGCCAGTCGAGGTCAAGCTCAACGAGACGCTGCCTGTCAGAATTTCAGCGCCCGATCTGTGCGGACGTTTCTCGGGCCGCGTCATCCGCGGCGTGAATGCGCGTGCGAAGTCGCCGCAATGGATGATCGAACGTCTGGAGCGTTCGGGTCAGCGCAGCATCTCGGCGCTCGTCGATATTTCCAATTACGTGATGCTCGAGCTGGGCCGTCCGTCGCACGTGTTCGATCTGGACAAGATCCACGGCGGCATGGACGTGCGTTGGGGCCGCAAGGGCGAAACGCTCAAGCTGCTGAACGGCAACACTGTCGAAGTCGACGAAACGGTAGGCGTGATCGCCGACGAGCGGCATATCGAAAGTCTCGCGGGCATCATGGGCGGCGACAGCACGGCCGTCACGCTCGACACCACCAACATCTACCTCGAAGCCGCATTCTGGTGGCCCGACAGCATTCGCGGCCGCTCGCGCAAGTACAACTTCTCGACGGACGCCGGCCATCGCTTCGAGCGCGGCGTCGATTACGCGAGCACCGTCGAACATATCGAGCGCATCACGCAACTCATCCTCGACATTTGCGGTGGCGAGGCGGGGCCGGTGGACGACCAGATCGTCAACGTGCCGCAGCGTGAGCCGGTGAAGATGCGCGTGTCGCGCGCGAACCGCATCATTGGCGTTGCGATCGGCGCTGACGAAATTGCGCAGATTTTCACGCGCCTCGGCCTCACATTCGAACGCGACGGCGACACCTTTTCGGTCATGCCGCCGTCGTACCGTTTCGACATTGAAATCGAAGAGGACCTGATCGAGGAAGTCGCGCGCATCTACGGTTTCGAAAAGATTCCGGCGCGCCCGCCCGTCGCGAAGAGCGAGATGCGCGCGACCCACGAAACGCGCCGCTCGATCCACACTATCCGCCACGCGCTCGCCGCGCGCGATTACGCGGAAACGGTGAACTTCAGTTTCGTCGACGCCGAGTGGGAACAGGACTTCGCCGGCAACGACAAGCCGGTGCGTTTGCTGAACCCGATCGCGAGCCAGTTGTCGGTCATGCGCACGACGCTGTTCGGCAGCCTCATCCACGTGCTGCGCACGAACCTGAACCGGCGCGCCGCCGACCGCGTGCGCGTGTTCGAAGCGGGCCGCGTGTTCCTGCACGATCCGTCGATCAAGGCGGGCGAGCTGACGGTCGAAGGCTTCGCGCAGCCGAAGATGATCGGCGGCCTCGCGTACGGTGCGGCGCTCGACGAGCAGTGGGGCGCGCCGGCGCGCACGGTCGACTACTTCGACGTGAAGGCCGACGTCGAGACGTTGCTCGCGCCGGCGGCGGCGCGCTTCGTGAAAGCGGAGCATCCGGCGCTGCATCCGGGGCGCAGCGCACGCATCGAACTCGATGGCCGCGCGATCGGCTGGATTGGCGAATTGCATCCGCGCTGGATGCAAAAATATGATTTACCGCATGCGCCGATTCTGTTTGAACTTGAAGCGGACGCATTAATGCAACGCGTATTGCCCACGCCGTCGGAAGTGTCTAAATTCCCGCCGGTGCGACGCGATATCGCAGTGGTTGTCGATCAGAAAATCGAGGTGCAGGCGCTTCTCGACGAGCTCCAGAAGGCCCAGTCCGAGCCCGCCTGCAAGACCGTTCAGAAGGTTGCGCTTTTCGACGAATTCCGTCCAAAATCAAACACTTCCGGTGGTCTGGCGGCTCACGAGAAAAGCCTTGCGTTCCGAGTTACCTTGCAAGATACTGGCGGGACCCTTCAGGACGAAACGGTCGATCTGGCCATTCAGACTCTGGTGGAACGTCTGGCTCGAGTATATGGCGCACGGTTGCGCGGATAACCCGCATTTAACAATTGCACGGCTGTTTCCGCATCCTTTGTTTTCTGTCTGGCGCGCCATTTGATAGATATGAATGAAATGAACTCGAGTGATTTCGAAGCCCTTCTTACGGCGCAACGCAGCGCCATGATTCGAGAAATTCCGACATCACCCGCCGCCGTTTCAACTGAAACGCCGACGCTCACCAAAGCGGAACTTGCCGAGTTGCTGTTCGACAATGTCGGGCTCAACAAGCGGGAAGCGAAAGACATGGTCGAGGCGTTTTTCGAGGTGATCCGCGACGCGCTCGAGAGCGGCGACAGCGTCAAGCTGTCGGGCTTCGGCAACTTCCAGTTGCGCGACAAGCCGCAGCGTCCCGGCAGAAACCCGAAAACCGGTGAGGCGATTCCGATCGCCGCGCGCCGCGTTGTGACGTTTCATGCAAGTCAAAAGCTGAAGGCTCTGGTCGAGAACGGCGCGGAAGCGAGCTTCACGCGCTGATCGACTGGCGCGTTCCTGCGCAACCCACCACGACGGCTAACTGACGATGACAGCGACGATGGAAAAAGTCGTCTTGCCTCCGATTCCAGCGAAACGCTACTTCACGATTGGTGAGGTCAGCGAACTATGCGGTGTGAAGCCGCATGTGCTGCGCTATTGGGAGCAGGAGTTTACGCAGTTGCGGCCGGTGAAGCGGCGCGGTAATCGCCGGTACTATCAGCATCACGAGGTGCTGTTGATCCGGCGGATTCGCGAGCTGTTGTACGAGCAGGGTTTCACGATCAACGGTGCGCGCAACCGGCTCGATTCGCATGGCGGCGGCGCGCACGGTGCGCCGGCCGCAGCGGGCGACCAGGTCGAGGGCGTCGCACCGCCGGCGCCGACCACGGTTGAAGTCGACGTCGAACAGTTGCGCAAGGAACTGCTTCACGTGATCGACCTGTTGAATCGCTAATGGCTTTGTTGGTGGCGGCGGTTCTCATCGAATGAAGTGTCTGTTATAATTTCTTGCTGTTCGGGGCGTAGCGCAGCCTGGTAGCGTACCTGCATGGGGTGCAGGTGGTCGGAGGTTCAAATCCTCTCGCCCCGACCAAAGAATCAAGGCCTTACAAGCATCGCTTGTAAGGCCTTTTTCATTTGCGCCACAGCGTGCCCCGCCAATCGCGCATTCAGTGCGACGCATTCAGTGCGAAATACTCTCCAGAGATTTCCCCAACGTCCGCGGCCCCATCAGACCGATCGCGACAATCACAAGCGCCATCGCGCTCGCGATAAAAACAAAGACACCCGTCACGCCGAACTCCCTCAGCATAAACGCGATCACAAACGAACTGAACACAGCGGACAACCGGCTCCAGGAATACACGAAGCCCACCGCACGCGCGCGGATCGCCGTCGGATAAAGCTCCTGCTGATACGTGTGATAGGTGAACGAGATGATGTTGCCGGCCAGCGTCAGCAGCACGCCGAGCGTCACGATCATCACCGCCGCCGAGGCCTGGCTGAACAGCAATCCGCTCGCGATATTGATCGCGGCCATGCACACGATCACATGCTTGCGTTCGAAGCGGTCCGCGATCCAGTAGCCAAGCAACGGACCGAGCGGCGCGGCCAGGCCGATCACCGTCGTATAGAGCAGGCTCGACGTCACAGTGATGCCTTGCTTGACCAGCAGCGTAGGCACCCAGTTGGCGAAACCGTAGAAGCCGACGGTCTGGAAAATGTGAAAGACGATCAGCATCAGCGTGCGCTTGCGGTAGGGCGGCTGCCACATGTCGGCGAATCGCGCCTTGCGCGGCACCGGCGCCGCGGGCCCAGGCTGAGGCAGCGGCTTGCCGTATTGCTGCGCGACTTTTTCTTCCAGACGCGCGAGCACTTCGTCCGCTTCGCGAATTCGCCCCTTGCTCGCCAGCCAGCGCGGGCTTTCCGGCAGATTTCGCCGGAAGTACCAGACGAAGAGTGCGCTGATGCCGCCGAGCAGCACGACCCAGCGCCAGCCGTCGAGTCCGAACGGCGTTCTCGGTACGAGCAGATAGGAGAGAAACGCCACCACCGGCACCGCGGAAAAGCCGATCGCCTGACACACTGCAAAAGCCCTGCCGCGCAAGTGCTTCGGCGCGAGTTCGGACAGGTAGGTGCCGATGGTGATGAGTTCAACGCCGATGCCCATGCCTGAAACGAAGCGCCATAAATTGAGGCCGTGTGCGGTGTCCTGGAACGCCATCACCGTGTTCGCCGCCATGTACCACAGCAGCGACCAGGTGAAGATCGCTCGTCGGCCAAAACGGTCGGCGAGAAAGCCGCACGCGATCGTGCCGACGAACAGCCCGGCGAACAGGGCCGCAACGAAGCTTGCGACGCCGGACGTGCCGAAGAGCCCCGACGTCGTGGGCGTGAGAATGCCGCTTTTAACGAGACCGGGCGCGACGTAGCCCGTGAAGAGAAGATCGTAAAGCTCGAAAAAGAATCCGAGACTGAGCAGCAGAATCAGCTTCCAGACCGCGCGCGTCGCGGGAAGTCTGTCGAGGCGGGCCGAAATTGCTCCGATGCCGGCGACCGTGGCCGCTTCGGCTTGTGCTGCGTCATTACCGACGCGTAGCGATGACGCGCCCTCCAGAATGGCCATGCCTGTCTCCTGTATCTGCATCTCTTTTTGAATATGTCACAACTTGCGCCGCGGCCGTTAGCGGTACTGTTCCTGCAATTCCGCAAACGAAGCGATCTTGCCCGCAAGCGCGCTTGCAACGACCGTCGGCGGACTCGCGAGCCACACCTGCCCAGGCCCGGAGCGGCCCGAGAAATTGCGGTTGATCGCGCTGATCGTGACCTGGTCCGCGTCGGTGGACGAGCCCGGTCCGCAATTGGCGCATGCGCCGCACGAGGGTTGAAGCAGAATCGCGCCGGCCTGCTCGAACGCGTCGATATAGCCGCGTTTCACGCAGTAATCGCGAACCTCCGACGTGCCGAACTGAAGAAACAGCTTCACACCTGACGGCACCCGCAAGCCGCGCGCGAGCGCCCATGCGAGCACCTCGTGATAGTGATCGAAGTCCTCGCGCTTGCCTGCCGTGCACGAGCCGCCATACGCGATGTCCACCTTCGGGCGTTGCGCGAGATCGCGCAGCGCAATGCCGTTGCCCGGATCGCCGGGCGCGGCGAGCATCGGCGAAATGTGCGTGCAGTCTATATCGATGACGTCGGCGTATGTCGCGCCCGCATCGCTCTGCATCCACGGTTCGAGGCCGAAGTCGATGCCGCGGCGCTCCTTCAAAAACCGCACGGTTTCTTCGTCGGGCGCGACAATGCCGGAGAAGCCGCCCAGCTCGGCCGTCATGTTGGTGAGCGTGGTTCGCTCGTCGGTCGTCAATTGATGCACAGCGCTGCCGGCGAACTCGAACACCTTTCCGACGCCCGCACCCGCACGTATGCGCGGTTCGGCCAGGAGATGCAACACGAGGTCTTTCGCCGTGACGCCCGGCGCCACCGCGCCGTTGAAATTAACCCGCAGCGATTCGGGCACGGTCATCCGCACCGCGCCTGTGACAAACGCATTCGCCATGTCGGTCGTGCCGACGCCGAACGCGAGACAGCCCAAGGCGCCGCTATGCGGCGTATGCGAATCGGTGCCGACAATCAGTTGCCCGGGCAGCGCGTAACGCTCGGCCATCATCGCGTGCGAGATGCCTTGTGAACCCTCGGTGAAGCTGCCGTCGACTTCGCTCAGATAGCCGTGATTCGTGATCGCGTAGTCGCGCGCGAACTGACGATGCGCCGCCGACAGTTCGCGCACGTCGGGCAGCAGGCCGTTGCGCACATGAAGCTCGCTCTTGTGCGAATACGACAGGTGATCCTCGAACGCGAGAATCGTGTCGGGATCGCTCAGCGTGAGCGGCTTGCCGAACGTGGCATGCAGCATGTGCGTGGCCATGCCCGTGTAGTACTCGTGGATGAAGCGCCAATCCGCGCGGACGAACGCGCCGCTGCCGGGCGTCGGCGTGTCGCCGGTTGCATCGGTGGAGAGCGCGTGACGGTCGAGGATTTTTTGCGCGAGCGTGCGCGGCTGCGCGTTGTTGGCGGCATCGGCCGTGGAAGTTGTAGAGCCGACTCGGCGCATGTTTTGCGCGCCGTAACGCAGCAGGCCGCCGCTTGTCAGAATCGCAGCGGCGAGGCTATCGCGCGAGGCGACGAGCTCTTCGACGTCGATCGGCTCGCCTCGCTGGATGCGTTCAATCAAACCGAAGTCCGTCGACGTAAAGAGCCCGAGGTTGTCCGCATTCTGACGATAGATGCGCTCGAAGCTCCGCGCGATCACGAGCCGGATGCCGGCGCGATATTCCGCGAGCGGACTATGTTCGCGCGACGATCCTTTGCCGTACCGGTTGCCCGCCACCGTCACGCGAAAGCCGCCGTTGCGAATGGCGTCGATACCGATCGGATTCGTATCGCCTGCACGGAACCCCACATAAGGCACCCGGCCAAGGCGTTCGTCGAAGCGGGTCAGCACGCTCATCGGCGTGATTTCGTCCGTCGACACGTCGTCTCTCAAGCTGCCTGCCGTCGCGGGGTTCAGATCCGTACCGTCGAGCTGTTGCGCGATCCGTTCGGGGTCCGCGCAAAGAAACAGTACGCGGCCAGTCAAATCCAGTTTTGCCATCCACTTCTCCTTCTACCCGAATCTAGATGGCGGCGAGAGCTGAGCGAAGTGCTGGATCGGCAAACGGGGCATCGCGATTGGCGATGGCCTCACGAAGGGCTTGCAAAAGGCTTGTGATGGTCCGCCGACGTCTCTCTAATTTGCAGGCGCAGTCAGCGCTTCAATCAACGCCTGGACCGCCTTCAGACGCGACGATTTTCGCAGCGCGTGAACCCGCAGCGTGCGGCTCGTCGCCCAGGTTTCATCGAGCGGCCGGCGCACGAACGCATGCGATCCGGCGAACGCGGACGCGGCGCTCGTCGGCACAATACCGATGCCAAGTCCTGCTTCGACCATCCGGCACTGCGCGTCGAAACTGTTGACGGTAACGGACAGTTTGAGCGGCGTTCGCGCTGCGTCGGCGCGCTCCTTGATGAGCAGGTCTAGCGAGCCGCCGGCCTGTAGCGCCACGAGTGGAAAGCGGAGCACGTCGCTGAAGGTCGGCGCCTCGAGCGCGGCGAGTTCGTGATCGAGAGGGAGCACGACCATCAGCGGGTCATCGGCGAAGTGCCATGATTCCAGTCCGCCGGATGCTTTGCCGCTCGCAGAAATGCCGACGTCGGCGCGGTCGTCCATGCAGGCGCGGATGACCTCGTCGCTAATCTGCTCGGTGAGCGCGATTCGCACGAGCGGGTAGTGGGCCTGAAATGCCTTCAGCCGCTCGGGCAAAAAGCCGACAATCGCCGATGCGTTCGCATACAGACGCACGACGCCGGCGACCTCGCCGCTGAGCGACTGCACCTCGCGGGCGAATGACTGCAACTGATCGTGGACCGACACCGCACGAGAAAAGGCATGCCGCCCGGCCTCCGTCAACTCGACTCCCGACGGCGAACGAATCAGCAACGCGAGGCCCATTGCCGACTCCAGATCCGCGATACGCCGGCTCAATGCGGAAGCGGCAATGTGATTGCGGCTGGCGGCGCGAGCAATCGAGCCTTCCTGCACAACGGAGATGAACAGCTCGAGGCTGTACGGATCGATTCGCATACGGCCGGCGTTGCGCCTGCAAAGTTTGAACAACCAATTCTAGCAGCGGCAGTCCTGAGTCCCGGGACGACTGCGTTCAACAATCGTCACTCTCGCCCCAACTCCACAAACCGCTCCAAATGATGATCCTCATCCCCAAGCTGATGATCGATCATCACAAGCCGCTTTGCGTAATGAGCGAGCGGCAGTTCCCACGTCATGCCGATCCCGCCATGCAGTTGAATGCACTCCTGCGCGACGAGCGCACCGATCCTGCCGATGCTGTATTTCGCCGCCGACACCACGCGCTCGCGCACCTTGCGTTCGGCACCTAACGCGGCCGCGGCGTTGATTACCGCTGAGCGTGCCTGCTCGATCTCGAGCAGCATGTCGGCCATTCTGTGCTGCAATGCCTGGAAGCTGCCGATCGCCACGCCGAACTGCTTGCGCGTGCGCAGATAGTCGAGCGTGTAGTCCTTCGCGACGTCCATCGCGCCGACCGCTTCCGAGCAGAGCGCAAGTACGCCGCATGCAATCGCATATTCGAGCGTTGCGAAACCGTTGCCCGCCGCGCCGAGCAAAGCGTCGTCGCCGAGTATGACGTTCTCGAAGCTCACTTCGGCCGCGCGCCCGCCGTCGATCTTCGGATAACCGCGCACGCTCACGCCCGGCGCATCGCGAGGCACCAGAAACAGCGTCACGCCGGCTTGGGAATCGTCCGCGCCTTCGGTGCGCGCCGACACGAGGAAGAAGGCAGCCTGCTCGCCGTGCTGAACCACCGCTTTAGCGCCATTCAATTGCCACGCGCTGCCATCGCCATCGCCATTGCGCTCGGCGCGCGTCGTCACTCGGGCGAGTTCGTAGTGACTATCCGGCTCGCCGTGCGCGAGCGCCACAATACGCGACCCGTCGATCAATCCGCCGAGCAACGCCCGCTGCGCGTCATTGCCGCTGCGAGCAATGGCCTGGCCGACGATGAGCGTATCGAGAAACGGCTCGACCACGAGCCCGCGCCCGAGGCTCTCGAACACGACTGCAATATCAAAGCCGCCGCCGCCGAAGCCGCCGCTCGCTTCATCGAACAACGCGCCGATAATACCTAGCTCTCCGAAACGATTCCACAACTCACTGCTAAAACCATGCGCCGTTCGCGCGATCCGGTCGCGCGTCGCGAAGCCATACTGTTCGCTGATAAAGCGGTTCAGCGTATCGGCGAGCATCCGGCGATCTTCGGTGTGCTGGAAGTTCATGATGTCCGTTTCCTTCTACAGTCCGAGGATCATTTTGGAAATGATGTTCTTCTGAATCTCATTCGATCCGCCGAAGATCGACAGCTTGCGATTGTTGAAGTATTGCGAAGCCGCGCTCGCCGCTTCGTCGGGACCAACGGGCGCGCCTTGATAACCGTCGTGCAACGCTTCTTCGATAAAGGGCTGCGCATACGGTCCCATCGCGCGGCGCGTGAGCGACGAGATCTCCTGGCGAATCTCCGTGCCGCGAATTTTCAGCATCGAACTTTCGGCGCCCGGCACCCCGCCGCCCGCCACCGCGGCGATCACGCGCAGGTTGGTCGTCTTCATGTTCTCGAGATCGATTTCGACGCGCGCCATGCGCGCCGCGAACGACGGGTCGTCCGCGAGAGGCCGCCCATTGCGCCGCTGTTTCGCCGCGATCTTGCGCAGCCGGTTGAATGCCGCCACCGAAAAGCCGACGCCCGCGATATTCGTGCGCTCATACGTCAGCAAATATTTGGCGTATGTCCATCCCTTGTTTTCTTCGCCGACGAGATTGGCAGCCGGCACCCGCACGTCCGTGAAAAACACTTCATTCACTTCGTGCTCGCCGTCGAGCGTGATGATCGGCCTCACTTCGACGCCCGGCGTTTTCATGTCGATCAACAGGAAGCTGATGCCTTCCTGCTTGCGCACGTCGGTCGCGGTGCGCACAAGGCAGAAGATCATGTTCGCGTAGTGGCCGAGCGTGGTCCACGTCTTCTGTCCATTGACGATGTAATGCTCGCCGTCCGCATCGACGCCGCGCACGGCCGTGGTTTTCACCGACGCGAGATCGGAGCCCGCGCCGGGTTCCGAATAGCCCTGGCACCACCAGTCGGAACCGTCGAGAATGCGCGGCAACCAGTGATGTTTCTGCGCATCGCTGCCGTATTTGATCAGCACAGGTCCGAGCATATTCACGCCGAAGGGCACGACGCGCGGTGCGCCGGCCAGCGCGCATTCGTTCTCGAAGATGAATTTCTGCACCGCGTTCCAGCCGGGCCCGCCGTATTCCTCCGGCCAATGATTCGCGAGCCAGCCGCGCTCGTTGAGGATCGCGTGCCACTCGGCCATGTCCTCGCGCGTGAGCCGCCGGCCGCCGTGCACTTTGTCGGCGAGACGCCGCGGGAGTTTGTCGCGCAGAAACGCGAGCACCTCCGCGCGGAACGCTTCTTCTTCGGGCGTGAAGTTCAGGTCCATCGCAGTTCCTTTGTGATTCGAATGCTTCTGCTGACAAGCACGGACAAGCACCGGCAAGCGGCGTCAGATTGTCTGATTGAGGCTCGCAAAATCCGCGCCGCGCTCGACGAGTTCAACGAGCAGCGGCGACGCTTGCCAGAACAACGGGTCTTCTTTCGCGAACCCGCGAATGTCCGCGAGAATGCTCGGCAGGCCAACCATGTCCGCATATTTCATCGGACCGCCGCGATAGCGCGGGAAACCGTAGCCATACAGCAGCGTCACGTCGACGTCGAGCGGACGCAGCGCGATCCGTTCATGCACGACGTTCGCGCCTTCGTTGATCATCGCGGCCATGTAGCGGCGAATGATCTCGTCGTCGGTGAAATTGCGCGGCGTGATGCCGGCGCGCTCGCGCTCGGCGTCGATAATCGCCTCGACTTCCGGGTCCGGCTGGCCGCTGCGCGATCCTTCGGGATACAGATAGAATCCACGGCCGGTTTTTTGGCCGAACCAGCCGCGCTCGCACAGGCGGTCGGCGATCTGGACATAACGCGCCGCGGGATCGCGCGTCGCGGCGCGCCGTTTGCGCGCGGCCCAGCCGATGTCGCCGCCCGCGAGATCGACCACCTGAAACGGTCCCATCGGAAAGCCGAATGCGCGCATCGCAGCGTCGATCTGGTAGGGCGACGCGCCGTCTTCCATCATCGCGTCCGCCGCGCTACGATAGACGGCGAGGATGCGGTTGCCGATAAAGCCGTCGCATACGCCCGCACGCACCGGCGTCTTGCGCAGCTTCTTCGCGAGCTCGAACGCGGTCGCGACGACGTCGGCGCTCACGGCTTGCGGCACGACGACTTCGAGCAGCTTCATGATGTTGGCCGGCGAGAAGAAGTGCAGGCCGGTCACGTCGGCGGGCCGCGAAATGCTCGCGGCTATCGCGTCGATGTCGAGATACGAGGTGTTGGTCGCGAGCACGGCGCCCGCTTTGCAGACGCGGTCGAGTTCGGCGAAGACGGCCTGCTTGACGGCCAGGTCTTCGAACACGGCCTCGATCACGAGGTCCGCGTTCGACAGTGCATCGTATGAGGTGCTGCCGGTCCAGCGCGCCATGAACTCATCTTTCTTCACGGCACTTAGGCGGCCCTTCGCGATGAGGCCGTCGTAGACCTTCTCGATGTGCGCGCGGCCTCGCGCCAACGACGCCTCGTCGCGTTCGATCATCGTCACTGGCAGGCCCGCGTCGAGCACCGCGACCGCGATGCCCGCGCCCATCGTGCCGCCGCCCACCACGCCGACTGCATTCAACGCGCGCGGTTTTGCATCGCGTGTTTCCGGCGCTTTCAACACTTCACGCTCCGCAAAAAATGCGTGAATCAAGCCGGCGCGCTGCGGACTGTCGAGACATTGCAAGAAGAGTTGACGCTCGACACGCAAGCCTTCTTCTAAGCGCTGCGTGATCGCGGCCTCGATTGCATCGACGATCTTCAGCGGCGAGAACAGACCGCGGGATTTCTTCGCGGTCTCGGCACGCGCCGCGGCGACCGCTGCGAGGCTGGCGGCGCGATCGCTCAACGCGCCGGCGTCACGCGTGCGGCGCACCGCTGCATCGCCGGCAAGCAGTTCATGCACATAGGCGAGGCCTTCGGCGAGCACGTCGCCGCTCGCGCCCAACCGGTCGACGAGTCCGAGCGCGAGCGCTTCCTTCGCGCTCGCATGGCGGCCGCTCAGGATCAGATCGAGCGCGGCCTCTGCGCCGATCAGGCGCGGCGTGCGCTGCGTGCCGCCCGCGCCGGGCAGCAGGCCGAGCTGCACCTCGGGCAAGCCGAGCTTCGCGCCTTCGACGGCAATCCGGTAGTGCGCGGCGAGCGCCACTTCGAGACCGCCGCCGAGCGCCGCGCCGTGAATCGCGGCGACGACCGGCTTCGTGCACGCCTCGATGCGGTTGCACACGTCCGGCAGCGACGGCGGCACCGGCGGCTTGCCGAACTCGCGAATATCCGCACCGGCAATGAAGTTGCGCCCTGCGCCGACGAGCAGCACCGCTTCGACCGAACGGTCGCTGTCGGCGGCTTCGATCGCGGCGAGCAGGCCACGCCGCACGTCGGCGGAAAGCGCGTTGACGGGCGCGTGGTCGATCGTGACGAGCAGCACCTTGCCGCGCAATTCGCGCGTGACGACGTCGGCTGAAGTGTCGGTGGAAGAGGTGAGGGTCATGGGCGCGTCTCCTTTGATTGTCTCGGCGCGCAGACGGTGGGCTGCCGCATGCCACGTCTCGCGAATGCTCACGATTGTGGAGCGGTCAAGGTTCATTGACAATCACATCAACGATTGACAGACTGTCAAAATAACTTTGACAAAGGCCGGTTTTGTGGACGTCAATTCGCTAACCCTGCTGGTCGAGATACTCGACGCGGGCAACCTGAGCGAGGCCGCGCGGCGCCTGAAAATGAGCCGCGCGAACGTGAGCTATCACCTGAATCAACTGGAGCGCTCGGTCGGCCTGCAACTCGTGCGGCGCACCACGCGCCGGGTCGAGGCCACGGAGATCGGTTTGCAGTTGTACGAACATGGCCGCGCGATTCAGAACGCGCTGCTGGCCGCACGCGAATCGGTGACAACGCTCGGGCAAAGCCTGCAAGGGCGAGTGCGCCTGAGCGTGCCGAGCGGTTACGGTCAACTCGTGATGTCCGAGTGGCTGATCGGGTTCAAGCGCCTTTATCCTGGCATCGTGCTCGACGTGCTGTTCGAGAATCGCGTCGAAGACCTGATGCGCGACGAAGTGGACATCGCCGTGCGAGTGATGTCCGAGCCGCCGCAAAATCTCGTCGCGCGCGACATGGGAGCGGTGCGCTACGTTGCGTGCGCGTCGCGCGCCTTCGCCGATACGCATGGCATGCCGACGCAACTCGACGATCTGCGCACCACGCCGTTGATCACCGCCGCAGTGGTCGGCCGGCAATTGCGCGTTGCCGCGTATCTGCGCGACGAGCGCCACGAGGTGCTGCTGGAGCCGACCATCATCTCCGAGAACTTTCTGTTTTTGCGGCAGGCGGTGCTCGCGGGACTGGGCGTGGGCATCGTGCCCGACTATGTGGTGCATGACGATCTGCAACGCGGCGATGTCGTGACGACGCTCGACGAATGGCGCCTGAGCATCTTCGGCACCAACATGTACCTGCTTTATATGCCGAACCGCCATCACACGCGCGCGGCGGCAACGTTCATCGAATTCATTCTGGAGCAGGCACGCGCGAGCGGAAGAGGCCGCGTCGCCTGAAGCGCGGTTTGCGGGTTAAAGACCATTGCGCATTCGCGCGCTTGCCGCGAGTATGCTGAGAAAAAGAGCGCGGACGCGCCGGCACGCAGCACGTCAAAACGTCAGGGGACACCAGAATGAAGCGGTCAAATGCATTGCTCGTCGTGCTCGCGGTTCTTGCATGCGCCGTTGCCGCGCTGCTGGTCGCGCGCTTACCGGGCGAGCAAGCCATTCGCCTCGCGGGCTATGCGGCCACGGCCGCGCTGGCGGCGCTGATCGGCTTCGTGGTTCGCAGGCGCAATAGCCGCGCGCAGAAGGCCAAGCGCGCGGGATAACGCGGGGATAAGCGCCGCTCGAAGAAGAGGGCGGGAAAAAGCGCTGACCGGAGGCCGCATTGCGCGTGCTACGATGCTTCGCTCATTGCGCAGCACGCCGGAGAATGAGATGCGCCCAGACACCGCCGACCGTTTCGATATTGAGTTCGCGCCTCGCATTGCCGAGGCCATCGCTGCGTGCTTCGCCACGACCGTGCATACGGAAGTGCTGCCGTATGGCGGTCCTGGTCGTCCGACACGACTTCGTATTCATGCGGCGCCGCTCGAGCACATCGCGCATTACGCGCATCCGTTGAATCTGTATCTGACGTGGGACAGCGACGAAATCGAGCGGCTCATGAAAGACGAAGGGCAGGCGCGTTTTGCCCGCTATCTGGCCGCGCTGCCTCGCAAACTGCAGGCATGGCGCCACGCGCGCGAACTCGATTTTTCGTCGCACACGCAAGCGGAGCCCGTGTCATTAATTGGCGGGCTCGACTTTGAGGCTTGAGCCCGCGCAGCTCACTTCCTGAATGCCGCGCGTCTGCTCGTCGGCGGCCTGGGTGATCTCGCGATGCAGACGCAGCAGCAAAAAACCCTCGGCGAAATAAAAAACGGCCACTGCATTTCTAATGCAGCGGCCATTCGAGCTTGCCCGATTGACTACGCGATCACGCGCCCAGTGCAGGATCGCTCATGCTGCTCTTGCCGGTCTCCACATGGCCCGCGAAACGGCGCGCGAACAGCGGGTCCGTATCGACGGTGATCGACAGATCGTACCAGCCGTGCGCATTGCGAAGATCGAGATACAACTCGTCCGTATCGCCGCCGCGCACCACGCGTTTGATCGCGTGCTTCGGGTCGTACGCATTGACGATCGTGAACTTGCAATGCGCGCTGCCCACGTTTTCAAGGCGCAATTGCAGATTGCCGTTCGCGACGTCATAGCCTTCGAGTACTTCCGGACGAGCGATGTCCGAGCCGTCCCACCAGCTACGCGCAATCGGCCGGCCTGTAAAGCGGCGCAAGAAACCGTTCGGACCATGCACGGTGAAGTCGTAAGTACCGTCCACGTTCAGCGCGAACGCGTCCTGCAAGCGCTTGCCGGCTTCCACGGTGTACGTGCGCGGCGCGTCGGCGCTATTCGCTCGATACACTTGAAAGACCGCGGCCGCGCTGCCCGTATTCACGAAGCGCATGGTCAGCGTTTTCTCGGCGCCTTCGCCGTGGACGCGCACAAACATCTCATACGGCAACGCACGGGCAGGGCGCACGCCGGGTTCCTGGCGCGGCACGGCCTGTATCGCCGGCGGCAGCGGCACGTAATCCGGATGGCGGTTCTGATCGGTCGGCACATAAGCGCTCGTGCTCGGCAGGCTCGGGAACGCGTCGTTCGGATTGCTGAAGTTGAACGCCGATGTCAGATCGCCGCACACCGCGCGACGCCACGGCGAAATGTTCGACTCGGCGAGATTGTGCTGCTCGCCAAAACGCTGTTCGATGAAGCGGATCACCGACGTATGGTCGAACACCTGCGAGCACACATAGCCGCCTTTGGACCACGGCGAGACGACGAGCATCGGCACGCGCGGACCGAGACCGTAGGGCGCGGCAACGTTCTTCGCGTCACCCGGATAAATCTCGTTGACGGTATCGACGGTGGAAAGACCGTCCGCGTTCGAGCTCGGCGCGCATGGCGGCACCATGTGATCGAAGAAGCCGTCGTTCTCGTCGTAATTGATCAGGAGTACGGTCTTGCTCCACACCTCGGGATTCGACGTGAGAATCTGCAACACCTGGTCGATGTACCACGCGCCGTAATTGGCGGGCCAGTTCGGGTGCTCGGAATAGGCTTCCGGTGCGACGATCCACGAGACTTGCGGCAGCGCGTTGTTCTGTACGTCGCGCTTCAGAACGTCGAAGTAGCCGTCGCCCTTCAATGCGTTGGTGCCCGTGCGTGCGTTGTCGTACAGCGGGTTGCCCGGCTGCGCGTTGCGGTACTGGTTGAAATAGAGCAACGAGTTGTCGCCGTAATTGCCGATGTACGGGTTTTGCGTCCAGCCCCACGAACCTTTGGCGTCGAGTCCCGTGCCGACGTCCTGATAGATCTTCCAGCTAATGCCGGCGTTTTGCAGGACTTCGGGGTAAGTCGACCAGCCGTAGCCGAGTTCCGAATTGTCGATCACCGGTCCGCCGCCCGTGCCGTCGTTGCCCACGCCGCCCGCCCACATGTAGTAGCGGTTCGGGTCGGTCGGGCCCATCAGCGAGCAGTGGTACGCGTCGCAGATGGTGAACGCGTCGGCGAGCTGATAGTGAAACGGAATGTCCTCGCGCGTGAGGTAGGCCATCGTCGTCGCGCTTTTGGCGGGCACCCATTGATCGTAGCGGCCGCCGTTCCATGCGGCGTGCGTCGTGTTCCAGTCGTGTGCGAGGTCTTGCAGGAACTGCAGGCCGAGGTTCGGCGCGCTCGGGCGGAACGGCAGCACGTAGCCGGCATCGGCGGCGAGCGGCTGATACCACACCGGCTTGCCGTTTGGCAGATTGACCGCGCGCGTGTCGCCGAAACCGCGCACGCCGCGCAGCGCGCCGAAGTAGTGGTCGAACGAGCGGTTTTCCTGCATCAGCACGACGATATGCTCGACGTCGCGGATCGTGCCCGTCTTGCTGTTCGCGGGAATCGCGAGCGCGTTGCGGATGCCGGCCGGCAACATGCTCAACGCGGTGAACGAGCCTGCGGCCTGCGCGGCCGAACGTAGAAAATCACGGCGGTTTTTTGAAGTCATGGTATGAGCCTGGGTGTCTTCAGTGGGGAGCGCTCCGCGCGGCGCGCAAGCATGAGCCGCGCGTCGCGTGAAACGCGGGACTCAGTCAACAGTATGGATCACGGGTGTGGCAAGCGGCGTCGGCGCGGCGGCGGACAATGCCACGTCGGCGTTTGGTGCGGGTAGTGCTGGGCTTTGAATCGTGACGGCGGCAGGCGCGGGCGATACGGAAGACGGATTCGCCGATAGCACCGGATTGGTGCCGTTATCGGCCGGGTTTGCAGCGGCGCTGGACTTGCTCATGTCGGCCGCGTTCGTGTCGTCGTTGCCGCAGGCGGTGAGCAGCGCGCAAAGCGGCAACGCCGCGAGGGCGATCGCCAAACGTTTGCGATGCAGGGCAATGCACGGCTTCCACAGAAAGGACATGGCGATGTCTCCAGCACGGGGAACGCGCGGGCATCGGTATGCCCAGCTCAGCGATGCAAGGAGAATAGCCGCTTACCTGTGTAACTTTTGTGAAGTTTTGGGGATTTGATGAATATTGGGGATTCGCCGTGGGACGACCGCACAGTAGCCGCGGCATAACAGCGGCATAACCGCGGCTACTGGTGTTCCGACACGAACGCGGCAATCACGTCGTTCAGCCGATCCGGCGCGTCGCGATGCGGCGAATGCCCGCACGCGTCGAGTCTTGCGAGTTGCGCATGCGGCACGTAGTCCTGAATCGTATCGATCTGCGCCATCGTGCCGTAGTTGTCGTCATGGCCTTGCACGGCGAGCAGCGGCTTGTCGATCGACGTGAGTTGCTCCGCAATCGACCATTGCCGGAAGGCCGGGTTTAGCCAGACATCGTTCCAGCCATAAAAAGCGGAATCGACGTCCGCGTGATAACGCGAGAGCTTGTTGCGCAGATCGGTGGTTTCGTAAAGCACCTTGGTCTGCGCAATGCTTTGCACGGACACGTCTTCCACGAACAGGTGCGGTGCGATGGCCACGGCGCCGGCCAGCGCGTCCGGAAAAAGCGCCGCGTACAGCAGCGCGATCGAGCCGCCGTCGCTATGGCCGATCACCCACATGCGCCGGCGTTCGCGCGTGTCGATGTGAAGCGCGTCGAGAAGCGCGGGCAGAACATCGCGCGCCTGGTCGGTCATGAAATGCACCGGCCATTTGACGTGATGCTCTCGCGGTGTCGACCTTCCGTAACCGGGACGCGAATAC
The DNA here is from genome assembly GCF_000172415.1 of Paraburkholderia graminis C4D1M. Classification (GTDB taxonomy): domain Bacteria; phylum Pseudomonadota; class Gammaproteobacteria; order Burkholderiales; family Burkholderiaceae; genus Paraburkholderia; species Paraburkholderia graminis. The sequence continues at coordinate 20,269 of NZ_ABLD01000030.1, forward strand.
ACGAGCCCACGCATGCCGAGACGCTCGCACAATGTTTGCGGCCAGTCGCGCCACATTGCAATCGAGCCGAGTCCTTCGTGTAGAAACACGGCGATCGGCGCCGCGTTCGCCGCAGCGTTAAGCCAACGATATTCGATGCGCAACGGACCATGCGACGCGGTAGCGGGCAGGTCGGCGAAGTGACTGGCGGGCGTCTCGACAGCGGGATTCTGCATGTATCGCCTTATGATATTTCGCGCAGCTTGAAGCGTTGAATCTTGCCTGTGGCGGTTTTCGGCAAGTCGTCGGCGAACACGATGTCGCGCGGGTACTTATGCGGCGCGAGCCGCTCTTTCACGAATGCCTTCAATTCGTCCGCCAGTATCTCAGAGGCCGCGAACTCGCGCTTCAAGACGACGAACGCACGCGTCTTCACGAGGCCGCCGTGATCGACGCCGACCACCGCCGCTTCGAGCACCGCGTCGTGCTGCACGAGCACCATTTCCACTTCGACCGGCGACACGTATTGACCGCTCACTTTCAGCATATCGTCGCTGCGGCCCGCATACACGTAGCAGCCGTTCGGCAGACGACAGTACTTGTCGCCACTGCGGATCCACTCGCCGAGAAACGTCGCGCGCGATTTTTCACGGTTGCTCCAGTACATCAGCGCCGCGCTCGGTCCTTTGATGTAGAGGTCGCCCACTTCGCCGTCGCCGACCGCATGACCGGTCTCGTCGCGCAACTCCACTTCATAGCCGGGCACCGGGCGCCCCGTCGTGCCATATTCGACCGCACCCGCGCGGTTCGACAGAAAGATATGCAGCATTTCAGTCGAACCGATACCGTCGAGAATTTCGCAGCCGAAGTGCTTCGTAAAGCGCTCGCCAATTTCGCGCGGCAACGCTTCGCCCGCCGATGTGCACACGCGCATCGCGACATCGTCGCGTGCGGGCAGATTCGGCGACACGAGCATGCTTGCGTAGAGCGTCGGCACGCCATAGAACACCGTCGGACGATGGCGCGTGAGACGGGCGAAGACGGCGTCGGCGGTAGGGCGCTCGGCCATCAGAATGGCGGTCGCGCCCACCGAAAGCGGAAAGGTCAACGCATTGCCGAGTCCGTAGGCAAAGAACAGCTTGGCCGCGGAAAACACCACATCGCTTTCGACGATGCCGAGCACCGGCTTCGCATACAGTTCCGCGGTCCAGTAGAGGTTCGCGTGCGTGTGCACGGTGCCTTTCGGTTTGCCCGTCGAGCCCGATGAGTACAGCCAGAAGGCGATGTCGTCGCAACCGGTTGCCGCGGGCTTCGCGGCGGGCGCGGCCGCGTCGATGAGCGCTTCCAACTCAGGCGCTGCCGCAAGCGGCGTGCTGTCGGCCGCGGCCGATGCGCGCGTCGAAACGATGAGCTGGCAGCCGTCGTGCTCGGCGGCCTCCATCGCTTGCGTGACGGTTGCCACGAGCGCGCTCGACGCGATCACCGCGCGCGCATGACTGTGCGTGAGCATGTACACATAATCGGCGGGCGTGAGCAGCGTGTTCGCGACGACCGGCACGACGCCGGCGTACAACGCGCCGAGAAACGCGATCGGCAATGCAACGCTGTCGAGCATCACCAGCAGCACGCGTTCTTCGGGATGCACGCCGAGATCGCGCAACGCGGTCGCGAAGCGTCGCGCGCGTTCTTCGAGTTCGGCGTAGGTCGTGTTGCCGTTGTCGTCGATATAAGCGGTTTTGGCCGCGCGCGACGCGTTCAGCGCGAACAGATGAGCCGCGAAATTGAAGCGCGCGGGCGGCGGCTCGGCCGTCACGGCGGGCTGGCTCGCAGCCGGTTCGAACAGGGCTTCCATATGTCTCCTCCATCGAGTGGGGGCGGTCCGGCTGTTATGTGCTCATGATCCGCTGAATGCTTGCGTGCGCTAGCTGGTGCGTTGGGTCGTGCTCATTTGCGTGTCATGCTTAAAGATGTTCAGGCCGCGGGCAAATGAGTAATTTGCGCGAGTGCTTCAAGTGCCGTTGCCGATGCCTGAATAGCCGAGCGCCGATGATAAAAACCGAGCGCGCGCAGGCCACCGAGTTCTTCGCCGCCGCCCGCGCGGCCGGGTCCGCCGTGCAGCGACATCGGCATCACGTTGCCGTGGCCGGTCTGGCTCTGCTGCACCGAAGGCGACACGGCATGCACGCGCCCATGCGAATCGGCGAGTTCGAGAGCGAGCCTGCCGAGGTGGGCGTCGTCGTTCGAATAGATCGACGCGACGAGCGATCCCTGGCCACGTCGCGCGAGGGCGACTGCATGCGCTTCGGGCAAGCCGGATTCGCCCGCGTTCTGCACAACGCGATACGGCGCGACACTCGCAACGGGGCCGAACACTTCGAGGTCATGCAACAGCGTCGCGTTATCCGGATCGTTGACCACGAACAGATGCGGCGCGATGCAAGCCGCGATAGTTGCATCGGCATCGATAAGCGGCGCGGACGAACCGTCATACGCGAGCATGGCTTCCTCGCGCAAAGCGGCGATGCCGGCCAGCACGTTCTCGTATTGCGCGCGGCTCACGAGCGAGCCCATGCGCACGGCGTCGTTGCGCGGATTGCCGACGGCCACTTTGGCGAGCTTCGTCTTTAGCGCATCGACCACCGCTTCGAGCATGTTCTCCGGTACGAACGCGCGCCGGATCGCAGTGCATTTTTGCCCGGATTTCACGGTCATTTCACGCGCGACTTCGTTGATGAAAAGCTGAAACACGGGCGTGTCGGGTGCCGCATCCGCGCAGAGAATCGCGCTGTTCAAACTGTCCGCTTCGACGTTAAGCCGCGCGCCGCGCGCGACAAAAGCCGGATGCGCGCGCAACGTGGCGGCCGTTTCAGCCGAGCCGGTGAACGACACGACATCGAATGCCTGAATCTGATCGAGCAGCCCAGCCGAGCCGCCGCAAATCACCGACAGCGCGCCGCGCGGCAGAATGCCTGCGTCCACGACATCGGCGACCATGCGTTGCGTGAGCCACGCCGTCGCGGTCGCGGGCTTGACGATGACGGGCACGCCCGACAGCAGCGCGGGCGCCGCTTTTTCCCACAAGCCCCACGACGGAAAATTGAACGCGTTGATAAAAAGCGCGACGCCGCGTGTGGGCGTCAGCACATGCTGAGCGCTGAACGACTGATCCTTGCTCAGCGCGCTTAGGTTGCCGTCGCGCAGCGCATGCACGTCGCCGAGCGACGCGCCGAGCTTCGCGTAATACGACAGCGTGAAAATGCCTCCGTCGATATCGACCGCCGAATCGTTGCGCGTCGTGCCCGAGTTTGCGATTGCGATCGCGTAGTAGTCGTCGCGCTTCGCCTGCAGCAGCTTGACGATTTCGGCGAGACGGGCGGCGCGTTGCCCATAGGTCAGCGCGCGCAGCGCGGCGCCGGCCTCATCGCGGGCAAAGCGGAATGCGTGCGCGAGGTCGAGACCTTCGCTCGAGACGCGCACCAGCGCTTCGCCCGTCACCGGGTCGCTTAGCGTCACGCCTTCGCCGGCGCCGGCAAGCCATTCGCCCGCGACATGGTTCTTCAATAGTTCGGTCATGGCAGCACTCACGCGGCGGTAAATTCGATTGCGCCTTGCGGCAGGAGATAAAGCACGAGCGCTTCGCCGTTCGCCACCGTCGGCCGATGCGCGGAACCGGGTTCGTAGACGCACCAGCCCGCAGCGTGGCCGTCGAAAGTCGCGCCTTCGGTGAGCGGCATGATCAGGTCGATCTCGCCGTGCGGATGAACGTGATGCGGACCGGCAATGTCTTTCATGTCGACGACGTCGACGGAAAAGCCGTGCGTGTCGGGCAGCGCCTTGAAGATGCGGCCGTAGCGAATGCCGCCGCCTTCGCGGTTGCAGAGCCAACCTTCGGCGACGCCGACGCGGCAGGCGTCGGCGAGATCGCTAAACGTCTGACTGTCCGCGGAATACGTGACGTTGAGCCACGCGGCGAGGTCGGCGTTTAGCGGCCGGCCGGCCAGTTGCGCCGTGACCTGCGCGATAAGCCGCTGGAAATCGGATGGGGACATGCGAGCCTCCGGACTGTGCGCACGCACGTTAATGCATGTGACGCGCTGCGCGGTCTCCGTGACGCCGCGCGAAAAATCGCGGCAATCTTTGTAAGTGGATCAATGTTCGGCGAAAATTAACCGTTCACGAGGTGTGTGTCAAGCACTATAGTACATGTATCGTGGTTTGGAGGTATAAAAACATGAACCGGAATTACACTGAGTTGCCGCCGGACGCGCGTCCACGCGATGCCGCCGACGACGAAGCGGGCCGCCCGGAGCGCGCCGAGCGCGGCGGCGAACGCGAGGAGCGCGACCCATTCCTCACCGCGATGGGCGAACGCGTGCGCCTGTTGCGCGCGCGGCGCGGCATGACCCGCAAGACGCTGGCGGCCGAAACGGGCTTGTCCGAGCGACATCTCGCCAATCTCGAGTCGGGCGTCGGTAACGCGTCGGTGCTGGTGCTGCGGCAGATTGCGGCGACGCTGAACTGTCCGCTCGCCGAAGTGATCGGCGATGAAACCACGGCGTCGGCGGAATGGCTGCTGATTCGCGAACTGCTGCACGGGCGCGACCAGGCCGCGTTGCAGCGCGCCCGCATCGCGCTCGCCGAGATGTTCGCGCAGGCGCCGCGCGACCCGCATCGCAAGGACCGGATCGCGCTGATCGGGCTGCGCGGCGCCGGCAAATCGACGCTCGGCCGGATGCTCGCGCAGGAGCGCAAGGTGCCGTTCGTGGAGCTGACGCGGGTCATCGAGCAGCTCGCCGGATGCCCGCCCGCGGAGATTCATTCGCTATACGGAGCGAGCGCTTACCGGCGCTACGAACACCGCGCGCTGGAGGCGGTGATCCAGGAACACGAGCGTGCCGTGATCGCGTCGCCGGGCGGACTCGTGTCGGAGTCCGGCACGTTCAACGCGCTCTTGTCGCACTGCTTTACGGTGTGGCTGCAAGCCACGCCGGAGGAGCATATGCGCCGGGTCGTCGCGCAGGGCGATTTGCGGCCCATGTCCGGCAACAAGGAGGCGATGGACGACCTCAAGCGCATTCTCACGGGGCGCAGCGAGCTGTACGGCCGGGCGGACATGACCTTCGACACGAGCGAGAAGACCTTGGCCGACGCCTATCTGCAACTGCGCGACCGGCTGGCCGCGAGGCTCGCCGCCGAAGCGCCGGACGAAGCACCAGCCGGTTGACGACTGCATTCGGTTTCGGGGTTTACTCGCACATATGCACTAAAGTGCTTTACATGGGTGTGACGATGCACTATTGTTCGATCCACAACTCGCATCGTCCAGTCAGGAGACGCCCATGTCCACAGCAGAAACCGCCATCGCGCCGGTCGACTACCGCACCGATCCCTCGCAATACAAGCATTGGAAGCTGAGCTTCAACGGCCCGGTGGCGACACTCGCTATCGACATCGCGGAAGACGGCGGCATTCGCGACGGCTACAAGCTGAAGCTGAATTCGTACGACCTCGGCGTCGACATCGAACTGCACGACGCGATCCAGCGCATCCGCTTCGAGCATCCGGAAGTCAAGACCGTCGTGTTGACGAGCCTGAAGGATCGCGTGTTCTGCTCGGGCGCGAACATCTTCATGCTCGGTCTTTCGTCGCATGCGTGGAAGGTCAACTTCTGCAAGTTCACGAACGAAACGCGTAACGGTCTCGAAGACTCGTCGCGCCATTCGGGGCTCAAGTTTCTTGCCGCGGTGAACGGCGCGTGCGCGGGCGGCGGTTACGAACTCGCGCTCGCCTGCGACGAAATCTATCTGGTCGACGACCGCTCGTCGTCGGTGTCGCTGCCGGAAGTGCCGCTGCTCGGCGTGCTTCCCGGCACTGGCGGCCTCACGCGCGTCACGGACAAGCGCCGCGTGCGCCACGATCGCGCCGACATCTTTTGCACGGTGGTCGAAGGCATTCGCGGCGAGCGCGCGAAGGCATGGCGTCTCGTCGATGAGGTCGTGAAGCCGAATCAGTTCGACGCGGCCATTCAGGCCCGCGCGCTCGAACTTGCCGCGCAAAGCGATCGTCCTTCCGACGCGCCGGGCGTGAAGCTGACGCGCATCGAGCGCACGGATCGCGAAGACGGCCTGACTTATCAAACGCTCGACGTGACGATCGACCGCGCGAAACGTATCGCGACATTCACCGCGAAAGCGCCGCAAACACAGCAACCGACAACGACTGACGCGATTGTCGCCGCGGGCGCGAACTGGTGGCCGCTGCAATTCGCACGCGAACTCGACGACGCGATTCTGTCGATGCGCACCAACGAACTCGAAGTCGGCACGTGGGTGTTCCGCACCGAAGGCGACGCGCGCAATCTGCTCGCCGTGGATGCCGTGCTGCTGCAGCACAAGGATCACTGGTTCGTGCGCGAGACGATTGGCCTGTTGCGCCGCACGCTCGCGCGAATCGACGTGTCGTCGCGGTCGCTCTTCGCGTTGATCGAGCCGGGCTCGTGCTTCGCCGGCACGTTCGCGGAACTCGCGTTCGCCGCGGACCGTTCGTACATGGCCGCGCTGCCGAGCAACGAAGACGAGGAGCCGGCCATCACGCTGTCGGAAGTCAACTTCGGTCTCTATCCGATGGTCACGCATCAGTCGCGACTCGCACGCCGCTTTTATGAGGAAGCCGAACCAATCGACGCGGTGCGCTCACTGATCGGTCAGCCGGTCAAGCCGGTCGAAGCGGAGCGTCTTGGTCTCGTCACTGCGGCGCCGGACGACATCGACTGGGCCGACGAAATCCGCATTGCGCTGGAGGAACGCGCGGCGATGTCGCCGGACGCGCTGACGGGACTCGAAGCGAATCTGCGGTTCAACGGACCCGAAACGATGGAGACGCGTATCTTCGGCCGCCTCACCGCATGGCAGAACTGGATCTTCAACCGGCCGAACGCTGTGGGCGAGAAGGGCGCGCTCAAGGTGTACGGCAAGGGCAGCAAGGCGCAATTCGACGTCTCGCGCGTTTGACGCCCCGACGCGGGCCTCTCACCTTCAGCATCGCAAGGAACCGACCATGTCAACGATCAACTACAGCGAAAAGATTCCGAACAACGTCAACCTCGCCGACGACCGCGCGCTGCAACGCGCGCTCGAACAGTGGCAGCCGAACTTCCTGTCGTGGTGGGGCGACATGGGCCCGGAAGGCTCGCACGGCTACGACGTGTATCTGCGCACGGCAGTGAGCGTGGACGCGGGCGGCTGGGCGCATTTCGATCACGTGAAGATGCCGGACTACCGCTGGGGCATCTTCCTCACGCCGGGCGACCAGGACCGCAAGATTCATTTCGGCGAGCACAAGGGCGAGGCCGCGTGGCAGGACGTGCCCGGCGAGCATCGCGCGAATCTGCGGCGCATTATCGTGACGCAAGGCGATACGGAGCCCGCTTCCGTCGAGCAGCAACGGCACCTTGGCCTGACCGCGCCTTCCATGTACGACTTGCGCAACCTCTTTCAGGTCAACGTGGAAGAAGGGCGGCACCTGTGGGCGATGGTGTATCTGCTGCATCGCTACTTCGGCCGCGACGGTCGTGAGGAAGCCGAAGCATTGCTCGGCCGCCGTTCGGGCGACGAGGACAATCCCCGCATTCTGGGCGCGTTCAACGAGAAAACGCCGGACTGGCTCGCGTTCTACATGTTCACGTATTTCACCGACCGCGACGGCAAGTTCCAGCTTTCCGCGCTCGCGGAATCGGGCTTCGATCCGCTCGCGCGCACCACGAAGTTCATGCTGACCGAAGAAGCGCATCATATGTTCGTCGGCGAATCGGGCGTGTCCCGCGTGATTCAGCGCACCGCGCAGGTGATGAACGAACTCGGCACCGACGACGTCGCAAAGATCCGCGCTGCAGGCGTGATCGATCTGCCGACCATTCAGCGCTATCTGAACTTCCATTACTCGGTGACGATCGACCTGTTCGGCGCGGATCATTCGTCGAACGCGGCGACGTTCTACAGTTCGGGCCTCAAGGGCCGCTATGAGGAAGGCAAGCGCGACGACGATCATCAATTGAACGGGCAGAGCTACAAACTGCTCGACGTGCAGGACGGCAAGCTGGTCGAACGCGAAGTGCCGATGCTCAATGCAATGAACGAAGTGCTGCGCGACGATTACATCAAGGATTCCGTGGCGGGCGTGGCGCGCTGGAACAAGGTGCTTGAAAAGGCCGGCATCGACTTTCGCATGACCGTGCCGCACAAGGCGTTCAACCGGCAGATCGGCACCTTTTCCGGCACGCGCGTGTCGCCCGACGGCCGCGTGGTCAGCGAAACCGAGTGGGCGGCGAACGAAGCAAAGTGGCTCGCCACGCCGGAAGATCGCGCATTCGTTGCTTCGCTGATGGGGCGCGTGGTGGAGCCCGGCAAGTTTGCGAACTGGATTGCGCCGCCTGCGATGGGCGTGAACCGTCAGCCGGTCGATTTCGAGTACGTGCGCTTTAACTGAACGGACGCGAAGTACGCGACGTAGGCGAAGTAAGAAACGCGCGGCGCGCCCGTGCAGCACTACATGGTGGAGGAAGTCATGAACGGCCCAGTGTCGATCGAGGTTCTCAGGCAGCATCTGATCGATCCGGAAATCTGCATTCGCTGCAACACCTGCGAAGAGACCTGTCCGATCGACGCGATCACGCACGACGACAACAACTACGTCGTGAAGGCGGATGTCTGCAACGGCTGCATGGCTTGCGTGCCGCCGTGTCCGACAGGCGCGATCGACAACTGGCGCACGGTGCTGAAAGCCGACGCGTATCCGATCGAAGAGCAATTCACGTGGGACGTATTGCCCGAGCAGAACACGATGGCGGTGCCTGCCGCCGACGAATCGCCCACCGCGGGCACGGCTAACGATGCCGCGGCAGACGCAAGCGGCATCGAAGTGGATACCGTGCGCGGCTCGGTCGTGCCGCCGTGGTCCGCTGCCAAGCCGTACGTGAATCTCTACACGCATAAAGCGCCGACTACTGCAACCGTGGTCGGCAATTACCGGCTCACGGACGCATCGACGGAAAGCGACATCCATCACATTGTGCTGGATTTCGGATCGATGCCGTTTCCTGTGCTCGAAGGCCAGTCGATCGGCGTGCTGCCGCCCGGCGCGACCGCCGACGGCCGTCCGCATCACGCGCGCCAGTATTCGATTGCGAGTCCGCGCGACGGCGAGCGGCCCGGCTACAACAACGTTTCGCTGACCGTGAAGCGCGTCTCGCAACAGCATGGCGATTCGATCGACGGCGTCTGCTCGAACTATCTGTGCGACCTGAAAAAGGGCGACGCGGTGACGGTAATCGGTCCGTTCGGCGGCACCTTCCTGATGCCGAACCATCCGAACTCGCATCTGCTGATGATCTGCACGGGCACCGGCTCGGCACCGATGCGCGCGATGACCGAGTACCGCCGGCGCCGTCGCCTGAAGGGCGCGACCGGCAAACTGATGCTGTTCTTTGGCGCGCGAACCAAGGAGGAATTGCCTTACTTCGGGCCGCTAACTAATTTGCCGAAGGACTTTATCGACACCAATCTGGCGTTTTCGCGCACGCCGGGTCAGCCGAAGCGCTATGTGCAGGACGCCATGCGTGAGCGTGCGGTCGACGTCGCGCATCTGCTGAAGGACGACAACACGCATGTCTATGTGTGCGGCCTGAAGGGCATGGAAGACGGCGTGCTGCAAGCGCTCAAGGAGATCGGCGAGCAGCATCAGATGGATTGGGACGCGCTGTGGGCGAGGCTCAAAAAAGAAGGGCGCCTGCATCTGGAAACGTATTGATTCAGGCCAGCCAAAGAAAAGCCCTATCTTGAAGGGTCCGCACCTTCGTCGCGCTGTGCGGGCGACACCGCGCCGCACGCGCGAATCACGAGTTGCACGACTTCTTCGGTCGTCGCCTCGAATGACTTCTTCGTCAACGCGCGCTTGCCTTTGAGCGCGCGAATCTGCGCGTCGAAATCGGCGTAGTGCTGCGTGGTCGCCCAGATCATGTACATCAGCGTGCGCGCATCGACGGGCGCCAGCAGTCCTCGCGCAATCCAGTCGTCGATCACCTTCACGCGCGTATCGAGCCACGGCTTGACTCGCTCAGTGAGGATGTCTTCCATGTGCTCCGCGCCGTGGATGATCTCGCTCGCCCACACTTTGGAGCCGAGCGGACGCCGGCGCGACAGTTCCATTTTCGCGCGCACGTATCCGCCGATTGCATCGACGGGGTCGTCGCTGCATTCGAATGTATCGGCCGCGCGATGCCAGTCTTCGAACAGGTCTTCGAGCACTCGCCGGTAGAGCGCGAGCTTGGTCGGAAAGTAGTAATGCACGTTGGCTTTCGGTAAGCCTGCGCGCTCGGCGATCATCGCGGTACTCGCGCCGTCCAGTCCGCGCTCGGCGAAAACCGCCTCCGCACACGCCAGAAGATGCGCTTCATTCGACTCACGAATGTGCGCCTTGCGCCGCCGCAAAGGCGCGCGTGTTTCGTCGTTTTGCGTGATACCCGCAGCCACGTCGTCGTCTCTCATGTTTGCCTTCGGCGGCATGCGTGCCGCGCCGCGCTTCATTCTAGTCGCTCGACGCCGCGCTCACACGCGTATTTGTCACGCGATGCCTCTTCGTGCTGCAACGCAATGGCACGCTTCTCGCTCTCTTTGTCTCCGTGCGAAAGGCATTGATTTGGCGATGTTAATCGTCTACAACCTGTCCAACTGGACAGGATTGAACGAGCGGGGCGCGCCTCAGGGTTAGCCCTTGTTCCCGGAGCCAAAGGGCGTATCGAATTTTGCACCGCGACCGTGCGGACACGCCCCACAAAGGCCAACAAATCCGCCGCCGATGCACCAGTTTCATGTCGGTTCACCGAAAGGAGAGAGACGAATGAACGCGGTTACTGAAGCGCTGAAGGGCGCCCCGAAGGCCACTGTCGCCGCGAACGCGGAACAGGTCACGTCGATAAAGGTCGATGGCAAACGTCTATGGGACAGCCTGATGACGATGGCGAAGATCGGCGCAACGCCCAAAGGCGGCGTATGCCGTCTTGCGCTGACCGATCTCGACAAGGAAGGGCGCGACCTGATAGTTAGCTGGGCGAAACAAGCCGGCTGCTCGGTCAGCGTCGATCAGATGGGCAACGTCTTCATGCGCCGCGCCGGGCGCAATCCGGACGCGCTGCCGGTCATGACCGGCTCGCATGCCGATTCGCAGCCGACGGGCGGACGCTTCGACGGCATCTACGGCGTGCTTGGCGGTCTCGAAGTGATTCGTAGCTTGAACGATCACGGCATCGAAACCGAACATCCTGTTGAAGTCGTGATCTGGACCAACGAGGAAGGCTCGCGTTTCGCGCCGGCGATGGTGGCGTCGGGCGTGTTTGCGGGCGTGTTTCCGCTCGAGTACGGTCTGTCGCGCAAGGACGTGGACGGCAAGACGATCGGCGAGGAGTTGCAGCGTATCGGCTATGCCGGCGATGTGCCGTGCGGCGGCCGTCAGTTGCATGCGGCGTTCGAACTGCATATCGAGCAGGGGCCCATTCTCGAAGCCGAGCAGAAAACCATAGGCGTCGTGACGGACGCGCAAGGCCAGCGCTGGTATGAAATCACGCTGACCGGGCAGGAAGCGCATGCGGGTCCGACGCCGATGCCGCGGCGGCGCGATGCGTTGCTGGGCGCGTCGCGCGTCGTCGATCTCGTCAATCGCATTGGGCTCGACAACGCGCCGCTCGCGTGCGCGACGGTCGGCATGATGCAGGTGCATCCGAACTCGCGCAACGTCATTCCAGGCCGCGTGTTCTTTACCGTCGACTTCCGTCATCCCGAAGATGCGGTGCTTGCAAAAATGGATGCGGCGTTGCGCGAAGGCGTCGCGCGAATTGCGAGCGGCATTGGCCTCGAAACAGAACTCGAGCAGATCTTTTACTACGCGCCGGTCGCCTTCGACGAAGCCTGCGTGAAGTCCGTGCGCGCGGCGGCCGAGCGCTTTGGTTATTCGCATCGCGACATGGTGTCCGGCGCGGGCCACGACGCCTGTTATCTCGCGCAGGTCGCGCCGACTTCGATGGTGTTCGTGCCGTGCGTCGACGGCATCAGCCACAACGAAATCGAGGACGCCACCTTCGAATGGATCGAGGCGGGCGCGAACGTATTGCTGCACGCGATGCTCGAGCGCGCATGCGAGCCGGTTTCGTAGCGCGTCGGAATTTGCTTTAGCTGCTTTACCGCAGTGCCAGACAAAACACGCCGTGCGGGCTTCGCTCATGCGAGTGCCGACAGATGCGGCTGCGTCCTCACATCGACAGAAGGAACGTGTATGGCCATCAAGCAAACCGGCGACATCGCCGCGCGGCGCCTGTCCCCCGAACAGCTCTCGTGCGAGTTCTCTGACATTGCGCCGTTGCTCGACGCGAGTGCCGCCGCGGCTGCTGCGAGCCGCTGTCACTACTGCTATGACGCGCCATGCGTGAACGCGTGCCCGACGCAGATCGACATTCCCAGCTTCATTCGCAAGATCGGCAACGGCAATCTGAAGGGCGCAGCCGTGGATATTCTGTCGGCCAATCCATTAGGCGGCATGTGCGCGCGCGTCTGCCCGACCGAGATTCTTTGCGAAGGCGCTTGCGTGCGCAACCATCAGGACGCGAAGCCGGTGGCGATCGGCGCGCTGCAACGTCATGCAACCGACTGGGCGATGGCGCGCGGCGAAGCACTCTTCACGCGCGCACCAGAGACCGGCCGGCATGTTGCTGTGATCGGCGCGGGCCCGGCGGGACTCGCATGCGCGCATCGCCTCGCGCTCGCCGGCCACAACGTGACGATCTACGACGCGCACGAAAAGGCCGGCGGCCTCAACGAATACGGCATTGCGGCGTATAAGACCGTCGACGATTTCGCGCAGCGCGAAGTCGAGTGGTTGTGCTCGGTGGGCGGCATCGAGATCAGGCACGGCGTTGCGCTCGGCCGCGACGTGCAACTCGATGCACTGCGCAATCAATACGATGCGGTGTTTCTCGCGATCGGTCTCACCGGCGTTCGCGCGCTCGCGATGGCGGGCGAGGACCTGAGCGGCGTGATGAACGCCGTCGACTTTATCGAGGCCCTTCGCAGCGCGCGCGACTTCGGCACGGTGCCGGTCGGCCGCCGCGTCGTCGTGATCGGCGGCGGTAATACGGCGGTGGATGCGGCAGTGCAAAGCCGCAAGCTCGGTGCGGCCTCGGTGACGATGGTGTATCGGCGCGGCGTCGAATCGATGAGCGCGACGTGGGCCGAGCGCGACTTCGCGCAGACCAACGGCGTGACGCTCATCACGCATGCAACGCCGCTGCGTTTGATCGGCGAGAACGGTGTGGTGACCGGCGTCGAGTTCGAACGAAGCTTCAACACCGGCGACGCCGAGCGCTTCGTGATCGAGGCCGACATGGTGCTGAAGGCAATCGGTCAGACGCTCGTGCCCGCGGGCATAGCACGCGAACTGCTGACGCTCGACGGCGGCCGCATTGCCGTCGATGCAAACGGCCAGACCTCGCTCGCGGGCGTGTGGGCCGGCGGCGATTGCGCGGCCACGGGCGGCATCGATTTGACTGTGCAAGCCGTGCAGGACGGCAAGCTCGCCGCCGAAGCCATACACGCGCAATTCGCGCGCGCCGACATCAAGGCCGCCTAGCGCGCATTGTCGCTAGCAACGAGTCACATAAATAGCAGCCGTCCCCAAGGAGCCGAACATGGCCGATCTGCGCTGTACGATTGCCGGCATTACTTCGCCGAATCCTTTCTGGCTCGCTTCCGCGCCGCCGACCGACAAAGCCTATAACGTGAACCGCGCGTTCGAAGCAGGTTGGGGCGGCGTGGTGTGGAAGACGCTCGGCCTCGATCCGCATGTGGTCAACGTGAGTTCGCGCTATGGCGCCGTGCAATGGAACGGCCAACGCATCGCGGGCTTGAACAACATCGAGTTGATTACCGACCGTCCGCTTGACGTCAATCTGCGTGAGATCGCGCAGGTCAAGCGCGACTGGCCCGAGCGCGCAATGATTGTCTCGCTGATGGTGCCGTGCAACGAGCATGACTGGAAATGGATTCTGCCGCTTGTCGAAGACACCGGCGCCGATGCGGTCGAATTGAATTTCGGCTGTCCGCATGGCATGAGCGAACGTGGAATGGGCGCGGCCGTCGGCCAGGTGCCCGAGTACATTGAAATGGTCACGCGCTGGGTGAAGGAGGGCACGAAGCTGCCGTGCCTCGTGAAGCTCACGCCGAACATCACCGATATTCGCGTCGGTTCGCGCGCGGCCTACAAGGGCGGCGCGGACGGCGTGTCGTTGATCAACACGATCAACTCGATTGTCGCCGTCGATCTCGACGCGATGTCGCCGTTGCCGATGGTCGACGGCAAGGGCACGCACGGCGGTTACTGCGGCCCGGCGGTGAAGCCGATTGCACTGAACATGGTCGCCGAAATCGCGCGCGATACAGAAACGCCGAATCTGCCGATCTCGGGCATCGGCGGCATTTCGACGTGGCGCGATGCGGCCGAATTCATGGTGCTGGGCGCGGGCAGCGTGCAGGTGTGCACGGCGGCCATGCACTACGGCTTTCGCATCGTGACCGATCTCGCCGACGGTCTATCGAACTGGATGGACGAAAAAGGCTACGCCACGCTCGACGATATTCGCGGCCGCGCGGTGCCGAACGTGACCGACTGGAAGTACCTGAATCTCAACTACAGCATCAAGGCGCGCATCGATCAGGACAAGTGCATCAAGTGCGGCCTGTGCCATATCGCATGCGAAGACACCGCGCACCAGGCGATCACAAAAGAAAAAGATGGCGTCCGGCATTTTGAAGTGGTGGACTCCGAATGTGTGGGCTGCAATCTGTGCATGCACGTGTGCCCGGTCGAGCAATGCATCACGATGGAGCGCGTGGACAACGGCGAGTATGCGAACTGGACCACGCATCCGAACAATCCGGCGCGCGTGAACGCGGCACAGAGCGAAGCGCAGGAAGCCGCTGCGAGCGCGGAACCGGCGCACGCAGCGAAAGCAGCCTGAAACAAGGGGTTTTTGTCGTTGCGCAGTGTTTGTACATAAGCCGTGTTTCCCTTTAACGCCCGACGCGTTCACAGAAACGCGCGGGCTTCGACGATCAAGTGGAGATCATTCGATGAAGCAGACCGCGAACTCCGTCGATCCGCAATTCGCGGCCGGCGCGCAAGGCAGCAGTCTTTATAACGACGACCTCGCGCCGACCGGCCCCGCGCAGCGCACATGGCGCTGGTATCACTTCGCCGCGCTGTGGGTCGGCATGGTGATGAACATCGCGTCGTACATGCTCGCCGCGGGCCTGACCGAGCAGGGCATGTCGCCGTGGCAGGCGGTGGTGACCGTGCTGCTCGGCAACCTGATCGTGCTCGTGCCGATGCTGCTGATCGGCCACGCCGGCGCGAAGCACGGCATTCCGTACGCGGTGCTGGTGCGCTCGTCGTTCGGCACGCAGGGCGCCAAGTTGCCGGCGATGCTGCGCGCTATCGTCGCGTGCGGCTGGTACGGCATTCAGACGTGGCTCGGCGGCAGCGCGATCTATACGCTGCTCAACATTCTGACCGGCAACGCGCTGCATGGCGCGGCCTTGCCGCTGCTCGATATTTCCCTTGGACAGCTCGCGTGTTTTCTCGCGTTCTGGGCGCTGCAAATCTACTTCATCGTGCACGGCACCGATTCGATCCGCTGGCTCGAAAGCTGGTCGGCGCCGATCAAGATCGTGATGTGCATCGCGCTCGTGTGGTGGGCGACGTCGAAGGCGGGCGGCCTCGGCTCGATGCTGTCCGCGCCGTCGCAGTTCGTGCCGGGCGGCAAGAAAGAAGGCATGTTCTGGGCGACATTCTGGCCGGGCCTCACCGCGATGGTCGGCTTCTGGGCGACGCTCGCGTTGAACATTCCCGACTTCACGCGCTTCGCGAGGACGCAGCGCGATCAGATGATCGGCCAGTCGAT
Source organism: Paraburkholderia graminis C4D1M (assembly GCF_000172415.1). Taxonomy (GTDB): domain Bacteria; phylum Pseudomonadota; class Gammaproteobacteria; order Burkholderiales; family Burkholderiaceae; genus Paraburkholderia; species Paraburkholderia graminis. The sequence continues at coordinate 36,248 of NZ_ABLD01000030.1, forward strand.
CGGCTTGCCTGTGCCGATGGCCTTGCTGTCGGTGATCTCGGTGGTCGTGACATCGGCGACGGTGGTGATCTACGGCAAAGCGATTTGGGATCCTATCGATCTGACAAGCCGCATGACAGGCATCGGCGTCGGCCTTGCGCTCGTGATTCTGACACTCGATACGATGTGCTGCAACCTGGCCGCGAATCTCGTCGGTCCCGCCTATGATTTTTCGAGCCTGTGGCCGAAGGGTATTTCGTATCGCGCGGGCGGCATGATTACCGCGACCATCGCAATCGTCATGATGCCGTGGAAGATTCTCGCCACCACGCAGGGCTATATCTTCACGTGGCTCGTCGGCTATTCGGCGCTGCTCGGTCCGGTCGCGGGCATTCTGATGGTCGATTACTTTCTGATTCGCGGTACGCGGCTCGATCCGCGCGAGCTGTTCGACGAACGCGGCGAATACAGCTATACGGGCGGCTGGAATATCGGCGCGGTGGTCGCGCTCGTGATCGGGGTGTTGCCGAATCTGCCGGGCTTTTTGCATACCGCGTTTCCCGCTTCGTTCGCCAATGTGCCGTCGATCTTCAATACGCTCTACACGTATGCATGGTTTGTCGGGCTCGCGTTGGCGTCGATCGTGTATAGCGCGTGGATGAAGTTCAGCAAGGGACCGAGCGCACGCGTGGCAAGCGCTTGAAGTCGTGGGGCGCGTGGCGCGCGTAGCATGCGTGGCCCAGACGGCAGCGAGATAAGCAAGTCAATTAAGGAGGCGGCAACATGACGACCCTGATTCGCGGCGGCACCGTGATCGATGCGGAAAACACCTACCGTGCCGATGTTTTATGTGCCGATCCGCAAGACGGCGGCACCATTCTGCAAATCGGCGTGGACCTGGAAGCGCCGGCTGACGCTGCAATAGTCGACGCGGGCGGGCAATACGTGATGCCAGGCGGCATCGATCCGCACACGCATATGGAACTGCCGTTCATGGGCACGACGGCGAGCGACGATTTCTATACCGGCACCGCAGCGGGATTGTCGGGCGGCACGACGAGCATCATCGACTTCGTGATTCCGAGCCCGAAGCAAAGCCTGATGGAGGCGTTCAAGGAGTGGCGCGGCTGGGCGGAGAAGGCATCGGCGGATTATGGTTTTCATGTGGCCGTCACCTGGTGGGACGATTCGGTGTATCGCGACATGGGCACGCTCGTGCACGAGCACGGCGTGTCGAGCTTCAAGCATTTCATGGCCTATAAGAACGCCATCATGGCCGACGACGAAGTGCTGGTGAACAGCTTCTCGCGCTCGCTCGAACTCGGCGCGTTGCCCACGGTGCACGCGGAAAACGGCGAACTCGTGTTCCAGTTGCAGCGTCAGTTGCTGGCCAAAGGCTTCACCGGTCCGGAGGCACATCCGCTGTCGCGGCCGCCCGAGGTCGAAGGTGAGGCCGCGAATCGCGCGATCCGCATCGCGCAAGTGCTGGGCGTGCCGGTGTATATCGTGCACGTGTCCGCGAAAGATGCGGTCGACGCCATCTCCCGTGCGCGCAGCGAAGGGCTGCGCGTGTTCGGCGAAGTGCTGCCCGGCCATCTCGTGATCGATGAAAGCGTGTATCGCGATCCCGACTGGACGCGCGCCGCGGCGCACGTGATGAGCCCTCCGTTTCGCTCGGCCGAACATCGCGAGGCATTGTGGCGCGGTTTGCAGGCCGGGCAGTTGCATACCACGGCGACCGATCATTGCGTGTTCTGCGCGTCGCAAAAGGCGATGGGCCGTGAGGACTTCACGAAGATCCCGAACGGCTGCGGCGGCGTGGAAGATCGCATGGCGGTGCTATGGCATCACGGCGTCAACTCGGGGCGTCTCACACCGAATGAGTTCGTGCGCATCACATCGACGAATGCCGCGCAGATTTTCAACCTGTACCCGCGAAAAGGCGCAATACGGGTCGGCGCGGATGCGGACATCGTCGTGTGGGACCCGCAGGCAAGCAAGACGATCTCGGTGAAGACGCATCATCAGAAAGTCGACTTCAATGTGTTCGAAGGGATGACCGTGCAAGGCGTGGCGATGCATACGCTCACGCGCGGCGCCCTTGCATGGACCGACGGCGATCTGCGCGCCGTGCGAGGCGCGGGCCAATATCAGAAGCGCCCGCCGAACCCGGCGTACTTCGACGCGATCCGCGTGTCGAACAAGCTGAAAGAGCCGCACCGCGTCGAGCGGTAGGGCTTCTGCCATCGTAAAAGGCGGCGCGGACATGGAAGCCCGCGCCGCCTTTTCCACGCTGCCGCGCATTCGCCGCGGCACGACCGTCTCGCGTTTTCCCCGATGGCGCCGCGCCCACGTTCCATGTTGCGATGCATGCCGCGTCTTCACATCTGCTGTAGAGTTGAAGTTCATGCGATGGCGGAGGTTACCGCTGCGGCTTAGCACGCATGCGCATATGGATTGGAAAGCTGATCCTTTGTAAAACGGCAAGCCGTTTGCTACAGTCCGCCCACTCCGCCGGGCGTGAGCGCCCGCGCGACTGCCAACAGAAGACCAGGCATACGGCCTGGCCACTTTAGGGAGCCACACATGAAGTCGATTCGTTCCATTTTGCTGGTTGCGCTGCTGCAGGCGGTCGCCGTGAGCCCGGTCTTCGCGGCCGACGAGTTCGCGCAGATCAAGTCCTCGGGCGTGTTCAGGATCGGCACCGAAGGCACCTATGCGCCGTTCACGTACCACGACGAATCGGGCAAGCTGACCGGCTTTGATGTGGAGATCGGCACGCAGATCGCACAGCGCATCGGCGTCAAGCCGCAATTCGTCGAAGGCAAATGGGACGGCCTGATCGCGGGGCTCGACGTGAACCGCTACGACGCGGTGATCAACGAGGTCGCGGTCACGGATGCGCGCAAGGCGAAATACGATTTCTCGGACCCGTACATCACGTCGCACGCGGCGCTGATCGTGCGCTCGGACAACACGACGATCAAGAACTTCGACGATCTGAAAGGCAAGAAATCGGCCAACACGCTGACCAGCAACTTCGGCAAAATTGCCGCGTCGCACGGTGCGGAAGTGATTCCGGTGCAGGGCTTTAACGAGTCCATCGACCTGCTGACCGCGGGCCGCGTCGATGCAACCGTCAACGATTCGTTGTCGTTCCTCGACTTCAAAAAGCACAAGCCGAATGCGAAGGTGAAGATCGCTACGCTGGATACGTCGCCGGAAAGCAGCGACAAGTCCGCTGTGCTGATCCGCAAGGGCAGCCCCGAACTCGTCGCGGCAATCAACAAGGCGCTCGCCGACATGAAGAAAGACGGTACGTACGCGAAGATTTCGCAGAAGTACTTCGGCAAAGACGTCTCCCAGTAAACGCCTTTCGCGAGTCTGAATCATGCCGGCATGGTTGCATCTGATGGCGCAGTCGCTGTGGCCGCTGCTGTATGCGGGGCTCGTGTTCACGGTGCCGCTTACGCTGGCGTCGTTCGCTATCGGGCTCGCTCTCGCGTTTATCGTGGCGCTCGTGCGGCTCTTCGGGCCGAAGTGGGCGGTGGCGGCGGTGCGCTTCTATGTGTGGCTGTTTCGCGGCTCACCGTTGCTCGTGCAACTATTCGTGATCTTCTACGGCTTGCCGAACGTCGGCATCGTGCTCGATCCGTTGACGGCGGCGATCATCGGTTTCTCGCTGAACGTGGGCGCGTATAACTCGGAAGTGATACGCGGCGTGATCGAGTCGATTCCGAAAGGGCAGTGGGAGGCCGCGTATTCGATGGGCATGACGCGCGAACAGGCGCTGCGTCGCGCGATTCTGCCGCAAGCGACGCGTGTCGCGTTGCCGCCGTTGTCCAACTCGTTCATCGCGCTCGTGAAGGACACGTCGCTCGCGGCGGTGCTGACCGTGCCCGAGGTGTTCCAGGCCGCGCAGAGAATTGCTTCGGTGACCTACGAACCGTTGATTCTCTATACCGAAGCCGCACTCGTGTATCTGCTGTTCAGTTCGGTGCTGTCGTCGGCGCAAGTCAGGCTCGAGCGCAAATTCGGCCGTCATGCACTCTTTCAGGCGGGCAACTGATGATCCGACTGGAAAAAATCGACAAGTACTTTTCCGGGCACCGTGTGCTCGATTCCGTCGATCTGCAACTCGCGCAGGGCAACGTGACCGCGCTGATCGGACCGTCGGGCAGCGGCAAAAGCACGCTGTTGCGCTGCGTGAATCTGCTCGAGATTCCCGAGTCGGGTTCGCTCGAAATCGGCGATCAGAAGCTCACGTTCAGTCAGGACGAGCGGCCGTCGCGCGAAACAGTGCTGACGATTCGTCGCCGTACCGGCATGGTGTTTCAGAACTTCCAGTTGTTTCCGCATCTCACGGTACGTCAGAACGTGATGGAGGGGCTCCTCACCGTGCTCAAGTGGGACAAGGAAAAAGCGCGGGCCCGCGCCGATGAATTGCTCGAGAAAGTCGGCATCGCGCACAAGGCCGATGCGTGGCCCGTCACGCTGTCGGGCGGACAGCAGCAGCGCGTGGCGATCGCGCGTGCGTTGGCGCCGTCGCCGGAAGTCCTGCTGTGCGACGAGCCCACGTCCGCGCTCGATCCCGGCCTCGCTGCCGAAGTCGTGGAAGTGCTGAAGCAACTCGCGAGCGAAGGCATGACCATGCTGATGGCGACGCATGATTTGCGGCTCGCGGCTACGATCGCGCGCGACGTGGTGTTCCTCAACAACGGTGTGGTGGTGGAGGCGGGGCCGTCGCGCGAGGTCTTCATGCGGCCGCGGCAGGACGAGACCGCTCGTTTCGTGTCGACGCTCACGCATAGCTTGCCGGAAGCGTGGACGGAGTGAAGCGCCTTCGGTCAGGTAGGATGCCTGATTAAACCTGCTGCTTATCTTTGCGAAAAAAGAAGGGGCGCCCCGTCAATATGCAGGGCGCCCCTTTCTTATGTAGCCGGGCCGTCGCGGCCTGGCTAGCCTCGCCTTATGCTTCCGCGCGCTCCGCTTCGTCGTTGAGCGCCGCGTCGAAGAAGCGCTGCTTCGCGTCGTCGCTCGCGCGAGCATACGCACGGTTTACGCCGCTGATTACCGCGCGAATCGACGCCGTAACCAGATTCGCGTCGATGCCCACGCCGAACGCGCTGCCCGTCAGGTCGGCGCCGGCCATCTCGGCGACGGCCACCGCGCGCGCATCGGCGCCTTGCGTCAACGCGCGCTCCTCGTAATGCTGGATGCGCACCGGCACGTCCATCGCGTGCATCAGGGCGTCGAGCGGTCCGTTGCCTTCGCCGTGCAACACGCGGCGCGTGCCGTTGATCTCGACGGTGAGCTTGATGCGCTCGCGTCCGTCCTGCTCGGACAGGCTATGGCCGATGTAATGAACCGGCGCGGCGGTGCGCACGTATTCCTGCTGGAACAATTCCCAGATCTGCGACGGCGTGACTTCCTGGCCGCTCGTGTCGGTGAGGCGCTGCACAGCCGAGCTGAAGTCCACCTGCAAACGGCGCGGCAACACGACGCCGTAGGTCTGCTCGAGCAGATAAGCGATACCGCCCTTGCCGGACTGGCTGTTCACGCGAATCACCGAGTCATAAGTGCGGCCGAGGTCGTTGGGATCGATCGGCATGTACGGCACTTCCCACATCGCGTCCGGCTTCTGCACGGCAAGGCCTTTCTTGATCGCGTCCTGGTGCGAGCCGGAAAACGCGGTGAACACCAGATCGCCGACATACGGGTGACGCGGATGCACGGGCAACTGCGTGCATTCCTCGGCGGTGCGCGCGACTTCGTTGATGTTCGAGAAGTCGAGGCCAGGGTCGACGCCCTGCGTGTACAGGTTCAACGCGAGCGTGACGAGGTCGACGTTGCCGGTCCGCTCGCCGTTGCCGAAGAGACACCCTTCGATGCGGTCCGCGCCCGCCATCACCGCCAGTTCCGCCGCGGCGACGGCCGTGCCGCGGTCGTTATGCGGATGCACGGAGACGATCAGCGAATCGCGGCGTGCGAGATTGCGGTGCATCCACTCGATCTGATCGGCGTAGACGTTCGGCGTGGCCATTTCGACGGTAGCCGGCAAGTTGACGATGGCCTTGTGATCGGGCGTCGGCTGCCATATGTCGAACACGGCGTCGCAGACATCCTTCGCAAATTCGAGCTCGGTGCCGCTGAATACTTCGGGGCTGTACTGGAGCGTGAAGTGCGTTTCCGGCGCGGCGTCGGCGAGACGCTTCATCGTGCGCGCGGCTTTTTGCGCGAGTTCCTTGACGCCGTTCTGATCGAGGCCGAACACGATCTTGCGGAATTCCGGCGCCGTGGCGTTATACAAATGGACGATCGCGCGCGGCGCGCCACGCAAGGATTCGAAGGTGCGTTCGATCAGATCGTCGCGAGCCTGCGTCAACACTTCGATTGTGACGTCGTCGGGAATGTGGCCGCCTTCGATCAGTTCGCGCACGAAGTTGAAGTCGGTCTGCGAGGCCGACGGAAACGCCACTTCGATTTCCTTGAAACCGATCTGCACCAGCGTCTTGAACATGCGCATCTTGCGCTCGCCGTTCATCGGCTCGAAGAGTGCCTGGTTGCCGTCGCGCAAGTCGGTGCTCATCCAGATCGGCGCGCGCGTGATGGTGCGCGACGGCCACTGGCGATCCGTCAAATTGATGGGCTTGAACGAGCGGTATTTCGTAGCGGGATTCTTCAACATTTTCATCGTCCTTGAATTCGACAAGCTGGAAGTCGACCGGACGACAAAAACGCAAAGCAGGGCCGCCGGTCGGAAACCGGGGCTGGGTCAGTTACTGGGAAATTACGCGGTGCTTCGGGTGTTTCAGATTCAGATGGAAGCGCGCAGCAGCAGACCTAGCCCGGTAGAGCGGGCTAGTAGTAGCGATAGGGTGGTCTGGGCGCGGTACATAGTGCGCAATAGGACCATATTATTGGGACTGCGTCAAGCGCAGGCTCGCGCGCAGCGCCCAGGCTACAATTCGCGACGGTTTCAAAAACGGAACGTCAATGAAGAATCGGATTCTCACAATCGCGTGCGTCTCGACCGCTGCGGCGCTGCTCGCGGCCTGTACCGCTGTCTACAAGAACTCGGACGCGTGCGAGCAACTGATGCGCAGCAAGTTTGCGGAAACTTCGTCCGATACGTTGAAGATCGGCCACACGGGCGCCGGTATCGACGGGTCGCGCGTGGTCGTGGAAGGGTCGATTGAACATGTCGTGACGGCCTCCGAAGTCGCGGCGGCGCGGGCTGCTTCGGTGGCGAAGGGCGGGTCGAAGGGGAGCGCGACGGCGGGCGCGATGGGCGGGTCGAAGGGCACGTCGGCAACAGGCGCGATGGCCGGTTCCGACGCCGCAGCATCGGGTGCGCGGACTGCTGCGGCTCCGGCTTCGGGTTCGGCGACTTCGGATGCGCAAGCGCTTGCCGTCAAATCAGGCAAGCCGAAGAAGGTCATTCAGGCCGCAGCCGCCGAATGCACGTTTAGTGGCCCGAGTCTCAGCAGCTTTAGCTGGCTCGCTCCGGCGAAACTCGCGGCGCCCTCCGAGCCGGATTCGGACGAAGCGGCCGAGTAAGGCGCTCGCTGTGAACTGAGTGTCGGCGTGGCCCGAGCGGCGGGCGCGCCGATGCATGTGGTCATGGTTATTATTATGCTTTTGCCAGGACGTCTCTGCGCACACGCCAACAACGTTGCAAGCGAGGCGTCTAACGTCGTGCCACGCACCGCAGCACCCCGGCATCCCTACACCCGCACCCCCGTCAATCCACCACTTCCACCTTGCGCCGGCTCCGCTTCTTCTTCATCAAGCCAAGCACGCTTTCTGCAAACGCCTCAGGCCGGCCTTCGAAGCAGCGCTCGACCGCCTTCGTATCGATCAAACGCTGCCGCAATGCGGTCCGTTCGTCGTGCCCATCGATCATTCGCACCGCCGCTTCGATATAACTTTCGATGGTCTCCGTCGCGGTCCACGGCGGCATGCCCACACGCTCGAACAGCGCGCCGTCGATGCACTCGAACACTTCCGGCCCGCGTTTGCACACGCCCGGCAAACCGAGCGTGAGCGCGTCCACGATGCCATTCGTATTGCCGAACGGGAACGGGCTCAAAAAAAGGTCCGCGCGATTCACACAGTCCAGGTAACTCGCGTATTGATGAAACCCGTGGACGACCGCGCCCGGCAGTGAGCGGCCGATAACGTCGCGCATATGATCGAGCGCGAGCCCGGCGTGCACGCCGCTCATGAAATGAAACTCGACAGGCGTGCGGGCACGCGCGCCGATCTCGCGGCACGCATGGAGAAACGCGGGGTTGAGCTTCATTGCGCTGGCCGTAATGATCACGTGCACCGTGGCGCGCGGCGGCGCAATGATCGGGGCGATGACCGGCAGCGCCACCGAGTGGCGGTACGGCTGCCCGTCTTTTGGCAACTTCATCAGGCGTTCGCTGAAGCACGCGGGATCGCCGACATAATCTTCCTCGACGCTGACATAGTCGATCTTGTCGGAGTGCGTGGTAGCCGGATGGCCGAGCCCCGCGATCTGCAGCGGCGCGACCCGCAGATTCGACATGAAGATGGTCATGACGAACATGCCGACGCTCGGCATATACAGCACGTCGGGTTTCTCGCGTTCGGCAAAGTCGCGAATGGTCCGCAGACATTCGCCGATGTACTCGGGCTGCTCGAGTTCGATGAAACGGTCGAACACCGCGCGCCCGATGTCGTCAGTCGCATAGCCGAAGCCGAAGGCCACCACTTCGAAATGCTCGCGCGCGGCTTCGAGCGTGCGCGAGTGCGTGCGGTAGATGGAATGCGCGCCGCCGAACCACTCGAGCACGACCAGCATCAACGGCTTCTTGCGCCGCTTTGCGTTGCCCGCCTGCTTCGCGTTCGCGTTCGCCGTGGCTGCTGCGCGCGGCGCCGCCACGTCGGTCAGGCCCAGTTGCGCGAGCTTGCGGCGCACCAGCACATTGATGTCCCGCTTGATCTCGTGACGGCGAGGCGTGTGTGCGTAGCTGCAGAACATGTAGGCGTTATGCAGCAAGGCGGTGGGCAGGTCGTCGAGATCGTCTAGCTGTTGCAGCTTGCCGGGCAGCCATTCGATCAACGCCTCACGCTTGACGTGCGCGCTTGCCGAGCCCTTGAAAACCGGCGCGAGCAGGACGAGCGCGAGGCACGCCGCGAGCACCTTGTCGTAAGCCCACAGCGCGGAAAACTCGAGTTCGAGCTCCGATTCGGTCGAATACAGCACGCACAGTTTCTCGACGAAGCTGTCGCCAGCCAGAAACTGCCGGTCTTGCGCACCGCGCGGGTTGAGGTGGCAGGCGACATGATCCGCATTGCCGAACGGTGTGGCCGAGAACACCAGGCCGACCCATTCGTGCAGCGTGAGAAAGAGCCTGAAGCATTCGACGGGCGGCTGGAATTCCGGATCGGCGAACAGCGTTGAAGCCGCGCTCGCGAGCCGCGTGCAGAAGCGCTGCTGTTGCTCCGCGGGCGTCAAGCCGCTCATGCCCGACGCAAGAAAGCTCTCGTCCAGCACGCCGCGCTTGTTCTGAAGCAGCGCGAGCGCGCACAGAAGCTGGATAGACGCCCGGATATGCTGCCGCGTAAAAACGAGCTGCTCGAAATCGTCGAGCGAGAAAGTGGGTTCGGCGGCTTGGCTGGCTTGGGTGGCGTCTTGCATCGGATAGCGATTGGCAGTTATGCATGACTAACTATCTTCAGGAAGCATTCTTGAATGCATTCCTGAAGCGTTAGCCGCGAACGGCGATTATCGCAGCCACCCCATACCGAATTTGCGCTGTCCGTCAGTTTCTGAATTTTCGGCAGTTTAAATGCGGCCTTACCTTCAGAACGCGTAGTACGGACCCGGTCCCGCCGACGTCGCGCGCGAAGCAATCGCCGTGTACACACGCCGGCCGAAGAAGAACGGCAAGCCCCAGTCGAAGCCGCTCGCAGCCGCACCCGCGATATTGTTGAAGGCGTTATTGCCCGACGCAAAGAGAGCGCGCGAATTGCCGATAGTGAAGGTCACCGTGTTCGACGCGCCGTTCGTTCCGGCGATGCTCGCGCTCGCCGCTTGCGTCGAACTCGGGCAATACCAGAGGCCGCACTGCGGCAGTTGCGTGTCGCGATAGAAGAGTCCGTTCGAACCCGTATCCAGATAGCTTTGCGAAAAGGTCTGGCCGTTATGCGTCGTGCTGACGTAGCCGGTTTGCGAATTTCCCTTGAGCACGCCCGCGCTGCCGAGCGTGTTGTTCGCCTGCGTGTCGATGCCGAAGATCATCGAACCGGACACGGTCAGCGCGCCGCCGTCGGGGATCGCGGGAAGGTCGATCACCACGCCGTTGTTATCGAGCGCGAAGCGGCTGACCGGATTGGCCACCTGCTGCGCGAGCGGCTGGGCGCTTGCCTGGCAGGCGCCGCTCGCGTCGCAGTTGTAGTACCAGCGGGGCAGCGCGGCGTTCGCGCAGGCGCCGCCGCAGTCGGCCGCGAACACGCCGACGCCGAGAATGCCGTTGGCGCGCAGCGTGTCGACGGTGAGCATCGACGGGCCCGAGGCGGCGCAATCCGCGGGGACCGACGGCACCGAAGGGTCGGCGATCAGATGGATCGGGATCGACGCGGCCAGTTGTCCGGCCATGCGCACGTCGGCGCTGCGCACCGCGCCCCATGCATAGCCGCTGCCGAACACCGCGCATTCGCCCGATATGCCGCCTGATATGCCGCCTGACACGCCGCTGCCCGACGGCACGGCGTTCAGCGGCAGGGTCGCCGGCAACGCGGACGCGACAATGCGCAGACCGTGCGAGCCGGTGTCGACCTGAATGTTGTCGATGGTCGCGCAGTTGTCCGTGCCCGGCTGGCAGACCGTGACGCTCGTCGTCAGCATGTTGCGCGTGAGGCGCGGCGCCGCGTGCACGACGATCGGCTGAACGTTCGGCGTATTTGATTGCGGGACCGAGGTGCTGCTTGGGCTCGACGCGGCAGGCGGCGCTGAGGCAACAGGAGCGCTAGCCGTGCCGGCTGGCGCGCTCGCGCCGGATGCGGTCGCGGTGCTGCCGCCGCTGCCTCCGCCTCCACCTCCGCAAGCCGCGAGGACGGTGCAGACGGAGAGCAGGGCGCAAAGGGAAGGAGTGGGTTTCATGGCGTCAGAAGGTCAGCGGTTGGTTTGTTGTGGTTGTTGCTGCTTGCTGCGGTGCGTTTCGCGGCTCGAGCGCCCGCTCGGAGAGGAAGTCCCCAGGCCATCCACGCTGCGACAGACCGGCTTTCTCGGCGTGCGCGTGTCGACCCGCGGACGCATCCAGGCGCGAGCGGATGCCCGTCAGCGAAGATCGTCGGCGGTCACGCCCGGCGGCAACGCGCCGGGCAGCCAGGCGCGGCCCGCGTAGCCGCGCATCGGCCCGCCCGACTCGACGACCACGTCCGGCCGCACGACGCGCGACGCGTGCAGATTCCCGTCCGGCGCCGCTGCCGCCTCCGCGGCCCCCGTGCGGTAAGAGTCGGCGTACTTGCCGAGCAGGCCGGCCAGATCGGGCATCGTCGGCCCTTGCCAGGTGTAGGCGACGATTTCGCCGCCGTTCGTCGCGTACTCGTTGATGGTCGTGTTGCCCGCATCGGTCGATGTGCGCAGTCGCAGCGTGCCGTTCAGCAGGCTTTGTTGTGCGCTCTCGCCTGATTTGGCCGCAATCACAGCGCCGAGCTGCGCGCAAGCGCTCGCGCTGCTGCATAACGCCGTCGCGGCAATCAGAGAGGCGGCGACACGATGAGAACGATGTTTTTTGTACATGATGAGGTCTCCTGCGCGCTGCTTCTGGGTTTTGTCCTACGTCAATTTGAAGATAGCACCCGCGTCGCAAAACTAAGCGTGGTGCGCGTTTCATCGCATGACGTCATCCCAAAATTGGGCGGAGGCCGAATCGAAAAGTGCCTTTTAAAACAATGTTCTGACGACAAACTTGCAGATGTCTGACAGACCATTAGGAATAGTTGTGGAACGTTAAATGTGGCCCGGCAACAGAGCGCGCAGAGCGGGCAAACCCCAGTTTTTGCACAGGGCCCGCCGGGATCGGTAAAATGTTGGGTTGATCCACGGAAACTTGCCGTGGCGTAGCGGAAGGATTCCCCGAACATGACTCATCTTCGTCTTACCAAGCGGTTTGCAGTAATGCTGATGGCAGGCGGGCTGGTCGCCGGCTGCGGCACGTCGTCGCCGACCAAAGTCGACTACAAGAGCGACTCGAAATCGAAGCAGGCTTCACTCGCCGTCCCGCCGAACCTGATCGACGAGACGGCCGATCAGCGTTCGCTGCCTCCGCAAGGCGGCGAAACCTCGTTGTCCGCGCTGCGTCAGGTGCAGGCCCAGGCGCCGGCGGCGAACACGGTGTCCGTCGTGCCGGCCGTGAGCGGCATGCACATCCAGCGCGATGGCACGGAAAGCTGGCTCGTGATCGACAGCAAGACGCCGGCAGAGGCGTGGCCGCAAATCCGCCGCTTCTGGCAGGAGCAGGGCTTCCTGCTGGTCGTCGATCAGCGCGACAAGGGCGTGATGGAGACCGACTGGAACGAAACGCACGCGCAAATCAACGACGGGCTGATCCGCAGCACGCTGTCGAAGGCGATGGGCAACAGCTACGTCACGTCCGAGCGCAACAAGTACCGTACGCGCCTCGAAACGGCGCCGAACGGCGGCACGTATGTGTTCATCAGCCAGAAGGGCATGCGCGAGGCGCTGACCGGCACGAACAACGATTCGAGCACGTGGCAGCCCAAGGCGAACGATCCCGGCCTCGAGCAGGAATATCTGAAGCGCCTGATGGCGGCGCTCGCGCTCGCCGATTCGCGCGCGAAGTCGGGCGGCGCCGACACTGCGGCGTTGTCGCCGGCTGGCGCGCAGGTAGCGCCCAATGCCGCGGCGAACGGCGCGAAATCGGCGGCTGCGGCCACGGC
>NZ_ABLD01000029.1 GCF_000172415.1 Paraburkholderia graminis C4D1M
GTGCGCGCGCTGACGCCGGACCAGACCCGCGTGGCCGTCGTCGACGACAAGGGCGGTCTCGACGAAAGCCCGCAGGCAAAGCAGATCCTGACGCTGATGGCCGATCAGTTGCGCTGAGGCAAGCGCGCCGCTGCGCGGCAGCGGCGGCAAGCTGTATGAAAAAAACCCGTCCGGGACATTCTTGTCCCGGACGGGTTTTTTTATGGCTGTGGCCTATCCCAACACTCTCCCGCGATTCGACGTCACGTTACTCCGCTGACGTTACCCCGGTGACGTAACTCTCCGACGCGTTGCGGCAGCGTGCCGAAGCCATCACACGCCACGAAAAATGCAGCGCAAATTCAACGAGTTACCGCCAACCTCTCGCGTTTAATCCCAACTGGCATACATGCTGCTTTAGAAGTACATGGGGCCGGATTCCCGTGGCCTCACCCAGGCGAAGTCTCTTCTCAATAGCGCTTTTCATTCCATCGAGCATCGGCCGTCAAGCCGATGCCGAGCCCGATGACGGCCGCGCGCTCGACGCGCGGGCCTCGGTGGCCCCGTCGCCTATCCTCGTAGGGCGACGGTTTTTGCCCGCACTCCGGTGGAGTGCGGGCTATTTTTTGCGCCGGCCCACGCAACCGACCCCAACAACGCGTTCACGTATCGGCGCGCCGCGTCCCCAGCCACGGCAAGCGCTTGATGACGCCCGTCGCCAACGCCGTGCCCACCAGAATCACGCCGCAGCCTTCGAGCATGCCGGCCGACACGCCTTCGCCGAGAAACAACGCGCCCCACAAAATGCCGAAGATCGGAATCACGAACGTGACGGTGATTGCCCGCGCCGGTCCCGCGACCGCGATCAGGTGGAAGAACAGCATGTAGGCGACGCCCGTGCACGCCACGCCGAGCGCGATCACCGCGCCCCACGCGTGCAGCGAGACCGGCGCGCTCGGCCAGTAGATCACGGCGAGCGGCAACAGCACGATGGTCGCGCCTGTCATGGTGCCGGCCGCGACGGTCAGCGCGTCGACGCCGGTCAGGTAGCGTTTCGTGTAATTGGCCGCGATGCCGTACAGAAGCGTTGCGCCGAGCGCGGCGCCCGCTGCGAGCGCGGTGGTCAGCGGCGTCGCCGCCGAGCCGCTCGGCGTGGCGATCTGATCCCACACGAGCATCAGCACGCCGAGGAAACCGATCGCGAGCCCGAGCGTGCGCAGTCCGGTCAGCCGGTCACGCAGCCAGACGAAGGCGACGAGGCCGCCCCACAGCGGCGTCGTCGCGTTGATCACCGAGGTCACGCCGGCGGACAGCGTCAACTCCGCATACGCGAACAGGCAGAACGGCGCGGCCGAATTCAGAATGCCCACCACGAGAAGCGGGAAAGCTCGCGTGCGCAGGATCGTCGCGGATTGTTGCAGCGGACGTCGCGCGAGCAGCACGACGATAAGAAACGCGGCGCCGATGCCGACGCGCAGCGCCATCAACGGAGCAACGCCGAAGTCGGTCACGCCGACGCGGATAAACAGGAATGACGCGCCCCATAAGGCCGCGAGGATCAGCAACTGGAAGAGGTTTTTGGCATTCATTATGGTGGCGTCGCGCGCGGTTGAGTCGAGACGCCTGTGCATCGTAACAGCGCGATTACCCGAAACGTTTCACGTCTGAATGAAACGGCAAGTATCGGGAGAGGACGTCTGACACACGTGATCGTAAGCGTCGCGGCGAGGCGCGCATAGCGAGCAATTCTCACGCTGATGTGAGAAAAATTACGATCACGGGCGAGGGAGGAAGGTGAAGCGCCGGTGCGACCGGCGCCTCCCGTCTACGAGAAAAATTTCGGCAGCATGCCTGGCGGCCGAGCAACCGCTAGAGCCGCCCAACAACCGTCAATGCGGAATCATCCCTTGCAGCACGTTTTGCTGCAGCCACACCAGAATGCCGAGCAGCACGGTCAGCAGAATCGAGTGCTTGAAGGTCTTCGCGAACACCACGCCTTCCTTGCCTTTCAACTCCGTGGTCGCGACGCCCGTCGAAATGTTTTGCGGCGAAATCATTTTGCCCATCACGCCGCCGGACGAATTGGTCGCCGCCATCAGCACCGGGTTCAGGTTCAACTGATGCGCTGCGACCACCTGCAAATTGCCGAACAGCGCGTTGCCCGATGTGTCGCTGCCTGACAGAAACACGGCAACCCAGCCGAGGAATGCGGACACCAGCGGAAAGAACGGTCCGACGGACGCGACGCCGAGTCCGAGCGTATATGTGAGACCCGAGTAATTCATCAGATACGCGAGTCCGACGATGGTCGCGACCGTCAGAATCGCGATGCGCGTCTGCACCCACGTATCGGCGATGGCCGCGCCGAATTCGCGCGCGCCGAGTCCGACCACGAGGCTCGTAATGATCGCCGCCACCAGAATCGCGGTGCCGGTCGCGAGCGGCTGGAAGTCCCAGATCGCGCCGTACGGCGTGTTGTACAACGTGATGAACACGGCCTTGTCGAGCCCCGGCCAGGGAATTTTCACGTCGCCGATCAGGAAGATTTTCGCCACCGTCCAGACGATCACCACGACGGACACGATGATCCACGGATACCAGCCCTGGCCGCCGCCGATCTTGCTGCGCACTTCGCCGGCGCGGTCGATGTCGATCGCGAACGCCGGGTCGACCGCCGGCTTCCACACGCGCAGGAATGCAATGGTGACGATCAGCGAGACCATCGACGACAACACGTCCGTCAGACTGTAGTTCACGTAGTTCGACGAGACGAACTGCGTCAGCGCGAAGCTCGCGCCGGAGATCAGCAGCACCGGCCAGATGCGCAGCATGTTGCGAAAGCCGGCGTACACGGCGATCACATAGAAGGGCAGCAGCAGCGCGAAGAACGGCAACTGGCGACCGACCATTTTCGCGAGCAAATCGGCCGGCAGATGCGTGACCGCGCCGAGCACCGTAATCGGCACGCCGAGCGCGCCGAATGCGACCGGCGCGGTGTTGAAGATCAGCGTGAAGGTGAGCGCCTCGAGCGTCGGAAAGCCGAGCAGGATCAGCAGCGAACTGGTGATCGCGACCGGCGTGCCGAAGCCCGAAATGCCCTCGAGCAGCGCGCCGAACGAAAAGCCCACCACGACGAGCACGACGCGCCGGTCGTTCGGCAGATTGTCGATCATCCACATGCGGAAGGCGGCGAAGCGGCCGGAGCGCTGCGCGATGTTGTACAGCAGGATCGCGGTGAACACGATCCACATGACCGGCCAGCACGCGAACACGGCGCCCGCCGCGACGGAGTCGAGCGCGAGCCCCACTGGAAACTTCCACCCGGCAATGGCGACGATCAGACCGACGACGAGTCCGGCGAGCGACGCCTGCCACGCAGGCCGGCGCGCCCAGCCGAGCAGCACCAGCACGACAATGATCGGCAACGCCGCGACGAGAAACGACGCGAGCAGCGAATCGCCGATGGGGGTGAGTAGTTGATGAAACATCACGTCTCCTTCGTTGTTGTTCGAAATCGACGCGAGATTGCCAATGACGGGACGCGTCGCTGGTGCAGGACGGATGAGCGCCGCCGGGCACGAAAGCGCCGGGCGGCTCGCTTTTAAACGCTTACTGTGTGAGGCTTAACCAAGCATAGAGCCCGAGGCCCGCGCGTCAAGAAGGGAAACTACGGGAGGAGCGAAAGCTCAGTGATGATGACCGTGCCCGCCGCCGCCCCACGACCAGCCGAAGCCGATCGACACGGCCGGCCCATACCAGCCCGGATAGCCGTAGCCGTACCAGGCCGGATAGACCGGCGGCGGATAGTAGGCGGGATAAGCCGGCGCAACGTACACCGGCGGCTGCGCGACCACATACGCGGGCGGCGAAGCGGCCGCGCCGGGCTGCGGCTGCTGGCCATATTGCGCCTGCGCCGACTGCTGCTGCATGGACTGCGCGCCCTGCGAGTCGCCGGTCGTGCCGAGCGGCACTTCGCGCTGGGCAGCGCTCGCTGGCACGGTCGCGTAATACGACGGATAACCCGCGTAATAGCCAGGGTAGTAGCCGTACGGGTAATAGCAGCCCGACAGCAGCAACGCGCTTGCAGCGCCGCTCAACGCGAGCCGGCCGCGGCCGATGCGCCGGCGAGGCGCAACCGTCGCGAACTGCATGCGAATAGTATGAAAAGTGTCGATGACGCGGGACTTCATGGCGCGCTCCAGTTTGCAAACAACGCGGCCGACGCCGTCGTCGGTACGTTATCGCACGAGCTTACGCCGACGGCGCGCGAGGAGGTTTGCAAAACCGTAACGGCGTATTTCGCCTCATTGCAGCCGCGTGTTGCGGCTCTCGTCCAGCGCCGTTTCGATGCGGCACATCCGCATAGATTGTGAGCAAAGCGGACGGGGCATGGCGCCCGGTCCGCTTTGTCCGGTCATACGAGGCGATTACTTGCCGACCTGGTTGCCGATCACGCCGCCGACCGCCGCGCCGCCCAGCGTGGACAGCGCGCTGCCGCCGATCACGGCACCCGCCGCGCCGCCGACGCCCGCACCGATCGCGGTGTCCCGTTGCCGCGTCGTCATACCCTCGCACGCGGAAAGGCTTGCGACAACCGCGACGATCATCGCAAGCGAACCTATCTTACGAATCGATCTCATGATGTTGACTCCCTGTTGTAATTCGAAACCGCCTGTCGTTATTGTTCGTTCGCTTTGATCTTATCGCCGGAACCGGTTTCCAGATGTATGCGGTTGTCAGCAGACTGACGGTTTCGTAATCAAATGTTTCCCTGTTTGCAGCATCGCGTGTGCCTGACCTAAGCACCAAAAAAAGCCCGCAAGCGCGGGCTTTTGCGTGGCGAAAGGTTGCGCGCGCATCGAGTGGGCGACGGCATGCGCCCCACGCGATGCGCGAACGCATCACTGCCGCTGGTAAATTTCAGCGCCTTTCTTCATGAACTCTATCGACTTCACTTCCATGCCTTTCTTCAGCGCTTCGTCGTCGGTGACGCCTTGCTGCGCGGCGAACTCGCGCACGTCCTGCGTGATCTTCATCGAGCAGAAGTGCGGGCCGCACATCGAGCAGAAATGCGCGACCTTCGCGGAATCTTTCGGCAGCGTTTCGTCGTGGAATTCGCGCGCCTTGTCCGGATCGAGGCCGAGGTTGAACTGGTCTTCCCAACGGAATTCGAAGCGCGCCTTCGAGAGCGCATTGTCACGCACCTGCGCGCCCGGATGACCCTTCGCCAGATCGGCGGCATGCGCGGCGAGCTTGTACGTGATGATGCCGGTCTTCACGTCGTCCTTGTTCGGCAAGCCGAGGTGTTCCTTCGGCGTGACGTAGCAGAGCATGGCCGTGCCGAACCAGCCGATCATCGCCGCGCCGATGCCCGACGTAATGTGGTCGTAACCCGGCGCGATGTCGGTGGTGAGCGGCCCGAGCGTGTAGAACGGCGCTTCGTCGCACCATTCCAGTTGCAGGTCCATGTTCTCCTTGATCAACTGCATCGGCACGTGGCCGGGGCCTTCGATCATCGTCTGCACGTCGTGCTTCCACGCGATCTGCGTGAGTTCGCCGAGCGTCTTCAGTTCGCCGAGCTGCGCTTCGTCGTTCGCGTCGTAAATGGAACCGGGACGCAGGCCGTCGCCGAGCGAGAAGGCCACGTCATACGCCTTCATGATTTCGCAAATGTCTTCGAAATGCTCGTACAGGAAGCTTTCCTTGTGATGCGCGAGGCACCACTTCGCCATGATCGAGCCGCCGCGCGACACGATGCCGGTCATGCGCTTCGCCGTCAGCGGCACGTATTGCAGACGCACGCCCGCGTGAATCGTGAAGTAATCGACGCCCTGTTCAGCCTGCTCGATCAGCGTGTCGCGGAAGATTTCCCACGTCAGGTCTTCGGCCTTGCCGTTGACCTTTTCGAGCGCCTGATAGATCGGCACCGTGCCGATCGGCACCGGCGAATTGCGGATGATCCACTCGCGCGTTTCGTGGATGTGCTTGCCGGTGGACAGATCCATCACCGTGTCGCCGCCCCAGCGGATCGCCCACGTCATCTTGTCGACTTCCTCGCCGATCGAAGACGTCACCGCCGAGTTGCCGATGTTCGCATTCACCTTCACGAGGAAGTTACGACCGATGATCATCGGCTCGCTTTCCGGGTGATTGATGTTGTTCGGGATGATCGCGCGGCCGCGCGCCACTTCCTCGCGCACGAATTCAGGCGTGATTTCGGTGACGCCATTCGGACCGAACGCGCTTGCACCGAACGCCTGGCCCGGATGCTGGCGGCCCATCATCGCGGCGAGCTTTTCGCCGTTCGGGCCGCTCGTCTTCAGGCTCTCCAGATATTCGGCGCGGCGCTGGTTTTCGCGAATCGCGATGTATTCCATCTCCGGCGTGATGATGCCTTTACGCGCGTAGTGCATCTGCGAAACGTTTTTGCCGGGGATCGCGCGGCGCGGCGTGCGATGCAGGCCCTGGAAGCGCAGATCGGCGGTAGCGGTGTCGGCCGCGCGTTCGCGGCTGAAGTCGCTCGACAGACCCGTCAACGCTTCCGTGTCGCCGCGTTCCTCGATCCAGCGCTGACGCAGTGCGGGCAAGCCGGCGCGAATGTCGATCTTCGCGTCGGGATCGGAGTAGGGGCCCGACGTATCGTAGACATAGACCGGCGGATTCTTTTCGCCGCCGAAGCTGTCGGGCGTATCCGCCTGGCTGATCTCGCGCATCGGCACGCGGATGTCGGGACGCGAGCCCGTCACGTAGACCTTGCGTGAGTTGGGCAGCGGCGCGACGGCAGCTTCATCGACGTGGGCGTCGGCGGAAAGGAACTTCGGATTGGCGTTCATGCATGTTCTCCGTGTGTCGGCCGGAGTTAAGCGCAATGACGCCTTGCTCCGGTCCCATTCAATGTGGGGCCGCTAAGCAGGAGACGAGATGGAAGTAGTCGGAATTCGCGAGAGGTGAGGCTAGAGACTGGCTGCGAAATCCGTACGCTTCCCTGCGCTGGCATTATCCAGATCAGGTTCAAAGGGTATTTCTCACCCACGTGGCACGGACCTCCGACTTCCGTGCAACGCAGGACCCCCGCGTTAGCAGCGCACACGATACACCGGGCGGGCGCTGCTTGGCAACCCGCGCGCGATGCGTGAGTGCTAATGCGGGGCAGCACGCGGTGGTTTGCTTCGGCGGCTGCGGGCGGAGAATCGCTGCGCTCTTGCATGCGCGATTTACGCACTATGCTTGTAGTGACGCGGCATGCAGAACGCAGAACGCGGAATGCAGCACGCTATGACGCGCCGCAGCACCGGCACGGGTTGCTTAACGCGTGAAGTCGTCCGCAGCTTCCGGCTGATACAGGATTTTCTCGAGCTTCAGCACTTTTTCGGCGCCGCTCGGCGGCATGAAGTGAATGTGCTCGCCGCGCTTCGCGCCGAGCAGCGCGAGGCCCACCGGCGAAAAAACATTCAGGCGGCCATGAGCGAAGTCGGCGTCGGGCGGATAGACGACCGTCCACGTCATCTGCTCGCCGCTGCTTTCGTCGACGAGCGTGGCCTGCGAGTTCATCGTGACCACGTTCGCCGGAATTTCGCGGGAGTCCACGATCACGGCGCGCTCCAGTACGTCGTCGAGCATCTCCTGAAAACGGGCGTTCGCGCCGGGCGCGGCGGCGTGCTTCTCAAGACGCGCGACGTCGAGTTCGGTGAGGTAACACTGCTTGGTCCTTCTGGTCGTCTTCACGGCGGCTACTCCAATTCGATCTGCAATCTCTGTACGAGAATAGGTCATGCGGATGGGATCGGCCCGGCGCTCCGACAGTCCCTTGAGGGACGACGCAGCTTCAGGCAAGGAGCAGGCTGCGTCAGTCGGGGTGCCGGGCGGCGAGAAGCGGAACCGTTGCCGGCAGAAGCGTTCGCGACGGTTCGCCGGCCCTTTGCGGCGCGAGTTCCACGCGCGCGCAGCCGGTTGCGCCACGAGGGCGCAAGCGGGTGAAGGCACGGGAAGTCGGAAAGCGCATGAGTGGCCGGCGGTTATCGAATGAAGTGGGTGGCGCGCCGCTTGAAAACAGAGTCATGAGAAGACCACAGCAAAGCGGCGCGATCGACACAAGCATGTTAGCACGGCGTCTTTCAGCGACCTTGGCGGACATTTCGTTGTTGTAAGTCGCAGTGTAGAAAGTTGGCGACATCGCGCAAGCACGCGTGGACGCCGCCGCAAACAACAGAAAACAAACGGGCGAAAAAAATTTGCGGCGCGGTGTCATAACCGGCGACGCGCTTCGACAAACGTGCAGATCCTGATCGGAGCACGTCATGCAAACAGTCATCAAACGCCGGGCGCATCGGCCGTTTAGTCGAGCCGTCGCACTCGTCGCCGCGCTCGCGTTGTTGTGCGCGAGCGGCCTCGTGAGCGCGGCGAGTGCGATGTGCAGCGCGCGCAGTCCCGCTCATCGCGTGGCGCTCGTCGAGCTTTACAGCAGCGAAGGCTGCAATAGCTGTCCGCCCGCCGACGCGTGGCTCGGTCAATGGAAGAACAGCGGCGCCACGCGAAGCGTCGTGCCGCTGGCGTTGCACGTCGACTACTGGAACGGTCTCGGTTGGACGGACCGTTTCTCGCAGCACCGTTTCACCGAGCGTCAGCAGACGCTTACCGATCTTGCCGGCGGCCACACGATCTATACGCCTGAAGTGTTCGTCGGCGGACGCGAGTTGCGGACGTGGTCGCAGCAGGACAGTTTCCAAAGCCGCGTCGACAAGCTGATCGCCGAGCCGGCGCAGGCGAACATCGCGCTCGACATGAAGCCGCAGCCAGGCGGCGCGTTCGATCTCGCGGCCCGCTTCGACAGCCGGACTGCGGATAGCGCAGCACGGCTCGACGCCTATGTCGCCGTCTATGAAAACGCGCTGAGCTCGCAGGTCGGCGCGGGAGAAAACCGCGGCGCAACCTTGCATCACGAGAGAGTGGTGCGGCAGTGGATCGGGCCGGTGCCGCTCGTCGGCGGCAAGCTGCAGATTCGCCGCGATATACGGCTCGACAGTGCGGACGCGAGCGCAAACGCCAATCCGTCAGTCGATAAATTCGGCGTTGTCGCCTTCGTCGAAAACGCTGCAACGGGCGACGTGCTGCAAGTGGCTGATCTACCGCTCTGCCATTGAACGCACAACGCACGCCGCCAATCACAGGAGAGTCTCATGGCCACGCCTCACGTCGTTCGCGGCAACGCGCCGCCTGCCACGCCCGCGAGCGGCGCAATCCATCCGCTGTGGGTGCGCGTCACGCATTGGCTCAACGCACTCGCCGCGATCGTGATGATGCTGTCCGGCTGGCGCATTTACGACGCGTCGCCGGTCTTTGCGTGGTTTCGTTTTCCGACGGAAATCACGCTCGGCGGCTGGCTTGGCGGCGCGTTGCAATGGCACTTCGCCGCGATGTGGTTGCTGGTCTTCAACGGCCTGATTTATCTCGCGATGAATCTCGCGAGCGGACGCTTCATGCGCAAGTTTTTCCCGATCTCGCCG
Source organism: Paraburkholderia graminis C4D1M (assembly GCF_000172415.1). Lineage (GTDB taxonomy): Bacteria > Pseudomonadota > Gammaproteobacteria > Burkholderiales > Burkholderiaceae > Paraburkholderia > Paraburkholderia graminis. The sequence goes on from NZ_ABLD01000029.1 coordinate 9,483, forward strand.
CGCGCGGTGTGGCGCGATTTCATCGCCGCGTTGACGGGCAAGCTCTCGCACGCCGACTTGCGGGTCTACAACGCGGTGCAGAGATTGGCCTACCTGTTCGTGGTTGTCGATCTGATCGTGCTGGTGCTGTCGGGCCTCGCGATCTGGAAGTCGGTGCAGTTTCCGCTGCTGCGCGAACTGATGGGCGGTTACGACAACGCACGCATCGTCCATTTCTGCGCGATGGCGCTGATGGCCGCGTTCATCGTCGTGCATCTCGCGATGGTCGCGCTCGTGCCGCGTTCGCTGCTCGCGATGTTGCGCGGCCGCTGAGCCCAACGTTCGAAATGTTACGGATACCGAATCATGGACAAGCCATCTGACAAACTGCCGGAAAAAGCCGCCGGCAAACTGGACCGCGAGTCGATCCTCATTGATGCGAGACGCGAGCTGTCGATTCCGTCGCGGCGTCTGTTCGGCAAGCAGTTGTTGTCGCTCGGCGGATTGTCGCTGCTCACAGGCTGCTCGCTCACCGACGACGACTCCGTCAACAAGTTTCTAACGGCCGTGTCGCGCCTGAACGATCGCGCGCAAGCCGCGCTGTTCGATCCGAAGCAGTTGGCGCCGACGTATACCGAAGCGCAAATCACGCGGCCGTTTCCATTCAATGCGTACTACGGCATCGACGAAGTGCCACAGGTCGACGCCTCCGGCTACACGCTGAAGATCGGCGGACTCGTCACGGGTCAGCGCGTGTGGACGTTGCCCGAGTTGTACGCGCTGCCGCACGCCGAGCAGATCACGCGGCACATCTGCGTGGAAGGGTGGAGCGCGATCGGCCGCTGGGGCGGCACGCCGTTCGGCGAGTTTCTGCGGCGCATCGGCGCGGATACGAGCGCGAAGTACGTCGGCTTCAAATGCGCGGACGATTACTACGAAAGCATTGACATGCCGACCGCACTGCATCCGCAGACGCTGCTCACGTTTTCCTACGACGGCGAGCGCCTGCCCGCGAAATATGGCTTCCCGATGAAGCTGCGCATGCCGACCAAGCTCGGCTACAAGAATCCGAAGCACATCGTCGAGATGTTCGTCACCAACACGTATCCTGGCGGCTATTGGGTCGATCAGGGCTACAACTGGTTCGGAGGCTCCTGACGCGCGCGGGTCGCCGCATGCGCCGCGCGCGTGCGCGACCTCGGGCGGCAGAAGCTTCGGAAATACGCCGGCTACAGCCGGTTCGATTCATCAACTACAAACGGAGTTATCCCATGAAAAAGATTGCAATCGCAGCAGCAGCCGTCGCCCTTTTGATGAGCGGCGGCGCCGCGTTCGCCCAGGCGAGCGGCGCCATGTCCAACGATGCGATGTCGCATGACACGATGTCCAAGGATTCGATGTCGAAAGACCACATGAAAAAGGACACGATGAAGCACGACAAGATGAAAAAGGGCGACGCGATGGGCATGAAGCACGAGGCGTCGGGCGCGATGAGCAACTGAGCGCAGGCAGCGGGCTGACGCGCCGACGCGCGTGTCTGGGCCGATGCCCGCTGCATAGCCGCTATACGCGGCGCGATTCTTAGACTGAGAGCCGGGGTGCCGTCTGCCCCGGCTTTTTGTTGCGTGTGCACCAAAAGTTACGATTCTTTCGCCTGGCGCGGTGGGCGCTTACTGCATAATGCGATGCGCGCCGTGCATTTGGCGCGCGAGCCGCGAATCGGCCGGAACTACCGGATCAACCGGACCGGCACCGCGGTTCCCGTATGGCTCTCTCTGTTAGCCAACCATCGTCTTTCGCTCCACCACCATGTCCGCCAGCCTCGCCCGTTTGACCGCATCGCCGATGCGGTGTCCGCCGTCCCCACAGCGGGAAGCTCGAACGGCGCCGGCGCGTTGACGACATGTCGCAGGAACTTCCAGGCTGGTTTTCTCGTGGTTTTCCGATCCGTTTGCCGCAATCGCGCAACGGACAGATCGCGCTCGCGCTCGGCGTCGTCTATCTCGTGTGGGGTTCGACTTATCTCGCGGTGCACGTCGCGCTCGGCTCGTTCCCGCCTTTGCTGATGTCCGGCCTGCGCAATCTGTTCGCGGGCGTCGGGCTATTCGCGTTCGCGGCGCGCCGCAATCCGGTGTGGCCGAGCGCCGCCGAAATTCGCAATGCCGGGCTCGTCGGCACGATGCTCGTCGGCCTGTCGAGCGGCATGCTCGCGTATGGCATGCGCACGGTCGGCACCGGCACGGCGGCGGTGATGGTCGCGACCGTGCCGCTCTTCGCGACGGTGATCGCGGCGGTGGCGGGGCGCAAGATCGGCAGAGGCGAGTGGTTCGCAGTGGGGCTCGGGCTCGTCGGCATCGCGATTCTGAGTCACGGCGACGACACGCCCGGCTCGGCGGGCGGCAGCCTCGCGATTCTCTGCGGCGCGCTCTTCTGGGCGGGCGGCGCGCATCTCGCCGGCCGTCTCAAACTGCCGTCCGACCTGTTTCTATCGACGTCGCTGCAAATCGGCCTGGGCGGCGCGATGTCGACGATGGTCGCGTGGGTCTCCGGCGAACGCATGCTCGAAGTGCATTTTCTGCCGGTGCTGGCGTTCATCTACCTGATGCTGATCGGCACGATGGCGGCCTACGTCGCCTACGGTTTCCTGATACGGCACACGAGCCCGATCATCGCGAGCAGTTGCATGTATGTGAATCCGGTGGTGGCGGTCGCGCTCGGCGCGTTGCTGCTCGGCGAGCCCGTTACGCATTCGACGGTCATCGCGACCGTCGTGATTCTGCTCAGCGTGGGTTTGTCTTTCTGGCTCGATTATCGAAAGAAAGCGCTCGCGTGATGCGCGAGACTGCGCACGAACGAGAGCGCGGCCCGCACGCAACGCGGGCCACGTTGGCGCTTTAAAGCCGCGCGGCCAGTTCAGCGCCTTCGCGAATCGCGCGCTTCGCATCGAGTTCGGTCGCGAGCGCCGCTCCGCCAATCACATGAAAACGCGGACCGCCCGCATCCGCCGATTTTCCACGCGCGGACTCCGTTGGATGCAAATCGCGCAGCGATTCCTGCCCTGCACATACGACGATATGGTCGACCTCCAGCCATTGCTCGACGCCGCCGCGCGCGATCTTCAAACCACGTGCGCCGGCTTCCAGATACGACACGCCGTCCAGCATCTTCACGCCGTTTCTCGCGAGCGTCGCGCGATGCACCCAGCCCGAGGTCTTGCCGAGCCCCGCACCGAGCTTGCCCGCCTTGCGCTGCAATAACCAGATCTGCCGCGGCGGACGCGCGGGCGCGGGCGGCTTCAGGCCGCCGGGTTCGCTGACGGACAGATCGACGCCCCATTCGTCGAGCCACGCGTCGCGCGGCAGCGGCAGCGGTTCGTCCGCGCGATGCAGCAAAAACTCGCTGACGTCGAAGCCGATGCCGCCCGCGCCGATCACGGCGACGCGCCCGCCCACCGGCGCACCGCGCAGCACGTCGACATACGACAGAACATTGGGCGCGTCGATGCCCGCGATCGCCGGCCGCCGCGGCACGATGCCGGTCGCGATCACGATGTCGTCGTAAGCGCCCGCGGCGAGCAGCGCGGCGTCGACGCGCGTGCCGAGCCGCACATCGACGCGATGCCGCTCGAGCTGGCTCTGGAAATAACGGATCGTCTCGCTGAACTCTTCCTTGCCCGGCACGCGCATCGCGAGATTGAACTGACCGCCGATGGTTGCGGCCGCATCGAACAGCGTCACGCGATGCCCGCGCGACGCCGCCACCGTCGCCGCCGACAATCCCGCCGGCCCGGCGCCGACCACCGCAACGGAGCGCACTTTCTGCGAACCCGCGAGCGGCCGGTACACGAGTTCGGTTTCGCGACCGGCGCGCGGATTGACGAGGCAGGTCGCGCGCTGATTCCTGAACGTATGATCGAGACAGGCCTGATTGCACGCGATACAGGTGTTGATTTCGTGCGTGCGTCCCTCGGCGGTTTTCAGCACGAACTCGGGATCGGCGAGCAGCGGTCTTGCCATCGAAACCAGATCGCCCGCGCCGTCGGCGAGCAAGGCTTCCCCGACGTCGGGCGTGTTGATGCGGTTCGAGACGATCACCGGGACTGTCACGGCAGCCTTCAGCCGCGCGCTCAACGCGGCAAACGCGGCACGCGGCACCGAGGTGACGATGGTCGGCACCCGCGCCTCATGCCAGCCGATTCCTGTGTTGAATATCGTCACGCCGGCCGCTTCCAGCGCGCGTGCGACCTGCACGGTTTCATCCCATGTATTGCCGCCTTCGACGAGGTCGATCAGCGAAAGCCGATAGACGACAATGAAGCGCTCGCCGCACGTCTCGCGCACCCGCTCAACGATCTCGCACGCGAGGCGCATGCGGTTTTCGATGCTGCCGCCGTAACGGTCCGTGCGCCGGTTGGTGCGCGGGCAGAGGAACTGGTTGAGCAGATAGCCTTCGCTGCCCATGATCTCGATGCCGTCATAGCCCGCGCGCTGGGCGAGCCGCGCGCGTAATCGCGCACGGTCTTCTGAATGCCGGCGATGCTGAGCGCGCGCGGCTTGAACTTCGAAATAGGCGACTTCAATGCCGATGCGGACACAACGAACGGCTGATACCCATAACGTCCTGCGTGCAGGATCTGCAGCGCGATCTTGCCGCCTTCTTCGTGAACCGCTTGCGTAAGCCGCCGATGATTGCGCAGATCGAATACCGAGTTCAGCGTGCCGCCGAAAGGCAGCAGCCATCCTTCGCGATTCGGCGAGATGCCGCCGGTGATGATGAGGCCGACGCCGCCCTTCGCGCGCTCGCGGAAGTACTCGGCCAGCTTCGGATAATTCCAGAAGCGATCTTCCATGCCCGTATGCATGGACCCCATCACGACGCGATTGCGCAAGCGGGTAAAGCCGAGGTCGAGTTCCGCGAGTAAGCGTTGGTAAGACATACAGGCTGCCGTTGTAAGTATGGGGTGCGCACGAACGATACACCGCGCGCTCGGGCTCACCATCTGAGGAAAGCTTCTAATGCTCGCCGCATGTTGCCCCGTAAGACATTCTCGCGCCGCGATAAGCCAATTCGATGACCGCGGCACAGCCATTGCTCATTGGGTGCGTCCATCGACATGGACCGCGCCGCGCCTTTAAAACAGGGCGTTGCGTGCAGGGATAGGAGGGAGTGCTTCGCCGAGGACAGCCAAAACGAGACCGTTCGAATCATTGCCGAACACGGTTTCAGATGGCGGCGTCCAGAGCGTGCGCCCGCATATGAATGGGCCAGAAGCCCGACATCGATATAGGTGAACAGAATGAAACTGATTCGAACCATGGCGGCCATGATTGCCGTTGCATCCGTGCTGAGTGCATGCGGCGGAGGCTCCGACGACGTAGGCAAGGAGCTGGGTCTGACGAACCCGCAAATCCATTTCGTGCATGCGATCCCGAGCGGACCGGCAGTGGACTTTCTCGTCAACGGCAACGCGCCGTCCGGACAGACGAATATCTCGTACAAGGGCGTGACGAACTTCACGAACATCAACACGGGTTCGACGAATGTTGCTTATGCGGCGACCGGCACCAAGACCGCGCTCGCAAGCGGCAATTTCCCGAACGTCTCGAAGGGCCACGAATATACGGTGCTCGCGTTGCCCGGCACGGCGGCGGCGGACATCGGCCTGATCGACGATCCGTTCGACAAGGGCCTTCTGTCGAATAGCGCGCGCGTGCGCGGCTTCAACGCATCGGGCAACGCGCCGAATCTCGACCTGTATCTCGTGCAGGCGGGCAACACCAACATCAGCACCGTGTCGCCGACCCTGGCGGGCGTCGCGTTCAAGAACGCCGTGCCGGCAAGCGGCCAGGATTCGATCTACGTATCGGGCGGCCAGTATGTGCTGATCGCGACGGCCGCGGGCAGCAAGACGCCGATCTATCAGTCGCAATCGTTCACGCTGTCGAACAACGCCGACTGGCTCATTACGTCGGTGCCGATCGGCGGTGTGCTGAGCCAGCTCGCGGTGGGGCAGATTCATCTGCTGATCGTGCAGAACGGCAATACGAGCACACCGAGTATCGAGTTGTCGAACACGCTGACGGGCGCATAAGCTCGCTAGCCAACCTGCGCGCATCGCAGCGCACGGCATAGCGGCAAGTCCTGGGAGGACGGGGCGGCGATTCACGCAAGTGGATCGCCGCTTTGTTTTGGCAACACGGGCAACGCTAAGCTCACGTTCAACAAGCACGCACAACAAAAAGCCCACTGCGGTTTCCCGCAGCGGGCTCGATGATGCATTGCATTGCGATGAACCACCCTGCGCCGCAAATGCGCAGGGCTTCAAGCAACAGCGATTTACTTCGCCTTCTCAGCCTGATTGGTGAGGGCGTCGCCACCCTTCGAGATGTCCTGGCCGGCACCTGCCATCGTGTTGCAGCCGGCGAGCGCGGCCGTGCCTGCAATGAGGAGCAAAGCGATCAGTCGATTCATGGAAGTTCTCCTTGTCGAGAAGGTATCGGTTGACGTGTCCCGCTAGCGGCTCTGCTAGCTGCCGACCGTGGCTTGCGCCAGTCGATCCGGTCTGATTGCATGGTAAAAAAAGGGCGCATGCGGCGCTGTCGGCTGCGCTGCGATTTTGTTGTAGGTGCGCTCTGGTGTTCGCGTCGGCGCACTCCTACAACGATGCTTTTAGTCGTTCTGCCGCGCGCTTGGGTTTGCGTCCGAGTCGCTGGCCGGTTGCGCGGCCGTGCTCGCGCTCGGCATCACGACATGAATGTCGGTGCCGTTCGGCACGCCGCGCCGTATGTCGAATCGTCCGCCATGCGCGGCGACGCGCTGACGCATGCCGAGCAGTCCATGCGTGTGCGTGCGCTTCAAATCCGCAGGCATGATGCCCACGCCGTTGTCCGCAATGTCGAGCGTCACTTGCCCCTCGCCGATATGCAGACCGATCGACACCTGCGACGCGCGCGCGTATTTCGCCGCGTTCGTCAGCGATTCCTGCGCGACGCGAAAGAGCGCGATTTCGGTTTGCTCGTCGAGCTTGATATCGTCTGCGGGAAGCTGCAGGTTCAGTGTCCAGTTGTTGCGCTGCGCGGCTTCGTCGGCGAGCGTGCGCAACGCGGTCACGAGACCGAAGTTCGCGAGCACCGTGGGCCGCATGTCCTCGATGATGCGGCGCTTGAGCGCAATACCCTGGTCCAGATTGGCGAGCGCACGCTGCAGCTTGCCGGCGATCTCGGGCGCGCTGTCCTTCAGCTTGCGGTTTGCCCACGCGACGTCCATCTTGCTCGCGGTCAGAATCGCGCCCAACTCGTCGTGCAACTCGCGCGCAAGCTGCGTCTTTTCGTTTTCGCTGACAGCCTGCAAATGCCAGCCGAGCGCCTCGAGTTGGCGGGTCCGTTCGTTGACGAGCTGATCGAGTTCGCCTTGCTGCGTGATCAATTGACGCTGCACGCGCGCTTGTCTGTCGATCTGAATGCCGAGATTGCGGAACAGCAGAATGAACAACACAATGTTGAGCGCCGAGAGTCCCGCCGCGCACAACGTCGAGATGCGCTGATCGGCGCGGCTCGCGGCGAGCGCATGCTGCGCGCGGCGTTCTTCGTTATCGCGCAGCAGGCTAAGCGTGCTGTCGACGAACGCGGGGTCCACCGCCTGCTCGCTGCTCGTGCTGCCGCACGCGCCAAGCTCCAATGGATGCGGTGCGGCGCGCTGCAACGCCGCCGCGCCCGCGCCGATGCGTGCGTCGATCAGCGCACGAATCTGCGTGAAGCTCGCGAGCTCGGCGCTATCGGCTTTGGGACTGCGGTAAAAGCGCTCGAGCGGCTCTTCGCTGGCGCGAATGCGTGCGGCCGTCGCGCAAAACGCGTGTGCGGCGTCGTCGCGCTTCGTCAGAAGATAATCGCTTTGCTGCGAGCTCAAACGCGATAGCTGGCTCGCCAGTGCACTCAGTTGCACGGTGACGTCGCGGGCTTCGAGCGCCGTCTCGTACTCGGCGGCGATGCGCTCGCGCGCGGTCTCCAGAATGACGAGCCCGCCGACGGTGATCACGATTGCGACCGTCATCGCGATCGCCCAGCTTCGGCTGCGCATCCAGTCGCTCAGACGCGCGGCGGCGCGGCGCGGTTGCGCAGCGGCTTGCGGATTGGTTTGGGCATCGGATTGCGCTTCGGTTTGCGCACGACTTCCAGCCTCGCTTTGCGCTTGCTGCTTCGCGTCATGCGGGACTGCGTTGGGCAAATCAGGCACGTTCTGCACGTTCGACACATTCGGCTCCGTGGACAGCCATCAGTGTAGCGTTCGCCGCCGCCAACGCGCGAGCGCTCGCGTGCGCGAATCGGCTCGTCGTAACGCTGCCGTAATCCAATGTAAGCGGATTCTCACACGAAAACCGGAGTGCGTCGGAATGCGCCCGCCGCCGCCGATGGATAGCATGAACCCTGATCCATTCATCGTTCCAGGAGGAAGCCATCATGCTGAAGTGGGCGTTGGTCTTCGCCGTCATTGCCTTGATCGCCGGTCTTCTTGGCTTTACCGGCATCGCGGCGGGCGCGGCGGCAATTGCGAAGTTCCTGTTCGTCGTATTTGTGATTCTGTGCGTGGTGTTCCTCGTGCTCGGCTTTGTGGTGACGAAAAAAATTGTCGATTAGCGCCGCTTGCATGTTTAGCGGCGCTTGAGGCAACGCCAGCGCACGAGAATTCACGCGGATACCAACAAGAAGGAGAGTCGCCATGCTTCACTATGCCATCGTCTTTTTTGTTATCGCGATCATCGCAGCGGTGTTCGGTTTTACCGGAATCGCGGCGGGCGCGGCCGAAATCGCGAAGATTCTGTTCTATATTTTTCTGGTCGTGTTCGTGGTCACGCTGCTGCTCGGCGTGTTCCGAACGTAGATCTGAGCACGACTCTAACGGCGCGTCGCGGGCATGGTCCGCGATGCGCCCATTCCCTCAATACGGATAAAGGAGAAACTCAATGGCGAACACACCTGGCGCCCAGTCGAGCGACCCGTTCGTGATGGACATTCAAAAGATTCGCGACGACGCCCGCAAGCACATGTCGGACGGACCCGTCACGCAAAGTTATGGCGCCGACCGCGAGACCGTGCTGAAGCTGCTCAACGACGCGCTCGCGACGGAGATCGTCTGCACGCTGCGTTACAAGCGGCATCACTTCATGGCGAAGGGCATCAACTCCGAGGCGGTGGCCGCCGAATTCGCGGAGCACGCAACGGAAGAGCAGGAGCACGCCGACCGCATCGCCGAGCGCATCGTGCAACTGGGCGGCGAGCCGGACTTCGCACCGGACGGCCTGAAAACGCGCGCGCATTCCGAGTACAAGGAAGGCGAGAATCTCACGGACATGATCCGCGAGAACCTGGTCGCCGAGCGCATTGCCATCGACACCTATCGCGAGATCATTCGCTATCTTGGCGAGAAGGACGTCACGACGCGGCGTCTGTTCGAAGAGATTCTCGCCGTCGAGGAAGAGCATGCGGACGACATGGCCGATCTGCTCGAGGGTCGCGAGTGAGTCGGCGCGGCTGTATGAGCTTGCGGCCGGCGGTAGTGGCCGCAACACAGCCGATAACGTCGAACGCCGGCGCGACGTCATTACAATGTCTGCTTTGGAGCGATTCCATCGTACGGACACCAAGCCGATGATTCGAGTGTTGATAGCCGACGATCATGCGATCGTCCGAGGCGGTTTCAGACAGTTCGTCGCCGACGAGCCGGACATGTGCGTCGCCGCGGAAGCCGCCACCGGCGACGAGACCATCAGCCTCGTGCGCGAGCAGGCATTCGACGTCGTGCTGCTCGACATCGCGATGCCGGATAAAAACGGCATCGACACGCTGCGCGTCATCAAGCAGGTGCGCCCCGAGCAGGGCGTGCTGATCCTCTCCGGCTATCCGGAGAGCCAGTACGCGATCAACCTGCTGCGCGCGGGCGCGAACGGTTATCTGAACAAGGACTGCGAGCCGGACGAGATCGTGCGGGCGATTCGCGCGGTGGCGCGAGGTCATCGCTATTTATCGGAGGCGGTGGCCGACACGCTCGCCGACAATCTCGACAAGCCGGCGGCGGCGCGGCCGCACGAAGCGCTGTCCGAACGTGAGTTCCAGATCTTCTGCAAGCTCGCGGCGGGGCAGATTCCCACGCAGATTGCCGAAGAACTGCATTTGTCCGTGAAAACGGTGAGCACGTACCGGGCTCGCGTGCTCGAGAAGATGCGGCTGGCGAACAATGCCGATCTCACTTATTACGCGATCAAGAACGGCCTGATCGAATAATGGACGATCGAGAGATGCCGATGAACAGCGAATCGAATACCGTTGCCGGATCAGCCAGTCACGCGCCGTTGCGCGTGCTGCTTATCGAGGATTCGCCGCTGATCCGCCGCAGCCTGGTGGAAGCCATCGACGCGTCCGGTTCGCTGCAAGTGGCCGCGTATGCCGATTCCGCCGACGAAGCCATCGCGCTGCTTGGCGACGAAGCGTTCGACGCGGTGATCGTCGACCTGCAACTGAAGCGCGGTTCAGGCGTGCCCGTACTGGCTTATTTGCAGCGCGAAGGCTTGATCGACTCGGTGTTCGCGGCGGTGCTGACCAACCACGCGTTGCCTGCCTATCGCGAGCGTTGCGAGCAGTATGGCGTGCGCCACTTCTACGACAAGTCGTTCGAATTCGATCGCGTGATCGACGCGCTGCACGAATATGCGCTCGCGCGCAGCCACGGCTGAGCGCTCGCCGTGCAACAACAAGCGCAATCAATCGTTTGCAGTACGAGCCTGCAGCGCCAGATGATTCCATGCGGCCAGGCCCGCGAACACCAGACCCGCGACGCTCACGCCGACCCATCCGAACACCGGCCATACAGCGGCGCCCACAGCGGAACCGAGGGCTCCGCCGATGAAATACGCGACCATGTACACCGTATTCACGCGGCTGCGCGCATCGGGCTTCAGCGCATAGATGCGCGACTGATTCGAAATCTGCGCGGCCTGCACGCCCACGTCGAGCACGATCACGCCGATCACGAGCCCCGCGATGCTCTTCGCGGAAAAGCCGAACACGACAAACGAAATCGCCACCAGCACGATGGACAGCGTGATGATCGCGCGTGGTCCGCGACGGTCGGCGAACTTGCCCGCGAGCGGCGCGGCGAGCGCGCCTGCCGCGCCGACGATGCCGAACAGGCCAGCGGCCTGCGGTCCGAGATGAAAGGGCGGCCCGGCCAATAGCAGCGCGAGCACCGACCAGAAGATGCTGAATCCGGCGAAGAGCGCGGCGCCCGTCAGCGACGCTTCACGCAACGCGCGATGCTCGACGACCAGATGCCACATCGACACCAGCAGCTTGCCGTACGACAGCGTGGAAGTCGGCTTGCTCTTCGGCAGACGCAACACGATCACCACGGCAAGCGCAAGCAACGCGAGCACCGACGCCGCGAATACCGCGCGCCAGCCGAAGTATTCCGCGACGAAGCCCGCTGCGGTTCGCGCGAGCAGAATGCCGAGCAGCAGGCCGCTCATCACCGTGCCCACCGCATGACCCCGCTGCGACGGCGGCGCGAGTTCGGCGGCGAACGGCACCGCCTGCTGCGCGATGGTGGCGAGCACGCCGATCGCGAGGCTCGCGGCAACCAGCACCGGCAGCGCCGGCGCGGCGGCGGCCACGACGAGCGCGATGCACATGCCCGCGGTTTGCAGCAGGATCAGTGCACGCCGGTCGAAGCGGTCACCGAGCGGCGCGAGCAACAGCATGCCGGCCGCGTAGCCGAGTTGCGTGACGGCGGGCACGACGCCGACCCACGACGCGCTTGCCGGAAACGACTGCCGGAAGTTGTCGAGCAGCGGCTGGTTGTAATAGATGTTCGCGACCGCGACACCGGCGATGGTGGCGAGCAGAAGCAGCAGGCCGCGCAGCGATGGATCGGCGGAAGCGGGGGCGGACGCGTTGGACGTGGACATGAGAGAGGGCGGTCGGCGGACCGGCCCATGCGCGGTCCTCAAGCGTGCCGATCATACCGGAGCGTATCGGATCGTGCTGACCCGCCGCCATTCGGATGCACGGCTCGTTTGTGACAAAACTGCGAGGTTTGATGCGGTGGGGTTCGTAGAATCGGCGGGCTATTTCTGCCCACGTCTTGCCCATTTCTTGCCCACCTCGCACGATCCGATGAAACAACGCACTGTGTGTCCGAGCCGACGTCACGCGCAAGCTGAGCTTGCGCCGCAGCGAATTGGCGGATGTCTGCTGGTCGCGCTAATTTGCCTTGCCGCGTGGGCGTTCGTCACCGCGATCGCGTTGCGCAATCCACTCGAAATGATGCTCGAATGGGAGTTGCTCGCCGTGTTCGTTCGCGCCGCGACGCATGGCTGGTATCGCGCGGTGATCGCGATGGTCGGCATGGACGTGGCGATCGGCGCGTTCATGGTCGCGGGCATCGGATGGTTCGCGCTGCTCGCGTGGCGCAGATCGGCGCGCTTGCCGCGGCACGTTCAGGCGTGGCTCGGCGCGATTCTCGCGATGCGAACTGGCGCGTATCTGCTGAGCGATTACATGACGCACGCAATCGGCATCGACATCGCGATTCCGTTCGATGGCCTGATGCAGGCGATCGTCGCGGCCGCGCTGGGCATACCCTATTTCCGCATGTCGCGGCGCGTGCGTCAGACCTTCGTGAACCGCTGAGCTTTACACACAGTACGCATTCAGTCGATCAACGCGCCTTCCGGCTCATAAAACGGATACGGACCGTCGGCGGCATCGACATACGCATGATGCGTGACGATGCCCGTCGCCGGATCGTAGCGATGCAGCGCATACGCGGGCGGCTCCATCATGAATGCCGACGGTGCATCGTCGCGAAGATCGAGCGCGACCTGATGCGCGGGCGCCGGCACCGCGGACGCGATCGTGCCGCCAAAACGCACGAACATCGGCCGATGAACGTGTCCGCAGATCACGCGCTCCACGTTCGGATAACGCGCGATCAATGCGGCGAGCTTGTCGGCGGCAAGCGGATCGAGCCGCAGCGCATCCATATGTCCGATGCCGCACGCAAACGGCGGATGATGCAGCGCGACCACCGTCGGCTTGCCGTTCGCCGCATCGAGTTGCGCGGCGAGCCACGAAAGCCGCGCGTCGCACAGCGTACCTGCGCTTTGACCCGGCACCATCGAATCGAGTGCGATCAGCCGTAGCGGACCGATGTCGGCCGCGTACTGCACGAACTCATCGCCGCCGTGCAGTTCCGCGCGATCGGGAAACGCGGCGCGCAATGCGGCGCGGTCGTCGTGATTGCCGACGAGCAGAAAGTAGGGGATTTGAAGCGGCGCGAGCAGCGTTTTCAGGTGCTCGTACTGTTGCGGTTCGCCCTGATCGACGAGGTCGCCGGTCATGATGACGACGTCCGGCCGAGGGTCGAGCGCGTTCAGCGCGTCGACGCAGCGCGCGAAGTGCGCGGCCGTATCGACGCGGCGATAGGCGAGCGCGCCGGGCCGCTTGATATGCAGGTCGCTAATTTGAGCCAGCAGCATGGGTAGTCCTTTGTGTTGCGCGCGGTTTAATGCGCGGCTTCGTTACGATAGCGCAATCAGCGCGTCGTGCCCGATCGAAATGCCGACCGGCGTGCCGCGCGCCAGTTCGACGCGGCCCGCGACATCGACGAAGAGCGCATCGGGCGCGGCGCCGCTAATCGTCAAGCGCGTGCGCTCACCGAGAAACGCACTGCTTTCGATGAGGCCGCGCAACTGCGCGTGATCGGGATCGGCGAGGAATGCGTCTTCGGGGCGGAAGAAAATTTCGTGCGCCGAGTCCGACTGCGCCGATAGATCCCGATGCGCCGAAGGCAGCGGCACTGCGCCGCCGATGGTCGTCAGCATGCCGCCGCGCCGCTCGCCGGCAACGCGATTGATCGTGCCGACGAATTGCGCGACCGCGCGATTCGCAGGCCGATAGTAGATGTCGCGCGGCGTGCCGATCTGCTCGATACGCCCCGCGCTCATCACGACGATGCGGTCGCCGAGTTCCATCGCCTCCGCCTGGTCATGCGTCACATACACGGTCGTGATGCCGAGGTCGCGCAGCAGCGCGTTCATCTCGCTGCGTAACGCGTCGCGCAGGCGCGCGTCGAGGGCGGTGAGCGGTTCGTCGAGCAGCAGCACGCGCGGCTCGACGGCGAGCGCGCGAGCAAGTGCGACGCGCTGACGCTGACCGCCCGACAGTTGATCGATCGGTTTATCGGCGTGGTCGGTCAGACGCATCATCGCGAGCAATTCGTCGATGCGTCGCCGTGCGGTTTCCGCAGGCACGCGCTTGATCTTCAGGCCATAGCCGATGTTGCCGCGCACCGTCAGATTCGGAAACAGCGCATAGCTCTGGAACACCATGCCCACCTGGCGTTTTTCGATAGGCAGCGCGGTCACGTCGTCGTTGCCAAATGCGATGCGGCCTCCGGCGTCGGGCGTTTCGAGTCCGGCGATCATGCGCAGCGTGGTCGTCTTGCCGCAACCGGACGGCCCGAGCAGCACGAGCGTTTCGCCTGCTTCGATGCGCAGATCGACCGGTTCGAGCACACGTGTGCCGCGAAACGTTTTCGCGCACTGCGTCAGCGTGATAGGAATAGAAGCGGGAAAAGAAGCGAGTGTCATGGCGTCGTGATGGACTTCGTAGCGGAAGCGGCGCCGCGTTTTTTCGCCGCGCTGCGCTGGCCGGTCGCATCGACGCCGAGCCATTGCATTGCGACGAGCAGCGGCATCGTCATGATGAAAAAGAGAATCGTGTAGGCGCTGCCGATTTCGATGCGCAACGACGCGTAGGTGTCGGCGAGACCGACCGGCAATGTCTTTGTGTCGGGCGTGTGCAGCATCCACGTCAGATTGAATTCGCCGATGGAAAGCGTGAGCACCGCGAGCGCGCCCGCGACGATGCCCGGCCTCGCATTAGGCAGCACGATGGTCAAGAACCGCTGCATGAAGCTCGCGCCGAGACTCGCCGCGCCTTCCTCGAGCGTGCGCAGATCGCTGCTCGCGCACACCGCGGCGACCGCGCGCACCATGAACGGCAGCGTGAACACCACATGCCCGACGACGATGAACGCAACGCTCATGCGAAACATCGTGAAGCCGCCATACACGACGAGCAGCGCCAGCGCGGACGCGAGCCCAGGCAGCGCGATCGGCAGCACAAGAAACTCTTCGATGACGCGCGACAGCCGCGTCTTGCTGCGCGCGAGCACGTAGCCCGCGGGCACGCCGGTCAACAGCGTAATGAAGAGCGTGGCCGCCGCGACTTCGAGCGAGAGAAACACCGAGCCGTGATACTGGGTCCACACCTCGCCGAGCCAGCGCAGCGTGAAGCCGCTCGAGATGCCCTTGAAGTAATTCACCGTGAGACCCGCGAGAATCGACATCACGACCGGCACGATCAGAAATGCGCACAGCAGCAGCGTGACGAGCCACTGGCCCGCCGCGAGCCATGCTCGGCTATCGGGCAAGCGCAGTCGCGAGCGCGGCTTTTTGCCGGCCGCAGCATGTGAAGAAACAGTGATCGAATTCATGGAGAAGTCCTGCTTACCGTTTTCGCCGGCGTCATGTTCGACGACGGCGCTCATGCGCTCGCCGCCACAGCGGAACCGCTCACGCTGCGCGCCAATGCGAGCACGGCCCACGTGACGATGCCGAGCACGATCGAAAGTCCGGCCGCCGTGATCATGTTCGCGTTGAGCGTGAACTCGGTGTAGATGGTCATCGGCAATACGTCGATGTCGGTGGCGAGCGTGAAGGCGGTGCCGAATGCGCCCATCGCGGTCGCGAAGCACACCGCGCCGGCCGCGATCAAACCGGGAGAGAGCGCGGGCAACACGACATCGCGCGTGATGCGCCACGGCGATGCGCCGAGCGAACGCGCGGCTTCCTCGAGCGACGCATCGAGCTTCGTCGCCGAGGCCATCACCGTGACGATCACACGCGGAATCGAGAAGTACAGGTAGCCGAGAAAGAGACCGCTCATCGAGTACGCGAACACCCAGCGGTCGCCGGTGAGCTTGAGTGAAAGCGCGCCGATCAGCCCTTGCCGTCCCGCGAGCATGATGACCATGAAGCCGACCACGACGCCGGGAAACGCGAGCGGAAACGTCAGCAATGCGAGCAGCGTGCGCTTGAACGCGAACTCGCGGCGCGCGAGCAGCAAACCGGCGATCACCGAAAGCACCAGCGTTGCCGCCGTGACGGCTGCGGACAGCATGACCGTTGCGCCGAGGCTCGACATGTAGCGCGGATTCGTCAGCATCGCGCGATAGGTGGCGAACGCGTGGCCGTCGCCGCTCAGTTGCGCGAGCGCGCCCATCGGCAACAGCCAGAACGCGATGAAAACCGCGAGCGCCGGCGCGAGCAATGCAATGCGCCAGCGCAGCGGGAACGTGATGTCGTTCAATGCATCACCTGCAAATAGCGTTCGCCGAAGCTCGCCTGCTTCTCGGCCATCTTGCCGAAGTCGACCGGTTTTGCGCGCGCATAGTCGCTGGCCGGCAGAAACTTCGCGGCGGTTTGCGCGCTCATCGCATTCGCGCGCACGGGACGCAGATACGCATCGGCCCACAGTTTCTGGCCTTCGTCGGAGAGTACGAAATCCAGCACCTTCTTGCCGTTCGCTTCGTGCGGGGCGCCCTTCACGAGGCTCATCACATACGGCACCGAGATCGTGCCTTCTTTCGGAATCACGAATTCGACGTTTGCATGGTCTTTATATTTCGCGCGATAGGCGTCGAAATCGTAGTCGAGCAGAATTGGAATTTCGCCGGACATGACGCGCGCGTAGGCCGTTTGCTTCGGTACGATCGGCGCGTTGGCCTTCAATTTGCGGAACCAGTCGAGGCCCGGCTCGAAGTTCTCCAGCGTGCCGCCGAGCGCCTGATTCACCGCGACCGCGCCTGCATAGCCGACGAACGCGCTCGACGGGTCGAGGTAGCCGATCATGCCTTTGTACTCGGGCTTGAGCAGGTCGGCCCACGAGCGCGGCACCGGCTTGCCTTCGAGCGCGTCCTTGTTGACGAAGAAGCCGAGCGTGCCCGAGTGAATCGTGAACCAGTAGCCTTGCGGGTCTTTCAGGTTCGCGGGAATGTCGTCCCAATGCGCGGGCTTGTACGGTTCGACCACGCCCTTGTCCTTCGCCTGGAATGCCGACGATACGCCGAGATACACGACGTCTGCGACGGGGCTTTTCTGCTCGGCCATCAACTGCGCAATCGACTGGCCCGAGTTCTTGTTGTCGAACGGCACGCGGATGCCGGTCTTTTGCTGAATGGCCTTGATCTGGCTGGCCCAGTCGGCCCATTCCGGCGGACAGTTGTAGCAGATTGCGGTTTCGTCGGCGCGGGCCGTTTGCGGCGCGATGATGGCGAGCGCGGCGAGCGCGGCGCTTGCGAGCGCGCCCGCGCCGACAGCGAATGCCGTGGACTGCGCGAGGCGGCGCATCAGCGAGCTTGGCGGCGATGCAAGTCGAAGGGGAGAGCGGATCACTGTAGTTGTCCTCACGAAAAAAGATGGCGGGTGGTTGGATCGCCTGTTTTCAGGCAGTTGTTATTCAGGACGCTAGATGAAAGCGCGTATTCGTTTGCGGCGCGGCGGTGTCGTTACGGTTCGAAATTGCGGCGATGGTCGCGCCTTCGCGCAGACTGTGCGGCAGCGTCAGCGCGAGCGGCGCATCGCTCATGCCTTCGTCGCTGCCCGTGACGCGCGCGAGCAAGCGACGCCACGCGGCGCAGCCGATCTCACGGTTCGGCGCGCAGACGCTCGCGAGCGGCGGCGACAGCAGTTCGCCCATCGCGAGGCCGTCGAAACCGAGAATCGACATATCGCGCGGAATCTGCAGGCGCGCGCGGCGCAGGCCGCGCATCACGACCATAGCGAGCAGATCGTTGCTGCAGAAAAGCGCGCTCGGGCGATTCGCGCCGTGCGTCAGATGCGCGAGCACCGAGGGCGCGAGTTCGTCCGCGTTGAAGTCGACTTCGAGCGCGGGGGCCGGCGTGAGGCCGGCTTGCTGCATCGCCTGTGCATAGCCGAGGTGACGTTGACGCGCGCGGTCCGACGCGGCGAGCGTGCCCGCGAGCATCAGGATGCGGCGATGACCGTGAGCGATCAGCATGCGCACGCCTTCGTACGCGGCCAGACGGTTGTCGACGGACACCGACGGACGCCGCACCGTGTCGTTGTGCATCAGCACATAGAGGAGGCCGTCGCGATCGAGTTCGTCGAGAAGCGGATGCGTGTCGGCGTCGGTGACTGTGAGGATCAACCCTTCCACGCGATGTTCGCGCAGCGTTTCGATTGCGCGGCGTTCGCGGTCGGCGTCGTATTGCGTGGTCATCAGCATGAGCCGGTAGCCGTGCGCCGCCGCGAGTTCGTCGATGCCTTGCAGACATTCGGCGAACACCGGATTCGCGAGCGTCGGCACGATCACGCCGATCAGGCGCGTGCGCTCGCCGCGCAACTGACGTCCGAGCGGGTTGGGCCGGAAGCGCAGCGCGTCGATGGACTGCCGGACCTTGTCGAGCGTGACGGGGTTCACAGTGTGCGGCGCGTTGATCGCGCGCGAGACCGTCGCGATGGAAAAGCCCGCGTGCGCAGCGACATCCTTGATCGTCGGGGTCATGGTTTCCGCTCGGTGGTGTCCGTTCGATGTAAACGTTTTCGGTGCCGATTATCGGGAACGTTTGTGACCGGGGGATGACTTCGGCGCGGCGGGGGAGTGGAGGGTTGTGAGGTGGCGGCTGGCGCGGTTGATTAGCCCGTTGGTCGGCCCGGCGGCCAATGGTAGAATGCGCGTCCACGCGGTTTTGCCTCCCTCGCCGGGATGATGAAATTGGTAAACATAGCGGACTTAAAATCCGCCGCCTAACGGCTTGCCGGTTCGAGTCCGGTTCCCGGCACCACGGATATTATACCGAAGTCATTCGGAACCCTTCGTTTTCTATTAAAAACAAGGGTTTGAGCCACGTTCCAGCCTGACGTAACAGCACGGTTTTGACCGGTTTTAACCGGTCTTTTATGCCCGGGGCCCCAAAAAGGCCCCAAGACGGGCCCCAGCGAACCTTGCCGGTCGCGTAGGCCGCCGCTGTTCTCTGCGCCGCCTGTCGAATACCCCATCGATTCGGTCGGATTCTCTATGCCCACCGCATCGTTTTAAATGGTGCGGGTTTGTACCTATCAAGCAGCCGAATCCCCTGTCGGGCCTCACCCCGAGGCTCAAAATATCGACGCGCGGTACATCTTTTAAACGCCTGCGTGTTGCGCTCTGCATTTGTCATATCTACCGTCAATATCAGCGTTCCGAAAAGCGTTCTCATTCCCACTTTTTCGGGCGCTGCACGACCGCGAGGGGTCGCGCGCCACTACACAAAATTCTGGGAGAGCTGAAGCTATGCCCTATGGTCTGGACTATTCCGACGTCCGTTACGAGACGGACCACGCGGGCAATCGCCTCAAGGCGACAATCCCGTACACGATGTTCTCGGCCCTGACCGAGTTCTGGATAGCAGCAAGACGGGCGCAAACCGCGCAACTGGAGGCAAGCACGCGCCCGGGCCTGTTCAAAGGATCGCTGCAGGCCGCGCAGGTGCCCACGCCAGATGACCCTCCCACCGTCTCACCACGCCGAGATAGTGCCCGGCCACTCAATCTGAACGACCGGCACTGGCAGTCACTCATTGCACGCCTGCCTGAAGAGGTCGAGCCACAAGCAAAGCTGGAAACACCCGCCGCTATCTCCCCGCCTGAAGCATTTCCGCCTGATACCTTGTCGACCTCGCTGGTCGACTCATCCCCGAAGCCGAAGCGTCGCGTGTTCTATCGCGCGTTCGTCGAGGCGCCTCCCACCGAAGTGGTCGACCGCGTGGCGAACGGCATGTATTTCATCCGCGCATGGCGCGAGCATCGTGGACTCACTGTCGAAGACGCAGCTGATCTCTTAGGTCGAGACAAGACGACAGTCGCGTGGCATGAAAGCGGCAAGGCCACCCCCTCACGTCTGACGCTCGAAAAGCTGGCGCAGGTCTACGACTGCCCGGTGGCGCAGCTAACCCCGCTCCCCGGCTCGGATGATTCGGCCTTCGATGAAAAGCCGGTACAAGCCGCGCCGGTCATCGCGGAGGTCAAGCCCGAGCAGCGCCGCCGCACGATCAAAGAGCCGCGTTCGCCTGCCGCAACCGACTATCCCGATGCGGTGCTGGCGTACATGGTCGCTGGCAAGTCCCCGATGCTCGCGTGGCGGCTATATCGAAACATGACCGTCAAGGCGCTGGCCGAAGCCTATGCCACCACCAGCAGCAACGTGAAGTCGATGGAACAGCACGCATGGCTGCGCCGCTCGACGATTGCCAAGCTCTGGCCGGTGTTCCATTGCAAGCCCGAGCAGCTATTGCGACCGGAAGGGATGCCGAGTCTGCGCGGTACGCTGCAGACGGAAGCGAAGATCGTTATTTCGGAACCGGCCCGCGTGAATAAGGCCGTCGACCGTCACAGCGAGCAACCGGCATCCGTGATGGAGGCGGCGTTCCTGCAGGCGGGCGTCGTCGAGCCGACCGTTCTGCGCGAAGTGAAGGAACGCGATCGCGCTCGCATCGAACGGCTCGCGAAGATGCAGGCGGAACTCGAGCGGCTGTGATTCACGGACCTAGCTAGGAGGACAGGACCATGCACGCCATTTACCAGACGGAGGCGTTCAACCTCGTCGCCATCACCGACCTCAAGCAGCCGGAAGCGAAGAGCGTCACCAATGACATCGAGAACGTGCTCGCCGCACTTGTCGATGGAGGCCGGCTGATCATCGGGCACCCTTGCCAGCGCGTGCGCTACTGCGACAGCGACGGCAGTTGGGATCAGGTCGTTATCGACGCGCAGTGCCAGTTCGTGCGGTTCGCGCCGATCTCGTCGAAGGACGGTGAACGCCAGCAGATGACCGACACCGACCCGCGCTCGCTACTCGCCACATTGCTGTTGCAGGAGATGTACTACGGAGGGCAGCATGGCGACGCTCACTGAATCCGAGGCGCAGCACGACGAACAGGTTGTCACGCGCTGGCGCGAACTCGAGTCAGGCAAGCTCGCGCGCGTAATCGGGATCGTCAACGAGCAGGCGCTGTCCATCAAGCAGCGCCATCACCATCGCGTCAATGCCGTGATCAACAGTTCGGGCATGACGATCTACGCGAAGATCGAGGCGCTTTGGGAAGCGGTCGATGAACTCGGCGCGGTCGCGAAGCCGCACGCGGCCTGTCGCAAGGGCTGCTCGCACTGCTGTCATACGTCGGTGCTCATGCCCGAGCAGGAGGCCGCGCTGATCGGCAGGCGCATTGGTGTCAAGCCGCGCACGGTCACTGGCCTCACACGGCGCGGCGATGTTGCGGCGGGCTACGGAAATCCATGTCCGTTTCTCAAGGGCGACGCCTGCTCGATCTACTCATCGCGCCCGCTGGCCTGCCGCCAGCAGTTCAACATGGACAGCGACGCACTGCTGTGCGAACTGATCGGCGGTCCATCGAAGGTGCCGTACCTGAACCTCATGGACTACCAGACCGCGCTCGCGATGGTGACCACCTCACAGCGCGACTGCATTGGCCGCGATCCTAGCAGCGGCAGGCCGGTTCCGCTCACGGTCACGACCGCGCCTGCCGTGGGCGATATCCGTCAGTTCTTTCCGAAGGGGCGGCCATGACCACCACCGCTTAAGTAATCGACTCCGCTGGAGTGCGGCCGTCGCCATCTGGCACGATGTCGCCCAGTTGACCGCTCCCGAGGCCGCGCGTGAAGCAAATCGTGCTCCTAACACGTGAGCCCATCCGGCAGCGGTGCGGAATCTTCCCGACGGCGACGTTCGTACGCGGCGCGTTCATCGTCAATATTCTTTACCACGTCTCTCAATCCTCCGTCTCGGTTCCACTCACCCGGTTTGGGCTCTTCAGCAGGCATTCCGGCATGCCTGCGGAGGCGGCGAGACAACTCAGAAGTGCGTAGTCCCAGATCTGCGTAGTCGCGCCTTCTGGTCCAAAAGTACTCTGCATGCTCGGGGTAGTCATTGTCGTATTCCGCGATGCCCGCGAGCCTGTTTTGAATCTGTTCCCGCAGGTCAGGGAGTCGGAGTATCTCGTACATAAGTTCGCGCGGAAGCACTTTCCATTCGACGTCGATATCCAATGGCTGGAACTCGGGGGGCTCTGTAGTCGGCCTGTACTCTTCTTCGTTGCGACCGGCAGGCCTGCCTTCTGAGGTGCCATCGTCCCACGCGACTGAAGAACAGCCATTGGCGAATCGGTCGAGATGGGATACGACGATGATCGCAAGGTACGCCGTGTCTTTGCGGCGCTTGGACCGATTGACCACCAACTCCTTGACAGTAACGAACGAATTGCCAAGCAGCACTCCGATGATGCCAGCCGACGCAGAGATGATGGCGGATACGTTTCCAGTGTCCAAGTTTCCCTCTAGCTTGTTGTAGGTCGTACTGTCGTGCGATCACTGTGCGAACAGTCGCTCACGCAATTCCTCACAGGCTCCATCGAGACCGGGAAACAACGAGCCCGCTGTGATGCCCATTAAGGCCAACTCCTTCATTACCGTTTCCCGCTCTTTGACCGGGATATCGATCGCATAGAGGTATTGATGCTGTCGAACTTGCTCGACTGCCTTTATATAGGACTCGACGTCGCTTACATTCGTCAGCGCTGACAGCGCCTGCTGGGGGATGAGCCGTTCGTTTTCGATCGCCAAGAACTCCAGTAGCGAGAAGTGAGGCCGCACTGGTGCCGTGACTGGTATCTGGAGATTTTCCTCTCGCCATTGAGCCTGATCCAACTGGAAGATGCGAACACAACCCGCATTGCGCTTGCGCGAGGCAGCGATCGTTATATGCCTGAAGGCAAAAAACGCAGCAACGTATGGCGAGTAGGACCAATCGATCAGAGGCGTCGGGAACCCGTGGTGTTGCGCCAGATGAAGCAGCGCGCCGAACTGATCGCTATCGGCAGGGTTGAAAATATGCTTTGTACGCGCGCTCAAATGTCGATGCAGCGTTCCGAGATCGTCGAAGGTGTATCTAAACAGATCGGAGCGGTTTGTGCGATGGAAATGCGAGCGGAGCCGCCACGGCTTTTTTTGACCACGGAAGATAAATTTTCGCGTTTCCAGCCGTGAGACATGACGCTTGAATGCATCCCAACTCATTCGCTTCGACGGGATATCGGACGGGCGATCAGGATCATTACGTGTTAGACGCGCTTGCCCCTCCATTCCGATATCGGAATGCCACTGGACTTCCATGTTCGTTCCGTCCCACCTGATACGCGCTTGAGCCTTCGTGGCAATGCGTATTTCCTGTGGGAAAACCTCGCGAACCTGTTGTGGCGGGACAAGATGGGTCGAGTTTTTCGGATGCGTCGGTTGGAGCAGAATGGTCGTGAATGCGCCTTCAGGCGCAAGCCAGATTTCGTCGATGCGCCCGACGATGACAGGCGCATTGACGCCTTCACCCGGGAATAGCATCGCGCTGCCGACTGTGTGATCGAAACGCATCTCCAGGTCGATAACTATGTCGCCCGACCACTGGGTTGCGCGAAAATTTCCAGTCCACTGGCCGACTAGGGGCGGTGGTAGCTTTGGCTTTTGTGCTTTTGTCATTGGACGTGCTGTTGTCGTTCTTGGAGCAGATCCGGCAGTTCCGGCAGTTCCGGCTGTACCGGAGGAGAATCGTACTATGAACCGCAACAGCTAAGGTGCTTGAACTGGCATAGCCGGTTTTCACCGTCAATCCTCGCCATCGTCTTCGTGATTCTGGGCCGGTGCCCGAGGCTGTTCGTCCGGGTCCATGATCGTCCGCAGCCCGGGGAAATATACATCGCATCGCTCAGTGATAGCTGCGTACCTTCTCGGGCAGTCCGCGATCTCTGAGCCGAGATCAGTCATCGGAAAGTTCTCGCCAAACGAAACAACCAGTTTAGACAGCCGATAGCGTCCGCGCCGTTCGCAACGCGAACACGCCACTTCAATCTGCTTTGCACTTGCTGCTACTTCCCCGAGCGTAACGTTCCCGTTTGCCATCGCTTCATTCCCTTTGCTCGGTCACGCTTCGGATGAGGCATTTGACCCGGAAATAATTCATTTCGTGGGACGCAATCCGCCGTCGACCTACAGCTTATCAGGAGGCCGGAGATCCGCGCACGCGGGTGAATCTCATGGGATCCCTTTGCGCGTCTCGCGCGAGTGCGATGTCCAGTCGGACTCAGCAGAAGGGTGAGAGTTTTGTCTTGAAAGCGGCGGCAACCCAGGGGTCGTCCATAACCATTTTCACCGGCGGGATCAATTGGTCTCCAAGTATGCTGCGGACCTGTAAAATAGCCTGTGCAGCTAGCGGAAGATCATCAGCGATGTCTGGCACTTGAGCGCCGGATGTGACATACATGTTCGCAGCTAGGTCTGATCGCATCAGTCGACCCAGCCAGTGAATATAGTCTGAAGCCATGCCAACGCGGTACGCTTCTGGTGCATTGGCAATTGACGCTACCTCCAGCGCGATAACCGATAAAAAGAGTGCGGCGCGGTGGACGTCCCATGCGACGTCGCTGAATCTTTGTGTCTCGATCGAAGCAACGTATCGCTGTACTTTCGGGTTGATCCTGTCTCTGACAAAGTTGGTGGGTTTCGGCTTGCGGGCTATCGTTCGTCCGAGATTCCCTAAGACGGCACGTCGCGCGTCGTGAGGGAGCCACCAGCCATTTGATTGAGGTGTGTCTGGCAAGGCGTCAAGGATGTGGTCGAGGAACATGCCGTCAAGTAGACTAGCAATCTCATCGCATCCTCGGTATCGCAAGTGGTCCGATACGAAGACCACAATGGCATCCCGGTGGGTGACAACTTTAAATAGAGCGTCCGCAAGCCGTCTGTCATCAATATCTTCTCGCCAAACAGCGAGAAACTTATCGATGAGAGAACCTACCTGTGGTTTGAACTCCGAATTGCGATAGATGACGGTTCTGATATTGGACAGTAGCGTGTTAGCGGCCACCACCCAAGGGGCCTCGTTATCGGTAACGGCTGACGGTGTGAGAAATTCCGTCGGCGATGTTGCAGATACATTCGCGGTCGTCCAGATATACTCAGGATGAAGTCCATCCACACGACCTTCTACCATCTGCAAGATATCTGCGTATACGCGCCAGGAGGTAATTTGATCCAGCTGGCAAATCACGAAGGGCCAATCGCCCGCAGCCTTGCTCAGGCTATTCGAAAAGAGATACACGGTGGGAGTCGCGTCCCGATCGAGTACGCATAGAAAACGATCATGGAACGCCTGACGGCTGCCGTTGCCACGCTTAATATGCACGACAGAGATCTTTCCCGCTAACTTAGTCGCCCATTCGGTCGCGGCGCTAGCTAGTTTCGGTAAGTAGTCGTTGGCCGATTTTGCAGCGGCAGCATCGGCATCCGGGTCGATATTCCCGGGCGAGACAACAATGAAGAGTTCAGCGGTCTGATTGCCGTGGCGGGCGACAACACGCTTCAATGCGTCGCTTCCCAGATATGGATCGACCAAGAAGGCTTTGACCAAACCCGGCTGCTCGATTCTTTTCTTTATCCAACGGATAACGTCGACCTGTCCAGCACTTCCGCGATCAAACCAAATGTCCTCTTGCTTGGAGGAAATTGGCCCGATCAAGGCTGCTAGGTTTGCGCTGTTCGTTCGCAAAATGTCTAGGCTGCCAGAACGCTTTCCCATTGAGGGGCCTTTGAACAAAAGCGTGTGAATGCGAGGCCGGACTTCTAGATCAGGACTTTTGGGCGCTCCCGGGAAAACGGGCGGCAAGGTGTCGCTAGCCCCCAAAACTGAAAAACCAAACTGCATTCCCTGGGTAAACATGACTTTTGACTGATCGACTAGTTCGCCCGTTTCGTCGAACACCCGCATAGTCATTTCGGTGATATGGGCCGGCGCTGAAAGGGCTGTCTCGTGCACACCCGCGTCAATGTCGAGGATGGTTGATCGAAGCACCTCATCATAGTTATACAGCGTAGTCTGCAAACGATATCTTTGATCAAGCGCTGCTGCGTGGCGGCGCACATGAATCTGAGACGAGGGAGCCTTGGAACGAAAATCCGCTTGCTCTGGCCGAACATCAAAAAGGGGCCCGTCGACGTATGTCGCCGCTCGTGAACGATAGAAGTAGTCGACTGCCCCAATTGGACGGCGGGGTCCGCAGACATCACAAAAACCTGTCGCATTGCCGATCATTGACACGATGTTATCGAGCGCCCTCGGCATAGACCCTGCGAGTTTGTCGTGTAGTTTGTCCGCTAAGGCCTTGAGATGTGTCTCGCTCGCAATGCCGGTTCGATGTAGAAGCCCGACCCCTGTTACGCGTCCTCGCTGAAAATTCTCTTCGACAAGCAATGGCCCGAACGGCACGCCGCTGATTTGCATTTCGGTGACGACCGGAGATGCCTCTGGAAGGGAAAGAGATCCTGTGCGCAAAGCATCGAGCACTTCATTTTCTCGCGCGCCGCAAACTATCGAGTCCCAAGCCAAAAGCGTCAGAGCGGTGTCCGGAACGTCCGAGCGATTGATGCAGTCGGATGCGAGCCCCTTGGGAAGATTGGGTGACGGATATTTGCCTGACCCACGTACCGATCGAATAAAGCCATAACAGAAAACCGGATCAAGGCCTTCCCCGGAAACGCTGAATATTGTGATAGCCAATGGCATTGTCTGGAACTCCCCGTATGTTTTTGTTGCTGGTCAGCTTGAGACTGAGCGCCGCACCAGACGAGAAACCCGCACATCGTCTCTGCGCGATCTTATCTCATGCCGACGATGGGCCGGCGGGGAAAGATTTGAAGGCTTTGCCGATATCCATCGCTGTCGTAAACTTTGCTTGGCACCTACTGGAGGGTCTTTTCATGTCCAACGTCGCCCACCCTTGGAATAGCGAACCGGATGCGGACGACTTCGAGGCGTGCGAACTCGTCTGCCTGATGCGCCGCGATTACAACGGCGTCTGGAATGGCTATGCGGGCGTGTCAAAGTCACACCCGCTTTTCGGCCAGCGGCGCGACGTGCTGATCGTCGTGCCCGAGGCGCTGGCGAGCCGTGAACTGAACAGCACGCGCATTGCGGCTGCCGATGTGCGGGGAGTGGTGCCGCGCACGCTCGATGCCGGTCTCGCGGTGCCGCTCTCGCTCGTGATCGACGTCCACGGCGGCCTGTGGAACACCGGCATGATCGACAGCGATCACCCGGGCCTGTGGTTCTACGGCTTCATGTGCGGGCACGCTTGGGACTTCAAGCCTCTCGATCCGCTTACGGTTCAGGGCTACCAGACGATGGACCCGGAGGTCGCGCAGACACTCTATCGCACACCCGCCGAGTATCGGAACTATGACTACGCACGCGGCGAGACGGAAAAACTTGCGGAGCAGATCGGCGCGCTCGCAGACGTGAAGCTGGTGGAGACCGTGTGATGAAGCTGCGATTCCGTGACCTGAACCCGGAGGTGGTGGAAGCGGTCGCCGCCGCCTTCGCTGGCATTGCCGCCTTCGATGTGAAGTGCTCGGACGTGTTCGACGGCGCGCCCGCTGATGCGATCGTGAGTCCCACGAACTCGCACGGCTGGATGGACGGCGGCATCGACCTTGTGTATCGCTATCGATTCGGCCCGCAGATCGAGCAGGAACTGCAAGGCTTGATCGCGAACCTGCCGACGAAGGCGCTCGCGGTGGGTGAAGCGCTGATTGTGGGGACGGGCTATCAGGACATCCCGCTGATGATCGCCGCACCGACGATGGAGGTGCCGAGCGTCGTTGCTCACACCGACAACGCCTATCTGGCCTTCCGCGCGGCACTACGAGCGGTGCGGCACATGGACCTGCAGAATGTGATCTGCCCAGGGCTGGCAACGATGACAGGACGCATGGCCCCGCGTGAGAGCGCGCGGCAGATGCGTCGCGCGTGGGATGAGCTAATGGGTCGCGTGCCCGCGCAGCCGGTCCAGTAGCGGCTGCGCAGGCGTACGCGTGATGCCGAAGTCGCCGTGCGTGTTGGAGTCGCAGATCGTATTGCCGCTGCCGCTCACGTACAGCACCGTGCAGGACGACAGCAACCCGCAGAGCAGGATAAGCGCACGCATGATCACGACGCCTTCATGAGAAACCACAGCGCGCAGCACGCGGGCCGGTTATCGAAGGCTGCGCCGCCGCCCGCTGCATAAATGCCGATGCCGGTGCCCGCTCCGTATATCCAGATGCCGGTCCCGCTTGCGCCGATCCAGATGCCGGTTCCGTTTCCGTTCACGTTGTTCTGTCCGCGTCCCGAACTGTAGCCAGTCGCGACAGGACATTGCGCGCCACCGTTGTCAGCCCCGGCCTGCACGGACCCATAGTTCGGGATGCTGTGCGCGTGGCCCGGGTCGCCTACGCCGTGAGCGTGACCGGGGTCAGCAACGCTGTGCGCGTGCCCGGGATCGTAGACACTGTGTGCATGATTCGGCAGGTGGTCGGTCGTCAGTGCGATGGCGTTCGCGCCCGAGCGCCCACCGGCCCCCATCGAACCGCCAGCGCCGCACGGAAACGTGTCAACCATGTTCGGCGTGCCATTCGCGCCGTCGCATTTCACGTAACCCGCAGGGATCGCGTTGCCGTCTCCGAACCACATGATGATCGTGCCTTTGGGCACGGCGGCCTTGATCGACGTTCGCATGTCCGCGAGGAAGTCATCGAGCGGCCCGATATCGACCCACCCATCGTTGGCGTTTGTGCGGCGCTTCAGGCGCACGGCGGTCGTGTCGCCCCACATCATGCCGGGGTAGGTCTCGGGCGGCTCGGTCGGTCCGCAATTGTCGCCCAGCACCGACAGAACGATCTGGTTCAGTTGCGTGCGCATGTCCAGCCCTGACGGATGGGCTGGCACCTGATAGGAGGAAGGTTGCGTCATGGTTGGCTCGCTGTGAGTTAGATCGCCTTCAGGCGCTTGGGTCCAATGCGCGCACGCATCGCCTCGATCAGCGGCGAGTCGAAACGCGTGAGCCTCGCGTAACCGAGGCCCGTCAGATCGGTGTGCTCGTAGCCGTAGCCGCGCGCGATCCAGTCGGCGGTCTTGGCGACGGGCGTGCCGTCCGAGGTCTGGAACTGGATTCGGAAGCCGTCGGCGGACTGCTGGTCGATCAGCCACTTGTCACCCGTCTGCAGACCCTGCGCGATGATCGCGATGGCGGGCGTGTCCTTGAACGGCACGCTGAACTCGATCACGGTGCCGCCCGCCGCCACCGGCACGTTGTTACGGCTCTCGATGCGGTCGGGCACGTCGACCGTCACGCCGAGGTCGGTGATACCGATGCCCTGCGTGTTGTCTTTCACGTGCAGCGCGCACATGAACCGTGCCGCACGGAATGTCAGATCGGAGGCCACGAGCCGCACGTAGGGACTCCAGTCGTCGTCCAGTGCCGCTACCGGGTCCACGTTCGTGAGCGAGGCGAACACCATCGCGCCGCCTTCGTCAATCTTCGTGCCGTCGACATCAAGCACCGCGTCCCAATCCGGCCACGTGTCCACATCGTTGAAGAAGTCGTATGCCGCGCCTTCGACGTAGGACGTGCCGCGCACCGTGTAGACCTTGCCGAGGTCGATCGTGTGATCGAAGTTGTAAGCGCCGGTCGTCGATTTCGCATAGCCGTGCGCATCCTGCGACAGGTACAGCACGCCGTTGCGCACCTCGGTGTAGACCTTCTCGCCTGCGAAGGTCGGGTCCTGCTCCATGTCCTCGACGAGGTTGTAGTCGCGCAACGGACCGGTGGTGCTGATCACCAGCGCCGAGTTTGCGGAGTATTTCTCGGACGAGTTCATAAACTTGGCAAAGTAGGTGCCCTTCATCAGCGGCACGAAGCCGTTCGTCGTACCACCCGCGAAGCGCGCGATCTCGTTGGCTTCCTCCCACGACACCTCGGTGGACATGCGCATCGAGAAACGGATCACGACCTGACCGCCGACGATCACATCGAGCGAGCCGGACTGGACCCATTGCAGGTTCGCGGCGTCGTTGTAAATGTCGAGCTGGAAGCCGCGCACGTCGTCCGGTGGCTGGCTCAGACCGAGCAGTTCGACCGTCACGGTTGCGGGCGCGCTGCGGATGCCGAGCGCGTTGATGGCCCATACGGTGAAGGTCCACGAGCCTTCCTGCGTGGGCTGGATATCAATGCTCGCCATGAACGCGTCGACGTAGACGGGCGAGTCGTCCTCGAACTGGTACGACACCGCATAGCGCACCGCGCCCAGCGGCGCGAGCCATGAGAAGGTCGCGCGTGCGCCGACCACGACCGGGCTGATCTGATACTTCGACTCGAGCAACGTCAGTTCGGTGCAGGGGCCGATCACGAACGGATTGATGATGCCGGTCGGCAGCGCTTCGAGTTGCAGGTCGTACTCGATCGCCGCGAACTTGTCGGGTCGGTACGCGACGCCCTGCATATCGATGTTGCCTTCCTCGTCCTCGGTCACGGCGATACATCGCCACTGCTCGTTGACAGCGTTGGTCGCGGAGATCGACCACACGCACATGCGGTTCGGGGCCATTCGCAGCGGTTCCAGCAGCACGATCTGGTCGGTCGTGACGTCCCCCGGGTTCATCACCGCCACGCGCTGCAACGTGCCATCGGGCAGCAACACACCGACGGTGTAGCTGATGGACGGGCTGAACACGAAAGGCGCGTCGAGCTGCAGCCAGTCAACGTCGCCATCAATGATGCGCCCGCCTGTGCGATAGCCCGCACGCGTCTCGTCGGCGGTGTAGAAGATCTCACCCAGGCGCGTGAAGGCCGCATTGATGCCGGTCCTGAACGAGACCGTCTCCGAGAGCATCTGCTCGGTGAGCAGTATCCACCGGCCCACGCGATGCGCTTGGCCACGCGAGGTGCAGCCGAGCGCCGTCACGGCGATCTCGCGCATCCCCCACTGGTTGATCGCGTCGCGATCCTCGACGTACTCGATCTCCTGCTGGCAACGGTTCGCCCGGTTGGTCCACGTCACGAGCACAACGGTATGGCGCTGGTTGAGCGGCGTGCCGGTATAGGTGAAGGTGCCGTCGAGCACATTCGCGGCGGTGTAGGACATCGCCGCGTCTGCAGGCATGTCGGCGGACACCGTGAGCATGCCGCCCGACCAGAAGATCATGCCGTTGAAGATTGCCGCGATCTGCTGCAGCAGCGTGATCGCGTCCTCGCGCGTCTGCATGTAGATGCTGCAGGTGTAGCGTGGCTCGTAGCCGCCGAAGCCATTGGGCACCGCGCCGTCGCAGTACTGCGCGATCGTATAGAGCGTCCACTTGTCGATCATCTCGGGCGACACGTAGCCGCCGAGGCCGAAGCGTTCGGTGGTGGCGAGGTCGTAGAGAATCCACGCCGGGTTGTCGCTCCATGCGATCTTGAACGTGCCGTCCCACGTGCCGGTATAGGTACGCGTGGCCGGGTCATAGTTCGACGGCACCTGGATGCGCCGCATCCTGATATCGAAGGCGAGCTTCGGAATCTGCCGGAAGGTGCTCGCGTCAATCTGCACACCAACGATCGCCGAGTACGGATACATCAGGTTCGAGTCGACGATCTCGGTCATCGTCTCCCACTGGAAGGCGTTCACCAGATACGCCGTGGTGGAGTCTGCGGTGACGCGACGCACGCGGATATCGTAGGTGCCGCCGACCGCACCGAAGCGCGCAAGGTTGACGCGATAGCTGCGCTGGTAGCGGCTCGACGTCTTGCCCGTCACGGTGTCGACGTAAACCTGCTGGAAGCCGCCGCCGTCCTTCTGCACGTCGAGCGCCAGTTGCACGGAAACACCCGTCACGTCGCCGGTCTTCGTGTCGGTGTAGGACAGGCCCGGGAAGCCGAGCGTTACGCGCACCGCATTCAGGTTCGGGTTCGTCACGCTGCGCACGACCGGTCCCGCCTGCGTGACCGTGACGCCCACACTCGATTCGGACTCCGTGGCCGAGAAGCCGGTGATCGGAGCCTGCGTGGCCGCGCCGTTGCGCCATTCGATACCCGCGCCGACGAAGTTCCACGAGCCGTCCGGGTTCGCAAGCGGCGTGTCGTCGACGAAGATGCCCTGCGCGCCGCCCACGATCTCTTCGATCTCGCCTTCGCAGATCAGGTTGATCACGCGCGCATATTGCGTCGAGCGAAGCGAGTCGGGCGACTCGACGGGAGAGCGCGCGCCGCCACCGCCACCCTTGCCGCCACCGCCACCCGCGCCGGTGACCGGAACGAGGCCGCGTGACACCGGAACGAGGTCGCGCGATCCCATCAGTTCACCACGATCTCGTTATTGGTCGAGAAGCCCACGCTCACGATCGCGGAGCCGACCAGCAGCCGTCCGTAACCTAGCGGCACCGGGCCTCCCTGGCCCATCGTGTTGACCGCGCCGTCGAATGCGAGCGACGGCTGGTTGTCGGCGTTCTCGGGCGTCGCTGTTCCTTTCGGGCGCGGCGCGAGCAGTTGCGCGACGCCCGAGAGCGCCACGCTGATCCCGATACTGACCAGCGCCATCGATGCGCCTCCGGTGAACGGGCTGGCGACCACACCGATGGCCGCGATCGCTGCGCCCGCGATGATCTTTCCCCATGCGCCCGCGCCGGACACAAGCGGCACAACCTTGAGCACACCCTTGACCTGCGGATAGTGAAGATCCGCCTCGTCGTAGTCCTGATGCTCGCCACGCACGAGGAACTGGCGCGTGGCGACCTCGCGAAAGTACGCACGCAGGCCGGGAAGCTGCGTCATCAGCGCGTGTATGGCCTCGCGCGGGCTGCGCGCAGCGAGCGTCCATTCGCGCCCGAAGCGGCGGCGCAGATCGCCGTAGAAGCGCACCGTGAGCATCACGCACCCCCTTTATTGAGCAGCGCGCGGTGCCGCAGCACGGCAGTCGTGCGGCGCTGGTAGAACTCCTGCAGCGCTTCACGGCGCGATAGCTGGTCGACGAGGTGATGCAGGATCACGTTGCCGCCCATGTAGATCGCCATGTGGTTGTCGCGTCGTGCGCGGATACGCATGAGCAGCAGATCGTTCTCGCGCAGGCTGTCGAGCGCTGCTGCGTCAAGCGTGCCCTCACGCACGACCACGAAACCCTCGCGTTCGAAGTTCTCGCGGTAAAGGTCCGGGCCATCGTCGCTGTCCCACCAGCCGAAGTAGCGCGGATAGTCGTTGAGCAGGATGTCGAGTTCGAGCGCATACCAGTCGCGCACGATGCCGTAGCAGTCATGCACGCCATGCACGAAGGTGCGACCGATCAGAGGCGCCAGATATGGCACCGGCTCATTGATCGTGAAGGAGCCGAGTGGATGGTTGACGATGATCCACGGCAGGCCGGTGCGCGCCATCGATGCGCGATCGGCATCGGTGGGCGTCGGCGGCACGAACACGTGCGAGTGTGCGTAGGCGACGATCTCGCCCGCGTCCTCGGCGTACGCCGCGTCCTCGGGATCGATCACGAACTCGTCGGCATCACGGGCGAGATTGCGGCACGGCATGTAGGCGAGCGTGTCGTTGGCGCGGCGCACAACCAGCCCGCAGCATTCGCGCGGTGCCTCGGCATCGGCGTGGACCTGAATGAGCGGCAGCACGGAGGTGAAGTCGAGCGTGGTCATCCCGTATCTCCTCACCGATAGGCCGACGAGCCGGGGAACGCGCCGAACGGGAGCCAGCCCGCCACGCCGAAGCGCATCTTGCAGGAGGTGAGCCGTTTGCCACAGACGTCGCGCGCCGCATCGGTGGTCGGGTTGTCGTTGGCGTCGGCCACCGGCACGCCCGCATAACCGCAACCGTCGCCGCGATACTTCCACGGGCAGGAGTTGCGGATGATCTGGCGGCGCGGCAGTTGCACGCCCTGTACGTCGAAGGCGACCGCGAGTTCGAACTCGACCGTCACCTGATCCTCTTTGGTCTTCTGATTTACAAAGAAGAGGTCGTCGGGAAAGAACGCTTCCGGGTCGGCGTCGGGGTTCCCTGCCGGGAAGTTCGCCGCGTCGAGGTAACGGGCGAGCGTGCGGTGCCGGATGATCCTGCAGCCGACGATATCGCCGTACAGACGGCACAGCGCGGAGATGACGCCCGTCACATTCGACACCGCGAGCCTCGGGCGCGGCAGCGGGCCTTGCCCCTTTATCTCGAAGCCGGTTGCCGCGACGGGATAACGCTGGTACGCGATACCCTGCCAGATGACGTCGCCGCCGATCCTGTTGGTCCCCGCGTGCATGTAGACCGTCGGCGCGCCGAAGCGCGACAGGTCGATCACGAAAAGCTCGATCACGGCACCGGGAGAAAGCTCCTGCGCTGCGCCCCTGATGTTCATACATGCACCTGCAGGAACTTGGCGCTCACGTTCAACACGCGCTCGCCGTCGACAAGCATGTCGCCATAGGTCCATGACCATGACGGGCAGATCACATCGAGCACGGTCGAGGTACGCGGCTGCGTCCAGTAGAACACGTCGACGCCATTGCGCGCCGAGAGGAAGTCGAGCACGGCCTGCGCCTTCGCCTCGGTGATGTTGTTCAGCGCCACGCTCCACATCTGGTCCTGCGTGTTGATGCCAGCGGGGCGGCGCTGCGCATAGCCGTCACCGAACTGCGCGATACGCACACGCGGCTCGACCTCGGCAGATGCGGTTGTTACGCACCAGTCGAAGATCAGGCCGCTGGCCTTCGGCGTCGTGCGCTTCCAGTGCGCGAGCCATTCATCGAAGGTAGTCGTGATCATGATGCGAGCAGACCTCCCGTGCGCTTCTCCGTGGCGATCACCTGCCGCACGATCATGGCGATGCGTTTGGCGAGTTCGACGGCCTTCGCGCCGTCGCCATCAGCGGTGGTCGCGCTGGTGTCCGCGTTGACGTTGATGACGATCGAGGTGGGACTGTCCGAGCCGCTGCCCGTCACCACGCGACCGGGTGCGTTCGGCACGAAGTACTCGCCGCGCAGCGGCGTCTCGTTGACGCGATACATCGAGCCTGCCTGCACCGGGCCACCGGCCATGCGATTGCCCGAGAACAGACCCGCGAGCACGCCCGTCCAGCCGCTGTTATTGATCGAGCCGACCAGCGGCTCGAAGATGTTTTTGTAGACGAGCAGCTTCGCGATGTCCTTGAGCATCGCCGTCACCATCTCGGAGAAGCTCACGCTCGCGTCCTTCGTCGAGAACATGAAGTCGACCAGCGCGTCGCTCGACTTCTTGCCGAAGCCTTCGATCGCCTGCTGCAGCGACTTGATCTGATCCTTCATCGGATCGGTCTTGTCGAGCGCGTCCTGCAGCTTCTTCGCCTGCAACTCCTGCGCGGCGGCAAGCTGCCCGGTCGAGAGGAACCCGGCCTGCTGCGCGGCGACCAGATCGGTCATCGTGCGCACGTACTCGCGGGTCGGATCGAGCGCATCGAGCGTCGAGTCGGCCAGCGCGCGCAGGCCCTCGACGCGCGCGATCTCGGCCTTGTCGGCGTCGTCACGCACTTTCTGCAGTTCCTCCTCGGCCTGCTTCGCTGCCTCGTTGGCGGCGGTCAGATCGAGCGTGGCCTGCTTGAGGTCGGTGAGGTTGCGCTGCTGCTCGGTGGTGAACTTGGCGAACTTCGGATCGGTGAGCAGCATGAGCATCTCGTCGCCGTTTGCCTGCGCGGCGCGGTACTGGTCCTGCAACGACCTGAGCATGTTCCCGTACTCGTCGACCTCCTTCTTCGCGCTCTTCGCGGCCTTCGCGTTCGCATCGAGGTTCGCGGTGAACTGCACAACGGGCCGCGAGTCGATCGACTTGTATGCGTCGGCCTCGGCCTTCGCAGCCTTCTCGGATTCGGAGGCCGACTTGCCGATGCGCACCTGCGCGTCATGCACCTTGGTGAGATCGTCGCGCGCCGTGTTCCATGCGTCCGAGACGATCTTCGCGGCGTTCTTCATGCCCTCGAAGGACGCCTCCTGATTGAGTGCCTGCCCGACTGCGGAGGCCAGCTTCGCGAACGCGGAGAGGGTGCCCGTCAGACCGGCGATCACCTGCATGGCGACCTTCGCGGTGCCGACGATCCCATCGAGCACGCCGTTCCAGACGGTGCCCTCGGTCGCGGCCTCCTTGAGGATTTGCACGACCTCGGCAATCGCGGGCTGCATCTCCGTTGCCATCACAGCGGCGGCACCCTTGCCGAGGTTGCTGATGCGCGTGAGGTCGTCGTTCAGATCGCCCATCGCCTGCGCGGTCTGTGTCGACACGATGAGGCCCATATCCTCGGCCTCTTTGCGCATCGCCTCGATGCCTTCCTTGCCGCCGTTGAGCAGTGGGATCAATGCCTGCCCCTGCTTGCCGAACAGTTGCGTGGCCACCGCGGCCTTCTCGGCACCGTCCGCGAACTTCGGAAAGACGCCTGCGATCTCTTCGAACGCCTTGCCCGGGTCCATCTTGCGCAACTCGTCGGCGTTCAGGCCGAGCGCCTTGAACGCGGCGGCGCTATCACTCAACGGATCGCGCGCTTCGAGCAGCGACTTGTTAAGCCCATTGAACGCGGTCGACAGATCATCGAGCGACACGCTTGCGAACTCACCGGCATAGGACAGCGCGGAGAGTTCAGCCGTGCTGGTGCCGATGCGCTGCGCCAGCTTGCCGAGCGCGTCCATCTCGTCGATGGCTTCCTTCACCTTGTCCGCGAAGCCACGCGCGAAGCTCATGGCGAACTGCGCGCCCTGTAGCGTAGCGATGCCCGCCACCGAGTTCGAGATGCCCTTGAGCGATGATGTGATCGTGTCGTTTGCCTTCGCCATGTCCTGACGAAGGTGCGCCACGTCAGCGGCGAGTTCGAAGATCAGCGAACCGGCAGATGCCATTGCTTTACCTCCACGCTGCTATTTCATCCTCGACAGTGAGCACCTCGGCTTCATCGCCCGACGCGTTGCCCCACCCGAAGAGAACGTCCGCCCACATGAAAAGCTCGTCCGAATCCATGCGCGCTTCAACTTCCCCGGCCGTCATGTGCAGGTGCGAGGCCACCGCAAAGACGAGGCGCGTTACCGGGTCGGTCAGTCTTTTTTTGCATCGGCGGGCTTGTGGCCGCAGAGCAGCACTGCCGCATCGACCAGCTTGCGCAGGTCGGGCAGCACATGGGCGGGCAGGCCCGCAATCGCGGACGCGGTGAAGCGTTCGCCATTCGGGCCACGCGCCATCTCGCACAGGATGTCGTAGCCGAAGTCCTCGGGCCGTTCCTCGTTGAGCTTCTGCGACAGTTCGCGGAAGCGCCGCACGTTCATCGCGCGCAGCGTGACCGCGCCGAAGGAGTCCGTCTCCACCACCGTCTCCTTCGGCTGCACGACAAAGAGCTTCTCGCGTTGCGTAGCTGGTAGCCGATCGTTCATCACCGCCTCCTCAGACCGCCGTCACATCGACGGTGCCTGCTGCCGAGGCACTGCCTGCGACGCCTGCCACGGTCGGCGTCACGCTGACCGCGAATTCGCCCGCTGCCGCATAGCTGTGCGGTGCCGTGAGCGCCGACACGCGCTCGGCGGAACCGTCATCGCCCCAGTCGACGTCGAAGTAGTCGGCGGTGCCGTTCTCCTCGGTGAGCGTGAGCGTGACCGGCAGCGGTGCGACCCCACTGGTCGGTGCCACCGAAGCCGTGAGCGCATAGGGCGGTGCCGAGACCGTGACCGCGTTCTGCGCCTTGAACGGTGCGGTGGCCGAGCCTGCGATCGTCGCGGCCACGCTCGGCGTATAGCTGCCCGGTTTCGTATAGGAGTGCGGCACGACCTTCGTCGTCACCTGCTCGACGGGCGTGCCGTCCTTCCAGTTGATCGCGTAGCCCGTCGCCTGCCCACCCGCCTCGTTGAGCGTGAGCGTCACTTCGAGCGGGGCCTCGCCGCTGGTCTTGTCCAGCATCGGG
This sequence comes from Paraburkholderia graminis C4D1M, assembly GCF_000172415.1. Taxonomy (GTDB): domain Bacteria; phylum Pseudomonadota; class Gammaproteobacteria; order Burkholderiales; family Burkholderiaceae; genus Paraburkholderia; species Paraburkholderia graminis. The sequence goes on from NZ_ABLD01000029.1 coordinate 47,374, forward strand.
ATCAGCACATAGTTCGCCGTGTCCTGCCCGGGCGGCATGGTGAGCACGTCCGCACCCGTGATCTTCAGCGTGGCCGAACCCTGCACGGCCTGATCGACGCCACCGGACTCGTTGACCGACTGCACGATCACCGGCAGCGTGCGCACCGCCTTGTTCCGGTAGACGATCTCGAACATGCGCGTCCTGCCGTCCTTCTGTGCGTCGCGCAGTTCCTGATAGTCCGGGTCGGTTGGATCGATGAAGAAGTCGAACGTGAGCGTGCCCGGGTCACCGAAGCCGACCAGCGAGGTCTTTTCGTCGTCGCACAGCGTCGTCGTGTCGATATCGGCAGCGGCGTTCTGGTTGATCTGATAGGACACCGCACAGACGTCGATGTACGCGCGCAGCAGCCACGCGGCATTCGTGCCGAGCGATTCATCCTCGGCAGAGGTGTCGGTGTTCGCAAGCTCGGCGGTCTTTGCCTCGACGTCGATGTTCTGCACGACCCACGACTTCAGATCGATGCTCGGCCAGCCGGTGCCGATCACATAGACCGCCGCGCCGTTGCGCAGCTTCGAGACGTCATCGAACTGCACGACGCAAGGCTTGGACTTCGAGCCAGCCTTCAGCAGGCCCGTCGCGGCGGCGGGCGCGTCAACGTTCTCCAGATACATGCGCGTTTTCTGCGCGCTGATTGCCTTCTTCATGTCTGCACCTCGTCGTCTAGCTGCCAAGTTGAAAGAACCACACTCACGCGGTGGATGCGCGTGTCCTGCTCGTAAATGTCCTGCCGGTTCTCGATGATCGGATCGCCCTCGCACGCATCGACGAGCGCGCCGATCGCATCGATCACGGCGAGCGCGTCGCGCTGCGTCTTCGCATACGAGTCGACGCGATAGCTCATCTGCGCGGCGTTGGCGCTGCCGCACATCGTGTTGCGCGGCGTGCCCGAGGTGAGCGCATAGACCACATACGGCTCGGGCGTACCCTGCGGTGCGAGCGCCTTGAACACCCGACCGGGCAACGCCTGATCGAGCAGCGCGAACAGTTCGTCGCCGGTCACGTCATGCCTCCCGGCGAGCGATAGACCACACCGTTCTCCTTGCACCACTTCGCCATGCGCTTCATGAGCGTGCCGTTGAACCGCTTGATGGACTCGCCAGCCTTCGCATCGGCAGCGGGCTTGAGGAACGGATAGGCGGGCATCTTCGAGGTGCCGAACTCGAGGAACCGGCCATAGAACGCATCGTCGCCGTGCGGCTTGATGACGCCTGCCTTGACCATGCGGTCCTTGACCTTGCCCTTCCTGATCTTCACGTCGACGCGCGCGGCGAGGCCGGTGTTCTTCCGGCGACCGCGCACGAGCGATTCTTCGAGCGTGTGCGTGAAGCGCGCCGAGTTGCCGAAGTTGGCGACCACGTTCTGCTTCGCCTGATCCATGATCGGTTTCGCACTGCCCATCAGCGCGCCATAGAGCATCTTTCGTGACACCTCGTCGGGCAGCGTCTTGAGGAACTGCTCGACCTCCTTGAGGCCCTTGACCTCGATATCGATCTTCACGGCTGGCCTCCCTCGGTGATCACGCCATCGGCGCACATCAGGTACACCTCGGACATGGATTGGTACTGCGGCAGCACCGACTGGACGTCATAGACCGTCTCGCGCACCACCGTGTCGCCGCGCATGAGCCGGAACACCACGCGCATGGCCGAGGTGAGGTCGTCGCGCCAGCGCACGCGGATGCGTGTGGTCACGCCCGCACGGAACTCGGCGGACGCGAGGTATTCCATGCCCTTGAGCGTCTCGATCGCGGCCCACACCTCCGCGTCGACGGGCAGGTTCTCCCACCCGGTCACGACCGGCTCGCCCGAGTCGGCGTCGACCGTCACGATGGGCCGCTGGATCGTGATGCGCTGGTTCAGCGGGCCAGCCTTGATGCCGCTTTGCCTGATCATGAGAGCGCCGGGTCACGTAGCGGATACAGGATCGAGACGATGGGCGCGGGCGGATAACCGGCCTGCCATGACGCGGCGTCTGCGATGTCAGGATCACGAATGAACATGCCCGCGAGCAGGACGATCGCCTGCACGACATTGGCGGGTGCCGGGTTGGCTTCCGAGTACGGCTCTGGCAGCTTCAGGTACGCATAGACGGAGGCCGTCGCGCCCGCGAGCGCGAGCTCCACATCGGCGTCCATCGCGGAGCCGTCCACGCGCATCCACTTCTTCGCATCGTCAATCGAGACGATCTCGTAACCGGGCGTGCTCATGCTTGCTCTCCCTGAGTAACGCGGGCCGGTGCGTCCTTGCCATCGCGCCCACGCTTGACGGCAAGCGTCCACGGCTTCACCGCATCGTCGGTGTGCTCGTCGGGCTTGGCACCTGTTGCCGCATTGCAGTGCCACACCGAGCCGCCGAACGTGACCACGTCGCCCGCGTCATAGCGGCGTCCGTACTCGTAGACCCCGCGATAGATCAGCACCGGCAGCTTCAGCCTGAACATCTGCACCGCACTGGTGGAGCGCGTGATGCTGATCACGAAGCCGCGCTCGGCGTCCGCTTCGATCGCGATACCTTCCATTCCATCCACGATGCAGGCCCAGCCATGCTCGCCATCGGTGTTCGTGAAGGCACGCCACAATCCGCCCCTGTGACTGGCGAGCGTGCCGCGCCCATAGACCTTGCTGAAGTCGATCGCGGGCAGCACGTCGAGGTCGGCAGCGTCGCGCCCATCGATGCCATCGCGCCCGTCCTTGCCATCGATGCCATCGCGCCCGTCGCGTCCGTCCCGGCCATCCTTGCCATCCACGCCATCCACGCCATCGCGCCCGTCCTCGCCGTCGCTGCCGTGCCTGCCGTCGATCCCGTTGGTGCCATCCCTGCCGTCGACACCATCACGACCGGCATCGCCGTCCTTGCCATCACGACCATCGATGCCATCCTTGCCATCCTTGCCATCGATGCCTTCGCGGCCCGCAACCGGCTCGCGCTCTTCGAGGGCCTTCACGCGCGCATCGAGCGGTGCGAGCAGGCGCGCGACATGAGCCTTCGTTTCGCCCGCGATCGCGCGCATGAAGTCGCGGAGTTCTGATGGACTAAGCATGTTCGACGTCCTCCTCGTTGAAGGCTTCATGCGCGGCGTCGAATATCGCCTTCAATGGATCGGCGGGCGGGCCGGCGGGCTTCGCGTTCGGATCGGCGTTCGGCTCTGCGCCTGGATCACTGGCAGCGGGCGCGGGCGTGAGCGCGGGCTTCGAGAACGGCTCGTTGGCATCGCGCTCGGCCAGCGCGGCGAGCGAGTAGTTCTGCTGCTGCAGGTAGGGCGTCGCGCCACCCTTGACCGGCTTGAGGTTGATCTTCCTGCGCGCTTCGTTCGGCGCAACGATGCCGCCGCCGACGCCATCGGTGAGCGTCTTGATCAGCGACGCGGTGTCCATGCGCAGCAGGCCGTCGAGGTCGAGTTCGGTGCGGTAGTCCTTGGGCAGCGCCATGCCTTCATCGAGGCAAAGCTCCAGCGACTCGATCAGCGACTGCAGGCACTGCGAGTAGTAGTTCTGCGAGAGCGCCTCGATGTTGTTATAGGTGGGCGCGGTGCCGACGCCCACCATGTACTGCGGCACGTGAAAGACCGAGCAGACGATCTCGGCAGTCATCTTCTGCTGCTCGATCAGCTGCGCATCGACGGCGTTCATCGTGAGGGCCTCATACTTCAGGCCGTCACCGAGCACCGCGAGGCGACCGCGATTCACACCGCCGAAGTTTTCCTCCCACTTGTCCTTGAGGCGCTTCGCCGTCTCGTCGCTGATCGCACCGGGCGCGACAAGGATGCCGCCCGGTTGCGCACCGTTCTCGAAGAACGACGCGCTGTTGTTCTGGATCGCGAGGCCCTGTCGTGCGGCGAGCGCGCACGCGAACAGCGGTGAGGTGCCGACCAGCGGATGGAACAGGCAGTTCATCCGGTCGTGGATGATCTCGCTCGCGGGCACCGTCACGTCGCCTTCGTCCTCGGGCACGCCTGCGAGCTTGTCGCTGGCGAGCCGGTAATACACCGAGCCGTCATCGGCCACGAGCACCGTCACGCGCGAAGGGTCGAGCACGTACATGGCGATCACCACACCGCGCGCATCGCGCTCCTTGAGCACATAGGTGTTGCCGCGCGTGAGCTTCGACATGATCCAGTTCTCGATGAACTGGATATGCGTCTGGTAGGTGTTCGGCTTCTGCAGGACGGGCGAGAACGCGGCGCTCTGTGTCTTCGACCAGATATCGGTGGCGTCGCGCTGCGTGAGGTTGATCTGCAGCTTGCCAATGTCCGCGCTGATGAGCGTCACGCACGCATAGACCGCGTAATAGGCGAGCATCGTCTCGGGCGCGAGTTCGCGATTCTGCTGCCACGCACCCGAGAAGGGTTCGCGGATGATCAACGGCCACCAGCCGCCGTTGCCACCCCACGCGCTGACCGGCGACGCGTTCTGCGCGACAGCGGCACGCGGCGCGGCCCGCGTGATCTGAAGGCCGAAGATTCGCATGTCATTCCTCGCCGTTCTCTGCCTGCATGTCGCGGCGGCGATAACGGCCCTTGCGAGGCTTGGCTTCGTCGGGCTGCGCGGCGGGTTCCTCTGCGCCCGTATCGCGTTTGACCGGCTTCGGCGGCGGCGGTGGTGGCACGGGCTTGGCACGCCCGACCGCCGACAGCAGCCGCACGTCGCGGCCCGTCACGTCGAACTCGTCGCCCGGTTTGCGCGGCTTCCCTGCATAGGTAAAGCTCTTCGTCGCGATCATCTTCATGGCTGCGCTCCTTATGAAAACGGGCGGACCCGAAGGCCCACCCCCTTGACCATCACGCAGCGGGCGGCGTTTCGTCCGGTGCGCCATAGTTGGCACCACGGATGTACGCGGAGGCGAGCGTGCGGCGCGGCTTCCAGTTGATGAAGCGCTCGGCACGCAGCGCGACCATGTTCTGTTGCCAGAGCGACACGAGGCCGGTGCCGTTGCCGGTCGGCGCGCTATCCATCTGCAGCGATGCTTCACGCGAGGCATCGAGCGTTACGCCACCATCGTCGGCCAGCAGCACCTCGCGCGGCTGCACGAGGATGATCCGCGTGAGGTCGGTCGCGTCCTTCGGCACGTTGGTCGAGCAGATGACCGGCAGTCCGAAGAACGTGCCGCCGTTCATGTCGATGCCGGGGAACTCGGGCTGGCCGAGCGCGTTCTGCATCATGCCGATGGTCAGCGCCATCACCGGGTCCATGATCCAGTAGGCACCCGCGACCGAGACGTTGTTCACCGTGAAGGCCGAGAACAGCGCCCGGATATCGGCGCGCAGCGCGTCGGCGTCGGTGCCCGAGGCATCGATATACGACGCGTTATGCGTGATCGATTCCGGCGACACGTCCTTGACCTCGGCCTTGTCGGGATCGACGAAGTCGTGGTCGATAAGCTGCGTGATGGTGTCGATCAGGTCTTGCCGCACGATCGGCTCGGCGGACGGATTCGAGAAGCGCACAAGCTCGTCGGTCAGCACCACGATCCCCGCGACCTTCGCGAAGCCGAGGCGCATCGTCTCGAAGCCGAGTGCGCTGACGGGCTTGGCCTTGCCTTCACCGACCCACTGCGCGGACGAGGCCGAGGTCTGCGCGGGCATCGCCACGTTGAACGGCACGCGGCGGAAGCCGTTGATACGACCGATGATCGTGGCAGGCCGCAGCAGTTCAATGAACTCGGCGGTCATGTTCTGGTAGTCGACCAGCGGCGCGGCCCATACCGGGTCGGTCGTGGTGCCCGCCGCGACAGCAGCGCGCAGCACACTCTCGACTTCAGGCGTCGAGTCGTGCCAGCCTTTGGCGATCTCGACGGCCTGCATCAGGTTGCCCTGCGAGCGCGCGAGTGCGATCGCGTAACGCGTGAAAGCGGTGCCTTTCGGCAGGTTGCCGCGAATCGTGATGATCGGGTTCGGTCCAGCGCCGACCGCGCGCGTCACGCTCGCGCGTTGCGTGTTCTCGCCATTGACGGGCGTGGCGCTTTTCACGATCTGCGCCTCGACGGTCTTCAGGCGGCGCAGGTGCTCGTCGATCGCCTTGATGTCGAGTTCCAGCGTGTCGAACTCTTCCTGCTGCGCGGCGTCGAGCGTCGCGCCTTCGGCGGCGGCAAGGTCCATGATCTCGGCCATGCGCGCCTGTGATGCCGCGCGCTTCGCTTCGAACGCGGCGATCTGTTCAGTGATGGTGGGCTTCATTTGCAGTTCTCCCGATGGATCGTCTGGATGACGAACGCTTTGGAAGCGCGAGCGCGCGCGGGTTGACGAAGGCGCACGACATGACCACCACCGATGCCGAGCGCGGCGCGGGTGGTCGTATCGATTGACTTGATGGTTTGAATCGTTGCCTCGCTGTTCGCGGGGATCGTGACGAGCGAGAGTTCGAGCCACTCCCATTCGAGGAAGTGAATGCCGCCGTCATCCATGAACGAGTACTCGATGGCGCGAAAGCCGATCGAGACGGCGCGCACGAGTTGCGCCTTCACGCTCTGCCATGCCTCGTCGAGGCGATCCTTCAGCGTGCCGGGGTCGTCGATGTTCGCGATCGAGGCGCGGAACGGGATGCCGTCCTTGGTCGCCTTGGCGAACTCGACCTGGCCGACTGGCCGCGTGGCGTCGTGCTGCCATAGCAGCGGCATGGGCGTTTTGAACTTCGCGCCGAGCGGTTCGACGATATCGCCGTAACGATCGGGCGTCGGCGTCGAGGCAATGCCCTCGATCACGCGGGCAGCATCGTCCGCGCTGCGAACGGTGAGCAGCGAGTAAGCACGTTCCATGATCGGCGTCCTTAGAGGAAGTACATCTGGTATTCCGGTTCGCGCTCGGCGCTCCGGTTGAGCGCGAGGCCCACGGCCATCGTGAGAGCCACGAGGCCGTCGATACGTCCGATCGCCTTGCGTTTGCGGAAGATGCGGTTCTCCTTCGCATCCGCCTCGACGACAGCGTTCGATACGTTCCAGCGCAGGCATGGGTTGAACACCACGCGCAGGCGTCCTTCGAAGATCAGCTGCTCGACCAGTTCGATCGAGCGCGGCATCCACAGGCCCGACTCCGACGATCGTCCGAAGCCCTGACCGTGCGTCACGAACGGCAGCGCCACGCCCTCGGCGTCGCACTCGCGCTCGAAGTCCTTCATGCGATACGGGTCGCAGGCAATGCCCTCGATCTCCATCTCGGCGTCCAGCACGGCAAGCTCGCGCGCGACCTCGCGATAAGCCACCGAGCGACCATCCGTGGCGTGGATAAAGCCCGCACGATCCCACACGTCATAGCCGACCTTGTCGCGATTGCCGCGCTCGATCATCGTGTCGCCGGGTGTCCAGAAGTCCACGAACGCGTCGACCGTCTCGTCCTCGTTGACCGTGACGAACGCGGCTGCGGTCAGGTCCTGCGTGCCCGACAGGTCGAGACCGCCCGAGACCTTCTTTCCCCTGAACGCAGCGCGCATGTCGCGCCGCGCCGCATCGGCCCGGGCCATGAGTTCATGCGCATCGGCCTCGCCACGCAGCACGTCGCCCGACTCGGGTGGCCGACCGACCTCGCACGCGAACCACAGCGGCCCTTCGATCCACGGATCTTCCGCGTCGACCCACTGGCAGAAGTTCAGGCGTCGCACGGTCGAGGCGAGCGAGGGCATGCCGCGCGCCTGATGCACCTGCTCGCGCAGGTAGTCGGGTTTGATCGTCTGCCCGAGCGACGGGTTGGCTTTGATCCAGCAGTCCTCGCTCTCGAAGGGATCATCGGTCTCGTCGAGCGAGCACGCGAAGGCGAAGAAGCTGTCGTCGGCCAGCGCACCTCCCGCGACGCGGATCGCGTACTCGTGCTGCTCGTAGCAGACCGAGGTGCGGTCGAAGCCCGAGTTCGTGATCATGAAGATCAGCGGCTGGCGGCGACCCTTCTTGCCCGCGCGCATGATGTTGATGACGGTGCCGTTGCGGTGCTCGTGGATTTCATCGATCAGCCCGCAATGCGGACGCGGGCCGCTCTGACCCGACTCGTCGCTCGCGATCGGACGGAAGAACGAGCCGCTCCTGCGATGGCCGATATTCCACACGCGATCGTCGCGGCCCTGCGTGGTGGTGGCTTCGCGCAGCCTCGGGGACAGCTGCACCATCGCCACGGCATCGCGGAACAGCACCATTGCCTGATCGCGGCGCGTTGCCGCCGCATAGACCTCGGCGCGCTGCTCGTTATCGGCCAGCATCATGTAAAGCCCGATGCCTGCCGCGAGCGGAGACTTGCCGCAGCCCTTGCCGCCTTCGACATACGCTTCGCGAAAGCGCCGCGAGCCGTCCTCGCGCAGCCAGCCGAACAGCGAGCCGACGATGAATTTCTGCCAGTCGAGCAGGTGGAACGGCTCGCCTTCGAACTCGCCGCCGTTCAGGCACAGCACATCAGGGAAGAAGTCGATGACGCGCTGCCCGATCTCCGGGTTCCATGTGAAACCACGCGCGGCGGCACTCACGAGGTCGTCGAGGTGCCGCTTGCAGGCGTTGCGCACGTCAGGGCCAGCCACGATCCGGCCTTCGACCACGGCGCGCGCGTACTGCGTCGCCGGATCAGAAGCCGTACTTCTGGCGGACGTCGCCTTGCTTGCCATCACCTTCTCCGGGGACACCCGCCTCGATGCTCGCGCGGGCAGCGGGCGTCATGCCGAACTCGGCGGCAAAGCGGACCATGATGAGCATCGCCTTGTTCGCGGTGCCGACCAGCGGGTTCTGGATCGCGTTGCCGTTGGTGGTCTTGATCATCAGGCCACCTGTGAGCATGTCGCGCGCAGCCATCCTCGCGAGCGCCTGCTCGGCCTGCACCCACCGCTCGTAAGCCATGCAGTAGGCAGCGAGGGCCGCGCGATCGACGCGCGTGAGCAGCCCGAGATCGAATAGCTCACGTGCCATGCGCTTCCACTCGGTCTTTGCGATCGCGCCGAGATGGGCGGGCGGTGTCGGCATCACCTTTGCGGGCTTTGCCTCTCGCCTGTTTGCCCGGGACGGGCGCAGCGTCCCTTGCACCAGCTTCAGTTCCGTGGGAAGCGGTGGTCGTGTCCTTGCCATTGCTAACCTCGATGCCAGCGGCCTCGGCGGCCTGCGCGAAAGTAAGTCCGTCGCGCTCACGGACAGCCTGCTGCCGCGTTGCGGCCTGCCAGCGCAGGACCGCCACGTCGCAGTAGGCGGGATTCAGTTCGATGGCGTGGCAGACGCGGCCCACCGATTCGGCGGCGACGATCGTCGTGCCGGAACCGGAGAACGGCTCATAGACCGCCTGCCCGGGAGAGGTGTGGTTTTCGATCGGACGGCGCATCGCCTCGACGGGCTTCTGCGTCGAATGGCCCGACTCGCTGCGGCGGTGCTCGATCTGCCAGAGCGTCGATTGCGAGCGGTCGCCCGTCCAGCCAGCCGTCTTGCCTTCGCGCACCGCGTACCAGCAGGGCTCGTGCTGCCAGTGGTAATGCCCGCGCGAAACCACTAAGGTGTGCTTGGCCCAGATGATCTGGCTGCGGATGCCGAAGTTGCACGCGCGCAGCGACCCGGCCACCACGTCAGCGAACACGCCCGCGTGCCACACGTAGGCAACGTCGCCCGGGAAGTGCTGCCATGCCTCGCGCCAGTCGGCGCGCGTATCGTTGAGCACCTTGCCCGTCGATCGCGTGCCATGAGTGCCGCGCCGCTCGCCCTCGACCATGACCACGCGATTGCGCCAGTCGGCGTCGTAGTCCACGCCGTAGGGCGGATCGGTGATCATCAGCGAAGGCCGGATGCCCGCGAGCGCGGCCTTGGCGACCTCGCCATCGGTCGAGTCGCCGCACACCAGCCGGTGCCCGCCGAGCACCCATTCGTCGCCTGCCACCGTGACCGGGCAGGCTGGCACCTCGGGCACGTCATCCTCGTCATCCCGACCGCGCGTACCGCGCAGCAGCCGGTCCATGTCGGTGTCGGAGAAACCCGCCAGCCCGATCGCGAAGCCGTCGAGCGTGAGGGCCTCGAGTTCCGAGAGCAGCAGCGCGTTGTCCCATCCCGCGTTCTCCGCGAGCCGGTTGTCGGCCAGCACGTAGGCGCGGATCTGCTGCGCCGACCAGCCGCGCGCAACGATCACCGGCACCGCGTCGTAACCGAGGCGCTTCGCCGCCTCGACCCGTCCGTGACCGGCGATGATCGTGCCGTCCTCGGCCACGAGAACCGGGATCGTGAACCCCCACTCCCGCATCGAATCGGCAAGTTGCGCAAGCTGCGCTTCGGAGTGCGTGCGCGCGTTCTTCGCGTAGGCGATTAGCGCCGCCACAGGCCGCTGCTCGATGGCGTCAGCCCACATAGCCGACCTCCCGTTGGTGTTGGCACGTGCGCCCGCACGTGGCCCCGCGCGCCCGTTTGCCGGCCTGTGACGACCCCCCGACCCAGATGTGGCGCGTTGAAAAAAGATGAGGCCACGGGGTGACGTGGAGTGTTGCCAAAAACTCACACAATCCCCCCGAGAGGCGTCCCCGGCGAGCCGCGCGTGAACGGACGTGAGCGTCAGCGTGACCACGGGTGCTCCGGGTCGGTGGGCATGCCATTGGCGTCGCAGCCGCGAGGACGCGCGCCGTTCTCCTTCGCCGTCTTGCGGGCATGGCAGTCGTGGCAGAGGGACTGGAGGTTCGTGTCGGCGTCGGTGCCGCCGTCCTCCAGTCGCGTGATGTGATCCACTTCGGCTGCCTCGGTGACTTGACCGTGACGCAGGCATTCCGCGCAAAGCGGGTGGTGCCGTAGCTGACGCGCACGGATAGCCCTCCACCGGCTCCCGACGGCGCGCGGCGTGGGCGAGGTCATGATCGTGGCGACGGGTGGTGGGAACGGCGCAAAGTGCCAAAACAAAGGCCCCGGCAGTTTCCTGACGGGGCCTCATTCGCTGGACGCAACGGCGGCAGCGGTTTGGATTTAATACTAAAAGACGTGTAATCGCAAGCCCTACGGCATGCGCGCCAACGAGCCGCTGGATAAACGAAGGAAATGCGGAACGGCTTCTCAAGGTGCTCGCTATTGACCGGAACTTAACAGACAGCGTGTGTTAAATGCCGAAGTTGACGAACCGATGAATTTCCGACAAACTTCGGTTGACGATTTCGTCATAAACCGAAAAAGTGAGCGCCAATGCAAATGCCGTTGCCATGGAAATCGAAGCCTGCCCTGTCCGAAGACCGCCTAAATCTGATCGCGTCGCACTTGCGCGAGATTTTTTACGGCGTCGAAACGCTGCTCGTAACCGAGGACGACTGTAACTACGGACGAGGAGCTTTGTTCTTCAGCCGAGCACGGCGGCGGCTCATTAGTCTCGCAATTTCGGGAGATCATCAATGGCTTAAGTTGACCAATCCAGCGATGGACGTCACTCTGGAAATCGACGGACTGCCGTTCCGCTTTTTCCGGGACGATCATGAGACGCCTACTAAAAAAGGTTTCTGGCGTCGCAACGCGAATGATCGATTGTTCGATCCTGACGATCGCGAACCCGTAATATTCCGCTTTGTAGTTCAGCGTCCGCTAACGGAGACGATGAACTGGACATCTATTT
>NZ_ABLD01000028.1 GCF_000172415.1 Paraburkholderia graminis C4D1M
CAAGCCGGGCCGCGTGCATGGTTGCTTACTTGGCAGGCGCAGCGGCGCTCTGCTATGGAGCGCCGCCATCGTTGCTCGCGGTGCAGTGGGCTACGCGGCGCAATTCGGCGCGGACGAAGGCGCCGCGTTACGCATCGGCACAGCGTCTTCGCTGATCGCGTTTGGCGTGTCGTCACCCTGGCGGCTCGTCGTAGCAATTGTTGCGTTGGCAGCCTGCGGAACGCTGGCGGCGCTCGCCGCGAGCCGCGCGCAAACCCGCCTTGCCGCGCATGCCCGCGCGCTGCACAACGCCGGAGACACACGATGATCCCGGCACTCGCGCTCTATGGCGTCACAAAACGCTTCGGCTCCACGCAGATTCTGCGCGGCGTGAATCTCGCGATCGAACCAGGTGAACGTCACGCGTTGATCGGCCCGAATGGCGCGGGCAAGTCCACGCTCTTCAATCTGATTGCCGGTGGCGCGCGTCCCAACGCGGGACGCATCGACCTGTTCGGCGCGGAGATCACGCGGCTCGCGCCGGCGGCGATCGCGCGGCGCGGACTCGCGCGCAGTTTTCAGAGCACGAGTGTGTTCGCGCGCCTGACCGTATTCGACAACCTCCGCTGCGCCGCGCTGCTCGCCGAGCGCGACCGCTTGCGCTGGTGGCAGCGTTTCGCGGGTTCATCCACGGTCGATGCGCGCGCCTCGCAGGTGCTGCACGCGGTCGGCCTCGGCGCACGCGCGCATGTGCAGGCCGCGACGCTCAGTTATGCCGAGCAGCGCGCGCTCGATCTCGGCATTGCGCTCGCGGGCGGCGCCCATACCTTGCTGCTCGACGAGCCGACCGCCGGCATGAATCGCGCGGAGGCGGCGCGCGCGATCGAACTGATTCGCGAGACCACCGCGGGCCGCACGCTGCTAATGGTCGAGCACGACATGGACGCGGTGTTCGCCATCGCCGATCGAATTTCAGTACTTGTACAAGGGCGCATTATCGCGACCGGCACGCCCGCGGCGATTCGCGCGGATGCCGCGGTGCGCGCCGCGTATCTCGGCGAAGGTTTCGACGCATGACGCCCTTGCTCGACATTCGCGGACTCAACGCATGGTACGGTCCGAGCCAGGCATTGCATGGCGTGAACCTGCGGATCGGCGCGGGCGAAGTGCTCGCGCTCGTCGGCCGCAACGGCTCGGGACGCTCGACGCTCGCGCGGGCGCTCATGGGCCTCGTGCAGTGCGACGGCGAATTGCGCTTTAGAGACCGCTCGCTTGCCGGGCTGCGTACGTTTGAAATCGCGCGGCTCGGTATCGGCTATGTGCCGGAGCATCGTGACGTGTTTCCGACGTTGAGCGTCGGCGAAAATCTCGAACTGGGGGTTGGGCCGGGCAATAGTGCAAATCGCGGACGCGCGCCGCGCTTTTCCATCGACGATGCGTATGCGCTTTTCCCCGTCTTGCGCGAGCGCAGGCGCACGCGTGCGGGCGCGCTGTCGGGCGGCGAGCAGCAGATGCTGACGCTCGCGCGTGCGCTGCTCGGCGATCCCGATCTACTCATAATCGACGAACCCGGCGAGGGTCTTGCGAGCCTCGTCATGCAGCAGGTCGCGCAATGTCTGCGCGTGCTGCGCGAGCGCGGCATGGCGATGCTGCTGATCGAACAGCGCCTCGTGATCGCGCGGGACATTGCGAGCCGCGTCGCCGTGATGGGTCACGGCGAAATCGTGTTCGACGGCGAACTCGATGCTTTCGTGCAGCGCACCGACGTGATGCGCGAATGGCTCGGTGTCGGTTGAAGCGCGCGCCGTGCCGCGTTGAAAAAAACCGCGGTGCGATTAGCGTTTGAATTCGCATCGTCGATAGTCCGCTCAGGTCCGGCGCGCAAGGCATTGCGCTGACCGATCGCGGCGATTCAAACGCTTGATCGTTTGGTGAGCGTCCTCCAGAAATCTTGTCGGCAGCGCGCGGACAAATAAAGACAATCATTGCAGGCCGCGCGGCGTCGGCGCGCGCAATTTGCGCGTCGAAATGCGTCGAAATGCGTCGCCGCTTCAGGAGGAGACATCATGAAAAACATACGCACGGCACGCGAGCATGACTGGCGCGCGCCGCTTCTCGCAAGCATCGCGCTGCTCGCCGCGGCGCTTTCCATGTCCGCATGCGCCGACGCGAATTCGACAACCGCAAACACTGCGCCTTCCGCGGACATGCAAAACGCAACCGCAAGCCCAAGCGCAACCGCAAGCGCGCCGCACGCGCAGCCCGCTTCATCCCCACGCCCCGCAATCGAAGCCGCCAAGGCCCGACAACTCGCGTTAGAGCAAAGCATCGCGGCGCGCGTGCCCACGGCGAGCGGCATGAGCATCAAGCGCAGCCGCGCGCTCACGCTGCGCGACTCGGGCATCGACGGCTCGCTGATGTTCGCGCGCGATGTCGACTTTCGCGTGACCGGCGACATCGGCTTCATGATTCGCGACATGGCGGCAACACTTGTGCCGACGCACGCCGGCGAGCCCATCGTTTTCGACGATCCGACGAGCGTGACGATCGACGTGCATCGCGGCGAAGTCACGCTCGACAGCGCAAAGCTCACGGCGATCTTCGACCGTTATCTGTTCCAGTACCAAGGCTCGCCGCTGCGCAATATGCGCGTGGTGCCGCAAGACGGCGGCAGCTTGCGCATAACCGGCGAGATGCATCGCGATACGTGGGTGCCGATCGTGCTGTCCGGATCGCTTGCGATGCGCGGCGCGGACGAACTCGTGTTCCATGCCGATCACGTCGAAGTCGCGGGCGTGGCCGCCGACCGGTTGATGCAGGCCGCGCATGTGAAGATGGCCGATCTGCTGAAAGTCGATACGCCGATTGCGCGGCTCGACGGCGACGACGTCGTGATGCAGGTCGCGAAGCTCATGCCGCCGCCCGCGCTGCGCATGCGCATCACGCGCATCGACACGAGCGCGGCGGGCGTGCGCTTCACGCTGGACGACGGCACGCTGCCCAACATCGACTGGCCCGCGAACATGCCCGCGCGCGGCATGCTGGTGCAAGGCGGCGACGTGAAGTTCATGCGCTCGATGCCGATGAATATCGACATGGCGCTGACGCCCATCGATAGAAGCGCGCCGTTCGTGCTCGATCTGTACCACTATCGCGAGCAGATGGCCGCCGGCTATTTCACTTTCGACGAAGCCGGCGCGCTCGACGTGCATCTGCCTTCATACGCGACGCTCGCGAGCGCGGCAAAAGAGCCGCCGCTGCGGATCGGCATCGGCATCGGCAGCGCGAGTGCGCGCTTTAACGACAGCCTGATTCGCGCGCAGCAGGCGTCGCTGGCGCAGGCGCGGCTCGTGTGGCAACGTGCGCCGCAGAGTGTGCAACGCGCATCGGCCGCGCATGCGATGCCTGTCAGTCTGCGCACGGGGTTGTCTCGCGGCAGCCGGGACGCTGCAACGCTCACACCCAACGACGAGCGTCGTTCGACAGGTCCCACCCCGCTGATTCACGTCGAAAACGTCGACTTCTACGTGGCCGGGCGCATCGGCTTTCACGTGCGTTCGCTCGACGCGCAGATGGTCCCGAAGACGCCTGGCCAACCGGTCGATCTCGACAATCCCGATCAGTACGACATACGCATCATCGGCGGCGAAGTAGTCGAACCCTGGCCGGCGATGGCCGCGCTATTCAACGATTATCTGCTCGATTACGAGCCGCGCTCGCTCAACGATCTGCAACTGAAACCGGTCGACGGCAAGCTCGAAGTCACGGGCGGCATCAAGTTGTGGAATCACTTTCCCGGCGTATGGCTGCCGACGACGATGAGCGGCACAATCGTCGCGCGAGACGAGCGGCATCTCGTGTACGAGCCGGCGTCGGTGAAGGTGCTTGGCGTGCCGCAGGCGGGACTGCTGCGCGCGCTCGACATTCCGCTTGCGTCGTTGACGCCGTTCACGCGCAAGGGCGTCGCGCTCGAAGGCAACCAGCTCGTGTTCGATCAGTACACCGTGTTTCCACCGCCGGTCTTGCAAGGGCGTCTTGCAAGCGCCACGGTCACGGACGAGGGCCTCGTGCTGAAGTTCAAACGCGAACCCGGCATTGCCGTCGCGCGGCCGCCTGTCAACGCGGCGAAGAGCTACGTATGGATCGAATCGGGCGACGTGAAGATGTTCAACTCGCTCGTCACGAACGCGCGAACTTTCATCAGCGACAGCTCGAACCCCGGCGTGATGAAGTTCGATTTATACGGCTATCGCAGGGACGTTTCGAAGGGCACGGTAAAAATGGGCACCGACGGCGCGCTCGGCGTGGATCTCGCCGCGCGAGGCAAATAAGAGCGCGCCTGCCTCGCGCGAAGCCTGCCGCACGATTCAATCTTCCTTGTTGACGATCCACTCGTGCGCCGGATCGTTACGGAAATGCCACGTCCGCTGCGCGCCCGCCATCACGTTCAGATAGTACGAGTCGTAGCCATACGGCACGACGACCGGATGATAGCCGCGCGGCACCATCACGACGTCGTGATTCTCGACCGCCATCGATTCGTCGATGTCGCGCATATCTGTGTACACGCGCTGAAACGCAAAACCCTGCGGCGGATTCAGCCGATGGTAGTACGTCTCCTCGAGCGAACTCTCGTGCGGCACGTTGTCGGTGTCGTGCTTGTGCGGCGGATAGCTCGACGCGTGGCCGCCCGGCGTTCTCACCTCGACCACCAGCAGCGACTCGGCGGGTTCGGTCTGCGGAAGAATATCGCAGACGTAACGCGTATTGAGGCTTTTGCCGCGCGTGGAGCGTTTCATCGAAGACGGCTCGATCAGGCGCGCGGGCAACTCGCCTTTTGCAGGCGCGCTCGCCACGCCGATCTCCGCATCGCGGCATGCACGCACGGCGGCGCGCACGCCTGGCGGCAAATACACCGCATAGGGCGCGGCATCTTCGAACACGCTGTCGCGCGAACCGAGCGAACTCCACTTCGCGTGCTGCGTTTCGATGTCGACCGCGCCCGTAAGCACGACGATGCACACTTCGCGCGACGGCTCGAACACATGCACGACTTCACTCGTGCCGAGACGATAAGCGGCGAAGCCGACATAGCGCCAGCACGCCGACTGAGGTGTCACTCGCGCGATTGTCTGGCCTTCGCGCTCGGCCTTCACTAACAGACTCATGCTGCCTCCTGCGTGTCGAGCGGCGCATCGACCAATGCACGCAATGTATTGAAGCCTTTTTGCGCGTACTCGAACGACGGCGCGACGACCGGGTCCTGTTCTGCTTCGACCACCAGCCAGCCGCAATAGCCGTGCCGCTTCAGACGCGCGATGATCGACGGAAAATCGACGGCGCCGTCGCCGGGCACCGTGAACGCGCCCGCGATCACCGCATCGAGAAAACTCCAGTTGCGATTGCGCGCGAGCTTCATCACGGTGGGGCGCACATCCTTGCAGTGCACATGGCAAACGCGGCCGATGTGCTTGTCGAGCACGGCGAGCGGATCGCCGCCTGCAAACGTGATGTGTCCCGCGTCGAACAGCAGGCCGACTGCGTCGCTCGTGCGCGACATCAACTGGTCGACGTCGGCGGGCGTTTCGACGTACGCGCCCATGTGATGATGGTAAGCAAGCCGCACGCCGCGGCTTAGCGTATAGCGTGCGAATTCATCGACGCGCGCGGCATATGCGGCCCATTGCGCGTCGCCGAAAAAACGCGGCCTCTGATACAGCGGCTTCGGCGCGCCCTGAATCGAATCGGCCACTTCGCCATACACCATGACGGTCGCGCCATTTTGCGCAAGCAGGTCGAGATGCGGGCCGACCGCCGCGATTTCCTCTTCGACGCTGCCGCGCGCGAGACGCCCCGAATACCATCCCGACACCAGCGCGAGATCGTATTGCGCGAGCAGCGTCTTCAATGCCTGCGGTTCGCGCGGGAATTTGTTGCCGAGTTCGAAGCCCTGATAGCCGATCTGCCGGCCTTCGGTCAGCGCGACCTCGAGCGGCGTTTCGCCGCCGAGCGAGGGCAGGTCGTCGTTCATCCACGACAACGGATTGATGCCGATGCGTACGTTGAAAGCTGTCATGCGAGCGATCCTCGGTCGTTGACGTCGTTGTCCGTTTCGCTGCTGTGCTCTGCAACGCCGGATGGTTTTCCGCGTGCCGCAATCTGCGCATCGTAATTCGCTCGCGCGTCGCGCACGCTTGCCCGCGACGATACTTCGGGCACCGCGACTTCCCACCACCAGCCGCCGTCGGTCGTCGTGCGAGCCGGGTCGGTGTCGATGCTAATGACGTATGTGCGATCCGCGGCGCGCGCACGTTGCAGCGCGGCTTCGAGTTCCGCGACGTTCGCCGCATGCTCGGCATGCGCGCCGAGCGCACGCGCATGCGCGGCGAAGTCGATGCGCGGCGCGCCAAGCGGCCCCTGCTTGCAGTCGTCGAGCAGGTTGTTGAACGGCGCACCGCCGCATGCCTGCTGCAGGCGATTGATGCAGCCGTAGCCGCGATTGTCGAGCACCACGACAATCAGTTTCGCGCCGAGCATCACGGAAGTCGCGATCTCGCTGTTCATCATCAGATAGCTGCCGTCGCCGACCATCACGATCACTTCGCGCTCGGGACGCGCGAGCTTCGCACCGAGCCCGCCGGCGATTTCATAGCCCATGCACGAGTAGCCGTATTCGACGTGATACGCGCCCGGCGTCGCCGCGCGCCACAGCTTGTGCAATTCGGCGGGCAAGGTGCCCGCCGCGCATACGACGATGTCGTTGGCCGGCGAGTTCGCGCTCGAACGCTGCACGGCGCCGATCACATCGCCCTCGTAAGGCAGCACGGCGTCGCGCTGCGGCGCGTGCGTGAGCGTATGTACGGTGTCGCGCCAGCTTGCCGCGAGCTGCTGCGCGCGAGCGGTCCACGCGCGGTCCGCATGCCAGTCTTGCAGGCGTGAGCCAGGCCCATCGAGCGCATCGAGCGCATCGAGTGCGAGACGCGCGTCCGCTTCCACCACTTGCGCGCGATGCTTGAGGCCGTCGAATGCATTCGCATTGATGCCGATCACGTCCGCCTGCGTGAAGAGCGTGTTCGAGCCGGTCGTGAAGTCCTGCAAACGCGTGCCGAGCGCGAGCACACAGTCGGCGTCGCGCGCGAGTGCGTTCGCGGCGGGCGAGCCGGTCACGCCGAGCGCGCCAACGTTCAATGGATCGTCCCATGCGAGCGAACCCTTGCCCGCCTGCGTCTCCGCAACCGGAATGCCGTGCGCGGCCGCAAACCGTTGCAGCGCGTCAGTCGCGCGGCCGTACAGCACGCCGCCGCCCGCGACGATCAGCGGCCTCTGCGCGCGCCGCAAGCGCTCGATTGCCCGCTCGATTTCATCGACGCGCGGCGCCGGCGCATAAAACGTCACGACGCGCGGCGCGAAGAAACCGGCGGGGAAGTCCCACGCCTGCGCCTGAACATCTTGCGGCAAGGCGAGCGTGACGGGCCCGCAGGACGCGGCGTCGGTGAGCACGCGCAGCGCGCGCGGCAACGCACTCAACAATTGCGCCGGATGCACGATGCGATCGAAGTAACGCGACACGGGTTTGAACGCATCGTTGGCGGACACGCCACCGTCGTGGAAGTCTTCGACCTGCTGCAAAACCGGGTCCGGCGCGCGCGACACGAAAATGTCGCCCGGCAACAGCAGCACCGGCAAACGGTTCACATGCGCGAGCGCCGCGGCAGTGAGCAGATTCGTCGCGCCCGGTCCGATCGAAGTCGTGACCGCCATCATGCGGCGGCGGAAATGCACCTTCGCGTACGCAATCGCGCTATGCGCCATCGCCTGTTCGTTATGCGCGCGCAGCGTGGGCAATTCGTCGCGATGCTGATACAACGCCTCGCCCATGCCCGCGACGTTGCCGTGACCGAAGATCGCGAACACGCCGCCAAAGAGCGGCTCGGTGCCGAGACCGTCTTCGGTCGCGACGCGTTGCGCGGCGAGATAACGCACGAGCGCTTGCGCGGTGGTCAGGCGAATCGTGCCTTCCCGCACCGCGCCGCCCACGGATGCCGCGTGGCCGTGCTCATGTTCCTGCTCGCGTTTGTGATCCATCATGCGCTGATTCATGCGGCCTGCTCCTGATGAACATGCGTCTTCGCGTCGGGTTCGCCGGCCACGGATTCACGCGCCGCGCGCCACGATGCGATCAGCGTTTCGAAGATGCGGCGCACGCGCGCGATCAGTTCGTCGTCGCCGATTTCACCGGCAAGCCACGCATGGCTCGGCTCGTGAAAGATCGTGCGGCCCACCGTGAAGCCGCGGCACGTCGACGAGCGCGCCGCCGCGCGAAAGCCATCGTTCAACTGCTCGACGCCCGCCGACAAACCGAGCAGCACGACGCCGCGGCAATACGGATCGCGTTCGGCGATTAACGCATCGACGTTGCGCCACTGCGCGGCGTCCATCGGTTCAAGCTTCCACCACTCGGGATAGATGCCGATGTTGTAAAGCCGCTTTAACGCGCGGTACACCACGTTCGGTCCTTGCGGCAAGTTCGGGTGCTTCGGCGGAATCACTTCGAGCAGCAACTCGTGGCCGCTTGCCTGCGTTGCATCGTAGAGCGCGCGCAATTGCGCTTCCTGTTCGAGACGCTGTTCGATCGGCTCGTCGGGATGGAATTGCACGAGGCACTTCGCGACGTGCTCTTGCGGCCACGTGACGAGCGTCGTGCCCACGGAGCGTCCATGATCGAACACGAGCGGCACCGAGCCCGGCAACTCGACGGGGCGGCCGATCCACCAGCCGCGGCCGGTCGCCGCATTCAGCGCGTCCTGTCCATAACGATCGTCGATCAGCACGCCGATGCGGCCTTGCAAGCTCAATGCGCTTTCGGTCTGCGAGACCGCCTCGACGAACAGGCCCTTGAGCCTCGCGATACGCGCGTCGCTCGCGCCGGTCTGCTGCGCGAGTTCGAAGAACTGGTTGCGGTGATCGAATGCAAAGCCGAGCACTTCGTTCCATTGCTTGCGCGCGGGCGTCACGCGATGCAGGCGCGCGAGCGTCGCGTCACGGTCGGGGCGGCGCATGCGCTCGGGGTCGGCTTTCGCCTCGCGCAGGAAGTAGTCGAGTTCGGCGGGCGTCGGCATGGCCGGTGCGCAAGCGTGGCGCGAGACCACCAGGGCGCCGCTCGCGTTCGCGGCGCGCGCGCATGCTTCGAGCGGTTGATCGCGCAACCATCCTGAGAGAAAGCCGGAGGCGAACGCGTCGCCCGCGCCGAGCACGTTCAGCACTTCCACTTCCACGCCGCCGTGAACCGGCACGTCGTCGAGCGAGGCGGGCACTTTGCCGTCGATAATCTGGCAGCCCAGCGGCCCGCGCTTGAGCACGAGCGTGGCGGGCGTTACCGCGCGCACCATCGCGAGTGCGTCGACAAGTTCGCTCTTGCCGCCTGCGATGCGAAACTCTTCTTCGGTGCCGATCACGAGATCGAACAACGGCAAGATGCGCTGCAAATGCGCGGTGACGCCTTCGCTCGCGACAAAGCGCGTTTCGCCGTCCGCCTTGCCCGTGAGACCCCACAGCACCGGACGATAGTCGATGTCGAGCACGGTACGCACCTGGTTGCGGCGCGCGTAGTCAAGCGCGCGGCGGCTCGTGCGGTTCACCTGCTCGGTGGAAAAGTGCGTGCCGGTAATCAGCAGCGCTTTCGACGACGCGATAAACGCTTCATCGAAATCCGCTTCGTCAACGGCCATGTCCGCGCAATTCTCGCGATAGAAAATCAGCGGGAACGTGTCGCGGTCTTTCAGGCCGAGCAGCACGAGCGCGGTCAAGCGTTCCTGATCGACGCGCACGTGGCTGACGTCGCAGCCTTCCTTCGTCAACGTCTCCGTGAGAAAGCGGCCCATGTGATCGTTGCCGACGCGCGCGAGCATCGCCGCGGAAAGTCCGAGCCGCGCGCAGCCGAACGCAATATTCGCCGACGATCCGCCGAGATACTTCGCGAAGCTCGACACGTCCTCAAGGCGCGCGCCGACCTGCTGCGCGTAGAGATCGACGGCGAGGCGGCCAAGGCACACGATGTCGCGGCTGCGCTCCGGCGCGAAGCGGCTGCCGGCGTTCGCGCCGGACATGCCCGCGGTTTCGCCCGAGGTCTGTGCCGGTGTGCCGCCGAATGTACTGGAATGAGCCATGAATGTCCCTGAATGACGGAGCACGGCAAGCGGTTTCATCGCTGCGCCTGCCGCGCGAATGAATCAGATCGTTGCGCCTTCGAGTTCGCCGATCATCTTCTGCATCTCGGCGCCGCCCGCCATCATGTCGAGCACTTCGTCCTTGCTGATGGTTTCCTTCGTGAAGGTGCCGAGCGATTTGCCGCGATTGAGCAGCGTGAACGAGTCGCCGATCGGATACGCGTGATGCACGTTGTGCGTGATGAAGATCACCGAGATGCCTTTCGCGCGCGCCTTGTGAATCAGCTTCAGCACGTTGAAGCTCTGCTTCACGCCGAGCGCGGCGGTCGGTTCGTCGAGAATCAGCACGCGTGCGCCGAAGTGAATCGCGCGCGCAATCGCCAGACACTGTTTCTCGCCGCCCGACATCGTGCCGATCGGCTGATGCGGATCGCGCACGTTGATGCCCATTTCCGCGAGCTTGTCGCGTGCGGTGGTCGCGCTGGTTTCGAGGTCCATCACGTTCAGGAACCCGAACAGTTTCTTTTGCGGCTCGCGTCCCATGAAGAAATTGCGCGCGACGGAAAGCAGCGGTACGAGCGCGAGATCCTGATAGACGGTGGCGATGCCCAGATCGAGCGCGTCTTTCGGCGACTCGAACAAAACCGGCTTGCCGTCGACCAGATACTGGCCCGACGACGGCTGATGCACGCCGGCCAGCGTCTTGATGAGCGTGGACTTGCCTGCGCCGTTGTCGCCGAGCAGGCAGTGCACTTCGCCGCGCTTCAGGCGCAACGTGACGCCGCTTAGCGCGATCACCTTGCCGAAGTACTTGTTGACGTTTTCGAGCGCGAGGATCACGTCGTCTTGCGGCGCGGCGGCGGTTGCCACCGGCGCTTCGTGAGTCACAGGGTTCGTATCCGACATGTTCGTCTCCTCGTTACGATTGCGACACGCGACGGCGCACGTAGTGATTGAACAGCACCGCGATCAGCAGCATCACGCCGAGAAACACCCGGAACCAGTCGGAACTCACGTTCGTATAGGTGATGCCGATCTGCACGACGCCGAAGATCAACGCGCCGAAGCAGGCGCCGACCACGGACCCATAGCCGCCCGTCAACAACGTTCCGCCGATCACCGCCGCGATGATCGCTTCGAATTCCTTCTGCAAGCCGCGATCCGCCGCCGCCGAGCCGATGTCGCACACTTGCAGCACCGCGAACAGGCACGAGCAGAATGCGGTCAGCACGAACAGCAGAATCTTCACGCGACGCACGGGAATGCCCACGTTCTTGGCAGCATTCGCATCGCCGCCGACGGCGAGAA
This sequence comes from Paraburkholderia graminis C4D1M, assembly GCF_000172415.1. GTDB lineage: Bacteria > Pseudomonadota > Gammaproteobacteria > Burkholderiales > Burkholderiaceae > Paraburkholderia > Paraburkholderia graminis. The sequence goes on from NZ_ABLD01000028.1 coordinate 11,454, forward strand.
TCCAGTTGCCGGCGCGCGTCTTTGCCAGAACGAATGCGCAGATTGCGGCGAGGCCGAACCACCACAGAATCACCTTCGGAATGCCAGGCACCAGCGCATGACCGTTATCGAGCAGCGTGCCGATGCCGTGGTGCGCGAGCATCGTGAAGAGGCCATTGAGCGCGACGCCGTGAAAGAGCGTGTTGGCGAGCCAGTCCTGCTGCGCGAGGTCGCCGACGCCCGAGACGATGGTGCGGTCGGCGAACATGATCGACAGCGCGAGCGTGAGGCCGCGCAGAATGAACAGGAAGGCCAGCGTGACGATGAACGACGGCAGCCGCGTGCGCATCACGAGATAGCCGTTGAGCGCGCCGAGCAGCATCGAGCCGGCGAATGCAAAGAGGATCGAGAGCGAAATCGGCCAGTGAAAGTACACGCTGGGAATCGCGACCATCATGCCGGCGAAGCCGATCATCGAGCCGATGGAGAGGTCGAACTCGCCCGCGATCATCAAGAGACATGCGCCGACCGCGAGGATGCCGAGATACGCGGACACCTGCGACCAGTTCATCACGCCGTCGAGATTGAACATGCCGGAGCCGCCGGCCGTCAGCGCGAAAACGAGAAACACGAGTACCGCGCCGGAAATCGCGGCAAATTCAGGGCGGTTCAGCAAATGACCGAACCACGATTCCTTGCGCACGCGCTCGTCGCGTCCGGCGCGCGCTTCGGCGTCCGGGCGCGGCGCGGCGTTATGCGAAGCGGCGCTGTTTGGATCGACGTGCGGTGGGAAGTGTTTGCCGGCTACACCCATGATGTCTCCTTGGAGCCGGCTGTGCGTTAGGGCAGGCGGGAATGCGTTGCGAGAACGACAGCCGGTGAAATGCGCGCTGGCGGCGAGGCTGCCGGGCGGGAGCGATGCCCGCCGCGCGCGTGACTAGCTAGAAGAAAGAATCAGCGATACTGCCCTGCGTACTTGATGACCTTGTCGAGGTTTTCCTTCGTGATGAAGCCCGGGCCCGAACGAATGTTCTTCGGTCCATACGAGGGCGCGAGACCGTACGTCGCGAGCCGCGCCTTGAACTTCGGATTCGCTTCGAGAATCTGGCGGATTTTCGCGGGGTCGGTGGTGTGCTCTTTCTTCACGATGGCGAGCACGGCGACCGGAATATAGCCCTGCAAATACGGCTGCTGATCGATCGCGAACTGGATCGTGCCGTTCTGGATGGCCTTCGCGATGTCGTCGGAGAAGTCGAACGTGCAGAAATAGATCTTGCCGTTCAGGCCCATTTGCTGGACCGCTTTCAGCGTGGCCGACGCGGGCGTCGGTCCGAGCGTGAGAATCGCGCCGGTGTTCGGATGGTTGCGCAAATAGGCGCTGACCTTCGACTGGATCTCGGTCGGGTCCTGGCCGGAATCGATGGTGGACGATTTATAGTCGACGCCGATCGCATCCGCGAAACCACGGCAACGGTCGAACGAAACGGTGTTGGTCGCGAGGTGATTCACGCACACGAACGACTTCACGCCAGCCGCTTTCGCCTTTTCGCCCGCCGCTTTGCCGGCGACGTATTCAGGCTGGCCGACGTGCATGATCGCGCCCAGTTGCGCGCTCTGTTCCTCGGTGCCGGAATTGATCGTGACGAGCGGAATCTTCTTCGCGGTCACCTTGCTGATGGAGCTCTTGAGCACATCGTAATCGGCGATGGTGACGATCACGCCGTCGTAGTTGCGCGCGGCGGCCTGCTCGACGAGGCGCGCCATATCGGCGATGTCGCCGTTCGGCGGATTGCGATAGTCGGTCTCGACGTTGAAGTCCTCGTCGGCCTGCTTGATCGCGTTCTTGATCGTGTTCCACCAGGAATCGGAGTCCGGCGCGTGGCTGATCAGCACGAAATGAGCGTCAGCCGCGCGGGCGGCCGAGGCCGCGCCGAATCCCGTCGCCAACGTCAATGCCGTCACCAGAATCCTGAGCGTAGCCTTGCCCTTGCAAAGTCTCATGTCTCCACCTTTCTCGGTCTGTCGTTATTGAGGGAGCGACGCAGCTGCGCCGAAGCGCCATCGCTCACGACCAAGATTAGGTCATCTTCGAGGGTGGTGCAACAGAAATTTCATCGTGAATAAAAATGGAAAATACGTTCCATTTATGCGATGCGCTGCCTATAATCGGCAACGTCAAACACGTCGTGCGGCGCGCGTCGAAAGCGTCTGCCGCACTGCGACAAAGCACCGAAGAGAGACTCATGGCGGAAGAGAGCACCGAGGAATTGCCGAGCGTCGAAGAATTGATGCAGCGCATCGCGGAAAACTACGAAGCGTTGCCGCGTCAGTTGAAGAACGTCGCAACGTATATCGAGCAGCATCGTTCGAGCGTGATGGTCGATCGCACGAGTGATATTGCCGCAAGCTGCGGCGTGCATCCGTCGGCCGTGGTGCGTTTTGCGCAGCGCTTCGGCTTCTCCGGCTTCTCCGATTTGCAGGCGGTGTTTCGCCAGGCGTACACAGGGCAGGGCGCGTCGTCGCCGAGTTATCAGCAGCGCATTCGCAAGCTGATCGACGACAAGCCTGGCGCGCTGTCGGGCGGCGCGGTGGCGCGCGAATTCATCGCGGCGTCGCGCGGCGGCCTGGAAGAACTCGAAGCGGGGCTCGACGACAAACAGTTCGACGCCGCCGTGAAAATGCTGCAGCAGGCGGACAACATCTATGTGATCGGCGTGCGGCGCTCGTTTCCGGTCGCGAGCTACATCGTCTATGCGTTGCAGCACACGCCCAAGCGCGTGCATCTGGTGTCCGGTTTCGGCGGCATGTATCGCGAGCAGATTCGCAGCGTGAAGAAGGGCGACGTGGTGATCGCGATCAGCTTCGCGCCGTATGCGAAGGAAACGCAGTATTGCCTGCGCGTCGCGCATCATCATCAGGCGAAGACACTGGTTATTACGGATAGCCAACTATCTCCGCTCGCCCGTTACGCGAGCACTCAACTGTATGTGAAAGAGGGCAGCGCGTTTGCGTTCCGCTCGCTGACCAGCACCATCTGCCTGTGCCAGGCGCTTTTCATCGCGCTCGCGTACAAGCTCGAACTGAACGTGGAAGAATCCAAAGACACTGGAGGATACGATGACTGACGCAGCACAACCGATCGACGTCGCGGTGTTCGGCGCCGGCCGCATCGGCAAGATTCACGCAGCCAATCTCGCGCGGCAGCCTGGCGTGCGGCTCAAGTATGTGGTCGATGTGAATCGCGAAGCGGCCGCGGCGCTCGCAGCCGCGCATGGCGCGCAAGTGGCGGACATCGACGGCGCAATGGGCGACGCTTCGGTCGGCGCCACGGTGATCTGTTCGAGCACCGATACGCACGCCGATCTCATCATGAAGTCGGCCGCGCAGAAAAAGCACGTGTTCTGCGAGAAGCCCGTCGACCTCACGCTCGAACGCGCACGGGCCTGCGCGGACGCGGTCGAACGCGCGGGCGTGGTCTGCATGATCGGCTTTCAGCGCCGCTTCGACCCGACGTTTTCCGCGCTGAAGGCGCGTCTCGACGCGGGCGAGATCGGCACGCCGGAAATGCTCGTCGTGACGAGCCGCGATCCGGGGCCGCCGCCTGTCGAATACATCCGGCATTCGGGCGGCATCTTCAAGGACATGCTGATTCACGACTTCGATATCTTCCGCTGGATTCTGGATGACGAAGCCGACACGCTGCATGCAACCGGCAGTTGCCTCACCGATCCGGCGATTGCGAACGCGGGCGACATCGACTCGACGGCGGTGACGATCCGCACGAAGCGCGGCCGTCTGTGCCAGATCAACACCGCGCGCCGCGCCGCGTATGGTTACGACCAGCGCTTCGAAGTGCTCGGCAGCGGCGGCATGCTGCAAGCGGGCAATGTGCGGCCCACCGAAGTCACCGCTTATTCGAAGACCGAAGTATCGAGCGACGTGCCGGAGGCGTTTTTTCTCGAACGTTATCGCGCGGCGTACGCGCTGGAAATCGCGCATTTCTTCGAAGCCGTGACGCAAGGCAAGCCGGTGCGCACGACCGTCGCCGACGGCGTGAAGGCGCTCGAACTCGCCGAGGCCGCAACGCTTTCGTGGCGCGAAGGCCATGCGGTCAAACTCGGCGAGGCCGCGCGATGAATGCCGCGGCAGCGCATGACAAGCGCGTTCGTTTGGGCGTGGTCGGCCTTGGTCGGCTCGGCAAACGGCATGCGGAGAATCTTGCGTATCGCGTGCCGGGCGCAGAACTGGTCGCCGCTTGCAGTCCGCTGGAAGAGGAGCGGGCATGGGCGCGCGGGACGTTGCCGTCGCCGCGTCTTTACGACGATTACGCGAAGCTGCTCGACGATAGCGAAGTGGATGCCGTGTGGCTCGTCACGCCGTCGTCGTTGCACGCGCAACAGATCGTGGACGCATTGCGCGCGGGCAAGCACGTGTTCTGCGAGAAACCGTTGTCGCTCGATCTCGCCGAATGCGAGCGCGTGCTGGCCGAGGCCGCGCGCTTTCCGCATCTTCAGGCGACGATCGGTTTCATGCGGCGCTTCGATCCGAGCTACAAGGATGCATTCGACAAGATCGCGGCAGGCGCGATAGGCCGGCCGTTTCTGGTGCGCTCGCAGACCACGGACAAGAACGATACCGACGGTTTTTTCGTGCGCTTTGCGGCGACCTCGGGCGGCATCTTTCTCGACTGCACGGTGCACGATATCGACGTCGCGCGCTGGCTGCTCGGCAAGCCGCGCGCGACGCGCGTGTTCGCGGCGGGCGCGGTCGCGTTGCATGAGGGGCTGCGCGAATTCGGCGACGTCGACAACGGCGTCGCGATCTGCGAATTCGAGGGCGGCAAGCTCGCGATGTTCTACGCGTCGCGCACCCAGGCGCACGGCAACGACACGCATAGCGAAGTGATCGGCACGGCCGGCGCGCTCGCGGTCGGACGCAATCCGCGCGCGAATCGCGTGGAGATTTATGACGCGAGCGGGATTCGCAACGAGTGCACGCCGAGCTTCTTCGACCGTTTCGAAGACGCGTTTTTGCACGAGGCGCGCGCGTTTGTCGCGGCGGTGCAGGGCGGGGCGGGCTCGGAGGCGCAAGCGGGCGCAACGCTTGCCGACGCGCTCGAGGCGACGCGCATCGGCAATGCGTTGCGGCAGTCGCTGCAGAGTGGGCAGGCGGTGACGCTTTAACGCTGGGATTGCGGCGGCGGCATTCGGACCACCACCGCCACCGGCAGCGCGGCGCAGGCTGCGGTAGAATTTGACCCTCTGTCTGGCGTCGCACAACGGCGTCTCGTCCCGAAGGTCATCGTCGATGCAAATTCAGATTCACAAGGAAGTCGATGCGCGCGGGCTGATGTGCCCGCTGCCCATCCTGCGCGCCAAAAAGGCGCTCGCCGATATGGAAAGCGGCCAGATTCTCAAGGTGCTCGCCACCGACCCCGGTTCGCAGCGCGATTTCGCCGCGTTCGCGAAGCAGACCGGCAATGAGATCGTCGAGAGTTCGTCGCACGACAAGGTTTTCACGTTTCTGATGAAGCGCCGCTGACGCAGGCGCTGAAACACGTTCGCTCGAACGCGTCCTCTCAAACGCGTCCGCTGAAAACGCGCGCTGCAAACAAAAGGCGCTGTGCCCGCGAAAGCGGAGCACAGCGCCTTTTTCATTCGCACGAAAGAATCAGCCTTCGAGCACCGGCGAACGCGTCCGCAGATATTCTTCGAAATCCGCGGCCACTTCCGGATGGCGCAGCGCGAATTCCACCGTCGCCTTCAGATAGCCGAGCTTGCTGCCGCAGTCGAAACGCGTGCCGTGATACTTGTACGCGAGCACCTGTTCGTCGGCGAGCAGCGACTGGATCGCGTCCGTCAACTGCAGTTCGCCGCCGGCGCCCGGCTTGATCGAGCGGATGTGATCGAAAATGCGCGGCTTTAGCACGTAACGGCCGACAACGCCGAGATTGGACGGCGCGACGTTCGGCTCCGGCTTCTCGACGATGCCCGACATCTTGATGATCGAGTCTTCCCATTCCTTGCCGTCGACGATGCCGTACGACTTGGTTTCCTGCGCCGGGATCTCTTCGACGCCGATCACCGAGCTGTGATAGTGGTCGAACACCTCGATCATTTGCGTCATGACGGGCGGCGTGCCGTACAGCAGGTCGTCCGCGAGAATCACGGCGAACGGGTTGTCGCCCACCAGCTTTTCGGCGCACAGCACCGCGTGGCCGAGGCCGAGCGCTTCCGGCTGACGCACGTAGAAACAGTCGACATGGCTCGGCTTGATGCTGCGCACGAGTTCGAGCAGCTTGTCCTTGCCGCGCGCCTCTAGCTCCGCTTCGATTTCGTACGACTTATCGAAGTGGTCTTCGATCGCACGCTTGCTGCGGCCCGTGACGAAGATCATCTCCGTGATGCCGGCCGCCATGGCTTCTTCCACCGCGTACTGGATCAGCGGCTTGTCGACGATAGGCAGCATTTCCTTCGGGCTTGCCTTCGTGGCAGGGAGGAACCGGGTGCCAAGACCTGCTACCGGAAATACCGCCTTTGTAACTTTTAGCATGTGATTTACCCTGAGTCCTCTGGTTTAATCAGTCCGTGCCCGCCGCGTGGGGCGGGCGTGGAGCGCCGATCAGGCCGGCAAGCGCGCGAGCTGCGCTTTCAACTTGCCGACAGTCGCTTCGAATTCCGCCAGCCTTTTCTGCTCCTGCTCGACGACTGCGGGCGGCGCCTTGGCGACAAAACTTTCGTTCTGCAGTTTGGCATTGCACTTGACGATTTCCGTGCTCAACCGCGCAATCTCTTTCGACAGGCGCTCGCGCTCGACGGCCACATCGATCTCGACCTTCAGCACGAGCTTGTCACTTCCTACGATAGCAATTGGCGCGCCATCTGCCTGCGCGTCGAGCGTTGCTTCGTCGGCGATGATCTGCACTTCGGAAAGACGGGCCAATGCCTGGGCGTACGGAGCGAAACTGCGCAGCCGCTCCGCGTTGCCGGTGACGAGCAACGGCACCTTCACCGCCGGCGACAGATTCATTTCGCCGCGCAGATTCCGGCACGCATCGATCATTGCCTTCAGGTCGGCGGCCCATTGCTCCGCTTCTTCGTCGATCTTCGACATCTCGGCAACGGGATACGGCTGCACCATGACGGACGCTTCGCCCTCGGCCTTGTCCGCGGGATAACGCCCGGCCAACGGCGCAACTTTTTGCCACAACGCCTCGGTGATGAACGGAATCACCGGATGCGCGAGGCGCAACACCGTCTCGAGCACGCGCAGCAGGGTGCGCCGCGTCGCGCGCTGCTGGTTCGGCTGACCCGTCTGGATCTGCACCTTCGCGAGTTCGAGATACCAGTCACAGTATTCGTCCCATACGAACTTGTATAGGGCGTTGGCCACATTGTCGAAGCGATAGTCGGCAAAACCCTTGGCGACTTCCGCTTCCACGCGCTGCAAGAGCGACACGATCCAGCGATCCGCCGACGAGAAATTCAGATGCCCGTCCGGCCCGCATTCCCCGCATTGTGCGGGCTTGCCGAAGCCGCAGTCGTGGCCTTCGCAGTTCATCAGCACGAAGCGGGTGGCGTTCCACAGCTTGTTGCAGAAGTTGCGGTAGCCTTCGCAGCGCGCGAGGTCGAAGTTGACGTTGCGCCCGAGCGTGGCCATCGACGCCATCGTGAAGCGCAGCGCGTCGGTGCCGAACGCGGGAATGCCGTCGGGGAATTCCTTGCGGGTTTTCTTTTCGATCGACGCCGCCTGCTTCGGATTCATCAGGCCGGTGGTGCGCTTCGCGACGAGCGCATCGAGCCCGATGCCGTCGACGATATCGATCGGATCGAGCGTATTGCCCTTGCTCTTCGACATTTTCTGGCCTTCGGCGTCGCGCACGAGGCCGTGCACGTAGACCGTGTCGAACGGCACCTTGCCGGTGAAGTGCGTGGTCATCATGACCATGCGCGCGACCCAGAAGAAGATGATGTCGAAGCCCGTGACCAGCACCGACGACGGCAGGAAGTGCTTCAGTTCCTGCGTCTCGTTCGGCCAACCGAGCGACGAAAACGGCACGAGCGCAGACGAAAACCATGTATCCAGCACGTCTTCGTCACGCTTGAGCGGGCCGGTATAGCCGGCTTCGGCCGCTTTTTCGCGCGCGCCTTCTTCGGTCTTCGCGACGAAGATTTCGCCGTTTTCGCCGTACCACGCCGGAATCTGATGACCCCACCAGAGCTGGCGCGAGATGCACCAGTCCTGGATGTTTTCCAGCCACTGGTAATACGTGGAGGTCCAGTTTTCCGGCACGAACCTGATCTGGCCGTTGCGCACCACGTCGAGCGCGGTTTCGGCGATCGACTTGCCCGGAGTGAACGTGCCCTCGGGCGCCGGCTTGCTCATCGCGACGAACCACTGGTCGGTCAGCATCGGCTCGATCACGACGCCGGTGCGGTCGCCGCGCGGCACCATCAGCTTGTGCGGCTTGACGGATTCAAGCGCGCCGAGCGCTTCAAGATCCGCAACCACCTGCTTGCGCGCGTCGAAACGGTCCAGGCCGCGGTATTTTTCCGGCGCGTTTTCGTTGATCTTCGCGTCGAGCGTGAGAATTTCGATTTGCGGCAGCTTGTGGCGCAGACCGACCTGATAGTCGTTGAAGTCGTGCGCGGGCGTGACCTTCACGACGCCGGTGCCGAATTCCCGGTCGACGTAGTCGTCGGCGATGATCGGCACTTCGCGGTTGGACAGCGGCAGCGTCACGGTCTTGCCGATCAGGTGCGCGTAGCGCTCGTCTTCCGGATGAACCATCACGGCGGTATCGCCGAGCATGGTTTCGGGACGCGTGGTGGCAACCGTGAGATGGCCGGAGCCGTCCGTCAGCGGATACTGGATGTGCCACAGATGGCCGTTTTCTTCCTCGCTGACCACTTCGAGATCGGACACGGCCGTGAGCAGCACCGGGTCCCAGTTCACCAGCCGCTTGCCGCGATAGATGAGGCCCTGTTCATAGAGGCGCACGAACACGTCGCGCACGGCGGTCGACATTTTGTCGTCCATCGTGAAGTATTCGCGCGACCAGTCGATCGACGCGCCGAGACGCCGCACCTGGTTCGTGATGGTGGAGCCGGATTCCTGCTTCCATTCCCACACGCGTTCGACGAATTTCTCGCGGCCCAGATCGTGGCGCGACACGCCTTTCGCGTCCAGTTGCCGTTCGACGACGATTTGCGTGGCGATGCCCGCGTGGTCCGTGCCCGGCACCCACAGCGTGTTTTCGCCGAGCATGCGGTGATAGCGGGCGAGGCCGTCCATGATGGTCTGATTGAACGCGTGGCCCATGTGCAGGGTGCCCGTGACGTTCGGCGGCGGCAACTGGATCGAGAAGTCTTTCCGGTTGCCGTCGAAAGCGGGCGCGGCGTACGCGCGCTTTTCCCATTCGGGCCCCCAGTGGGCTTCGACGGTGTGCGGCTCGAAGCTCTTGGCCAGGGTGGAGGAGGTATCGCTCGGGGTGTCGCTCATGTGTCGATCGGCTGATGAATGCGGGGAATGTTCGATTATAAGCGGCGCAGCAGGCGCGGGCCTGGTTTTGGGGTTGGGTTGGTCGGCTTGCGTTGGCCCGGTTCGGATCTCGCCAGCCCGCGCCCGTCATAAGACAGCGCTCCGCCCGCGCCGCTCATGGTGAACCCGCGTTGTCCACGCGGCGGCGCGTACTTTATGCTTCATTCACGCGCTTCCCGCCGCCGCTGTCCGTTGCTACCCGCTGCCGTGCGCCGCGGCGCGCCCGCGTCTTTAGGTTTTCTCACCGCACTCGAAGGATCGCCGCCGATGACCCGCTACCGCGACTTCCACCGCCGTTCGATCGACAATCCCGAGGCATTCTGGCGCGACGAGGCGCGGCGCATCCATTGGGAAACGCCGTTCGATACCGTGCTGGACCGCTCGAACCCGCCGTTTGCGCGCTGGTTTGTCGGCGGACGCACGAACCTGTGCCATAACGCGGTGGACCGGCATCTCGTGGAGCGCGCGCAGCAAAACGCGCTCGTGTATGTGTCGACGGAAACGGGTATCGAGCGCCGCTATACGTACGCCGAGCTGTACGCGGAAATCAACCGCATGGCCGCGGTCATGCGCTCGCTCGGCGTGAAGCGCGGCGACGTGGTGCTGCTCTATCTGCCGATGATCCCCGAGGCGCTGTTCGCGATGCTCGCCTGCGCGCGGCTCGGCGCGATTCACTCGGTCGTGTTCGGCGGCTTCGCGGCGCCGAATCTGGCCGCGCGCATCGACGACGCGAAGCCGGTGCTGATCGTGACCGCCGACGCCGGCGCGCGCGGCGGCAGGGTGATCGACTACACGCCGCTCGTCGACGAAGCGCTCGCGCGCGCGAGCCACAAGACGCCGCGCGTGCTGCTGATCGACCGGCAACTCGCGCCCGAGCGCCTCAACGCGAATTATCTGGTCGACTACGAACCGCTGCGTGAAAAGTTCTTCGCCGCGCACGTGCCCTGCGAATGGCTCGAATCGAACGAGCCGTCTTATGTGCTGTACACCTCGGGCACGACCGGCAAGCCGAAGGGCGTGCAGCGCGACGTGGGCGGCTACGCGGTGGCGCTGGCGGCGTCGATGGAACACATCTTCGAGGGCAAGGCCGGCGACACGATGTTCACCGCGTCGGACGTCGGCTGGGTGGTGGGCCACAGCTATATCGTCTACGCGCCGTTGCTCGCGGGATTGACGACCGTGATGTACGAAGGCACGCCGATTCGCCCGGACGGCGGCATCTGGTGGCGCCTCGTCGAGCAGCACAAGATCAACCTCATGTTCACCGCGCCGACCGCGCTGCGCGTGCTGAAGAAGCAGGACCCGGCGCTGCTGAAACAGGCCGATCTGTCGAGCCTGCGCACGCTGTTTCTGGCCGGCGAGCCGCTCGACGAACCGACCGCCTCGTGGATCGCGGGCGCGCTCGGCAAGCCGGTCATCGACAACTATTGGCAAACCGAAACCGGCTGGCCGATGCTCGCGATTCCGCGCGGCGTCGAAGCGCTGCCGACCAAGCTCGGCTCACCGGGCGTGCCGTCGGCCGGCTTCAGTCTGACCTTGCGCAACGAGCTGACGGGCGAACCGTGCCCGCCCGGCGAGAAAGGCGTGTTGACGCTCGACTATCCGCTGCCGCCGGGCTGCATGTCGACCGTATGGGGCGACGACAAGCGCTTTGTCAGCACGTACTGGTCGAGCGTGCCGAACCAGCAGGTGTATTCGACCTTCGACTGGGGCATTCAGGACGAAGACGGCTACGTGACGATTCTCGGCCGCACGGACGATGTGATCAACGTCGCGGGCCACCGGCTCGGTACGCGCGAAATCGAGGAAGCGCTGTCGAGCCATGCGGCCGTCGCGGAAGTCGCCGTGGTCGGCGTGACGGACGCCGTGAAGGGGCAGGCGGCGATGGCCTTCGTGGTGTTGCGCGACGCGCAGGCTTACGCCGACGCCGGCACGCGCACGAAGCTGGAAGCCGAACTGACGACGACGGTGGACCGGCAGCTCGGCGCGATCGCAAGGCCGTCGCGCGTGGTGATCGTCTCGATGCTGCCGAAGACGCGCTCGGGCAAGCTGCTGCGCCGGGCTATCGCGGCGCTCGCGGAGGGACGCGAGCCGGGCGAGCTGCCGACCATCGAAGATCCGGCGGCGCTGCAACAGGTGCGTGAGGGGTTGAAAGGCTAGGAGTTTGTGGCCGAGCGGGTGCGGTTGCCGACTCAGCGCTCGCCGCGCGCCTTCAGAAAGCGCGTCAGGATCGCATTCGAATACGTCCCGGCGATCTCCGTGAGAAACGACACGAACGATGCCGGCGCGTGGTCGTCGGCGGTATCGGAGATGGTCCGCACGACCGCGCACGGCACGCCGTACTCGTGACAGACCTGCGCGATCGCCGCGCCTTCCATCTCGACGGCGAGCGCGTCGGGCAACGCGTCGCGCAACGCGCGCACGCCTGCCGCGCTGGCGACGAACTGATCGCCGCTGATAATCAGCCCTCGATGCACGCGCGCCTCGCGCGTGCCGAAACGCGCGGCCGACGCCGCGCCTTCGTCCGCAATGAAACGCTCGCAGGCTTGCGCGAGTTGCGCGGCGAGCGCCGCGTCCGCTGCGAAGCGCGACATGCCGAGGAGCGGCACCTCGAAGCGCGGAAAGAGCGGCGACGCATCGAGATCGTGCTGCAACAGCGCATTCGCCACGACGATGTCGCCGACCCGCACCTGTTCGCCGACACCGCCGGCGACGCCGGTGAAGACGACGGCCTCGACATCGAATGCATGAATCAGCGCGCTGACCGTGGCCGCCGCCGCGACTTTGCCGACGCGCGCCAACGTCACGACGCACGGCACGCCGTGGACGGTGCCGACGTGATAATCGCGCCGGCCGTGGATCACAGTACGCACGCCGGATTCCGCGCGCATCGCCTCGATCAGGTCGCCGAGTTCCTGCGGCAAGGCCGCGAGCACGCCGAGCGGGCGTTGCGTAACGTGCGTAACCTGTGCATTAGCTACTTGCGGATCGTCCAGCGGACCGCCAGCCTGCGCCGTGCGCTCGCCGCCGTCGACGCCGCTCACTCAACCGCCTGCAATTTGGCGACCGCCAGCGCGAGCCATTTCTCGCCGTGGCGCTTGAACTTGACCTGCGCCTTCGCGTCGGTGCCGCCGCCTTCGAGCGCGGTGATCGTGCCTTCGCCGAACTTCGTGTGGAACACCTGCTGGCCGACGCGAAAACCGGCTTCCGCCGCGCGCTGCTCATTGGCGAAAGCGGGCAAGGGCGCTGCCGCCGTCGATGCGCCGCCGCCATAGCCCTGCTGACGGTCGGGCCGCGCGAACCAGTCGCGCCCATAGCCCGCGTTGTCGGAGCGGCCGCCCCAGCGCGCGCCCGCCTCGACCTTCGGCGTGAGCCACTTGAGCGTTTCCTGCGGCAGTTCGTCGAAGAAACGCGAGCGGATGTTGTAGCGCGTCTGGCCGTGCAGCATCCGGCTTTGCGCAAACGACAGATACAGGCGCTCTTTCGCCCGCGTGATCGCGACGTACATCAGGCGGCGCTCTTCTTCGAGACCGTCCGACTCCATCGCGCTGTTCTCGTGCGGGAACAGCCCCTCTTCGAGTCCCGTGATGAACACGGCGGTAAATTCCAGACCCTTCGCCGCGTGCACTGTCATCAGTTGCACGGCTTCCTGGCCGGCCTGCGCCTGGTTGTCGCCGGCTTCGAGTGACGCGTGTGAGAGGAAGCCCGCGAGCGGCGTCATCGTGTCGGGGTTTTGCGCGGGGTCGGCAATGCCGGGCGCGTCGAGCACGACGACGTTGGGGTCGTCGGTGGCGACGGCCAGTTCCGGCGCGGCCGTCGCGCCTGGGCGCAGCGGAATGGAGCGCGCCGGCGTGTTCATGCCGTAGCCCTCTTCGCTGACGAACGCCGCGGCGGCGTTGACCAGTTCCTGCAAGTTCTCCAGCCGATCCTGGCCTTCGCGCTCGTTCTGGTAAAAGTCGGCGAGGCCGCTTGCGCGCACCACGTATTCGACGGTGTCCGGCAAGCTCATCTGCTGCGTTTCCGCGCGCATCTTGCCGATCAGGTTCGCGAATGCCGCGAGGCTCGAGCCCGCCTTGCCGGCGACATACGGAATCGCCGCGGCCATCGAGCAGTTGTAGAGCCGCGCCGCGTCCGCGAGTTGTTCGATCGAGCGGGCGCCAATGCCGCGCGTCGGAAAATTGACGACGCGCGCGAACGCGGTGTCGTCGTTCGGATTGTCGATCAGGCGCAGATAGGCGAGCGCGTGCTTGACTTCCTGACGCTCGAAAAAGCGCAAACCGCCATACACGCGATACGCGATGCCCGCGTTCACCAGCGTGTGCTCGATCGTGCGCGACTGCGCGTTGCTGCGATAAAGCACGGCGACTTCGCTGCGCGACGTGCCCGTGTTGATGAGCGCCTTGATTTCCTCGACGATCCAGCCGGCTTCCTGAGTATCCGTCGCGGCCTCGTAGACGCGCACCGGCTCGCCGTGACCGGCGTCGGTGCGCAGATTCTTGCCGAGGCGCCGCGAATTATTCGCGATCAACTGGTTGGCCGCGTCGAGAATATGGCCGTGCGAGCGGTAATTCTGTTCGAGCTTGATCAGATGCCGGACGTTGAACTCGTGTTCGAAGTCGCGCATGTTGCCGACGTTCGCGCCGCGGAAAGCGTAGATCGACTGGTCGTCGTCGCCGACCGCGAAGATCGAATTCGTCTGGCCCGCGAGCAGCTTCAGCCACGCGTATTGCAGCTTGTTGGTGTCCTGAAACTCGTCGACGAGAATGTGTCTGAAGCGCGCCTGATAGTGCGCGCGCAGCGGCGCGTTGTGCGCCAGCAGTTCGTAGCAGCGCAGCAGTAGCTCCGGAAAATCGACGACGCCTTCGCGCTGGCACTGCTGGTCGTAGGCTTCGTAGAGCTCGACGAATTTGCGGTTGAAGTTGTCGGTGGCGTCGACGTCTTTCGGGCGCAGCCCTTGTTCCTTCGCGTTGTTGATGAAGTACTGGAGATTCTTCGCCGGGTACTTTTCATCGTCGATGTTGAGGCCCTTCATCAGGCGCTTGATCGCGGACAGTTGGTCCGCGGTATCGAGAATCTGGAACGTGGCCGGCAGCGCGGCGTCGCGATGATGCGCGCGCAGCATGCGGTTGCACAGGCCGTGAAAGGTGCCGATCCACATGCCGCGCGTGTCGATGGGTAACAGCGCCGACAGACGCGACATCATTTCGCGCGCGGCCTTGTTCGTGAACGTCACGGCAAGGATGGTCGCCGGCGACGCGAGGCCGTGCTGGATGAGCCACGCAATGCGCGTGATGAGCACGCGCGTTTTGCCGCTGCCTGCGCCGGCGAGAATCAGCGCGGGCTCGTTCGGGAGCGTGACGGCGGCGTGTTGTTCGGGGTTGAGATTGGCTAGCAGATCGGGCATTTTTTCGGAGGGACGGCGGGGTGTTCGTCATTATATGCCCCGACGCTCGCTTGCTTTTTTTGCCTCGTGAGCACCGTTTGGCGCGTTGGGTTTTACGTTGCCGGAGCCGACGCGCGGCCAGCATGCTTCCCGGTCGACAACGGGCAAGCGCCTCGTCCGGCCCGCCGCGGCAAAAAAGAAAAGGCGCCGCAGCGCCTTTTCGTCACAAGTCCGACCGAAAGCCCTCACGCCTTCGCGCGCTTGCCTTCCACATCCGGCAGGAACACCGTCAGCACGCCGAGCAACGGCAGGAACGAGCAGACTTTGTACACATACGTGATGCTCGTCGCGTCGGCGAGTTCGCCGAGTACCGCGGCGCCGATGCCGCCGAGGCCAAACGCGAAGCCGAAGAAGAGGCCCGCCACCATGCCCACCTTGCCCGGAATCAGTTCCTGCGCATAGACGAGGATCGCCGAGAACGCCGAGGCCAGCACCACGCCGATGATCACCGTCAGCACGCCCGTCCAGAACAGGTTCGCATACGGCAGCAGCAGCGTGAACGGCGCGACGCCGAGAATCGACACCCAGATCACATATTTGCGGCCGATCCTGTCGCCGATCGGACCGCCGATCACGGTCCCCGCGGCCACGGCCGCGAGGAACACGAACAGATGAATCTGCGCGGCCTGCACCGGCAGATGGAACCGGTCGATCAGATAGAACGTGAAATAGCTGTTGATGCTCGCGAGGTAGAAGTACTTCGAGAACACCAGCAGGATCAGCACGCTCATCGCGAACATGACCTGGTTGCGCGAGAGCGTTGCGTGAGCGGTCTGGCTGCGCGCCTTTTTCACGGATGGATGCTGCTTGTACCAGCGGCCGATCTGCGTCAGCACGACGATTGCGACGAGCGCCGCCACCGAAAACCACGCGATGCTGCGCTGTCCGTGCGGAATCACGATCAGCGCGGCCAGCAGCGGCCCGAGCGACGATCCCGCGTTGCCGCCCACCTGGAAGAGCGACTGCGCGAGCCCGTGACGGCCGCCGGAGGCCATCCGCGCGACCCGCGACGATTCCGGATGAAACACCGACGACCCGCAGCCGACTAGCGCCGCGGCCACCAGCAGCACGCCGAAACTCGTCGCCATCGACATCAGCAGCAGGCCGGCGAGCGTGAAGCCCATGCCGACGGGCAGCGAGTACGGCTTCGGATGCTTGTCCGTATAGATGCCGACGAGCGGCTGAAGCAGCGACGCGGTGATCTGATAGGTCAGCGTGATCAGGCCGATCTGTCCGAACGACAGCGAGAAGTTGTCCTTCAGCATCGGGTAGATGGCGAGGATCAACGACTGGATCATGTCGTTCAGCAGATGCGAGAAGCTGATCGCGCCGAGCACGGAATAGACCGTGCGCTGAACCTTGGCGGCCGGCTGCGCGGCTGAAGATGCGGCAGCCGACGCGGCTGAGGCATTGGCGGCGCTGCCGGTTTGGGCTGACGCGCCGGCAAGTGCGCGTTTATCGAGGCTGGTTTCCATACGCTTCAAAGAAAGGGAAAGGAAGGGGCAATCCTGCTGGCGGCGCGTCGCGATTCCTGGTCTGCGTCGTTGCGGCATAACGACGCGAATTCGCGCGTGCTCAGCTATTTGTCGCAGTTTAATGTGGCTCGACCGAAATGTAAGGACAAGTTTTGTCGCGAATCGGACACGGTCATGCGGGCCTCGCGCATCGCTGTAAATCAGAACGGGCGGATTTTTGGCCATGTATAAAACTGGCGCGGCGCGCGCCCACGAAGCGGCGCGTCGAGGACCGGGCGAATCACGGTCGGCATCGGGCAAACCGCGCTAAAGATCGCGGCCGCCGATGCCGTAGACCCGGAGAGAGAAAAAGCAATGCCGGAACAGACCTTTGCGGCAGGTTTAAACGTGGGGACGGGGAATATGAAAGTAGGTTCAGCAGTGTCAGCAGTTCCGCTGGGCAGCCGGAAGAGCGCGGGGTTCGTTCCGGACACCGAGGCGGCCGGCCGGTCGCCGTCGCGGGGAAAGGGTGGCGGGGCGCGAGTCGTGCGGCTCAAGGGGCTGTCGGTCAAGGCCATGTTGCGCGCCGCGTTCGCGGTGCTGCTGGTCGGCACGCTGGCAATCGGCGTGTTTTCGCTCACGCAGATCAGCCGCCTGAACGCGTCCGCGCAATCCATCTACGACCAGGGCCACGTCGCGAGCCGCGCCGCCGAGGAAGCGCGCGGCCACATGCTGCGCGCAAGCCGCGCGCAAAAAATGCTGTTGACGGCGACCACCGCGAAGGAGCGCGACGAACTCGGCGCGGACATCGACAAAGGCCTGAACGGCCTCGCCGCCGAACTCGCCACGCTGCAGCAGTACGTCGACAAATCCGACGCGCAGGCCGTCGAGCATCAGAAGAAATTCGCCGCCGGCGTCGCGACGTGGAGCGCGCATCTGCGTGACTTCGTGACGCTCGTGAAAGCGCAGCCGCTCGACCTTTCGCAGATGAACTGGCAGGTCGGCACGCAGGACGTGTCGCTGCTCGTCGAAACCGGCAAGCTCGAAAAACTCGTCGATCAACTCGTGGCGGAACGCGGCACGGCCGCGAAGGCGACCATCGACGCGTCAGGCTTCATTTATCACTCGTCGTTCGTGATGCTCGCGGTGATGACGGTCGGGCTGATCGTGCTCGCCGCGTTCGTCAGCGAGTGGGTGGTGCGCCGCCTCGCCCGCCAGTTGGGCGGCGAACCGGCCTACGCGAAAGAGATCGCGAGCCGGATCGCGGCGGGCGATCTGTCGAACCAGATCAAGCTCGGACGTAAGGACAAGTCGAGCGTGCTGTACGCGCTCTCCGACATGCAAAGCGGGCTCGCGACCACGGTATCGGATATTGCGTCGAGCGCGGACGCGATTGCGACCGCCTCGGGCGAAATTTCGATGGGCAACCTCGATCTGTCGCAACGCACCGAGCAGCAGGCGATGGCGCTCGAGCGCACGGCGAGCAGCATGGAGCAGTTGACGTCGACGGTTCGCCAGAACGCCGACAACGCGAAGCAGGCGAGCACGCTCGCCAACAACGCGTCGGAGATCGCGGAGAAGGGCGGCGAAGTGGTGAGCCGCGTCGTCGCGACGATGAACGAGATCAACGACAGCGCGCGCAGTATCGGCGACATCATCGGCGTGATCGAGGGCATCGCGTTTCAGACCAATATTCTCGCGCTGAACGCGGCCGTCGAGGCGGCGCGCGCGGGCGAGGAAGGGCGCGGCTTTTCGGTGGTCGCCGCCGAGGTGCGCAACCTCGCGCAGCGCAGCGCCGCCGCCGCGAAGGAGATCAAGGGCTTGATCAGCACGTCGGTCGAGCGGGTCAGCAACGGCTCGACGCTCGCGCAGGACGCCGGCCAGACGATGGACGAAGTGGTCAAGGCCGTGAAGCGCGTCACCGACATCATGGGCGAGATCTCGGCGGCTTCGTCGGAGCAGAGCGCCGGCATCGAGGAAATCAACCTCGCCGTCGCGCAAATGGATTCGGGCACGCAGCAGAACGCGGCGCTGGTCGAGCAGGCGACCGCGGCGGCCCGCTCGCTCGACGATCAGGCGCACGGCCTCAAGCAGATGGTCGGCAAGTTCCGCTTGTAGGGCTTGTAGAGCTTGCAGAGCTTGTAGCGGCGCCGCTCAGCTCTGCTTGACGACCACCGTGCAGGTAATGCCCGCCGCCAGCACGACACCGTCGGGCACCGAGTCGATCTTCACGCGCACCGGCACGCGCTGCGCGAGCCGCACCCAGTTGAAGGTCGGGTTGACGTCGGCGAGCAGTTCGCGGCTTTGCGGATTGTCGCGGTCGTAAATGCCGCGCGAGATGCTTTCGACGTGGCCTTGCAGCGTGCCGCCGCTCATCAGCCGCACTTCGGCCTTGTCGCCGATATGCAGGTGCGGCAGCTTGGTTTCCTCGAAGTAGCCATAGACCCAGAATGAGTGGCTGTCGACGATCGCGAGCTTCGCCGCGCCGGCCGTCGCGTAGTCGCCGCGAAACACGTTCAGGTTCGTCACGTAGCCGTCGACGGGCGACACGACGCGCGTGCGGGCGAGATTGAGCTTCGCGGCGTCGAGCGCGGCGAGCGCCTGCTGATAGGCGGCCTCGGCGGCCGATGCCGTATGCGCCGCATTTTCCTGGCTCTCCTTCGACACCACGAGCGAATCCATATCCGCGCGACGCCGCGCGTCGTCGCGCTTCATCTGCAATTCGGCCTTGCGCGCGGCCACCGCGGCCTGCGCCTGCTCGACGGCGATCTCGTAGTGCGACGGATCGATCTGCATCAGCAAATCGCCTTTCCTCACCAGTTGATTGTCCTTGACCGGCAACTCGACGACGGCGCCCGACACGTCCGGCGCGACGTTGACGATCTCGGCGCGCACGCGTCCGTCGCGCGTCCACGGTTCATCCATGTAATGAACCCACAGCACGCGCCCCAGCAGGATCGCGACGATAAAAACAATGGCTGTCGCGACGAAGCCAACAAGATTTCGGATGGTCATGTTTCGACTCGGATCAACGGTAAACGGCAAGGCCCAGCACGCCGCATACGCAGACGAGCAGGCTGGCCCGGAACAGGGACGGATGCCACACCACGCGATAAACGCCCGTATAGGCGATCACGCGATCCAGCACCCAGGTAATCGCCGCGCCCGCGACGAACAGCAGCACGATCGTGGGCACATAGGCGTCGAAAACGGCAATGTCACGCGGCATGTGAGACTCCTTTGGGTGCGTCTGCCGGCGTGTCCGTCCGCGCGCCCGTCCACGGTTCGAGCGGCGACTGCGGATCGAGCAGCGCGGTACGAATGAAGTGCAACTGGCTCAGAATGCGTTGCAGCCGATGGCGCTCGTCGCGCGGCGGGGCGAACGCCAACGCCGTAAGTAACGCCTGCATGGCGTCGATGGCTTCGCTGGTCGCTTTAAGCGCGCGTTCGAAGCGATCGCTGCGCGGCCGTTCGAAGAGGGCGGTCAGCGCGTCGCACATCGCGCGCAGTGCAATGCGCCACGGCGTCGCTTTCGCGTAGCGCGCATCGGCCGGCAGCGCGGCCACTTCGCGGCGCAGATCGATCACCGCGTTGCCGATTTCGAGCACCGAGAACAGCCAGCGCAACGTGTCACGCCGCGCCGCCGGGTCGTTCTGCGCGAGCGCGTTGATCTGGAACATCAGGTCGCGCGCGCCGCTCTCGAAGTGCGAGCGCACGCGGCTCAGGTGCGCGCGGCTCGCGAGTACGACCTGGCGGCGCAGATCCGCGAGCAGCCGGTTGCGCAGCCACGGCGTGGACGGCGGCAGCAACACGGCGAACGCCACCGAGGACACCAGCATCGACAGCACGAGCGCCATCGCGTCGTTGATAAAGCTCGTCGGGTCGTAATGCATCACGTTGTCCGGGCCGGCGAGAAAGCAGAAGAAGATGCAATAGCCGACGCCGTAGCCGGCGAGCGCGGGCCGCGTCGTCATGAATACGCCGAGCAGCAGGAACGGCGCGAGCGCCGCGCACAGCAGCGGGAAGCCGTCGATGCGCGGAAACACGCCGTACACCGCGAGCATGCCCATCACCGAGGCCGCGAGCGTCCCGCCGGCCATCTGAAAGACGGTGCGTTTCGGGTCCGGCGACGACGACGCGAGCGCGCACACGGCCGCCGCGTTGAGCGTGAGCGTCGAGCCGCTCGGCCATGCGGTGGCGATCCAGAAGGCGCCGAGCGCCATCATCACGAGCGCCGCGCGCAGGCCGGCGACGCCCGCCGCGATTGCGTTCGTCTTTGGCTCGTAGCGCTCGACCCAGCGCTCGCGCGCGTGGGTGTCGACGGCCAGCGACGCGTAAGTGGCCGCGTACGCATGCAGGTCGTCGATGAAGCGGTACAGCAGTTCGGCGCCCGTGTCGAAGTCGAGCAGCGGCGCGTCGGGATGCGTTTCTAGCGCGGCGCGCGTCGCGCGCACGCGGCGCGGCAACTCGGCCTTGTACGCTTCGAGTTGCGCGGCGGCGTGCGCGGCATCGGCGGCGCTTCGCACCGGCTCGCCGGACTTCGCGAGCAAGGGCGCGATCTCCTTGAAGTACGGCTCCAGCGCGTCGATGGCGATCACGGCGCCATGCGTGCCGGCGTTGCGCAGCCGGTTCATCAACTGATGCAGCGCGTGAAAGCGCGTCGACGCGGTCATGAACTCGCTGTTCAGGCGCGCGAGACGGCCGGCGCGCATCCGCGAATCCGGGCCTTCGAACACGGCGACGCTGCGCGCCGCCTCGAAGCCGACAATGTCCGCGACGAAGCGCGCATTGGTCGCCTCGATCTGCGCGCGGTCGATGCGCCCGGCCAGCGACGCCGACACATAGTCGACGAACGAGGAGAACCGCGCCCGCACCGCGCCGCGCATCTGCAAGCCGGCGAATTGCGGGAACACGAGGCCGCTGACCGCGCCCGCGCAGACGATGCCGAGCACGACTTCCGCGACGCGCGTGAGCGCGGCGAGAAACGCGCCGTCCGGATGCTGCGAGGCGGGGATGCCGATCAGCGCGGCGGTGTAGCCGGCGAGCACGAATCCGTACGACCGGAAATTGCGGTTGCGCGCGGCGCCGGCGGTGCAGATGCCGACCCAGATCGCGGTCGTCGCGATAAAGAGCTCCGGCTGCTGCGCGAAAAGTCCGATCAGCGCGAGCATCACGACGAGGCCGACGAGCGTGCCGCAAATCCGGTAGAAGCTCTTCGCGAACACCATCCCGCTTTGCGGCTGCATCACGATGAAGACGGTGGTCATCGCGGTGCGCGGCTGCGGCAGGTCGAGCTTCATCGCGATGCCGAGCGCGAGGAAGCACGCGGCCAGCGCCTTGAAGAGATAGATCCACGTGAGGCCGTCGGTGCGCGCCCAGTCGGCGGCGGCGCGCGACCAGGCGGCGAGTGACGGGGGGCGCGAGGCGGAAGCAGGGGAGGCTGACATGGCGGGCTTCCTTAGTCGGCTGCGGCGTGGGGCGCGGGGCTTGTTGCTGGGCGCGGTGCCGGGCCTGCCGCCTCCGGCGCAGCGGTTCCGTTCGAGGCGGCAGCGGAGTTGCTGACACTGCCCTCGGCGCCGCCCTTGCCCTTGCCATGCCCCGGCAGCGTTTCGTTCGCCGCCGGCCCGTTCGCCGGCTCGTCGAGGCCGCCGCCCAGCGCGGTAACCAGCGACGCATGCGCGCCGAGCCGCTCCGCGTGGACTTTCGCGACGCCTTCCTGCGCGCGCAGCAACTGGTTTTGCGCCGTCAGCACGTTCAGATAGTCGGTGAGACCGCGCCGATAACCTTCGCGCGCCAGTTCGTAGTTCTTGCGCGCGGCGGCCACCGAGCGCTCGGCGTCCTGCGCCTGCGTCGTCAGCGAGCGGATGCGGATCACCTGATCGGAGACGTCTTTGAGCGCGCCGACGATCGACTGGTTGTAGTTCTCCACCGCCTCGTCGTAACCGGCGGAAGCCGCGCCCAGTTCCGAGCGCAGCCGGCCGCCGTCGAAGATCGGCAGCGACAGCGCCGGACCGGCGCTCCAGCTATGCGACGGATTCTTCAGGAACTGGAAGAGCGGCCCCATCGCCGCATAGCCGCCGATCGACGCGAGCAGATCGATGTCCGGATAAAACCCGGCCTTCGCGACGTCGATGCCGCGCGCCTGCGCCGCCACCGTCCAGCGCGCGGCGACGATGTCCGGCCGATGGCCAATCAGCTCCGCGGGCAGCGCGCTCGGCAAGCCCGCGGGCGCGGCGAGCGAGAGCTTCGGCCGCTGGATCGAGTCGCCTGCGCCGGGGCCTTTGCCCGCGAGCGCCGCCAGTTGATTGCGGCCGAGCGCGATCCTTTCCTCGAGCGCATCGATTTGCCGCTCGTATTCCGGCAGCGGCGTTTGCGCCTGGCTCGCTTCGAGCTGCGTGCCGATGCCGCCCTTCAGACGCCGGTTCGCCAGGTCGGCGATTTGCTGCTGTTGCTGCAAGGTGGCGCGGGCGATGTCGAGCAGCGCGTAGTCGAGCGACATCCCGATGTAGGTGCGAACCACGTTGGCTTGCAGTTCGAGTTGCGCGGCGCGGGCATCGGCGGCGCGCGCGTGGGCGGCGTCGAGGGCGCGCTCGGCGGCGTTGCGGTCCTTGCCCCACAGATCGAGGTGATAGGACAGCGCGAGCGTGCCGGTGTTGTTCCACGATTGCTCGCCGGCGAGCGGACCCGGACCGTAGTACAGGTTGTCGGCCCACTTCTGGCGCTTGATCGACAGGTCGCCGTTCACCTGGGGAGCCTGCGCAGAACGGGCGACGCCCGCCATCGACATGGCTTCGCGCACGCGCGCCTGCGCCGCGGCGAGGCTCGGATTGTTCGCCTGGGCGGCCTCGATCCACGCGTCGAGCTGCGGATCGCCATAGACGCGCCACCAGTCGGCGGCGGGCCACTGGGCGTCGGCGTCGGCCGCGCGGATCGCGCTGCCCGCGTCGAGCGAGGCCGGGTCGGTACGGCTCGCCTGCTGAGCGATGCCTCCGGTACTTGCACAGCCGGCAATTGTTAATAGGATCGTAAGAGCCGCGGCTGCGGCGATCCTCGTGGCGACCGGAGACTGCACGATTTCCTCCAGAAATGACTATAGAAGCTACCGCGCAATTATATTTTTCGATCGATTGGGGAATAACCGGTAAAGATGCAAGGGATTTTTACGGGAATTGTGATAATCGCCTTTGCATTGCGTGTAACAATCGACGGGTTGGCTTGGATGCTGGATAAGGATCAGGTATGGATACGCTTCAAAACATGCGCGTATTTGTCCGCGTCGTCGAGGCGGGCAGTTTCACGGGTGCCGCGCAGCACCTCAATACGACGACCGCGTACGCGTCGCGCGCGGTCTCCGATCTGGAAGCGCATCTGCGCACGCGCCTGTTGAACCGCACCACGCGCCGCATCGCGCTCACCGAGGCGGGCGAGCGCTATTTGCAGCGCTGCGAGCAGATTCTCGCGTATGTCGATCAGGCGGAAGCCGAGGCGAGCGACGCGCACGCGCGTCCGTCCGGCAAACTGAAGGTTCACGCGATGACGAGCTTCGGCCAGCACTACGTCGTGCCGGCGGTGGGCCGCTATCAGCAACGTTACCCCGAAGTGCATGTCGAGCTCACGCTCGCGCAGCGCATGCCCGATCTGCTCGACGAAGGTTTCGACGTGTCGCTGACGCTCGCCACGGGTCTACCGGATTCGGGACTGGTGTCGCAGCGGCTGGGCAGCGCGTTCAGCATCGTGTGCGCGTCGCCGGCTTATCTGGAGAAGCACGGCGTGCCGCAAACGCCGTCCGATCTCGCGAGCCACGCGTGCCTGCAAATGGTCACGCCGGTGTTTCCGCCCGACAAATGGACCTTCGACGGCCCCAACGGCGAGGAAACCATCGCGCTCGGGCCGGCCACGTTTCAGGTGAACGTCGCGGAGGCGATGGCGGTCGCGGTGACGAGCGGCATGGGCATCGGCCTGATTCCGATTTACTCGGCGATCAGCGGCTTGCGCAAAGGCGACCTGGTGCGGCTCCTGCCCGACTACACCTCGCAGGAGATGAACCTGTACGCATTGTATCCGTCGCGCCAGTATCTGGACGCGAAGATTCGCACGTGGATCGAGCATCTGCGCGACGAGCTTCCGGCGACGCTCGCAGTCGACGAAGCCGAGCTGCGGCAGTTCGCGCGGACCTGAGCCGGCGAGCGGTCTGCGCTTGTCCGGTTTGCTGACGTGCGGTTGAATCGGCGGGCTGTTACATCGGCGCCGCGCCGCAACATTTCCTTACTTCCGCGCGCGAATCGATTTGCTACCGTGTGGTTAATGCGCCGCGCGTCAAACCGGCGCGTTGTTGTCGCCGCCACGTTCGGCAATCGCAATCACCGAAGGACGAGGATTTCATGGATACGCATCTGATGATCGGCGTGGCCGTCATGTTTGGACTGATCGGCATTGCCGCATCTCGCGACCTGCTGCGCCGCCTGCGTCAGCAGCAGCCGCAACTTGCGCCAATCAGGATCGAGCGTCCCGAAGCGGGCAAGCAGCGGAGCGGGCGGTAGTCGTTTGCGCTTGCGGCGGGGCGCGTCTGCGGTTTGAGGCCGCAGCGCCGCCGCGCTAGATCTCGACGACCTTATCCCACGCGAACTGCGGATTTTCCCACTGCCTGCTGCGCCGCTCGAAATAGCCCCGCGGATTGCACACCACGCGCGTGCCGTTCACCGTGTAGTCGAACGACGTATGCGTGTGCCCATGAATCCATAGCGTGACGGGCGCCCGCACGAGCTCCGGCAAATGGTTGACGAAGCCCGCGGACACGTGGTCTTCCGCGTAACGCTCGGCGAGACTCAAACGATGCGGCGCGTGATGCGTGACCACGACCGTCTGCCCGGCAAACGGTTTCGCCAGTTCGTTCTCGAGCCAGGCGCGCGCCTGGCGATGCAGCGCGAGCGCGTCGCCGGGCGTGAAGTCGCGCGCGTCGTCCTCGGCGCGGTTTTCCAGCCCGTGCGGCCAGTTGATCTGAATCGGCCCGCGAAAGTCGAGCATGGCGCGCCGCGACGCCTCCATCGATTCTTCCAGCGCCGCGCTGTCCGCGCCGAACAGCGCAAAATCCGTCCATAACGTCGTGCCGAGCACGCGCCAGCGTCCCTGCGGATCGACGAGTGCGGCGTTGTTCAGCACGTACACGTTGTCGACCTGCGCGGCCGCGTCGTACAACGCGGTTTCGAGCGCGCCGAACTCGCCGTCGTAGTACTCGTGATTGCCCGGCACGTAGATCACCGGCGTCGCGCCGTCGAAGGTCTGCGCGGCCCAGCGCGGGCCCGCCGCGTGATTGTGAATGTCCCCGGCCAGCACGATCAGATCCGCTTCTGCGTGCGGAATCAGTTCAGGCTCGTCGTTCTCGAGATGCAGATCGGACAGCACGCGAATTTTCACGAAGAAGGCTCCTGCGAGTGGCTGGGTTGCATCCGGTTTCAACCGGTTGCTTCACGCTTTTAGCGTAGCACTTTGCCCGGGTTCATCAGGTTCAGCGGATCGAGCGCGCGCTTCACCGCACGCATCATCTGGACCTCGACGTCCTGCTTGTAGTGCATCGCTTCATCAATTTTCAACTGCCCGAGCCCATGTTCGGCGCTGATGCTGCCGCGATGCCGATGCACGCTGTCGTACACGATACCGTTGATCGGGCTCTGGAATTGCGCGAGGAACGCCTTCGCGTCCACACCCTCCGGCGCCTGCACGTTGTAATGCAGATTGCCGTCGCCGAGATGGCCGAACGTCACCATGCGCGCGCCGGGCGCGGCCTGCGCGATCGCGGCGTCGGTTTCCTCGATGAAATGGCCGATGCGCGAGATCGGCACCGCAATGTCGTGCTTGATGTTCAGACCTTCCTCGGCCTGCGCGAGCGGAATATGTTCGCGCAGGTTCCAGAACGCGCGCGATTGCGCGAGGCTTTCCGCGACCACCGCGTCCTGCACGACGCCGTCTTCGAGCGCCGTTTCCATCAGACGCTCGAAGAGCGCGCGCGCGTGCTCCTCGCTTTCGCTGTCGGACAATTCGAGCAGCACGATTTGCGCGTGCGGTTCGGCAAACGGATAGCGCATCTGCTCGAAGTGCCGGCCGACTAGCCGCAGGCAGAAGTCCGACATCAGTTCGAAGCCCGTGAGCAACGGCCCGGCAACGCGTTGCGCGAGCGACAGGAAGTCGAGCGCCGCATGCGGCGACGCGAGCGCAGCGAGCGCCGTGACCCGCGCGGCCGGCTGCGGATGCAGCTTCAGCACGGCCGCGGTGATGATGCCGAGCGTGCCTTCCGCGCCGATGAACAGATCGCGCAGATCGTAGCCGGTGTTGTCCTTGCGCAGCCCGCGCAGACCGTCCCACAGTTCGCCTTGCGGCGTGACGACTTCGAGGCCGAGACAGAGTTCGCGCGTGTTGCCGTAGCGCAGAACGCCGGTGCCGCCCGCGTTGGTCGCGAGATTGCCGCCGATCGTGCAACTGCCTTCGGCGGCAAGACTCAGCGGGAACAGACGGCCGGCTTCGTCGGCGCGTTTTTGCACTTCGGCGAGAATCACGCCGGCTTCGACGGTGATCGTGTTGTTGTGCGGATCGATGTCGCGCACGCGGTTCAAGCGCCGCAAGCTGACGACCGCCTGCGCGCCGCTCACATCGGGCGTGGCGCCGCCCGCAAGGCCCGTGTTGCCGCCTTGCGGCACGAGCGGGACGCCATGTTCGACGGCGAGCTTCACGAGCGCCGCGACTTCGGCGGGCGTCGCCGGCGACAGCACCGCGCAGGCCGCGCCGGTGTAGCGGCGGCGCCAGTCGGTGAGGTAGGGCGCGGTGTCGTGCGCGTCGGTCAGCACATGGGCGGCGCCGATGGCGTCGCGGCAGGCAGTGAGGAAAGCGGATTGGGTCATGTCGGTTGGATGCGGGATTGGGCGGCGGATGCTGATGCGCAAGTCGAGCGTATTACGTTCAGACGTCCGCGTTTTGCGGATGTTCGCGGGGCGGCTTCGCGGCGCCGTTCGATACGTTTTCCGCTGCCGTTTTTTCCGCGTCTCGTTCGGCCTCTCGTGCCGCATCTTTCGCCGCCGTTTTCGCCGCCGTTTTTGCCGCGCGTTTGAACGGCGCGACATACGCGAGCGTACAGACGAAAAAGAGCACGCTAAGCATCGCTTCGAGCCAACCGAAGCCCGCGCTCAAGCCGCGCTCGCTCCAGCCGCGCACGACGCCCTCGGTAAAGTAAAGCAGGATCAGCATCGACGCCCATTGCAGCGTATAGACACGCCGCCGCCACACGCCCGGCAGCGCGAGCAGCAGAGGCACGGCCTTCAGTACGAGCGCCGAGCCGCCCGGGCGCAGCGGCGCGAGCCACGCTTCCCAGGCAATCGACAACGCGATCAGCGTGACGAGCGAAGCCGTCGCGCCGAGCGCGGCGTGCAGGTTTGGCGACGGCGGCAGCGTGCGATTCACGGTCTTTCGCTCATGGATGCCGCCGTGCGCGCGACACGTGCGCCGAGCGCGACGGCCAGCGTTTTCTCGTCGGCGGAAATGCCTTGTGCGGCGCTGCCCGCGCGCGCGAAATGCGACGCGCCGTAGGGCGTGCCGCCGCTTTGCGTTGTGCTCAATGCGCTCTCCGTGTACGGGATGCCGACGATCAGCATGCCGTGATGGAGCAGCGGCAGCATCATGGACAACAGCGTGGACTCCTGGCCGCCGTGCAGACTGCCGGTGGACGTGAACACGCAGGCCGGCTTGCCCGACAGCGCGCCCGACAGCCACTGCGGCGTGGTGCCGTCGAGAAAGTATTTCAGCGATGCGGCCATGTTGCCGAAACGCGTGGGCGAGCCGAGCGCGAGACCGGCGCATTCCTCGAGGTCGCGCAGTTCGGCGTACGGCGGTCCTTCGGCGGGAATGTCGGGCTGCGTCGCCTCGCAGACGGTGGAAACCGCCGGCACGGTGCGCACGCGCGCCTGCATGCCGGGGACGCTGTCGACGCCGTGTGCGATCGCCAGCGCAAGCTCGCGCGTGGCGCCGTGACGGCTGTAATAGAGCACGAGAATGTCTTTCATAAGCCTCATCAGTGAACGGGTATTATAGGGCTTGGGTCCGCTCTAGAGGCCGTTCCCAGCCATTCATAGCCATTCGGCCAGGGCTCGCGTAAGGCGCGTCGAGGGTGCGCTCAGAATGCTCTAAGAGTGCTTTGAGAGTTCGCTGAAGGTTCGGCCAGGCGGTCCTTAAACACAGTCAGACAAAGCAAGGAGGCAGGTTTGTTGTCCAGGGTGCGTTTCGACCTCGATACGCTCAAGCGGCTCGCGCAGTTCGCCGCGAAGCGCAGCAGCGAAGACCGCATTGCGCAGGTGGCCGGCAGCCTCACGTTCACCACGATGCTCGCGCTGGTGCCGCTCGCCACCGTCGCGTTCGCGCTCTTCACGGCGTTTCCGCTCTTCAGTTCGTTCCAGGAGTCGCTGCAGTTTTTCCTCGCCGACCACCTGATGCCCGCGCAACTGAACAGCCAGATCTTCAAGTATCTGAATCAGTTCGCGTCGAAGGCGAAGGGCTTGACGACCATCGGCATGGTGCTGCTGTTTCTCACGGGCGTCATGACCATGATGACGATCGAATCCGCGTTCAACGTAATCTGGCGCGTGCGCAAGGCGCGGCCTATCGCGCAGCGCATCCTCGTGTACTGGGCGATCATCACGCTCGGTCCGATTCTGATCGGCGTGAGCCTCTCGATCTCGTCGTATCTGTTCACGCAGTCCATGACGTTCAGCGCGGCCCAGCGCATGACGCCGGTGATCGAATTCGCGCTCGCGGGCGCCGCCTTGCCGCTGACGGCGCTCGCCTTCACGATTCTCTATGTCTATCTGCCGAACTGCCGTGTGGAGTGGCGCGATGCGGTGATCGGCGGCCTCACGGCGGCTATTGCGTTCGAACTCGCCAAGCGCGGCTTCGGCTATTACGTGCGTCGCATGCCGACCTATACCGCGGTGTACGGCGCGTTCTCGGCGGTGCCGCTTTTCCTGCTGTGGATGTACCTCTGCTGGTTCATCACGCTGGCGGGCGCGATGATCGCGTCGGCGTTGCCGGCCATTCGCATCGGCCAGTTTCATCGACCGACTTTCGAGGGCAGCAATCTGTTCGATGCGCTGGAATTGCTCGCGCGGCTTTGCGAAGCGCGCGATGCCGGCAAGCGCGGCTACACGGTGACGGAACTTTCGCGGATGCTTCGCCGCGATATGGACACGACGGTCAATCTGCTGCAAAAGCTCGAACAGATCGAATGGATCGCGCAGTTGCAGGAAGACGCGTCGCGCCCGCACTTCCTGCTGCTGGCCAATCCCGCGCAGATCACGGTGCAGCAGCTATACGACCTGTTCGTCATGGATCGCGCTGAGCTGGAGTATCAGCTTCAGCTCGCGTCGACTCGTGTGGACGGCGCCACGCTGCTCGCGGCGCTCGAGAACGACAAACTGCGGGTGACGCTCGCGACGCTGCTCGCCGTGCGTGCCGCGGCGCGCGCGGCGGCCGCTGAAGAGAACGAGCGCGGCACGTCGTCGATGCCGCATCAGGCGGCCTAGGCGTTCAGAGTGGAGCGGGGCGGCGGCTTGAGCGCGGCACCGCTCGCTCGCGCTACAACGAAATCTTGCCGACGCAGATGTCCTTGAACATCACCCAGTCGCCCATCAGGCTGTAGAGCGGATGGCGAAACGTTGCGGGCCGGTTCTTCTCGAAGAAAAAATGGCCGACCCAGGCAAAGCCGTATCCGCAGACGACGGCCGCGGGCAGCCACGGCCAGTCGCCGGTGGCGAGCGCCATCGCGAGGCAGCCGATCACGCCGAGCGAGCCCACGAAATGCAGCCGCCGCGAGACCAGGTTGCGATGCTCGCTCAGGTAGTACGGGTAAAACTCCGCGAAGTTCGCGAAGTGATCGGTATGCGCGGTATGAGCCATAACGGCCTCCGGATTGCTACGCGTTGCGAATCATCGCCTGTTGTTGCGAACTGCGTTTTCGCGATGCCCCGACGGCGCGCGAAATGACAGGCTCGATTCATTGTCCGGCTATCGCGTGCCTGGCGCAACCTGGCCATTCGGACGATGGCGAAGGCGCTTCGGCGCGGTTATCGTGGGTGCGTGAATTGGCTGGCGAGCGGGCTGAAAAAATCAACTCGCGACGAAGCGCAGCAGCCCCGCGTTAATCCGCCGCGTGAACCGGTCTCGAAGCAAAACTGAACAGCGCGTCGAGCGTGGCGTCGGGCTGTTCGGTCATCAGCGCGTGTCCGGCTTCCAACGTGACGGTGTCGACGGGCGCGCCTGCCTGCGCGAGCGCATCGGCGAGTGCCCTGGCGGCGCGCGGCGGCGTCATTGCGTCGCGGCGGCCGATCACGAGGCGCGTCGCGCAGCGAACCTGCGCGGCACGCACGAGGCCGTCCGCGTAGCTATTGCATGCAGTGAAATCGGTGTGAAAGAGATGCGTCTCGCCTTTTGCCGAAACGCGCTCCATCAGCCGCTGGTTCATACCGTGCAGCCAGAAGCCAGGACCGGGGCAGGACGGTTTGGCCGCGAGCGTCGAGTGCGACCATTGGTTGACCATGTCGATTGCCTCCGGCTCTCGATGTAGGGCGGCTTCGAGCAAGGTATCGGAGACCGCCATCGGCAACGCGGTGGCGAGGAGCGCGAGATGCGTGGTTCGCTGCGGGAAGCGGCCGGCGAAGTCGAGCGCGATCAGCGACCCCATGCTATGACCGGCCACGAATGCGCGCGCGACACCGGCGGCGTCGAGCAACGCGGCGAGCCAGTCCGCCAGCGCGTCGATGGTGTGCAACGCGGGGCCGGCGCTGCGGCAGTGTCCGGGGAGATCGACGGCCAGCACGCTAAAGCCGTGGTGCGCGAAATAGCGCGTTTGCAGCGCCCACACGCTATGGTCGTGCTCGGCACCGTGGATGAAAACGGCAGTCGGCAGACTCCGGTCGAACGGTTTGCCGCCGGTGTAGGCATAGGCGGCCTTGCCTTGAACGGTCAGGATCATGGCGACTCCGGGCGCGGTTGCGAAGCGGTGCTGCTGTCTGTCTTCGGCGCGCCGTCCTGCGCGGGATTCTGCGCCGGCTTCTGTGCCGGCTTCTGTGCCGGCTTCTGTGCCGGCTTCTGCGTCGGCTTCTGCGTCGATTTCTGCGCGGCTTTCAGGCCGCGCTTCAGATCGTCGATGAGGTCATCCGGGTCTTCGAGACCAATGGAGAGCCGGATCGTGCCTTCCGCGATGCCCGCCGCGGCGAGCGCGGCCGCGTCCATCCGGAAGTGCGTGGTGGAAGCAGGGTGAATCACCAGCGAGCGCGCGTCGCCGACGTTCGCGAGATGCGAGAACAGCGACAGCGCTTCGATGAAACGGCGGCCGGCCTCGCGGTCGCCACGCAGATTGAAGCTGAACACGGCGCCGGCGCCGCGTGGCAGCAGGCGTTGCGCGAGCGCGTAATCGGCATGCGTCGGCAGTTCGGGATACGCGACGGCTTCGACCGCCGCATGGCCGGCGAGGAACTCGACCACGCGGCGCGTGTTGGCGACATGCCGTTCCATCCGCAGAGGCAGCGTTTCGATGCCTTGCAGAAGCTGCCAGGCGGCTTGCGGATGCAGGCATGCGCCGAAGTCACGCAAGCCCTCGCGGCGAGCGCGCAGCAGGAATGGCGCAACGGTGCTTTCCTCGCTGAACACCATGCCGTGGAAGCCGTCGTAGGGTTCGGTGAATTCGGGAAAGAGCCCGGAGGCGTCGAAGTCGAACGTGCCGCCGTCCACCAGCACGCCGCCAATGGTCGTGCCGTGGCCGCCCAGGAACTTGGTCGCCGAGTGATAGACGAAGTCCGCGCCGTGCTCGAACGGTTTCAGCAGATACGGCGTGGTGAACGTGGAATCGACGAGAAGCGGCACGCGATGCTCGTGGGCGAGCTGCGCGACGGTGGCGATGTCGAGCACGTCGAGGCCCGGATTGCCGAGCGTTTCGCCGAACAGCAGGCGTGTGTTCGGGCGCAGCGCCGCGCGCCATCCGTCGATGTCGCCGGGTTTGACGAACGTCGTTTCAATGCCGAAGCGGCGCAACGTGTAGTGCAGCAGATTATGCGAGCCGCCGTATAGCGCGCTCGAAGCGACGATGTGCGAGCCCGCGCCCATCAGCGTGACGATCGCGAGGTGCAAGGCGGCCTGGCCGCTCGCCGTGCCGATCGCGCCCGCGCCGTTTTCGAGCGCCGCGACGCGCTCCTCGAATACGGCCACGGTCGGATTCGAGATGCGCGAGTAGACATGGCCGGCGCGCTCCATGTTGAAGAGCGCGGCCGCGTGGTCCGCATCGCGAAACGAGAACGAAGTGGTCTGATAGATTGGCGTGGCGCGCGCGCCGGTGGTGGGGTCGGGCGCGGCGCCGGCGTGCAGCGCAAGCGTGTCGAAACGGTTGGCGGACATGCTGGTCGGCGAGGCCACGGGCGGTCTCGCGAAAGGTCAAGGTGGCGGCCATCGTATCACCGGCGCAGGCTGCTTCAAGCGCGGTTTTCCCGATGCGCGAGTGTGTGCGTGCGGGTGTGCGTGCAGCCTTTGCCTGGCGGCGGAAGGCCGCCCCGCCTTGGTGGGGGGGCCGCTTTCCTTTTATGGGCCTTTCCGATAGGATCGAAAGTCATTGATGCATTACCATGCCTAGCGGGTATTTCGGGAGACAGATCATGCGAGTCAGCGACATTCTTAAAGTCAAAGGCAACACCCTTTTCACGGTCACGCCGGATGCCACGCTGCACGACGCAGTCAACACCATGGCCGAACATGACATCGGTTCGCTCGTCGTCATGGAGTACGGCGACCTGGTCGGCATGCTGACATTCCGCGAGATTATTCTGACGCTCAAGGAGAACGGCGGAAGCGTGGGCACGTCGACCATTCGTAAGGTCATGGACGATCATCCGCTCACCTGCACGCCCGAAACGGACGTCAACGAAGTGCGCCGCATGATGCTCGAGCATCACGTGCGTTATCTGCCGGTCATGGAAAGCCGCACGCTGATGGGTGTCATTTCGTTCTACGACGTCGCGAAGGCGGTGGTCGAAGAGCAGGGCTTCGAAAACCGCATGCTCAAGGCGTATATCCGCGACTGGCCGGAAGAGCAGGGGCAGCAGCCGGCGCGTTAAGGCGGCAGGACCCAATATTGAATGAAGGCGTGCGCGAGAGCGCGCGCCTTTTTTGTGCGCGCGGCGCTCGCTCGTCACGCGCGTTGCGGAGCTGCCCCACTGGCGCGCACTCCAGACGCGCATTTCCCCATCCGTTCGTCAAACTTCATGAGTCAGAGCCCCACGCCTCCTACGCCGCCAACGCGCACGCTACCCGCCGCCGGGCGCGCCGCGAGCCGGCATGGCGGCCACGAATCGCAGTTCAAGCTGCTGGGTGAGCGCCGTTTCGCGCCGTTTTTCTGGACGCAGTTCCTCGGCGCGATGAACGACAACGTCTTCAAGATCGGGTTCACGTCGCTCGTCACGTTTCAGGCGGCGCGCTTTTCGGGCGTCGATCCGAAAACCGCGGCGTTTCTGATCTCGGCCATCTTCATCCTGCCTTTCGTGCTGCTGTCGGCCACGTCCGGGCAGATTGCCGACAAGTACGACAAGGCGCTGCTCACACGCTTCGTCAAGACCTTCGAGATCGCCGTCATGCTGATCGGCGGCGCGGGTTTCCTGCTGCATAGCGCGCCGCTGCTGTATTTCTGCACGTTTCTGATGGGCGTGCATTCGACCGTGTTCGGGCCCGTCAAGTATTCGTACCTGCCGCAACATCTGTCGAGCCACGAGCTTGTCGGCGGCAACGGGATGGTCGAGATGGGCACCTTCGTCGCGATTCTCGTCGGCACGATCATCGGCGGCGCGAGTGCGGGGTTCGTCGAACATGGCGCGCTGCTGCTGGCCTGCGCGTGCGTCGCGATTGCGCTGGCGGGGCGCGTGGTGTCGAGCTTCGTTCCGGTGACGGCAGCGCCGCAGCCGGATCTGCGCATCAACTGGAATCCGGTCAGCGAGACCTGGCGCAACCTGAAGCTCGCGCGCGAAAACCGCACGGTGTTCCTGAGTCTGCTCGGCATATCGTGGCTGTGGTTCGTGGGCGCGACGTTTCTGTCGTCGTTTTTCAGCTTTGCGAAAGACGTGTTGTCCGCCAATCCGGACGTCGTGACGGTGCTGCTCGGCACGTTCTCGATCGGCATCGGCCTCGGCTCGCTGATGTGCGAAAAGCTCTCGAAGCGGCGCATCGAGATCGGCCTCGTGCCGCTCGGTTCGATCGGCATGAGCGTGTTCGCCATCGACCTTTTTTTCGCCAGCCACGCGTTGCCGCCCGTCGGACACCTGTTGAGCGTGGCCGAGTTTCTTGGGCGCGCCGCGCATTGGCGCGTGCTCGCCGATCTGTTTTTGCTCGCGATGTTCGGCGGCTTCTACAGCGTGCCGCTCTATGCGCTGATCCAGAGCCGCAGCCAGCCGAGCCACCGGGCGCGCATCATCGCGGCGAACAATATTCTCAATTCGCTGTTCATGATCGTGTCCGCGCTGATGGCGGTCGGCCTGACGGCGGCGGGCTTCAGCATTCCGGCAATCTTCCTCGTCACGGCGCTGCTCAATATCGTGGTGGCGACTTACATCTATTCGCTCGTGCCCGAGTTTCTGCTGCGCTTCATCGCCTGGCTGCTGGTGCACACGTTCTACCGGATTCGCCTCGTGCACGCCGAGCGGATTCCGGACGAAGGCGCGGCCGTGCTCGTCTGCAATCACGTCAGTTTCGTCGACGCCGTCGTGATCATGGCCGAGAGTCCGCGGCCGATCCGCTTCGTGATGGATCATCACATTTTCAGGACGCCGTTCGCCGGCTGGGTGTTTCGTCACGCGAAGGCGATTCCGATCGCACCCGCGCACGAGGACGCGCAGTTGCTGACGCGCGCCTACGAGCGCTGCGCCGAGGCGCTTGCCGAGGGCGAACTGGTGTGCATCTTCCCCGAGGGCAAGCTCACTCGCACGGGCGAGATGAATCCGTTCCGTCATGGCGTGACCGAGATCATCCGGCGTACGCCCGCGCCTGTGATTCCGATGGCGCTGCGCGGGCTGTGGGGCAGCGTGTTTTCGCGCGCCAACGACGCGCGCTGGCCGCGGCCGGTGCAAAAGGGCGTGATGAGCCGGCTGACGCTCGCGGTCGGCGAGCCGATCGAGCCGGCGCTTGCCACGCCGGAACTGCTGCAGAAAACCGTCACGGAACTGCGCGGCGCGCGCAAATAGGCCGGCTTGTCCGGAAGTCATAAGCCGGCGCCGCGGGCGGCCTCGTGCCCCAAGGGGCTGGCATAATAGCGTCTTCCCCGCATCCTTTGGACGACGCTCATGTCCGGCAACACCCTCGGTACGCTTTTCACTGTCACGACCTTCGGCGAATCGCATGGCCCGGCCATCGGCTGCGTGATCGACGGTTGCCCGCCGGGCATGGCGCTCGACGAAGCCGACATCCAGCTCGAGCTCGACCGCCGCAAGCCCGGCACGTCGCGGCACGTCACGCAGCGTCAGGAAGAAGACAAGGTCGAGATTCTGTCGGGCGTGTTCGAGGGCAAAACCACCGGCGCGCCGATCGCGCTGCTGATTCGCAATACCGACCAGCGCAGCAAGGACTACGGCAATATCGCGGACACCTTCCGTCCGGGTCACGCCGACTACACCTACTGGCAGAAGTACGGCATTCGCGACTATCGCGGCGGCGGCCGTTCGTCGGCGCGGCTGACGGCGCCAACCGTCGCGGCGGGCGCGGTGGCGAAGAAGTGGCTGCGCGAGAAATTCGGTACTGAAATTCGAGGCTATATGGCGGCGCTCGGCGAAATCGACGTGCCGTTCGTCGACTGGGCGCAGGTGCGCGAGAACCCGTTCTTCGTGCCCAACGCGGACATCGTGCCGCAGCTCGAAGCGTATATGGACGCGCTGCGCAAGGACGGCGACTCGATCGGCGCGCGTATCAACGTGGTGGCGTCGGGCGTGCCCGTGGGCCTCGGCGAGCCGCTGTTCGACCGGCTCGATGCGGACATCGCCCACGCCATGATGGGGATCAACGCGGTGAAGGGCGTCGAAATCGGCGCGGGCTTCGCGAGCGTCGCGCAGCGCGGCTCGGTGCACGGCGACGAACTCACGCCCGAGGGCTTTGTGGGCAACCACGCGGGCGGCGTGCTCGGCGGTATTTCGACGGGGCAGGACATCACGGTGTCGATCGCGATCAAACCGACGTCGAGCATCCGCACGCCGCGCCGTTCCATCGACAAAGCGGGGCAGCCGGCAGTTGTCGAGACGTTCGGCCGGCATGACCCGTGCGTCGGCATTCGCGCCACGCCGATAGCGGAAGCCATGCTCGCGCTGGTACTGATCGACCACGCGCTGCGTCACCGCGCGCAATGCGGCGACGTCTCGGTCAGCACGCCGAAGATCGCGGCGAGCGCGCCTTAACGGGCGCCGTTAGCGCCTCTCACATCGCATTGCACAAGCGGCGCGCGGCGCCTTCCTCGCATGAATCATCCTCCTATCGAGCCAGCGGGCGACGTTCTGACGGCGCTGCGCTCGCGTGCCTCGGCGCCGCACGCGAGCGCGCACGATTACCTCGCGTTCGGTCAGGCGCTGCTGCAGCACGCGGGCCGCGACAAGGCGCTGCAACGCGAAGCGCTCGTGGCGCTTGTGCGCGCCTATCAGGCCGAGCCGGCCTGCGAGCCAACGCTGCTTCACACGATTGCGCAGACCGCGTTCATCGTGCGCGATTGGGCGCTTGTCGAATCCGCGACCGCGCTGCTGCTTGCGCAAAATCCCGCCGATGCCAACGCATTGGTCTGGCGCGCGGCGGCCGTTCAGTATCGCGACGACTTCACTACCGCCGAGCAGTTGCTGCGCGAAGCGGTGCGCGTCGTGCCCGGCAATCCGGTGGCGCTTCACAAGCTCGCGTTGTGCGTGAAGGAGCAGTCGCGTTTCGCGGAAGCGGAAGCCTTGCTGCGTCAGGTGCTCGCGTCGTCGCCGGAAAACGCGCATGCGTGGTTCGACCTTTCGGAACTCGAGATCCGCAATGGACGTTTTGCCGAAGGCTGGGCGCATTACGAGTCGCGCAACGCGTTTGCTGGCGAGTTGAACAACGCGCAGCAGGCGCTCGCCGCGATCAGCGCGCACTGGCAAGGCGAGCCGCTGACGGGCAAGACGCTGGTTGTGTACGGCGAGCAGGGCAACGGCGATTGTCTGTGGGCAGTGCGCTTTTTGCCGCTTCTCGCCGAGCGTGCGCGGCGCGAGGGCGGCACTGTGATCTTCGGTCACGACGGGCCGTTGCGGCATCTCTTCGAACGGACGTTGCCCGCGGATCTGCGGCTCGAAACGAGCCTTGAAACGCAGCCTGATTTCCATTGCGGGCTAATGAGCTTGCCGCTGCGCCTCGGCATTGTGGATGCGAGCGGCTGGGGCGCGCCTTATCTGAGCGCCGACCTGCAGCATGTGCAGGTGTGGCGGGATCGCGTAGAAGCGTGCATCGCCGGAAAGCCTGGCGGCAATCGCAAGGTCGGGCTGGTGTGGAACGGCAATCCCGACCATATTCGCGACGCGCGACGGTCGGTGCCGGCGGAACAACTGGAACCGTTACTGGATGTCGCGGGCGTGACGTATTTCGCGCTGTCGCCGGGACGTGGCGAGACCGTCGCGCAGTGGCGTGCGAAGGGCCTCGACGTCGTGGACCTCACGCATCATTTCCAGTCCGGATTCGACGACGTCGCCGCGTTGCTGGCGAATCTCGACCTGATGGTCACGATCGACAGCGGGCCGGCTCATCTGGCCGGCGCGCTCGGCGTGCCGACCTGTTTGATGATCGACCATGTATCGGCGTGGTTCTGGGGCAGCGATTCGGCGGCTACGCCCTGGTACGATTCGATCGAACTGTTCAGGCAACCCACGGTGGGTGCGTGGGCGCCGGTGGTCGCGCAGGTGCGCGAACGTATCGAACGGATGGCGCGCGGCTGACGCCATTGCTTTCGCAGCGCAGGCGTGGGCCGCCTGCGCCTTGAAGCTATAAATCCCGACCTTACATGTTCGGATAGTTCGGCCCGCCGCCGCCTTCCGGCGTCACCCACACGATGTTCTGCGTCGGGTCCTTGATGTCGCACGTCTTGCAGTGCACGCAGTTCTGCGCGTTGATGACGAGCCGTTCGCCGCCGTCGTCGTTCTTCACGAACTCATACACCGCAGCCGGGCAATAACGCGCTTCCGGGCCCGCATACGTCTGCCAGTTCACGTTCACCGGCACCGTCGGGTCCTTCAGCGTCAGATGCGCGGGCTGGTTCTCCTCGTGATTCGTGTTCGAGATGAACACCGAAGACAAGCGGTCGAACGTGAGCTTGCCATCCGGCTTCGGATACTCGATCGGCGTGCATTGCGACGCGGGCTTCAGCATCTCGTGGTCCCAATGCTGGTGATGCAGCGTCCACGGCACGTTGCCGCCCAGCAGCTTCTGCTCGATGCCGACCATCAGCGTGCCCAGGTACAGGCCCTTGCTCATCCACTGCTTGAAATTGCGGGCGCGGTACAACTCGGTATGCAGCCACGAAGTCTTGAAGCTCTCCGGATAAGCCGCGAGTTCGTCGTTATGACGACCGGCCTGCACGGCTTCGAACGCGGCGTCGGCAGAGAGCATGCCGGTCTTGATCGCCGCATGCGAACCCTTGATGCGCGATGCGTTCAGGAAGCCCGCATCGTCGCCGACCAGCGCGCCGCCCGGAAACACCAGCTTCGGCAGCGACATCAGGCCGCCTGCGGTGATCGCGCGCGCGCCATACGACACGCGCTTGCCGCCTTCGAGGAACTGGCGGATCGCCGGATGCGTCTTGTAGCGCTGGAATTCCTCGAACGGCGACAGATACGGATTCGTGTAGCCGAGACCCACCACGAAGCCGACCACCACCTGGTTGTTGTCCATGTGATAGAGGAACGAGCCGCCGTACGTGTCCGTTTGCAAAGGCCAGCCGGCCGTGTGCATCACGAGCCCAGGCTTATGCTTGGCCGGATCGATCTCCCACAGTTCCTTGATGCCGATGCCGTAGACCTGCGGATCGACGCCGTCGCGCAACCTGAATTTGTCGTTCAACTGACGCCCGAGATGCCCGCGCGCGCCTTCGCAGAAGAGCGTGTATTTGGCGTGCAGCTCCATGCCGAGCTGGAAGTTCTCGGTCGGCTGGCCGTCCTTGCCAATGCCGAGGTTGCCGGTCGCGACGCCCTTGACGGAACCGTCGTCGTTATAGAGCACTTCGGCCGCCGGAAAGCCGGGGAAAATCTCGACGCCCAGTGCTTCCGCCTGCTGCCCCAGCCAGCGCGTGACGTTCGCGAGGCTGATCACGTAGTTGCCGTGGTTCTTGAAATTGTCCGGCAGCGCCCAGTTCGGCACGCTTTTCGAACCCGTTTCGGTGAGGAACAGGAAGCGGTCTTCGGTCACGTCGACCGTCAGCGGCGCGCCTTTTTCCTTCCAGTCGGGAATCAGTTCATTCAGCGCGCGCGGGTCCATCACCGCGCCGGAGAGGATGTGCGCCCCGATCTCCGAGCCCTTTTCCAGCACGCAGACGCCAAGCTCGACGCCCTTGCCGGCCGCGAGCTGCTTCAGGCGGATCGCCGCGGACAAGCCTGCCGGGCCGCCGCCGACGATCACGACGTCGTATTCCATCGACTCGCGCGGGCCGTACTGCTCGATGAGACTTGCGGGGGTCATTGATGCTCCTCTTACCGTTAGAATGCTTTTTTCGGGATCGTATTGTGGGCGATGGATTCTTGCACTGCAACCGCATCGACGGAGATTAGCACGAGCGTTCTATTCTCGTGATACGGTATTGACCCGAGTGCAGCGCGGGCCGCGACTGACAACCGCATTCGTAACTACAACCGAACAAGGAACCACAATGGGCCGTTCGATCAATCTGGAAGGCAAGGTCGCGTTGATAACCGGCGCGTCGAGCGGGTTGGGCAAGCGCTTTGCGCAGGTGTTGTCGCAGGCCGGCGCCAAGGTCGTGCTGGCGAGCCGGCGCACCGAGCGGCTCAAGGAACTGCGCGCCGAAATCGAGGCATCGGGCGGCGCGGCGCATGTCGTCTCGCTGGACGTAACCGATTATCAGAGCATCAAGTCGGCGGTCGCGCACGCGGAGACCGAAGCCGGCACCATCGACATTCTGGTGAACAACTCGGGCGTGTCGACCACGCAGAAGCTCTCCGAAGTCACGCCCGCGGACTTCGAGTACGTGTTCGATACGAATACGCGCGGCGCGTTTTTCGTCGCGCAGGAAGTGGCCAAGCGCATGATCATGCGCGGCAACAATGCGCAGAAACCGTCGTACCGGATCATCAATATCGCGTCGATGGCGGGGCTGCGCGTGCTGCCGCAAATCGGCCTTTACTCGATGAGCAAGGCCGCCGTCGTCCACATGACGAAAGCGATGGCGCTCGAATGGGGCAAGCACGGCATCAATGTGAACGCGATCTGTCCTGGCTATATCGACACGGAAATCAATCATCATCACTGGTCGACCGAGCAGGGGCAAAAGCTCGTGTCGATGTTGCCGCGCCATCGCGTCGGCAAGCCCGAGGATCTCGACGGCCTGTTGCTGCTGCTGGCGGCCGACGAATCGCAGTTCATCAACGGCTCGGTGATCGCCGCCGACGACGGCTTCGGCCTCGCGTGACTTTCACTCGTTTCAGGCAGGATTCAATCACTTAAGAAGCGGGAAGAGCAGAAGCACAATGAGCGATTTTCACGCAGTCTTTGAGATGTCGATGCCGATCCGCTGGGGCGACATGGACGCATTCGGCCATGTGAACAACACGGTCTATTTCCGCTACATGGAGCAGGTGCGTATTTCCTGGTTCGAGCAGTTGGGGCTGAGCGGCAGTCAGGCGGACGGGCAGGGGCCGGTGATCGTCAATGCGTCGATGGAATTTCTCAAGCAACTGCATTATCCCGGCGACGTGATCGGCCGCATGAGCGTCGCGACGCCGGGCCGCAGCAGCTTCGACACCGGCTTCGAGCTGGTGCGCGCGGACGATCCGAACACGGTTTATGCGCGCGGCGCCGCGCGCTGTGTGTGGATCGACTACGCGGCCGGCAAGTCGGTGCCGGTTCCCGATCTGCTGCGCGCAACGATCGAGCGTGCGGCTCTGGTGAAAACGGCCGAGCGCGCGGCTTAAGTTCGCGAGGGGCGACGTTCGGAGCGCGGTCTGTCTCCGACTCAGTGCCCAAGCAGCCGCTGCAACAACTCCGTCGCGTTCCCCGTATCGTATTTGCGCATCAGGCGCGCGCGGTACACATCCACCGTGCGCGGGCTGATGGCGAGCGCGCGGCCAATCTGCTTGCTGGTTTTTCCCGTCACCAGTTGCGCGGCGATTTCCCGTTCGCGAGGCGTCAATTCGACCGCCACGCGCCGCGTCGCGCTCAGATCCTCGAACGTCCAGACGCCCGCCGCGTGCGGGTCGGTGCGCCGCTGCGCGCGGCCCGTCACGTGGCACCAGAACAGTTCGCCGTTGGCGCGCTTCATGATGCGGTCGTCGGCGTAGCTGCCTTGCGCGGTCATGATCGGCGGAATGCGTGCGCCGATCCGCTCGAATTCGTCCGCCGACGGATACAGAATCTGAAACGACTGGCCGATCAGCGCCTCGCGCGGGCAGCCGAAGATCGACGCGAGCTCGTCATTGCAGTCTTCGATAATGCGTTCACGCGACAGCACGAGCCCGATCGGCGCGAGATGAAAAGCGGTTTGATAATCCAGGGCGGGCATGGGCTGGCGGCAAGTACTTATGTATTTTTGCGTATTGTGCCGCATGGCGCGGCGAGCGTACTCTTTCGGGCACATGAGAACGCGG
Organism: Paraburkholderia graminis C4D1M; assembly: GCF_000172415.1. Lineage (GTDB taxonomy): Bacteria > Pseudomonadota > Gammaproteobacteria > Burkholderiales > Burkholderiaceae > Paraburkholderia > Paraburkholderia graminis. Next base: position 53,732 of record NZ_ABLD01000028.1, read on the forward strand.
TGAAGCGTCCGTGAGCGCGCGTGCGCGAGGCTTTGTCCTCTCTCCACGCGATGCGTCTCCCGGATGACTAGAATGACGTGTCGGGCCTCGGCCTGTACGCGTCGTATCAGCCGCAATAAACCGGTTTCGGGTTTCCATAAAGGAAGGGACATACTGATGAACAAGGTCTATCCAGGCGCCGCCGAGGCGCTGAAAGACATCGTCAAGGACGGGCAGACATTCGCCGTCGGCGGCTTTGGCCTGTGCGGCATTCCCGAGGCGCTGATCGCCGCGTTGCGCGATACGAAGGTGCAGGGCATTACGTGCATCAGCAACAACGCGGGCGTCGACGGCTTCGGTCTCGGTCTGCTGCTCGAGACGCGCCAGATCAAGAAAATGATTTCGTCGTATGTCGGCGAGAACAAGGAGTTCGAGCGCCAGTATCTGGCCGGCGAACTCGAGCTCGAATTCACGCCGCAAGGCACGCTCGCCGAGAAACTGCGCGCGGGCGGCTCGGGCATTCCGGCGTTCTTCACCAACACCGGCTACGGCACGCTGATCGCCGAAGGCAAGGAAACGCGGCAATTCGGCGAGAACCACTACGTGCTCGAACATTCGCTGACTGCGGATGTCGCGCTCGTCAAGGCATGGAAGGCCGACAAGTCGGGCAACCTGATCTATCGCCGCACCGCGCGCAACTTCAATCCGATGTGCGCGATGGCCGGCAAGATCACGGTCGCGGAAGTCGAAGAGATCGTCGAAGTCGGCGAACTCGATCCGGACGCGATTCACACGCCGGGCATCTTCGTGCAGCGCATCGTGCTGAATGCGCATCCGGAAAAACGCATCGAACAACGCGTCGTCCGCGCGAAAGGAGACTGATCATGGCATGGACTCGTGACGAAATGGCCGCGCGCGCGGCGAAGGAATTGCAGGACGGCTTTTATGTGAACCTCGGCATCGGCCTGCCGACGCTGGTGGCGAACCACGTTCCGGCGGGCGTCGAAGTGTGGCTGCAGTCGGAGAACGGCCTGCTCGGCATCGGCCCCTCGCCGACCGAAGACGAAGTCGACGCCGACCTCATCAACGCGGGCAAGCAGACGGTGACCACGCTGCCGGGCTCTTCGATTTTCTCGTCGGCGGATTCATTCGCGATGATCCGCGGCGGCCACATCAACCTGGCGATTCTCGGCGCCATGCAGATCAGCAAGAAGGGCGATCTCGCCAACTGGATGATCCCCGGCAAGATGATCAAGGGCATGGGCGGCGCGATGGATCTGGTCGCGGGCGTCAAGCGCGTGGTTGTGCTGATGGAGCACGTCGCGAAGGGCGATCAGCACAAGATCCTCGAAGAATGCACGCTGCCGTTGACGGGCGTGGGCGTGGTCGATCAGATCATCACCGACCTCGGCGTAATCGAAGTCACTGACGACGGCTTGAAGGTGACCGAACTGGCGCCGGGCGTGAGCGTCGACGAGATCAAGGCAAAGACAGGCGCGCCGCTGGATGTGAGCGCGGTTAGCTGATACGCGGTTGTTGATGGCGCTGCCGGCCTGACGTATAGGCGCTGGCTGGCGGCGTTGATTGTTCGCGTTGTGTGAAGCATGCAAGAAAGCGGGCGAGGCGTGAGTCTCGTCCGCTTTTGTCTTATGCGGCGGATGTTTTGGGTCGTTCGTCCTATGCCGTTTGGACGATCCTTGTCACGCGGCAAAGCGGTTTACAATCGTCCGAAGCAATCATTTGAAGATTCGACGCGGGCGGTCTTTCGCAGCATTCGCGCCCGCACGCAAGCTCAATCCGCAGCGCTTTTGCAAGGACCCCAGATGACTGCAACGACAGCCTTCGCCGGTGAGCGGCCCACGCCGCGCCAACGTTATGTGCAGTGCGCGAGCGCCGCGGGCCTGCATCGTATTGCGTACACGGAGTGGGGCGATCCGGACAATCCGCGCGTGCTGTTGTGCGTGCATGGCCTGACCCGCTCGGGGCGCGACTTCGACCGGCTGGCCGCGCAATTCGCCGGCACGTACCGTGTGGTGTGTCCGGACGTGGCGGGCCGGGGCTTGTCATCGTGGCTTGCCAACCCCAATCTATATAGCGTGCCGCAGTATGTCGCCGACATGGTCACGCTGATTGCCCGGCTGGACGTGGAAACGGTCGACTGGTTCGGCACGTCGATGGGTGGCCTGATCGGGCTCGGTCTGGCGGGCCTTCCTGAGACGCCGATCCGCAAGCTGTTGTTGAACGACGTGGGGCCGCATCTCGAGCCGGAAGCGGTCAAGCGTATCGGCGACTATCTCGGCAAGCCCGTGCGTTTCGAGTCGCTGCAGCAAGGCATCGATCACGCGGCGTTTCTTGCGACAACCTTCGGCCCGCTCACGCCGGACGAATGGCGCGAGATCAATACGCCGCTCTTGCGCGAGGAGAACGGCACGTGGCTGTTTCGTTACGATCCGCGCATCGCGCAGCCCTTCGCCGCGACCACCGAAGAAGCCGCGAAACTCGGCGAGGCCGCGCTATGGCATTCGCTGGCGTCGTTCCAGGGACCGGTGCTGGTGGTGAGAGGCGAGCAGTCCGATTTGCTGTCGCGCGAGACGGTCGCGAAGATGGTCGAGACCGGGCGCGACGTGTCGAGCGTCGAGATTGGCGGCGTCGGGCATGCGCCGGCGTTTCTGTCGGCGGATCAGATCGACATTGCGAAGCGGTTCTTTATCGGCCCCGGCAACGACGCGTCATAATATGCAGTTCCGCGTGACGCTTTCGGGTCATGCAAGCGGCATTTCCATTCAACCTTCTTCTATCTACGTCAGGATTCTCCATGGCAGTCATTCGTCACCATGTTGGTAAGCGCCTCTCGGAAATCGCCGTGCACAACGGCACGGTCTACCTGGCCGGCCAGATCGCCGAAGATGCGGATCAGGACATCACGGGGCAGACGCGCGAAGTGCTCGGCCACATCGACCGCCTGCTGGCCGAGGTCAACAGCGATAAATCGCATCTGCTGTCCGTGCAGATCTACATCTCGGACATGGTGCATTTCGCCGGCATGAACGCGGTGTGGGACGAGTGGGTCGCACAAGGCGCGACGCCGCCGCGCGCGACGGTCGAAGCGAAGCTCGCGAATCCGAAGTGCCTCGTTGAAATCGTCGTGGTCGCGGCGCAGCGTAGCTAAGCAACGCAGTTGGGCGACGCAGATAAGCGACGCACCAAGCAACGCAGCATCGTGCAGTCGTAGTTGAAATTCCGTTGATTTGCCAGGGCCCGCTGGGCCGCGCACCATGAATACCGAAACCGTTACGAACGCGCCGCATCCCCTCCCGTCTTTCGACGAAGCGATGGCATTCGTACGGCTGCATGCGGGCGAGGTGCGTCTGTCATCGGGCGAATTGCTGGCGGATCACGCGGCAGGCACCGCGTCCATCATGCGCACGCTCAATGTCGATCCGGCGGCCGTGCTGGCAGCGGCGTTGTTCGCGTTGACGCCGCATTTGCAGGACCCCGAACGCGTGATCGCCGACAACTTCGGCGAAGAAGTCGCGCAACTGGTCAGCGACGTGCGCAAGCTGCTGCGCCTTGGCACCGTGAGCTTGCGCGCCGCACAGAACACGATGCCCGAAGCGGGGCGCGACGCGCAGGCCGCACGGCGCGCGCAGGTCGAGGCATTGCGCAAGATGCTGCTCGCGTTCGCGCAGGACATTCGCGTGGTGTTGATCCGGCTCGCGTCGCGGCTGCAGTCGCTGCGCTATTACGCGGCGGCCAAGCTCACGCCGTCGCCGGATGTGGCGCGCGAAACGCTCGACATTTATGCGCCGCTCGCGAACCGTCTGGGCATCTGGCAACTGAAGTGGGAACTCGAGGACCTCGCGTTCCGCTTCGAGGAACCGGCGGTTTACAAGCGCATCGCCAAGCTGCTGGATGAGAAGCGCGTCGAGCGCGAAAGTTATGTGGCGCAGGCCATTGAACGCCTGCAGCAGGAACTCGCCGCCGCCAACATTCGCGCGGAAGTGAGCGGGCGCCCGAAGCATATCTTCAGCATCTGGCGCAAGATGCGCGGCAAGGAGCTGGACTTCGCGGAACTCTACGACGTGCGCGCGTTTCGCGTGATCGTGCCGGACATCAAGGACTGCTACACCGTGCTCGGTATCGTGCACAACCTGTGGCAACCGGTGCCGAAAGAGTTCGACGACTACATCTCGCGGCCCAAGCCGAACGGCTACAAGTCGCTGCACACAGTCGTGATCGGCGACGACGGCCGCGCGTTCGAAGTGCAGATCCGCACGCACGAAATGCATCGCTTCGCCGAATACGGCGTGGCCGCGCACTGGCGCTACAAGGAGGCCGGCACGCGCGGTTACGGCGGCCAGTTCGCGGCCAATGAGAAGTACGACGAGAAGATCGCGTGGCTGCGTCAATTGCTCGCATGGAAAGACGATGTGTCCGAGGGCGAGCACGGCGAAAAGCGCGCGGCGCAACCGTGGGAACAACTGCGCCAGGCCACGCTCGACGACGACCACATCTACGTGCTCACGCCGCAAGCCCGGGTGATCGCGTTGCCGCATGGCGCGACGCCGGTGGACTTTGCTTATCACCTGCATAGCGAGCTGGGGCATCGGTGCCGCGGCGCGCGCGTCGACGGCGCGATGGTGCCGCTGAACACGCAGTTGCAAAACGGTCAGACGGTCGAGATCGTCGCGGTGAAGGAGGGCGGTCCGTCGCGCGACTGGTTGAATCCGCAGCTCGGCTATCTGCATAGCCCGCGCGCGCGTCAGAAGGTGCGCGCCTGGTTCAATGCGGTCGAGTTGCAGGAGCACATCGCAAGCGGCCGCGCGATGGTCGAAAAGACCTTGCAGCGCGAGGGCAAGACGTCGGTCAATCTGGATCAGCTTGCCGCCAAGCTCGGCTTCAAGACCACCGACGATCTCTTCTCCGTCGTGGGCAAGGAAGAGTTCAGTCTGCGGCTCGTCGAGCAGGCGCTGCACGATGCGCCGCCGCCGGAGCCGGTGGTCGAGGCGCCGGAGCAATTCGAGAAGCGCAGCAGCGGAGCGAGCGTGGCGCGCGGCGCGTCGACGGGCGTGCTGGTGGTCGGTGTCGACGCGTTGCTCACGCAGCTCGCGCGCTGCTGCCGGCCTGCGCCGCCCGACGACATCTCGGGCTTCGTGACGCGCGGCAAGGGCATGTCGATTCACCGTAGCGATTGCCCGACGTTCATGCGCATGGCCGAGCGTGCGCCGGAGCGGGTGCTGCAAACCGCATGGTCCGCGGATGTGATGAGCGGGCGCGGGCAGTCGGTCTATCCGGTTGATCTGTCGATCGAGGCGACCGACCGCCAGGGACTGCTGCGCGACATCTCGGAAGTGTTCGCGAGAGAGAAGATGAATGTGATCGGCGTGAAGACGCAGACGCGCCGCAATGCCGCGTTCATGCAATTCACCGTCGAGGTGTCGAGTGCCGCGCAAATCCAGCGCGCCTGCACGCTGCTCGGCGAAGTGACTGGTGTCGTGCGCGCATCGCGTAAAGGGTGAAAGCGCGGTGTGTTGATGGACTCATGCGGTTATCGCGCGAGTCATGAAATGATGGGCAGTAGCGGATTTAAAGTCGGTGCATAAAAGTACTTGCCAAGCAGTGTGGTGCTCCATATAATCTCGTTTCTTCAGGCTCGTAGCTCAGCTGGTTAGAGCACCACCTTGACATGGTGGGGGTCGTTGGTTCGAGTCCAATCGAGCCTACCAACGAAAGTGAAATTCCGGCGTAGCCGGGGTTTCGCAAACTGCAGTAAGCGCCTCGGCGCAAAAGGCGAATACGGTTATGACACCGCGAACGTTGACCGAAACCACTTCGGAGCGACGCTAGTCGAGGACCACTTTCGCCAGTGCAGTTTGCAGGAAATGTGAATGCGGCCCCTCGAAAGCGGGGCCGCATTTTTTTTGGCTTGTTTGATGGTTGTATCTGCCGCCGCCGGTCGGCATCACGGAGAACGCAATGGTTTCGATACGTCTGCCTGACGGTTCTGTTCGACAGTACGAGCATCCGGTGACCGTCGCCGAAGTGGCCGCGTCCATCGGCCCCGGCCTCGCGAAGGCCGCGCTCGGCGGCAAGATCGACGGTGAGCTCGTCGATACGTCCACGTTGATCGACCACGACGTGTCGCTGGCCATCATCACCGAAAAAGACGCAGACGGTCTCGACATCATTCGGCACTCCACGGCGCATTTGCTCGCGTACGCGGTGAAAGACCTGTATCCCGAAGCGCAGGTCACCATCGGTCCGGTGATCGACAACGGCTTTTACTACGACTTCGCCTACAGCCGTCCCTTCACGCCCGAAGATCTCGAAAAGATCGAAAAGCGCATGCAGGAACTCGCGAAGAAAGACGAGCCGGTTTCGCGCCGCGTCGTGTCGCGCGGCGAAGCGGTCGACTACTTCAAGAGCATCGGCGAGAAGTACAAGGCGGAGATCATCGAGTCGATTCCCGCTACCGACGAAATCAAGCTGTACTCGCACGGCGGCTTTACCGATCTGTGCCGCGGTCCGCACGTGCCGTCCACCGGCAAGCTCAAGGTCTTCAAGCTGATGAAGGTCGCGGGCGCTTACTGGCGCGGCGACTCGAAGAACGAGCAGTTGCAGCGCATTTACGGTACGGCCTGGACGAAGAAAGAAGACCAGGAAGCGTATCTGCACATGCTCGAGGAAGCGGAAAAACGCGATCACCGCAAGCTCGGCAAGCAGCTTGACCTGTTTCACATGCAGGACGAGTCGCCGGGCATGGTGTTCTGGCATCCGCGCGGCTGGACGTTGTGGCAGCAGGTCGAGCAGTACATGCGCCGCCGCGTGAACGACGCCGGCTATCTGGAGATCAAGACGCCCATGATCATGGACCGGTCGCTGTGGGAGGCGTCGGGCCACTGGCAGAACTATCGTGAAAACATGTTCACGACGGAATCGGAAAAGCGCGACTACGCGATCAAGCCGATGAACTGCCCCGGTCACGTGCAGGTGTTCAACCACGGCTTGCGCTCATATCGGGATCTGCCGCTGCGTTACGCGGAGTTCGGCTCGTGCCACCGCAACGAATCGTCGGGCGCGCTGCATGGCTTGATGCGCGTGCGCGGGTTCGTGCAGGACGACGCACACATTTTCTGTACGGAAGACCAGTTCATCAGCGAGTCGATCGCTTTCAATACGCTCGCCATGAGCGTGTACAGCGACTTCGGCTTCGATCATGTCGAGATCAAGCTGTCGCTGCGCCCTGATGCGCGCGCCGGCACGGACGAAACGTGGGATCGCGCGGAGCAGGGCCTGCGCGAAGCGCTGACCGCGTGCGGCGTGACGTGGGAAGAACTGCCGGGCGAAGGCGCGTTCTACGGTCCGAAGGTGGAATATCACATCAAGGACGCGCTCGGCCGCTCGTGGCAATGCGGCACGCTGCAGCTCGACATGGTGCTGCCGGAGCGTCTCGGCGCGGAGTACGTCGCGGAAGACAACAGCCGTCGCCGGCCCATCATGCTGCATCGGGCAATCGTCGGATCAATGGAGCGCTTTCTCGGCATTCTGATCGAGCACCATGCCGGTGCAATGCCCGCGTGGCTTGCGCCGATGCAGGTGGTGGTGATGAATATCGCCGAAAGTCAGGCCGAATACGCCCAGTCTCTAGCCCAATCGTTGCAAAAACAAGGGGTTAGAGTAGAGGCCGATTTGCGCAACGAGAAGATTAGCTATAAAATACGTGAGCACACGCTTGAGAAGGTGCCGTACCTGCTTGTGGTCGGCGACAAGGAGCGTGAAGCCCAAACGGTAGCCGTGCGTGCCCGTGGTGGTGTCGACCTTGGCGTGATGCCTGCCGATACCTTCATTGAGCGTCTGCGCCTGGACGTGCAGTCGTTCAACTGAGCCACTTGGCAGCCCGGCTCGTTTTTTTAATTTTTAGAGGAAACGTAACATCGCTACTGATAAGTCTGCGCACCGCATCAACGGTGAAATTACGGCACCCGAGGTGCGTCTGGTCGGAGTCGAGAACGAACCGCTCGGCATCGTGAAACTCGCTGATGCGTTCCGCATGTCGGAACAGCAAGACGTGGATCTGGTGGAAATCGCGCCGCAAGCGGTTCCGCCGGTTTGCCGCTTGATGGACTACGGCAAGTTCAAGTACTCGGAAGCGAAGAAGCAGCACGAGGCCAAGCTCAAGCAGAAGATCGTTCAGTCAAGGAAGTCAAATTCCGCCCGGGCACTGACGACGTGACTACAACGTCAAACTGCGCAACCTCATTCGCTTTCTCGAAGACGGCGACAGACGAAAATCACGTTGCGTTTCCGTGGCCGCGAAATGGCTCACCAGGAAATCGGTATGCGCATGCTGGAAC
>NZ_ABLD01000027.1 GCF_000172415.1 Paraburkholderia graminis C4D1M
TGCTCTAAAAATCCGGTTAGGCCGTCAGGCTTGGCCAACGTGTCGCCCTGCTGACTATGCTGGTTTTGCTGCTTGCCGCCGTTTTGTGCGGCCGCGATGTTGCTGTTCATGGTTCCGACTCGATTTCAGGTGCCGAGTTGCAGGAAAGCGCACGATTGTAAACAAGGGTCCCTGCAACGCGCGCACCATAACGCGCCAAAATTGCACGCCAATGAAAAAACGGCTCCCGGAGTCCTTGCGAGGACGACCGGTGCCGGCACCCGATTCCCGCGACAGCGCGTGCGATGCTCCGCACGTAGCTCGCCGCCGCGGCTTCTTTTCGTCTTTCCGCAGATTTTTGTGCGACGCCCGCAGCCCCGTTGCGCAGCGTTCGCGTTCATCCCATCGGTAGCACGTTATGTGCCGCGCATCGGTGCAACGTAACGTGCGCGAACCGGTTGCGCGTTATGGTTTTTAATCAGCTCACTGAGCTTTCTTCGGACCAATCCCCTGGGTGAGCAGCGCGACCGCGTGGCGCGCGATTTCGTCACCGCCGACCTGGCGGCGCTTCGGATCGTTGCGCCACAGCTTCGACGTGGCGAGCGGCAAGACCGTCAGCCCGAGCAGCGTGACGAACATCAACGACGGTTCGAGCGCCGCATTGAGAAGCCCCTCTTTCTGCCATCGTTCGATAGCGGCAAGCGACATCTTCTGGTTCGTGTCGCCGAAACGCTCGTGCATGCGCTGCCGCAACAAACCGCTGTCGCTGATGACTTCGCGCACCCATAACGACGGAAACCACGGATGCTCCACCGCCCCCCGCACCATCCGCTGCGCAAGCTGCGTGATGGCCGCGACGGGATCGTCGGCATGCTCCTGGAATGGCACGCCGAGACCCGCGCGCAACGGTCCGATACGTTCGTCGATCAACACGTCGAGCAGTTGCTCACGCGTCTTGAAGTAGTAATGCATCATCGCCGGCGTGAAACCGGCCTCGCGGGCAATCTCGCCGAGCGTCGTATCGACGATGCCCTGGCGCGCGAACAGCTCGAGCGCCGCGTCGAGCAGACGGTCGCGCTGCTGTGCTCCGCGCGCCGCGCCCGAAGGGCGGCCAGGCCGTCGCGCGGCAACGTCTTGCGGCGCGGCTGCCGGCGCGGCCGTCGCTGCCTTTGCCGCAGCACCGCGCACAGCACCGCCTGCGACGCCCGCACCGCGCGTCGCGCTCTTGCGCACCCTGGCCGCGCCCGCGCTACTCGCGCCCGCCTTCCCACCGCTCATCTTCTTGCCCACCGACGAAGTCCTTTTCATTGCTCTCGTGTTTGACGCGCGACCGGATGTCGCATATATTAATTTCTGCATTAATTAATTTCAATACGCCCCCATGCAAGAGTCCACTATCACACAACCCGAGCGCGTGCTGAACGCTGAGCCGCACGCCGGTTCGCGGCAAGACAGGCAGGCGAAAAATCAGGCGGACGCGCAAGCCGCCGGCCATCCGCCGATTCGCCTGCTGTTCCCCGCGCTGCTGCTCGTCATGCTGCTTGCGGCGCTCGACCAGACCATCGTGTCGACGGCGTTGCCGACCATCGTCGGCGAATTGGGCGGGCTCAATAATCTGTCGTGGGTCGTGACGGCTTATCTGCTCAGCTCGACTATCGTCGTGCCGCTCTACGGCAAGCTCGGCGATCTGTTCGGCCGCAAGATCGTGCTGCAAACCGCCATCGGACTCTTTCTCGTGGGCTCCGCGTTGTGCGGCATCGCTCAGGACATGACTCAGCTCATCGTGTTGCGCGCGTTGCAAGGACTCGGCGGCGGCGGCCTGCTCGTCGTGACGATGGCCGCTATCGCAGATGTGATTCCGCCGGCCGAGCGCGGCCGCTATCAAGGCGTGTTCGGCGGCGTGTTCGGTCTTGCAACCGTGGTCGGGCCGTTGCTCGGCGGCTTTCTCGTCGAACACCTCACATGGCGCTGGATTTTCTACATCAACCTGCCACTCGGCATTGTCGCGCTCGCGGTGATCGGCGCAGTGTTCAAGCCGCACGTGCGTCACGTCAAGCACACCATCGACTACATGGGCGCCACGTTTCTCGCGGGCGCGCTGACCTGCATCATCCTCTTCACGAGCGAGGGCGGCACGACGTTGCCGTGGTCGTCGCCGGAACTCTGGTTCACGCTCGGGATGGGGCTCGTCGCGATCTGGGGTTTCATCCACGAGGAGCGCACCGCCGTCGAGCCGATCATGCCGCTCGAACTGTTCAGGCAGCGCACGTTCGTCGTGAGCAGTCTGATCGGTTTTATCGTCGGCGTGTCGATGTTCGGCGCCGTCACGTTCCTGCCGCTTTATCTGCAAGTGGTGAAGAACTCCACGCCGACAGAAGCCGGCATGCAAATGCTGCCAATGATGGGCGGCCTCTTCGTCATGTCGATGGTGACTGGCCGCACGATCAGCAAAATTGGCCGTTATCGCATGTTCCCGATTGCCGGCACGCTGCTGGTCTCAGTCGCGATGTTGCTGCTCGCGCGCTTGCAGATCGACACGCCGATTCATGTGATGTATCTCGACATGGGCATTCTCGGTTGCGGTCTCGGCATGGTGATGCAGGTGCTGATTCTCGCCGTGCAAAACACGGTGGAGTTCAAACATGTGGGCGTGGCCACATCGGGCGCGACGTTGTTTCGTTCGATCGGCGGCTCGGTCGGCGTCGCGGCGTTCGGCGCCGTGTTTTCAAACGGCCTTGCCGCGCGGCTCGAAAAGCTGATTCCACCGGACACCCAATTGCCCCACGCACTCGGACCCGCGGCGATTCACCAGTTGCCCGACGCATTGCGCGCCGACTATCTGCAGGCATTCGCAGGCGCGCTGCATATGGTGTATCTGTCAGCGGCGTGCGTGGTGCTGCTTGCGTTCGCATGCGCGTGGCTGCTGAAAGATCATCCGCTGCGCAAGCAGTAAGTAATCGCATTGCGCTTCTTCTCTGTCGGTCGCTTAATGCCAACGTTAGTTGCAAGCGCCCGAAATTCATCTTCGAGCGGCGCGCCAATAGCATAAAAAAAGCGGCGCGCGCTCGTCTTCCTCACATGCACGATCATTCGTCCTACCTGGTAATGTGCGGTAGCGCACATAACATAGGGTCGATCGTCCATTGACGCGCGTCTCGAAACGCCACATATTGAAAACGACGGCATGCAACGTTCTCTTCGTGCATGCCCGGACTCTCTGGCGCATGTAGATCGTGGTTTCCGCGGACGCCAACCCCGCCTCAAACGCGATCGGGAGCATGCCGTAACGGCATTGTTTTCCACAGGTGGAGCCATAGCATGTCCACTCAAACCTTAGCTGGCCATCAATTTCCGACGCCCTGCAACCGATGTGGCGGCGCCCTCTACCGGCAACTCGAACACTGCCCGTATTGCGGCGCTTTTCATCCGCTCGATGACGACGCGTCTACCCGCAGCGCGTTGCATGAAAGCAGGCCGAAAACGCTGAATACACTGAACATGTCGACGTTGCACGACAGCTTCACCGTGCCGACATTCAGCGAGCCCGACTTCCCTGGCGGCGCACTACATGCCGGATTGAATTTCGCGCCCGTGGCCAGTCTTCAAACGGCGCCTTCACCGCTCGTCGCGCCGGATACTTCGTTGCTGCCCGTCACCGAAACCGGCGAGGTGGTGCAGCGCGCCGGTCTGCGTGTGCGGCACGTGGTGGTGGCGAGCGTGGCCGTTGTCGCCGCGGGCCTGGCGTATGTCGGCTATGCGCTATTGAGCGAGAGCCGCGACCTGCATGGCAACGGCGACCAGGCTTTGGAATCCGCGCAGGATGCGAGGACAGCGACGGGCACCATCGCACGATACTCGCCGGATCAGGCGGCCAACACGGGTGTTGGCGCCGTGCCTGGCAAACCGATCAGCGCCGGCGCCATACGAAGCACCACGCAGGCGTTGCCGGCCGCCGTGCCGATCGCGATACCTTCAACGAAACCGGCCACGCCGCAATTCCGCGATGCCGGCCAGGCGTTGCAGGCAGCGCGGACCGCATTCGCCGCCAACGATCTCAGCGCGGCGCAAGCCGCTCTCGCCGCGGTGCAATTGCTGCAACCGGACAGCAGCGAGGCGCAGACTCTCGCCGCGCGATTGAAGCCGTTGACGGCGCGCCGCGACGCCGCGTTGCTCGCCGCGCAAATGTGCGCCGATCAGCAGTCGTGGCCCTGCGCGCGCGAGCATTCAGACGAGGCGCTCGCGCTGGACAGCGGCAGCGACGCCGCGAAAACGATCCTCGAGCGCGTGATCCGCGAAACGGGCTGGGCGCCGCTCAACTCGCAGACGACGTCCAGTGCAAAAACCGTCCGTCAGACTACCAACTAATCAAACAGATATTTCGGATGCCGAATCGAACGGACGAGGTTGTGCCAACTGACCGATAGGTGCGAACCATGCTACATAAACTTTTGACGGGATGGCTCGGAGCGGCGTTGCTCCTCGCATCTTCGCTGATCAGTGCCGAACCCGCGCACTACAAGATCGTTACCGGCCCGGAACGGGGCACGTATATCCAGATCGGTCAGGACCTGTCCAAATGGGTCGCGCAACCCGTCGGCATCGACCTCGCCGTGGTCGCGTCCAAGGGCTCGGCCGAGAACGTGCAGCGCATGCGCTATGAGCCGGGGGTCAAGCTCGCGCTCGTGCAGTCCGACGTGTATCAGGCGTATATCGACATGGCCAACTCCGGCAATCCCGATGCCGGTACGGCGATTCGTCCGCTGCGTCTAATCATGCCGCTCTATGACGAAGAGATAAACGTCGTGGTGCGCGCGGATTCGCCGCTCAAAACGCTAAGCGACATCAAGGACAAAACCATCAGCGTCGGCCTGCTCGGCAGCGGCACTGCGCAGTCGGCGACCACGCTGTATCGCCTGATGTTCGGCCAGGCGATTCCCGAACAGAACGTCCAGCATCTGAGCAACGAGGACGCACTCGCCGCACTGATCGTGAAAAAAGTGGACGTCGCCATCATCGTCGTCGGGCAGCCCGCGAAACTGTTCAACGACATGAACCCGGAACTGTTGCAGCAAATCCGTCTGCTAAAGGCCGATTCCGCCGCGCCGGAAACGACCCGCGCGAAGCAGACCTATTTCCCGGCGACGATCCGCGCAACCAGCTATCCGAACTGGCTGAAGGAAGACGTCCCGACGCTGACGGTCAAGGCTTTCCTCGTCACTTACGACTACGGCTTGCGCGATACCGTCGGCAACCTGAATCACTTTGCCGACTCGCTGTGCGCGAATTTCGACAATCTGCAGGAGCATGGGCATCCGAAGTGGAAACAGGTGAAGCTCGAGTTGCCGACGCTCGTACGCGGCTGGAAGTATTACCCGCCGGTCGAGAAGCATCTGCGTGCGTGCCTCGCCAACAGAACCGCGAGCGTCAACGCGGCGGCTGCCGCCGCGCAGGTCGCGCAAAAACCGCGCAGCACGTGTACGAACCAGGAGCGGTTGCTTTTGCTGTGCAAATGAATTGAATTGGGGGCGAGCAAACAGGCGCCCTCATGCACCGTCACGCCCGCTCGCGCTCGCCGCGCGTGGCCGCGCTTTCCATCGCCCGCTGCAAGGTTTCATACACTTTCGGCCGATTGCATTGCGATACGTTAAAGCGCAAATAGCCGCCAGCCGACTGCGAGACGCTAAACACATTGCCCGGCGCGAACACGACATTGGCGCCTAACGCATGACGCGCGACGTCGGCGGCGTCGAGCGAATCGGGCAGACGCGCCCACACGAACATGCCCGCGTGCGGTCGCGTCCACACCTCCAGGCCGGCGTAGCCGAGGCGGCGCATGGTCTCGCCCATCGCATCCGCGAGCTTGGCGCGCATCGACTCGAGATGACGCCGGTACGTCCCATCCACCAGCAATCGATGCACGACGCTCGCCGTAAGCTGCCCGTTGCCGAACGTCGTGGCGAGCTTCAGGTCGATCAGCGGCTCGATCCACTCGCCGCGCGCAGCGATATAACCGCAACGCGCCGCCGCCGAAAGCGTTTTCGAAAAGCTGCCGATCGACACCACGCGCGTGAGCCCGTCGAAGGCCGCGAGACGCGGCGCGGCTTCGTCTTCGAAGTCGGCGAAGATATCGTCCTCCACCACGATCAGATCGTGCTCGCCCGCGAGCTTGAGCAGCCGATGCGCGATCGCCGGCGCGAGCGTGGCGCCGGTCGGATTATGAATCGCGGAATTGGTCACATAAAGCCGCGGACGGTGCGTAATCAGCGCCCGCTCGAAGGCCGCGAGATCCGGCCCGGACGGCGTGTAAGGCACGCCGACGATACGCGCGCGATGCGCCCGCAGCAGCGCCTGAAAGTTGAAATAGCACGGGTCGTCGATCAACACTGTGTCGCCCGGTTCGAGCAGAAAGCGGCACACGAGGTCGAGCGCATGCGTGCCGCCGTCGGTCAGCACGATCTGCTCGGGCGGCGCGTCGACGCCGTGCTGCGCGAGCCGCCACGCGAGTTGCTGACGCAACGCGGGCAGACCGTACGGATTCGCGTAATCGGCGAGCGGCGACTGCGGATCGCGCGCTATCGCTCGCAACGCGCGGCGCACGCCGTCCTCGGGCAGCCACGACGCCGGCATCCAGCCGCAACCCGGCTTGAGCACCTTTGAGTCCGATTGCAACGACTGGCGCGTGAGCCACAGCGGATCGACCTCGCGATCGAGACGCGGCCCGAGATCGGCGAGCGCGAGCGGCGGCGCGTGGCCCGACACGAAAAATCCCGAGCCGCGCCGCGCGACGATCACGCCTTCGGCAACGAGCCGGTCATAGGCCTCGACCACCGTCGACTTCGACACGCCGAGCGCGTCCGTCATCACGCGGATCGACGGCACGCGTGCGCCTGGCATCAGCGAGCGGCTGGCAATGCGTTCACGCAGATTGTCCATGACGATGCCAACCCGCGTGCCTTGCGGCTTTTCGCCGTCGGCGTTCTCTCCACTATCGCCCATCTGTACTGCTCCTTCGTCGGTACAGTTTGCATGAATTGTACTGATCCGTAGCTTAACGTTTTCATGCAGGGAGCGGATGCTATAGGCTTCATTTCATTGCGCACGGACTTTTCGAATGGACAAGACGACGAACGGCTGGCTGAGCGGGTTCATAGGCGTGTTGATCTTCAGCGGCTCGCTGCCGGCCACGCGCATTGCCGTGCAAGGGCTCGACCCTGTGTTTCTGACGGTCGCGCGCGCAACCATTGCAGGCACGCTCGGTCTCGCGCTGCTGCTCCTCTTTCGCGAGGCGCGTCCCGCGCGCCGCGACGTGATTCCGCTCGTGGTGGTCGCGCTCGGCGTCGTGGTCGGCTTTCCGCTCTTGACCGCGCTCGCGCTGCGGCACGTCAGCTCGGCGCATGCGATCGTATTCGTCGGGTTGCTGCCGCTTGCCACCGCGATCTTCGGCGTGCTGCGCGGCGGCGAGCGTCCGCAAGCGGCGTTCTGGCTGTTTTCCGCGCTCGGCAGCGGCGCAGTGGTCGCGTTCGCGATGCGCCACGGCATCGACGCGTCTCCGGTAGGCGATGCGCTGATGCTCGCGGCGATCGTCGCGTGCGGGCTCGGTTATGCGGAAGGCGCGCGGCTATCGCGGCACCTCGGCGGCTGGCAGGTCATTTCGTGGGCGCTGGTGCTGTCGCTTCCGCTGATGCTTCCGCTTGCTTGGTGGACCCGGCCCGCGTCGTTCGAGGGCGTCAGCCATGCGGCGCTGTGGGGCCTCGCGTACGTGTCGCTGTTCAGCATGCTGATCGGCTTCGTGTTCTGGTATCGCGGCCTCGCGCTGGCGGCATCGCGGGAGTCGGCCAACTGCAATTGCTGCAGCCGTTCTTCGGACTGCTGCTCGCGGGGCTTCTGCTGCATGAACAGGTGCCGCCCTCGATGATCGCCGTGACCGTCGCGGTGGTTGCGTGCGTGGCCGGCGCGCGGCGCTTTTCGAAGGCGCCGCCTGCACGGCGCACGGCGTGAGCCGCGCGGTGTTCGCGTACTACGATTTTTGAACGGCTTTGAATTTGGCGGCGCGGCGGGCATAGTAAAACGTTTCGTCGGAAGAACCGGCACGACAGGCCGTAAGCGCTATGCAAGGCCGCTCCTGGAATACGTTATGAGTACAACCCTCCCCGCCTCCGCTTCGGCATCGACCGCCGCCTCGAGCGCCCCATTGATCCGCGACGCGACAGAAGCCGACTTGCCCGCGATTCAAGCCATTTACGCGCACCATGTGTTGACCGGCGTTGCGTCGTTCGAGGAAGTCCCGCCTTCCGTCGACGAACTGCGCACGCGTCTCGCGTCCGTGCGCAACCACGGATTGCCGTACATGGTCGCCGAGATCGACGGCGAAGTTGCGGGCTATTGCTACGCGACGCCGTACCGCCCGCGCGCCGCGTATCGCAACACCATCGAAGATTCGATCTACGTGAGCGACGCCTATCGCGGACGCGGCCTCGGCCGCGTGCTGCTGCAGGCGCTGATCGAACGATGCGAAGCCGGACCCTGGCGCCAGATGGTCGCCGTCATCGCGGACGGCGGCAGCGGCGGCTCGCTGTCGCTGCATCAGCAACTGGGTTTTGAGCTGATCGGCACGTTGAAGGCAGTCGGTTTCAAACATGGCCGCTGGCTCGACAGCACGTTGATGCAAAGGACGTTGGGCGCGGGCGCCACGACGCCACCCGATCAGCAAACGTAGCCGGTTCGCCTTCCGCGCAGCGCGGTAAAATCGCGGGCATGCCAAAACCGCCTCCGTCACCCGCGCCCGACGCCCCGCAACAGCCCGCCAACATGCCCGCGAGTGCCGCGCCGCGCAACGAATACACCGTCGACGAACTCGCGCGCGTGAGCGACACGACCGTGCGCAACGTGCGCGCGTATCAGGACCGCGGGCTTCTCGCGCCGCCTGAGAAGCGCGGCCGGGTCGGCGTGTACGACGACACGCATGTGTCGCGTTTGAAGCTCATCAATCATCTGCTCGCGCGCGGCTACACGCTCGCGAACATCCAGGATCTGATCAAGGCCGTCGACGAAGGACACGATCTTCGCTCGATTCTCGGCCTCGAAACCGCGATCGGCGGACGCTGGTCGCGCGAGCATCCGCGGAAATATTCGTTGATCGAGTTGCTGCAGATGTTCGGCGACAAGGCTTCGCCGGCGGCGCTTGCCAAGGCGGTCGATCTCGGCCTGCTGGAACGCGACGGCCTCTCGTTCGTGTCGGCGAGCCCCACTGCGCTCGCAGCCGGGGCGACGCTCGCGAAAGAAGGCATTCCGCTCGCCGATCTGCTCGAGGCCGTCGGCGCCGCGCGTCCGCATTTCAGCGTGGTCGCGAAGGCGCTGGTGGATCTGGTCGTGCGTCAACTCGACCGCTACGATCCCGACGCGCTTCCGCCGCCCGCCGACGTGCCCGCGCTCGTCGACGCCATCTGGCGCGTGCGGCCGCTCGCGATGGTGCTCGTCGAAAGCGAGATGAACCGCGCGCTGGAAGAAGCGTCAGGCGATTATCTCGGCGATCGCGTCGCCGCGATCATGGCGAAGAAACTCGGTGAATCCGGCGCGAAGCCGAGCATCGCGCGCCCGACGGGCACAAAGAAAACGCGCAAACAGTAAGTCAGCCGATGCGCGAGCTTTGCGCCGCAACGACCATCGCGTCATTGCGCCACCGCCGTTTCACCACTTCCTAGAGTCGGGCGTCTAGCCGCCCTCTTGCATCGTCCGTCTCGACCTCCTATCGTTACATCACTCAATGTAACAGTTATGAGCGTAAAAGGGAGACGACGGGATGAACGCACGAATGCCCCACGACGCCGCGGCGGACCACCCGTCCGCGCCTGCCGAGACCGACATCGCCATTATCGGGACGGGTTTCGCGGGACTCGGCATGGCGATCCGCTTGCGGCAATCGGGCTTGACCGATTTTCTCGTCGCCGAAAAAGCCGATTCCGTCGGCGGCACATGGCGCGACAACCACTACCCCGGCTGTGCATGCGACGTGCAATCGCACGTGTACTCCTTTTCGTTCGCGCCGAATCCTCGCTGGTCGCGCATGTTCGCGCGGCAACCGGAAATCCGCGCGTACCTGGACGACTGTGTGCGGCGCTTTGGAGTCGAGCGTCATCTGCGTTTCGGCCATGAACTGACGAGCGCCATCTACGACGACACGCGCCGCCGCTGGCATCTGCGCTTTGCCAACGGA
The DNA here is from genome assembly GCF_000172415.1 of Paraburkholderia graminis C4D1M. Taxonomy (GTDB): domain Bacteria; phylum Pseudomonadota; class Gammaproteobacteria; order Burkholderiales; family Burkholderiaceae; genus Paraburkholderia; species Paraburkholderia graminis. The sequence goes on from NZ_ABLD01000027.1 coordinate 10,193, forward strand.
CAGCAGTGGTCGGCGCGCGTGCTGATTTCGGCGATGGGCGGACTCTCGCGCGCGTCGACGCCGAACATTCCCGGCATCGAGACGTTCAAGGGCCGCGCGTTTCACTCGCAGCATTGGGACCACGGCTACCCGCTCGAAGGCAAACGCGTCGCCGTGATCGGCACGGGCGCGAGCGCGATCCAGTTCGTGCCGCAAATCGCGCCGCGCGTCGCGCATCTCGATCTGTTTCAGCGCACGCCGCCGTGGATCATGCCGAAGGCCGACCGCGCCGTGCGGCCCATCGAGCAGTGGCTTTTCAAACATCTGCCGTTCACGCAGAAGGTCATGCGCTCGGCGCTGTACTGCATGCTCGAATCGCGTGCGCTGGGGTTCGCGGTTCATCCGTCGCTGATGAAGACCGCGCAGAAAGTCGCCGAGCGGCATTTGCGCCGCCAGGTGCGCGACCCGCAATTACGCGCGACGCTCACGCCGGATTACACGATGGGCTGCAAGCGCATCCTCATTTCTAACGACTACTTCCCCGCCCTGTCGCGAGCAAATGTGTCGGTGACGACGAGCGCGATTGAGCGCATCGACGAAGACGCCGTCATCACGAGCGACGGCGTGCGTCATCCGGCCGACTGCCTGATCTTCGGCACGGGCTTTCAGGTTGCCGATCCGTTTGCCCAAGGCGTGGTGCGCGGACGCGGCGGCGTCGACATCGTCGATACATGGAGAGACGGCGCGCATGCGTACCTGGGTACGACATTGCCTGGCTATCCGAATTTTTTCATGATCGTGGGTCCGAACACCGGCCTCGGTCACAACTCGATGGTGTTCATGATCGAGTCGCAGGTCGAATACATTCTGCGTGCGTTGAAGGCGATGCAGAACGAAGGCGCAGCGGCGATCGAGGTGCGTCCGCACGTGGAGCGCGCGTACAACGAACAGATTCAGCAGCAGCTCGGCCGCGCGATCTGGTCGACGGGCGGCTGCAAGAGCTGGTATCTGGACCCGAGAACCGGGAAGAACACGACCCTGTGGCCTGGCTTCGCCTACAAGTTCCGCCGGGCCACCAGCACGTTCAGCATGGCCGATTACTTCGCCTATTCGCCCGCGCCTAAGAGCGTCAACGTGAACGTGAGCGCACATGCCGCTGCAACGCAAAGCGCGCATGTGCAAGGCAAGGCATCGGCATCGGCGGAAGCGACCTGAAAACACGCAATAACGACAACGCACCTTCAGAGAGGACAGGAGATAAAACCAATGAAGCACTTCACCGACAAGGTCGCCGCGATCACCGGCGCGGGTTCGGGCATGGGCCGCTCGCTTGCGATTCGCCTCGCGCGCGAAGGTTGCCATCTCGCCCTCGCCGACCGCAACGCGACGAGCCTCGAGGAGACCGCTCGACTCGCACAGGCCGCAGCACCGCATATCGTGGGCGCGCCGCTTCTCATCACGACGGCCGTATCCGATGTGTCGGATCGCAACGCGATGTTCGCGTGGGCGGCTCAAACGGCTGCTGAGCATGGGCGCGTCAATCTGGTGTTCAACAACGCGGGCGTCGCGTTGTCGAGCACCATTGAAGGAATGGAGTACGCGGATCTCGAATGGATCGTCGGCATCAACTTCTGGGGTGTCGTGCACGGCACGAAGGCGTTTCTGCCTTATTTAAAGACTTCGGGCGAAGGTCACATCGTCAATACGTCGAGCGTGTTCGGTCTCTTTTCGCAACCCGGCATGAGCGGCTACAACGCGACCAAGTTCGCGGTGCGTGGCTTCACCGAAGCGCTGCGCCAGGAACTCGACCTGATGAAATGCGGCGTGTCGGCGACGTGTGTGCATCCGGGCGGCATCCGCACCAGCATTGCGCAGTCGAGCCGCATTGCGCCGAATATGATCGGCTTCATGGTGGAAAACGAACAGCAAGGCAAGGACGACTTCGAGAAGTTCTTTATCACCACCGCCGACGAAGCCGCGCGCGTGATTCTGGACGGCGTGCGCAGGAACAAGCGGCGTGTGCTGATCGGCCGCGATGCGCGAGCCGCCGACTGGCTCGCGCGCACGCTGCCCGCCGCCTATCAGGCACTCGTCGTGCTGCAAACGCGGCGCATGAAGCGCATCGCGGAGAAACGCGCACGGCGCGCGGCGCAGCTCGCCGGCAGGCGCGCATGATGCAATGCGCCGCTCGGGAATCGCAAAGCGTCATGAGGAATCACGAGGAATCACACGCATTCAAGGAGAAAAGGCCATGATGCCCGTTCGCCGCGACTTACGCTTCAATCTTCCGCCCGAGCGTGCCTGCGATTGGCATGCACAAGGCTCGCACGTCACGCACTTCTTCAACGCCCTTTCGCTGCTGTTCCCGGCTGGCGAGCGTTTTTTCATGGACAGCGTGCGCCACTATCGCGACGACATCGACGACCCCGTGTTGAAAAAGCAGGTGCTCGGCTTTATCGGCCAGGAAGCCATGCATACGCGCGAGCATGTCGAGTACAACGACCTGTTGCAACAGGCCGGCTTGCCCGCGCATAAACTCGACAAGCGACTGTGGGCGATCCTCAACTTCGGCCGCAAGGTGCTGCCGCATTCGTATCAGTTGGCCGTCACCGTTTGCCTCGAGCATTACACGGCGATGCTTGCGGGTTTGCTGCTCGAGGACGCGACGCGCATCGACGGATCGGTTCAAGGCTACGCGCAGATGTGGACGTGGCATGCGCTCGAAGAGACCGAACACAAATCCGTTTCCTACGACGTATGGAACGCAGTGCTGAAGCCCGGCCTCGGCCGCTATCTGTTGCGCACGGGCGTCATGCTCGCCACGACGATCACGTTCTGGCTGATCGTGTTCGACTACCACGTGCGTCTGATCATCGCCGATCGCAAACGCGGCGGTCATGTGCGCGGCATGTGGCGCGTGCTGAAGTATCTTTATGGGCCACGTCATGGCGTTTTTCCGCGGATTGCCGGCGAATGGCTGAGTTTTTTCCGGCCGGGTTTCCATCCGTGGGACCACGATAATCGCGCGCAGCTTGCGCGCATCGACGGCCTCGTCGCAGCAGTCGATGCCGCCAACGCAGCCGCGCCGAATACGCGCCGCTCAGCGCGTCGCGGCATGCAGGCGGCCGCGTGATACGCGACACGTTGTCGGTGGATGCCGGCGACGTGCGGCTCGCCGTCTACGTCAGCGGACCGCGAGAGGCGCCGCCCATCGTGTTCGTGCACGGCTATCCCGACTCGGCCGCGGTGTGGGAACCGGTGCGCGCGCAACTCGACGCGCGCTATCGCATCATCAGCTACGACGTGCGCGGCGCAGGCGCGTCCGGCGCACCGGCCACGCGCGGCGGCTATCGTCTCGAACAGCTTGCTGCCGATCTCGCGGCGGTCGTCGATGCGACCTGCGGTGCGCAGCCGTTTCACCTCGTCGGTCACGACTGGGGCTCGATTCAAAGCTGGGAAGCCGTCACCAGTCCGGAATTCAAAGGACGGATTGCGTCGTATACGTCCATCTCGGGGCCGTGCCTTGATCACGCGTCGCTGGACTTGCGCGGCGCGAACGCTGCTGACGAAAAACATAGGATGACAAAACAATTTCCGCGCGGTCGCATCCGGCAAATTCTCAGGTCCTGGTACATCTTCTTCTTTCATCTGCCGTGGCTGCCGGAACTCGTATGGCGCCTTGGCGGCGCACGCATGTGGCCGCTGTGGTTGCGCATGACCGAGCGCGTGCGGGCACCGCGCGACCCCGCGCAACTGCGCAACGCGATCAACGGCCTCGGTCTTTACCGCGCGAATTTCATCGACAAGCTGCTGCATCCGCGCGCGCGCCACGCTCACGCGCCGGTGCAGTTCATCGTGCCGCTACGCGATCGTTACGTCGGGCCAGAATTGTCGCTCGGACAGGAAGCGTGGCTTGGTCCCTATGAGCGCATCGAGATTGACGCAGGCCATTGGGTTGTATTGCGCGAGCCGCAAGTGGTCGCCGCGCACATCGAACGCTTCGTTGCGCGGCACCTGTATCGACCGGGCGGCTCGGGTACATCGTCGTTCAACGCGCCGCTCAACGCTCGCGCGGCAGGCGACTGAATAGCGTCGGATAGTCGATCACGAGCCCGTCGTCATCCACTTTCATATTCGCCGTGAAATCGCGGAAAATGCCTTCATAGCGATACTCGCGATTCAGCTCGATACACGAATACGCCTGCTCGACTCGCGTGACCTGAAGATCCGGCGTCGAAATGTAGGCAACTTGCAGAGGCCGGCGCTCGCCTTGCGCGAGTTGCAACCGGCGAATCGGCAGCGTGTTGGTAAACGGCGTGGCTGCGATGTCGATGTCGATGCATCCTTCGATCGCGCTCAGCACAAGGCCGTGACCATCGCGCCAATGGCCCTCGCCGTCGCCGTGCAACTCCAGTTCTCCCGCGCCGACAATCTTCAGCCAAGCATGACGCGTGCGCCATTGCACATCGCAACGCACTGTGTAGTGCAGCCCATAGCTCTTGCCATAGCGCTGGCCGACGACAACGCTTTCTACTTCGAAGCCGTCGTCGCGCGCATCGAAGCTCAGATGTTCGATACCGTCGCCCTCTTGCGATGCCCACCGAAGTTCACGCATTGGATCGCCTCCTCGCGATGAAAACCGCGGCACGTGCCGCGTTTCGTATCGTAGCGCGAACGTCTTACTTTCGCCGATGCGCGAATCGCCGCATGATGCGAAGCGTTGCAAATAGCGACTATCAACGCGCCGGCATGCACGCAGCGGCAGCACTGCCCTATGCTCGCGTTTCACCTGTGTCCGCGACGTCGCCGCGATTCCAACGCTCATCGATCCACAACTCATGCACGCCGCCGCGACCGAAGCACACTCCGCAGCACTACGCACGCTGCTGCGCAGTCTTGGCCAGATCGTGCTGCAAGCGAACGCTTTTACGGGCGCATGTCTGCTGGCCGCCTGGCTACTGTGGGAGCCGCGTCTCGCGTGCGCGGCGCCGACCGGCGCGGTCGCGGCCAACGTGAGCGCGGTGCTGGCCGGCTATTCCGACGACGACCTGCACGCAGGACTCTACGGTTTCAACGGCGCGTTGGCCGGACTCGCCGCGTTCAGTTTCATCGCCGACAACGCGACCGCTGCCGCCGTCGCGATTCTCGCCGCAACAGGCACGGCCTGGCTGCTCGCACCGTGGTCGCGATGGCTGCGCTTACGCGGCCTCGACTATTTTTCGAGTCCCTGTCTGATCGTCACCTGGCTTTGGCTGCCGATGACCGCAAGCGCGCCGTCATCGTCGACGCTCGCAACGGCGCACGCGCACGCCGACCTCGCCAGCGGCCTGCTCGCTGGTCTCGCGCAAACCGCGTTCGCTGGCGGAGCATCAGCCGGCGTGCTGGTGCTGATCGGCATCGCCGTGGCATCTCCGCGCCACGCGCTCTGCGCGCTGACGGGTGCGGCGCTCGCGAGTGCCGAACATCTGCTGCTGGGCGCGACGGCAAGCTCGTTTAACGCGGGCCTGCTAGGATTCAACGGCGCGCTCACCGCATTGGCGCTGGCCGAATACGGGCTTGTATGGATGCTCGGCGGCGTGACGCTCGCGGCGCTGCTGCAAGCGGGCGCTGCGAGCGTTGGCTTGCCCGTGCTGACCGCGCCGTTCGTCGCCGCAACGTGGGGCGTGCAATGGCTGAAGCAGCGTCGCGCGCTAATGCTCTACTCGTAGGCACTCCGTTACGCACCATCAGGAGAAACATATGTCGTTCGCTCATGTACCGAAGGGCCGCGTCGCGCAATCCGGGCCACGCTCCGACGCGGAGCAGCAGACTCGCGTCGACCTCGCCGCCGCGTATCGACTCGTCGCGCTCAACGGCTGGGACGATCTCATCTACACGCACATCTCCGCGAGCGTGCCGAACGAGCCGGGCCACTTCCTGATCAATCCGTTCGGCCTCACATTCGATGAAGTGCGTGCGTCGAATCTCGTGAAGATCGACGTCGACGGCAATATCGTCGGTGCAAGCGAATACACGGTGAACGTGACGGGCTTCGCGATTCATGCGGCCGTGCATGCCGCGCGCGCCGACGCTTTCTGCGTGATGCATCTGCACAATACGGCCGGCGTGGCCGTCTCCGCGCAGCCTGCGGGACTGCTGCCCGCGTCGCAACACGCGCTGCGTTTTTATCGCCAGCTTGCGTATCACGACTATGAAGGCCTGGCATTCACACCCGCTGAGAGCGAGCGCCTCGTCGAGCATCTCGCGGACAAGCCGGCCATGCTGCTGCGCAATCACGGCACGCTGACGGTCGGCCGCACGGTCGCCGAAGCGTACGTGCTGATGGCCACGTTGCTCAAGGCTTGCGAGATCCAGTTGCAGGCGCAGGCATGCGGCGCGCCGCTCGTCGTGCCCGACGATGCAATCGCCACTCGCACGGCCGAGCAGCTCTACGATGGCGGCGCAATCGAAGGAATACTTGAATGGCCCGCGCTGCTGCGCAAGCTCGACCGGCTCGATCCGAGCTATCGTGATTAGCGCTTAACGGGCACGCGGCGCAGTACGCCGATCGCTTTATCAACGGAGCCATATACATTATGCCCACGTTTCATATCGAACTGTTTGAAGGCCGCTCACTCGAGCAGAAGCGCCAATTCGTCGAAGCAATCACGAAAGCGACATGCGAGTCGCTCGGCGTCGAACCGAATTCGGTGGACATTATTCTCACCGACGTGAAGCGCGAAAATTGGGCGACGGGAGGACGCTTGTGGTCCGACAGCGAGAGTTGAATTGAACCGCTGCGCGCGCGGTGCGCGCAGCGGTTTTATTGCTCAGCGACGCATGAACAAAATGCGCCGCTGTGGCGGCGTAACAACACGCCGCCGCTACTCCAGAGCCATTAGAAGCGGTGAATGATGCCCACGCCGCCTGCAACCTGGCTGCGCGACGAAGACGGCGCGCTGTTCTGACCGTCGCCGATATCGGCCGTCGCGTTGATGATGCTCACGCCGTTGTTGCCGATCGTCTTGCCGTTCGCACGTTGATACGCTTCCACCGCATACAGACCCGTACGCTTGGAGAGGCTGTAGTACTGCGACAGGTTGAACTGGTGATAGCTGGCTGCGCTCGAAATGCCATTCGATTCCGTCGCACGCGTGTAGCTATAGCCGGCTGCCAAGTCGAGTGCGCCGATCGGCTTGAAGTGCACCACTGCGCCACCCGTGTTGAACGTCGCCTGATGACGGAAACCCGAGTTCACACCCGGAATGTATTGCACGTTCGAGTACGAGAACGACACGTCCCATTGCGAGCTGAACGCGTAGCCGCCGGTAACCGCGAAGCGCTGCTGAGCCTGCGCCGTGCGATAGCCGTTCGTGATGCCGGACAGACCCGGGCCGCTCGTCGCACCGTTATTCGACGTAGTCGACTCGGGGCCCCACAGACCACCGCCAGGTGTCGAGTTGTTGATGCGCTGGAAGCCCGCTGCGATACCGAACGGACCGTTCAGGTACTGCACCGCGGCGCTCCACGTCGAGCCGGCGTTGAAGCTGCCCGGCACGCCGCCCAACGAGTACGAACCGCTCACCGTCACACCGTACATCTTCGGCGACGTGTACACGAGGGAGTTATTCGCGCGATAGATCGTATCCAGCGAATCGAGATCGCCCGGGTGTGCGCCGTAAGCGCCCGTCAGCCACGTAGTCGGGCTATACGGCGACAGCAGCGTGTAGTACGACGTGTACTGACGGCCAGCCGTCAGCGTACCGTACGTGGGGTTCGTCACGCCGATCCAGGCCTGGCGGCTGAAGCCGAGGCCGTTCACGCTCTGCGCGCCGGTTGCGCTGTTAAAGCCCTGCTCCAACTGGAAAATGGCCTTCGTGCCGCCGCCAAGATCCTCGCTACCCTTCAGGCCGAAGCGGCTACCCGCCCAGATGCCGTTGTTCATCTTCACAACCGAGCGGCCGCCCGAATTCGAGCCGAGCGCAGCCGAGCTGCTTTGGTAGCCGATCCCTGTATCGACGATACCGTACAACGTCACGCTGCTCTGAGCGTGTGCGCCAAGGGCGAACAGGCCAAGGGCGGAGGTTGCTAGTGCCTTTTTCATTTATGCTCCTCTTTAAAAAATTGTTCTTGACTACCGGTCATTGTCTGAACCGCGCAACCGGTGAATCGGGATGTCCGGTCAGAAAACCGGGTGTCCATTAATCAGGCTCGGCAACCACGTGGAGAACATCGGGACGTACGTCACAATGTTAATGGCGCTGAAGATAGCGAGGTAATAAGGCCACGCCACCTTGGTAGTTTCCCCAATCGACACATTCCCAATCGCGCAGCCGATGAACTGCACTGAGCCGATCGGCGGATGCACGAGACCCAATGCGCAATTCAGCAGGATCATGATGCCGAACTGCACGGGGCCGACGCCGCTATGCATTGCCATCGGCAGGAACAGCGGCGTGGTGATCAGAATGTGCGCCGCCATATCGACAAACGTGCCGAGGAAGATCTGGATGATGTTGATGTACAGCAGCATCAACCAGGGAATGCTCGTTGCGCCGTCGAGCATGTGCTCGATTGCATCGGGGATCTCCAGATAAGCCATCTGGTAGCGCAGCATGTTCGATACGCCAATCAGAAGCAGCACGACGCCCGTCGTTTTCGCGGCTTTCGACAAGGCGAAAGAGAGCTTCTTCAGCGTCATCGTGCGATACACGACGACTGTCAGCACAAGCGAATAAGCGACTGCAATAGCGGCGGCTTCCGTCGCCGTAGCAATACCCTTTGCCACGCAGACCAGAATGATCGCGATGACCATCAGGCCCGGCAATGCGCCGAGGAACGTGCGCGCGACCGCGAGCCAGCCGGGGAAACGCTGCAGTCCGGTGGAACCGTCGGGACGGCGCGGATAGCCGTAGCGCACGGCTTGCCAGTACGCGGCGATCAGCACGAAGCCCATCACCCACAACACCGGCAAGAGACCCGAGAACAGCAGATCGCCGATCGACACGCCGCTCATCGGCACACCGTTCAGCGTTCCTGTAATGCCCTGCGCGGCGAACGCGTAGATGATCATGTTCGTCGACGTCGGCATCAGCGCGCCCGCCAGCGACGAATGCGTCGTGACGTTGACGGCGTATGCGGCGCTGTAGCCTTCGCGCTTCATCAACGGAATGATGACGCCGCCCATTGCCGATGTGTCCGCCGTGGGCGAACCCGAGACGCCGCCGAACAACGTGCACGCGACCACATTGGCCATGCCGAGGCCGCCGCGGAAATGACCGACGGTGGCTTGCGCAAAACGCAGGATGCGATCGGCAATCCCGCCGTGGAGCATCAGCTCGCCGGAGAAGATGAAGAACGGTACGGCGAGGAATGAAAACGCATTCATCCCCGAGACCATCGACTGCATGGCGGTGGCCGCGGGCAGTCCCTCGTACAGATACGTCAGCACGCACGAGAGTCCCAGCGCGAACGAAACAGGAACGCCGAGTACCAGAAAAACGATGAAACTGATAGAAAGGAGGGCAAGTTCCATGATTGTTCTATTTGTGTTTCTTTGCGAAAAGCGCGAGCAGGTTCTCGATTGAGAACGACGCGATGCAGACGCTGGCAATAACCGGGATCAGATAACGAAGCGCTTCCGGCAAACCCAGAATTGGAATGTGGTCATGCCGCGTGGTCTCCGCCATCTCCAGAGAGCCGAAGAAGATCGCCACGGCAAGCGCGATCAGGCACAAGTGCTGGAACACGTGCGCGATCAGTTGGCCTTTCACCGGCAGGCTCTTCACGAGCGAATCGAGCCCGATATGGCCGCCTTCGCGAACTTTGAGCGCGGCGCCGAACATCGCGATCACGATTACGAGCAATAGCGCGATGGGTTCGACGAAATCGGGCGCGTCGCTAAATACATAGCGCATCACGACGCCATAGATCACCAGCAGACTCAGCGCGGCAAGGCTGACGGAGGCGATGACGGTTAGCGTGCGAAAGAGAAAATCGTTTGGGCGTTTCATGAATCTCTTGATCCCATTCTTGCCTGCCGACATCAGCGGCGGCATTCAGCATGCGGCATGCAGCGGGAAAGTCCGCAGCTTCCTGCAAGACTTTCCCGCTGCGTAAAACACCATGCGACTCTTACTTGATTGCCTGGATTTCGTCGACGAGCTGCTTCATTTGCGGGGTCTTTTCATACTTCGCCCACACCGGCTGCATCACCTTGACGAATGCCGCGCGATCGATCTGCGACGGTGCGACGATCTGCGCGCCGCCCTTCGTCACGGTCTTGCTCGCGTCGCTTTCGCGTGCGGTCCAAAGCTTCTGGTAGTACGGCACGGAATCAGCCGCGGCCTTCTTGATGATTTCCTGTTCTTGCGGCGAGAGCGTGTCCCAGATCTTCTTCGAGAAGACGAGAACTTCCGGCGTCATCGAGTGCTGCGTTTCCGAATAGACCGGCGCGACTTCGAAGTGCTTGGTCTCTTCGTACGACGGCAGATTGTTTTCCGCTGCGTCGACGAGGCCCGTCTTCAGGCCCGTATAGACTTCGGCGAACGGCATCGGCGTCGGCGTGCCGCCCATTGCCCTGATTTCGTCGACCATCAGATCCGACGGCTGCACGCGCACTTTCAGGCCCTTCATGTCGGCGGGCGTGCGAATCGGCTTCTTCGTGTAGATGGAGCGCGCGCCGCTTTCATAGAAAGTCAGTGCGATCATGCCCTTCGCTTTGAACGCGTCGAGAATCTTCTGGCCTTCCGGGCCGTACATCACCTTGCGGAAATGGTCGATGTCACGGAACAGGAACGGCAGCGACGGGATCATCGATTCAGGAACGATCTCGTTGAATGCCGCGCCGTTCGCGCGCGCCATGTCGAGCGCGCCGATGCGCACCTGATCGATCGTATCGTTCTCCGAACCAAGTGCGCTGTTGCCGAATACCTTCACCGAGTCCTTGCCGTCGGTTGCCTTCTTGATCTGCTCGCCCATGTACTTGACGGCCATGTTCGTCGGGTACGTGTCGCCATGCACGTCCGACACGCGGAACACGCGCGCCTGCGCCGACATGGCGCCGAAGGCCAGCACGGAGGCGGCGACGATCAACGAAACACGGGAAGAGGCAAACTTCTTATTCATCGTGACATTCCTCAAAATTAGACATCCAATCGATGCAAAGAGCCGCTTGCAACAGCCGCTCGCGGACAGCCGGTAGCGAACTGCCGTAACGACGGCCAGTCTCGGATGTGACATGGTTTTGCTGCGTCTCCCGGCGCGGCGCCCGCGGTCCCCTGCGGTGGCGAACGCCCTGCCGTGCTGTCCGTGCAACGTCCCCGGCACAAAGATCAGCACTCCTGTCAGACAACTCGACTTCTTTTACTTCTGCTGCGTCGGCATGCCTGGGCGTGAACCTCTGAACCGTCGCGCACGCCAAAGCCGCCGCGTACCACGCAATGCGCTGCTATCTCGAAAAGTACAGAAAGCAATCTGTTTGCGCTTATACGTTGTACGACGACATACGAAGTCTATAAAACGCAGTTTGAGTTGTACAGACGGTATTTACCCGAGGAAACGGGCATCCGGTAGAGATGACCTGAATACGCTGTCAGCATGGATAAGCGCGACAGCGATGGGGATTGCAAAACAATGCGATGGGCTAAAGCCGGAACGCCGACTTTTCGTAAAACGACGACGAAATCGTCGTACCCGCGCCACAATGTTGTATGACGAGTGATGAATTAACGAGCGTGAAACAATAAGCGCCGGTCGCGTTGCCCGCGCCGGCGCTCTTTCCGACTGCTCTCTTTCGCTTACAGATCGCCGGCGAATTCCGGCTCTGGCAAGCCGCTGACGCCCGGACGCACCGCGAAGAGATGCCCGTCGTGTTCGCTCGCGCCAGCCGCCGGGCGAATCGACGTGACGAACAGCGTGTCCAGGTCGCGGCCGCCGAATGCGCACATCGCGGGTTTGATCGCGGGCACGTTAATCTGCCGGTCGAGCTTGCCTTGCGGCGTGAAGCGCAGCAGCGCGCCCGCGTCGTTCGCGCAGATCCAGTAGCAGCCGTCGGCATCCACCGCCGCGCCGTCGGGCCGCCCCACATAGTGGTTCAGGTCCGCGAACACGCGCCGGTTGCGCGGCTCGCCGGTTTCGACGTCGTAGTCGAAAGCCCATATCTGTCTGCGCAGCGGGTGCGAGTCCGACAGATACATCGTGCTGCCATCGGGAGACCAGCCGAGGCCGTTCTGCGTGATGAGTCCGTCCACGACCGGCGCCGACAGCACGCCGTCCGCGTCCAATCGGTAGAGCGCGCCGGCCGGGTTGGCGGCCGCCATATCCTGCACCATCGTGCCGGCCCAGAAGCGGCCTTGCCGGTCGCAGCGGCCGTCGTTGAAACGCATGTCGCCGAACGGGAAGACCGGCGCGGCGAGCTTGCGTCCGCTGACTTTCACGGGCTCGGCTTGCGTCGCAAGAGGCGCCGAAGCGTCGCTCAGCGTCACCGCGAAAAGTCCGGTCTCACAGCCCGCGAGCACGTTGCCGCGACGATCGAACGCGATGCACGCGACCTTCTCGGGCAACAGCCATTCAGACCGCTCGCCGCTTTCGAGTCGCAAGCGCACGATTTTTTGCGCCGGAATATCGACCCAGTAAAGCGCCTGTTCGGCCGCGCGCCATACCGGACTCTCGCCCACGGCAGCCGGCACCGGCCCCGCCGCTTCGACGCGTTCGACCCGTTCGACGCGAGGATTGCCCGCCGCGCTCATCGCTTCGGCTCCATCGGCCCGGCCAGCACGAATGGGCCGCCCTGAAAGCGCTGCGTGGGATCGTCCAGATCGGCAGTCGGCGCGGTGACCGGGAACAGATGCTCGAACCGAACCGAGCTGTCCTGCGGACGGAAACCGAGAAACGCCGCTTTGGTGTTATCGACCCACTTGGTGCGGTTATCCGACACGCCGTACACGATCGCGTGCCCGACGCGATTCGTGAACAGCGAACAGCGCACGAGTTCGATGAAGTCGCGATAGCTCAGATACGTGACGAGCATGCGCGGGTTCTTCGGCTGCTCGAACGACGAGCCGATCCGCAGACACACCGTTTCGAGTCCGAAGCGGTCGAAGTAATAGCGCGACAGCGATTCGCCGAAGCATTTCGTCACGCCATACAGGCTGTCGGGGCGCAACGGCGCATCCGTATCGAGCACTTCCGTCACCGGATGAAAACCGACCGCGTGATTCGAGCTTGCGTAGACGACGCGCTTCACGCCCTGCTTCTGCGCCGCCGAATACAGGTTGTACAGACCACGAATGTTCGCTTCGAGCAGATCCGCGAACGGCGCTTCGACGGAGATGCCGCCGAGGTGAATCACCGCGTCCACGCCTTCGAGCAGCGCGAGGACCGCGGCTTCGTCGGCGAGGTCGACGATCGACGCTTCTTCGTGCGCAGCCAGCTCGCCGAGCGGCGCGATGTCGGTCACGCGCACCACGTCGGCCCACGCGGCCAGCGCGCCGCGCAATTGCTTGCCGAGATTGCCTGCCGCGCCGGTGAGCAGCAGGCGTCGAAACGGTTTTTTCGAGGATGGGCGGTCGGAATTCGAATCAGTCATGTCTTTTTGTTTGAGCCGTCTATGAGGCGGATGAGGCGAACAAGGCAAATGAAGCTAACGAAGCAGTGAAGCCACCACGTAAAACGAGCCGCGAATTTCGCGGCTCGCCAGATGCGGCACTCAGGTCACCGGCGCCGGATTGAACAGCGCCAGCGCATTATGCAGCTTCAGCTTCTCGGCGCAGGTCTTCTTGCGGCCGCTCGCGACGTCGAGCATGAAGCGGAACAGTTCCCAGCCCACCTCTTCGATCGTCGCCGTGCCCGTTGCGATGGTGCCCGCGTTGATGTCCATCAGGTCGTGCCAGCGGCGCGCCAGATCCGAACGCGTCGCGACCTTGATGACCGGCACTTCGGCGAGACTGTACGGCGTGCCGCGGCCCGTCGTGAAGACGTGCAGATTGATGCCGGCCGCCAGTTGAAGCGTGCCGCAGATAAAGTCGCTCGCCGGCGTCGCCGCATAAATCAGCCCTTTCTGGCGCACTTTCTCGCCCGGCGACAGCACGCCCGAAATCGCCGAGTTGCCCGACTTGATGATCGAGCCCATCGCCTTTTCGACGATGTTCGACAGCCCGCCCTTCTTGTTGCCCGGCGTGGTGTTCGCGCTGCGGTCCGCGCCGCCGCGCTTCAGATAATCGTCGTACCACTGCATCTCGCGGATGATCGCCTGCGCGACGTCCGCGTTGGCCGCGCGCGCCGTCAGTTGATCGACGCCGTCGCGCACTTCGGTCACTTCGGAGAACATCACGGTGGCGCCCGCGCGCACCAGCAGGTCGGTCGCGAAGCCCACGGCCGGATTCGCGGTGAGGCCGGAAAACGCGTCACTGCCGCCGCATTGCACGCCGACCACGAGATCCGCGGCGGAACACGTCTCGCGACGCCGGTTGTTGAGCCGCTTCAGATGACCTTCCGCGGTCCTCATGATCGAATCGATCATCGACTGGAAGCCGACGTGCGATTCGTCCTGCAACACGACGACGTCGCCGTTCTCGTCGGCGCCAAGATCGCCGATGTCCGCGATCTCGCTCGGGTTCTGCGCGGCGGCGATCGGAATCGTGCCGGGCGGCATCAGGCGCTCCGGCTGCAATTTCTCGCAACCGAGGCTCACCATCATCACCTCGCCGCCGAAGTTCGGATTCAGCGCGATGTTGCGCACCGTGCGGATCGGCACCATCGCGTCGGGCGCGTCGATCGCCACGCCGCAGCCGTAGGTGTGGCCGAGGCCGACCACGTCGTCGACATTCGGGTACTTCGGCAGCAACTCGGCCTTGATGCGCACGACCGCGTGTTCGACCACATCCGCCACGCATTGCACTGTCGTGGTGATCGCCAGAATGTTGCGCGAGCCCACCGAGCCGTCCGCGTTGCGATAGCCCTCGAAGGTGTAGCCCTCGAGCGGCGGCATGGCCGGCGCCTTGATCGTCGCGATGGGCAAATCTTCGAGTCCCGGCGGACTCGGCATGCGGATCACGTGCTCGTTGATCCAGCTTCCCTTGGGCAGCGCCTTCAGCGCATAGCCGATCACCACGTTGTAGCGGATGACCTCGTCGCCCTCGGCCAGATCGGCCAGCGCGACTTTGTGGCCCTGCGGCACGCGCTCGCGCAGCACGAGGCCGTCGGGGAATACGGCGCCCTCACCCAGTCCGCCGTCGTTCACGACGATCGCGACATTGTCATTGGGGTGAACGCGAATGTAGAGCGGTGAAAGTTCCATTGCATCGATCCTTATGGCGATTTACGCCTTCTGCGCCAGCTTATTCATACGTCATCCTACAACATGCGAATCGCGCGAGATGTTCCGTATTTACCCTAACAGCACCATTATGCCGCGAAAACACCGTTGAGTTAGCCGAATTGTTGTTGTACGATGACGTATAAGAAATCTTCATTTCTATTGATCCAACCTACACCGACGCCTGGATACAGACATCATGACGACACCGCAGGAACTCAAGCAGATCGTTTCAGAAGGCCTCCTCTCCTTTCCGGTCACCGACTTCGACGCACAAGGCGAATTCCGCGCCGACACCTTCGCCGAGCGCCTCGAATGGCTCGCTCCGTACGGCGCTTCGGCGCTGTTCGTCGCCGGCGGCACGGGCGAGTTCTTCTCGCTGACGCACAACGACTATTCGAACGTCGTGCGCACCGCAGCCGAAGTCTGCAAGGGCAAGGTGCCGATCCTGGCCGGCGCTGGCGGCCCGACGCGCGTCGCCATCGAGTATGCGAAAGAAGCCGAGCGCCACGGCGCAAACGGCATTCTGCTGATGCCGCACTATCTGACGGAAGCCTGCCAGGAAGGCATCGCCGCGCACGCCGAAGAAGTCTGCAAGTCGGTGCCGAACATGGGCGTGATCATTTACAACCGCGCCAATTCGAAGCTTAACGCCGACATGCTCGAGGGTCTCGCCGAGCGCTGCCCGAACCTGATCGGCTTCAAGGACGGCGTGGGCGAGATCGAAAACATGGTGACGATCCGCCGCCGTCTGGGCGACCGCTTCTCGTACCTCGGCGGCCTGCCGACCGCGGAAGTCTACGCCGCGGCCTACAAGGCGCTGGGCGTGCCGGTGTACTCGTCGGCGGTGTTCAACTTCATTCCGAAGACCGCGATGGACTTCTACCGCGCAATCGCCGCGGACGACCACGCGACCGTCGGCAAACTGATCGACGAATTCTTCCTGCCGTACCTGAAGATTCGCAACCGCCGTGCCGGTTACGCGGTGAGCATCGTCAAGGCGGGCGCGAAGCTCGTCGGCCACAGCGCCGGCCCGGTGCGTGCGCCGCTGACCGATCTGACCGAAGAAGAAATGGCGCAACTCGACGCGCTCATCAAGACGCTCGGCCCGCAGTAACGCAGCGCGCGTGGCCGGCGGATCGACTGCCGGCCACGCGGACAACTGCCGCAGATGAGAGCCGCATAGACGGCTGCGCAAGGAGCGCCCGGAGACGACCGCGTCGCCGGGCGTTTTTCGCACATGCGGTCGAGGCCACGAGCCCGCTCTCTTGTACAAGAATTAAGGAGATGACCATGGAAATGAGCCGCACGGCGAGTTCCGCCAACGTCGCAAAGCGCACCAAAGTCCGCTACGCGATCCTGCTTCTTATCTTTGTAATCACCACGTTCAATTACGCAGACCGCGCGACGCTGTCGGTCACCGGCTCGGCGATGCGCGCCGAATTCGGCTTCGACGCGATCCGCATGGGCTACATTTTCTCGGCGTTCAGCTGGGCTTACGTGGCCTCGCAATTGCCGGCCGGCTGGCTGCTGGACCGCTTCGGCGCACGGCGCGTGTACGCCGCGAGCATTTTCTTCTGGTCGCTCTTCACGCTGCTGCAAAGCTCGATCGGATTGCTCGGCAGCGCGGCCGCCGCGGTGACGGGTCTCTTCGTGTTGCGTTTCGCGATGGGCGCGGCGGAATCGCCGGCCTTTCCGGCCAACGCCAAAGTCGTGGCGAGCTGGTTTCCGACCAAGGAACGCGGCACCGCATCGGCGATCTTCAACTCGGCGCAATACTTCGCGGCAGTGATCTTCACGCCGTTGATGGCCTGGCTCACGCACGCGTTCGGCTGGCACATGGTGTACGTCGTGATGGGCGTGGCCGGCTTGCTGCTCGCGCTCACCTGGCTCAAGGTGATGAAGCATCCCGCCGACCATCCGGGCGTGTCGGCTTCGGAACTCGAGTACATCGAACAGGGCGGCGGCGTGATCAACGGTCACCAGAAAACCGGTCCCGCCGACGTCGAAAAGGCCGGCGGCTGGTCGCTCGTGCGCCAGTTGCTGACGAACCGGATGCTGGTCGGCGTCTATCTCGCGCAGTACTGCATCAACGTGCTGACGTACTTCTTCCTGACCTGGTTTCCGATCTACCTCGTGCAGGCGCGTCACATGACGATTCTGCAGGCGGGCCTCGTCGCGTCGTTGCCGGCGATCTGCGGATTTTCCGGCGGCGTGCTCGGCGGCATTCTGTCGGACTCGCTGATCCGGCGCGGCCATTCGCTGACCGTCGCGCGCAAGGTGCCGATTGTCGGCGGCATGCTGCTGTCGGTGTCGATCATCGGCTGCAACTACGTTTCCACCGACTGGATCGTCGTCGCGCTGATGTCGCTCGCATTCTTCGGCAAGGGCATCGGCGCGCTCGGCTGGGCGGTGGTCGCCGATACGTCGCCGAAGGAAGCGCTCGGTTTGTCGGGCGGCATCTTCAACATGTTCGGCAACGTGGCCGGCATCGTCACGCCGATCGTGATCGGCTACCTGGTCGCGCAAAGCGGCTCGTTCAACGGCGCGCTGGTGTTCGTCGGCGCGAACGCGCTGCTGACGGTGTTCAGCTACCTCGTGATCGTGAAGGACATCAAGCGCGTGGAGCTGCGCCCGCGCTAAGCGCGGCGCGAATTACAGCGCCCGGCTTCGGGCCGCGGCCGCGCGCTGCGGCCCGGCCCTCACCTCCCGCTCAAATTGATCCGGCCTTTCTATAATCAGTCGTCAGACGACGGTATAATGGATCGCAGAAAGTATCTGCAACTATCTGATTCAAGGGGCGTTTTCGATGGCTACACCACTGGCATCCGCGGCACCGCCACGACGCGCTCGTAATCTCGCCGAGCTCGTCGTCAATTACGTCACCGAGCAGATCGCGTCCAACGCGCTGAAGCCAGGCGACAAGCTGCCGACCGAATCGCAACTCATGGTCACGCTGAGCGTGAGCCGCACGGTCATTCGCGAGGCAATTTCGCGCCTGCAGGCGGGCAAGGTCATCGAGACGCGGCACGGCATCGGCAGCTTCGTGCTCGAGCCGCAGCGCGAAAAGCTCGGTATCGACATGGTGCCGGCCACCACGCTGCGCGACGTGCTGTGCATCCTCGAATTGCGGATCAGCCTCGAAACGGAATGCGCGGGTCTCGCGGCCCAGCGTGCCAAACCGGAAGACCTCGCGCGCATGCGCGCCGCGCTCGACGCGATCGAAGCGACGCGCCATAACGGGCTCGACAGCGTCGAGGCCGACCTGCAGTTTCATATTTCGGTGGCGCGCGCCACGGGCAACCGCTATTTCGTCGACATCCTCACGCAAATGGGCAGCGCGCTGATTCCGCGCAACCGTCTCGATTCCGCGGGCATTGCGCGCGCCGAGCCGGACGCGTACCTGTCGCTCGTCAACCTCGAGCACGAGAGCATTCTCGAAGCGATCAGCCGCCACGACGCCGACGGCGCGCGCGCGGCCATGCGCATGCATCTGTCGAATAGCCGCGAACGGCTGCGTCGCGCGAACGAAACGTCCGAGGCGAATAGCTGAACGCGCCGGTTTTTCAAGCGCATAGAAGTACGACTACGCGCCAACGGTAAAAAGAAAATGGCCGGGGAGTTCACCTCCCCGGCCATTTTTCATTCGATGCCGCCAATCAGGCGCGCTTAGCTGCGCGTGATCTCGCCATCGCGGCGACGCCACAGATTCAGCGGATTGCTGTCAGCCAGCGCCTCGGGCAACAGATCCGCCGGGAAGTCCTGATAGCAGACCGGGCGCAGGAAGCGCTCGATCGCCGTCGTGCCGACCGAGGTCGCGCGGCTGTCGGAGGTCGCCGGGAACGGGCCGCCGTGGACCATCGCGTGGCAGACTTCGACGCCGGTCGGAAAGCCGTTGACCAGCAGACGCCCGGCCTTGCGCTCGAGAATCGGCACGAGCTTCTGGGCTGCGGGCACGTCGGCGGCGTCCATCTGGATCGTGGCCGTCAGTTGGCCGGCAAAGTGCTCGGCAACTTGCAACAACTCGGCTTCATCCTTGCAGCGCACGATCGTCGATGCCGGACCGAATACCTCGTCCTCCAGCGCCGGCGTGGCGACGAACGTCTGCGCATCAGTCACGAACAGTGCGGCGCGCGCCTGGTTCGGGCCCGTTACGTCGGCGCCGCGCGCCACCGTTTCGACGCCGGCGGTCTTGGCCAGCTTGCCCTCGCCTTCCGTGTAGGCGGAGTGGATGCCCGAAGTCAGCATGGTCTGCGCGGGCTTGGCGGCCAGCGCTTCAGAGGCGGTGGCGACGAAGCTCTTCAGCGCATCGCTGTCGACGGCAATCGCGAGGCCCGGGTTCGTGCAGAACTGGCCGGCGCCCAGCGCGAGCGAATCGACGAAACCGCGCGCGATGTTCTCGGTGCGCTGCTTGAGCGCGTTCGACAGCAGAAACACCGGGTTGATGCTGCTCATTTCCGCGTAGACGGGAATCGGCTCGGGGCGCGCCGCCGCGACGCGCATCAGCGACAAGCCGCCCGCGCGCGAACCGGTGAAGCCGACCGCCTTGATCGCCGGATGCGCGACGAGCGCCTCGCCGACCGAATTGCCCGCGCCGACGATCAGCGAGAACACGCCTTCCGGCAGGTCCATTTCCGCTGCGACGCGCTGGATCACACGGCCGACCATCTCCGAGGTCCCGAGGTGCGCGCGATGCGCCTTCACCACGACCGGACAGCCGGCCGCGAGCGCCGCGGCCGTGTCGCCGCCGGCCACCGAGAACGCGAGCGGGAAATTGCTGGCGCCGAACACGGCGACCGGTCCCACCGGAATCCTTTGCATGCGCAGGTCGGAACGCGGCAGCGGCTTGCGGTCCGGCAACGGCGAATCGAGCGTCGCGGTAAGCCACTGGCCCGAGCGCACTACTTGCGCAAACAGCTTGAGCTGGCCGGTCGTGCGGCCGCGCTCGCCTTCCAGACGCGCCTTCGGCAAGCCGGATTCCTGCTGCGCGCGCTCGACGAGCGCATCGCCCAACGCCGTGATGCCGTCCGCGATACGTTCGAGGAACTCGGCGCGCACGCTGAGCGGCAGTTGCCGGTACGGATCGAATGCCTTGCCCGCCAGTTCGCAGGCGAGGTTGACGTCGCTAGCCGTGCCGCTGCCGAAAACCGGCTCGGCGATGTCCGTGCCGGTGGTGGGATTGAACGCGTGCAGCGCCTGTTCGGCGCCGCGCACGGCCTTGCGGCCGATCAGCATTTCGCCGGTGATCTGGCCGGTGACTTCGCTGGAATGGGACATGTCTCTCTTCCTTGTATTAGAGCGCTAGATATAAGTCATCCTACAACATACAGGTGTGCCGATGCAACCGGAACCGCCTACTCGCACATGGGCTTTCAGCGTCATTCCGGGTTAACGTGACCGTTACAACGGCTGAATCGGGTGCTAATCTGGACATAGATATACGACGACCTATAACGTGCGGTTCAGCCATCGTCGGAACTTGACCCGATCCATTTGCCGTTCGAGGAATACGTTCATGCCAGCCGCGCCCTGCCAGCCTTATCAGTCTCTTCCCAACAGCTTCCGCCACGCCGTGCGCAGCGGTGAAACGCTGGTCGGCTGCTGGGCCTCGCTCGCGAGCCCGATTGTCGCCGAACTGCTCGGCGTGATCGGCTTCGACTGGCTGCTGCTGGACGCCGAACACGCGCCCAACGACGTCCTCACGCTGATCCCGCAACTGATGGCGCTCAAGGACAGCCGCAGCGCGCCGGTCGTGCGCCCGCCGGCCAACGAGAGCGTCGTCATCAAGCGGCTGCTGGACAGCGGCTTTTCCAACTTCCTCGTGCCGTTCGTCGATAACGCCGACGACGCGGCGCGCGCGGTCGCCGCCACCCGCTATCCGCCGCAAGGCGTTCGCGGCGTCTCGGTGGGCCACCGCGGCAACCGCTACGCGACGGTACCCGACTATTTTGACATTGCCAACGACAACGTCTGCGTCATCGTGCAGATAGAGAGCCGTCAGGCCGTGAACTCGATCGACGCGATTCTTGCCGTCGACGGCGTCGATGCGGTATTCGTCGGCCCGTCCGACCTCGCGGCCGCCTACGGACATCTCGGCAACGCCGCGCATCCCGACGTGCAGCAGGCGATCGCCCATGTGTTCGAACGCGCGCAGGCCGCGGGCAAACCGAGCGGCATTCTTGCGCCGGTGCAAGCCGACGCCGAACGCTATCTCGCGATGGGCTGCCGCGTCATCGCCGTGTGCGCCGACCTCGGGCTGTTGCGAAACGCCGCGCAGGCCGTCCATCAACACTTCATCAAGAACCCGGCTGGCCAGAGCTAAGCCACGCGCAGCGCGGGCGCAAACCAGGCCGCCATGACATCTCTGGAGCATTCCATGCAAAAAGCAGGCTTTATCGGACTCGGCATCATGGGCAAGCCCATGGCCGCGAATCTTCTCAAGAACGGCGTCGCGCTCGCCGCCTTCACGCGCAGCGGCGTGCCCGACGATCTCACCAAGGCCGGCGCACAGGCATGCGACAGCCCCGCCGCCGTCGCCGCGCAGGCCGACATCATCTTCATCATGGTGCCGGACACACCGGACGTCGAGCGCGTACTGTTCGGCGAAAACGGACTGGCGAGCGCGTTGCATGCGGGTCAAACGGTGGTCGACATGAGTTCGATCTCGCCGATGGCCACGCGCGAGTTCGCCGCTCGCGTGCGCGAAACGGGCGCGGATTATCTCGATGCCCCGGTATCGGGCGGCGAAGTCGGCGCGAAGGCCGGGTCGCTCACCATCATGGTCGGCGGCGAGCAGGCTACGTTCGACAGCGTGAAGCCGCTGTTCGACATGATGGGCAAGAACGTCACACTGATCGGCGCGGTCGGCGCGGGCCAGGTGTGCAAGGTCGCGAATCAGGTGATCGTCGCGGCCACGATCGAGGCGGTCGGCGAAGCGCTGCTGCTCGCGTCGAAAGCGGGCGTGGACCCGGCGCGCGTGCGCGAAGCGTTGATGGGCGGCTTTGCGTCGTCGCGCATTCTCGAAGTGCACGGCGAGCGCATGACGAAGCGCACCTTCGATCCGGGCTTTCGCATCGAACTGCATCAGAAGGATTTGAATCTCGCGCTCTCGACCGCGCAGACGCTCGGCGTTTCGTTGCCGAATACGGCCACCTGTCAGGCGCTTTTCAATGCGTGCGTCGCGCACGGCGGCAAGGCATGGGATCACTCGGCGATGGTGCGTGCGCTCGAAGTGCTCGCCAATCACGAGATCGGCCAGCAAACAACCTGATCCATCACGCGCGTTCCGCCGCGCCGCTTCGCCCGTTCGACGTCGATGAATGGGTAAAGCGGCGCGTGTTGCGTTCTGGGCCAGAACAAACCGACAAATTCCCTTCGTTTCTTTCAATCATTAAGGATGACTGACTTAACAAGAACAATCGCAATGAACGCCGTACTTTCGAGCATCGACGATTATTTACAACGCCCTGAAGGGCAAGGAGACATTCGTGGCGAGTCACTATAAAAACAGCGGCAAGCGGGCAGCATCAGTGAACGCGGCTCATGCCGAACCTTATTCACCTGGACGCCGGGCGTTCATGGTGTTCGCCGGCACCTCCGCGGGCGCGACGCTGCTCGGCGGTCTGTCCGCGTGCGGCGGCTCGGGCAGTTCGGGCCTCACACCCGAAGATCCGATCTGGGGCAGCTACGGCGCCGCGACGCAGATCGTCGCTTCGCTCGCCGGCATCAAACAGTCGATGTTCCCGTCGCGCGACTTCGTCGTTACGCAATACGGCGCGCAACCATGCGCGGTGGTCGCGGCAACCAATCCGTACACGGGCTCGTCGTCGCCCGCGAGCCCCGGCTCCAACCAGACCAACGCGGCGTCTTCATTCGACTCGCGCCCGGCGTTCCTCGCCGCGATTCAGGCAGCCAACGCGGCGGGCGGCGGCCGCGTCGTGGTGCCGTCCGGCAACTGGTATTGCGCGGGTCCGATCGTGCTGCTCAGCAACGTCAATTTTCATTTGAGCGCCAATTGCACAATCTATTTCAGCCCGAATCCCGCGGACTATGCGAAGGACGGCCCGGTCAACTGCGGCGCGAACGGCAACCTGTTTTACAGCCGCTGGCAGGCGAACGATTGCCTGAATTTCGGCTCGCCCGTCTACGCGCGCAATCAGTCGAACATCGCACTGACCGGCGAAGACGCGACCTCGGTGCTCAACGGTCAGGCGATGACGCCGTTCGCCGGCTCGGGCAACACCGCGACGTGCTGGTGGACCTTCAAGGGATCGAACGGGGCCTACGGTTGCGTGAGTTCGTCGACGCCCTCGCAGGTGTACAAGAACCCGAGCAACGTGGATCTGCGAACTGTAGCGCCCGGCATTTCCGACGCGCTCTACACGCAGTTGACGAGTCCGACGACGCCCTGGCAAGAGGATCAGAACTACTTGCCCGCGCTCTCGGAAGCGGGCGTGCCGATTGCGAAGCGCATCTTTGGCCTCGGTCACTATCTGCGCCCATGCATGGTCGAGTTCATCGGCTGCACGAATGTACTGATGGAAAACTACGCCACGAACAACACGCCGTTCTGGCAGCATCATCCGACCGATTGCAAGAATGTCGTGATTCGCGGCGTGACGACCAACAGCATCGGTCCGAATAACGACGGCTTCGACCCCGACGCGTGCGACAACGTGCTGTGCGACGGCGTGACCTTCAACACGGGCGACGACTGCATCGCGATCAAGTCGGGCAAGGATCTCGATACGCAATACGGTCCCGCGCAAAATCACGTGATCCAGAACTGCACGATGAATAGCGGCCACGGCGGCATTACGCTCGGCAGCGAAATGGGCGGCGGCGTGCAGAACATTTACGCGCGCAATCTCCAGATGCTGAATCAGAACTGGGCGACCAATCCGCTCAATATCGCGATCCGTATCAAGACCAATATGAATCGCGGCGGCTTCGTGAAGAACTTCTACGTCGACAAGGTCACGTTGCCCAACGGCGTCGCGCTGAAAGGAGGCGGCTACGGCAGCGCGCTGCTCGCCGGCAGCCCGATCAACGGCACCGTGCCGCTTGGCGTGGTGACTGCGACTGCGGCCAATCCGTCCGCGGCTCAGGGCGGCCTGATTACATTCGACTGCGATTATCAGCCGGCCAACGACGCAATCAGAACGCGGCCGGCGGTCGTGCAGAACGTCAACATCTCGAACGTGCAGGCGAGCAACGTCACGCTCAACGGCGTCACGGCTTCGTGTTTTCAGGCGATCGTCGCGCAAGGCCCCGTCGCGTTCGACTACAACGGACCGACGCCCGCGCCGACCGTTCCGCCGATCACCGGCGTGACGATCTCGAACTGCAATCTCGGCACTGCCGTTTGCGCGGGACCGGCCAACGCCACCACGCCGGGGCCGATCTATGCGTACAACGTCAACGGCATTGCGTTGAAGAACGTCGTGATCGGCGGGACGACGTACAACACGAACGTGGTCGATCAGCGGTAAGACGCGCGCGCGGCGGAGTTGCTGCTGCGCCGCGTTGTGAAAAAAACCGCTCGGGAGAGCGGTTTTTCTACGGTTTTTTCTTGCTAACAGCGCATGACGCGCTGAGCAAAAATCAATCTTCCAGCAACGACAGATCGCGCACCGCGCCCTTGTCGGCCGACATCACCAGCTTCGCGTAAGCCTTGAGCGCCGCCGACACCCGGCGCGGACGCGCCTTCGCCGGTTTCCATCCCTTCGCGTTCTGCTCCTCGCGGCGGCTTGCCAGCTCCGCGTCGGACAGCAATACGTCGATCGTGCGCTTCGGAATGTCGATGCGGATCTTGTCGCCGTCGCGCACGAGGCCGATCGCGCCGCCCGCCGCCGCTTCCGGCGAACAGTGGCCGATAGAGAGACCCGACGTGCCGCCCGAGAAGCGGCCGTCCGTCAGCAGCGCGCACGCTTTGCCGAGACCTTGCGACTTGATGTAGCTCGTCGGGTAAAGCATTTCCTGCATGCCCGGCCCGCCCTTCGGACCTTCGTAACGGACGATCACCACGTCGCCCGCCTTCACCTTGCCCGCGAGAATGTTCTCGACCGCTTCGTCCTGCGATTCGGTGACGTGCGCGGTGCCTTCGAACACCAGAATGCTTTCGTCCACGCCGGCGGTTTTCACCACGCAGCCGTCGAGCGCGATGTTGCCGGTCAGCACCGCAAGGCCGCCTTCCTTCGAGAACGCGTGCTCGTACGAACGGATGCAGCCTTCGGCGCGATCCAGATCGAGACTCGGCCAGCGCGTGTTCTGGCTGAACGCCACCTGCGTCGGAACGCCGGCCGGGCCGGCCATGTAGAAAGTCCTGACCGCTTCGTCGTCAGTGCGAACGATGTCCCACTGATCGAGCGCGTCTTTCAGCGTCGGCGCGTGGACCGTGGGCACGTCGGTGTGCAGCTTGCCCGCGCGATCCAGCTCGCCGAGGATCGCCATGATGCCGCCCGCGCGATGCACGTCTTCGATGTGGTACTTGTTGGTGTTGGGCGCCACCTTGCACAGCTGCGGAACCACGCGCGACAGGCGGTCGATGTCCGTCATCGTGAAGTCGATCTCCGCTTCGCGCGCGATGGCCAGCAAATGCAGAATCGTGTTGGTCGAGCCGCCCATCGCGATGTCGAGCGTCATCGCGTTTTCGAACGCCTTGAAGCCGACCGCGCGTGGCAGCACGCTCGCCTTTTCCTCTTCGTAATACTCGCGGGCCAGTCCGACGATGCGGCGGCCGGCGCGCTTGAAGAGCTGCTCGCGGTCCGCGTGCGTGGCGACCACCGTGCCGTTGCCCGGCAGGGAAAGACCGAGCGCCTCGGTGAGGCAGTTCATCGAATTGGCCGTGAACATGCCCGAGCACGAGCCGCACGTCGGACATGCGGAACGCTCGACTTCGGCGACGTCGGCGTCGGAATACGCCTTGTCGGCGGCGATCACCATTGCATCCACGAGATCGAGCTTCTTGAATTCGATGGTGCCGGTCTTCGGATTGGCGAGGCGCGTCTTGCCCGCTTCCATCGGGCCGCCGGAAACGAAGATCACCGGAATGTTCAGGCGCATCGCGGCCATCAGCATGCCAGGCGTGATCTTGTCGCAGTTCGAGATGCACACCATCGCGTCGGCGCAGTGCGCGTTGACCATGTACTCCACCGAATCCGCGATGATGTCGCGGCTCGGCAGCGAATACAGCATGCCGTCGTGGCCCATCGCGATGCCGTCGTCGACGGCGATGGTGTTGAATTCCTTGGCGACGCCGCCGGCGGCCTCGATCTCGCGCGCGACGAGCTGGCCGAGGTCCTTCAGGTGCACATGGCCGGGCACGAACTGCGTGAACGAATTGACGACCGCGATGATCGGCTTCGAGAAGTCTTCGTCTTTCATGCCGGTGGCGCGCCACAGCGAGCGCGCGCCCGCCATGTTGCGGCCGGCGGTGGAGGTTTTGGAACGGTATGCGGGCATCGTGGTTGTTGAATGAATATCGCTTGAAAGAAGCGGGCCAAGGGAGTGACGGCCCCTCGAGCGCCCGTGCGAACAACCTCGTGAGCCGCGCCGCGGGCAAAACGCGCAATTATCCCACAGGGTCCGGCGGTGTGCGGGTCGCAAGTGCGGCTGGGCGGCGTTCGCGGCGAGGCTTGCGGCGGTGTGCAACGGACTGACCCGTGAACGAAAACGGCGCCCGCAGGCGCCGCTTTGGCTGAACGTCAGCGCCGCGTGATGCCGGCGCGCACGCTTCGTCGAATGTGTTCGTCGAATCTTCGTCGAATATCTGCGTCGATTACTTGGCCGGGACCACGCCATTCGCCTGCGACCAGCGCGGCTCGGGCGTCTTGTCCGCGCTCTTCGCGAGCAGGCACACCACGCCCGCCGCGATGATGTCGAACACCGCGAGCACCACGAAGAGCGGGCTGTAGCCGACCTGCGTCACGAGCACGCCGAACAGCGCCGTGAAAGCCGCCGCGCCGAGATAGCCGGCCATGCCGCCCATGCCGGTGGCCGTCGCGACTTCGTTCTTGCCGAACATATCCGACGTGATAGCGTACAGTGCGCCCGACAGCGTCTGGTGCGCAAAGCCGCCCACGCACAACAGCGCAACGGCCACATACGGACTCGCAACGAGGCCCACGCACGCCGGCCCGATCATGCACAGCGCGCCGACCACGAACACCATCTTGCGCGACGTGAACAGCGAAACCTTCGCGTACTTGTGAAACAGCGGGCTCAGATAACCGCCGAGCACGCAGCCGATATCCGCGGCGAGAAACGGCATCCACGCATACAGCGCGATTTCCTTCAGGTTCATGTGACGCTCGGTCATCATGTAAAGCGGAATCCACGCGTTGAAGGTCTGCCATGCCGGCTCGGACAAAATGCGCGGAATGCCGATCGCCCAGAAGTCGCGGCTCTTCATCATCGCGAACCAGTTGCGCTTGGGCGCGCCATCGTCGCTATGCTTCGCTTCCTGACCGCTCAGGATGTAGTCGCGCTCCGCGTCGCCGAGCAGCTTCTGCTTGCGCGGATGCTTGTACAGCACCATCCACACGGCGCTCCACACAATC
This sequence comes from Paraburkholderia graminis C4D1M, assembly GCF_000172415.1. Classification (GTDB taxonomy): domain Bacteria; phylum Pseudomonadota; class Gammaproteobacteria; order Burkholderiales; family Burkholderiaceae; genus Paraburkholderia; species Paraburkholderia graminis. The sequence goes on from NZ_ABLD01000027.1 coordinate 38,027, forward strand.
CCCGCGACGCCGACGATCACGAACGCCAGTTGCCACTGCCCATGCAACAGCGCCCAGACCACGAGCGGCGGCGCGAGCAAGGCGCCGATCGACGAACCGATGTTGAACCAGCCGATCGCCACCGAACGCTCCTTGGCCGGAAACCATTCGCTCGTGGCTTTCACGCCGGCCGGAATGCCCGCCGCCTCGGCAATGCCGAGCAGGCCGCGGAAGAAAGCGAGGCTGCGCCATCCCGTCGACCACGCTGCCGCCGCACAGGCGAGCGACCAGGCCAGCGCGAACGCCGCGAAGCCGATCTTGGTGCCGACCGTATCGAGCAGAAAGCCCGCGACCGGCTGCATGAACGCATAGCAAAGCTGCCATGCGACCACGACGTGAGCATATTGCTCAGTCGTGATGTGCAGGTCTTTCATCAGCGTCGGCGCGGCCACCGACAACGTATTGCGCGCCAGATAATTGATGATGAGCCCGGCTGCGACCAGACTGACCATCCACCAGCGGATGCCCTTGATCTTCATTGCTGCGTCTCCTGGTAATGCTTTAACTTGCTTCAGGCCGGCCGCGCCGCCGAAGCGCTGCCCGCGCCGGTGCCCGCGCCCGTGCCCGCGCCCTCTTCCTCACGCCGCGAATAGTCGATGCCGACAAAGCCGCCGCCCTGGAAGCGCTGGCCCAGCGCATCGAGCGGATTCGGACGGGCCAGGATTTCGTCGGCGTAGTCTTCGGCGTTCTGCTTCGGCGTGTAGCCGAGGCGCGCTGCGCCGCTGTTGTCCCACCAGCTACGCGTATTGGCCGACACGCCCCACACGGTGATGAAGCCGAGATCGTCGGCTTCGATGCAGCGGTCGAGGAAATGCATCAGGTCCGCGTGGCCGAACCAGGTGCTGAGATGGCGCGGCTCGGTCGGACGCTCGAGGCAACTGCCGATGCGCACACACACGCTCTCGATGCCGTGCTTGTCCCAGTACATGCGGGCGAGCGCTTCGCCCCAGACCTTGCTGAGGCCATAAAAACCGTCGGGGCGCAGTTCGCAATCGAGGCTCAGACGCTCCGTCACCGGATACATGCCGATCGCGTGATTCGAGCTGGCGAATACGATGCGCTTCACGCCGTGCCGCCGCGCGCCCTCGTACACCTCCACGAGACCGCGCAAATTGTTTTCGATGATCTCGGGCAGCGGACGCTCGACGCTCGTGCCGGCGAAGTGGATCAGCACGTCGACGCCTTCCAGCAGCCGGTCGACGACCGCAGGATCGCGCAGGTCGCCGTGCATCACATCCTCGCCGTCGATGAGCGGCGTGAGCGGCTTCGAGCCGGCCGCCGAACGCAGCGGCGTGCCGCGCGCAATGAACGCGGCGCGCACGACCGAGCCAAGCTGGCCACCGGCGCCACTAAGGGCAATCTTCTTCATAGGGGTTCCTTTACTGCACCGGCTCGTGCGCGGGCTAGTTGTACGATAACGTACTATCAACGATGCGGAATCGGATTTCAACTAGGCATTTACCCGAGGTCTCGGCGTGCCTTTCGATGCTTTCAGGCACTGAACGACAAGCCGCAGGCTCAATTTATGGTGCGATGTCGTATGACATTGAAAACAAACCACCGCATTCGACACCCACCCGCGCCATTGGCCACCGCCGCAAACCGCATCGCCATCGACAAGCAACCCTCGCCATACCCCACCTCCAGCGCCCACCCTTTGCTGCGACGCGGTCGATTGCCGCACTCACGCCCCACCTGGCGGAAAACGCGTCCTCGCAAGCAATAAGAAAAAGCTGATACAGATCAGTCATTTGCCACGCGCGAACGGCAAAACCGCACAAAACAACGCGGTTCTTTGACGCACGTCGCGCCGCAGCATAATTCGCCGTGTTGGCCTAATCTTCGGCCATCTGCGAAACGCAGTGCGCACCGACACCGGTCGACGCGCGTAGTCCGCAACGAGCGGCATCACGCCTTCACGATCATGAACTCCGCAATATCGGCATTCGACCTCGCCCGCATCCAGTTTGCGTTCACCGTTTCGTTTCACATCGTTTTTCCGGCGCTGAGCATCGGCCTCGCGAGTTTCATCGCCGTGCTCGAATGGCGCTGGCTCAAAACCGGCAAGACCTACTACAAGGACTTGTGCCTCTTCTGGTCGAAGATCTTCGCCGTCGCCTTCGGCATGGGCGTCGTCTCCGGCGTCGTGATGAGCTATCAGTTCGGCACCAACTGGTCCGGCTTCTCGAGTTTCGCCGGACCCGTCACCGGACCTTTGCTGATGTACGAGGTCATGACCGCGTTCTTTCTCGAAGCCGGCTTCCTCGGCATCATGCTGTTCGGCTGGCAGCGCGTGAGCCCGCGCGCGCATTTCGGCGCGACGCTGATGGTCGCGATCGGCACGCTCATCTCGACCTTCTGGATTCTCGCGTCGAATAGCTGGATGCAGACACCGCAAGGCTTCGAGGTGGTGAACGGGCAGGTCGTGCCGCTCGACTGGTTCAAGATCATCTTCAACCCGTCGTTCCCGTACCGGCTCGCGCATATGGCGCTCGCGGCGTTCATCGTCGCGGGGCTCGTGGTCGCCGCGGTCGGCGCGTGGCATCTGCTGCGCGGACGGCGCGATCCGGCCGTCAAGAAGATGTTCTCGATGGCGCTCTGGCTGCTGCTGATTCTCACGCCGATCCAGGCGGTCGTCGGCGATCAGCATGGTTTGAACACGCGCGAATATCAGCCGGCGAAAATCGCGGCAATCGAAGGTTTGTGGGAAACCGAGAAAGGCGGCACCGCGCTCAACCTGTTCGGCATCCCCGACATGCAGGCGGAAACCACGCGCTATGCGGTGTCGATTCCACACCTGGGCAGCCTGATCCTCACGCATAGCTGGGACGGCGAAATTCGCGGCCTCAAGGAATTCCCGCCGCAAGACCGGCCGAATTCGACAGTGGTGTTCTGGAGCTTTCGCATCATGGCCGGGCTCGGCATGCTGATGATCGCGATGTCGATTGCCGCATGGGTGCTGCGCCGCCGCGGCACGCTGTTCGAGTCGAAGTGGTTCCAGCGCGTCGCGGTGGCGATGGGTCCGAGCGGTTTCATCTCGCTGCTGGCCGGCTGGGTGACCACTGAAGTCGGCCGTCAGCCGTGGGTCGTGTACGGCGTGATGCGCACGTCGCAGGCCGTGTCGCCGCTTACCGCGCAGCAGGTCGGCATTTCGCTGATGGCCTTCGTGGTCGTGTATTTCCTCGTGTTCGGCACGGGCATTTACTACATGCTCAAGCTGATGCGCTCCGGCCCGGCGCTGCCCGGACAGACACCGCACGACGCGCCTGCCCACACGCCGGACCAGACCGCGCGCCGCCCTTTCTCCGCCGCCGATCAGGCGATCGACGCCGCATAACCCGATGTCTTCTCTTAGCCGAGTCACAAAATGGACGTAACCGTAGTGTGGGCCGCGATCATCGCGCTAGGTCTTTTCATGTATGTGGTGCTGGACGGCTTCGATCTCGGCATCGGCATCGTGTTTCCGTTTTTCCCCGACGAGAAAGAACGCGACCTGATGATGAACACCGTCGCGCCCGTCTGGGACGGCAACGAAACCTGGCTGGTGCTGGGCGGCGCCGCCCTCTTCGCCGTCTTTCCGATGGTGTATTCGACCGTGCTGTCCGCGCTTTATCTGCCGCTCATTTTCATGCTCGTGTGCCTGATCTTTCGCGGCGTGTCGTTCGAGATTCGCGCGAAGGCGAATCGCACGAAGCACCTGTGGGATCTCGCGTTCATCGGCGGCTCGGCGGGCGCGGCGTTTTTCCAGGGCGTCGCACTGGGCGCGTTTCTGCAAGGCATTCCGGTGATCGACGGCGCGTATGCCGGCGACGCCTTCGGCTGGCTTACGCCGTTCAGCCTGCTGGCGGGCCTCGGACTCGTCGTTACTTACGCGCTGCTCGGCTGCTGCTGGCTCGTCGCGAAGACGGAAGGCGATCTGCAGCGCCGCCTGCATCGCATGGTGTGGCCGCTGACGGTCGTGCTGCTCGGCTTCATCGCGATGGTGAGCCTGTGGACGCCGCTGCAGGACGCGAACATCGCGCAACGCTGGTTCGACGACGGCCTGTTCTACCGGCTGCTGCCCGTGCCGTTCATGGTCGCGGTCTGCGCGTTCTTCATGCGCCGCGCGGTGCGCGAGCGGCATGACAACATGCCGTTCGTGCTCGCGCTCCTGCTCGTGCTGCTCGGTTACGGCGGGCTGCTGGTGAGCTTGTGGCCGTACGCGATTCCGTCGAGCGTGACGTTGTGGGAAGCAGCCGCGCCGCGCTCGAGCCAGACCTTCACGCTGGTCGGCGCGGCGGTGATTCTGCCGATCATCGTCGCCTATACGACGATGGGTTACTGGGTTTTCCGTGGAAAGGTGCGTCATGGCGACCAACATCACTATCACTAGGATCAGATCGGCGCGCAGGCTGCCAGGCTGGCTCTGGTTCATCGCGCTCTGGTGCTTCGGCGTGGGCTCGGCGATGTCGCTCGGTTACGCGTTCAAGCTTCTGATGAATGCGACGCTGTTTGCCGTGAAATAGCCGTTCGCCGCGTGCGCGCGCGGGCAATTCGATCCATGCCGCATAAGCTTTTGCGTCCGCCCGGCGGCGCTTAAAAAACGGCGCGCGCGGCTCGTCTACCTAGCAAGCCGGGGCCGATGCGCGAGAGAGACCTGCCCGCACAGGGCACACAAAAAAACGTGGCGCCGGCGATGCCACAAGCAGAGAATGACCGGCGCGGCGAGCCGCAAGGCCGCCGCGTCAACCGATCGGCTTAGATCACGGGGTAGCCGGCAATGATGCGATTCACGACAATAGAAGTAAAACGGGGCCTGGCAACAGCGGTAGTCCACAACACGCAAGCTCGACTCGTGGAGACATCATGAAGTTTCTTGTGGCGGACGACCATGAACTGATCCGGCAAGGCGTCAAGGGAATGCTGCGCGGGCTGGATGCCGACGCCCAATTCGACGAAGCCGATACCTGGGAAACCCTCGCCGCAGCCGCGCGGCCCGACGCGGATCACGATCTCGCGATCGTCGATCTGCATATGCCGGGCATGAGCGGAGCGTCGTCGCTGGAAATGCTGTTGAAGGCGAATCCGGCGCTGCCGGTGGTCGTCCTTTCCGCCGAGGAGTCGCCAGACGAGATGCGCGCAGTGCTGGCCGCCGGCGCACTTGGCTTCGTGCCGAAGCGGCAGCCCGCGAGCGTGATGCTGAAGGCGATCGAACTCGTGCTGTCCGGCGGCGCTTATGTGCCGATGGAAGCGCTGAGCCTGCTCGGCTCGCGCGATGCGCAACCGGCTCAGGCTTGTGCGGAACGCGCCGCCGCTTCGCCTCAACAGGTGGCGAGCACGGCAGCGGGCCAAAACCCAGGCACCGCGACGCTCACCGAGCCCATCGTGCAACTTCAGCCGTTGCAGCCGCATCAGCAGCACTTGCTGGAAAACCTGTCGCCGCGTCAGCAGGACATCATGCGGCTCGTGCATCGCGGCTGGACCAACAAGATGATCGCGCGCGAACTCGGCGTGGCCGAAGGCACGGTCAAGGTGCATCTGTCGGTGATCTTCCGGGCGCTCGGCGTGCACAACCGGTCGACGGCAATCGCCGTGATCAACGGCTGGCTTGAAGCGGGGAGAACGCTGTAGCGGGCGGCGGCGTTGGTCCTTTATCGATCTCCGCCTGCTGCCACAGCATGTCGAGCGTGCGCCGCAAGCGCGCCGCCGCCACCGGCTTGTGCAACACCGGAATGCCTTGTGCGGCGAGCGCCGCCAGCTCCGCCGACGCCATATCGCCCGTAATCAGCAGCATCACGACACCTTCGTGGCCCGAGCGCGCCAGTTCGCTGCGCACCGCCGTCAGCGCCTGCGCGCCCGTGCGGTGATTGGCCAACTGGTAGTCGCAAAGCACCGCGTCGGGGACGAAACCGTCCTCGAGCGCGGCCAATGCGGCGGTTTCGTCGCGTACGCCCTGCACGATGCAGCCCCAGCGGCCGAGCAGGCTCGAAAGACCTTCGAGAATCGACGGCTCGTCGTCGATGCACAACACGCGGCGCCCTTGCGCCGTCGGTCCGCCCGTCACCGCCTCGTTCAGACTGGCGACGATGCCGCTCGCGTCGCCCGCCTGCACCGGAAAGCGGAACACCGAGCCGCGCCCCGGCGCCGAGCGCAACTGCAATTCGCCGCCCAGCATGCCGACGAGGCGCTTCACCGTCGGCAGGCCGAGGCCGTGCCCCTGGCGCGCGTCGCGCTGCGGATTCGCGACCTGATAGAACTCCTCGAAAATACGCTCGTGCTCCTGCGCCGGAATGCCGATGCCCGAATCGCGCACTTCGATATAGCCGCCATTGGTTCGCCCCACGCGCCGGAAGCCGAGCCAGATCGCGCCTTCCTCGGTATAGCGGACAGCGTTCGACAGCAGATTGCTCAGCACGCGTTCGAGTAGCACGGGATCGTCGTGGACCACCATCGACGTCGGCGCGATCCGCAGCGCGAGCCCCTTCGCCGCCGCTTGCGGACGATACTGGCTGCCGACGCGCTCGAACAGTTCCGAGAGCCGGAAGTGCAAGCGGATCACCTGCGTGACGCCGCTTTCGAGCCGCGCGAGATCGAGCACCTGGTTGAACAACTGGTTCAGCGCCTCGACGTTATGGACGATGTGCTCGGCGGTCTTCGCGTGCTGCGCGGGCGTCGCGGCGGAATCGTTGAGCGACGCCGCCAGCAGCCCGATGGCGTGCAACGGCTGACGCAAATCATGGCTCGCCGCCGCGAAAAAGCGCGTTTTCGCGAGACTCGCCTCTTCGGCGACATGCTTTTGCGCCGCCAGCGATTCCGCCAGGTACTGCTGATCGACGCGCGCCTGCACGACCTGCTGGAACAGTTTGCGGTAACTGAGCGCATACACGTTGATCGCGCAGAAGAAGAACGCGAGCACGATGGCAAGAATCGTGCGATCGAACGTATGCATGCCGAAATGCAGCACGATCGACGGAAACAGCAGAAAGGGAATCGCCGTGGCGAAGTTCAGCAGGTCGAAGCCGTTCGACATGAACACGCCCGCTGCGAGCGTGACGAGCATCACCGTATGCAGCAGCGGCAAGTCGCTCTGCGGACTCTGGAACGCAAACCAGATCGCGATGCCCGGTGCGCTGTACAGCAGCACGCCGCGCACCGCGTGCACGTTAATCCAGCCGCGCGGCGACAGCAGATGCGGATAGCGCCGATTGCAGATCCATAGCGCGAGACCCGCGCAGTTGGCGGCCGCATAGAAGCCGAAGCAGGCGATGAAAAGCGGCGGCGACGGTATCGCGGGCCAGTAAATGGCCACCAGCACCGCGATCGAAAACCAGTGCGAGAAGAAAGCGATCGGGTCTTGCGCGTACAGCACGCGCACCAGGTCTTCGTCGATTGCACGCTGGATCGGGTCAGCCCGCATCGCGCGGTCTCCTTGTCGGGCACGGCAAATTCGGTGAGGGGGCGCGAGAGCCTGGCGCTTGCACGAGCGCGCTGCGGCGTGTTTGCGCAAGAGCTTGCACGGTTCTACTGCAATGCAGCGGCGCGCGGCCGCCGCTTTCTTATCAGACGAATCAGGGGCGTGCTGCCGGATGGTTTACCCGGCAGTTTACCCATCAGCTAACACTTAATCCATATAGGCGAAGCCGCCGCCGACGACCATACTGGCCTCACTACCTGGCGCGGCCGCAACGATTCTTCCTTCCGCCTTTCGCCTGCATTCCGGGCTCGCCGCGCTTCTCGCCTTATCCTCGCCTAACCCTAATGGAGGCTTTCATGGGCGCAGTTCCGAGCCACGAGTTCGTCCGCAATCTCGACGACGCGATCCTGCCCGATCTGTGGCGCCGCCGCACGCAGTTGTCCGCCGACGAAATGGTGTCGATGGTCGAACTCGTCAAGCGGGCGTTGCGGACTTACCATCCGCTGGAACTGCAGGCACTCGGCGAAGATAAGGAAGAACTGGTTGCGCAGTTCATTTATTCCAAGGTACTGCGTCTTGCCCCCGGCCACACCGAAACGCATGCGTGCGCCGACAGCGCGCCGTCCAATGGCTACGCATTGTGCGCGTATTTCCGCCGCTATCTGATCGACTGCCTGCGCAGCGCGGGGCATCAACGCAATGTGTCGATGGAAACCGACGGCATGGCGCAGGAAATCGATCTGCACGCCCAGGCATTGGAAGACCCCGTGCAAAGCGTGCTGCTGCAATACGGGCTCGACGAACAACGGGTACGGCACGCGGCGCGCGCTTTTATCGAAAGTCTCGACGAGCCCGAACGGATCGTGCTGGCCGGCAGCCTCGGCTGGTGCTCGGAAGGCAAAGGCGGACTGTCGGCGGTTGCGGCTTCGCATCGGGTGCCCTCGTATCACTATCGCGCCGTCAAACTCGGCGTCACCATGAAAAAGACGGCCACTGCCGACGATTTTTCCAATACGAAGATCGGCCGCTGGTTCACGGACGTGCTCGGGATCGAGATCGACATCGACAATCGCAGTGCGATTCTGCTGGCGCTGAACCTGCTCGCGGCCGAGTCGATCGATAGCGAAATGAATGAAGCGGCCGCATGACAGGCTGCAGCATCGACACAAAAAGAACACGTAAAAAGCCGCATGAGCGGACTCAACAACAACGGGCTCAACAATAGTAATGGGGAAATGACTGAGGCACAGGGGACTCCTTTGGGCGCATCGCACAGATGCGCCTTTTTTTGTCGGCGCGCACCGCCTACGATAAAAAAGCCGCGGCAGCGCGCCGTCTTTCTTCCGACGCCCGGTTCCCTTCCCTGCACCGATTCCTGACGAGGTGGTCGCGTATGAACCGCTTATCGAGCGCCGTGACGGCGATGAAGTCGCATTACGAAGTGGTCGTGATCGGTTCCGGTTATGGCGGTGCGATCGCGGCGAGCCGCATGGCGCGCGCGGGCCGCAGCGTCTGCGTGCTCGAACGCGGACGCGAATTCATGGCCGGCGAATACCCGCGCACGCCGTTTCAGGGCGCGGAGCAGATCCAGTACAACACGCCGCTCGCGCAAATCGGCTCGCCGCTCGCGCTGCTCGAAGTGCATGTGAACGACGACGTCAACGCGGTGGTCGGCTGCGGGCTCGGCGGCACGTCGCTGATCAACGCGAACGTCGCGCTGAAAATCGATTCGCGCCTGTGGGACGACACACGCTGGCCCGCTGCGTTGCGCGGCGATCAGACCGGACGCGACAAGGGCTATCAACGCGCGTGGGACATGTTGCAACCTGCGCCGGTGCCGAGCCGCTTCCGCGAATTGCCGAAACTGCTTGCGCTCGCCAAATCCGCCGAGGCGCTCGGCATGGGCGACCGCTTCAGCACGCCGCCGATAACCGTCACCTTCGAGGACCGCACGAATGCGGCCGGCGTCGCGCAGAAAGCCTGCACTGGATGCGGCGACTGCAACTCCGGCTGCAACTACGACGCGAAGAACTCGACGCACATGAACTACCTGCCCGACGCCGTCGCTCACGGCGCGCAGATTTTTACAGGCGCCGCGGTTCATTCGGTTGTGCGCAACGTCGATACGCAGAAGTGGCAGGTCGGCTATCAGCTCGTGCGCTTGGGGCGCGAAAGCTACGACGCGCCGGATCTGTTCGTGAGCGCGGACATCGTGATCGTGTCGGCGGGAACGATCGGCTCGACCGCGTTGCTATTGCGTTCGCGCAATGAAGGCTTGAGCGTGTCGGACATGCTCGGCCGGCACTTCACCGGCAATGGCGACGTGCTCGCGTTCGCGTACAACACCAATGACACGATCAACGGCGTCGGCTGGGGCGCGCATGTGGACCGCGATATTCCGCCGGTCGGGCCGACCATCACGGGCCTGATCGATCATCGCAATACTGCGGACGTCAGGGACGGTTTCGTGATCGAGGAAGGCTCGCTCGCCGGGCCGGTGGGCGCCGCGCTCGTCGGCATGCTCGGTGCGGCCGCGCCGCTCGCGGGCGTGGATGTTTCGAAGCCGCGCACCGTGGACCAGCAACTCGAATACGACGCGCGCGTGGTCGAAGGCTTCCTGCACGGTCCGTATCGCGGCGCGCTCAATCACACGCAAAGCTATCTCGTGATGGCGCACGACGACGAGAGCGGCCAGATCAGCGTGAACGAGAAAGGCCGGCCGCGCATCGCGTGGGAAAACGCCGGCAAGCAGCCGATTTACGAAACCGTCGAGCAGACGCTGAAGCAAGCGACAGCGCCGCTCGGCGGCAAATACCTGCGCGATCCGATTTCGAACGACATCTTCGGCAATCGAACGGTGACCGTGCATCCGCTCGGCGGCTGCGGGATGGGCGAGGATGCGGAGCATGGCGTGGTCGATCACCTGGGCCGCGTTTTCAGCGGCACGACCGGCACCGGCGTGCATGACGGCCTCTACGTGATGGACGGCGCCGTCATGCCGATGTCGCTCGGCGTCAATCCGTTGTGGACCATCTCCGCGCTCGCCGAGCGCAATTGCGCGCTGCTTGCGGCGTCGCGCGGCTGGAGCATCGACTACGATTCGAAAGGCACCGCCGACACACCGCCCGCGCAAAAGATCGGCTTGCGCTTTACCGAAACGATGGTCGGCCATTACACGCCGACCGGCGCGAGCAAGGACGCCGCGAGCCCGATCGCGTTCACGCTGACCGTCGAATCCGACGACCTCGCGATGATGCTTAGCGATCCCAACCATATGGCAAAGACCGCCGGAACGCTAACCTGCCCCGCCCTTTCCTCGCAGCCGATGACGATCACGGACGGCACCTTCAATCTGTTCGTGGCCGACCCGCAGGACGTGGACGAGCGCAACATGAATTATCGAATGACGCTCAACTCGGCGGAAGGCAAAACGTATTATCTGAGCGGGCAGAAGATCATCACGCGCACGTCGCCGCTCGAACTGTGGGAGCAAACGAACACGCTGTACGCGCAGATTTTCGCCGCGCCCCAAGCCGACGCGCCGGCGATCGGCAGCGCGACGCTCATCATCACGCCTGAGAATTTCCTCAAGCAGCAACGCACGCTCGAAGTCACCAACGCACCCGATCTGAAGACACGTCTCGAATGGACGCTGAAGTTCGGCAAGTTCTTCGCGGGCGTGCTGTTCAGCGAATACGGCGGCGTGGCCGCGCCTTTGCAGTATCACGATCCCGCCGCGGAGCCGCGTATGAAGCGTGCGTTGCGCGCGCCCGCGCCGCAAATGTTCTTCTTCGATACGCCGGACGGTACGCGCTTGCGTCTCACGCGCTATGTCGACCCTGCGCGCAAGAATGCGCGCCCCGTGCTGCTGATTCACGGCTCCGGCGTGTCGAGCCGCATTTATTCGACGGATCTGATCGGCACCAATCTCGTCGAATATCTGTGCGCCGCGAACTACGACGTGTGGCTCGTCGATCTGCGCGTGAGCATCGAAATGCCGAGCGTGCTCGTGCCGACCAACGTCGATAAAGTCGCGCTCGAGGATATTCCCGCAGCCGTCGCGAAGATTCGCGAGGTCACTGGCGTGAGCGGCATCCAGCGCTCGGTCACTGCATGGGCGGCTCGCGTTGAGCATGTCGCTGATGGCGGGACTCGAAGGCGTGCGTTCAGCGGTGATTTCGCAGGTCGCCGCGCATCCGGTGCCCGGGCACGCTCGCCAGAATCAAGGCGGGTTTGCACATTCCGGACATCATGCAGCATCTCGGCGTGACCGATCTGACCGCCTATACGAAGGACAAAAGGTGGCCGCACAACCTCTACGACGAAGCGCTGCGGCTCTATCCCGTCGATCACGATGAGGGTTGCGGCAACCCGATCTGCCATCGCGCGACCTTCATGTACGGGCTGCTATACGAGCACGCGCAGGTGAGCGAGACGCTTCATTCGAATCTGCAGGAACTGCTCGGCGTGCATGACGTCGGCGTGTTCAAGCATCTGGCCGCGATGGTGCGCGCCGGCAAGGTCGTCGACGCCGACGGAGACGACGTCTATCTGCGCGGCGCGCGCGGCATGAAGGGGCTGGCGGGCATGCGCATTCCGATCGGTTTCATTCATGGCGACTGCAATGAAACCTATGTACCGCAAAGCACCGCGCTCACCTATGAGATGCTCGTCAACGCGTTTCCCGAGCAACCTTATGAGCGGCATCTGATTGCGGGCTATGGACACATCGACTGCATCTTCGGCAAGAACGCTGCGCGCGATGTTTATCCGACTATCGCGCGCTATCTGAACGCGCATTGAGTTCGCACTGAGTTCGCGCTCGCTAGAACAGCTTGCCCGGATTCAGGATGCCATGCGGATCGAGCGCATGCTTGATCGCCCGCATCGCCGCGAGTTCGGCGGGCGAGCGCGAGATCGGCAGGAACTCGCGCTTGAGCAGACCAATGCCGTGTTCCGCCGACACAGAACCGTGCAGCGGCCCGAGCATTTCGTAAACGAACGCGTACACCGCGTGATGATCGACGCCGGGAATCGAATGGCCGTCCACCGTGACGTGCAGATTCGAATCGCCGATATGGCCGAAAAAATACGATTCGTTTCCGGGCCAGCGTTCGTCGAGCGCCGCGCGGCAGCGCTCGACAAAATCGCCGATCACGCTGATCGGCAGGCTCACATCGAAGTTGATCGCGTCGAGCCGCACGGGAAATTCGGCCGTGCATTCGCGGATCGCCCACAACGCGCGCGCGTCGGCCACCGACTGCGCGATCACCGCGTCGCGGATCGCGCCTTCTTCGAGTGCCCCGCTCAGCGCTTCAGCAAAGCGCTCGCCGTCGTCGCTCGAATCGAAGCTGGCGTGTTCGATCAGCGCGTAGAGCGGATACGCGCCGTCGAACGGCGAACGCGTGCCCGTCAGCTTGACGCCAAAATCGTAGAAGTCCGGCCACATGATTTCGAATGCGCCGATGTCGTTGCCAAAGCGCGTCGACAAACGTCGCAGCAGATTCACCGCCGCATCGTAGCCGTCGAGCGCGACGAGCGCCGTATGACGCGCGGCGCGTTGCGGATGAAGCCGCAACACCGCGCGCGTGATCACGCCAAGCGTGCCCTCCGAACCGATGAACCAGTGCTTCAGGTCGTAGCCGGTGTTGTTCTTGACCATCTTGCCGAGCGAACTTAGCACGTCGCCATTGGCGAGCACGACTTCGAGACCGAGCACCTGGTCACGCGCGGTGCCCGACTGAATCACGCGATTGCCGCCGGCATTAGTCGCGAGATTGCCGCCGATCTGACACGAGCCGCGCGCGCCGAGATCGAGCGCGAGTTCGAAGCCCGCTTCGGCAGCGGCTTCCTGCGCGCTCTGCAATGTCGTTCCGGCGCGCACGGTCAGCGTGGCCGAAGCCGCATCGATTTCCTCGACGCCGTTCAGCCGTTCCAGCGACAACGCGATGTCCGTCGTGCGTGCAATCGCGCCGCCCGCAAGCCCCGTCATGCCGCCTTGCGGCACCACAGGTTGATGCGCCGCGTGGCAAATGGCGAGCGCGCGCGAGACCTCGTCCGTCGTGCGCGGCAGCAGCAACGCTGCGGGGCGCGTCGGATCGTGGCGCGTCCAGTCGGTCATCGCGCGTTCGCCGATCTGTTCGCCGACGCGCACCGCATCGTCGCCGAGCGCGGCACGCAGCACGTCGAGCGTGGCGGCAAGCGGCGCCGTGCAGGGTTGCGGCTGCGTGTCGTGATTCATGTCGTGACGCGCGTTATCGTTTTGTGTCATGCAGCGTTTCCTGGTTTTGCTTCTTCCGATAACCCATCGAATCGTTGATGCGCCCGAGAATGTAATCGCCCGCGGCCACCGGCTGATATTTGACGTCGTCCGCACTCGCGCCCAGTTCGGGCGGATCGACCATTGCGCCGTACGTCGGATCGTAGAACGTCGCGATCGAATAACGCTCGCGTCCCGAAGCATTGATCACGCGATGCAGCGTCGAACGAAAACGGTCGTTGGTCCAGCGCGCGAGCAGATCGCCGACGTTCACCACAAAGCTGCCTTCCACAGGAGGCGCATCGATCCAGGTATCGTTGGCAATTTCACGCACCTGCAATCCGCCCACCTGATCCTGCCATAGCAATGTGATGCAGCCGTAATCGGTATGCGGCGCGACGCCGAATTGATCTTCATCGGACTGTGGCGGCTGCGGCGGATAGTAGACCATTTGCGTGCGCTGCATCCGCTTCGTATAACGCGGCGCAAAAAAATGTTCGTCGACGCCGAGGCTCGCCGCGACTGCGCGCAGCAGATCGGCGCCGCATGCGCCCACTGCTTCATAGTAGCTGTACAGCGCGGGACGCAACTCGGGCATGAAGTCCGGCCAATTGTTCGGGCCGCGCAGCGCCTGGCCCGCGAGTACATCGGGATCGTCCTCGGGCAACTCGAGTCCGATGCTGAAAAACTCCTTGTAATCGGGGCGTTTCGCCTGATACATGGTCGCGTCGCCAAGCGCATTGAAACCGCGATGCCGATGATTGACCGCCGCGCGCCGCTTCGTCTCTACCGGAAACGCGAAGAAGGTTCGCGCGGCCTGTGCGGCGGCGTCGATGGTCGCTTGCGGCACGCCGTGATTGACGATGTAGAAGAAGCCGATGGTCGTGCACGCGTCGCGGATTTCGCGCGCCACGCTTTGCAACGCATGCGGGTCGCCCGCGCGAACGCCGGCAAAGTCGATGAGCGGAATGCGGGTCACAGGCATCGCGTTACTCCGTGAGAAGGTCCGACGAATTGCGGGGGCGCCATAGCCGGGGGCGCCTTAGCCGGGGGCGCCTTAGCCGGGGGCGCCATCGCCATTGCAGTGGTATATACCGCCAAAAGCGCACCCGCAAGTGAACTCGCGGCGCTGCGCGTAAGGGCTTTTCTCTACTCGCGCGTTTATTTATTTTGCGCGAAAACTGCGGTATATACTGCCTCGCATGACTTGCGCCGCGCCGATCTTTTGCGGCGCGTTTCGCGTCGCTCGTACGACCCGCGCTGTGCCCACTGGAGAATCTCATGAGCATCCTTGCAGGCTGGAAGTGTCGTCTGGTCATGTTGGCGTTGTGCGCGGCAAGCGTCAGCGCTTATGCGGAAGACCAGCTCGCCAAAGTGAAGAAAGCCGGCGAGCTCGTGGTCGGCACGGAGATGCAGTTCGCGCCTTTCGACTTCCTCGAAAACGGTCAGCAAGCGGGCTTTAACAAGGATCTCTTTGCCGAGGTCGGCAAGGAACTCGGCGTGAAGGTGCGTTTCATCGACCTGCCGTGGCCGAGCGTGTTGCCCGGTCTCGAAGCAGGCAAGTTCGATATGGTCGGCGGTCCGATCACCGTGACCAAGGCGCGCATGGAGCGCTACACGTACACGCTCCCCATCGCGGACGCCACCGACGCGCTGCTCAAGCGCGCGAACGATTCGGCGCTCAAGCAATCGTCGGATATTGCGGGTAAAACCGTGGGCGCGGGCAAGGGCTCGGCGCAACTCGACCAGTTGAAGGCATACGTCGCCACCTTGCCGAAGCCGCCTGAAATCCGCGAATACGTCGACAACAATCAGGCTTATGCGGACCTCGCCGCAGGCCGCATTGCGGCGGTCGCAAACTCGATGACCAACATCGCGTATGTGGCGAAGCAGCGCCCCGAAACGTTCGCGGTGGTGCAACCGCCGTTCGGCGCGAAAGTGTACTTCGCGTACTGCCTGCGCAAGGACGCGGACAGCAAGCCGCTCGCCGATGCCTTCAACGCGGCACTCGTGAAGATGCACGGCGACGGACGCCTCGCCGCGTTGCAGAAGAAATGGTTCGGCGTGGCGATGGATGCGCCGACTACGATGCCGACGCCGAATTATTGACGCGTGCCAGGCAGGCGCGTTTAAACGCACATTCACCGCACTATTGACCGCACATCAGCGAGGGCGACGCTCATGTTCAGCACGACCGTCTTCGTTCAGGGCATGCCGCTGTTGTTGCACGCGGCGCTCGCGACCATCGGCGTTTCGTTGACGGGGCTTTTCATCGGCTTCTTCGTCGCGGTCGGCGTGTGCGCGGCGCGGCTCTCGCCGAATCGCGCCGCGCGCCGCTTCGGCGGTGCGTACGTGTTCTTCTTTCGCGGCGTGCCGATGCTCGTGCAACTGCTGCTCGTGTACTACCTGCTGCCGTTCGCGGGCATCAACGTATCGCCGCTCGTGGCCGCGATCAGCGCCGTGTCGTTGTGCTCGGCGTCGTATATCGCTGAAATTCTGCGCGGCGGTTTTCTCAGCATTCCGCCAGGTCATATCGAGGCCGCGCGCATGCTCGGCCTTTCGCCGTTCGACACGCTGCGGCGCATTCTCGTGCCGCAGGCATTCCGTCTGACGTTGCCTTCGCTCGTCAACGAAATGGTGCTGCTGATCAAGGCTTCGTCGCTGATCTCGGTAGTGGGCGTCGCGGAGTTGACGCGCACCGCGCAGAACCTCGCGGCGAGCACCTACAGACCGCTCGAAGCGTACGTCGCCGCCGGCCTCATTTACTTCGTGATCTGCGGCGCGCTCGCACTCGTTGCGCATGCAGCCGAGTATCGGCTGAAGCACGCCTGATCGACCGGAGCCCACGCGATGCAACAGTTCGATCCCACCGTCATCACGCACAATCTTCAGCCGATTGCCGCGGGTCTCGCGACGACGCTCGGCACGTGGGCCGCGGGCGTCGTTATCGGCATGCTGATCGGCTTCGTGATCGCGGTGCTGCAACTCTTTTGCGGACGCTGGGTGCGCGCGCTGTTGCGTGTTTATATCGAGCTATTTCGCGGTACGCCGTTTCTCGTGCAACTGTTTCTGCTGTACTACGGCGGCCCGTCGTTCGGCCTCACGCTCGAACCGATGACAGCCGGCGTGCTCGGACTCGGCCTCTATGGCAGCGCCTATTTTGCCGAAGCGTTCCGCTCGGGATTCGAATCGGTGCCGCCGGGTCATTTGGAGGCCGCCTCGTGTCTCGGCTTGACGCGCATGCAAGCGGTGCTGCGCATCCAGATGCCGCAAATGCTGGTGCTGATCGTGCCCGCGCTCACGAATCTCATCATCGTGTTGAGCAAGGAGACCGCGGTGCTCTCGATCGTCACGGTGCCCGAGCTGACATTCGTGCTGACGGGCATCGGCTCGGCGACCTTTGCTTTCGTCGAAACGCTGCTGATGCTCTGCGTGTGCTATCTCGCGCTCGTCGAACTGACTTCGCGCGCGGGCATGTGGGCCGAAGCCCGCATCGCCCGTTTCATGGCATAAAGGAAACGGATCACATCATGAACGCCATCGCCGACATGCCCTCTTCCGCGTCTACTGTCGCGCAGTCTCAGCGCGGCGCACCGTTGATCGAGGTGCGCGATCTGCGCAAACGCTTCGGCGAAGTCGAAGTGCTGCGCGGTGTCGATCTCGAGATTGCGCGCTCGGAAGTGGTCTGCATCATCGGTCCTTCGGGCTCGGGAAAAAGCACGCTGCTGCGCTGCCTCGCCGCGCTCGAAACCTACGATCACGGGGACGTGCGCATCGAAGGCGAACTGCTCGGCTACAGCGAGCGCAACGGCAAGCGTGTGCGCGCGTCGCAAGCGGACATCAACCGCGTGCGGCGCAACGTCGGCATGGTGTTTCAGCAGTTCAACCTGTGGCCGCACATGACGGCGCTCGGCAACGTGATGGAAGCGCTTTTGCGAGTGCAGCGCCTGTCGCACAACGAAGCGCGCCGCCGCGCGAATGCGATGCTGGAAACCGTGGGCCTTTCGCACAAAGGCGACGCGTATCCGGCGAAGCTTTCGGGCGGTCAGCAGCAGCGCGTGGCAATCGCACGCGCGCTCGCGATGGAGCCGCACATCATGCTCTTCGACGAGCCCACGTCCGCGCTCGATCCCGAACTGGTCGGCGAGGTACTGCAAGTGATGAAGCAACTCGCGCGCGACAGCATGACGATGGCGGTCGTCACACACGAAATGGGTTTTGCCGCGCAGGTCGCGGACAAAGTCGTGTTCATCGACGAAGGACGCATCGCCGTGCAGGGCAAACCGCGCGAGGTCTTTCACGACGCCGGGCAACCGCGCTTGCGGCAGTTCCTGCAAAACTACTTCGACCGCAACGCTTTCTGGGCGCGCGGCCCCGACGACGCCGACGCTGAAGCGCTATGAGCGCGCGCACTGCGCCAAGCGCATTGCGCGAACCGTGAAAAGGGGCCGCCGATGTCCGCCATGCTTCGCAGCAAGCGTCACCATGCCGATGAGCGGCCGCTAGCCGACGCGGCTAAAAATGCGCGCGCCGCCGAACATGCGCCGGCTGCGCGCTACGAACAGGTCAAGCATCACATTCGCGGCATCATCGAATCGGGCGCGCGTCAGGCCGGCGAACGTCTTCCTTCCGAACTCGATCTCGTCGCGACGCTCGGCGTGTCGCGCATGACGGTGAATCGCGCGCTGCGCGAACTCGCGCACGAAGGGCTCGTCACGCGCGTATCGGGCGTGGGCACCTTCGTCGCACAAGCGAGGCCGCAATCCACGCTGCTGATGATCGCGCATATCGGCGACGAAATTCGTTCGCGCGGACACGAATACAGCTACCGTACCGTGCTTTTGCAACGCGAGACCGCATCCGTCGTGGTATCGAATGCGTTAGGGCTCGCGCCTGGCGCTTCGGTGTTTCATGTGATTTGCGTGCATCGCGAGAACGGTCTGCCGGTGCAGTTGGAGGATCGCTACGTGAACCCGATCATCGCGCCGGATTTTCTGCAACAGGATTTCTCGGCGATCAGGCCGTCGGAATATCTGTACGAAACGGTGCCCGCGCACGACGTCGAACATATTGTCGACGCCGGGCTGCCCACTCCCGCGGAAGCGGAACTGCTCGACATTCGCGCGGAAGAACCATGCCTCACGCTCGTGCGCCGCACATGGACGAGCGGCGTGGCCGTCACCTTCGCGCGATTCGTGCACCCGGGATCACGTTACCGGCTCGGCTGCCGGTTCTCGCCGGATATGTCGCAACGGCAAGGCTGACGCGATGCAGCTTATAGCGCCGCTTGCCGGCTAGACATTCCCCGCCAGATGAAAGCGCGACGCCGGATGCCATAGCTGCACGGACGTCGCGACATCGTCGCCGACCCACGTACGACGCCACAGCAACAGACACGGCTCGCCGATTTCCATCGACAGATGACGCCGCACATACGCATCCGGCTTTTGCGCGTAGATGCGGAATTCCGCGCGCTGAATCGGCGCGAGCCGCACCATGTAGTGATTGGGCGTCTCGACGCTGAAGTCCTGTTGCAGATACTCGGGGAACACCTTCGGATTGACGTAGCGGTCCTCGTACTGGATCGGCTCGCCCTCCTCGCTATGGACGATGCACGAGTGAAACGCCGGGCCGCTCGTAAGGCCGAGCGCTTCGAGCGCGTGCGGATCGTCGCTCGGTTCGAGCGTCAGCACGCGCGCCGCATGACGATGACCGCGCGCGGCGATTTCGTCGGCGATGTTGCGGATTTCCAGCACGGTCGATTCGTACCGCTGCGGCGCGACGAACGTGCCTGAACCTTGCACGCGCGTCAGCACGCGTTCGGCGGTCAGCTCGCGCAGCGCGCGCGACACCGTCATACGCGCGACGCCAAACTCTTTCACCAGTTCGGTTTCGGAAGGGATCAACCCGCCCGGCTTCCAGTCGCCCTCGCTGATGCGCCGGATCACATAACGCTTGATCTGTTCGTAGGCGGGCATCGCTTTCGCCGGGGTCTCCTTGCAAGCGGCGCGCTGAGAAGTGCCGCCGCTGTGCGCGCCTGGCTGCGCCGGCTGCCGGCCTTCTTTCTGATTATTCGTGACTGTGTTCACTCCGACCTCGTGAGTGGGTTGGGGGTCGTAGCCGTCGTACCGCTCGTACGTCCGCACGACGTCTCTGGCGCGCCGGCGGGTAAGCCCGCGCGCCAGCGGTTTTTGTGTCAGGCGACGCGCGCTGTGTTCAGTGGGCTGTTCATGCTGTTTATGTTGCTCCCGCTGTTCGCTGCCGCGGGAAATGTGGCCGCCGCGGCGAGGCTCGCAATCGATGCGCCCGCAACGAACTCCGCGCCCCCACCAGGTGTTATATGGCGCGGCCTTATCTTACCCGGACTCGGCAACGGCGGCGGCGCCTCGCCGGCGATCATGCGGAATGCGACGCTCATGTCGTCGGCGAGAGGACGGTCGTCGCGATACGTCGGCACGATCTGCCGCACGCGTTGCCACAGCGCTTCCGTATGCGGCGCACGCGGCGCGTCGGTGGCTTGCAGATCGTAGGCTTGCGCGGCGGCCAGCAATTCGATGGCGACGATGCGCCCCGCGTTATCGACGATCTCCAGCGCCTTCAGCGCAGCGGGCGTTGCGTGGCACAGGTGGTCTTCCTGCAAGCCCGACGTGATGCCGCCGTCGAGACTCGCGGGCAACGCAAGGCGCCGGTTCTGCGCGACCAGCGAGGCCGCCGTGTACTGCGCGATCATGAAGCCTGAACACGTGCCGCCAGGCTCCGCGAGGAACGCGGGCAAGCCGCTCACGAGCGGATTGACGAGGCGATCGAGCCGCCGTTCCGCCATCGCGGCGACCTGGGCGATCGCGGTGGCGAGGCTGTCCATCGCGAGCGCAATGGATGCGCCCACCGCATGCGCCTGCGAATACACGCGCGGCGCTTCGGGCGTGCCGGCGACGATCGGGTTGTCGGTGATCGACGCGAGTTCGCGATTGACCACGTCGGCGGTCGCGGTCAGCACGTCGCGCGCCGCGCCGTGCACGTGAGGAATGGTGCGCATCGAAAGCGGGTCTTGCGTGCGCTGCCCGACCACCGCCGCCAGAATGCCGCTGTCGGCGAGCGCCGTGCGCATGCGTTCGCCCACCAGATTCAGACCGGGCGACACGCGCAACGCAAGCGAGTCTTCGTCGAATGCAACGAGCTGGCCGCGCAGATTCTCGAAGCTCATTGCCGCGACCACATCCGTCCAATCGAGCAGCCGCACCGCGCGTGCGAGCGCCAGCGCCGCCAGCCCCGTCACGCAAGGCGTACCGTTGACGAGGCTAAGCCCCTCTTTCGCTTCGAGCACGAGCGGCTCGCGGCCGAGCAGACGCAGCGCGTCGCGGCCCGTCAGACGCTCGCCGCGATAGCGCACATAACCCTCGCCGATGCACACCAGCGCGATATGCGCCATATGACTCAGATAACCGACCGAGCCGAACGCGGGCACTTCGGGCAAGCAATCGGCGTTGAGCAAGGTCACGAGTTGATCGGCCACTTCAAGGCGAATGCCCGAGTGTCCATGCGCGAAGTTGTTGACCGCGGCGGCCATGATCGCGCGCGTTTCAGCCACGCCGAGCGGCGCGCCGACGCCGACCGCGTGGCTCATCAGAATGTTGCGCGACAGCGTGCGCTGCTCGCTTGGCGACACGATCACGTCGCACAGCGCGCCGACTCCGGTGTTCACGCCATACGCGCGAATGCCGCGCTCGACGATCTGCTCGACGAGCATGCGCGCCGCCGCGATGCGCGCGCGGGCGTCGGCGGAAAGTTCGAGCGGTTCGCCGGCGGCGACCGCCGCCACCTGGGTCCAGTCGAGAGGACGATCGGAACGGATCACGGCCATGATGTTGCCTTGCGCGATAACTTACGTGTGTGATGCGGATGCCGATACAGCGACGTGCCGACGATGCGCCGCTCAGTTCGTCGTGCGGTCGTGGTGACTCGACACGAATTGCCGGAAGCGCTCGGACTTACAGTCGACGAATACTTCGTCGGGCGTACCGTCCGCTTCCACTTGCCCTTGATGCAGGAACATCACGCGGTTCGATACGTGACGCGCAAAACCCATTTCATGCGTGACGACCAGCATCGTGCGGCCTTCCTCGGCAAGCGAGCGCATCACGCGCAACACTTCGCCGACGAGTTCGGGATCGAGCGCCGAAGTCGGCTCGTCGAACAGCATGACCTTCGGATGCATCGCAAGCGCGCGCGCAATCGCCACGCGTTGCTGCTGGCCACCCGACAGATGCGCCGGATAGTGGCCGCGCTTTTCCGCGAGACCGACTTTCGCAAGCAGCGCCTCAGCTTCTTCGACGGATTCCGCACGGCTGCGTTTGAGTACGCGCATCGGTCCTTCTATCAGGTTTTCGAGCACCGTCATATGCGACCAGAGATTGAAGTTCTGGAACACCATGCCGAGTTGCGAGCGCACGCGATCCACCTGGCGGCGGTCGCTCGGTTGCAGCTTGCCGTCGCCGCGGCGTTTCATTTTCAGTTCTTCGCCGGCGAGCGCGACTGAGCCGTCGTCCGGTGTTTCGAGCAGGTTCAGGCAGCGCAGAAACGTGCTTTTGCCCGAGCCGCTCGCGCCGAGAATCGAAATCACGTCGCCTTGATGAGCGTCGAGCGAAATGCCTTTGAGCACATGATGATCGCCGAACGATTTATGAATGTTCTTGACCGACAGTGCAACGGGTGCCGTAGCGTTCATGGAATTCTCCAGGTTCATCCGGAATGGCGGCGCTTAAGGCGCGGCGCGGCGTGCTTCGGTGGTGGCAGACACGGGGCGGCTCGGCGCGGCAGACTTCGGCGCCGCGCGCAGATGCCGCGACAGACGCGTCTCAAGCATGCTGAGCGCGCGCACGATGACGAAGTTCAGGAACAGATAGATCAGCGCGGCGCAGATGAACACTTCCGTCGTGCGATACGTTTGCTGAATGATCTGCTGCGCGACGCCCGTCACTTCCCACACGGTGACGAGGCTCGCGAGCGCGGTCGATTTGACGAGCAGCACCGCTTCCGTCGAATACGCCGGCAAACACTGGCGTAATGCAATCGGGCCGATCACGCGGCGCAGCAGTGCGAAACCCGACAGGCCAATCGAATAGCCGGCTTCGATCTGCCCGACGGGAACGGCCATCAGGCCGCCGCGAATGATCTCAGCGGTATAGCCCGCCGTGCACAGCGCAAGCGACAACACCGCGCACATATACGGCTCGCGCAGCACCGGCCACAGAAAGCTCTCGCGAATTACGCCGAACTGACCCATGCCGTAGTACACGAGGAACATCTGGATCAGGAGCGGCGAGCCGCGGAACACGAGAATATAAGCGCGTGCAAAACGATTCGGCAGCCAGTGCGGCGACACGCGCATCGTGACGATCACGAGCGAGAGCAGTCCGCCGAGAACCAGCGAGCAGAAGAAAAGCCCGAGCGTGGTCGGCACGGCCGCGAGCAATTGCCGGATCGTGTCGAGCAGGAAGTCGAAGTCGAAATTCATGATGCGGCCGCCGTCAGTTGCGCGCGAAGTTGCGCTTGAAGGACCGGCCCACGCGCGCCTCGGCGCGGTTGAAGACCCGGTTCGAGATGCTGGTCATCAGCAGATACAGCGCGCCGCCCACCACGAAGAACGTGAAGTATTGATGCGTGGAGCCGGCCGCCACCTGACTCGTGCGCAGCAGTTCGGCGAGACCCGTCACCGAGATCAGCGCGGAGTCCTTCAGGCTCAGTTGCCACACATTGCCGATGCCCGGCAACGCGAAACGCAGCACTTGCGGAATGAGGATGCGGCGCGCCATGGTCAGCGTCGGCATGCCGATGGAACGCGCCGCTTCGAGTTCGCCGCGCGACACCGCGAGCACCGCCGAGCGATACACCTCGGCCTGATACGCGCCGGAAATCATGCCGACAGCAAGCGCGCCGATGACAAACGGCGGCACGCCGACAAAGCCCTCGGCGCCGAACCACTGGCCGACCGTGGTCACGAGCGTCGAGCCGCCGAAATAGAACAGATAGATGACGAGCAGTTCGGGCACGCCGCGAAACACCGTCGTATAGGTTTCGCCGATCACGCGCAACACGCGAAGACGCGACAGCTTGGCCGCCGCGATCAACGCACCGAACACGGCGCCGACCGCGAGCGCGGCCAGCGTGAGCGCGACGGTCATCAACGCCGCGAGCAGCAATACGCCGCCCCAGCCTTCCGGCCCGAAGCCGAGCATCTGTATCAGAGCCATTGCCTACCTCTCATTCATGACGGCCGATGCAACAGCCGCACGAAACAGCCGCACGCACGAGCTCGCGCCCGCACGTGCCGCATTCGTTCGACGCCTCGTGAATCAGGGCGTCACGTCGGTCTTGAACCACTTGGCGGAGAGCTTCTTGACCGTGCCGTCGGCGAGCGCCGCGCTGATCGCGGTGTCGAATTTCGCCTTCAGGTCGGCGTCCTGCTTGCGGAACGCGAGGCCTTCGCCCGGGCCCCAGATCGGGCCGCCGATCTTCGGACCGGCCATCGAAATCGACGCGGTTTCTTTCTTGTCGACGTTCGCCGCGTAATACGTGACGTCGTCGAAAGATGCGTCGATGCGGCCGTTCGCCAGATCGAGATCGCGCTCGGGCGAAGTCTTGTACACGCGGATCGTGGCGATGTCCTTGAAGCCTTCGTTGATGAACTTCGTGTAGACGGTGCCGGACTGGATGCCAATCGTCTTGCCCTTCAACTGCTTGCGCAGCGCGTCGACAGTCGGCTGATCGGCTTTAGCATCGCCCGAGAGTTTGACGACGGCGGCGCCAGGCGGGGCCTTTGGCAGCACTTTGGTATCAGCGACGGCGAAGGTCGCGGGGGTGGCCGCATACGGCTTCGAGAACGCGATGATCTTTTCGCGCTCCGGCGTGATCGAGATGGCGTCCATCAGCACGTCGAACTTGCCTGCTTGCAGGCCCGGAATCATGCCGTCCCAATCTTGCGCGACCAAGTTGCATTGCAGCTTGATGCGCTCGCAAAGATTGGCGACGAGTTCCGGTTCGAAGCCGCCGAGCTTGCCGCCAGGCAACGTCAGGTTCCACGGTGCGTAGCCGCCTTCGAGCGCGATCGTCACCGTCTTCCAGTCTTTGGCCTGCGCCGGTGCCGCGAAAATTGCCGCGGCGCCGAACACGGCGCCGATCAATGCTTTTGCTGCCGTCGTGCGTTTCACTTTCACGTCGAAACTCCTTGATGGGGGGAACCGTCGAGCCGAATGTTTACTGCCGCTGAATTTGTATAGACAAGTCTGCACGAGTCAAAAAGCAGTCGCAAGGGGATTCATGCGAAATCGCGCGAATCATCGGGTAAGCCCCTAGGCGCCCTGACAGGACGGGGCTTCTACGGACATGTTCGAAGAACGGCGAGCGCGCGACGAGATTAATTCATGCTCGCGTGTGGTGCGTTTTGTCTAGACAGGTTCATGCGTGCGCCGCAAATGTGCGGCGGCTTTGCGCGTCTACCAGATGAGAGGAACGAAGCGAAAACGCACGCGCGTCATGTACTCCCTATAGCCGTCGAGTTGTTCGGCGAGCACACGCTCTTCGCGCACCGCGCGCCAGCCGAGCCCGATCGTCATGAGAGGAACGAACGCGAGACCCCACCATGAGCCGAGCAGCAACGGCGTGCCGACGAACAACAGCAGCGCCGCCGAATACATCGGATGACGCGCGCGCGCGTAGGGACCGCTGTCGATCACCTTGTGACCGCGGCTCGCCTGAATCTTCACGACGGGCGCCGCATAGCTGTTCGCTTCGAACACGAAGCGGCACATGAAAATGCAAAGCGCCACGCAAAGCGAGCCGAGGCTCACCAGCGCGACGGGCAGCGGCGCGGACCAGTGAAAGCGCATCGCGTCGAGTCCTATCACGATCAGCCAGCCGCACCACACGCACGCCACGCCGATCATGAAGAGCCGGTCCCAGCGGCTTTGCTGTTGCTGCACGAACGGCGCGAGGCGCTCGGCGAGCAGGCCGGGATCATGGCCTGCGAGCCACACGCCGATCCACAAGCTCAATACGCCGAGTTCGATCAGATACCACCACGCCGCCGGCCACGCGAGCGTGCCGGCCGCGCCAAACAGCAGCACGCCCATGCCCGCGAGCCACAGCACGGTCTGGACGACGAGGCGCGCAATCATGGCATGGCCTTGTGCCGCGCTCACGCCGAATCGGCCCGAGTGCGCACGCGCTCGAAAATATCTGCGATGTCGATGTCCCCCGTGTTCAGACCGAAGCGCTCGCGCAAACAGGCCGCGAGTTCGTCCGCGCTCGCAAGGCGCTGCTCGCCGATGAGGCTGCCGTCTGCCGCGCGTTCGTTCACCTGGTCGTTGAGCAGCGTGAGCCGCGTCCCGGACAACACGCGGCATACGATCAGATTGCTCGCGAAGATCGCTTCCGGCGACGTCGACGTGTACCAGTTCGAGGTTTCGTAATCGATCCACTCGACCGGATGCAAGTCGAAGCGATACGCACGCGACCAGTTTTCATCGCGTGCCTGCACTTCGAGGTAGAGCGCGTCGCGCGACGCGTCCGCGAGCCGGAAGATGCCGAGGTCCGTGCGCTGCGCGAGACCTGGAGACAGACGCAGCGGCGACGTCAGCGTGACGCTGCCGAGACCCACGTCCGCGATCCATGCTTCGTTATCCAGATCGATACGCAGCACCATGTGCGTGCGCGGCGTCACCGCGCCGGGCTCGCGGCCCCACAGCACGCGCCCTATCAGCGGCGTCACACGAAAGCCCAACTCCTGCAGCACATTCGCGAGCAGCGTGTTCTGTTCGAAGCAATAGCCGCCGCGATGATCGTCGACGAGCTTTGTTTCGACGGATTCGAGGTCGAGCTTCACCGCGCGGCGCGTGAGCGGATTCAGGTTTTCAAACGGAATGGCCCGTGGATGCAGACGGTGAATGGCCTGCAGCACCTCGAGCGTCGGCGCGCGCGGGCCCGCATAGCCGATGCGCGCGAAGTAGTTGTCGAGATTCAATGTGTGTGACATTGGTGATCCGTTCGTGGCTTATGGGGTGTTACTGCGCGCCTCACTGCGCGCTCATTGCCCGCCGAGCGCCGACCTCGCGATCGACGGCACGCTGATTCCCTGGCTCGACGCAAACTGTACCGCGGAACTGAGCGTGGACATCAGCGATTGCAATTGCCCCGGCGCCGACTGCGCGATATACGACGCGCTTTGCATCGTCTGCGGATTCATCCCGGCCTGCAACAGCGACGAAGGGTTCATCTGCCCGATGCTGCCGAGCCCCGACTGCATGCTCGAATACTGGGTCACGCCTTTGGCGAGCGACGATAACCCGTCGGTGAACGCCTGCTTGTTCACCGGCGTTTGCGATGCGCCGCTCGCACCGCCTGCGCGGCTCGCGAAAGCCTGCGTGAGCGTTTGCGACAGCGACTGCTGCGTGCTGCCGACCTGCGTCAACTGACTGACCGACGGCGTGCCACCACTGCTTAGCAAGCCGGCTGCCTGCTGCGCCTGGCCGGCCGCGCCGCTCAGACCCATCGCGGACGCAAGCGTGGACTGTCCGCTCAGCACTTGCTGGTTCGCGCCCACGTAGGTCTGCAACAACTGCGAGAGCCCGCCGGGCGACGCGGCGGCGCCGGCATCCGCGGAACTGTCTCCGCCGCCAATGCCGAACTGCTTCAGATTCAGTTGTGCGTTCGCGGCGCCGCTTGCGAAAAGGCCAGCACTCGCCAGCAACGAAATCAGGAGGGTGCGCTTCTTCATCATGTAAGTCCTTGTAAGTGGGCTGCGGAAATCTCGTGCGGTTCGACAAACGCTGTCTCCGCGCGTTCGCGCGAATTCATCAATTTGTCAGCTTGCCGTGCGTCGGCCCGTCTCGTTGACGCACCCAGACTGCGTCGGTACGATCACGCCCATTCCGCAAGTCGCGCGAACCGATGCGTCGACGCACGCGTTAAACAGCCATTTAACCGCGCAAAAACACCCGGCAGTCGATAACAACATTAAAGGCTTTCGATGAAGCTCGCATCCTCCCTTCGACGCGTTGCGCTGCTGCGTGCAGGCCGTGAGTTCGCACGGTCGAGCGGCGCGACCGGCCGGCGCCCGCGCCTTTTTTCGCTGCGCCACGCGGCGTTGTATGTCGCACTCGCCTGGGCTTCCGTTTCAGGCGCGGCAATGGCGCAAACGAGTTCGGACACGGTGCGCGACGCAAGCGAAGCGAGCGGCGCGGATGCGAACAAAACGCCGGCCAACGAGACCGGTCTCTGGAACCGCGACCAGCTATTCGGCGACATGGGCGGCTTGCGTCCGTGGCTCGGCCAATACGGCGTGACGTTCGCGCTCACGGAAACGAGCGAACTGCTCGGCAACCTGCGCGGTGGACTGGCGCGCGGCGTCGCGTACGACGGCCTCACGACCGCGACCTTGCAACTCGACACCGAAAAAGCCTTCGGCCTGCCAGGCGGCCAGTTCAACGTCAGCGCATTGCAGATTCACGGCCGCAATCTCAGCACCGACAAGCTGGGCACATTGAACACCGCGAGCGGCATCGAAGCGGATGCCAGCACGCGCCTGTGGGAGCTGTGGTATCAGCAGTCGTTCCTGAACAAACGCGTCGACGTGAAAATCGGTCAGCAGAGTATCGATCAGGAATTCATCTCCAGCACGTACTCGGCGCTATTCATCAACACGATGTTCGGGTGGCCCGCACTGCCCTCGTACGACATGCCGTCCGGCGGCCCCGCGTATCCGCTGTCTGCGCTCGGCGTGCGCGTGCGCGGACAGATCACGCCTTCGTTGACGGCGCTCGCCGGCGTGTTCGACGGCGATCCGCTCGGCAACAACCCGAACAACCGCAGCGGCACCAACTTCAATCTGCATAACGGGACGTTGTTCATCGGCGAGCTGCAGTATGCGATCAATCAACCAGCCGATAGCGACGCCGCCGCGGCGCCAGGCGCAGCGCCAGGCGCAACCCGAGGCAGCCTGCCGGGCACCTACAAGATCGGGCTCTGGTACAACAACGGCCCCTTCGCGGACCCGCGCTACGATAACAACGGTGTGTCGCTCGCGAGTCCTGCGTCCAGCGGGGTTGCGGCGAACCATCGCGGCGATTACAGCTTCTATGCGGTGGCCGACCAGACCATCTGGCGGCCGAATCCCGGCGAGGCACGCAGCCTCGGCATATTCGCGCGTGTCATGGGTGCGCCGGGCGACCGCAATCTCGTGAGCCTCGCGGCGAATCTCGGCGTCGTGCTGAAAGCGCCGTTCGCGGGCCGCGACAACGATAGCGCGGGCCTTGCGCTGACGTATATCAAGATCGGCAGCCACACGCGCGGAATCGATCAGGATAACCTGGCATTTAGCGGCGGCCCGTACGGCGTGCGCACCAGCGAAACCGCGCTCGAAGCGACCTACCAGTATCAGATCGCTCCGTGGTGGATGCTGCAAGCGGACGCGCAATACACGTTCAACGCGGGCGCCGGGCAGAATCCGAATGATCCGACGAAGCCGCTGCGCAACACGTTCGTCGTGGGTGTGCGCACGAATATCGCGTTCTGATGTTTTTGATGTTGTCCGCGTCGCCGTTGTCCGCGTCGCCGTTGTCCGCGCAGCCGCGCGCGTGAACGGCGCTGCGCCGTGTCACGAAGCCGCCGCCGCTTACGCGCGCGGCTGCGCGCGCAGCGACAGATCCTGCACCATCTGCGCCGCCAGATAATCGCAAGTCGGCCGGTCCGACTTCGCGCTGCGCGCCACCACGATTTGGAGCGGCTCGATGTGCGGCAAGCCTTGCGCTTCGCCGAGAATGGCGAGCCGCGACGGCACGCTGCAGCGCGTCAGCGCAACCACCGACAAACCCGCGTCCACGGTGGCGACCAGGCCCATCAGGCTCGCGCTGCTGAAGGCCGCGCGGTAGCGAATCCGCGCGCCGTCAAGCGCGGCCAGCGTATGCTGACGCGCCACGCAGCCTGGCTCGTATAAGCCGACCGGCAATGGCGACGCCGCCAGCACCGGCGTATCGACGGAAGCGCCCACCCACACCATCGGCTCGCTGCGCACGAATTCGCCGCGCAGCTTGCGGTCGCGCGTGACGAAGGCAAGGTCGATCTTGTTGTCCGCCAGCATCGGCGCGAGCGACGTGCTCTGCGCGCAGACAATTTCAATTTCGACGTGCGGGTACAGGTTCGAAAAGCGCCGCAATACCGGCGACAACAGCGACGAGACGTAATCGTCCGGCGCACCGAGCACCACGCGGCCGGTCACCTCGGGCCGCACGATCGCGGACCACGCTTCTTCATGCAACGCGAGCACGCGCCTCGCATATTCGAGCAGCGTATTGCCGGGCCGCGTCAGCGAAAGATTGCGCGTGTTGCGCGCGAAAAGCGTCGTGCCGAGCATGGTTTCGAGCCGCTTGATCTGCATGCTGACGGCGGCCTGCGAGCGATGCACGGTCGTCGATGCCTTCGTGAAGCTGCCCGTATCCACGACTGCAACGAAGGTGCGCAGCAAATCGACGTCGAATTCCGGGTGCATGATTTATCAATGGCGCTTATGGAATTTCTCAATTTAATTCGTTTGTGCGTGGCCCGCAAGCGGCGCAATACTTCAATGCATCACCCAACGGAGATCTAACGGAGACGCGGCGCATGTCCCTCACCCAACGTCAACAAGGCGCGATCACACTGGCCGGCGGCGGGCTGCTGATGGGCACGCTCGGCGTGTTCGTCGAGGAAGCGCGGCTCGGCGCGCTGACACTGGTGTTTTTCCGCTGCCTGTTCGGCTTTCTGTCGCTGGCTGCATATTGCGCGTGGAAAGGCTACTTCACGCGCGCGCATTTCACGCGACGCACGCTCACGCTCGCGCTCATCTCCGGCGTGCTGATGGTCACGCAGTGGGTCGGCTTTTTCGATGCGATCCATCGCACCAGCATTGCCGTCGCGACCGTGGTGTTTCATGTGCAGCCGTTCTGGGTCGTGCTGATCGGCGCGGCGCTCTTCAACGAACGGCTCGGCGCGGATCGGCTCGGCTGGATCGCGGCGGCCTTCGGCGGGCTCGTGCTCGCGTCGGGCGTGGCGGCCACGGAAAATCTGCAGGGCCATGCAAGCTACCTGATCGGCATCGGCGAGGCATTGGCCGGCTCGGTGCTCTATGCCAGCGTCACGTTGATCGCCAAAGGGCTCGGCAATTTGCGCCCGCACCTGCTGACGCTGATGCAATGTGCGGTGGGCGTGGTGTGCCTGCCGTTCATCGCGCCGCTCGCTGCACCTTTCGACGCCACGCATATCGAGCCGATGCAATGGTTCTGGATTGTCGGCATGGGCGTGCTGCACACGGGGCTTTCGTACGTGCTGATCTATGGCGCGCTGCCGAAGCTGACCACGCCGATCATCGCGGTGCTGCTGTTCGTCTATCCGCTCACCGCTATTGCCGTCGATGCGATCGTGTACGGCCGCGCGCTTTCATTGGCGCAGTGGGCCGGCATGGCGCTGATCGCGATCGCGAGCCTCGGCGTGAATCTCGGCTGGCCGCTCTTTTCGTTGCTGGGTTCGGGCGGGCGCGCGCGGCGACAGGCCGAGTGAATGGCGCGCGTACGGCTCGAGATGTAGCTGGTCGCGCAGCGGTCGTTCGGTACTCGCGCAGTACTCGCTCGGTACTCGCTCACTGGTCATAGTGAAACCGGCACGCGATCACATAGATCTTCCCATCTTTCGGCAGATACACGAGCCGATCGGCAAACGTGATGCGGCGCGACCAGAAACCGCTCAGGCTGCCGACGAGCGGCTCCGGTTTTCCCGTGCCGATAAACGGATCGCGCCGGCACTCCTCCAGCAACGCATTGATCTTGCGGACGACCTTGCGATCGGTCTCCTGCCAATACACGTAGTCGTCCCAGGCGTCGTCGGTAAACATAAAGATGCTGTCAGCCTTTGCGGCGTGTTCGTTGCGGCTTTTGTGTCGGATCATCGGTCAGCAGTTCGCGCGGGGCCGCACCGCCGGCATTCAACTGGGCAATGGATCGCGCGAGCCGCTGGGCATTCTTCGACGAACTCAGCAGGTACAAGGTCTCCTGCATCGCGTTGAAGTCTTCCAGCGACACCATCACCACGTTTTCGCCACTTTGTCTCGTGATGAGCATCGGTGCGTGGTCGCGGCAGACTTCATCCATTGCCGGCTTAAAGCCGGCTCGGGCCTCGCTGTAAGTAAGGACGTTCATGGGTTATCCGGCCTGCGAGGTTGCCCTCCGGCCACTCCTGTCAAAAGTTAGAAAACGCTTCCGCCGCCGCGGTTTGCCTGCCCTTGCGGTTGCGGGTCGGGCTGGCGATTTGCGGCTGCCGGTCGAAGCGTGGCGCAAAAGAAAAGACTTGGGGCCACGGCGACCATTGTACAGACTGCTGTACAGCGCGGCAAACATCGAACCGCGGACGAACGCACCTTCTAACGAACAGCAGCATGCCTCTCCACGACCGCCTGCGCCAGTCGGCCGAATGGCCAGGGGCCACGCCGAGCGGCCCTTTCGCCTTGCTGGACGGTGCGTTGCGCTTGTCTGTGGCGCGAACGAAATCACAAACAGACGAGCGACTAGCGCGAGCGCTGTCAGAGCGAGCGGCAAGCCCATCGCATGCACGCGAAAAGACGCCGCGACAATCAGAAAATTCACGCACTCACCGCTGAGCGGTCCGAACGATGCCGCCCACGAAACGCCCGCGCCGCCCACGCAAAAAATCTCCGGGTTTGCCCGCGTTTAAATACCTCGTTTTTGTATATAATATTTGAACCATGAGCGACACAACCACCGACCTTCTCCCCTTGGACACCCCGGCGCGCGCCCCGCTGCTGCGGGCGGCCGCACCGCGCGAAAGCACGTCCCGCGTGATCGCCGACGCGTTGCGCGAAGCGATTATCGACGGCACGCTGGCGCCCGGCGCGCCGCTGCGTCAGGACGCGATCGCGCGGCACTTCTCGGTCAGCGCGATCCCGGTGCGCGAGGCTTTGCGCCTGCTCGAAACCGAAGGCTGGGCGAAGGTCGCGGTGCACAAAGGCGCGACGGTCGCGCCGTTGTCGGCGGATGAGGCGCGCGAAATCTACGAGATCCGTTCGGCGCTCGAGAGCCTTGCAATCGGACTCGCCATTCCGAAGCACACGGCCGCCACGTTGCGCGAATGCGCCGCGCTCGGCCGGGCGGCGGAGCGCGAGGCGGACCCGTCGCTCTACGTCGCGCGCAACGCGGCGTTTCACATGAGCCTGTATGCGCCGGCCGCGCGTCCGCAGCTCGAAGACCTGATTCGCGTGCTGCATCGGCGGGGCGAGCGTTACTTGCGCCTGAAGTTCGGCTTGCCGTCCTACAAGGGCGAATCCGACGATGAACACACCGAATTGCTCGACGCCGTGCGGCGCCGCGACGTGCCGGCCGCCCAGGCGCTCGTCGTCGCGCATCTGCTCGGCACGGGCGAACTGCTGCACCGTTTCCTGACCGAACGCGCGCAGGCGGAAGCCGCGCTCGCAAGCCAACCCAAGCCGCGCGGCCGTCCGCCGCGCGCTACTACCGGGAGTTGATTGAGCCGATGAACGCACCCGCCGAAGCACCATCCGCCGCACGTTCGTGGACCACGCGCCGCGACGAAAAAAAGCGCCGCCTCGCGGCCATCGCGCCGTGGCTCGAAGACGGCGTGCTGCCGTCCACGCGCATCGTCGATGCGCTCGAGACGCTGATCCAGCCCGGCGACCGCGTCGCGCTCGAAGGCGACAACCAGAAGCAGGCCGACTTCCTGTCGCGCTCGCTGGCCAAGGTCGATCCGCAGAAGCTTCACGATCTGCATCTGCTCATCTCGAGCATCAGTCGTCCTGAGCATCTGACGCTGTTCGAGCGCGGCATCGCACATAAAGTGGATTTTGCGTTTGCCGGCCCGCAAAGCCTGCGCGTCGCGCAACTGCTCGAAGACGGGCAACTGGAGATCGGCGCGATTTATACGTACGTCGAACTGTATGCGCGCATGTTCGTCGACCTCACGCCGCATGTCGCGCTGCTGTGCGCGGAAAAGGCCGACCGTCACGGCAATCTCTACACCGGTCCGAATACCGAGGACACACCCACCATCGCCGAGGCGGCCGCGTTTCGTCATGGCATCGTGATCGTGCAGGTCAACGAGATCGTCGACGAACTGCCGCGCGTCGATATTCCCGGCTCGTGGGTCGACGTGGTCGTGGAGGCGGACCGCCCCTTTGCCGTCGAACCGCTGTTCACGCGCGATCCGCGCCATATCGGCGACCTCCAGGTGCTGACCGCGATGATGGTGATACGCGGCATCTACGCGCCGTACGGCGTGACGTCGCTGAACCACGGCATCGGCTTCGACACCGCGGCCATCGAACTGCTGCTGCCCACTTACGGCGAGTCGCTCGGCCTGAAGGGCAAGATCTGCCGCAACTGGACGCTCAATCCGCATCCCACGATGATCCCCGCGATCGAATCGGGCTGGGTCGACAGCATCCATTGCTTCGGCAGCGAGGTCGGCATGGAGGCGTATATCGAGGCGCGCCCCGACGTGTTCTTCACCGGCAGCGACGGCACGCTGCGCTCGAACCGCGTGCTGTGCCAACTGGCCGGGCAATATGGGGTCGATCTATTCATCGGCTCGACGCTGCAGATCGACGCGGACGCCAATTCGTCGACGGTCACGCGCGGCCGCCTCGCCGGCTTTGGCGGTGCGCCCAACATGGGTCACGATCCGCGCGGCCGGCGTCATTCGAGCGAAGCGTGGCTCAAGCTGCTGAAAGATCAGGGGCCCGTGTCGCGCGGCCAAAAGCTCGTCGTGCAACTGGCCGAGACGTACAAGAAGGGCGGCGAGCCCACGTTCGTCGATGAACTCGACGCGGTCGCGGTAGGCGCGAAAAACGGCATGCCGATCGCGCCCGTCATGATCTACGGTGACGACGTGAGCCACGTCGTCACCGAGGAAGGCATCGCGCATCTGCACAAGGCCGAGGGCATCGACGAACGGCGCGCGGCGATTGCCGCGGTCGCCGGCGTGACGCCGATCGGCCTGCGCGCGAAGCCGGAAAAGACGGCGGAGTTGCGCCGGCGCGGCATCGTCGCGTATCCGGAAGATCTCGGCATTCGACGCGGCGAAGCGAAGCGTTCGCTGCTCGCGGCACGCAGCATCGACGATCTCGTCACCTGGTCGGGCGGTTTGTACGCGCCGCCGGCGCGCTTCAGGAGCTGGTGATGAGAGCCGCTGCTTTGTTGGAGCGCGAAGAGGCGCCATGCGTGTCCGCGATAGAGATGCCCGAGCCGCTCGCGCGAGCGTGTGCCTGGACCGAGCGCGACGACGCGCCGTATGCCCGGGCCACGCAAGCTCTGCATCCGGTCATGACAGCGGCCGCTGCTTCTGACGAACGTGTCGCGAAGCGCGCACAAGACTCATGCTCTGACTCGCAACTTGCCCATTACGCCGTAACCGCGCTGATCGACGAAGCCGAGCTCACGCCGAAGCCCGCGCTCGTCGACCGGCGCGGCAGCGGCGCGCATCGCGATCTCGACCTCGCCATCATGCGACGCTCGGCGCACGCGCTCGAGCCGACCTTCGCCGCACTCGCGCGCACGGCGCGGCGGCGCGGCGAGCCGTCGGCGCTATTGCGCGCCGAACTCGCGCAAATCGGCCGCGCGGGCGAGCAGGACATGCTGCGCGCGACCGGCGGCAGCAACGCGCATCGCGGCGCGATCTGGATCGTCGGGCTGCTGGTCGCGGGCGCGTCGTTCGCGGATGCCGCGCTCCGGCTCGACCCCTCGGCGATCTGCCGGCGAGCCGCGCAGATCGCCTGCTTCCCCGATCGCTTCGCAGCCGCCACCGACAGTCACGGCGAACGCGCGCGTCAACGCTATCAGGTCGGCGGCGCGCGCCGCGAGGCGCAGGAAGGCTTCCCGCATGTGATCGCCGTCGGCTTGCCGGCGCTGATCGCGGCACGCGAGCGCGGCATTGCCGAAGACGCCGCGCGCGTCGACGCCCTGCTCTCCATCATGGCCTCGCTCGACGACACCTGCCTGCTGCATCGCGCGGGTCTCGCAGGCTTGCATGCCGGCCAGCATGGCGCGCGGCGCGTGCTGCAAGCCGGCGGCAGTTCGACGCGCGCAGGCCGTGACGCGCTGGCCGCGCTCGAACGCGACTTGCTGTCGCTCAACGCATCGCCCGGCGGCGCAGCCGATCTGCTCGCCGCCACCCTTTTCCTCGACATGCTGGCGCATCACGACGTCAGCGGGAGCTGAGCCTCATGGAACATCTGACCTTCGACTATCCGGCGCAACGCGCCGTCACGGCCCGTGCGCACGTCGGCGTGGTGGGTTCGGGCGATCTGGAAGTGTTGCTCTCGCCCACCGATAATCCCAACGCGCTCGCTGCACATGTCGTGGTTCGAACGAGCGTCGACGGCTACAGCCATATCTGGAAAAGCGTGCTGGACCGCTTTTTCACCCGCTACGACGGCGCCGCGCAAATCGAAATCAACGACTTCGGCGCGACGCCGGGTGTGGTCGCATTGCGGCTCGCGGAAGCGGTCGAGGCCGCCGAACAGGGAGACGACGCATGAGCACGCCCGCGACTGTGCATGCCGCGCCGCTGCTGCGCGAGAGCTTCATCGAACTGCCCGCGCGTGAGCGCGCCCGCGCGCTGCTCGACCCGGGCAGCTTCCGCGAACTGCTCGGCCCGTTCGACAGGATCGAATCGCCGTGGCTGCCGCTGCAAGGCGTCGTGTGCCAGGCCGATGACGGCTGCGTGATCGCGCGCGGCACGATCGACGGCGAGCCCGCCGTGATTGCCGCGATCGAGTCCGCGTTCCAGGGTGGCAGCATCGGCGAAGTGTCGGGCAGCAAGATCGCCGCCGCGCTCGAGATGGCGTTGCGCGATTGCGAGCGCGGCAAGATCGTACGGCCGGTCGTGCTGTTCGAAACCGGCGGCGTGCGGCTTCAGGAAGCCAACCTGGGCCTCGCCGTAATCGCCGAGATGCAGGCGGCCATCGTCGCGCTGCGCCGGCACGTGCCGGTGGTCGGCGTGATCGCGGGCATGGTGGGCTGCTTCGGCGGCATGTCGCTGGCCGCGGCGTTGTGCTCGTATCTGGTCGTGACGAAGCAGGGGCGGCTCGGCATGAACGGGCCCGAAGTGATCGAGCAGGAAGCGGGCATCGACGAACTGGATGCGTCCGACCGGCGCCGCGTGTGGCAGTTGATCGGCGGCGAGCAGCGCGTGGCGAGTTCGCTCGCAGACCAGCTCGTGGACGACGACGCCGCGGACGTGCGCGCCGCCGTGCATGCCGCGTTCGTGCAAGGCGTGCCGGCCGCGCATCGCAGCGAACAGGTCGACACGTTCTTGCAGCGGCTCGCGCGGATCGATCCGGCGAGCGTCACGCCGGAGAGCATGCGCGAGGTCTATGCAGCCGAAGCGACTCAAGCGCCACAATCCCACTCACGCAAGGAGCAAGCATGAGCGACACCTCACTGAGCCGCGGCGCGCGCTGGTTCCATGCGCTCGCCGGCGAATCCCGCAACGCGGCGCCCGTGTGGAGCGCCGACGCGCCGCTCGGCGGCGAAACCGCCCGCTTCATCACGGTCGTGCCCGACGCCGCCAACCGCTTTCCGCGCGCGACCGACAACGTCGTCGGACTCGAACAGGGCTGGCTGCTCGCGCGAGCCGTTCGCGAAGTGATCGCTGACGATGCGGCAAGCGCCACGCGTCGTCCGATCGTCGCGATCGTCGATGTGAAGAGCCAGGCGTACGGCTATCGCGAGGAAATGCTCGGCATTCATCTCGCGTGCGCCGCAGCGGTCGACGCGTATGCGTCCGCTCGCGATGCGGGGCATCCGGTGATTGCGCTGATCGTCGGACCGGCAATGTCGGGCGCGTTCCTCGCGCACGGTTATCAGGCCGATCGCATCGTCGCGCTCGACGCGCCCGGCACGATGGTTCACGCGATGGGCAAGGAAGCCGCCGCGCGCGTCACGCGCCGCACGGTCGAGGCGCTCGACGCGCTCGGCGAGACGATCGTGCCGATGTCTTACTCGATGGCCTCGTTCGCGAAGCTCGGTCTGCTCGATCAATTGATCGAAGGTATCGACGCCGACGCGCCGGACGCCGCGCAGATCGCGCGCGTGCAGCAGGTGTTGTGCGAACAGATCGGCAGTGCGCGCGCCGGCAGCCGCACGCTTGCGCGTCGGCTCGAATCCGCGGCGGCGCAGAAGAACCGCGCGGCGTCCATCGAAGTGCGGCGGCGTCTCGCCGAGCAATGGGATGCCGTGTAATGCCGATCTGCGCCGCGCCGCCGTTTGCAAGCGAGGCCGCTGCGTCGTGCGACGAACGCTGGCGCGCGCATGACTTGCTGCGCTTGCGGCGCCTCGCTGCATTCGACGGCGAACCCGACTGGGTGCGCGATGCGTTCGAGCGCGCGCCGTATGCGGTCGTGCGGCGCGCGCTCGCCGCGCCCGGCTTCGTTGCGATCGGCTTGCGCGGCGCGCAGCGGTCTCAGCGGTACGGCACGTGGGCCGCATCGACGGATATTGTCGAAGCCGTTTCGCCCGAGGCGTTGGTGCGAAACGAGCCCGATGCAACGCGCGCCGCGTTGCCCGCGTTCGTCGCGTTCGCCCGGTTGCAACGGGATGCACAAAGCGCACTCAACGCGCTTGTCTGGGGCCCGACCGGCAGCGTTGGTTTCGAACTCGCCACGCAAACGGCAGCAGTCACGCAATCGAGCGATCTCGATCTATTGATTCGGACACCGGAACGTTTGTCGCGTGAATGCGCGGCGGACTTGCTGAGCTATCTGCAAACGCTCGCGCGCGAAACCGGCATTCGCATCGACGCGCAACTCGAGACACCAGCAGGCGGCGTCGCGCTCGCCGAGTGGGCCGCCGGCAAGCCACGCGTGATGGCGCGTCATGCAAGCGGCCCGCAACTGCTTGCCGATCCGTGGGTCTGCGTTCATCGGACGGAACTCTGATGCTCGCGCTGATCTTCCCAGGCCAGGGCGCTCAGAGCGACGGCTTTCTGCATCGGCTGCCGTCGCATCCCGCCGTGCGCGCAACATTCGATGAAGCGTCCAGCGTGCTAGGCGCCGACGTGCTCACACTCGACACGCCCGATGCGTTGCGCTCGACTGTTGCCGTGCAATGCGGACTGACCGTCGCAGGCGTGGCGATCGCGCGTGCCCTCGCGAATGAAGGACTGACGCCGGACCTGAGCGCCGGTTTGTCGGTGGGCGCGTACCCGGCGGCGGTGAGCTGCGGCGCGCTCCCCTTCCCCGACGCTTTGAAGATGGTCCGCCGCCGCGCGGAACTGATGGAAGCGGCGTATCCATCGGGCTACGGTCTCGCGGCTGTTTCCGGCTTGACGGAGCATGAACTCGCCGCGCTCGCCGCACGGCACATCGACGAAGGCGAGCCGCCCGTTTATATCGGCAACGTGAACGCGCCGCGTCAGATCGTGATGGCGGGGGCGAACACCGCGCTCGATAGCTTCATCCACCGCGCTCTGGATGCAGGCGCGCGCAAGGCGACGCGTCTTGCGGTCAGCGTTCCTTCGCATTGCGAACTGCTCGCGCAAGCAAGCGACGAACTCAGCGCGTATGCGCGCACGATTCCGTTTCGCGCGCCGCAAAGCGTGTACATCGGCAATCGCGGCGGCCGTCCGCTGTATACAGCCGATGCGATTCGCGACGATCTCGCGACCAACATGCGCTACACCGTGCGCTGGTTCGACGCGCTCACCGTGATGCAGGAAATGGGTGCGCGCGTCACGATCGAGGCGCCGCCTGGCCAGGTGTTGACCGACATCGCGCGCGAGCATTATCCGGAGATGGCCGCGCTTGCAGCGAGCACGCTTCCGTTTGAACGGCTCGCCGCGACGGCGCGGCGGCGCCTCGAACGCGAGTAGCGAGCCGCGCTTCATGCAGCGCTTGATCTAGCGCTTTTCGATCAACTGCCGCCCCATCGCTTTCGCATACTGATCGCACGCATTGCGTGCGACGCGCGCGGCCGCCAGCACGCCGACGTCCGCGTCGTCGCGGTAGTACATCGCTACATTGATCGGCGGCGGCAGCGGGCGCACCTGCAAGTGCCCCAGTTCTCCGCTCCCGAGAAACGGCTCGACGAAAAGCGCGGGCACCGCCGCGATGC
Organism: Paraburkholderia graminis C4D1M; assembly: GCF_000172415.1. Taxonomy (GTDB): domain Bacteria; phylum Pseudomonadota; class Gammaproteobacteria; order Burkholderiales; family Burkholderiaceae; genus Paraburkholderia; species Paraburkholderia graminis. The sequence goes on from NZ_ABLD01000027.1 coordinate 77,880, forward strand.
CATAGCCGTCGCGCAAGAGCTTCACGATGACCGCCACGGAAGGCATGCACGTCACCTGCGTCTCGGCAAACGGCACGCCGGCACGGCGCGCAAGCGTCTGCACGATAGCCTCGACGGCGATTTGCGGCGCGGTGCCGCGGCCGAACGTCAGCACCGGCTTGCTCAACAGCGTGTCGGCATGCTTCGCGCGAGTCGCGGGGATGAGGTCGCTGCGCGCGATCCAGCGCACCGGATAACTCGCGAGCAGCGCGGATACGATCGACGTCTCCAGCTCTCCCACTTCTTCCACCTGAATCACGAGATCGAGTTCGCCCGCGCGCAGACGAGGGCCGAGCACCGCGCTTGAATCCACGGTCAAGTCCACGACGATGCGGTGGTACTCGAGGTTCAGCATGCGAATGTAGTCGGGCAGCCAGCTATGCACGACCGTTTCGATCACACCGAGGCGCAGACGCGTCGCCAATTGCGTTTCGTCCTGCGCGGCGAGTTGCAGCGAGCGCGTGGCCTGCACGACCGAGCGCGCATGCGCGAGCAGACGCTCGCCGTTTGCCGTGAGCTTGAACTCGGGCGCGTCGCGCTCGATCAATTCGACGCCAAGCTCGGATTCCAGCGTTTTAATACGCAACGAAATCGCGGCGGGGGTGGCGTGCATCGCGGTCGCCGTCGCGCGAAAACTGCCGAGCCGCGCGAGCGTGAGAAACGTTTCGACGAAGCGGGTATTCATTGCATGAGGTCTCGCGATAACGAATGAGGCGCGAATGAGACGCGAATGAGACGCGAATGAGGCCCACGATCATCGCCGGAAAACGGGTCGCGCCGCCGTTAAGTTTAATTTAACGAATCGCAAGAAAAACTCGCTGGATCGATATTTTTGACGTTACTAATCTGGAACGCATCAGAAGGCCAGTCCCGTCAACTTCAGTCGAGCAGTTCATGTCCTACACGCCATCCGAGTTTCGTCAGCAAGTGCGCAGCGGTCCCCTGTCCGGTCCCACCGCGGGTTATTGCGGCGACTATGCGCAAGCCAATCTCGCCATTCTTCCGCAGCAATACGCTGGCGATTTCCTGCGTTTTTGCACGCTCAATCCGAAGGCGTGTCCGTTGCTCGGCATCGGCGAACCGGGCGCGTGGCGCGTGCCCGCACTCGGCGCGGATCTCGACATTCGCAACGACGTGCCGGCGTTCTATGTGTATCGCCACGGCGAACGCGCGGAGGAAGTGCGCAGCCTCGATGAACTGTGGCGCGACGACCTCGTCGTGTTCGCGATCGGCTGCTCGTTTTCATTCGAGGAAATGCTGCGGCGCGAAGGCATCGGTCTGCGTCATATCGAGCAGCAGGTCAATGTGCCGATGTATCGAACGCGCGAGCCCAATGTGCGCGCCGGCGTGTTCGGCGGCAATCGCGTCGTCTCGATGCGTCCGATGAAAGCCGCCGACGCCATCCGCGCGATTCAGATCACGAGCCGCTTTCCTGCTGTCCACGGCGCGCCGGTGCATATCGGCGATCCGTCGTTGATCGGCATTCGCGATCTGTCGCGGCCCGATTTCGGCGATGCGGTCGACATCCACGACGACGAACTGCCGGTGTTCTGGGCCTGCGGCGTCACACCGCAAGCCGCGATAGAAAGCGCGCGCCTGCCATTTGCGATCGCGCACAAGCCGGGGCACATGCTCGTCACCGACATCCTCAACACCACGCTCGCCGTGATCTAGCGCGGCGCCATTTCATCCGCAAGCCGCGCGCGAAGACGCGGTCCATCACGACGACCGGAGTTCAAGCATGGAAACCGAAGCGCAGTTGACCGCGGACGCCGAGCGCTACGGCGCGTCCGGCGCGGGGAAAGGCCCGTTCGCATGGTATCGGCGGATCTCCGCGGCCGAGAAGCGTGCGTTCTGGAGTTGCAAGATCGGCTACGTGCTCGACGCAATGGACACGCAGTTCCTGAGCTTCGTGATTCCGACACTGATCGCGACGTGGGGCATCACGCGTGGCGACGCGGGACTGATCGGCACCGTCACGCTGCTGAGTTCCGCGGTGGGCGGATGGGCAGCGGGCGTACTGTCCGATCGCGTCGGACGAGTGAAGACCTTGCAGATCACGATCCTCTGGTTCGCCGTTTTCACGCTGGCGTGCGCGCTCGCGCAGAACTTCTCGCAGTTGCTGTGGGCGCGAGGATTGATGGGACTCGGCTTCGGCGGCGAATGGACGGCGGGCGCCGTGCTGATCGGCGAAGTGATTCGCGCACGCGACCGCGGCAAGGCGGTGGGGCTCGTGCAGGCGGGATGGGCGATTGGCTGGGGCGTGTCGACGTTGCTCTTCATGGCCGTCTTCTCGCTCGTTCCCGCCGACTACGCGTGGCGCGTGCTGTTCGCGATCGGCATCGCGCCGGCGCCGTTCGTGATCTGGATTCGCCGCTTCGTCGAAGAACCGGAGGTGCATCGGCGGCAGAAAGAGGCGCAGGATGCGGCGCAGGCGCGTCCTTCGCTGTTTGATATTTTCCGCGGCGACATCGTCTGGACGACATTGCGCGCGTCCATTCTCGCGACGGGTGTGCAAGGCGGCTACTACGCGGTGACGACGTGGCTGCCGACGTATCTGAAGACGGAGCGGCACCTGAGCGTGATCGGCACCGGCAGTTATCTTGGCGTCGTGATCGTCGGATCGTATTGCGGGTATCTGACGGGTGCGTATGTGAGCGACCGTATTGGCCGCAAGCGCGCGTTCATTGCGTTCGCCCTCGCTTCGTGCGCGATTGCATCGATCTACACGCAGCTTCCGCTAGATAACTTCTCGATGCTGATGCTCGGCTTCCCGCTCGGGTTCTGCGCGTCCGGTATTTTTTCAGGCATGGGTGCGTTCCTGACCGAACTGTTTCCTACGCGCATTCGCGGTTCGGGCCAGGGCTTTTGCTACAACTTCGGCCGCGCTGTCGGTGCGACCTTCCCGTTCCTGATCGGCTACGTGTCGCAAACGATGACGCTCGGCCACGCAATCGGCGCATTCGCGGCGGCGGCCTATGGAATCGTGATTCTCGCCGCGCTTACGCTGCCGGAAACGCGAGGCCGGGCGCTCGACGACTAAAAAAGCGCGCCCCTGCCACCCTCTTTAGTGCGAGGCTCAGGCCTGTTCGGGCGCGCGGCCTATCACATGCGAGTCGGTTGCTGCCGACGCTTCTCCATGCGCGCGTTCGCGTCCCGACGTGACGACCGCGCCGGTGCCGCCGGGACGCCGCACTGACTTCGCATGCCGTTCGATCAGCCGCTGCAGCAGGCAGAAAGCGCACAGCAGCGCGCCGATCACGATGCGGGTCCACCAGGAACTGAGCGTGCCGTCGAACGTAATCAGCGTCTGGATGGTGCCCAGAATGCCGACGCCGAACAGCGATCCGACCACATAGCCGACGCCGCCCGTCAGCAGCGTTCCGCCGATCACGGTCGCGGCAATCGCGTCGAGTTCCATGCCCTGCCCTTGCAAGCCGTAGCCGGACAGCACATAGAACGTGAACACCGCGCCACCGAGCGCCGAGCAGAAGCCGCTCAGCGCATACACGCCGATGCGCGTGTGCGCGACCGGCAAGCCCATCAACAGCGCGGAGCGGGCATTGCCGCCCACCGCGTACACATTGCGGCCAAAGCGCGTGAAGTGCGCGATAAAAATGGCGCCGACGAGCGCGACGAACGCGATCAGCACGTTCGCGGTCACGGAGCCGATGCCGATGTCCAGACGGAATGCGGAGATCGCGTGGAAGGTCGGATCGGTGATCGTGATCGACTGCGTGGTGATCAGAAAACACAGGCCGCGCGCGAAGAACATGCCGGCGAGCGTCACGATAAACGCCTGCAGACGAAAGAAGTGAATCAGCGCGCCCTGCACGGCGCCGAACACGGTGCCCATCAGAAGAACGATCGGCAGAATGATCCATACCGACACATGCAGCCGCTCGGACAATACCGCTTCTACAATCGTAGTGAGCGCAACGACGGAACCGACGGACAGATCGATCCCGCCCGACACGATCACGAACGTCATGCCGATGGCGACAATCAGCAGGAACGCGTTATCCACCAGTAGATCGAGCAGCACCTGCCACGAGAAAAAGCCTGTGTACATGACCGAGCCGAAGCCGAACAGCGCGCAGAACAGCAGGATCGTAACCGCGATGGGCAAGGTGCGCGGATCGACGATATGCGCCCACGCTGCGAACAATCGTCTCATCGTGCCACCCCGCGTGATCG
>NZ_ABLD01000026.1 GCF_000172415.1 Paraburkholderia graminis C4D1M
TGCGATGGCGGGTTTCGTTTGCCGTCGCTGCTGTTCTAACCCAAGCAGCCGATTGGCTGACGGGACCAAGACTGACCGGGTACGCCATGGTGGTGTGACCGGATTAAGTTGGGAAAGATAAACCATGATCCAGACCGAAACTCGGCTTGAAGTGGCCGACAACACGGGTGCGCGTGAAGTCATGTGCATCAAGGTGCTCGGCGGCTCGAAGCGTCGTTATGCCAGCATTGGCGACATCATCAAGGTGACCGTCAAAGAAGCAACGCCGCGCGGGCGCGTGAAGAAAGGCGAAATTTATAACGCCGTGGTGGTTCGCACCGCCAAGGGCGTGCGCCGTCAGGACGGCTCGCTGATCAAGTTCGACGGCAATGCTGCAGTGCTGTTGAATGCCAAGCTCGAACCTATTGGCACCCGTATTTTCGGGCCTGTCACGCGCGAGTTGCGTAGCGAACGATTCATGAAGATCGTTTCGTTGGCACCTGAAGTGCTGTAAGGAGTCGCGATGAACAAGATTCGCAAAGGTGACGAAGTTATCGTCATCACCGGCAAAGACAAAGGCAAGCGCGGCGTCGTGCTGTCCGTTGGCGAAGGCAAGGTCATTGTCGAGGGTATCAACCTCGTCAAGAAACACGTCAAGCCGAACCCGATGAAGGGTACGACGGGTGGTGTGGAAGCCAAGACGATGCCGCTGCAAATTTCGAACGTCGCATTGGTCGACGCGAATGGCAAGGCATCGCGTGTAGGCATCAAGGTCGAAGGGGACAAGAAAGTTCGTTTCCTTAAGACGACCGGTGCCGAGCTGAGCGCCTGACGCTGCGGAGTAAAAAAATGGCTCGTTTGCAAGAGTTTTACAAAGAAAAGGTTGTACCCGGCCTCATCGAGAAGTTCGGTTACAAGTCCGTGATGGAAGTGCCGCGCATCACCAAGATCACCCTGAACATGGGCCTTGGCGAAGCGGTTGCTGACAAGAAGATCATCGAAAACGCCGTTGGCGACCTGACGAAGATTGCAGGCCAGAAGCCTGTGATCACGAAGGCACGCAAGGCAATCGCTGGCTTCAAGATCCGTCAGGGCTACCCGATCGGTGCAATGGTCACGTTGCGCGGTCAGGCAATGTACGAATTCCTGGACCGTTTCGTGACGGTTGCGCTCCCCCGTGTGCGCGACTTCCGTGGCGTGTCGGGTCGTGCGTTCGATGGTCGCGGCAACTACAACATCGGTGTGAAAGAGCAGATCATTTTCCCCGAAATCGACTACGACAAAATCGACGCACTGCGTGGGCTGAACATCAGCATCACGACGACTGCGAAGACCGACGACGAAGCAAAGGCTCTGCTCGCCAGCTTCAAGTTCCCGTTCAGAAACTGAGGTTACCGTGGCTAAACTGGCACTGATCGAACGTGAAAAGAAGCGTGCTCGCCTCGCTGCTAAGTACGCGCCTAAGCGTGCAGAGTTGAAGGCGATCATCGGCGATATGAGCAAGTCGGACGAAGAGCATTACGCAGCACGTCTGGAACTGCAACAACTGCCGCGCAACTCTAACCCGACCCGTAAGCGCAATCGTTGCGCGATTACTGGTCGCCCGCGTGGCACGTTCCGTAAATTCGGGCTGGCGCGTAACAAGATTCGCGAAATCGCGTTCCGCGGCGAGATCCCTGGCCTGACCAAGGCGAGCTGGTAATAGGAGAAACGTAAATGAGCATGAGTGATCCTATCGCCGATATGCTGACTCGCATCCGCAACGCGCAGATGGTCGAGAAGGTTTCGGTGACAATGCCCTCGTCGAAAGTCAAGGTTGCGATTGCGCAGGTCCTGAAGGACGAAGGCTATATCGATGATTTCGCAGTGAAGTCCGAAGGTGCGAAGTCTGAATTGAACATCGTGTTGAAGTACTACGCCGGCCGTCCGGTCATCGAGCGCATTGAACGCGTTTCGAAGCCTGGTCTGCGTGTGTACCGCGGCCGTAACGACATCCCCGTGGTCATGAATGGCCTCGGCGTGGCAATCGTGTCGACGCCCAAGGGCGTGATGACGGACCGCAAGGCGCGCGCAACGGGCGTTGGCGGCGAAGTCATCTGCTACGTCGCTTAAGGCCGAAAGGAGAGAAACATGTCTCGAGTAGGTAAGAGCCCGATCGCGCTGCAAGGCGCAGAAGTGGCCCTGAGCGATGATCGCATCACCGTCAAGGGCCCGCTGGGTACGATTACGCAGGCGGCAAACCGCCTCGTGAAAGTGGTGAACGACAACGGCATTCTGAAGATCGAGCCGGTTGACGAAAGCCGCGAAGCGAATGCGATGTCGGGCACGATGCGCGCACTGGTTGCGAACATGGTGAACGGCGTGACGAAGGGTTTCGAGCGCAAGCTGACGCTGGTAGGCGTCGGTTACCGCGCACAGGCGCAAGGCGACAAGCTGAATCTGTCGCTGGGTTTCTCGCACCCCGTGGTGCACCAGATGCCGGAAGGCGTGAAGGCTGAAACCCCGTCGCAAACCGAAATCGTGATCAAGGGGATCGACAAGCAGAAAGTTGGCCAGGTCGCTGCAGAAGTGCGCGGCTATCGTCCGCCGGAGCCCTACAAGGGCAAGGGCGTGCGCTATGCCAACGAGGTCGTGATCCTCAAAGAAACGAAGAAGAAGTAAGGGTGCGCAATCATGGATAAGACTCAATCTCGCCTGCGCCGCGCTCGTCAGACGCGTATCAAGATCGCTGAGCTGCAGGTCGCGCGTCTCGCCGTGCATCGCACGAACACGCACATCTATGCGCAAGTGTTCTCGCCGTGCGGCACCAAGGTGCTCGCCAGCGCGTCGACGCTCGAGGCCGAAGTGCGTGCGCAACTGGCTGATCAAACGGGCAAGGGCGGCAACGTCGCCGCTGCCACGCTGATTGGCAAGCGCATTGCAGAAAAGGCTAAGGCTGCCGGCATCGAATCCGTCGCCTTCGACCGTTCGGGTTTCCGTTACCACGGCCGCGTGAAAGCGCTGGCTGATGCGGCGCGCGAAGCCGGACTCAAGTTCTAAGGGAAGAATTCGTCATGGCAAAGATGCAAGCGAAAGTTCAGGCTGACGAACGCGACGACGGCCTGCGCGAAAAGATGATTTCGGTCAACCGCGTGACCAAGGTCGTGAAGGGTGGCCGCATTCTCGGCTTCGCCGCACTGACCGTGGTTGGCGACGGTGATGGCCGCGTCGGTATGGGCAAGGGCAAGGCGAAGGAAGTGCCGGTCGCTGTCCAGAAGGCGATGGAACAAGCCCGCCGCAACATGTTCAAGGTGCCGCTTAAGAACGGTACCCTGCAACACGAAGTGCACGGCAAGCACGGCGCATCGATGGTCCTCCTCGCTCCGGCGAAGGACGGTACCGGTGTGATCGCCGGCGGCCCGATGCGCGCAGTGTTCGACGTGATGGGCGTGCAGAACGTTGTGGCCAAGAGCCACGGCTCGACGAACCCGTACAACCTCGTTCGTGCAACGCTCGACGGTCTGCGCAAGCAGTCCACGCCGGGCGACATCGCGGCGAAGCGCGGCAAGTCCGTCGAAGATATTCTGGGCTAAGGTGGACACCATGTCTGAAAAAACTGTCAAGGTCCAGCTCGTCAAGAGCCTGATCGGCACCCGTGAAACGCACCGTGCAACGGTGCGTGGCCTGGGTCTGCGCCGACTCAACTCGGTCAGCGAGTTGCAGGACACGCCGGCCGTGCGCGGCATGATCAACAAGGTTTCGTACCTCGTTAAGGTCATCAGCTAAGCGGCTGACCAGGACTCAAGGAGTTGATAATGGAATTGAATGATCTGAAGCCGGCTGAAGGCGCGAAGCACGCAAAGCGTCGCGTTGGTCGCGGTATCGGCTCTGGCCTCGGCAAGACCGCTGGCCGTGGTCACAAGGGTCAGAAGTCGCGTTCGGGCGGCTTTCACAAGGTTGGCTTCGAAGGCGGTCAAATGCCGCTGCAACGTCGCCTGCCGAAGCGTGGCTTCACCTCGCTGACGAAGGAATTCGTCGGTGAAGTGCGTCTCTCGGATCTGGAAAAGCTGCCGGTCGACGAAATCGATCTGCTGGCTCTGAAGCAAGCCGGCCTGGTCGGCGAGCTGATCAAGAGCGCCAAGATCATCGCGACGGGCGAGCTGAAGCGCAAGATCGTTGTGAAGGGTCTGGGTGCGACGAAGGGTGCGCGCGCTGCTATCGAGGCAGCCGGCGGCTCTTTTGCCGAGTAACGCGCAAGTTATTTTGCCGTCACTAGCATTTGCATCGGAGAAGGTACTTGGCTAACAGCCCGAGTCTCGCAAAACCCGGTCGCAGCGCGGCGAAGTTTGGCGATCTGCGTCGGCGGGCAGTGTTTCTGCTGCTGGCGCTGATCGTCTACCGTGTCGGCGCGCACATTCCGGTGCCGGGTATCGACCCGGACCAACTGGCGAAGTTGTTCCAGAGCCAGTCGGGCGGCATCCTTGGCATGTTCAACATGTTCTCGGGTGGCGCGCTTTCGCGGTTCACGATTTTCGCGCTTGGGATCATGCCGTATATCTCGGCGTCGATCATCATGCAGTTGTTGGCAATTGTCTCGCCGCAACTCGAAGCGTTGAAGAAGGAAGGGCAGGCGGGGCAACGAAAGATCACGCAGTACACGCGTATCTTCACGGTCCTGCTGGCAACGTTCCAGGCTTTCGGTATTGCCGTAGCCCTGGAAAATCAGCCGGCTCTGGTGATCGATCCGGGAATGGTGTTTCGGTTGACGACGGTCGTGACGCTGGTGACGGGCACGATGTTCCTGATGTGGCTGGGTGAGCAGATCACGGAGCGCGGGCTTGGCAACGGTATCTCGATCATCATTTTCGGTGGTATTGCAGCGGGTTTCCCGAATGCAATCGGTGGTCTTTTCGAACTGGTGCGAACCGGCTCGATGAGCATCATCTCGGCGATTATCGTCGTCGCGCTGATCGCCGCAGTGACGTATCTGGTGGTGTTCATCGAACGCGGCCAGCGCAAGATCCTTGTGAACTACGCGAAGCGGCAAGTCGGTAACAAGATTTACGGCGGTCAATCTTCGCATTTGCCGCTGAAGTTGAACATGTCGGGCGTGATTCCGCCGATCTTCGCATCGTCGATCATTCTCTTCCCGGCAACCATCCTGAACTGGTTCAGTTCGGGGTCGCGCACCAGTTGGTTCGCAGACACGCTGCACAACGTGGCCGAGGCCATTAAGCCCGGTCAGCCCGTGTACGTGTTGCTGTACGCGTTGGCGATCGTTTTCTTCTGCTTTTTCTACACCGCGCTGGTGTTCAACAGCAGAGAGACGGCCGACAACCTGAAAAAGAGTGGCGCTTTCGTTCCTGGCATCCGCCCGGGCGATCAAACGGCGCGATATATCGACCGCATCCTCACGCGTCTGACGCTGGCCGGTGCGATCTACATCGTGTTTGTTTGCCTGCTGCCCGAGTTTCTGGTGCTGCGCTGGAACGTGCCGTTTTATTTTGGTGGAACGTCGCTGCTGATCATTGTCGTCGTCACAATGGATTTCATGGCGCAGGTGCAGTCGTACGTTATGTCGCAACAGTATGAATCGCTGCTGAAGAAGGCTAATTTCAAAGGCGGCGGCGTCCCGATGCGTTGAAAGGACTTATGGCCAAAGACGATGTTATCCAGATGCAGGGTGAAGTCATCGAAAACCTGCCTAATGCTACCTTCAGGGTGAAGCTGGAAAACGGCCATGTCGTATTGGGACACATATCCGGCAAGATGCGGATGCACTACATCCGAATCCTGCCGGGCGACAAGGTGACGGTTGAATTGACGCCTTACGATCTCTCGCGTGCGCGGATCGTGTTCCGGGCGAAGTGATTTGAAAAAAGGGTAATATCATGAAAGTGATGGCATCGGTTAAGCGCATTTGCCGCAATTGCAAGATCATCAAGCGCAAAGGCGTTGTGCGCGTGATTTGCAGCTCTGATCCGCGCCACAAACAGCGTCAAGGCTGAACGCCGCGCTTTTGCTTGCGCTTTTTGTTTGAGGAAAAACAATGGCTCGTATCGCAGGGGTTAACATCCCGAATCACCAGCATACTGAAATCGGCCTGACGGCTATTTACGGTATCGGCCGCACGCGCTCGCGCGACATTTGCGTCGCTGCTGGTGTGGCATTTTCGAAGAAGGTCAAAGACCTGAACGACGCAGACCTCGAAAAGCTGCGTGAAGAAGTCGGCAAGTTCATCGTTGAAGGCGATCTGCGCCGTGAAACGACGATGAACATCAAGCGCCTGATGGATCTCGGCTGCTACCGTGGCGTTCGGCATCGTAAGGGCTTGCCCCTGCGCGGCCAACGTACGCGTACGAATGCCCGTACGCGCAAGGGTCCGCGTCGTGCAGCGCAATCGCTGAAGAAGTAAGCGGAACTGACAGTTACAGGAAAACGTAATGGCTAAGGCTTCGAACAACTCCGCGGCGCAACGCGTTCGCAAGAAGGTCAAGAAGAACGTCGCCGAGGGCGTGGTTCACGTTCACGCGTCGTTCAACAACACCATCATCACGATCACCGATCGTCAAGGCAATGCACTTGCCTGGGCAACGTCGGGTGGTCAGGGCTTCAAGGGTTCGCGTAAATCGACCCCGTTTGCAGCTCAGGTGGCGGCCGAATCGGCTGGCCGCGTGGCGATGGAATACGGCGTGAAGAACCTCGAAGTGCGGATCAAGGGCCCCGGTCCTGGCCGTGAATCGGCGGTGCGCGCGTTGCATGGTCTTGGCATCAAGATCACGGCAATCTCCGACGTGACCCCGGTCCCGCACAACGGCTGCCGTCCGCCGAAGCGTCGTCGTATCTAAGACGCTGTTTTCGCTAGCGCCTGTTGCCGCTGGTTCAAGTGACCGGCGAAACAGGCTGCTTGCGCTATTGAATTGACTAAGCCCACCGTTCGACCCAAAGGGTTCGGACTAGCGCGAGTGCGAGCATTCGCGTGATCAATCAACGAAGGAATCAACGTGGCACGTTATATCGGCCCTAAGGCCAAGCTGTCCCGCCGTGAAGGCACTGACCTCTTCCTGAAGAGCGCCCGTCGTTCGCTCGCTGACAAGTGCAAGCTTGACAGCAAGCCTGGCCAGCATGGCCGCACCTCGGGTGCGCGTACGTCCGACTACGGCACGCAGCTGCGCGAAAAGCAAAAAGTGAAGCGCATCTACGGTGTTCTGGAGCGTCAATTCCGCCGTTACTTCGCCGAAGCGGACCGTCTGAAGGGCAACACGGGTGAAAACCTGCTGCAATTGCTCGAGTCGCGTCTGGATAACGTCGTGTACCGCATGGGCTTCGGTTCGACGCGTGCTGAAGCGCGTCAGCTGGTGAGCCACAAGGCGATCACGGTGAACGGCGTCGTGTCGAACATCCCGTCGATGCAAGTGAAGGCAGGCGACGTCGTCGCAGTGCGCGAACAGAAGAAGAAGCAAGCGCGTATTCTCGAAGCGCTGTCGCTGGCTGAGCAAGGCGGCATGCCGAGCTGGGTCGCCGTGGATTCGAAGAAGTTCGAAGGCACGTTCAAGTCCAAGCCGGAACGCAGCGACATCGCTGGCGATATCAACGAAAGCCTGATCGTCGAATTGTATTCGCGGTAATCGGATTAACGGCCGGGGCACCTCGTTGCGTTGCGCAAGGGGGCGTCTCGGCTGTTTATTTTCAGGTTGTTACCGGTCAGCCTTATCGGTGTAACGAGCCGAGGGTATTGAAAAGGAAAACCTATGCAAACCAGTTTGTTGAAGCCCAAGATCATCGCAGTTGAATCGCTGGGCGAAAGCCACGCGAAAGTGGTCATGGAACCGTTTGAACGCGGTTACGGCCACACCTTGGGTAACGCGCTTCGGCGCGTGCTGCTGTCGTCCATGATCGGCTATGCGCCGACCGAAGTGACGATCGCAGGCGTCGTACATGAATATTCGACGCTCGACGGTGTGCAAGAGGACGTGGTCAACCTGTTGTTGAACCTGAAGGGCGTGGTGTTCAAGCTGCATAACCGTGACGAAGTGACGGTTACGCTGCGCAAGGAAGGCGAAGGCGTTGTGACCGCTGGCGACATCGAGCTGGCGCACGACTGCGAAGTGATCAACCCTGACCACGTGATCGCGCATCTGTCGAAGGGCGGCAAGCTCGACGTTCAGATCAAGGTCGAAAAGGGCCGCGGCTACGTGCCGGGCAATGTGCGTCGTTATGGCGAGGAGTCGGCCAAGATTATCGGCCGTATCGTGCTGGACGCGTCGTTCTCGCCGGTTCGCCGCGTGAGCTACGCCGTTGAAAGCGCTCGCGTCGAACAGCGTACCGACCTCGACAAGCTCGTGATGAACATCGAAACGAACGGTGTGATTTCGCCGGAAGAAGCGATCCGTCAATCGGCGCGCATTCTGGTCGATCAGCTGTCGGTGTTCGCTGCACTGGAAGGCACCGAAGCAACGGCTGAAGCGCCGTCGCGCGCACCGCAGATCGATCCGATCCTGCTGCGTCCGGTCGATGATCTCGAACTCACGGTTCGTTCCGCGAACTGCCTGAAGGCCGAGAACATCTACTACATCGGCGACCTGATCCAGCGCACGGAAAACGAGCTGCTCAAGACGCCGAACCTGGGCCGCAAGTCGTTGAACGAAATCAAGGAAGTCTTGGCGTCGCGTGGTTTGACGCTCGGCATGAAGCTGGAAAACTGGCCGCCCGCAGGGCTGGATAAGTAACTCGGCAGTCATCCGGGGCAGAGCCCGCCGCTGTACTGGCAAGGACGCGGATTTTCCTTTAAAATCCGCGTCTTGTCTTTTTTCACTACCGGCCCGTGCACTCGCTACTTTGGTAGATCGAGCGCGATAGAAGAGCTGGATCAAAACTTTGAATCGAAGGAATTAACATGCGTCACCGTCATGGTCTGCGGAAACTGAACCGCACGAGCAGCCACCGTCTGGCAATGCTCCGTAACATGTCCAACTCGCTGATCGAGCACGAAGTCATCAAGACCACGCTGCCGAAGGCGAAAGAACTCCGTAAAGTTGTCGAGCCGCTGATCACGCTCGGCAAGAAGCCGTCGCTGGCAAACCGTCGTCTGGCGTTCAACCGCCTGCGCGATCGTGACTCGGTCACGAAGCTGTTTGAAGTCCTCGGCCCGCGTTACGCTACCCGTCCGGGCGGCTACCTGCGCGTGCTGAAGTTTGGCTTCCGCGTCGGCGACAACGCACCGATGGCTCTGGTCGAACTGCTCGATCGTCCGGAAGTTGAAGAAGTCGAAGTGCAAGAAGCTGAATAAGCTTTGAAGCGCTGATAGCACAGAAGAAAGCCAGGCTCACAGCCTGGCTTTTTTGTTTATGGCGGCAGGCGTAGTAGGCGCGCTGGCACAGGCGGCGAAACGCCGCATCCTCGCGTCCACGCGGTCGGGCAGCCAGCGGCGGTCCAAGACCAGGTGATACGATATTGACACGCAAATTGTGCCTGGCTGGAGCTTGCTGTGAACGTGAATGTGACTCTCCTTCTCACGACGGTGCCCGATGCGGCCGCTGCACAGAAGCTGGCCGCGGACGCATTGGCCGCACGCCTGTGTGCATGCGTTACGCAGCTCGGCCCGGTGCAGTCCAGTTACCATTGGCAGGGTCAGCTAGAAACGGCGCAAGAAATCCAGCTGCTGTTCAAGACCAGCGCCGCCCGCGTGCTTGAGCTCGAGCAGTACCTACAGGCAAACCATCCCTACGACACGCCGGAAATCCTGTCATGGCAAGCTGCCGCGTCGGCCGCCTATGGCCAGTGGATCACTTCTGAAACCCAACGTCCCCTACATGTTTAACGGTCTCAACCGACGCGCGCGTCACGCGTTGCGTGCCGCATTCCTCGTTTCCGCGTGCCTGATTCTCGCGCAGTTCGGCACGCTTGCCCGCGCTTCGGACGACTTCCTCGATCCTGCCGTCGCCTTCAAATTCAGCGCGACCGAGAAGCCCGGCGAGGTCGACGTGACCTACAAGATCGCGGACGGCTACTACATGTACCGCGAGCGCTTCGCATTTGCGGCCCGCAACGGAAACGCGACGATCGGCGAACCGCAGTTGCCGGCGGGTCATATCAAGTTCGATCAGACGTTCAACAAGAACGTTGAGACGTATCGCAACGAACTGACGATCCGGATTCCCGTGAAGCAGGCCGCAGGTGGGTTCGATCTGGCGGTCACATCGCAAGGCTGCGCCGACGCCGGCATCTGTTATCCGCCGATGGAGCGCGTCTACCACGTCAGCGGCGCAGCGCTGCTGCCTGCCGGCAGCGCGGCTGCGCCGCAGTCCACGGCACACGATGCGCCGTGGTACGAACGCGCCACCAGCGCCGACTACGCGCAATCGCTGCTGCAAGGCGGAGGTTTCCTCGCGATCATCGGGCTTTACTTCGTTGCGGGCATCGTGCTGAGCCTGCTGCCGTGTTCCTATCCGATGATTCCGATCCTGTCCGCCATCATCATCGGTGAAGGCGCGCGGGTCACGCGGGCGCGCGGCTTCGCGTTGTCGCTGGCCTATGTCATCGGGATGGCGCTCGTCTACACCGCGCTCGGCATTGCCGCCGCGCTGGTCGGGCAGAGTCTTGGCGCCTGGCTGCAGAATCCGTGGGTGTTGGGCGCGTTCGGCGTGCTGCTGACTATTTTCGCACTCACGCTGATCGCCGGGTTTGACATCGCGTTGCCGCAGCGCTGGCAGGAAGGCGCGTCGCACGCGTCGGCGGGACGTTCGGGCGGCAAGTTCGCAGCCGTCGCCGGAATGGGCGCGCTGTCGGCACTGGTGGTCGGCGCGTGCATGACTGCGCCGCTTTTCGCGGTGCTGGCCTTCATCGCGCATACGGGGAGCGCGGTGCTCGGCGGCGCGGCGCTGTTCGCAATGGGGCTAGGGCTTGGCGTGCCCCTGATGATTGTCGGTCTCGGCGCCGGGACTTTGCTGCCGCGCGCCGGCGCATGGATGGACGACATCAAGGTGCTGTTCGGCGTCGTGCTGCTCGCCGCGGCGCTGTGGATCGTGTGGCCTGTGCTCGGAGCAACCGCCACCATGTTGCTCAGCGCACTCTGGTTGCTGATCGCCGCCGCATGCTTGGGCCTTTTTTCCGCGCCTGGCGCGCAGGCGTCGATATGGCGGCGGCTTGGACGCGGCATCGGCGCGGCCCTCGCTGTTTGGGCGGCCGTGCTGCTGGTCGGACTTGCTGCGGGTTCGTCCGATCCATTGCGTCCGCTCGCCGTGCTGGCGTCGCGGTCGGCGGCGCCGGCCGCTACGTCTGTGGCTGGCGCGCCTCAAACCGCGTCGCACGACGATCTGGCGTTCCAGGCGGTGCGTTCATCGGCGGAACTGGACGGCGCCGTCAAAGCGGCGGCACAGCCCGCCATGCTCGATTTTTACGCGGACTGGTGCGTAAGCTGCAAAGAGATGGAGAAATTCACCTTCAGCGATCCGCGCGTCCAGGCGAAGTTAAAGCAGATGAATCTGCTGCGCGCCGACGTCACCGCGAATAACGCCGACGATCAGGCTCTGCTCAAGCGATTCGGCCTTTTCGGCCCGCCGGGGATTATCTTCTTCGACCGCGGCGGCAAAGAGGTGCTGCGTGTCGTCGGTTACGAATCGGCTGACAAATTCCTGCGTTCGCTCGAGCGGGCGAGTGCGCCGCAGACCTGATCGCACGCAAATCACACGACGATGTGCAACGCGCGGGGCTTACGTCCGCGTAAACGCACAAAAAAACGGAGGCGCGACTCAAAGTCCGCCTCCGTTTTCCATTTCTAGCGAGTTCTTCGCTACACGCGCTAACCTAAAATCCAACCCAAATCACTTCTGCGACCGTAGAATCCGCGCCGCATCCAGCGCGAAATACGTCAGAACCCCGTCCGCGCCCGCACGCTTGAACGCGAGCAGCGATTCCATCATCGCCTTGTCGTGATCGAGCCAGCCGTTCTGGGCCGCCGCTTTCAGCATCGCGTACTCGCCGCTGACCTGATAGACGTAGGTCGGGAACTGGAACTCGTCCTTCACGCGACGCACGATGTCGAGATACGGCATGCCCGGCTTGACCATCACCATATCGGCGCCTTCGTTGATGTCCGCCTGGACTTCGCGCAGCGCTTCGTTCGAATTCGCCGGGTCCATCTGGTACGTCATCTTGTTGCTTTTGCCGAGGTTCGTGGCCGAGCCCACGGCGTCGCGGAACGGGCCGTAGAACGCGGACGCGAACTTGGCCGCGTAAGCCATGATCCGCGTATGCACATGGTCCTCGCTCTCCAGCATTTCGCGGATGGCGCCAATGCGGCCGTCCATCATGTCAGAGGGCGCAACGATATCGACGCCGGCCTCGGCCTGCGCGCGCGCCTGCTCGATCAGGATTTCGACGGTTTCGTCGTTGATCACGTAACCCGTCTCGTCGAGCACGCCGTCCTGGCCGTGGCTCGTGTACGGGTCGAGCGCGACGTCGGTCAGCACGCCGAGCTCAGGGAAGTGCTTCTTGAGTTCGCGAACCGCGCGCGGGATGAGGCCCGCGGGGTTCGCCGCCTCGCGGCCATCGGGCGTTTTCAGCGACGGCTCGATCGCCGGAAACAGCGACAGCACCGGCACGCCCAGCTCGACGCATTGCTCGGCGACTTTCATCAGCAGATCGACGGAAACCCGGTCGACGCCGGGCATCGACGGCACCGCTTGGCGAATATTAGTGCCCTCGACCACGAACACGGGATAGATCAGGTCGTTGGTGGTGAGAATGTTTTCGCGCATCAGACGGCGCGAAAAGTCGTCGCGGCGCATGCGGCGCGGGCGATAGTGCGGGTAGAAGCTCATGTGGGATAGAAAACGTGAGTGTCTTGAGTGGGGCGGTGACACGAGCGGCACCAACTGCAGGCGGCCACTCGCGGAAACTTTTCAAGACAATGGTATATCATACCGATCGAGCAAGGCGCCTGGCGCTGACCTCCCCGCTTCTCCTCCCTGAGCGGGTGCCTGTCGTTTTTCGATTAGGCTGTTTGACCCGCCGTTAATGCGGCGGGTTTTTTTATGCGCCGACGAAAACGGCGCTTTCCCCGATTCGAAAACCAGGACTCGGCTTACTGCGCGGCGTCCGTTTCGCCTTTGGCGCCGGGGATCAGCCAGCTTTCGACCAATTCATGCGCCTCGTCGATACCGACACGCTTGAGCGCCGAAAAAAGCTGCGCCGTCAGTTCGCCCTGGTAGCCCGCGGCACGATACTCGGCGAAACCCTTCTGCGTTGTGCGCAACGCATTCACACTTTCCTGACGCGTCAATTTGTCGCATTTGGTCAGCAGCGCGTGAATCGGCTTGCCGGTCGGCGCGAACCACTCGATCATTCGCCGGTCCAGATCGGTCAACGGACGGCGCGAATCCATCATCAGAATCATGCCGCGCAATTGCGAGCGCGACTGCAGGTACGTGGAAAGCAGCGCCTCCCAGTGGGCCTTCGCCGCGCCGGGCACTTCGGCGTAGCCGTAGCCCGGCAGGTCGACCAGATGGGCGACCGGTTCGTCCTCGCGGCCGACCGAAAAGTAATTGATGTGCTGCGTGCGCCCTGGCGTCTTACTCGCGAATGCCAGCCGCTTCTGATTGCACAGAATGTTGATGGCCGTCGATTTGCCCGCATTCGAGCGCCCCGCGAAAGCGATCTCGGGCTGAGCGGTGGCAGGAAGATCGCGCAGGTGATTGACGGTCGTGAAGAAGCGCGATTGGTGGAGCAGGAAGGACATGAGCAGGCCAGAATTCGAGACGCCGGGGAACCCGGAGTGGGGACGGGTCAAGCCCGACTGGCGTCTTAGCGATTAGCGAGTTATTGTACAATACGATGGTTTACTGAAAACCTGAGGGGGCCAGCCCGCGTGCCTCGGCGGCTCCTGGCGGTCACTTGGGTCGCCGTCGTATTGTGCAAAACCTCTAAAATCCCACAAGACGAGACAGGGTGTGCGAATGAATCGACTGTGCAAGGCTCTGATGGTGTTTCAGGTAGCGGCAGGTCTTTCAGGTTTGGCAATTCAGGCACGAGCAGCAGATCCGGCAAAGCCGGACATCAACCGGGGGCAGGCAATCGCGGTGCAGGTTTGCGCGTCGTGTCACGGCGCAGACGGTAACAGCGCCGGCGGTGCCTATCCGAAGCTCGCGGGTCAGCATCCCGACTATCTCGTCAAACAACTCAAGGATTTCAAGCTGCAGCCCGGCGCCAAGCAGCCCGTGCGCAACAATGCGATCATGACGGGCATGGCTTCAGCGCTGTCGGATCAGGACATGGTCAACGTCGCTGCCTATTTCGCGACGCAGGCTCCGAAGCCCGGCTATGCGCACAACAAGAATACCGTGCCGCTCGGGCAGAAGATCTATCGTGGCGGTATCGCCGACAAGGGCGTGCCGGCATGTGCGAGCTGTCACGGGCCCACGGGTCAGGGTATTCCGTCGCAATATCCGCGTTTGTCGGGACAATGGGCGGAGTACACGGTGGCGCAGTTGAACGCGTTCACGCAAGGTCCGGGCGCGCGCAATAACAACGAGGCGATGCATGCTGTCGCAACGCGTCTGTCGGACAGCGAGATAAAGGCTGTTGCCGATTACATCGCGGGCCTGCACTAAGAGGTTCGCGCGCAAGTGCAACCGGCCCGTCGAGGCCGGTGAAAAACAAGAAAAGGGTGGGGGCGTCGTATCTACGATCGCCCTTCACCCTTTTTTGCTGTTCAGTCGGAGTATGAATGAGCGTCACCACGTCGGGTTTGCAGTCGAAGTCGGGCAATCGCGTCTTGCGCAGCGTCATCGAAGTATTGAGTTCGATGCGTTTTGCCATTGCGCTGCTTGTGATTCTGTCGATCGCCAGCATCATCGGCACCGTTCTCACGCAGGACGACCCTTACCCCAACTACGTCAATCAGTTCGGTCCTTTCTGGGCCGACATCTTCCGCTCGCTGAGCCTCTACACGGTCTACAGCTCGTGGTGGTTCATGCTGATTCTCGGCTTTCTGATGGTGTCGGTGTCGCTGTGCGTGATCCGCAACGCGCCGAAAATGATCGCCGATACGAAGAGCTGGAAAGACAAGGTCCGCGAAGCCAGCCTGCGTGCGTTCCATCACAAGGGCGAATTCGCGGTGCATGGCACGCGGGCGCAGACCGCGGCGGTGCTCGCGAAACTATCGGCGAAACTCGGCTATAAGTTCGTCACGCGGGAGTCCGAGGGCGCGACGCTCATCGCGGCCAAACGCGGCGCGTTGACCAAGCTCGGCTACATTTCCGCGCACATTGCAATCGTGGTGATCTGCCTGGGTGGCCTGCTCGACAGCAATCTGCCGATCAAGCTGCAAATGTGGCTCTTCGACAAGTCGCCGATCCGCGCCAACACGGTCATCAACGACATTCCGCCGGAACACCGTCTGTCGCAATCCAATCCGACGTTCCGCGGTTACGCGTGGGTGCCGGAAGGGCAGCACGTGTCGACGGCGATCCTGAACCAGCCGGACGGCTCGCTGATTCAGGACCTGCCGTTCTCGATCGAGCTGCAAAAGTTCATCGTCGACTATTACTCGACGGGCATGCCCAAGCTGTTCGCGAGCGACATCGTCGTGGTCGATCACAAGACCGGCGCCCGTGTGCCGGCGCGCATCGAGGTGAACAAGCCGTTCGAGTACGACGGCGTGTCGATCTATCAATCGAGCTTCCAGGACGGCGGCTCGCAAATGCAGATGACCGCGTTTCCGATGACCGGCGCAAGCGCGGCAACCGCGCCGTTCGGCGGCGCGATCGGCGGCAATGCGCCGTTGAGTTCCGCGACGCCGCTTGCAGACGGCCAGACGGTCGAGTTCACCGATTTCCGCGCGATCAACGTCGAAAACATTTCGAACGCCAACGGCCAGACGGATGCTCGCGGCGTCGCCGCGCACCGCTCGCTGAAGGAAGCGTTCGACGAGCGGCTCGGCTCCGGCGCGAAGACTTCGAAGCCGCTCGAGCTGCACAACGTCGGTCCTTCGGTGCAGTACAAGGTGCGCGACAAGGACGGCCAGGCGCGCGAGTACAACAACTACATGCTGCCGGTCACGGTGGGCGGCGAGCGGTTCTTCCTCGCCGGCATGCGCCTGAATCCCGACGATCCGTTCCGCTACCTGCGCATTCCCGCGGACAGCGGCGGCACCGTCAAGGAATGGATGAACCTGCGCGCCACGCTGGAAAATCCGGCGGCGCGCGCACAAGCCGCTCGCCGCTTCGCGCAGCGTTCGGTGCCCGAAGCGAACACCGAATTGCAGCAGCACCTGGAAGAAAGCGCGCTGCGCGTGCTGACCCTTTTTGCCGGCGCCGACACCAGCGTCAAGATGCCGAACGGCCAGCCGGTGGGCGGCTTCCAGGCGATCGCCGGATTCATCGACCATTCGGTGCCGAAGGGCGAGCAGGAAAAGGCCGCGGGTTTGCTGCTGCGTATGCTGGAAGGCTCGATGTGGGACCTGTGGCAACTGTCGCGCCAGCAACTCGGCGAGCCGCAGGCAGACGCGAACGCCGACGCGAGCCGCTTCGTCCAAAGCTCGATCAACGCGCTATCAGACAGCTTTTTGTATGGATCGCCGGTCTACTTGCAGCTCGATTCCTTCAAGCAGGTGCAAGCCTCGGTATTTCAGCTGACGCGCGCGCCCGGCAAAAAAGTCGTGTATCTTGGCAGCCTGCTCCTCGTATTGGGCATCTTCTCGATGTTCTACGTCCGCGAACGGCGCCTCTGGTTCTGGCTCAAAGATAGTGAGCAGGGCACGCATGTTGTGATGGCAATGTCGAGCGCCCGCAAGACGCTCGACTTCGAGAAAGAATTTGCTCAGACGCGCGACGCGGTCGGCGCCGCGCTGGGCGCGAAACCCGCTGATCCAGCATCCGGCAACGCGGGCGCGCAGTCCGCAAGCTCACAAGATTCGACCCGGTAATACCATGGACTTGACTCAGGTTTCCTCATCCTCTCCTTCCTCCTCCCGGCCTGCCAGGGCGGCCGCGGACGAAGCGCTCAACGCGGCTCAATACGACGAGCGGCCGTTTCTGAAGCGGCTCGGCATTGTCGACTGGCTGTTCGCCCTCGCGATGGTCGCGGGCGCCGGGTTCGCGCTGACGCGCTATCACCCGTTCATGAATTACTACGACAAACTGGTGCTGGTGTGCTCAGTGCCGGTGTTCGTCGTGCTCGGCTGGCGCTGGAAACCGGTGCGTCCGCTGATGGCGGGAATCGCGGCGCTGTCGCTGCTGGCCATCCAGATTTATCACGGCGATCTGAGCCGCGCCGACAACGCGTTCTTCCTGAAATACTTCCTGTCGAGCCAGTCCGCGATTCTGTGGATGAGCGCGCTCTTCGTCTTCGCGACCGTGTTCTACTGGATCGGCTTGCTGTCCCGTTCGCCGACGGGCGGCGCGATCGGCTCGCGCATGACGTGGGTTGCGGTGCTGATGGGGTTTGTCGGTCTGATGGTGCGCTGGTACGAGTCGTATCTGATCGGCGCGGACGTCGGCCATATTCCTATCTCGAACCTGTACGAAGTGTTCGTGCTGTTCAGCCTCATCACCGCGCTCTTCTATTTGTACTACGAGCAGCACTACAACACGCGCGCGCTCGGCGCCTTCGTGCTGCTGGTGATCAGCGCCGCCGTCGGCTTCCTGATGTGGTACTCGGTTGCCCGCGACGCGCAGCAGATTCAGCCGCTCGTTCCGGCTCTACAAAGCTGGTGGATGAAGATCCACGTGCCCGCGAACTTCATCGGCTACGGCAGTTTTGCGTTGTCGGCGATGGTGGCGGTCGCGTATCTGGCCAAGGAGCGCGGCGTGCTGGCCGATCGTCTGCCCGCGCTCGAAGTGCTCGACGACGTCATGTACAAGTCGATCGCCGTCGGTTTCGCGTTCTTCACGATCGCGACGATTCTCGGCGCGCTGTGGGCGGCCGAAGCGTGGGGCGGTTACTGGAGCTGGGACCCGAAGGAAACGTGGGCGCTGATCGTCTGGCTGAATTACGCGGCCTGGCTGCATATGCGTCTGATGAAGGGGCTGCGCGGCGCGGTTGCCGCATGGTGGGCGCTGACCGGCCTGCTGGTCACGACGTTTGCGTTCCTCGGCGTGAATATGTTTCTGTCGGGGCTGCATAGTTACGGCAAGCTGTAATATCCGCCGTTCTCGACCGACAAAGAACCGCCGCGTGTTTCACACCGGCGGTTTTTTTATGGCTGGCGGAATATTTGCGCATCGAATGTGTTTGTTTTATAGAGCGCGCATGGATAGCCCGACGAGCGATCATCACCTGGCCCCGTTAGATGTTTCAACGCAAGGGCCGCAAGGAGCAGCACGATGTGGATCAAGCGAAGCGACAGGATTCAACTCACCGGCGACGATATCGCTCGCAGCGAAATCACGCCGCAGCACATTTTCGAAAACCGGCGGCGCGTGCTGCAGGCGGCCGGCGCGTTGGCGCTCGGCGGTCTGATCGGCGTGAACGGCGAAGCGCTGGCTGCGTACACGTCGACCGATCCGAAGGCGCAGAAGCTCAGCGCGAAGACCAACGCGAAGTTCATCGCGCTCGACAAGATCACGCCGTTCAAGGACATCACCACCTACAACAACTATTACGAGTTCGGCACCGATAAGTCCGACCCGGCGCAGCACGCGGGCACGCTGCGTCCGCGTCCGTGGAAGGTGAGTGTCGAAGGCGAAATCAAGAACCCGAAGGTGTATGACATCGACGAGTTGCTCAAACTCGCGCCGCTGGAGGAGCGCGTGTATCGGCTGCGCTGCGTCGAAGGTTGGTCGATGGTGATTCCGTGGATCGGCGTGCCGCTCGCGGAACTCATCAAGCGCGTGCAGCCGACCGGCAACGCGAAATACGTGCAGTTCATCACGCTCGCGGATCCGTCGCAGATGCCGGGGCTTTCCACGCCGATACTCGACTGGCCTTACTCCGAAGGCCTGCGCATGGACGAGGCGATGAATCCGCTCACGCTGCTCACGATGGGCGTCTACGGTCAGGTGCTGCCGAATCAGAACGGCGCGCCGGTTCGCATCGTGGTGCCCTGGAAATACGGCTTCAAGAGCGCGAAGTCGCTCGTGAAAATCCGCTTTGTCGAGAAGCAGCCGCCGACGAGCTGGAACACGTACGCGTCGAGCGAGTACGGGTTTTATTCGAACGTGAACCCGAATGTCGACCACCCGCGCTGGAGCCAGGCGACCGAGCGGCGCATCGGCGAAGACGGGTTTTTTACGCCGAAGCGTAAGACGCTGATGTTCAACGGTTACGGCGATCAGGTCGCGTCGCTGTATCAGGGCATGGACCTGAAGAAAAACTTCTGAGCGACATGACGATGGCTTCCGATACTCAATCCGTCGCTCGCACAGAGCGCAACGCGCCACGAGCGCAGGCTCGCGCAACGCAGACGGCGGGCGCGACGGCGAAACGGACGACCGCCGGCGCGCGCTGGGTCGTGCCCGCGAAAATCGCGGTGTTTATCGCGGCGTGGTATCCGCTTGCGCGCATCGTGTTGTTCGGCATGACCGACCGGCTCGGCGCCAACCCGATCGAGTTCATCACGCGTTCCACGGGTCTCTGGACGCTCGTGTTTCTGTGCATCACGCTGGCCGTGACGCCGTTGCGTCGTCTGACAGGCGTCGCGGCGTTCGTGCGCTTTCGCCGCATGCTTGGGCTCTACGCGTTTTTCTACGCGACGCTGCATTTCACGACGTACCTGTGGTTCGACAAGTGGTTCGACGTCGCTGAAATCATCAAGGACATCGGCAAGCGGCCGTTCATCACCGTGGGCTTTGCCGCTTTCGTGCTATTGATCGCGTTGGCTGCCACGTCGCCGCGCGCAATGGTGCGCAAGCTCGGCCGCCGCTGGCAGACTTTGCATCGTGCGATCTACGTGATCGGAGCGCTGGCGATTCTGCATTTCTGGTGGATGAAGGCCGGCAAGCACGACCTGATTCTGCCGAAGATCTACGGCGCGATCATGCTGGCGCTGCTGGGCTGGCGCCTGATCGTGTGGCTGCGAGCGCGCAGTTTGAAGCCGCGTTAGACGAGCGCGCGCCGCAAACAAAAAAGGCGATGCCACCGAGGGCATCGCCTTTTTTATTCAATCGCCGGTTGAGACGTCGCGGCGCTGGTTACGCCGGCAAGATCGCTTCGCCCGCAAACAGTTGCTGGACTTCCTCGCGCGCGCGGACCACATGCGCCTGTGTACCATCGACCATCACTTCCGCTGCGCGCGGACGCGTGTTGTAGTTCGAGCTCATCACGAAGCCATAGGCGCCGGCCGAACGAATCGCGAGCAGATCACCCGGCTCGACGGACAGCAGCCGCTCGCGCCCGAGCCAGTCGCCGCTTTCGCAAACGGGACCGACGATGTCGTAGACATGCGCCGGCACGTCGCGCTTAACCGCGGCGTCGATCGCGTGATACGCGTCGTACATCGCGGGACGGGCGAGATCGTTCATGGCCGCATCGACGATGGCGAAGTTCTTTTCAGCGCCCGGCTTCAGAAACTCGACGCGCGTGAGCAGCACACCCGCGTTGCCGACGAGCGAACGGCCCGGCTCGAAGTACACCTCGCGATGGCCGTGGCCGCGCGCCTCGATCCGGTCGAGCACGGTGCGCACGAACTCGCCGATATCCGGCGGCGTTTCGTCGTCGTAGGTAATGCCCAGACCGCCGCCCACGTCGATATGACGGATCGTGACGCCGTCCTGCTCGATCTGCTCGACCAGTTCCAGAACCTTGTCGACCGCGTCGAGATAAGGCGCGATCTCGGTAATCTGCGAACCGATATGGCAGTCGATGCCGACCACCTCGAGGTTCGTCATGGCCGCGGCCGCCTGATAGGTCGCGCGCGCATCTTCGAACGCGACGCCGAACTTGTTCGACTTGAGCCCGGTGGAAATATACGGATGCGTTTTCGCGTCGACGTCCGGATTCACGCGCAGCGAAACCGGCGCCTTCTTGCCCATTTGGGCAGCGACCTGATTCAGCCGATCCAGCTCGGGAATTGACTCGACGTTAAAGCATTTGACGCCCGCCGCGAGCGCCTCGCGCATTTCGTTGGCATGCTTGCCCACGCCGGAAAACACGGTGTTTTCCGCTTTGCCGCCGGCGGCCAGCACGCGCGCCAGTTCGCCGCCCGACACAATGTCGAAGCCCGCGCCGAGACGCGCGAACACGTTCAGCACCGCTAGATTGCTGTTGGCCTTGACGGCGACGTGCACGCTCGCGCGACGGCCGGCGCATGCGCCCGCGTACGCGTTCCACGCGGCGGTGAGCGCGGCGCGCGAATAAACATAGAGCGGCGTGCCGAACTGTTCGGCGAGCGAAACGGCGGACACGCCTTCGGCGTGAAGCACGCCGTCGACGTAGTCAAATGCAGGTCGAGTCATGCGAAGGTCTTATTGAGCGGGAGTGGCGGCGGGCTGCGAGGTCGGCTGCGAAGCTGCCTTTGCAGCCGATGCAGCCGATGCAGCGGAAGCTGCGGACGTAGGCGATGCAGACAGCTCATCTGCCGGTGCAAGCGAAAGCGGCGTGCCGGAAGTATCGGGAATGGAGTCTGAGTCGGCAGCGGTTTCTGCGCCCGGTTTCACTTCATCAGGCGATGACGGCTGCGTGCGGTCGATCGGCTTGGCCGGCAACGGCGGCACCGTGGGCAAATAGAGCGAACCGCGTTGCCCGCAACCGGTGAGCGAACCGCCGAGCGCGCAACCTGCGAGAATGGCTAAACCCGCTACAATCGCGCGGCCGGGCGCCGCCGCGCGCATCCGAGATACGACTCGCATGACTGTCCCTGAATAAATAATCGATGGAGTTTAGCATGTCCGATAGTGATTACCTGACCCGCGCGGAGGCCGCGCTAGCCGTCATCGAACGCGCTTTGGACGACACCGAGGCCGACATCGAACTCGAGCGCAGCGGCAACGTGCTGACCCTCGAGTTCGCGAATCGCTCGAAGATCATCGTCAACCTGCAACCGCCTATGAGCGAGATCTGGATCGCCGCGAAAGCGGGCGGTTTTCACTACCGTTTCGTCGACGGCGAGTGGCGCGACACGCGCAGCGGCAAGGAATTTTTCGAGGCGCTCTCCGAATACGCGACGCAGCAGGCTGGCGAACCGGTCCACTTCGAAGCCTGAACGCAGAGTCGGGCTGTCGACGGAAAGAAGGTCAAAAAAAAGCCGCCGCGCATGATCTGCGCGGCGGCTTTTTTCTTCAGCAAGCGGGACGCTATGTCAGTGCCCGCGGAACAGATTCATGATGTCCTGCTTCTCCTGCTCGCCGACCTGTCCCGGCGCGGCGGATGCGGCGCTCGCTTCGTCGAGCGCCGCCTGGCTGATGCCGACCGTCGAGACAAAGCCGTGCCCCGGCGTGAATTCGTCGAAATACAGTTCGGAGCCGATTTCGGTCACGCCATCGGGCTTCGGCATCTTGTAGTCCGGCACGCCTTTGAGCGCGCGTCCCATGTACTCGATCCACACCGGCAACGCGAGGCCGCCGCCGGTTTCCTTGTCGCCGAGACTGCGCGGGTTGTCGTAGCCGATCCACGCAATCGCGGTGAGCGTGTGCTGATAGCCGGCGAACCAGGCGTCGCGCGAATCGTTCGTCGTGCCGGTCTTGCCGCCGAGATCCGTGCGCTTGAGCGCGTTGGACTTCGCGCCCGTGCCGCGCTGCGCGACGCTTTGCAGCAGGCTGTTCATCACATACGCGTTGCGCGGCTCGATAGCGTGCGGCGCGCTTTGCTCGGCGACGAGCGGCTGTGCGTGCGCGACGACGACGCCGCGCGGATCGGTGACCTCGGCGATCAGGTACGGGTTGATCCGATAGCCGCCGTTCGCGAACACCGAGAACGCGCCCGCCATCTGCAGCGGCGTGACGAGACCCGCGCCGAGCGCCATCGGCAGATACGCCGGATGGCGGTCCGCATCAAAGCCGAAGCGCGTGATGTACTGCTGCGCGTACTTCGTGCCGATGTGGTTGAGGATACGAATCGACACCAGGTTTTTCGACTTTTGCAAAGCGGTGCGCATGCTCATCGGCCCGTCGAAACCGCCGCCGTAGTTCTTCGGCTCCCACGGCTGGCCGCCCGTTTCCGCAGCGCTGAAAAAGAGCGGCGCGTCGTTGATGACGGTTGCCGGGCCGAGTCCTTTTTCGAGCGAAGCCGAATAGATGAACGGCTTGAAACTCGAGCCCGGCTGACGCCACGCCTGCGTGACGTGATTGAACTTGTTCTTGTTGAGTCGAAGCCGCCGACGAGCGCACGAATCGCGCCGTCCTGCGGCACGACGGAAACGAAGGCGCCTTCGACTTGCGGCAACTGCGTGATCGCCCACTCGCCTTCGTCGTTCTTCACGAGACGGATGATCGCGCCGGGCCGCAGCCGCTGATTCGGCTGCGCGCGTGCGCTTAGCGCCGATTGCGCGAAGCGCAGGCCGTCGCCCTGAATGGTCGCCACATTGCCGTCGATAAACGTGGCCTGCACCTGCTTCGGGCTCGCCGCGGTCACGACTGCCGCAATGATTTCGCCGTTATCCGGATGCTCGAGCAGCGCGTCGTCGATGGCCTGCTCGCGGTCGTCCGCGTCCGACGGCAAATCGATGAACGCCTCCGGGCCGCGATAACCGTGGCGCCGCTCATAGTCCGTCAAACCTTTGCGCAACGCGCGATAGGCGACGTCCTGATCGGCGGAGTCGATCGTCGTCACGACGTTCAGGCCGCGCGTGTACGCTTCCTCGCGGTACTGCGCGTACATCATCTGCCGCACCATTTCCGCGACATACTCCGCGTGCACGCTGAATTCCTTGCCGGCGCCCTTCACGACAAGCGGCTGACGGCTCGCTTCGTCGTACTGCTGCTGGTTGATGTAATGCAGCTCGTACATGCGCTGAAGGATGTACTCCTGGCGCACCTTCGCGCGCTTCGGATTCACCACGGGGTTATACGCGGACGGCGCCTTCGGCAAGCCGGCCAGCATCGCAGATTCCGCGAGCGTCAGGTCCTTCAGATCCTTGCCGAAATACACGCGTGCCGCGCTCGCGAACCCATATGCGCGCTGACCCAGATAGATCTGATTCATATACACCTCGAGAATCTGATCCTTGCTGAGCTTCGACTCGATCTTGTACGCGAGCAGCATCTCGTAGATCTTGCGCGTATAGGTCTTCTCGCTGGAGAGAAAGAAGTTGCGCGCGACCTGCATCGTGATCGTGCTCGCGCCTTGCGTCGCGTGGCCATTGGTCAGCGCGACGAAGCCGGCGCGCGCGATGCCCGTCAGGTCGACGCCGCCGTGATCGTAAAAGCGCGCGTCTTCAATGGCGAGCACGGCCTTCTTCAGGCTGTCGGGCACGTCCTGAATGCGGACGATGTCGCGGCGTTCTTCGCCGAATTCACCGATCAGCACGTGATCGGCCGTATAGATGCGCAGCGGCACTTTCGGCCGGTAGTCGGTGAGCGCTTCGAGCGAGGGCAGGTTAGGCGTCGCGACCACGAGCGCATAACCGAGCACCAGCAGCACGCACGCGATGCCCGCGACGATCAGACCAAAAAACCCAAGCAGCAGCTTGAGCCACAACGGGCGTTTGCGCTTAGGCGGCGCGGGCGGCGGAGAGGTGGGAGACGTGGATTGCATATAGGCACCAAAAAACAGTCCCGCGATTATAGCCGCCCCGCTTTTCAGCTTTCGGCATGCTTACTGACAGTTCTTTACAAGTCTCCGCGCCACGTTGAATGAGGCCTCACTGTAGCTGCTTTGACGATCGCCGGCGCGTCGGTTTCGACGACGTTGGCCGTTTGGCTGAGTGTCGCTCAGACGCGCCGATGCGCACAATCCTCCTCGCTGCTCGCGTTCGAATCGTTCGCCGCGCGAGTCTCAGGGAGGGCGTGATGACAATAAGAAGTTCATGGCTGGAAGCTGTGCAGGCAGGCATGCAGCGTTTCGCTGCGGGTATCGACGTGAGTTCGCAGGACGTGCGGCTCGTCGTGGTGAGTCAGCGTGCGCGAGCCTGCGCGTCGTTGCAGATCGAATATGTGCGCACGGTGCCGTTGCCGCCGAATGCAATGGCCGGCATCGAGATCGCGGATCGGCAAGCGGTCTCGCGCGCGTTGCGCGATGCGTTTGCCGATCTGCCTCATTCATGCGCGACGTCCGCATTGCGATGCGCGATGGCGGTGCCCGCGTCCGCGACGCTGACCGCTACGGTCCCGCTCGCACGCCTCGCCGTGCAAAGCGGTGGCGCGGAAGACGGCGGATATGAACTCGCCGAGCTCGAACCGGCGGTGATGAGCGAAGTGGAACGCATCGCGGGACTCGAGCGGCACGCATTGGCCGTCGACTGGTTTGTCGATGACCGGCCGTCGCCGGTTCGTTCGGTGACGATTGCCGCGACCGCGCGTCAGCATATCGAAGCGCGCATCGAATGCGCGGCGGCCGCGGGCATTTCGCTGACCGCGATCGACGGCGAGCCGCATGCCGCGCTGCGTGCGATGCGCTACGCGGCGAGTCGCGAACTCGATCCACATGAACCGTATGTGGCGTTGTGGATCGACGCCGACGGCGTGCAAGGCTGGCGTCTCGTCGACGACAGCGTCGCCGCCGAAATGCGCTACCCCGCGCCTGAGCATTCCGATCTCGCCGATGCGTTGCGCGATCTGGCGCATGGCCCGGAGTGCGACTGTGCGCTGGTGGGCGGCGAACTCGATCTGCTCGAGGGCGTCGGCTTCTCGATGGCGGATATCGCGGATGTTCTCGGCTGCACCGTGTTGCCGTTCGAGTGCGGCGCATTGGGCGGCGTCGCGCGCAAGCTGAGCGATCCGCTGCTGCACGAACCGGCAGGCGCCGTTGCATTCGGGCTTGCATTGCGCGGGGTGCTCGAATGAGCCCGGCCGTTTTCGACGCAGGACATCTCGGCGCGGCGGCGCAATCGCATGTCGCGCGCGATATGCGCCGGCTGCGCGCCGCGCATTCGTTCACGCCGAGGCTCGGCGGTTTCAATCTGCTGCCGCACAGACAACGCGACGCGCGGCTTGCGCGTCGGCGGTGTGTCCTTCTATGGGCCGCCGCCGCGTTGGCCGGCTGCGCTGCTGTGATTGCGCTCGCCGGATATCAGATGGTCGAGAAAGCGCGGCTCGATGCGCAGCGCGAGTCGGCCGAGCAAGCGCTTGCGCAGCTCGCCGCTCCGCTGGCCGAGCATACGAAGCTGCTGCGCGCGCGCGACAGGCAACGCGATGAAGCCGCCCGCGCAAAGCGTCTCGCCGAGCCGCTCACCTATTTGCGCGATCTGCTCGATGCGCTGAGTTTCGAACCGGGCGACGGTGTGCTGTTGCAGCAGCTTCGCCAGCGCGAGCATGAGACCGAGCTCGTGGCGAGTTCGCGAGCGCACATCGATTCCGCGCAGTGGCTCAAGCGCCTCGGTGCGATACGCGGTGTAGAGAGCGCGGAGATGAGCGAATCGCATCGCGCGTCGGGCAAGGCGAATGCCGCGGCGAGCACTGCCGGCTCAACGGAGTTCGGTGCCCGCCTGCGCTGGGAGCACACCATAAAAAATACGGCCGAGCATGCGGGCCTGGCGGCATCGCGGAAAACGAGCGCCGATCACAGCGGAGGTTTGAAATGAGTACGACGTTTATCGACTTCGGCGGCGCGCAACAGCCAGGTTCCATGCTGGCGCATTGGATCAAACGTGCGCGCGCGCCGCTTCATACATGGAGCAGGCGTCGCCGCTGGGCGGTTGCGTTGCTGATTGCGCTGGTGGTGTTCGGCCTCGGTGCGCATGGCTGGATCGTGGCCGATCTCGGGCGCCTCGAAGCAAGCCGCGCGGCGCTGCATGCGAGCGCGCAACGTCTCGCGGAGGCCAAGCGTGCGCTTTTGCAATTGCCCGCGTTGCGTCGCGAAGCCGATGCGGCGAGCGGAACGACAGGAGGCGCGTGGCCGTCGCGGGCGCAATGGACTTCGGCGGATGACGTGCGCGTCGTCTCCGAACTCGCCGCGCAAAACGGCGTGATGTTGCTGGCCGTGGAGCCCGGTACCGCGAGCGGCACGGGCGCACAAAGCGAGCGACCGTTGCAGTTCTCGGCGCATACGGACTTCGTTCATCTGATGTCGTTCCTGCGTGGCTTGACGGAGTTGCCGGTACTGATGGTTCCCGTCGACGTCACGATCAAGCGCGATGCGGCGTCGCTCTCGGTGAACGCGACGCTGCGCGTGTACAGCGGTTTGCGCCCGGCGCCTGTGAGCCTCTCGGTGCAGGAGCTCGCCGACGCAAGCCTTGATTCGGATGACGAAGAAGATGTCGTGTTCTTCGACCCGTTCTCGCCTGCGCAGATGCAGGCCGCGATCGACTCGCCGGGACTCGCGCAACTGCGCCTCGTTGGATTGCTGCATGACCGCGCGCGCGGTCTGGCGCTAGTCGATACGCCGGACGGCGCAGCGACTGTCGCGTCCGGTCAGCAGATCGGCGACGAGCGCTTCACGCGCTTCGATGCGTCGGGTATCACGCTCGCCCGAGGTGATGCGACGCGCACGCTGCTGCTCGCGGAGGCTTCGTGATGAGCATCAGGAAGGTTTTGTGTGCCGACGCGCGTTCGATTGTGGGCGCTGTTTTCCAACGTGTGGCCCGCGCATGCTCCGGCTTTGGCCTGTCGATCAGCGTGCATCTCAGCGTGTGCGTCAGCATCGCAATCGGCGTGGCGCTCAGTGCGGGCATCGCGCAGGCGGCGATTCCATCGCTGCCACCGTTGCCTGCCTATCTGCCGCTCGACGACACACCGGCGCAGTCCGACGCGCGCTACGATGCCCCGCCGCTGCCACGCGGCGAAGTCGCGCAAACGCCGAACCCGTTCCGCGACGATTCTCCCGATGACACGGCGGTCTCGCACACGACGCCTGCGCTGGCCGGCCCAACCCGCACGGACGATGCAACCGACCCCGCCGACGGCTCCGCGCCTCTTGGCCCGCAAGCGGCAGCCTTAAGCCGCGAGGCCGCTGCGACATCATCCGCGCTCGAAGGCCCGCCCGTCCCGTTGCCGCCGCTCGCACGCCTGAGCGGCGCGCCGAAAACCGCCGCCGACGCCTCGCTAGCCGCCGACGACAAGCCGATCTCGCTGAACTTCCAGCGCGCCGAGCTGGGCGCGGTGCTGAATGCGTTTGCGCAATTCACCGGCTTGAACATCGTCGCGAGCGAGAGAGTGCGCGGCGCCGTGTCGCTGCGCCTCGACAAAGTGCCGTGGCGCGTCGCGTTCGACACGCTGCTCGACGTTCACGGCCTCGCGATGGAGCGCCACGGCAACGTCGTGTGGGTCGCGCCCATCGCGGATCTGGCGGCGCGCGAGCGGCAGCGCTACGAGGCCCACGCGCGGGCCGCCGATCTCGAACCGCTCGCGAGCCGCACATTCCAGTTGCACTATGCACGCGCCGAAGACGTGCGGCGTCTGTTGACCGGCTCGGGCAACCAGCGCGTGCTGTCGAAGCGCGGCGCCGTGACCGCCGATCCGCGCACGAATCTGCTGTTCGTGACCGACCTGGAGGGCCGCCTCGCGCAGATAGCCGCGCTGCTTGCTTCCGTCGACCGGCCGACGCGGCAGGTGCTGATCGAGGCGCGCATCGTCGAAGGCGAGCATGGTTTTTCGCGCAATCTCGGCGTGCGGCTTTCGATGGCGGGCACCAGCGCCGACGGCACCACGCGTGGCCTCAGCGGCGGCAAGGACGGTCTGGTCGCCGATCTGTCAGCGCGGCCGATCGCGGGCTTCGACGCCGCCACGGCCGGGCTCACGCTGTTCGCGGCGGGCGCGACGC
This sequence comes from Paraburkholderia graminis C4D1M, assembly GCF_000172415.1. Lineage (GTDB taxonomy): Bacteria > Pseudomonadota > Gammaproteobacteria > Burkholderiales > Burkholderiaceae > Paraburkholderia > Paraburkholderia graminis. Next base: position 28,747 of record NZ_ABLD01000026.1, read on the forward strand.
GGCTTCTGAACATCGAATTGAGCGCGCTCGAGGCCGAAGGGCGTGGAGAGGTCGTTTCCAGTCCGCGCGTCGTTACCGCCGACCGGATGAAGGCCGTGGTCGAGCAGGGCACCGAACTGCCGTATCAGGCGAAAGTCGGGCAGGGCGTGTCGGGCGTGCAGTTCCGGCGGGCCACGCTGAAGCTCGAAGTCGAGCCGCAGATCATGCCGGACGGCCGCGTCGTGCTGGACCTCGATGTGGCCAAGGACAGCGTCGGCGAGCAGACCGACGCCGGTCCCGCGATCAACACCAAGCACGTGCAAACCCGGGTCGAAGTGGAAGATGGTGGTACGGTGTCGATCGGCGGAATCTACGCGACGGACGGTCGCGACGATGTGACTCGGGTGCCGCTCCTGGGCAAAATACCGGTTTTAGGCGCGCTTTTCCGCCATCGGGCTCATCGCGACCAGCGCAGCGAACTGGCTGTTTTCATCACGCCGCGCGTCGTTCAGACGAATTGAGGGCACGCGCCCGCCGCGCGAAAGCGGCGGCGCGCAGGCTCGACAAGGCAGCCGCTTTGCCAGTAAGCTGCGGCACGAACCATACCGGATTAGCCAGAGGACACCGTTGCAAGCGCGGGACGCACACGCCAATGTATTTTTTGTAGGGCTCATGGGGGCAGGAAAGACCACCGTGGGCCGGGCCATTGCGCGCCGTCTCGATCGCCCGTTCTTCGATTCGGACCATGAAATCGAAGCGCGTACGGGCGCGCGCATTCCGGTCATCTTCGAGCTCGAGGGCGAAGCCGGCTTTCGCGACCGCGAAGCGAGCGTCATTTCGGAACTCACGGAGCGCGACAACATCGTGCTGGCAACCGGCGGCGGCGCCGTGCTTCGGCCGGAAAACCGCGCGGCGCTGCAAAACCGCGGCGTCGTGATTTACCTGCGCGCGAATCCGCACGATCTGTGGCTGCGCACGCGGCGCGACAAGAATCGTCCGCTGCTGCAAACCGAAGACCCGAAAGCGCGGCTCGAAGCGCTCTACGAAGTGCGCGATCCGCTCTACCGCGAGTGCGCGCACTTTGTGATTGAAACAGGCCGGCCTTCGGTCAACGGACTCGTCAATATGGTTCTGATGCAGCTCGAGATGGCCGGCGTCGCCAAACATCCTGCGTCATAATGGGCCGTATGATTACCGTCAACGTCGAACTGGGCGAACGCGCCTACCCCATCCATATCGGTGCCGACCTGATCGGGCAGACTGCGCTGTTCGCGCCGCACATTGCGGGCAATTCGGTCACGATCGTCACCAACACCACCGTCGATCCGCTCTATGGCGACACGCTGCGCGCGGCGCTTGCGCCGCTCGGCAAGCAGGTGTCCACGGTCGTGTTGCCCGACGGCGAGGCGTACAAGAATCTCGAAACGCTGAACCTGATTTTCGACGCGCTGCTCGGCTCGCGCGCCGACCGCAAGACGACGCTGATCGCGTTGGGCGGCGGCGTGATCGGCGATATGACGGGTTTTGCGGCGGCCTGCTATATGCGCGGCGTGCCGTTCATCCAGGTGCCGACCACGCTGCTCTCGCAGGTGGATTCGTCGGTGGGCGGCAAGACGGGCATCAATCATCCGCTCGGCAAGAACATGATCGGCGCGTTTTATCAGCCGCAGGCGGTGATCGCCGACATCGGCGCATTGCGCACGTTGCCCGCGCGCGAACTGGCCGCGGGCATCGCCGAGGTCATCAAGACCGGCGCGATTGCCGACGCCGGCTTTTTCCGCTGGATCGAGGCCAACGTCGAGGCGTTGAACGGCTGCGAACCCACGGCGCTCGCGGAGGCGGTCAAGCGCTCGTGCGAGATCAAGGCGTCGGTGGTCGCGCAGGACGAGCGCGAAGGCGGGCTGCGCGCCATTCTCAACTTCGGCCACACGTTCGGTCACGCGATCGAAGCGGGCCTTGGCTACGGCGAGTGGCTGCACGGCGAGGCCGTCGGCTGCGGAATGGTGATGGCGGCGGATCTGTCCGTGCGTCTCGGCTATCTCGACGAAGCGTCGCGCAAGCGGCTCGTCGACGTGATCGTCGCCGCGCATTTGCCGACCCGCGCGCCCGCGCTCGGCGAATCGCGCTACATCGAACTGATGCAGGTCGACAAGAAGGCGGAAGCCGGCGCGATCAAGTTCATTCTGCTGAAGCGTTTCGGTGAGACGCTCATCACCCAGGCGCCCGACGCCGAGGTGCACGCCACGCTGGCCGCCGCCGTCTGACACGCGGATATTCCAGCAAGGCGCCGCGCACGGCGTCGAGCGGCGCCGCCCATGTTTCGGAGAAGCCGGTGACAGACAGGCGCAGCGACGATGTGAAGCAGCAACCCGCCGCAGCCGCGGCCGCGCTCGGCGCGCTCACGCAGGAAGCGCTCGAAGCGCATCTCGCGCCGTATGCCGCGCATTCGGCGCATTCGCGCGGGCGCCGCTATCCGGAAGCCCCGCCGAGCGCGCGCACCGAGTTCCAGCGCGACCGCGACCGCATCGTTCATTCGACGGCGTTCCGCCGCCTCGAATACAAGACGCAGGTGTTCGTGAACCATGAGGGCGACCTGTTCCGCACGCGTCTCACGCACAGTCTCGAAGTCGCGCAGATCGCGCGCTCCGTGGCGCGTAACCTGCGCGTGAACGAAGACCTCGTCGAAGCCATTTCTCTTGCCCACGATCTCGGCCACACGCCGTTCGGTCATGCCGGCCAGGACGCGCTGAACGAGTGCATGCGCGAGCACGGCGGCTTCGAGCACAATCTGCAAAGCCTCGCAGTGGTGGACGATCTCGAGGAGCACTATGGCGCGTACAACGGCCTGAACCTGTGTTTCGAAACGCGCGAAGGCATTCTCAAGCATTGCTCACGTGAGAATGCGCGGCGGCTCGGCGCTTTAGGCGAGCGGTTTCTCGAAGGGCGTCAGCCGTCCATCGAAGCGCAGATCGCGAATGTCGCCGATGAAATCGCCTACAACAATCACGATGTCGACGACGGTCTGCGCTCGGGTTTGCTCACCGTCGAGCAACTCGCCGAAGTCGAGCTTTGGCAAACGCACTTCGAAGCGGCGCGGCGCGATTTCCCGCAGATCGAAGGCCGCAGGCTGATTCACGAGACGGTGCGGCGCATCATCAATACGCTAATCGTCGATCTTATCGACACGACCAAGCTGAACCTTGCGCATCATGCGCCCGATTCGCTCGACGCCGTGCGCGCGGCGCCGGCGCTCGTCGCGCATAGCGAGCCGATCGCGGCTCAGGCGGCGGCGCTCAAGCGCTTTCTGTTCAAGAACCTGTACCGCCATTACCGCGTGATGCGGATGGCCAACAAGGCGCGCCGCATCGTCGTCGGTCTGTTCGACGCGTTCACCGACGATCCGCGGCTGCTGCCGCCCGGCTATCAGTCGACCGACGCCGCGCTGCAACCGCGCCTGATCGCGCATTACATCGCGGGCATGACGGACCGCTATGCGCTGAAGGAGTATCAGCGCCTTTTCGTCATCGACGACAACTGAGCGGCCACGACGGCGACGCCGTAGCGTGCCGCAGTGGCCGCGCGCCTGGCAAGCGCGCGCTCGCAGTAGCCGCGCCTGTCAGCGCACCCGCGAGGCAAACAGCGCGCCTACGATCAACGCGACGCCGCCGACAATCGCCAGCGTCTGCCACGGATTCTCATGCACGTAGTCGTCGGCATCGGCTAGCGCGACGTTGGCACGTTCGCGCACGGCTTCGCGCGTGTCGCTCAAACGGGCGCGCGCGTTGTCGAGCTGCTTGCGCAATTTGCCGCGTAGTGCGACGGCGTCGGCCTGCGTGCCGTCCGCCAGGGTGGACTCCAGCTCGGACATCAGCGTGCGCAGTTCGCCTGCAATGTCTTCGGCCGCGTGGCGGCTGTGTCGCGCAATGCGTCGCGCGCGGCGGCTCGTGCTGGTCCAGGATTCGCCGAGGGCGTCTCGCGTATTCGGAAGTGCTGTCATGGTCGCTCCGTCGATGAGGGTGAAAAAGGCCCACGTTCACGGTTGCGTTAAACCTGATCGCAACGCAGGAAACACCAGCAGAACGCAACTTCGGTGCCACAGCCGAATGCTCCGCCCACGGCGGCGCGCGCCGAATTTCCTCAGCACATATTGCCTTCGCGACGGGTCAAATTTACAAACGCAGCGGCAACGGGACGCGCGGCATCGGTAAAGCCGGCGCGGTGGCTCGCCGCGCGCACAAAATAAAAAACGCCGCCATTGGATGAATGACGGCGTTGTTCAAGCCCCGGAAATTCGACTACCCTAATCGCACGGCATGGTTCGATGCCCGCGCGTTGAACGCTGTGCGAAGCGGGCGTTCGGAGCGACGGCAAAGAGCGAGTGTTAAAAGCGGTAACCGATATTGACGTACGTAACGATCGGGTTCAGCTTGATCTTGGTTTCCGATTGCACATTGAGCGTGCCGACCGGCGTCTTCGCCTGCGTGTTCAGTTTGGCCGTCGTGCTGAGCGGCAGGTACGACACCGAAGCGCCTGCGAACCAGTGCTCGTTGAACGCGTAAGTGAAACCCAGATTAAACACCGGCTCCCACGAACTATCCGTAGTGACGCTGGTCGGACCATGCAGGACGTTTGCCTGAAATGCGCCGTTGGTGATCTTCTCGTCGGTGAACCAGATACGGCTCACGCCGATACCGAGATACGGACGGAACGTAGCAGTGGGGGCGTTGAAGTAGTACTTGAACAGCAGCGTCGGGCTCCACTGTTTCGCCTGCCCGATCTTGCCGAATTGTTCGAGGCTGCCGCTGCCGTTCAGGTCGAACGAAGGCGGATAGCCAACCACGAATTCGGTCGCGATATGGTCGGTGATGAAGTAGCCAAGAGCCAGGCCGATGGTGTCGGCCGAACTCAGCGTTGCTCCGGTGTTCGGTTCGGTGATGTTGGTCGGACTACCGCCGATGCTCGTCACTTTCAGGGGCTTGCTGCTCGATTGAGGCGCAAGATGGAACCAGCCTGTTGTGACGGTAAAGCTACCGGCCGATTGTGCGTATGCTGCCGTTGTCATGCCGGCTAGCATCGCGGTCCCCACTACGGCCTGTTTTAATTTCATATGTGCTCCTCCAAAAAAGGCCCGCTCATTATGAACACAACGTTTGAAACTAACCATACGCGGCGGTTAGAGTTTTCTCCCTAAGCCACGCGCGCTTTCTGGCCTGGCCGCGCCGCGCCGAATCTCCGGCGCATGCGGCTCTTCGGACCTTCGGGTATGTACCAACGCGACTATCGGATACTTCAGCATGGCACGGCTTGCACGTCTTTATGTTCCTGACCAGCCGCAGCACGTCATCCTCCGCGGACTCGATCAGCAGCCTGCGTTCGTCGACGACCAGGACTATGAATTGTTCATCGACTGTTTGAAAGCGGCTTCCCGCGACCATCACCTGTCGATCCACGCTTATGCGTTGATGCCGGGCGCGGTTCAACTGCTCGTCACGCCGACCGAGGAGTCGAGTCTGCCCAAGGCGATGCAGGCGGTGGGGCGCCGCTATGTGGCGCACTTCAACCGTCGCTACGCGCGGCGCGGCACGCTGTGGGAAGGGCGTTATCGCGCCACGGTGATCGAGGGCGAGCGGTACTTTCTGCTGGCGAGCCGCGTCGTCGAAATGTGTCCGGTGCGCATGCAGCTCGTGAGCGCGCCGGAAGACTACCGGTGGTCGAGCTACCGGCATCACATCGGTCTCACGCTCGACAGCCTGATCACCGACCATCCGCTTTACTGGTCGCTCGGCAATACGCCGTTCGAGCGGCAACGCGCGTACCGCGAGCTCTGCGAACAGCCACTCGACGAACGCGAGGCAAGCCAGCTTCAGCAGGCCACGTTAAAGGGCTGGGTGCTCGGCAGCGACACGTATCGCGAATGGGCGGCGCGCGCGGCGAACCGGCGCGTGTCTCCATTGCCGCGCGGACGGCCGCGCAAAGTCCGCGAAACGCCGCAGACGCAATAAACGCAGCGAGCGCCCCACGCTCGATAGGCAATCAGAATCAACGGTTTATGCTTTGAACGGCATTCGGACATGCCGTTTTATTTTGCCCACTTTCGATATGGCACCAATAAAAGCGAGCCGCAATGCACCAAATTGATAATTGGGGATCGAACGCAACGTTTTATTTGCTATTCCGTTGATTCGTCGCGTATATTCCGAATTCCGGCGTTTTTGATATGTGCAGGATGCAGCCTCAGAAGCGCCTTCGCCGTTGCGGGTGTGCACGTGCGGCAATAGAAAAAACGGTTTAACGGCCTGTCCGGCCCCTCACAGACGGTGTCCCCATGAACGATCACCAGCAACCGGTTCACCCGGTTCCCGCCGCGCAAGGGTTGTACGACCCGCAAAACGAACATGACGCCTGCGGCGTCGGCTTCGTCGCTCATATCAAGGGCAAGAAAAGCCACCAGATCATCGAGCAGGGCCTGAAGATTCTGGAGAATCTCGACCACCGCGGCGCCGTCGGCGCCGATCCGCTCATGGGCGACGGCGCGGGCATCCTGATCCAGATTCCGGACGGTTTCTATCGCGAGGAAATGGCGAGGCAAGGCGTGACCTTGCCGCCGTTCGGCGAATACGGCGTCGGCATGGTGTTCCTGCCGAAGGAACACGCATCGCGTCTCGCCTGCGAGCAGGAGCTGGAGCGCACGGTCAAGGCCGAAGGCCAGGTCGTGCTCGGCTGGCGCGATGTGCCGGTCGATCACACCATGCCGATCTCGCCCACTGTGAAGGCGAGCGAGCCGCTGATCCGCCAGATCTTCATCGGCCGCGGCAAGGACATCATGGTGACCGACGCGCTCGAGCGGAAGCTGTATGTGATCCGCAAGACCGCGAGCCACCGCATCCAGGCGCTCAAGCTCAAGCACGGCAAGGAATACTTCGTGCCGTCCATGTCGGCGCGCACGGTGGTCTACAAAGGTCTGCTGCTGGCGGGTCAGGTCGGCGTGTACTACCGCGACCTGCAAGACGAGCGCACCGTGTCGGCGCTCGCGCTCGTGCACCAGCGCTTCTCGACCAACACGTTCCCGGCGTGGGAACTGGCTCACCCGTACCGCATGATCGCCCACAACGGCGAAATCAACACGGTGAAGGGCAACGTCAACTGGCTGAACGCGCGTACCGGCGCGATCGCGTCGCACGTGCTCGGCGACGATCTGCCGAAGCTGTGGCCGCTCATCTATCCGGGCCAATCGGACACGGCATCGTTCGACAACTGCCTCGAACTGCTCGTGATGGCCGGCTATCCGCTCGTCCACGCCATGATGATGATGATCCCGGAAGCCTGGGAACAGCACACGCTGATGGACGACAACCGCCGCGCGTTCTACGAATACCACGCCGCGATGATGGAGCCGTGGGACGGTCCCGCGGCAATCGCGTTCACCGACGGCCGTCAGATCGGCGCGACGCTCGACCGTAACGGCCTGCGTCCGGCGCGCTACATCGTCACCGACGACGACCTCGTCATCATGGCGTCCGAAGCGGGCACGCTGCCTATCCCCGAGTCGAAGATCGTCAAGAAGTGGCGTCTGCAGCCGGGCAAGATGTTCCTGATCGACATGGAGCACGGCCGCATCATCGACGACAAGGAACTGAAGGACAACCTCGCCAACGCGAAGCCGTACAAGAGCTGGATCGACGCCGTGCGCATTAAGCTCGACGAGATCGAGCCGAAGGCCGAAGACGTCGCGACGGAACGCCGCGAAGCCGCCGCGTTGCTGGATCGTCAGCAGGCATTCGGCTACACGCAGGAAGACCTCAAGTTCCTGATGGCGCCGATGGCGCAAGCCGGTGAAGAAGCCGTCGGTTCGATGGGCAACGACTCGCCGCTCGCGGTCATGTCCAACAAGAACAAGACGCTCTATCACTACTTCAAGCAGCTGTTCGCGCAAGTCACGAACCCGCCGATCGACCCGATCCGCGAAAACATGGTGATGTCGCTCGTGTCGTTCGTCGGTCCGAAGCCGAACCTGCTCGACACCAACAACATCAACCCGCCGATGCGCCTCGAAGTGTCGCAGCCGGTGCTCGACTTCAAGGACATCGCCAAGATCCGCGCGATCGATCAGTACACGGGCGGCAAGTTCAGCTCGTACGAACTGAACATCTGCTATCCGGTTGCGTGGGGCAAGGAAGGCATCGAGGCGCGTCTCGCGTCGCTGTGCGCGGAAGCCGTCGACGCCGTCAAGTCCGGCTACAACATGCTGATCGTGTCGGACCGCAAGACCGACCGCGACAACGTCGCGATCCCGGCGCTGCTGGCCACGGCCGCTATTCACACGCATCTCGTGCAGCAAGGTTTGCGCACGAGCACCGGTCTGGTCGTCGAAACCGGATCGGCGCGTGAGACGCATCACTTCGCGCTGCTCGCGGGCTATGGCGCGGAAGCCGTGCATCCGTACCTCGCGATGGAAACGCTCGCGCAGCTCGCGGCCGGCCTGAAGGGCGACCTGTCGGCGGAGAAGGCGATCTACAACTTCACGAAGGCGGTCGGCAAGGGCTTGCAGAAGGTCATGTCCAAGATGGGCATTTCGACCTACATGTCGTACACCGGCGCGCAGATTTTCGAAGCAGTCGGCCTCGCTGAAGACCTCGTGCAGAAGTACTTCAAGGGCACGTCGTCGAAGGTCGGCGGCATCGGTTTGTTCGACGTCGCCGAAGAAGCGATCCGTCTGCATCGCGATGCGTTCGGCGACAACCCGGTTCTCGCGAGCATGCTCGACGCGGGCGGCGAGTACGCGTATCGCGTGCGCGGCGAAGAACACATGTGGACGCCGGATGCGATCGCCAAGCTGCAACACTCGGCGCGCAGCAACTCGTATCAGACGTACAAGGAATACGCGCATCTGATCAACGATCAGACCAAGCGTCACATGACGTTCCGCGGCCTGTTCGAATTCAAGCTCGATCCGGCCAAGGCAATTCCGCTCGACGAAGTCGAACCGGCGAAGGAAATCGTCAAGCGTTTCGCGACCGGCGCCATGTCGCTCGGCTCGATCAGCACCGAAGCGCACGCCACGCTGGCGGTCGCGATGAACCGCATCGGCGGCAAGTCGAACACGGGCGAAGGCGGCGAGGACGAAAACCGCTATCGCAACGAACTGCGCGGCATCCCGATCAAGAACGGCGACACGATGAAGTCCGTCATCGGCGACGAAGTGATCGTCGACATTCCGTTGAAGGACGGCGATTCGCTGCGCTCGAAGATCAAGCAGGTCGCATCGGGCCGCTTCGGCGTGACGGCGGAATACCTCGCGTCCGCCGATCAGATCCAGATCAAGATGGCGCAGGGCGCGAAGCCGGGCGAAGGCGGCCAGTTGCCGGGCCACAAGGTGTCCGACTACATCGGCAAGCTGCGTTATTCGGTGCCGGGCGTCGGCCTGATTTCGCCGCCGCCGCACCACGACATCTATTCGATCGAAGATCTGGCGCAGCTCATTCACGATCTGAAGAACGCGAACCCGGCGGCGAGCGTCTCGGTGAAGCTCGTGTCGGAGTCGGGCGTCGGCACGGTTGCCGCGGGCGTTGCCAAGGCGAAGGCCGATCACGTCGTGATCGCGGGCCACGACGGCGGCACGGGCGCGTCGCCGCTGTCGTCGATCAAGCACGCCGGCACGCCGTGGGAACTCGGTCTCGCCGAAACGCAGCAGACGCTGGTGCTCAACCAGTTGCGCGGCCGTATCCGCGTGCAGGCCGACGGTCAGATGAAGACCGGCCGCGACGTCGTGATCGGTGCGCTGCTCGGCGCCGACGAATTCGGCTTTGCGACGGCGCCGCTCGTCGTCGAAGGCTGCATCATGATGCGCAAGTGCCATCTGAACACGTGCCCGGTCGGCGTAGCGACGCAAGATCCGGTGCTGCGTGCGAAGTTCAAGGGCCAGCCGGAACACGTCGTGAACTTCTTCTTCTTCGTCGCTGAAGAAGCACGCGAACTCATGGCGCAACTGGGCATCCGCAAGTTCGACGATCTGATCGGCCACGCCGAATTGCTCGACATGAAGAAGGGCGTCGAGCACTGGAAGGCGAAGGGTCTCGACTTCTCGCGCGTGTTCTACCAGCCGCAAGTGCCGGCCGAAGTCGCGCGCAAGCACGTGGAACAGCAGGATCACGGTCTCGATCGCGCGCTCGATCACACGCTGATCGAGAAGGCGAAGGCGGCCATCGAGAAGGGCGAGCATGTGTCGTTCATCCAGCCGGTGCGCAACGTCAATCGTACGGTCGGCGCGATGCTGTCCGGCACGATCGCGAAGAAGTACGGCCACGACGGCTTGCCCGACGACACAATCCACATCCAGTTGAAGGGCACGGCGGGCCAGAGCTTCGGCGCGTTCCTCGCGAAGGGCATCACGCTGGATCTCGTCGGCGACGGCAACGACTACGTCGGCAAGGGTTTGTCGGGCGGGCGGATCATCATTCGTCCCACGAACGATTTCCGCGGCAAGTCGGAAGAGAACATCATCTGCGGCAACACGGTGATGTACGGCGCGATCGAAGGCGAAGCCTTCTTCCGCGGCGTGGCGGGCGAGCGCTTCTGCGTGCGTAACTCGGGCGCGACGGCGGTTGTCGAAGGCACGGGCGACCACGGCTGCGAATACATGACGGGCGGCACGGTGGTCGTGCTCGGCGAAACCGGGCGCAACTTCGCAGCGGGCATGTCGGGCGGCATCGCTTATGTGTACGACCCGGACAACACGTTCGCGGGCAAGTGCAACAAGTCGATGGTCGCACTCGATCCGGTTCTGCAGCAGGCCGAGCAGGAACGCACGGTCGACCGCGGCCTGTGGCACGCCGGCACCACCGACGAAGCGCTGCTGAAGGGTCTCGTCGAACGTCACTTCCAGTTCACGGGCTCGCCGCGTGCAAAGGCGCTGCTCGAAAACTGGGACGCGTCGCGCCGTCAATTCGTGAAGGTGTTCCCGACCGAATACAAGCGCGCGCTCGGCGAAATGGCAGCGAAGAAAGCGAACAAGGAAGTGCTCGCCGCCTAAGCGCGGATTGAGCACTGACTGAACGCTGACTAAGCGCTAACCGCTCCCGCACAGTAGACGTCACCTTTAGCCGTACCCGCCGCCGCTCGACAATCCGATGCGCGGCGGGTCCAGATTACCCCTAGATACAGATAGAGAAGAGAACCACATGGGCAAGGCAACCGGTTTTCTCGAGTTCGAGCGCCGCCACGAGGCGTACGAAGCTCCGCTCACGCGTGTGAAGCACTACAAGGAATTCGTCGCGGCACTCACCGACGACGAAGCGAAGATTCAAGGCGCACGTTGCATGGACTGCGGCATCCCGTTCTGCAACAACGGCTGCCCGGTGAACAACATCATTCCGGACTTCAACGACCTGGTGTTCCATCAGGACTGGAAGACCGCGATTGAAGTGCTGCACTCCACGAACAACTTCCCGGAATTCACGGGCCGCATCTGCCCGGCGCCGTGCGAAGCAGCGTGCACGCTCGGCATCAACGACGATCCGGTCGGCATCAAGTCGCTCGAACACGCGATCATCGACAAGGCGTGGGCCGAAGGCTGGGTCGCGCCGCAGCCGCCGAAGCACAAGACCGGCAAGAAGGTCGCCGTGGTCGGTTCGGGCCCTGCTGGCCTGGCCGTCGCGCAGCAACTCGCGCGCGCGGGCCACGAGGTCACCGTGTTCGAGAAGAACGACCGCATCGGCGGCCTGCTGCGTTACGGCATTCCCGACTTCAAGCTCGAGAAGTGGCTGATCGACCGCCGCATGCGCCAGATGGAAGCGGAAGGCGTGACGTTCCGCGCCAACGTGTTCGTCGGCAAGGCGGATTCGCTGCCGCCGTACATCGGCAACACGGCGAAGGAAACCATCACGCCCGAGCAGTTGAAGGAAGACTTCGACGCGGTCGTGATCGCCGGCGGTTCGGAAACGCCGCGCGATCTGCCGGTGCCAGGACGCGAGCTGGAAGGCATTCACTATGCAATGGAATTCCTGCCGCAGCAGAACAAGGTCAACGCCGGCGACAAGGTCGCGAACCAGTTGCTCGCGAAGGGCAAGCATGTGGTCGTGATCGGCGGCGGCGATACGGGCTCGGACTGCGTGGGCACGTCGAATCGTCATGGGGCGAAGAGCGTCACGCAATTCGAACTGCTGCCGCAACCGCCGGAAGAAGAGAACAAGCCGCTCGTGTGGCCGTACTGGCCGATCAAGCTGCGCACGTCGTCGTCGCATGACGAAGGCTGCTCGCGCGATTGGGCGGTCGCCACGAAGCGCCTCGAAGGCAAGAACGGCAAGGTCGAAAAGCTGATCGCGGCACGCGTCGAATGGAAGGACGGCAAGATGGTCGAAGTGCCGGGTTCGGAGTTCGAAATGAAGGCCGACCTCGTGCTGCTCGCGATGGGCTTCACGCAGCCGGTGTCGCCGGTGCTCGAGGCGTTCGGCGTCGACAAGGATGCGCGCGGCAACGTGCGTGCTTCCACTGAGGGCGACAAGGCGTATTACACGTCGGTGGACAAGGTGTTCACGGCGGGCGACATGCGTCGCGGCCAGTCGCTCGTGGTGTGGGCGATCCGCGAAGGTCGTCAGTGCGCGCGTTCGGTCGATGCGTTCCTGATGGGTCATTCGGAACTGCCGCGTTAAACGTCTGTCTCGCCGCCAGCCAGGGTTTGCAGGAAGAGGTGGAGACGACGACGGTGCCTGCTTCGCGTTATAGCGGCAGCACCGCCGAGAGCAGTGAGAATAAAGCCGGGCACCTGAGAAGGTGACCCGGCTTTTTAACGTGCGGTTTCTGCGTCCCCTAGTGCCTTAAATTGCGCAGAGGCTAGCTACTTCCCATAACGCGCCAGCGTCAGCCCGTCCAGATCGATCTCCGGTTCGCGCTGCGTGATCAGATCCGCAACCACACGCGCCGAGCCCATCGACATCGCCCAGCCCGTCGAGCCGTGGCCGAGGTTGAGCCACAGGTTGCCGATGCCCGAAGGTCCGAGCAACGGTGCGCCGTCGGGCGTCATCGGGCGGCGGCCGACCCAGAAATGCGCGGACGTCGGCGCCGCGGCGTGCGGAAACCAGTCGGCCAGCACTTTCATCAGCGTCTGCAACGCCTGCTCGCGCAGCGTCGCGTCGCGGTTGCCGAGTTCCGCCGTGCCGGCCACCCGCAGGTTATCGCCGAAACGCGTGATCGCCGTCTTCAGCGATTCGTCCATGAGCGCGGCGCGCGGGGCCTTTTCGTCGTCGATCACAGGCAGCGTCGCCGAATAGCCTTTCACCGGATAGAGCGGCACCTTCACGCCAAGCGGCGCGAGCAACGCCGCACTGTCGACGCCCAATGCCACGACCACGCTGTCGGCCGGCACCGTCTCCGCGCCGCGCTCGCTTTCGACACGCACCGCGCGCACGACGCCGCCTTCCACGTCGAGCGATGTCACGCGCGTGTCGAAGCGAAAGCGCACGCCATGACGTTCGCAGATGGCGCGGAGTTCACGCGTGAAGCGCGCGCAGTCGCCGGCTTCGTCGTCGGGAAGATGGACGCCCGATACCGGCGTCGCGCGTGCCCAGCGAAGGCCCGGCTCGATGTCGACGCATTGCGCGGCGCTCACTTCCCGATAAGCGATGCCCGCGTCGCGCAGCACCGCGAGCGCCGGCTGTGCGAGTTCGACGTCGTACTCGCTGCGAAAGAGTTGCAGGTAGCCTTGGCTGCGGCCGTAATCGAACGGATGACGGCTGCGGAATTCGCGCAGACACTCGCGGCTGTAGTAAGCGATGCGCTGCATCCGCTGCTTGTTGACGCGAAAGCGCTCGAGCTCGCATTCGCGCAGCCAGCGCGCGATCCAGCGCCATTGAGCCGGGTCCAAAGTCGGCCGGAAAATCAGTGGCGAAGCGGGCTTGAACAGGTACTTGAGAATCTTGGTCGGCATGCCGGGCGCGGCCCACGGCGTCACATAGCCGGGTGCGATCACGCCCGCGTTGCCGAAGCTCGTGGCGAGCGCGACGTCCGGCTCGCGTTCGAGCAGCGTCACCTCGCAGCCTTGCTGGCGCAGGTAGAAGGCGGTGGCGACGCCGATCACGCCGCCTCCGAGAACAATCGTTTTCATGTGCTGTTATCAGGCAAATCAGCGGCGACGTCGGGTCGCGATCTCAGGTCGCAACTCAGGCCGCCATGTCATGCAGCAGGATGCGCCGCGCCGAGCACCTTGCCCTTCGTCTCAGGCAGGCACAAAGCGGCGACGATCACGAGCAGATAACCCGAACCGGCGACAATCCCCATTGCCTTCACGAGCGACATGCCCTGCGAAAGCGTGCCGACGAGAATCGGAAAGAACGAGCCGAAGCCGCGCCCCAGGTTGTAGCAGAAGCCCTGGCCCGATCCGCGAATCGCGTTCGGATACAGCTCCGACAGATACGCGCCCACGCCGGCGAAAATACCTTGCACGACGATGCCGAGCGGAAAGCCGAGCGCGAGCATCATGCCGTCGGTGATCGGCAGCATCGTGTAGATCATGCCGAGCACGAACGAGCCGATCGCGAACAGGATGAACGACGCGCGCCGGCCGATCTTGTCGCACAGAATCGCGCCGACGATATAACCGGTGAACGAGCCGACGATCAGCACGATCAGATAGCCGCTCGTGTTGAACACCGACAGATGGCGCACAGTCTTCAGATAGGTCGGCAGCCAGGTGGTAATCGCGTAATAGCCGCCGAGCATGCCGGTGCATAAGGCGCTGCCGAGCAGCGTGGTGCGCAGATGAGGCAGCGAGAAAATCTGCAGGAAATGCGCGGTCTCGAGGCCGCTGTCGCGCGCGCGGCGCGTCTCGAGATAAATGTCCGGGTCGCTGACGTTGCGGCGAATGTAGATGATCCACGCCGCGGGCAGGAGGCCGATCCAGAAACAGGCGCGCCACGCGACTTGCTCCGGCAGCAACGCAAAGAACGCCCAATAGACGATGGCCGCGGCCGCCCAGCCGAACGACCAGCTGCTCTGAACGGTCCCGACGGCTTTCGCTCGATGCTGCGGCGAGCGTATCGTCTCGGCCATCATGATCGTGACCACTGACCATTCACCGCCGAAGCCGATGCCTTGTAGCGTGCGTGTCGCGAGCAGTTGCCAGAACGAATGCGTGAAGCCGGACAGAAACGTGAACAGCGCGAAAGTCGCGATGGTCCATTGCAGCACGCGGATGCGGCCATAGCGGTCGGCCAGAATGCCGGCAAGCCATCCGCCGAGCGCCGATGAAATCAGCGAACTCGTCGCGATCATGCCCGCTTCGCTTTTGCTCATGCCCCACGTCGCGATCAGCGTTGGAATCAGGAACGAGTAGATCATGAAGTCGAACGCGTCGACCGCGTAGCCGCCGAAACCCGCGTAGAGCGTGCGGCGTTCCCGCTGCGTCAATTCGGTGAACCATTGGAGAGAAGGCATGTTTGTTGTGTTCTCCTGGGCTTTTCTTGTGTGCGTGCGGCTCGAGGGGAGGTCTTTGTATTCTACGGGGCGAGGCGTCGTGCGGCCACTTGTGGTCAAAATTGGCAGCAGACGGTAAGCAGGGAGTAAGCAGCCGACAGGAGACGAAATGCCTGGGAGAATGGCTTAAGAAGCGCTTTTTCGCGCGTGATTGCAGCGGGCATATCGGAAGCGCGCGCGGCACGGGCAAAGACCAAGCTGACCGTTGCTTACGAACTAATACGTCGTAACCAAAAAAATATTGGAAACGTTAAACTGCGCCCGCAGCGCTCAGGCTGCACTTTTTTTACTCACCTCGCGCATGACACATCAGATCGCCTAATGCCCGCCACCGCGAAAACCTGTCCGGCAACTCGCCGCCACCTTGTTCCCCCGGCCATGCCCGCGCACTCGCTGGCGGCATGCGCGTCGCGACGGACGTTCCTGAAGCGCTCCGCCAGCGTGCTGCTGGTGTCCGGCGTGGGCAGTTCGCTGCTTTCCGCATGCGGCGGCGGCCTCGGCGACGAGCAGAGCGACACGCCGCGGCTTGCATCGGTGGACAATTTCCGCGATGTCGCGGGCGCTGCGGCCGGCTATCCGACCGTCGACGGCAAGAAGATGCGGCGCGGCCTCTTTTTCCGCGCGAATGTGCTGACGCTGAGCGTGGCCGATCAGACGGAAATGGAGCGGCTCGGCATTGCGAGCGTCTACGATTTGCGCACGCCGGGCGAGGTCGAACGAACCGCCGACATCGTTCCTCGCGGCGCGGTTTCGCAAACGCTCGATGTGCTCGGTGTGCGCGACTTCACGCCGCCGCCTTTCGATTCAGCCGCTGGCGCGACCGCGTTCATGGAGTCGCAGGCGCGCGGCTATGTGACCGGCGCGGCGCAGCGGGCGAACTTCGGCGCGCTGCTGCGCCAGCTCGCGGACGGCACGGGCCCGCAGCTCTTTCATTCCAACGCGGGTAAGGATCGCGCCGGCTGGGTCGCGGCGCTGCTGCAGAGCATTGCGAATGTGCCGCTCGACGTGATCATGCAGGACTATCTGCTGAGCAATGTCTACCGCGCGCAGGCCATCAGGTCGATGAAGGAAACATTGCGCGCGCAGGACGGCGACGCGCTCGCCGCGATTCAGGAACCGTTGCTTGGCGTGCAGGAAAGTTTTCTGCAGGCGGGCTTCGATCAGGTGCAGACGAGCTACGGCACGATGACGCGCTATCTGACTGACGGGCTTGGCGTATCGGAGGCGGCTATCGAGAGCTTGCGGAGCCGGTTGGTTGTTTGAGACTGGCGGCGAGGGAGCGGGTGAGGCGCGTGGGCCGAGCGGGCTAGCTGAAAACAGCGGCTGAAGATGCGCGCCAAGCGCGCAAACCAAACGCGCAAACCAAACGCGCAAACCAAACGCGCAAACCAAACGCGCGGGCCGAACGCGCGGGCCGAACGCGCGGGCCGAACACGCAGGCCAAACACGCAGGCCAAACACGCAGGCCAAACACGCAGGCCGAACACGCAGGCCAAAACACGCAGGCCGAACACGCAGGCCGAACACGCAGTCAAAAAAAATCCGCCCCGGATACGCGGGCGGACTGAGAAGGGCGGCATCGAGGTTGCCGGGGTCGACTATAAGGCCCGCGATCATGCGTTAGCCGATGCGGTAAGGCAGCGTAAGCGCGCGCCTTGCGCCGCGCCGCGCAGTGCGATCACGACCGCTACCGCTACCACGAGCCCACCTGTCATGTCGATGTCGACGCAGGCACCGCCACCACCCCCACCGGCAACTCAATACACACTTCCAGCCCACCCTCGGCGTGATTGCGCACGTGGCAACGTCCGCCGCGATCGTGCGCGAGCCGTGCGACGATCGCGAGACCGAGACCGCAATGGCCTTCGCCGCCGCGCGCGGCGTCGAGCCTCACGAACGGTTTCATCGCGGCGGCAATGCGGTCGTCGGGAATGCCCGCGCCATGATCCCGCACGCTGATGACCCAATGTCCGTCGCTGCGCGCGGTGCGGATATCGACGGGCGGCGCGCCATGTTCGAGTGCGTTATCGACGAGGTTGGTCGCCAGCCGATCGAGCAGCGTGCGCGGCAACGTGAACGACGGGCCGGCACGCAGATCCAGCGCGAACAGCCGGGCTTCGCCGCCCGCGTCCTGCGAGCCCGAGCCATCGACGGCGCTGTCAATCACACTGTCACCCACACCATCACTATCCGAAAACTGCTCGCGCAAGAATTCGTCGACCTGAACCGGCGGACCGGCATCGGCGGATTGACCGGCGAACTCCAGAAACTGCTGGACGATGTTAGTCAGCGAATCGACATCGCGAATCAGCCCGGCACGCTCGCTTTCCGCGACCAGCACGCTCGCGCGCAGCTTCAGGCGCGTGAGCGGCGCTTTCAGGTCGTGCGCGACGCCGGCGAGCATGACCGCCTGGTCGTCGCCGGCCTCGTTCAGGCGCCGCATCATGTCGTTGAACGAGCCAATCAGCTCGCGCAGTTCGCGCGGGCCTTGCACGGTCACCGGTTCCGGCCGGCCGCCCGAACCGAAGACGCGCGCGGCGTCGGCGACGCGCGACAGCGGACGCTGCATCTGCCACACCGCGAACAGCGACAGGATCAGCGCGGCGGCCAGCATCGAAATGGCTTCGATCAGAAAGCGCGGCGGCGGCGGCAGATCGACCGGCAGCACGACCCAGTTCGACTTGCCCGGAAACAGCACCCACAGTTGCGGCGGACGCAGATCGTCGACGGCAATCTGGGTGCCTGGCGGAAGCGTCTCACGCAGATGCTGCGTCAACTGAACAACCAGGTGCTCGGTGGGTTCGCGCAGATGGACGCTCGGCGGCATGTTCCACGTCGGAACCAGATGCACGCGCATGGCCGGCGCGAGCGCGGCGCCCTTGATCGGCTCGCCGTTGATGGCCTGAAGCGCCAGCACGACGCCGCGCGCAAAGCCGTCGATCTCATGGCGCGGCGGCTGCATCACCACCAGCACGAACCAGCCGGCCTGAATCGCCAACAGCACCGCCGTCGAAAGCAACGCCATTCTGCCGAACAGCGTGTTCAGCGGGTTTCTCATGCGTTCGAGGCGGCCTCGTCGGAGAACGGTGTGCCGTCGGCGTCGGGTACGAAAACATAGCCCTTGCCGCGCACCGTTTGCACGTAGCACGGATTGGACGGATCGTCCTCGATCACGCGCCGCAGACGCCAGATCGGCACGTCGAGGCTGCGATCGCGGAAGGCGAGGTTGTCGCGATGCACGAGGTCGTGAATCAGCACACGCGACAACACCTTGTACGGGTTGTTGACGAAGATCTTCAGTAGCGCGAACTCACTGTCGCGCAACGGCAGCTTCGTATCGGCGCGCGACAGCGAGCGTGTGGCGAAGTCCAGTTCGAACGGGCCGAACCTGTACGGCTTGCGGGCTTCCGGCGCGCTCGTGGTCGACGGCCCGCGGCGGCGCAGCACCGTGTGGATGCGCGCGAGCAGTTCGCGCGGATCGAAGGGCTTGGTCAGATAGTCGTCCGCGCCGAGCGACAGCCCGACGATGCGGTCGGCCACCGTGCCGCGCGCCGTCACGAAGATCACCGGAATGTCGTCGCCGGCGGCGCGCAGCGCGGTGAGCGCGCGCAGGCCGTCGGTGTTCGGCATCATGATGTCGAGCACGACGACCGACGGCCGTTCGCGCTCGAGCCGGCGCTGGAGATGGGTGCCGTCATGCAGCACCGACGCGTCAAAGCCGTTCGACTGCAAGAACTTGCAAAGCAGATCGCGTACGACCGGATCGTCGTCGACGATAAGGACCTGTGGATTCATGGCGAAATTCTAGACCGGCGCGCGCGACGCGCGGCCGACTGTTTTCTTACCAATGCTTACCCGATGCGGTGCGAGTTTTTCGGCGCGATTCTGGCGCAATTGGGCGCAATGTTCGCACACGCGAGCGTAAGGCCCGTCAACCAAGGTTCACAGCATATTTCAGCACTGCCGCTTCTGGCAACGCGGGCGCGCGTGCGGGCCTCGCATTCGATGTGCGCACGCGGTATTTCTCGAAACAGTTTGCGCACAACGGCAAGTGCCGGAAAGCACTCGCAACGCGTCGTAAGCACCGTCGAAAAGCGCGCTTTTCTTCGTGCATCGGCGAGGCGTGGGCGGCGAGATGATTCGTCCTGCGATACGTCGCGCCGCACGCCGGCAGAGCTTCAGGCTCTCATCCGGCGCACGCGGTGCGCGACCGACATCTTGCCAAACCCAGCCCAACCAGCGCCATGCGAGGCTCATCATGACTGTTCCCAGCAACCTCAATTCCACCCATTTTTCTTCGATTGCGCCCACCAAGGCGACGGAAAAGCCGGCGTCCAACGGCAGTTCCGCAGCGACAAGCGGGAGCGGCAGCGGCAACGCGCAAGCCAAGGGCTCGGCGACTCAGCCGCAGCCGCAGCCGTCGGTGCCCGCGGGCCTCGTCGGCCATCACGTCAACACGACCGCCTGACGTACCGAGGCGCGCGTGTCGACATCAATAATTTCCGGGCGCGTCGTGCGCGCCGCTGCGTGGCTCGCGCTCGGCGCGGCGCTGTTGCCGCTCGACGGCTGCGCCGTTGCCGCGCTGCCTTGCCGGCTGACCTCGGCGACGCTGAAGATCATCCCGGTCGTCGGCCATGCGGCGGCCACGCCGTTCGACATCTGCTCATCCGCGATCGATTGAAACATGAGACCACAACGGATTGCCTGCGCGCTGGCGCTGCTGTGCGGCACATTCTCGCTGACCGTGCCGGCGCAGCCGGCGGCGCGCGATGCGGGCGCCGCAGCTTCGGCGCCGGCATCGAAGGACGCATTCGCCGACGCCCGCCGACGCGCGCAGGACACGCCATTCGCATTCCGCGGCATTGCGCTCGGCATCACGCTCGATGAATTCCGCGCCGGTTCGAAAGTGCGTGCGACGCCGGTCGGCAGCGTGCCGGTCTGCGAGACGGACGTGCAGGCGGGCGCGCTCGGCATGCGGCTGAAGTCGCACGAGAGTCTGACCGTCGCGTGCCGCTGGGCGCATCGCGACGATAACGGTTGGGCGCTGTCGCAAGCGGTCGTCGACGGTGCGCCGGCGGCCGAGCATGTGCTGCGTTTCGCGCGCATGGAAGGGCAAAGCGCGCTGCGGCTCTACGAGATTTCCTTCGTGATCGACGAAGTCACCGCCGAAGATCTGCGCGACGCGCTCGCGGACCGCTACGGCCCGCCGCGTCATGCGACGCGGAACGTGTCGTCGCCGGGCGCGTTGCCGGTCTACGTGTGGGAAAACGCGGTCAGTTCGATCACGTTGTGTTTCCTGCCGGGCACGCGCAACGGCACGCTCACTTATCTGCTGAAGGGGTCGGACGCATGGGTGAAGTCCGTCGTGCGGCAGTGGCAGGCGAGCGATGCAGAAGCCGGTTGATGCAGCGGCACCGATGCGCGGATCAGCACCATTCAGCGAGGGAGTAAACCCGATGCCTACGCTACGTTTTTCCGTCGCGCTATGCGCGGCGGCATGTGTGTCCGCTTGCGCGAGCGGACAGAGGTCGATTGTCGAAACACCGATGGCGCCGCCGCTCGTGTCCGCGCCGCTGAACGTCAACACGCAGGGCGCGATCTATCAGGCGGGCACGCTGATGGTGCTGTACGAGACGCCGCGCGCGCAACACATCGGCGACGTGCTGACGATCCGTCTGTCCGAGTCGTATAGCGGGAACAACAGTTCGACGGCGGCTGCGAGCCGGGCGAGCAGCATCACCGCCGATGCCGCCGATAATCGACGGCGCCGCCGCGCGGCTCGCGAGCTCTTCACATCGCTCGGCCAGCACGGAATTCAAAGACAGCAGTCTCACCGACGCGAGCGCGATGACCGGCACACTCGCCGTGACCGTGATCGGCACGATGCCGACCGGCAACCTGGTCGTGTCGGGCGAAAAGGTGATTTCGATGGGCGGCAACCGCGACCGCTTGCGGCTGTCAGGCGTGGTGAATCCTAAGGATATCGAAACAGGCAACTACGTCGCGTCGAGCAAGGTCGCGAATGCGCGCATCGAGCAGGCCGGCTCCGGCATGATCTCCGACGCGACGACGATGGGCTGGCTGCAGAGGATGTTTTTGAGCGTGCTGACTTTCTGAGGCGGCGTCACGAACGCGCTCACTGCGCAGCCGCGCCCGCTCCGCGCTCGGCCGCGCCGATCTCGCCGTCCGGCACGAACACATAGCCGCGTCCCCACACCGTTTGCACGTAGCGCGGCTCGGACGGATCGACCTCGATCAGCCGACGCAAACGCCAGATCGACACATCGAGACTGCGGTTGCGATGCGTCTCGCTATTGCCATGCAGTTTTTCGAGCAGTTGCCCGCGAGTGAGGACGGTCATCGCGTGAGTGACGAACACTTTCAGCATCGCGAATTCGCTTGAGCGCAGCGTGATGCGTTCGCCGTCGCGGCGCAATTCACGCGCCGGGAAATTCACCTCGAAGCGGCCGAAGCGATACGGCGCGCGTTGCTCGGGCGCGCTCGGCGCAATCGAGCCGCGACGGCGCAGCACCGTGCGAATCCGCGCGACGAGTTCGCTCGGTTCGAACGGCTTGCCCAGGTAATCGTCCGCGCCGAGTTCGAGACCGATCACACGGTCGATCGGATCGGCGCGTGCGGTCAGCAGAATCACGGGGATATCGTCGCCCGCCACGCGCAGCGCGCGCAGCGCACTGATGCCGTCGAGCTCGGGCATCATGATGTCGAGCACGACCAGCGCGGGACGCTCGTCCTGAAGTTTGCGCTGCAGCGCCATGCCATGTTCGAGCGTGGCAACCTTGAAGCCGCGCCCTTCGAGATACTGACTGACGAGCTCACGTACGACGGGGTCGTCGTCGACGACCAGAATGGATTGGTTCATTCAGGTCATCTTAGTGATCCGCGCGCGCGCAGCAAAGCGGCTAACGCTTTCCAATCCTTTCTCGCGTAAGAGAAAGCAACCGGCATGCGGCTAGTTGACCTGCGAGGTCTGAATGGTCTGCCGTGTTTCGCGGCCGAAATCGGTCCGGTCGATCACCATCTTGTCGATCAACCCATTGAGCTTGGTCGACGCCGACGAGAAGCGGTCGCTGTTCAGGCCGCCCGTCTGGTAGCGCGCGGTGACGAGAATGCGGCCACTCTGCACGAGCGTCAAATCGATGACCGACAGATACTGGATCGCGTCGTCGCTGAACGAGCGGCGGCCGTAGTCGATCGCCGCGTTGTAGACGAGGCGCGCCTCGCAGCCGGCGGGCGAGGTGCCGGGATTGTAGACATCCGAACGAATGCCGCGGCGATCAAGCGCGAGTTGCAGCGCCGGCACGAAATCGCCGACCGACACAGCAGCGTTCACTTCGATGCAAACGTGCCGCACATCCGCGGGACGGCCGCTCACGAAGGTCGGCGACGAATAGTTCGCGGCGATGGCGTAGCCGGCCTGGATCACGGAGCCGGTGGCGTCGGCTGCCTGGATCAGCGTCCACGCGCAGCCGTTCAGTCCGACCGTCAACGTCGTACAGGCGACGAACCGCGCGCTCGGCCGCCGCAACCTGACCCAGGCCGCGCGAGGGGCTCGCGTCAAAGCGTTAGCGCGTTTCGTGGTCAGGAAGGTCATCAAGCGGAGCCAAATGCGATAAAGGCAAGCCATGCGGATCGGCTGAGCGAAGCGAAATGCGGCGGAACGCGCATCGTCCTCGACGTGTCTGCATTCAGCGCGCGACGCGCAGCCGCAACTCGTTTTGCCCTTGCACGCTCGCAGTGACATTCACGCGCCGCTCGGCGGTCGTCACGATGAAATGCTGGCGCGTCGGCGTGTTCACGTCATGCACGACGTTCGGAAAGCACGCGGCGATGTCGGCGCCGATTTCCTCGAGCGGATCGTTGACGACACCGTCGGCTTGCCAGTGCGCGCGCCAGTGGCAGTCGTACGCGTGCGCGTTGGCGCGGCAGTCTTCGGCGCTCGCGACGCCCGGCAGTTGCGCGGCCGGTTGCGTGTGCAATTGCTTGTAGTCGGATGCTTCGACGATGTGCCTGAGCGCGGGGCACACGTCGGCGGGTTCGTTCGGCGGCGTGGTTTGCGCGGCATGAGCAAGATGAGCGGCACTTCCGAGCAGCACGGCCGCGGAGAGAGCAAGGCCGAGCCGGTGAATCGAAGGATAAGAGCGGCGATCGAATGACATGAGCGAGAGTCCGTTAGCAGTGGATGGCGTGCGGGCCGCAGGGGACGGCGCGCACGACTATCGTCGCTGTTTCGGGCTCGTTTCAAAGGGCTGAAAAGCTTGCCCGCTTCGCAAATGCTTTCGAGGTGTTCTCGCGTGTTTCGGGATCTTGCCGCGGCTCGCGCGAATGTGAGTACGGGTGCGGGCGCGTTGGCGAATTGCGCGCGGCGGTGTGAATCAGCCGAGCGTCAGTCCGCCGTCGACGTGGATCACCTGGCCGGTGATGTGACGCGCTTCGTCGGAAAGCAGGAAGGCGATCAGCGCGGCAATGTCGGCGGGCTCGGCGATGTGGCCGAGCGGTGTCGATTCCGCGGCACGCGTCCACACGGCGGCGTTATCGGCGCTCGGTCCGCGGTCCTTGCGCGTATAGCCGGGCGCGACGCAATTCACGGTCACGCCGTGCGGCGCGAGTTCGGCGGCTGCGGTTTTCGCGAGCGACTCGAGCGCCGCCTTGGCCGCGGCGGTCGCGGCAAACGGCGTATCCGCGCGATAACGATGCGCGACGAACGAACTCAACGCGATCACTCGGCCTCGCTTCGAGGTTTCCAACGCAGGCGTGGCGCGCTTCACGAGCGCCGCGAAGGCGGCGGGCATCGCGGCGAATGCGGCGCCGAGCACATCGGAGTCGAGCGCCTGAAGCGTCTGACGCTGCGCGTGGCCCGCGTTCGCGACCAGTTGATCGAGTGCGCCGAAGTTCGCGAGCGTTTGATGCACCACATGTTCCGCGGCGCCGCGCTCGGCGAGATCGCCCGTCACCGTTGCGCAGGCCGCGCCGTTCGCGCTGCAATCGGCGGCAACCTGCGCGAGACGCTCGCGCGACTCGCGCTCGGCGCCGCGTGCGTGCAGCATCAGCGCGGTGCGCGGCGCGGCGATCCGCCGGGCCAGCGCCGCGCCGATGCCGGAACCCGCGCCGGTGATCAGCACGACGCGGTCAAAGCCCGCACTGGGTTCGCTCGCTGCGGCGCTCTCCGGGTTCATGCCGCGACCGCTTCGCCGGCGCGCTCGACTTCGAGCGTTTCGTCATGGAACGCCGCCAGCGATTCGCGATGCGCGACGCTGACGATGGCCGCCTTCGGCAGCCGCTCGGTGAAGAGGCGATAAAGACGCGCTTCGTTCTCGGCGTCGAGCGCGCTCGTCGCTTCGTCGAGGAACAGATAGTCGGGCTTGTGCAGCAGCACGCGCGCGGCGGCGAGGCGCTGTTGCTCGCCCGGCGAGAGAACGCGCGTCCAGTGCGCGGATTCCTGCAAACGGTCCGCGTATTGCGACAGGTGGCAAACGACGAGCGCCTCGCGGCATTCCTCGTCGGTATACGTGTCGGCCGCCGACGGATACGCGAGCGCCGCCTTCAGCGTGCCGATCGGCATGTAGCTCACTTGCGGAATGAACATCATGCGGGCGTTGACCGGCGCGTCGATGGCTCCATCGCCGAACGGCCACAAGCCGGCGAGCGCGCGCATCAGCGTGCTCTTGCCCGAGCCGGACGGCCCGCGCACGAGCCAGCGCGAGCCCGGATGAATCACGATGTCGCGGATGCGCGAGAGCGGGCTGCCGTTCGGAAGCGCGAGCTGGAGGCCGTCGGTGGAGAGCTTGTCGGCGTCGACGAAATGCAGGTTGATGCCGCCGTGCGCGGTGGCCGGCGAGACGGATTCCTTCAGACGCGGCGCATGCACGACCCGCTTGAATTCGCGCAGACGGTTGACCGTGGCGCGCCATTCGACCAGCGTCGAGTAACTGTTGATGAACCACGAGAACGAATCGCTGACCGTGTTGAATGCGCTGGAGATTTGCATCAGCACACCGAACGTGAAGGCGCCCGCGAAATAACGCGGCGCGGCGACGACGAGCGGAAAGATGATCGCGATCTGACCGTAGAAGCTCAGCACGAAGGTGAGCCGCTTCGTGTACTTCATGACCTGCCACCAGTTATCGCGGATGCGGCCGAACAGCGAATGGGCGTTGGTCTTCTCCGTGTCCATGCCGTTGTAGAACGCGATCTGCTCGGCGTTCTCGCGCAGACGGATCAGGCCGAAACGGAAATCGGCCTCGACTTTCTGCGCCTGATAGTTGATCGGCACGAGCGGATGACCGACTTTCTGGATCACGAGCGAGCCGACCACTGCGTACAGCGCGGCTGCCCACACCATGTAGCCGGGAATGTGCAGCGGCACGCCGCCGAGCGTGATGGTCAGCGCGCCGGCCAGCGCCCACAGGATCGTGATGAACGAGACGAGCGTGACGACCGTGGACAGCAGATCGAGCGTGAGCGACAGCGTGGTCGTGGCGAACGACTGCAGGTCGTCGCTGATCCGCTGGTCGGGGTTGTCGGCGAGGCGGTCGCGCTCGATCCGGTAAAACGCGCTGTCGTGCAGCCACTCGTTCAGATAGCGCGTGGTCAGCCATTGACGCCAGCGAAAGCCGAGCATCTGGCGCATATAGCGCCCGTACACCGCGAGGATGATGTAGCCGAACGCGAGCCCGGAAAAGATCATCAGCAGATGCGGGAAGTCGCGTACGTTCTTGGTTTGCAGCGCGTTATAGAAGTCGGCGCTCCAGCGGTTCAGGCGGACGTTGATCCATACCACCGCGAGGTTCATCGCAATGATCGCGATGAGCATCCCCCACGCCGTCTTTTTTTCTTCCGACACCCAGTAAGGCTTGATGAGGCTCCATGCGGAGACTTTCTCGTCGGGCGGCAGCGCGGGGCTGACAGAAGTATTCGTTGTCATGAGCGTCCTGGGAGTGCTGTTCGATTCGGGCCGGTCCACGCGGGCCGACCCTTCGCGGGTCTTCGTATCTGTGCGTGTGCATCTATGCTGGCGCGGCGGCTGACGGCCGGGCGCCGCGGCGACTGCCGATTCTGGCGCGAAGCCCTTAAGCGAAAATTAATTCGCGGCGCCGGCGCAAAGCCGGCAGTCATTGCTGCCGCCTCTGCGCGAGCACCGCCGCGACATAACCGCCAACCGTTCGCGCGATGCCGCGTTTTCCGCGTCATCTCTCGTGGCATTGTGCCAGAGCGGTGGGCCGCTCATCCGGCTAAAGCGTAAGGCGCAAAAGGTGGTGCCGGATCAAGCCGCGCGCGCCGCGATGCGCCGCTCGTTTGCGAGCGCCGCGCCTTTTATGGTCTAATGACCTTCGACGAAACAGGGGTGCTTTGCACTTGAGCGGCGTGATTCTCGCGCTGCGGCTGCGAGGCTGAGAGAGACCCTTTGCACCCGATCCGGGTAATACCGGCGCGGGAAGTTTCCGGAAGCAGCCAGTCTTCCATTCCCCGCCGGGCGGCGTACTTCATTGGAGTACGCATGTTGCCTGGCCGGCCTTGCCCGCCGGTTTCGTCCTGGGTACGCGCTTTTTGTCGGCCGTACGGAAAGGACTCGATGACCGCCTATTGTTCAGTTATGTGTTTTGCTCCTTGTCGCGCCGTTCTTGACGCGCGCTGCATTGCTTTTGTCCGTCGTATCGAAGCGGAGCGCGCACGATGAGCCGCGCCGCACAACCCGATTTCGCTGTGCTCGGCGGCGGTCTGTGCGGGCGCCTCGTCGCGTGGCGGCTCGCCGGAGAAGGACATCGCGTGGCGCTTTATGAGCGCGGCGACGCCGACGGCTCGCAGGCCGCCGCGTGGGTCGCGGCCGCCATGCTCGCGCCGCTTGCCGAAGCCGCCAGCGCCGAACTTCTGATCACGCGGCTCGGCGCGGCATCGCTCGAAACCTGGCCGCAAGTGCTGGCCGGGTTGCCCGAGCCGGTGTTTTTCCAGCGCAATGGCACGCTCGTCGTCTGGCATCACGCGGATCGGACCGAGGCGCCGCTGTTCGAAAGACGCGTGCGCTCGAACGCGCCGGCCGAACTGCTGGACGGCGGCTTCGTCACGCTCGCCGGCGCGCAACTCGGTGCGGCCGAACCCGCGCTCGCGGGGCGCTTCAATCAGGGCTGGCTGCTGCCGCGCGAAGGTCAACTGGACAACCGCCAGGTGCTGCGCGCGTTGGCCGCGGGTCTTGCGCAACGCGGTGTGGAAACGCACTGGAATACGCCCGTGCTCGATGGGGCGCTGCCGCCTGCGCGCATCACCATCGACTGCCGCGGCCTCGGCGCGAAACCCGTGCTGCCGACGCTGCGCGGCATCCGCGGCGAAGTCGCGCGCGTGCACGCGCCCGGCATTAATCTGACGCGGCCGGTGCGGCTGCTGCATCCCCGTTATCCGCTCTACATCGCGCCGAAGCAGGACGATTTGTATGTGATCGGCGCCACCGAGGTGGAAGGCGAGGACATGTCGCCCGTCAGCGTGCGATCCGCGCTGGAGCTGCTGAGCGCGGCGTTTTCCGTGCATCCGGGCTTCGGCGAGGCGCGCATTCTCGAGCTGAATTCGCAGTGCCGTCCGACCTTGCCCGATCATCGGCCGGCGCTGTTGTGGGACGGCGCGCAGACGCTGCGCGTGAACGGGCTGTACCGGCACGGCTACATGATCGTGCCCGAGGTCGCCGACGAAGCCGCGCGCTTCGCGGCGGCGCTGCTGGACGGACGCATCGGCGACGCCGACGCGTTCGCGGACTGGCGGCGCGCCGCGCGCTGGAGCGAACTGTTCCACGA
The DNA here is from genome assembly GCF_000172415.1 of Paraburkholderia graminis C4D1M. Classification (GTDB taxonomy): domain Bacteria; phylum Pseudomonadota; class Gammaproteobacteria; order Burkholderiales; family Burkholderiaceae; genus Paraburkholderia; species Paraburkholderia graminis. The sequence goes on from NZ_ABLD01000026.1 coordinate 56,988, forward strand.
GCAGCGCGCGCGGGAGCCCGCGTGAGCGCCGGCCGCCGGCGCGACGCTGCGAACGCCTGCGCAATTGCCATCGACTGAACCGTATTCGAACACCATGGACATTCATATCAATCAGAAGCCGTTGTCGTTGCCCGAGGGCGCGACTGTCGCCGATGCGCTCGCCGCGTACGGCGCGCGGCCGCCGTTCGCCGTCGCGCTGAACGGCGATTTCGTCGCGCGCACGCAGCATGCGGCGCGCGCATTGCAGCCGGGCGACAAGCTGGACGTCGTGCAGCCCGTGGCCGGCGGTTGAGCGCGTTGCCGCGCCAAGCCAAGCCAGCCGTTCACGCAATCGCAGACGAGCGAACACGACCACGCACGATCACGCACGATCACGAGCAATCGCCGCCCGCCCCGCCTTGCCGGAGACCAGATGATGCAAATGACTTCCCCCCAAACCGCCGACGCGCTCACGCTCTACGGCCAACCCTTCGCGAGCCGGGTGCTGCTTGGCACGTCGCGCTATCCGTCGCTGCAATCGCTGTCCGATTCGATCGACGCCGCGCGCCCCGGCATGGTGACCGTCGCGCTGCGCCGGCAGATGAACGAAGGCGGCGCCGAAGCCGGCTTCTTCGATCTGCTCAAGCGCCACGGCGTGCCGCTGTTGCCGAACACGGCCGGTTGCCTGACCGTCGGCGAGGCGGTGGCGACCGCGCACATGGCGCGCGAAATATTCGAAACCGAGTGGATCAAGCTCGAACTGATCGGCGACGACTACACGCTGCAGCCCGATCCGGTCGGCCTGATCGAGGCGGCGGCGAAGCTCGTCAAGGACGGCTTCAAGGTGCTGCCGTATTGCACCGAAGACCTGGTGATCGGCCGCCGTCTGCTGGACGCCGGCTGTGAGGCGCTGATGCCGTGGGGCGCGCCGATCGGCACCGGCAAGGGCGTGATCAATCCGTATGGCTTGCGAGTGTTGCGCGAGCGGCTGCCTGACGTGCCGCTGATCGTCGACGCAGGGCTCGGCGTGCCGTCGCACGCGGCCCAGGTGATGGAGTGGGGTTTCGACGGCGTGCTGCTGAACACGGCGGTGTCGCAGGCCACGCATCCCGACGCGATGGCGCGCGCGTTTGCGCTGGGCGTCGAAGCGGGCCGTCAGGCGTTTCTCGCCGGACCGATGGCCGAGCGCGAAAGTGCGCACGCGAGCACGCCGGTGGTCGGCATGCCGTTCTGGCATCAGGACGGGAGCGCCGCATGACGCAGACCCTGGCCCTGAAAGACCGCGACCTGTTCTGGCCGCCCGCCGACGAACTCACCGAAGCGACCGAACGCATCCGCGCCCGTCTCGGCGACTGGCCGCCCACGCACGCGCCGTGGCGCATCTGCCTGACCGCGCCGGATCAGCCGAATGGCGGCGATCTGATCGTGCTCGCCGATGCCGCGCGGCACGGCGAACAGATGGCGCGCTGGCTCGTGCAGGGCGCGGCAGTGGTCGAAGCCGCCGAGAACAAGGCGACGCTGCATCTCGGCGGTGAAAAGTACCGTCTGGAAGGCCATCTCGCGGAAGACTGGATTCCCGCGCTCGCCGCGTTTCTCGACTGCGGTTTCGATCCGCACGACGCGCTCGTGCTGGCGCTCGCGTGGCGCGACGGCGACGAAACGCGGACCAACGCCGCGGGCGACTCCTTCCCCTGCGATCTGGCCGTCTTTCCGCGTCTTGCCGGTTTGCCGCAAGCGCCGGCGCAGCCGTTCCCGCGCTGCCCCGAGCGGCTCGGACTTTATCCGGTGCTGCCGAGCGCCGAGTGGGTCGAACGCGTGGTCGGCTACGGCGTGAAAACGGTGCAACTGCGCCGCAAGTCCGCCCATCCCGCCGACGAGCTTCAGCGCGAGATCGCCCGCTGCGTCGCGGCGGGAAAGCGGCACGACGCGCAGGTTTTCATCAACGATCACTGGCAGGCCGCGCTCGATGCGGGCGCCTACGGCGTGCACCTCGGCCAGGAAGACGTGCACACGGCGGATCTGGCGGCGCTGGCGGCGGCCGGCATCCGGCTCGGTCTGTCGACGCACGGCTTCTACGAAATTCTGAAGGCGCTGCACTTCCGCCCGAGCTATATCGCGTTGGGAGCGGTGTTCCCGACCACGACGAAAGTGATGCCGACCGCGCCGCAGGGCGTCAAGCGCCTCGCGCGCTACGTCCGGCTGCTGGACGGCGTCGTGCCGCTGGTCGCGATCGGCGGAATCGATTTGCAGGTGCTGCCCGAGGTTCTCGCGACGGGCGTCGGTTGTGCGGCGGTGGTGCGCGCGGTCACCGAAGCGTCTGATCCGGCGGCCGCCGTTGCCGCACTGCAACAAGCTTTTACGCAATAATCGTCATGATTGGTTAAGGGACAGGGCGCCTCACGGCAACATTTGCATGATGGCCCTATAATTCGGCCTTCCGTGCAAAAGGATTGTCACTCAGTGTCTTCCCCATCCGAGACCTTACTCGAGCTGCGCGACGTCGACTTCGGTTACGGCGACCGGCTCGTCCTGTCGAACCTGAACCTGCGCTTTCCGCGCGGCCAGGTCGTCGCGGTCATGGGCGGTTCGGGTTGCGGCAAAACAACGGTGCTGCGGCTGATCGGCGGTCTGGTTCGCGCGCAGCGCGGCGAGATCCTGTTCCACGGCGAGAACGTCGGCGCGCAAACGCGCGACGGCCTGTACGCGCTGCGCCGCAAGATGGGCATGCTGTTCCAGTTCGGCGCGCTGTTCACGGACATGTCGGTGTTCGAAAACGTGGCGTTTGCGCTGCGCGAGCACACCGATCTCCCGGAGGAACTGATCCGCGACCTCGTGCTGATGAAGCTCAACGCGGTCGGCCTGCGCGGCGCGCGCGACCTGCTGCCGTCGGAGATTTCCGGCGGCATGGCGCGGCGCGTGGCGCTCGCGCGCGCCATCGCCCTCGACCCCGAACTGATGATGTACGACGAGCCGTTCGCCGGCCTCGACCCGATCTCGCTTGGCATCACCGCGAACCTGATTCGCGCGCTCAACCAGGCGCTCGGCGCGACGTCGATTCTGGTCACGCACGACGTGCCGGAGTCGTTCGCGATCGCGGACTACGTGTATTTCCTCGCCAACGGCGGCGTTCATGCCGAGGGCACGCCGGCGCAACTGCGCGCGTCGACTGATCCGACGGTGCGGCAGTTCATCGACGGCGCGCCGGACGGTCCGTTCAAATTCCACTATCCGAGCAGAACGCCGCTCGCGGCGGACTTCGGCGTCGGCGGAGGGCGGTCATGATCGGCACATTGATCTCCTCGGTCGGCCGCGTGGTGCTCGACGGGCTCGGCACGGCCGGCTACGCGACGCGTTTTTTTCTCCGGCTGCTGGTTGAATTCTTCCCGCTGCTGCGCCGTCCGCGGCTTGTCACGAAGCAGATCCACTTCGTAGGTAATTATTCGCTGGTGATCATTGCGGTGTCGGGGCTGTTCGTCGGCTTCGTGCTCGGCTTGCAGGGTTATTACACGCTCAATCGCTATGGTTCCGAGCAGGCGCTCGGGCTGCTGGTCGCGCTCTCGCTCGTGCGCGAACTCGGGCCGGTCGTCACGGCGCTGCTTTTCGCCGGCCGCGCGGGCACCTCGCTCACCGCGGAAATCGGCTTGATGAAAGCGGGCGAGCAGCTCACCGCGATGGAAATGATGGCGGTCGACCCGGTCAAGGTCGTGGTCGCGCCGCGTCTGTGGGCCGGCATTATCTCGATGCCGATTCTCGCGGCGATTTTCAGCGCGGTCGGTATCGCGGGCGGCTATGTGGTCGGCGTGCTGCTGATCGGTGTCGATGCCGGCGCGTTCTGGTCGCAGATGCAAGGCGGCGTGGACGTCTGGCGCGATGTCGGCGCGGGCGTCGTCAAAAGCGTGGTGTTCGGCCTTGCGGTGACGTTCGTGGCGCTCTTCCAGGGCTACGAAGCGCGGCCGACGCCCGAGGGCGTGTCGCGCGCCACGACGAAGACGGTCGTGTATGCGTCGCTCGCGGTGCTCGGCCTCGATTTTCTGCTGACCGCGCTGATGTTCAGTTAAGACTGCGTTGCCTGTTTTGCCGCTGCGGCGCGTCACTGAGCGCGCGCGGCAGCGCGACGGCGGCGCGGCGATTCACTTTGGGATGACGATGAAAAAGACTGCTCTCGACTTCTGGGTCGGCCTGTTCGTGGTGTTGGGTTTCGTGGCGCTGCTGTTTCTCGCGCTGAAGGCCGGCAACATGAGCTCGCTGTCGTTCCAGGCGACCTATCCGGTCAAGCTGAAGTTCGACAATATCGGCGGATTGAAGGCGCGCGCACCCGTCAAAAGCGCGGGCGTGACGGTGGGGCGCGTCGCCTCGATCGGCTTCGACAGCAACGCCTATCAGGCGCAGGTGACGATCGACATCGACAAGCAGTATCAGTTTCCGAAAGACACGTCGGCGAAGATCCTGACTTCGGGGCTGCTCGGCGAGCAATACATCGGCCTCGAACCGGGCGGCGATACCGAGATGCTCAAAGCCGGCGACACCATTTCGATGACGCAATCGGCAATCGTGCTTGAAAACCTGATCGGACAGTTCCTCTACAGCAAAGCGGCCGATTCGGGCGCATCGAAGCCGGGCGCCGCATCGGTGGCACCGGCGGCAGCACCCGCTCCGGCACCCGCGGCGGCGGTGCCCGCTTCCGGCTCGGCCGGTCAATAAGGAGAACAACAATGCAGACCTTACAGGCCGGGGGCGCGCGCGTCTTCCGGATGGGTAGACTGGCGGTTGCGGCCGCGATCCTGGCCGGTTGCACGACGGTGCAGACGCCGACCAAGGGCGATCCGCTCGAAGGCCTGAACCGCACCATCTTCACGGTCAACGACAAGCTCGACCAGTACGCGCTGAAGCCCGTCGCGAAGGGCTATGTGTTCATCACGCCGCAGCCGGTGCGCGACAGCGTGACGAACTTCTTCTCGAACATCGGCGACGTCTACATTGCGGCGAACAACCTGCTGCAACTGAAGATCACCGACGGCGTGCAGGACATCATGCGGATCGTGATCAATACGATCTTCGGTGTCGGCGGATTGTTCGACGTGGCGACGCTCGCGAAGCTGCCCAAGCACGACAACGACCTCGGCCTGACGCTCGGCCACTACGGCGTGCCTGCCGGTCCGTATCTGGTGCTGCCGCTGTTCGGGCCGAGCACCGCGCGCGACGCGGTCGGCTCGATCGGCAATTACTATATCAACCCGCTCAGCTACGTCGATCCGGCGGGCTTGAGCTGGGCGCTGTACGGTCTGAACATCGTCAATACGCGTGCGAATCTGCTGAATGCGAGCGACGTGCTGGAAGGCGCCGCGCTCGACAAGTATTCGTTCGTGCGCAACGCATATCTGCAACGCCGCGAGTATCTGCTGTCGGACGGCAAGCAGTCGCAGGCGCTGCCGAACTATGGCGATGAAGCGCCGCTGCCGAAGTACGAAGACGTCGACGGCACGCCCGCCGGCGCGCCGGCCGGTGCAGTGACCGGAACCGCGGGCGCGGCGGGAACGAGCGGTGCTGCCGCCAAGGCGTCGGCTGCATCCGGTGCATCCGGTGTGAGCGCCGTGACGCCGCCGCAAGCCGCGTCAGCCGCTGCAACGGCGAACGGCGCCTCGGCGCCCGAAGCGGCTTCGGGCGCGGAAACGCCGCCGCTCGACCTCAACGGCGGTCCGGAAACCACGCAGATTCCGGCGGGTCAACTGGTGCCGCCCACGCGCTTCAACTTACCGTCGTTCAAGTTGCGATGAGCGTGCCGGCGCGGCCGTAACAGATCGATACGACTCTCGCAGTTTGCGCATGGATTGCCGCTGAACTCGCGTGTTAATGTCGCCTCAAACGGTTGCACTATTTTTTAAGCAAGGCTCGATATGAAAAAATTCTTTCTGATTCCGTTGTTTGCTGCGTTGTTCTCTTTCGTGAGTGTTGGAGCATCGGCGCAAGCCGTCGACAGCAGCGCGCCCGACGTGCTCGTCAAGACCGTCACCCAGCAGGTGATCGACGCGGTGCGCGCCGACAAGTCGATCCAGCAGGGCGACATTTCGCACATCACGCGTCTCGTCAACGAAAAGATCCTGCCGTACACGGACTTCCGCCGCACCACGCAACTGGCGATGGGCCGCAACTGGCGCACGGCGACGCCCGAGCAGCAGAGCCAGGTCGTCGAACAGTTCAAGATGCTGCTGATCCGCACGTATTCGGGCGCGCTCGCGCAGGTGCGCGACCAGCAGATCCAGTACAAGCCGTTCCGCATGAATCCCGACGACACCGACACGGTGGTCCGTTCGGTCGTGATGAACAACGGTTCGCCGATCGAGCTCGACTACCGTCTGTACAAGACGCCGCAAGGCTGGCGCGTGTATGACATCAACGTGCTCGGCGCGTGGCTGATCCAGGCTTATCAGCAGCAGTTCAGCGAGCAGATCCAGCAGAAGGGCGTCGACGGACTGATCCAGTTCCTCACGCAGCGCAATCAGCAACTCGCCGCGGGCAAGCAGTCGTGAGCGAAGTGCTGAGCCCCGTCGCTCAACGGTTCGCGAGCGGCGCGACGCTGACCCACGCGAGCGCAAAGGCCGCGCTCGCGGCGGGTCTCGAGCGAATCGCTGCGGGCGCGGGCGGCGTCGATTGCGCGCCGCTCACGCAGTTCGATTCATCGGCGCTGGCCGTGCTTCTCGCATGGCGGCGGGCCGCTCAGGCGCGCGGCGGCGCATTCGAAGTTCTCAATCTGCCGGCCGGGCTCGCGAGTCTCGCGCAAGCCTACGGCGTCGATACGTTGATCGCCGGTTCCATCGAAGGCGCTCGCGCCGCGTGAGCGGTCCGGCGCGCTTCAGCGCCGGCTTCACGCGATTCAGCGCACGTCGTTCGCCAGCTTGCCGTCAGCGCCACACGCGCGCGCACCTGACGCGTTCATCACGCTTCCCGCCATCCCCCGGACTGAGATAGGGCCGCCAGGTTTTGCCCTATAATCAAACGTTTTTTGGGCCACGGTTAGGGCAATCCCACCGGCCCCAATTCCGTTTTTTCCAGCACTTTGCGCCCGCCCAGGGCTCCTTTAAGCGCCGCGACGCACGCGGCGCACTGTCATGTCAGCCATAGAAATTCGTAACGTCAAAAAGCGCTACAAGGACTTGCAGGCGCTCAAGGGCGTCAGCCTCACGGTGGAAGAAGGCGAGTTCTTCGGGCTGCTCGGTCCGAACGGCGCGGGCAAGACAACGCTCATCAGCATTCTCGCGGGACTCGCGCGCGCGGACGAAGGCAGCATCGCGGTGCGCGGCCACGACGTCGTGGGCGACTTCCGCGCGGCGCGCCGCGCGTTGGGCGTGGTGCCGCAGGAACTCGTGTTCGATCCGTTCTTCACGGTGCGCGAAACCTTGCGCATCCAGTCCGGCTACTACGGGCTGCGCAATAACGACGCGTGGATCGACGAAATCATGGCCAATCTCGACCTCACCGAGAAAGCCGACGCCAACATGCGCGCGCTGTCGGGCGGCATGAAGCGCCGCGTGCTGGTCGCGCAGGCATTGGTGCATCGGCCGCCGGTGATCGTGCTCGACGAGCCGACCGCGGGCGTCGACGTCGAGTTGCGCCAGACGCTGTGGAAATTCATCTCGCGCCTGAACCGCGAAGGCCACACCATCGTGCTGACCACGCACTATCTCGAGGAAGCCGAATCGCTGTGCGACCGCATCGCGATGCTGCGTCGCGGCGAAGTGGTGGCGCTGGACCGTACCAGCACGCTGCTGCAGCGCTTCGCCGGCATGCAACTGTTCGTGCGTTTCGCGCAAGGCGTGCTGCCCGCCGAACTGCGCCCGCTCGAAGCCGAGGGCGGCGCGGGCAACGGCAATGGCCGCCAGCATCTGCTGCGTCTCGCGAGTTATGACGACGTCGAGAAGATTCTCGCGCAATGCCGCGCGGCGGGCTGCACATTCGAAGAAATCGAGGTCCGTAAAGCCGACCTCGAAGATGTTTTCGTTCAGGTGATGAACGGTCCGGAAGTGATCGAGGGGCTCGCATGAGCGGCTATAGCGGTTTCGGCACGCTGTTCTATAAAGAAATCCTGCGCTTCTGGAAAGTGTCATTCCAGACCGTGCTTGCGCCCATCATCACGGCGCTGCTGTATCTGACCATTTTCGGCCACGCGCTGCGCAATCATGTGCAGGTTTATCCGGGCGTCGAATACACGAGTTTTCTGGTGCCGGGCCTCGTGATGATGAGCGTGTTGCAGAATGCGTTTGCGAACAGTTCGTCGTCGCTGATCCAGTCGAAAATCACCGGTAATCTGGTGTTCGTGCTGCTGCCGCCGCTGTCGCACTACGAGATGTTCGCCGCGTATGTTCTCGCGGCCGTCGCGCGCGGTCTCGCGGTCGGTTTCGGAGTGTTCATCGTGACGATCTGGTTTGTGCCCGTCAGCTTCACCGCGCCGCTCTACATCATTCTGTTTGCGATTTTCGGCGCCGCGATTCTCGGCACGCTCGGTTTGATCGCGGGCATCTGGGCCGAGAAGTTCGACCAGCTCGCCGCATTCCAGAATTTTCTGATCATGCCGCTCACGTTTCTCTCAGGCGTGTTCTACTCGACGCATACGCTGCCGCCGGTGTGGCGGGAAATATCGCGGCTCAATCCTTTTTTCTACATGATCGACGGCTTTCGCTATGGCTTCTTCGGGATGTCGGATATCAATCCGCTCGTGAGCCTTGCGATCGTCGCCGGTTTCTTCGTGGTGCTGGCCGTGGTGGCGATGCGCATGCTCGCGTCCGGCTACAAGCTGCGCCACTGACGAGGAGCTTCTCACATGTTGCCGACTCCCGAACAGGTCAAGCAATACATCGCCGCTGGGCTCGCTTGCCAGCATCTCGAAGTCGAAGGCGACGGTCAGCATTTCTTTGCGACCATCGTTTCTCCGAGCTTTGAGGGCAAGCGTCTGATCCAGCGTCATCAACTCGTGTATGCGGCGCTCGGCGACCGCATGCGCGAAGAAATCCACGCGCTCAGCATGAAAACGCTGACGCCCGCCGAATGGCAGAACGCGTAATCTGGAAATTTAGTGCGAATTACTCAGGAAGGACGCGACGCCGGCAGCGGCGCGTCGAACACAATCAAGGCAGTTCCGGCTGAAGTCCGGATCGATCAGGAACACACAGGCATGGACAAACTCGTCATTGAAGGTGGCTACCCGCTGTCGGGTGAGGTCGTTGTCTCGGGTGCGAAGAACGCGGCGTTGCCGATTCTGTGCGCGAGTTTGCTGAGCGCGGAGCCGGTGCAGCTCGACAACGTGCCCGATTTGCAGGACGTGCGCACCATGCTCAAGCTGCTCGGGCAAATGGGCGTGCGCATCGAAAGTGCTGAAGGGCGCGTGTCGCTCGACGCGTCGAAGGTCGACAACCTCGTCGCGCCGTACGAAATGGTCAAGACCATGCGCGCGTCGATCCTCGTGCTCGGGCCGCTCGTCGCACGCTTTGGGCACGCGCGCGTGTCGCTGCCGGGCGGTTGCGCGATCGGCGCGCGTCCGGTCGATCAGCACATCAAGGGCCTGCAGGCGATGGGCGCCGAGATCACGATCGATCACGGCTTCATCGAAGCGCGTGCGGAGCGGCTGAAGGGCGCGCGCATCATCACCGACATGATCACCGTGACCGGCACCGAGAACCTGCTGATGGCAGCCGTGCTCGCCGAAGGCGAAACCGTCATCGAGAACGCGGCGCGCGAACCGGAAGTGGGCGACCTCGCGCACCTGCTCGTGCAGATGGGCGCGAAGATCGAAGGCATCGGCACTGACCGTCTCGTGATCCAGGGCGTGGACAAGCTGCACGGCGCAAAGCACACGGTGATTCCGGACCGCATCGAAGCCGGCACGTTCCTGTGCGCGGTGGCGGCGGCCGGCGGCGACGTCACGCTGAAGAACGTGCGTCCGCAGACTCTGGACGCGGTGACCGCCAAGCTGCGCGAAGCGGGCGTGACGATCGACGAAGGCGACGACTGGATGCGCGTGCGCATGGACAAGCGTCCGAGCGCGGTGTCGTTCCGCACGTCCGAGTACCCGGCGTTCCCGACCGACATGCAGGCGCAGTTCATGGCGCTGAACACGGTGGCGGACGGCAAGGCGCAGGTCGTCGAGACGATCTTCGAGAACCGCTTCATGCACGTGCAGGAGCTGAACCGCCTCGGCGCCAACATCACGACCGACGGCAAGACCGCGCTCGTGACGGGCGTCGAAAACCTGTCGGGCGCGAAGGTCATGGCGACGGATCTGCGCGCGTCGGCGAGCCTCGTGATTGCCGCGTTGCGCGCGGAAGGCGAGACGCTGATCGACCGTATCTATCACCTGGATCGCGGCTACGACCGGATGGAAACCAAGCTCAACGCGATCGGCGCGAAGGTGCGGCGCATTGCCGGGAGCCAGGCATGAGTTCGATGCCGCAAACGTCGAGTTCGCCGGCGGTCAGCGCGCCGTTGACGCTGGCTTTGTCGAAGGGGCGTATCTTTGAAGAAACGCTGCCGCTGCTCGCCGCGGCCGGCATCGAAGTCGCCGAAGATCCGGAAAGCTCGCGCAAGCTGATCCTGCCGACCACCGACGCGAACCTGCGCGTGATCATCGTTCGCGCGACCGACGTGCCGACCTACGTCGAATACGGCGCGGCCGACTTCGGCGTCGCGGGCAAAGACGTGCTGCTCGAACACGGCGGCAGCGGGCTGTATCAGCCGGTGGACCTGGACATCGCGCGTTGCCGCATGTCGGTCGCGGTTGCCGCGGGTTTCGATTATGCGAACGCGGTGCGCCAGGGCGCGCGCTTGCGCGTCGCGACCAAGTACGTCGAGACCGCACGCGAGCATTTCGCCGCCAAGGGCGTGCACGTCGACCTGATCAAGCTGTATGGTTCGATGGAGCTCGCGCCGCTCGTCGGTCTCGCGGATGCGATCGTCGATCTGGTGAGTTCGGGCAATACGTTGCGCGCCAACCATCTGGTGGAGGTGGAGGAAATCATGCAGATTTCATCGCGCCTCGTGGTGAACCAGGCGGCGCTGAAGCTCAAGCGCGCTGCATTGCGGCCGATTCTCGACGCGTTCGAACGCGCGACCAAAGCCGGCGTTGCGGCGGCCTGACATCCGCATCGAATCAGTCTGACCTCGCTTTAAAGCGCGCCTTACCGAAACGGATACCCGTATGTCTATCAAGATTCGCAAACTCGATTCCACGGCTCGCGACTTCCAGAAGTCGCTGCACGCGGTGCTCGCGTTCGAGGCGAGCGAAGACGAAGCAATCGAGCGCTCGGTCGCGCAGATCCTGAACGACGTGAAGGCGCGCGGCGACGCGGCGGTGCTCGAGTACACGAACCGCTTCGACCGGCTCGACGCAAAGAGCGTCGCGGCGCTGGAGCTGCCTATCTCCGAGCTGGAAGCGGCGCTCGAAAGTCTCGAGCCGAAGCGCCGCGCGGCGCTCGAAGCGGCGGCGGCGCGCGTGCGCGGCTATCACGAGAAGCAGAAGATCGAGTGCGGCAGCCATAGCTGGCAGTACACCGAAGCCGACGGCACCGTGCTCGGCCAGAAGGTCACGCCGCTCGATCGCGCGGGCATCTATGTGCCGGGCGGCAAGGCGGCGTATCCGTCGTCGGTGCTGATGAATGCGATTCCGGCGCGCGTGGCCGGCGTGCGCGAGATCGTCATGGTGGTGCCCACGCCGGACGGCGTGAAGAATCCGCTCGTGCTGGCGGCGGCGTTGCTCGGCGGCGTGGATCGCGTGTTCACGATCGGCGGCGCGCAGGCTGTAGGCGCGCTCGCGTACGGCACCGAAACCGTGCCGGCCGTCGACAAGATTTGCGGCCCCGGCAACGCGTATGTCGCGTCGGCCAAGCGGCGTGTGTTTGGCACGGTCGGCATCGACATGATCGCCGGGCCGTCGGAAATTCTCGTGCTGTGCGATGGGACGACCGATCCGCGCTGGGTCGCGATGGACCTGTTCTCGCAAGCCGAGCACGACGAACTCGCGCAGTCCATTCTGCTGTGTCCGGACGACGCGTTCATTGGCCGCGTGAAGGACGCCATCGACGAACTGCTGCCCACCATGCCGCGCCGCGACGTGATTCAGGCATCGCTGGAAGGGCGCGGCGCGCTCGTCAAGGTGCGCGACATGGCCGAAGCCTGCGCGATCGCCAACGACATCGCGCCGGAACACCTTGAGATATCGGCGCTGGAGCCGCATCAATGGGGGCAACTGATCCGCCATGCGGGCGCGATCTTCCTCGGCCGCTATACGAGCGAGAGCCTCGGCGACTACTGCGCGGGACCGAACCACGTTCTGCCTACGTCGCGTACCGCACGGTTCTCGTCGCCGCTCGGCGTCTATGATTTCTTCAAGCGTTCGAGCGTGATCGAAGTGAGCGCGGAAGGCGCGCAGACGCTCGGCGAAATTGCCGCCGAACTGGCGTACGGCGAAGGCTTGCAGGCGCACGCCCGCAGCGCCGAGTACCGGATGCGGCAAGGCGGTTGAGCGGATCGGGGCTCAGTCGCTCCACCGCTGCGCGCCTTGCCCCGCATAAGCCGTTCGACGAATCGCCGCCTCATAACAAGAACGAACAACAAACGCACAACACAGACCAACCCGGCGCGGCGAGCCTGCCGCGCAACGAGGCGTGTCCGCAGCGTTCCATGCGCCTTGCATGCGACGCGCGCGGCCCGGCCCACTGACTTATGACGACACCTCAAGACATCATCCGCCACGACGTGCTCGCGATGACGAGCTATCCGGTACCCGACGCCACCGGCTACATCAAGCTCGACGCAATGGAGAACCCGTTTTCGCTGCCGCCGACGCTGGCCGCGCATCTCGGCGAGCATCTGGCGGGCGTCGCGTTGAACCGCTATCCGGCGCCGCGTCCGGAAGCGCTCATCGAGAAGATCAAACGCACGATGGGCGTGCCGGCCGGTTGCGACGTGCTGCTCGGCAACGGCTCGGACGAGATCATCAGCATGCTGTCGATTGCCTGCGCGAAGCCGGGCGCCAAGGTGCTCGCGCCTGTGCCGGGCTTCATCATGTATCAGATGTCGGCGAAGCTGGCGAACCTCGAATTCGTCGGCGTGCCGCTGAACAGCGACTTCACGCTCGACACCGAGGCGATGCTTGCAGCCATTGCCGAGCACCAGCCCGCGGTTGTGTATCTCGCGTATCCGAACAACCCGACCGGCACGCTCTTTAACGACGCCGACATGGAGCGCATTATCGCCGCGGCGACGAAGAGCCTGGTCGTAATCGACGAGGCTTATCAGCCGTTTGCGCAGCGAAGCTGGCTGCCGCGCGCCGACGCGTTCGACAACGTGGTCGTGATGCGCACGGTGTCGAAGCTGGGTCTCGCCGGCATCCGCCTCGGCTATCTGGTTGGCAAGCCCGCGTGGCTTAACGAACTCGACAAGGTGCGCCCGCCGTACAACACGAACGTGCTGACCCAGGCGGCCGCGGATTTCCTGCTCGATCACGTCGACGTGCTCGACTCGCAGGCGGCGAAATTGCGCGACGAGCGTACGAAACTCGCAGACGCCGTCGCTCAATTGCCCGGTGCCGAAGTGTTTCCGAGCGCCGGCAATTTTCTGCTGGTGCGCGTGCCCGACGCGTCGATTCTGTTCGAAACCCTGCTCACGTCGCGGGTTCTGGTCAAAAACGTGAGTAAAATGCACCCATTGCTGGCGAATTGCGTGCGTTTGACCGTTGGTTCTCCCGACGAAAACGCCCAGTTGCTTGCCGCGCTGAAGCTCGTATTGCACTGAGCGTGCGATAAGCGTGCATTAAGCGGCGGCTCGCCGCTCCCCTCCCACACTACTAGCGCTTTCTAGCCAGATTCGAGGAATTACCATGCGCCTTGCGGAAGTCGTTCGCAACACCAGCGAAACGCAGATCCGTGTCAAGATCAACCTGGACGGCACCGGTCAGCAGAAGCTGGCCACCGGCGTGCCGTTCCTGGACCACATGCTCGACCAGATCGCGCGGCATGGCCTGTTCGATCTCGACATTGAAGCGCATGGCGACCTGCATATCGACGACCATCATACGGTCGAAGACACCGGCATCACGCTCGGCCAGGCCGTCGCGAAAGCAATCGGCGACCGCAAGGGCATTCGCCGCTACGGTCATTCGTATGTGCCGCTCGACGAAGCGCTGTCGCGCGTCGTGATCGACTTTTCGGGCCGTCCGGGCCTCGAGTTTCATGTGCCGTTCACGCGTGCGCGCATCGGCACGTTCGACGTGGATCTGTCGATCGAATTCTTTCGCGGCTTCGTGAACCATGCGGGCGTGACGTTGCATATCGACAATCTGCGCGGCCTGAACGCTCACCATCAAATGGAAACGGTGTTCAAGGCGTTCGGCCGCGCGCTGCGCATGGCCGTCGAACTGGACGAGCGCGCGGCGGGGCAGATTCCGTCGACCAAAGGCAGTCTTTAAGCGACTTATTTACCGGGACCGGAACCGCGCCGTGCGCGCGCCCGGTGTTCAATGGATATTCTGAAGTCGTTTATCTCGCTGCTCGCGCTGATCAATCCGGTCGGCGCGATTCCGTTCTTCATGAGCCTGACGGCGAATCAGAGCGACGTCGAACGGCGCAGGACCATTCGGATCGCGGCTATTTCGGTGTTCTGCGTGATCGCGGTGACGACGCTGCTCGGGCAGCAGATCATCAGCTTCTTCGGCATTTCGGTCGGTTCGCTCGAAGTGGGCGGCGGCATCATCATGCTGCTGATGGCGATCAACATGCTGAACGCGCAGATCGGCAACAGTCGTTCGACGCCCGAAGAGCGCGACGAAGCCGAGCAGAAGGACAACATCGCGGTCGTGCCGCTGGCCATTCCGCTGTTGACCGGGCCCGGCGCGATCAGCACGACGATCATCTATGCGGCCAGCTCGCCGCATTGGTACGACCGCATCGGTCTGATCGCGATCGGCGCGGTGCTGGCGGCGATCTGCTTTTTTTCGCTGCGCCTCGCTGAACCGATTGCACGCTGGGTCGGTCGCACCGGTATCAACATCGGCACGCGGCTCATGGGTTTGATGTTATCGGCGCTGGCGGTGGAATTCATCGTCGATGGATTGAAGGCTTTGCTGCCTACTTTGAAATGAAAACTTCGATAGCGATTGTGGATTACGGAATGGGCAACCTGCGCTCGGTGGCGCAGGCGTTGCGCAAGGCCGCGCCGGAAGCGGACGTGGCGATCGTCGACCAGCCGGAAGCGATCCGCGCGGCCGACCGCGTCGTGCTGCCCGGCCAGGGCGCGATGCCCGATTGCATGCGCAGTCTCGCCGAGTCCGGCCTGCAGGAAGCGGTCGTGGAAGCGTCGCGCACGAAGCCGCTGATGGGCGTGTGCGTGGGCGAGCAGATGCTGTTCGACTGGAGCGCCGAGGGCGGCACGCCTGGCCTCGGGCTCCTGCCGGGCAAGGTGCTGCGCTTCGACCTGGAAGGCCAGGTGCAGGACGACGGCTCGCGCTTCAAGGTCCCGCAGATGGGCTGGAACCGCGTGCGTCAGGCGCAGCCGCATCCGCTGTGGGACGGCGTGGCCGACAATGCGTTCTTCTACTTCGTGCATAGCTATTACGTGGTGCCGGATAATGCCGCGCACACGTCAGGCGAGACCGTGTACGGCGTGCCTTTTACGTCGGCGGTCGCGCGGGACAACATCTTCGCGACCCAGTTTCACCCGGAAAAGAGCGCCGAAGCCGGGCTGCGCGTGTATCGCAACTTCGTGCACTGGAACCCGTGAGCGCCTCGCTTCCTGCTGCCGCGGTGCGCTGTTTTGCCGCGAGCGGGGCATTCGCCGCGCGCTGCGGCGGCGGCATCCTGATTTCGCTTTGCGCCGCCGGTGCGCAAGAGCGTCGAAAGAGTTGTACTAAACTAGCGAGACGGCGTTTGGGCGGGCTGGCCGACCAGCCGCCGCCGCCGACCTTCAACCCATTCCCACTCAACACCCGATTGCTATGCTGCTGATCCCCGCCATCGACCTGAAAGACGGTCAGTGTGTACGCCTCAAACAGGGCGATATGGACCAGGCGACGATATTCTCCGAGGAACCGGCGGCGATGGCCCGACATTGGGTCGAGCGCGGCGCGCGCCGTCTGCACCTCGTCGACCTGAACGGCGCGTTCGCCGGCAAGCCGAGGAACGAAGACGCGATTCGCGCGATCATCGAGGAAGTGGGCGGCGAGATTCCCGTGCAGCTCGGCGGCGGCATCCGCGACCTGAACACCATCGAGCGCTATCTCGACGACGGTCTCGAGTACGTGATCATCGGCACGGCCGCGGTGAAAAATCCGGGCTTCCTGCAGGACGCGTGCACGGCGTTCGGCGGCCATATCATCGTCGGGCTGGATGCGAAAGACGGCAAGGTCGCGACCGACGGCTGGAGCAAGCTGACGGGTCACGAAGTGGCCGATCTGGCGCGCAAGTTCGAGGACTACGGCTGCGAGTCGATCATCTACACGGACATCGGCCGCGACGGCATGCTCCAGGGCATCAACATCGAGGCGACGGTGCGCCTTGCGCGCGCCGTGAAGATTCCGGTGATCGCAAGCGGCGGGCTGTCGAATCTCGCCGACATCGAATCGCTGTGCGAAGTCGAGGGCGAAGGCATTGAAGGCGTGATCTGCGGCCGGGCGATCTACTCGGGCGATCTCGACTTCACGGCCGCGCAGACTTTGGCAGACCGGCTGCGCGAATCGGACGACGCCTGAGCGCTGCTCGGCTGCGCAGCGGGCGAGTGGGCGAGCGGTTGAACGGATGAGCGCGGCGGCGTGGTCAGCCTCGCGTCTGAGGACAACGCCCGCCGCACGCAAGCACGCGCTGCATGCCTGCTCACCTGCTCGCCTGCATGCGGCGCAATGCGAGCCGCAGTTGGCGGTGGCTTTCTGAACAAGCGCCCCAAGCGCCCCAAGCGCCACGCGCCGAACCCGCCGCGAGCAACTCGGCCCGGCACCCCGGCCCATCACCGCTCGCCTGCGGTCCAGGCGAGCGGCCCCATCAGCGGTATTGGCAGAATTGCAAGATCATGGCTCTAGCTAAACGCATCATTCCCTGTCTCGACGTCACCGCCGGCCGCGTGGTCAAGGGCGTCAACTTCGTCGAACTGCGCGACGCGGGCGATCCCGTGGAAATCGCGCGCCGTTACGACGATCAGGGCGCGGACGAACTCACTTTCCTCGACATCACCGCGACTTCCGACCAGCGCGACCTGATCCTGCCGATCATCGAAGCAGTCGCCTCGCAAGTGTTCATTCCGCTGACGGTCGGCGGCGGCGTGCGCGCCGTCGAAGACGTGCGGCGCCTGCTCAACGCGGGCGCGGACAAGATCAGCATGAACTCGTCGGCGGTGGCGAATCCGCAGCTCGTCAAGGACGCCACGGACAAATACGGCTCGCAATGCATCGTGGTCGCGATCGACGCCAAGCGCGTTTCCGCGGACGGTGAGCCGCCGCGCTGGGAAGTCTTCACGCACGGCGGACGCAAGGCGACCGGCCTCGAAGCCGTCGAATGGGCGCGCAAGATGGCCGAGCTCGGCGCGGGCGAAATCCTCTTGACCAGCATGGATCGCGACGGCACGAAAAGCGGCTTCGACCTCGCGCTCACGCGTGCGGTCTCCGACGCGGTGCCGATTCCGGTGATCGCCTCGGGCGGCGTCGGCAATCTGCAGCATCTCGCCGACGGCATCAAGAACGGCCACGCCGACGCGGTACTCGCCGCCAGCATCTTCCACTACGGCGAGCACACGGTGGGCGAGGCCAAGCGCTTCATGGCCGGGCAGGGCATTTCAGTGAGGTTGTGACGTGGTGAATCCAACGGCAGTCAATTGGCTCGACAAGGTCAAGTGGGACGCGAACGGCCTTGTGCCGGTGATCGCGCAGGAAGCGTCGACGAACGACGTGCTGATGTTCGCGTGGATGAACCGCGAGGCGTTGGCGAAAACCGTCGAACTCGGCCGCGCGGTGTACTTCTCCCGCTCGCGCCAGCGCCTGTGGTTCAAGGGCGAGGAGTCCGGCCACGTTCAGCACGTGCATGAAGTGCGGCTCGATTGCGACGAAGACGTCGTGCTGCTGAAGGTGGAGCAGGTGTCCGGCATTGCGTGCCACACCGGCCGCCACTCGTGTTTTTTCCAGAAATTCGAAGGCTCGACCGACGACGGCGACTGGATTGCCGTCGATCCCGTGCTGAAAGACCCCGAACACATCTACAAATGACGCAGACCACCCAAGCCGCATCCGCCAATCCATCCACGACCGATACGTTGATGCGCCTCGCGGCGATCATCGACAGCCGCAAGGGCGGCGACCCGGACGTGTCGTATGTGTCGCGCCTGTTCCATAAGGGCGACGACGCGGTGCTGAAGAAAATCGGCGAAGAAGCCACCGAAGTCGTGCTGGCCGCCAAGGACACGCGCCACGGCGGCGAGACGAAGGCGCTCGTCGGCGAGGTCGCGGATCTGTGGTTCCATTGCCTCGTCATGCTGTCGCACTACGATCTGAGCCCCGCGGACGTGCTCGCCGAGCTGGAGCGCCGCGAAGGCATGTCGGGCATCGAGGAAAAAGCGCTGCGCAAGAGCCGCGAGCGCGAGCAGAACGGCGACTGAGCGCGCGATTTTCCCGAGTGCGATTTCTGCTGTTTCTTCGCGCGGTTTGCCTTGAAGTGGCGAGCGCCGGCGCCCACATTGCAGTGAACGCATCGCAAACCCATCGTCCGGAGGACGCAGCATGGAACAGTCGCACCAGAGTTATCCGCCGCCGGCTTACCGCCACGCGATCGAGCCGGAGCGGGAACGCAGCCTGCGCACGCTGACGCATGTGCTGTACGCGCTGTATGCGGTTCACTGGCTGACGGGCGGCCTGACGATCCTGATCGCGATCATCATCAATTACGTGAAGCGCGGCGACGCGGCCGGCACGCCGTATGAACCGCATTTCGAGTGGCAGATCCGCACCTTCTGGATCGGCCTGCTGGGTTACGCGATAGGCGGGCTGCTGGTGTTCGTCTTCATCGGCTTTGCGGTGTTGTGGGCCGTCAGCATCTGGATGTTGTACCGTATTATCAAGGGCTGGCTGTATCTGTACGATAACAAGCCGCTTGCGAATCCGCGGGCGTGGTTCTGAATTGGTGTCACGTCGTGCGGCGTCGGCGCAAAGCCGCTCTGCCGCATCGAGCCACGCTTCGCGCTTTAGCCCTACCGCGTCAGGAATACGATGAGTCACGACCCGAATTGCCTCTTCTGCAAGATCGCCGCCGGCGAGATCCCGTCGACCAAAGTCCATGAAGACGAAGAGTTTCTTGCCTTCCGCGACATCCGTCCGGCGGCCGAAACGCATGTGCTGGTCATTCCGCGCAAGCACATCGCCACGCTTACGGACTGCACCGAAAGCGATGCGCCCATGCTTGGTAGAATGCTTGTTTTGACCGCGCGTTTGGCCGATCAGTTGGGCGTGGCGTACACCGGTGGCGAAACCGGCTTCCGCACGGTCATCAATACCGGCCCGGGCGGCGGGCAAGAGGTGTATCACCTGCACGCGCACATTCTGGCGGGGCCGCGTCCGTGGCAGCGCATGGGTTAATGGGCCTGGCGCAGCCTGGCTTGGCCGGGCCGCGCAGACGTTGCCGGGTGCATAGCATTTTTGCCTCGCTGTTTTTGCCGCGCTGTAATTTTGGCGACGCGATTCTCTGGCCACAATACGGGCGAGGTCCGGCGTGCGAGGTCCTGGCGAAACAGCGGCACGCGCGGCAACGCTGCTGTAACGTATAGATGAAGCGCAAGCGCTTCGATTCACGCCGCAAGGCAGACGAGTTTTTGCCGCATTACATGCGGCGTCGGGGTTAAGGAGAGTAGTCATGGGTTCGTTGAGTATTTGGCATTGGTTGATCGTGTTGCTGATCGTGGCGCTCGTGTTCGGCACGAAGAAGCTGCGCAACATCGGCGGCGATCTGGGTGGCGCTGTGAAGGGCTTCAAGGAAGGCATGCGCGAGAACGAAACGCCTTCGGCGGACGCGCAGCAGCAGCGCGAACTGCCGCGCAACGGCGCGGTGGATGTGGAAGCCAAGGAAAAGACCCCGCGTTCGGGCGATTACCGCTAAGCCGCGGGCCAACCGCGTTACTGACGGACATTTCCCTCCATGCTGGACCTCGGTCTAACCAAGATGGCGCTCATCGGCGTCGTCGCACTGGTCGTGCTCGGCCCTGAGCGGCTGCCGCGCGTCGCCCGCACGGCGGGCGCGCTGTTTGGCCGCGCGCAGCGCTACATCAACGACGTCAAGTCGGAAGTCACGCGGGAAATCGAACTCGACGAATTGCGTCGCATGAAAACCGAGTTCGAGACGGCGGCGAGCAACGTCGAAACGGCAGTTCAGGAAAACCTGCGCAAGCATGAGAGCGAACTGAACGACGCGTGGAACAGCGGGACGTCCGTGTCGCCGAGCATCGCCGGCGGGGCGCTCGAAGACGCCGGCAATGCCGGCAGCACTTCGTGGCAGAACAGCACGCCCGCCGCGGCGGCGAAGCGCAAGAACTGGCGCGTCAAGCAAACGGCAATGCCCACCTGGTACAAGCGCGCGACCACGCGCCGCACGCGCGTGCAGTCCGGGGCGGCACGCGTCGCGCGGCATACGCCTGCCAGCATGCGTCGTCCGACGCGGTTTTTCTGATGATCAGAACGACAATCTCTAACCGAGGGCCGGTGTGAGCGACCCCCAGAAAAGCCAGGACGAAGGCACTGAAGAGACCTTCATTTCCCACCTCGTTGAATTGCGCGACCGCATCATCCGCGCGGGCCTTGCCGTCATCGTGGTGTTTATCGGACTCGTGTATTGGGCGCCGGACATCTTCCGGCTGCTGGCGCGCCCGCTGATGCAGAACCTGCCCAAAGACGGCAAGATGATCGTGACCGACGTCACCGGCTCGTTCTTCGTGCCGATGAAAGTGACCATGCTGGTCGCCTTCGTGATCGCGCTGCCTATCGTGCTGTATCAGATCTGGGCGTTCGTCGCGCCGGGTCTTTATCAGCACGAGAAGAAGCTGGTCGGGCCGCTCGTCGGCAGCAGCTATACGCTGTTTCTCTGCGGCATGGCGTTCGCGTATTTCGTTGTGTTTCCCACCATCTTTCGCGTGATGGCGCATTACAACGCGCCGCTCGGCGCGGAGATGACGACGGACATCGACAATTATCTGAGCTTCGTGCTCACCATGTTCATTGCGTTCGGCGTGACGTTTGAAGTGCCGATCGTCGTCGTGCTGCTCGTGCGCATGAACGTCGTGACGCTGAAGAAGCTAAAGGAAATCCGGCCGTATGTGATCGTCGGCGCGTTCGTGATTTCGGCTGTCGTCACGCCGCCGGACGTCTTCTCGCAACTGATTCTGGCCATTCCGCTGATCGTTTTGTACGAGGCGGGGATCATCGCGGCGCGGTTGATTGTCGGCAAGCAGCCGGCGGTGGTCGAGGACGCGAGTCCGCCGGGCTGATGCAATGCACGCCGCGTGGCGCGGCTGCAACGCGTAAGCAAACAAAGCAAAAGGGCAGTCCGCAACGGACTGCCCTTTTTACGTTCTACGTTCTACCAGCGGATTCGGCACGGGCGCTACTACCCGCGCACCGCTTGCGCTCAACCGCCTTCGTCGTCCTGCTGCTCGCTGTCGTCGGCGGGCTGTTTCGGCGGAGGCGGGCGCTTGCCGATGACCACGTCGACATCGAGCTCGCGGTTCTTGCGCACCAGATGCACCTTGGCGGCCGTGCCCGGCTTGATCTGCGCGATCACGTTCAGCAGGCGCGTGGTGTCGGTGATTTCCTGACCGTTGACGCTCATCAGGATGTCGCCTGGCTTGATGCCCGCGCGGTCGGCGGGACCGTTCTTCAGCACGCCCGCGACGATCGCGCCCGACTTCTGGTCGAGTCCGAACGACTCGGCGATTTCCGGCGTCACGTCTTGCGGCTCGACGCCAATCCAGCCGCGCGTGACCGAACCCGTCGTGATGATGCTTTCGAGCACGCTGCGCGCAGTCGACACCGGAATCGCGAAGCCGATGCCGAGCGAGCCGCCCGAGCGCGAGTAAATAGCGGTGTTGATGCCGAGCAGATTGCCGTTGACGTCGACGAGCGCGCCGCCCGAGTTGCCGGGATTCATCGCCGCATCGCTGCGCGCGAAGTTTTCGAACACTATTGATGCCGAGGGTGATGCGGCCGAGCGCGCTGACATGCCCATGGTGACCGTCTGCCCGACGCCGAACGGATTGCCGATGGCCAGCACCACGTCGCCCACGCGCGTCTGCTCCATGCGGCCGAGCGTGATGGTGGGCAGATTGGTCATGTTGACCTTGAGCACGGCCAGATCCGTTTCCGGATCGATGCCGATGACCTTGGCGTTCGTGGTGCGTCCGTCGGCGAGCGCGATTTCAATCTGATCCGCACCGTCGACGACGTGCTGGTTCGTTAGAATGTACCCTTCCGAACTCACGATCACCCCGGAGCCCAGGTTCGCGGCCGGTTGTTCGCGCTGCCTGCGATTGTTCTTGTCGCCGAAGAAGTAGCGGAACAGCGGGTCTTTCGCGCGCGGGTCCGGCGGCAGTGAGCCATCTTTGCTGGAAAAGACGTTTACGACCGCGGGCATGGCCTTTTGCGCGGCGTCGGCATAAGACGCCGTTGCGGGCCCGCTGCCCATGCCAGGCGCGACTTCGCGCAGTGCGACGATCGGTTCGGCAAGTTGCTTGCCGAATTGCCCTTGACGCTGAAGCCACTGCGGTTTGAGGGTCGCGATGATGAACATCAGCGCCAACAGCACAGTCACCGCTTGGGCAAAGAACAGCCAGAAGCGTCTAAGCATCTGAAGACTAGAGGTTTATATGGATCGGATCGAACTTGAATTGTACTTGAACAATCTCCTTGAAACCGCGCGGTTCAAGGACTATTGCCCGAACGGTCTGCAAGTCGAGGGGCGCCGCAAGATCGGCAAACTCGCGACCGGCGTGACCGCGTCAGTTGCGTTTCTCGAAGCCGCGCTCGATTGGGGCGCGGACGCCGTGCTGGTCCATCACGGCTACTTCTGGCGCAACGAGGCGCCGCAGATCACCGGCCGCAAATACGGGCGCCTGAAGCTGCTGCTCGCCAACGACCTGAACCTGTTCGCCTATCACCTGCCGCTCGACGACCATCCCGAGTTCGGCAACAACGCGCAGATTGGTGCGAAGATGGGCTGGATCAGCGACGCGCGTTTCGGCGAGAACGACCTCGGCTGGCTCGCCACGTTTGCGATGCCGATCACGCTCGCGCACTTCACCGCCGAGATCGAGCAGACGCTCGGCCGCACGCCGCTCGTGTTCGGCGACCCGGATCGCAGTCTGCGCCGCGTCGCGTGGTGCACGGGCGCCGCGCAAGGCATGTTCGACGCGGCGATCAACGCCGGCGCCGACGTCTATCTGACGGGCGAGGTGTCGGAGTCGGTCATGCACACGTCGGCAGAAAGCGGCGTAGCGTTTCTCGCGGCCGGCCATCATGCGACCGAGCGCTTCGGCGTGCAGGCGGTGGGCAAGCATCTGTCGGAGCAGTTCGACATCGAGCATCTCTTTATCGATATTCCGAATCCCGTTTGAGTCGTTGAAATATCAAATGGGCATTAGCGAAGCAAAAGGCACGAATAACGGAGGGGACACTTAAAAGCTGCTGCAAAAAAGTTTGTGATGCGTACGGAGAAACCCTGAGTTATCAAGGGCTTCGCACGGTTTTTGGCAATCGGCCCTTGTAAATGGCGACTCCATTCGAGCAAACTAGCGGCGGTAGAAGCGACGTGAAGGAAAAATCCAACTCAGAAGTGGGGCGTGTAATGCGAGACAAGGAAGATGAACGCGTCGACGGCAGCCGCCGTACCTGGCTGATAGCGACGACCGTAGCAGGTGGCATTGGAGGCGTTGCCACTGTCGTACCCTTTGTTAGTTCGTTTGCACCATCTGAAAAGGCCAAGGCAGCAGGAGCCCCGGTCGAAGTCGACATCAGCGATCTCAAGCCCGGCGACATGAAGACCGTGGCCTGGCGCGGCAAGCCCGTGTGGATCATCAACCGCACCGAGAAGATGCTCGCCGACGTCAAGAAGGCCGATAACGAAGTCGCCGATCCCGCGAGCAAGAATCCCTTTTCGTTGCCGCTGCCGGAGTACTGCAACAACGAATTCCGTTCACGCGCCGACCACAAGAACGTTTTTGTCGCCGTCGCCGTGTGCACCCATCTGGGCTGCACGCCGACGCCGCGCTTCCAGGAGGGCGCGCAGCCCAATCTTCCGGACGACTGGCCTGGCGGCTTCCTGTGCCCGTGCCACGGCTCGACCTATGACATGGCCGGCCGCGTCTTCAAGAACAAACCTGCGCCGCAGAACCTCGACATCCCGCCTTATATGTTCACGTCGGCCAATGGGCTCGTGATCGGCAAGGACGAGAAAGGAGAAGCGTAATGGCGATCGAACACGAAGTGGAGACGACCGGGCTCGTCGGCTGGATCGACCGGCGCTTTCCGTTCACGTCCACCTGGAAAAAGCACGTCTCCGAATACTACGCACCGAAGAACTTCAACTTCTGGTACTTCTTCGGCTCGCTCGCGCTGCTCGTGCTGGTGAACCAGATCGTCACCGGCATCTTCCTCACGATGAACTACAAGCCCGACGCGACGCTCGCGTTCGGCTCGGTCGAGTACATCATGCGCGAGGTGCCGTGGGGCTGGCTGATCCGCTACATGCACTCCACGGGCGCGTCGATGTTCTTCGTCGTCGTGTATCTGCATATGTTCCGCGGGCTGATGTACGGCTCGTATCGCAAGCCGCGCGAGCTCGTGTGGATCTTCGGCTGCGCGATCTTTCTGTGCCTGATGGCCGAGGCGTTTTTCGGCTACCTGCTGCCGTGGGGCCAGATGTCGTTCTGGGGCGCGCAGGTGATCGTGAACCTGTTCTCGGCGATTCCGTTCATCGGGCCGGACCTGTCGCTGTGGATTCGCGGCGACTACGTGGTGTCCGACGTGACGCTGAACCGCTTCTTCGCGTTTCACGTGATCGCGATTCCGCTGGTGCTGCTCGGGCTGGTCGTCGCGCATCTGGTCGCGCTGCACGAAGTCGGCTCGAACAACCCGGACGGCATCGAGATCAAGGCGAAGAAGGACCCGGACGGCATTCCGCTCGACGGCATTCCGTTCCACCCGTACTACTCGGTGCACGATTTCTACGGCGTGTGCATCTTCCTGATGATCTTCGCGGCGATCATCTTCTTCGCGCCTGAAATGGGTGGCTACTTCCTCGAAGCGAACAACTTCGTGCCGGCCAACCCGCTGCAGACGCCGCCGGAAATCGCGCCGGTCTGGTACTTCACGGCCTTCTACGCGATGCTGCGCGCCACGACCGATCCGTTCAAGATCGTCCTGATGATCGTGATCGCGCTGCTCGGCCTGCTTGCGTTGGTGCGCGCGCGCGGCAAGTGGAAGCTCGGCCTGCCGGTGCTCGCCGTGCTCGTGATTCTGGCCATGGCGTTCACCGAATCGAAGTTCTGGGGCGTCGTGGTGATGGGCGGCGCGGTGGTTTCGCTGTTCTTCCTGCCTTGGCTCGACCGCTCGCCGGTGAAGTCGATCCGTTACCGGCCGTTCTTCCACAAGGTGTTCTACGGGATTTTCGTGCTCGCTTTCCTGACGTTGGCGTTCCTCGGCACCAAACCGCCGTCGCCGGTCGCTACGTTGATTGCGCAGGTGTGCGCGCTGATCTACTTCGCGTTTTTCCTCGGCATGCCGTTCTGGACGCGGCTTGGCACGTTCAGGCAGCCGCCTGAGCGCGTGCGCTACAAGCCCCACTAATCGAGAGCGAGGAGAACACGAAGATGAAAAAACTGCTTTCGACGTGCGCGCTGATCGGCGCGACACTGCTCGCGGTGCTGAGCGGCCCGGCGTATGCGGACGAGAATGTTCATCTCGACCGCGCGCCGGATAACGCAGACGATTTCGCTTCTTTGCAGCACGGCGCGCAATTGTTTGTAAACTACTGCCTGAATTGCCACAGCGCGAACCTGATGCGCTACAACCGGCTGACCGACCTCGGCATCGCGCCGAGCGAAATCCAGTCGAACCTGCTTTTCACCACCGACAAAATCGGCAACACGATGACCGTGGCCATGCGCCCGGACGACGCGAAAGCGTGGTTCGGCGCGAGTCCGCCGGATTTGTCGGTGGAAGCGCGGGCGCGCGGCAAGGACTGGCTGTACACGTATCTGCGCAGTTTTTATCGCGACAATACGCGGCCGACCGGCTGGAATAATCTGGTGTATGAAAACGTGAGCATGCCTCACGTGCTGTGGCAGCTTCAGGGGCAACGTACTGCGAAATTCGGTGACCAAGTCGACGAAAAAACGGGCGAGACGGTGCACAAATTTGTGGGCTTCCAGCAGGTCACGCCGGGGACGATGTCGCCGGTAGATTATGATTCTGCTGTGGCCGACCTTGTGTCGTATATGTCCTGGATGTCCGAGCCGACTCAGAAAACCCGCAAGCAGCTTGGCGTGTGGGTGCTGCTGTTCCTCGGTATTCTGAGCTTTTTCGCCTGGCGACTGAACGCCGCGTACTGGAAACATATCAAATAATCACGCCGCTATACGGCGTGGGGCCGGCGCCAGGAAAAACCTGCTGAACGGTTTTTCCGCGCGCTGGCCTTTCAGCTTTTTGAGGAAACGTAAATCATGATGGTTCTGTATTCCGGCACAACTTGCCCGTTCTCCCAGCGCTGCCGGCTGGTGTTGTTCGAAAAGGGCATGGACTTCGAGATCCGCGACGTCGACCTGTTTAACAAGCCGGAAGACATCGCCGTGATGAATCCGTATGGTCAAGTGCCGATTCTCGTCGAACGGGACCTGATTCTGTACGAATCGAACATCATCAACGAGTATATCGACGAGCGCTTCCCGCACCCGCAGCTCATGCCGGCCGATCCGGTCCAGCGTGCGCGCGCGCGCCTGTTCCTGCTGAACTTCGAGAAAGAGCTGTTCGTCCACGTCGGCACGCTCGAGAACGAAAAGGGCAAGGCTGCGGAGAAGAACCACGAGAAGGCGCGCCTCGCGATTCGCGACCGTCTGACGCAACTCGCGCCGATCTTCCTGAAGAACAAGTACATGCTCGGCGAAGAGTTCTCGATGCTCGACGTCGCTATTGCGCCGCTCTTGTGGCGTCTGGATCACTATGGCATCGAACTGTCGAAGAACGCGGCGCCGCTCATGAAGTACGCCGAGCGCATTTTCAGCCGTCCGGCTTATATCGAGGCGCTGACGCCGTCGGAAAAGGTGATGCGTCGTTGAGTTTGGCTTTGGGCAAGGGCGCCGCGCGGCCAGACGCGCGCGGCGACCGCGCCCGGTAAGAGGACTGCTGATGCAAGAGATTTCCACCAAGCCTTATCTGTTGCGCGCGCTGTACGAATGGTGCACGGATAACGGCTACACGCCGCACATTGCAGTGCGCGTCGACAATCAGACGCGTGTGCCGCGGCAGTTTGTGCGCGACAACGAGATCGTGTTGAACATCAGCTTCGAGGCCACGAGCCAACTGCAGATGGGCAACGAGTGGGTCGAGTTCAGCGCCCGTTTCTCCGGCAAGTCGCACAAGATCGAAGTGCCTATCGCCAATATCCTCGCCATCTACGCGCGCGAAAACGGGCAAGGCATGGCGTTCCCGGTCGAGTCGACAGGCGGCGAGGCGCAGGATTCGGGCGCCGACGCCGAAACGGTCGAGCCGTCCGCCGCGCCAAGTGCGCCGACTGCGTCGAGCGTGTCGAGCGCGCCGCGTGCGGTCGAAAAGGCGCCAGCAGCCGAGGATGCCGCCGCCAAAGCCGAGCGCGCGCCGCAGGGCGATCAGCCCGACGACGACGGCTCGAAAGGTGGCGGGAGGGCTCGCCTCAAGATCGTAAAATGAAGTAGAATCACGGCCTCATGCCGGCTTAGCTCATCAGGTAGAGCGCTTGACTTGTAATCATGAGGTGGCGGGTTCGAGTCCTGCAGCCGGCACCAGTTGTGCGAAACGGGGTTTCTGTTCAGTCAGGAACCCCGTTTTTTATTGGCCAATCGGCGCTTTGTCACCGGCTTTGAAACCGGTCGAGGTGAGCGCGGGTGAGGGCTAAAATCGCCATATCTCTTTCACCTTGTCGATAGTGGACAAAACTGTCTACATTCGATGAGGTCTCGCCACCCGCCGCGCGCCGCGACGCGCCTTTCGCAAAACGACCCACTTCATCATGAACAGCCCTGCAAGCATCACCTGGCCGGAAGCCGACGGCCCCCGCACCGCACGTTGGCGCTCCGAAGCGGCGGTGCCGCCGCCGAAACGCGTGATCGTCGCCGACGACCGGACCACCGCGGACTCGGCCTACCGGCTCGCCTGTGAAGGCACCGCGCTGTTGTGGAACGGCGACTTTCAGAACGCGCGCCAATTGCTGCAGGCGGTCACGCGGCGGCTCGAGCGCAAACCGCGCAAGCAGGGTGAGACGCCGCTCGACGCGTTTAATCTGCATCGGCAGACGCAGTCGCAGCGCGCGCGCACGCTCGGCATGATCCTGATTCCGCTCAACGCCGAGTACGCGATTCCGCTGCGCCGCGCGCCCGACGTGCGGCAGGCGTGCATCGAAACGTACGGCCCGCCGACCGATGAGGCGTCGGTCGTGTCGCTGCGCGAGCTGCTCGGCATGATCGGCGCGCACGAGTGGCGCAAGAAGGGCGTGGAGATTCCCGCGCTCGGTGACCGGATTCATCCGCATTACGGCGTGTTTTCGCCGGTGCGCGGTGAATATGTGGATCTCGTCGCGCGCACGCCGTTGCCTTCGCTGAACAAGGCGTTCGACGTTGGCACGGGAACGGGCGTGCTGGCGGCGCTGCTCGCGAAACGCGGCGTGAAGAAGATCGTCGCGACCGACCAGGACCCGCGAGCGCTTGCATGCGCGCGCGAGAATCTGGCGCGGCTCGGATACGAGCAGCAAGTCGATGTGGTGCAAGCCGATCTGTTTCCGGAAGGGCGCGCGCCACTCGTCGTGTGCAATCCGCCGTGGGTGCCGGCGCGGCCCGCTTCGCCGATCGAATACGCGGTCTACGATCCGGACAGCCGCATGCTGCTCGGTTTCCTCAAGGGCTTGTCGGAACATCTGTCACCGGGCGGGGAGGGCTGGCTGATTCTGTCGGATTTTGCCGAGCATCTCGGGTTGCGCACGCGCGACTGGTTGCTTGCCGCGATCGCGGATGCGGGGCTGACGGTGGTGGCGCGCGAGGATATTCGTCCGCGGCATCCCAAGTCGACCGACGAGAGTGACCCGCTGCACAAGGCGCGGGCGGCGGAGATGACGTCGCTTTGGCGACTCAAGGCGCGGGGTTGACGATTGCTTGAGGGCGCGGGCTTAGAGGCGCAGTTTGGGGCGGTGGCGGCCGTTTGGCCTATCAGTCGCCTCAATGTCCGACGCCCGACGCCCGACGCCCGACGCCCAACGCCCGACGCCCAACGCCCAACGCCCAACGCCCAACGCCCAACGCCCAACGCCCAACGCGCAACGCCCGACGCCCGTTCGGCTCTACTCCGCGGAGCGCCCGCCATTCGGCCGGGCTTCCGCACCCTTCGCCACCGCGGCACTCAGCCGTGCCACACACCTCACGACAACCTGTCCCGCGCTCCAACAAACGCCGCTGCCCCACGCCCCGCCACCAACCCGCTCGCGAAACACGCCGTTAGCAGATAACCGCCCGTCGGCGCTTCCCAATCCAGCATTTCCCCGGCGCAGAAAACGCCCGGCAAACTTTCGATCATCAGATGCCGATCCAGCGCCTCGAACGGAATGCCGCCGGCGCTGCTGATCGCTTCCGCAATTGGCCGTGCGCGCAACAGCCGCACCGGCAGCGCCTTGATTGCGTGCGCGAGACGCGTCGAATCGGCGAAAACGTCCTTCGGCAGAATTTCGTGCAGCAGGGCCAGTTTTACACCGCTAATGCCGACTCTTCCCTGCAGATGGCTCGACATCGAACGTGAGCCGCGCGGCCTCGTCACTTCCGCGATCACCCGCTCGAGAGCCAAGCCCGGCGCCAGGTCCAGCGAGATCGTGAGTTCGCCGTCAGCGAGAATCCGCTCACGAATAGGCGCCGAAAGCGCATAGATCAGACTGCCTTCGAGGCCCGTTTCGGTCAGAAGTATTTCACCTTGTCGATTGTGGACTTTTCCGTCTACATCGGTCAGTGAAATGGCCACGGACTTCACCGGCTGACCGGCGAAACGCTCGCGCAGATAAGGGCTCCAGTCGGCGTCGAAGCCGCAGTTCGCGGGTTGCAGAGGGCGCACATCGACGCCTTGCGAGGTGATGAACGGCACCCACGCCGCGTCGGAGCCGAGCCGCGGCCAGCTTGCACCGCCCAGTGCCAGCACGACGGCGTCGCTGTCGACGAGCCGTTCGCCGTCAGGCGTCTCGAACCGCAAGCGGGCCGCCGCGTGCGCGGACGCGCCGGCTACACCGCCCGTTTGCGAGCCGTTCCAGCCGCTCCACTTGTGCCGCATGTGAAAGCGCACACCGCTTTCCTTCAACCGATGCAGCCACGCACGCAGCATCGGCGCGGCTTTCATGTCGGTTGGAAAAACGCGTCCCGAACTGCCGACGAACGTCTCGACGCCAAGATCATGCAGCCAGGCGCGCAACGCGTCGGGACCGAACGCCTCGAAGAGCGGCGCGATCCACGGGCGGCGCGCGCCATAGCGATCGAGAAACGGCTCGAGCGGCTCCGAATGCGTGATGTTCATGCCGCCTTTGCCCGCCATCAGGAATTTGCGGCCGACGGAGGGCATCGCGTCGTAGACGTCGACCTGCACGCCTTGCAGGCAAAGCGCCTCGGCGGCCATCAAGCCGGCGGGTCCGCCGCCGATCACGGCGACCCGGGCGGAATCGAATGAAGATGACATGCGGGCCTGTGGATAAGGGAAAAGGCGGCGCGCCGCCGCTGTAACTCACGGCTGAAGCCGAATGACGGCACAAGCGCTGACCAGGAAATCAAGCTGCCCTGTCGGCGCTGCGAAGGGCGCTATTTTCACATTGCAGGCGGGCCGGAGCAAACGCGTGCACCGCCGCCACGGACGCCAGAACGCTACATTTCGGCGCGTCGATACCGCAGCGCATGCCGGCGCGCCGCTTTGTTATTCAGCATCGCGAACTATAATTTTTGGACACCTTCCATCGGGCGCAATTCGCGTCGTTCCCGCGTCGATTCCACTGATCTTCGTTGCCGCACCGCATGCCGTGGCGTGACGGGTGAGCTGCGGGTTCGCGCCTTACGGCCCGCGTGGAGGTTCACATATGTCGATCAAGGAGACTGCCATGACCCGCCATTACATCGACTGCCGCGAGTTCCCGAGCGAAATGAACTGCACGGTCGCGCTATCGGCCGATAACGAGGACGAACTGCTCGACGCGGCCGTGCAGCACGCCGTCAGTGTGCACAAACATGCTGATTCGCCGGAATTGCGCTCGCAATTGAGGACGCTCTTTCACGAAGGCACGCCGCCGGTAGAGGCGCCGCGCATGTGAATCGCGGATTCGAGCGGCGGATCTGAAGTCAGGCACGAGAGAACGAAGCGCCGACTCGCGGCAGAGGCGAGCGGCGCTTTGGCCGCTCGCGCGAGTCGCGGCGTGGAACGCGCGTCGTCTGCACACGCGCTGCACGCGCGATTCACGAGCTTTCAGCTCGGATAAGCCTCGTCGACCTTGAGCCCGGCCAGCTTGAAGATCACGCGCAGCGTTTGCGGTTTGATGTCGCGCCGCGAAGCGAGCGTCGTCATCACGAAGTCCAGCACTTTCGCGTACTTGAGAAGCGTCAGGCATGTTTCCATGTCGACGCTGCCGTCGCGCATGACTTCGGCGAGGCGAAGCATTTCCGTCGAGATGTCGCGCGCCATCTCCAGTTCGAGCTGCTGTTTCTCCGTCCAGGCGGGCATGGCGGTGAGCTTCGCCATCATTTCCTGGAACTTCTGTTCGACGTTTCCGTTGGGTACCGTATCCATTGCTGCCTCTTCTATTGTCCGGGCGCGCGTCCAGTTGAGCTCGCGGCGCGCCGTCGGTTACGTAACGTTCGGCCCGTGTTACCGGACCGTCCTCCCCACATGCATTTGGGCCATGCGTTCGTGACGACGGCCGACAGCTTGTTGTTATAGGCACCCCGGCTTATGCCTTTGGGACCACGGCGGCGCTGAACGGTTCTGCGAGAATCCGCGTCAGGCGCCAAACGACCCAGGTCGCGCCGGAAAGAGCAGGAAGCGTTCCAGGAACGCAGCGTTTCCTGCAACTTTTGCACGCTCGCCGGTGAAAGGGCCGCCGTTTGGGTAAACTGGCAGCAACTTATGCTCTTTTCCGTCACCTGACGCACGTTCACGCTGCATTTGCCGACGGTCCCCCACGATGTCCAGCAAAACCCACGAAATCCGCCCCAACCAGTCCATCGAGCTGCTCAAGGAACTGCATATCCTGACGCGCGACGGCAAGATGAACCAGGACAGCCGCCGCAAGCTGAAGCAGGTCTACCATCTGTTCCAGTTCATCGAGCCTCTGCTCAAGGACGTGAAGGACCAGAAGGGCGCGGTCACGCTCGTCGACCACGGCGCCGGCAAGTCATATCTAGGTTTTATCCTGTATGACCTGTTCTTCAAGGAGTTTCAGGATGCCGCGGGTGGGGCGTCGCACATTTACGGCATCGAAACGCGCGAAGAACTCGTGACCCGCTCGGAGGAACTGGCGGCGCGGCTCGGCTTCAAGGGCATGTCGTTTCTGAATCTGTCGGTGGCGGAATCCATTACGTCCGACAAACTGCCGGCGCAAATCGACATCGTCACGGCGCTTCACGCGTGCAATACCGCAACCGACGACGCCATTCGCTTCGCCCTCGAAAAGAAAGCTAAATACATTGTTGTGGTGCCGTGTTGCCAGGCTGAAGTCGCGGGCGTTTTACGTCAAAACAAAAGTAAATCGCTGGGTCACGCGTTAACGGAAATCTGGCGGCATCCGTTGCATACGCGCGAATTCGGCAGCCAGATTACCAACGTGCTGCGCTGCCTGCAATTGGAGGCGCACGGTTATCAGGTCAGCGTAACGGAACTGGTGGGCTGGGAGCATTCGATGAAAAACGAACTGATCATCGCCCAGTTCAAGGACTTGCCGCGCCGGCGCCCGGCCGAGCGGCTCAGCGAAGTGATGCAGACACTGGGTATCGAGGAACTGAAAGAGCGGTTTTTCGTTTCCGCCTGAATCAGATTTTCATCAATTTATTCCAGCCGGCCAATCCGATTCGCCGCAGTGTTTCCTGATTCCGCTCGTAGATTTGTTCGGCATCGGGAAACGCCTGACCCGCGCGCTCAATACTGTCTTCTCTGAGTAAATGCAGAATCGGATACGGCGCGCGATTCGTGTAATTCTCGATGTCGTCGGGATCGGCGCCTTCGAACTGATACAACGGGTGAAAACTCGCAATCTGGATAATGCCTTCGAGCCGAAGCTGCTTCAGCATTCTTTCGGCGAAGAATAGCGCGTCGTTGTAATCGAGAAAATCGCCTAGCGCTTGAGGCAGGATTAACAGCGTCGTGTCCACGGCCGCCGGGTCCGCGCCGACTAGCGTGTTCAGTTCGTTTTCCAGATCGGCCAGCACGCCTTCCAGGTTTATCGCATCGCTCACGGCGTAGCGGATTTGCCCTTTCACATGCACGGCCTTGGCGAACGGGCACAAGTTGAGCCCGATGACGGCCTCAGTCAGCCAGTGACGGGTGGCGGCAACGACAGCATCGTGCGATTCGGCGGGCAACGGCATGGCAGGCGGCAAGCGGCGGGAGAGGCAAAGCGCCATTTTAACGGGCGCGCGTGTGTCTGCGTTGCGCCACTGCCGCAAGAAATTGGACCAGCAAACAAAGCCTAAGACGCTGGCTTCGCACCGCAAGCCGCCGCGATCAATAATGCCGCCGCTTTCGGCGCGGCGAGCACCGGCCCCGATCCCGCGCGATACGTCTGGCTCGCCGCGTACACACCCTCGATCAGCAAAGCGAGCGCGTTCGCCAGCATCTCCGGATCGTCGGCGCCGGCGGCTGTCGCCAGTTCCGTCAGGCGCGCGAGCAGGCGCTCCTTGTTGCGAAACACGAACTGGCGGGCCGCGTGTTCGGTATCGGAAAACTCGACGGCGACGTTCACGAACGGACAGCCGCGATAGTCTTCAAGCGACGCCCGCGCCGCGAGGTCGTCGAAATATTGCTGCAACTGCTTCGCCGGCTCGCCGGGATGTTTCGCGAAGCTCTTCTCCACGTAACCGAAGAATTGCGCGTCCTTGCGCTCGAGATAGGCCATCACGAGTTCGTCTTTCGACGAAAATTGGCGGTACAAACTCATCTTGTTCACGCCGGCCCGCTCGACAACCGCATCGACGCCGACCGCCCGCACGCCGTCGCGATAGAACAGTTCGTCCGCGGCGCGCAGCAAATGCTGCTGCGCTTCGGGGCCGGTCGTCTGCGTTGCGCGCACGCGCCGTGAGGCGGGCGCAGTCGCAGACGCAGCGCGCGAACCGGCTCGTTTGGAAGTATGGCTTTCAGACATGGACGGCCCCTTGATTCAATCGACGCCTTGACATGTTACCGACCGGTAACTAAGATCGCAACACTGATTGTGACTGATCTGTCACAAGTCCCTTACGGAAACCGTAATAGTACGAACACGACCCGTGCGGGCAACTCGAATCCGCGCGACAGGAGAGCCGATGAACTGGGCAGCAAGACTGATAGGCAGGCGTTTTCACTACGGCTGGTTGACGGTCGCGGTGGTGTTTCTGGTGTTGCTCGCGGCCGCCGGCACGCGCGCCACGCCGAGCGTGATGATGGTGCCGCTCGAGCATCAGTTCGGCTGGAGCCGCGCGACGATTTCGCTCGCGATCTCGGTCAACATCGCGCTTTACGGGTTGATGGGGCCGTTCGCGGCGGCGGCCATGCAGCGCTTCGGCGTGCGTCCCACGCTGCTGATCGCGCTCGGCACGATGGCGACGGGCGTCGCGCTGTCCTCGCTGATGACCCAGCCGTGGCAGATGATCCTCGTCTGGGGCGTGATGGTCGGCGGCTCGACGGGTGTGGCGGCGCTGTCGTTGTCGGCGACTGTGGTGACGCGCTGGTTCACCACGCACCGCGGGCTCGTGATGGGTATTCTCACGGCGAGTTCGGCGACCGGCCAACTCGTGTTCCTGCCGATGCTCGCGGCCATCGCCGAGCATTACGGCTGGCGCCAGGTCGTGTGGGTCGTCGCGGCGGCTGCGGCGATCGTGCTGCCGCTCGTCGCCTTTTTGCTGCCTGAGCGTCCGTCGGATGTCGCGCTGCGTCCCTACGGCGAGCCGCATGACGCACCCGCGGCCGCTACGGCCACGAAGCAGAATCCGCTCGCGATCGCGTTCGGCACGCTTGCCATGGCGAGCAAGACGCGCGATTTCTGGCTGCTGTTCTTCAGCTTCTTCATTTGCGGCGCGAGCACGAACGGTTACGTCGGCACTCACCTGATCGCGATGTGCGGCGATTACGGGATGACCGAAGTGCAGGGCGCGTCGCTGCTGGCCGCGATGGGCATCTTCGATCTGTTCGGCACGACGCTCTCCGGCTGGCTGTCCGACCGCTTCAATAGCCGTGTGCTGCTGTTCTGGTATTACGGGCTGCGCGGCTTGTCGCTGATGTATCTGCCGCACGCCTTTGGCATCGACTTTTTCGGTTTGCCGCTTTTCGCCGTGTTCTACGGCCTCGACTGGATCGCGACCGTGCCGCCGACCGTGCGTCTCGCCACGGACGTCTACGGCAAGGAGGCGGCGCCCGTGGTGTTCGGCTGGGTCGTGGCCGGGCATCAGCTCGGCGCGGCGTTCGCGGCGCTCGGCGCGGGCATGCTGCGCGCGAGCCTCGGCACGTACACAGTGGCGTCGATGATTTCGGGCGGTTTGTGTCTCGTGGCCGCGGTCATCGTGTTGCGGATCAACCGGCCCGCCAAGGCGCCGGAGCCGCAGCCGATCTGACGCCACACATGGAGTAACGCGGGCGGCGCTGCGGCGCACCCGCGTCTTGCCATCTGAGCAAAAAGAACCGTACGCATCGGGCAGCGCGCGCGTCGAACCTTGGGTATGCTATGTGGCCTCGGGCAGCCGCCCGCGATCATGAATTTCTATTGAGAGAAGCGCATGACCCACAAACCCGCCCCTACCGAAGTTGCCATTCACGAGTTGATTGCCGGTCGCTGGAGCCCGCGCGCGTATTCGAGCGAACCGGTGAGCCGCGACAATCTGCGCGCAGTGCTCGAAGCGGCTCGCTGGGCGCCTTCGTCGTATAACGCGCAGCCCTGGCGTTTTCTGGTGTTCGACCGCAGCGCCGACGAAGTGGCGTTCAAGCAGGCGTTCGCCACGCTCGTACCGTTCAACCAGGGCTGGAACGCGCCCGCGCCCGTGCTGATCGCCGTGACCGCGCAAACGCGCACCGCCAAGGGCGAAGTGAATCGCTGCGCGCAATATGACGCCGGCGCAGCCGCGATGGCGCTCGTGCTGCAGGCGCATGCGCTCGGCCTCGCCGCGCATCAGATGAGCGGCTTCGACCAGAACGCGTTCCGCACCGCTTTCGATCTGCCGAATGATGTCGAACCGATCGCGATGATTTCGCTTGGTCATTACGGCGAGGTCGACAAGCTCGACCCGGTTCTGCGCGAACGCGAGAAGTCGGTGCGCCAGCGTTTGCCGCTTGCGGAAATCGCCTACAGCGGCGGCTGGAAGAAGCCGTTCTGAGCTAGCTTACGTTGCTGGATACGTCGGGAAGAAACGCGCGGCGCCGACCGCGCGTTTTTTTATCGGCTGCGTAAAAGCGACTTCGTTAAGCCGCCTCGTCATCGCTCACGCTCGAAAGCGGCGTGGCCACATGCTCGAGAGACTTGCGCTCCGCATCCACGCCCCAGATCGCCGCGATCACGGCGGCCGCGAGCATCAGCGCGGAACCGACCAGGTAACCCGAGAACACCTCGCTGCGCTGATGCGTGTCGATCAGCCGTCCGAAGAAAGCCGGGCCGGCGATCCCGCCGAGCGCCGTGCCGAACGCGTAAAACACGGCGATGGCGAGCGCGCGGATCTCCAGCGGAAACGATTCGCTCACGGTGAGATAAGCCGAACTCGCCGCAGCCGACGCGAAGAAGAAAATCACCATCCACGAGGCGGTCTGCGTGACGACCGTCAGCACATGCTGCTGGAACAGGTAGCCGCTTACCGTCAGCAAAATCGCCGAAATGCCGTAGGTCGACGCAATCATCTTGCGCCGCCCGATCACGTCGAACAGCCGGCCGAGCATCAGCGGCCCGAGAAAATTGCCGAGCGCGAAGGGCAGCAGATACCAGCCGATATGGTCGCCCGGCACGCCGTAGAAGTCCGTCAGCACCAGCGCGTAGGTGAAAAAAATGGCGTTGTAGAAGAACGCCTGCGCGGTCATCAGCGAAAGGCCGACCAGCGCGCGCCGTCGGTGCAGATTGAAAAGCGTGTGGAACACCTCGCGCAGCGGCGTGTGGCCGCGCGCACGCAGACGCAGGCGCGTGAGGCCGTCGGCGGCCAGCGCGTGACCTTCGCTGCGAAAACGCGTTTCGATTCCTTCGACGATCGCGCGCGCATCGCGCTCGTGCCCGTGCGTGAGCAGCCAGCGCGGGCTTTCGGGCACCCAGATGCGCATGGGCAAGATGGTTAATGCAAGCACGGCGCCGATCAGAAAGCACGCGCGCCAGCCCCAGTCGCCCGGCAGCAGATTCGGATCGAGCAGGATCAGCGAACCGGCGGCGCCGAGACCCGCGCCGACCCAGAACGTGCCGTTGATGGCGAGATCGATCCAGCCGCGCACGCGAGGCGGCGTGAACTCCTGAATCGTCGAATTGATCGCGGTGTATTCGCCGCCGATGCCCGCGCCCGTCAGAAAGCGGAACAGCAGGAAACTGGCGAGATTCCACGACACGGCGGTCGCCGCAGTCGCCGTCAGATAGACCGCGAGCGTGATGAAGAAGAGCTTGCGCCGGCCCAGCCGGTCCGTGAGCCAGCCGAAGCCGAGTGCGCCGAGCACCGCGCCGGCAATGTAGGCGCTGCCGGCAAGCCCCACGTCCGCGTTGGTGAAATGCAGCGACGGGCTCGACTTCAGCGCGCTCGCGACCGCTCCGGCGAGCGTCACTTCGAGTCCGTCGAGAAGCCACGTCACGCCCAGCGCGACGACGATCAACGTGTGAAAGCGCCCCCACGGCAGGCGGTCGAGCCGGGACGGCAAATCCGTTTCGATGATCCCGGCGGTTTTTCGCTGGACGTCGGCGGCAGGCGGCGCGCTCATTGCTAGTGGTCTCCTGAATCGTTGAAATGCGGCGGCTCGAACTGGCCTATGCAGCAACTTCTATTCCGCGGCTTCGGCGCCCTGTTGCGCGCCTTCGCGCTTTTGGCAAGTTGATGCTGATCCGGCTTTCGTGATACAAAGCCGCTCCTACCTGTGCGCGCCAGCCGTGAGCGGCCATTCCTGCCATGAACTATTGCGCGATTGACTTCGGTACTTCCAACTCCGCCGTAGCCGTTCCTGACGGCGCGGCGCTCAGGCTCGCAGCCGTCGAAGGCGCCTATACGACGCTGCCTACGTCGGTGTTCTTCAATACCGACGAAGACACCCGCGAGTTCGGACGCGCGGCGCTCGCGGCGTACATCGACGGTTTCGACGGCCGGCTGATGCGCTCGATGAAAAGCATCCTCGGCTCGCCGCTTGCCGACCATTCAACCGATCTCGGCGACGGCACGGCAATCAAGTACACCGATATCATCGCGATCTTCCTCGACCATCTGAAGCGCTCGGCGGAGAAAGCCACGGGCGCGCCGATCGAGCGCGCGGTGCTGGGCCGCCCGGTATTCTTCGTCGACGACGATCCGCGCGCCGATCAGATGGCGCAAAAGCAGCTCGAAGCGGCGGCACGCGCGGTGGGCCTGCGGGACATTCACTTCCAGTATGAGCCGATCGCGGCCGCATTCGACTACGAATCGCGCCTCACGCAGGAAGGGCTCGTGCTGGTGGCCGACATCGGCGGCGGTACGTCGGACTTTTCACTGGTGCGCGTCGGACCCGAGCGGATGAACCGCGTCGAGCGCAAGGACGACGTGCTGGCCCATCACGGCGTGCACGTCGCGGGCACGGACTTTGACCGCCGCGTCGAACTGGCGACGATTCTTCGCGAGCTCGGCTATCAGTCGCTCGATCCCGAAGGCCGCGAACTTCCGAACCGCGTCTATTTCGATCTGGCGACGTGGCACCTGATCAATACCGTTTATGCACCGAAGCGCGTCAGCGAACTGGCGCTCATGCGGCACCTGTTCACGGAAGTTAAACACCATGATCGGCTGATGCGCGTGGTCGAGCGGCGCCTTGGTCACGCGCTGGCCGCGCATGCGGAAGAGGCGAAAATCGGCGTCGCCGCGGGCGGCGAGACGGTGATCGACCTCGACGAAGTCGAAGACGATCTGCGCCTTGCATTCGACGAGGCGCAACTCATCGAAGCGGGAGAGGACGAAACGCGCCGCATCGTGGCGGCGGCGCGCGACACCGTGCAGACCGCCGGCGTGTCAATTCGCGACGTGAGCGCGATTTACTTCACGGGCGGCTCGACCGGCCTCGCGTTTCTATCCGGCGCGTTGGCGGCGGCATTCCCCGATGCGGAAGCGGTATTCGGCGACCGTCTCGCGAGTGTCGCAACGGGACTCGGCATTCACGCGCGGCGCGTGTTCGCGTAACTGCGAACCGCCGCTTTTATATTGCGAAGATAATCGCCGCGCGCGAACTCGGCGAATTGCCGGGCGCAATAAAAAACCCCGCCGAGG